>NZ_CP108131.1:7355905-8633858 GCF_036203305.1 Streptomyces sp. NBC_00190 | reverse complement strand
CACAGCGCTGCGCGCTGTGACAGAGAGTCGCCTCGCTGCGCTCGGCGAGGCCCGGCCTTCGGCCGGGTGCGGTCGCTTCGCCCCTTGCCTCGCGGTGCTCGGCTGCTCCGAAGTTCCTGAGCGCTGCGCGCTCAGGAGAGAACCGCCTCGCTGCGCTCGACGGGGCTCGGCTTCGCCGAGCCAGGGCCGGCCCTTTGGGCCGGAGTCCTGCGCTTCGCTCCGGACGGGTTCGGGGTTCCGCTGCGCTCCACCCCGAACGGCCCGCGCTGCGGGCCCGGGTGACCCCGGGCGGGTTGCGTGGCTTGGGCAGGAGGCCGGCCGCGGGGCCTGATGCACCACGGCCTGGTGCTCAGGGAGCTCCCCCATCCGGGCCCGCCTGGACCTCGCGTGCATCACTCTGAGGAGCGGATAGCATCTGGGATCCACCCCACGATGCCCATACAGCGCCTGGCCGGCCGGGCACCGTGGGCACGGTACCCGACCCGGACCCAAGAACCGTGTCCCTGAACGCCCCTGACTGGGCGTCTCCAGGCTCCTGAACTGCACAGATACCTCAGGGGTGTCCGAGGACAGGAACGGCCCACACGCGAGCGCTAACCCCCCAGCCCGCCGTCCGGGGCCCCACCAACCACGAAAACACACCAAACTGATGGTCCGTCAGGAGTGATCTGAGAATTCAGGGCGTCGCACAAAGAAAATTCATGCAGGTCTCCGGAGAAACATTGAATAACGCCACGAATTCCGTATCACTAGGTCCCGCAGACAAATCCTGCTCAGTCTCATCTCCACGATCGCCAGCGTGACGGACAGTCCACAGCGGGACGCCGGAGACGGGACTTGCGGGCCTAACCCGCCCCCGGTGCAACCTCAACCGGCGATGGCGGACGGCTCCGTGTCAAGCCTTCGCGAATCCGCGTCACGGACGCACTCGGCGGCCTCTGACCAGGCACGGAACGCAAATTCGCGAGAACTCGCACCCCGACAGCCGGACTCACACAGTTGCCCTCGCACCACCCACAGCCCGGCACCCTGCCGGCCCAACCAAAGGACCACCATGACCACCACCACGACCCAGACCAACGAGACCACGGCCGCCCAGGCCGCCGAGACAGACGCAGAGCTGGCGCGGCTGCGGCGCGAGCGACCCGTCCTCCTCCTGGTGATCACCTTCGCCCTCACGATGCTCGGCACCGTGCTCGCCATCGGCGCAGCGCTCTTCGTCCGGTGGGCGCCGGCCTGGGCCGACCCCTTCGCGGTCGGCGCCGCCACCTTCGCCGTGTTCCTGACCCTCACGCTGCCCGCCCTGCGGCACCTGTGGCACCAGTAACACCACACGACGCGCGGGCCCGGCCATCCGGAGGGACAGCCGGGCCCACACAGGGCAGACGGCCGGTCCGGGTGTTCCCAGTCGGAACACCCGGACCGGCGGCGTCAAGCAGCGACCGGAGGGCGTACGCCACGGAACTGAGAGGCGGCACGCGGAGAGCCGCCCACCAGGTGGGCGACCCTCCGCGTTCTAACGATGAGCCCCCAGCCCGGCCGGTCAACCGCGCCCGCCGCACCCCCGGCAGTCGCCAGAACCGTTGCAGCTAGAGCACTTGTCAGCCCCGGAACCGCCTCGCTGTCCCGTTCCACCACAGTTGTGGCAGTTCCCGCTGTTTGAACACGTCTGACATGTCATGGATTCCCCGTCCGTCGGATCAACCCCATATGGTCCGCTCGCCTGAGCTCCACAGCAAGGGGCATCAGCCCGGGTCCTCCTCCACATTGCCCCCGCGCCTACCCTGAGGAACCTGAGTCCCTGACACCCAGCCAGGACGACAACGGCATCCGAGGCGCCCAGGCATCAGCTGGCCGCGCGCGGTGCATCCTGCCCGTTGCCGGACGGATCGGGCCCCTGGCAGCATGCCCTGTCTATGGCGAAGAAACAGAAACTTCCCTTTCCGGTCGCGGTCGTCACCGTCGACAGCCCTCAACAGGCCCGCACCGTCGCCAGCAGTTGGATAGTTTGGGGCGGTAGATGCTTCGAGGCCGGCGGAGCGCTCTCCTCCCTGAGCGTGAGCGCGGCGGAGCTCGGGGCCCACGAGGTCATCGGAGCGCGCGTGACCGCCATTCCGGGCATCTCCTACACGAGTCTGGTGGCCTACGGGACCGCGATCACGTACAGATAGAGCGAGCCCACATGGCTTGCACACCGACCCAACCCTGCGCCGAACTGGCATCTACGCTACGCACGACACCGAGATACTCACTGGCCGCAGGCCAGCCTGGGTCTTGACCCGCCTACGGGTGGCTCTGTCCACGAGAAGGAGCAGCGATTCGACGTCGGTTGGGGAGGCACACTCGGCCAGGGAGCGCGTCGCAATGTTCACGAGAACTGACAGCACCAGGCCTCTCCCGCATAGCCGTCGGCGAAGCGTGATGGGCTCCTTGACCTTGATCTTCGCGCGGCGACCCGTTCATGATCGTCGTATGAGTCAGCACTCGGTAACCTTGGACGAGATCGTTTTGGAGGACTGGCCGGCCGTTCACTCCTGGGCGTGCCTCCCGGAGGTATGCCGCTATCAGTCCTGGGGGCCGAACACAGAGGTCCAGACACAGGACTTCGTGGACTCCGCGGTCAAGGCCTGGTCGGGCACCCCTCAGCGCCGGTTCCCCTACGTCGCCCGCGTCGGGCGGGATGTGGTGGGCATGGGTGAGCTGCATGTCCGCAGCCATAAGCAGCGCCAGGGCGAGATCTCATACATCGTGCATCCCCGGGTATGGGGGCAGGGCATCGGCACGGAAATAGGCCGGCAGCTGCTCGCGCACGGGTTCGGCGAGCTGGGGCTCCATCGGATCCATGCCACCTGTGACCCGAGGAATCTCGGCTCCTCCCGAGTACTATCCAAGATCGGTATGACGCATGAGGGACGCCTGCGCCACACGGCACTGCTCCACGACGGCTGGCGAGACTCCATGATCTTCAGCAGCCTCGAAGGGGAATGGCGCTCCACTGCGTAACCCCGCCAGCGGGTGCTGTCGCTTCTCGTGAACATCGACCTCGGTGCGTCCTCGCCGCAATCGCCGGCGCCACCATCGCGATCACCAGCTGGGCGGCACCGACGCCCTGCCCTACGTGACCGCCACCACCCTGATCACCATGCCCATCGCGCTCACCGCCGGGAACTTCATCACCTACCAGCCCCTGGTGACAGCCGGCACCTGGATCGCCACCACCGCAGGCCTCCTGTAGACCCGCAGGTGATCACGGGTGCACAGTGGCGCCTCAGGCCGAGCCCTGGCCGAAGCCGGTGGCCTGCCGCACCAGCCCAAGCCCGTACGCATCCGCCGGCCAGAAGACCCGCTCACCCCCGACGATGCGGCTCCTGGCTGTTCTGCCGCAACTCAATGGCCAGATCCCAAACTGCTTGCTGGAATTCATCGACAGGTACGACATGTCGGCGCCCGTCGCGCACAGGCCAGAAGGCGATATAGCAGCGGAGGCAGACGCTCGCCTCCCGCCAAACGTGCACCCGGAACGGCAAAAGCTCCTCGCTCTCGCGGTCGGCCCTTGAGGCATCCGCAGAGGAACGCAGGAGCCAGCGCAGCACGAGAAGCGCGCAGGGTAAGACCACGGCCACTGCCGCTATGGTGCGGGCTTTCGCCGTACCCAGGTCAGGGCCTGCAATGAGCAGGTACACGGGGATCAAGAACACGAGCATGCCGAAGTAGCAGCCACAGCTATCTACCTCAGCCCTCTGGTGCCTGGGAGGGCTGACCCGCAACGCGAGATCGCTCTGGTTCCATCCGCTGTAGTCGACAGAGCCCCCGCCGCCCCACGAACTCGACGGGGAAGCCGTTCCTCCGGAGCTGCCGCCTCCGCCCTCATAGACGGTGCGTACGCTTCGAACCTGGTCAAGTTGTCGGCACCGTGGGCACGCAGACAAGCCCTCACCCCTCACGCTCCGTCAGGCAATGATCCCGACTGTATGTGCGAACTCGTCTGCAGGACAGCTCCATTCCCATGACCCCCTTTTGGGGCTTACCAGGTGACAGCCGGCACCTGGCTCGCCACCACCGCAGGCCTCCTGTAGACCCGCAGGTGATCACGGGTGCACGGTGACGCTCAGGCCGGACCCTGGCCGCAGGACCGGCCGCACGCCCTTGGAGATACCGGCTCGTATGGCTACGGCCCGGTAGCAGGTAGCGCCGGTTCCTCACCGGTCTGACCGGTCTCGGTGGCGCCGAAGGCCTGGAAAAGCGCGGGAAGGTCACCCGCGGCGGCCTTGTCGACGGCCTTGGCATGGAGCCGGTAGCGCAGCACCGCGCGCAGTGCGGGAACCGTGAGAGTGGCCAGGCCCAGGAGCAGCGCGGGGACCTCCACCGCCGGGTACAGAGTGGCGACCAGGCCGGCCGCTGCCGATAGGGCGCCGGTTACCAGGTTCCGAATCATGTTCACCGTTGTGCCTCACTTCCGCTTATCCGTGTGGCGCTGGGTGCGGCCACGGATCAAGCGTCGAGCGCGGCGGATTGGTGCGGCAGAGGGAACGGCGGTTCCCGCTCAACCGGTAACAGCAGGTCAACGCCCTTGGACTCAGGGGACTTTCACCCTGCTGCGCGTGTGCGTGACAATCGTGGATCCGGCCTGCGCCAGACCGCACGCGCGGGGCGGTCGACGAGGGGGCACGGGGATGGGTGAACCGAAGGCGGTCGGGCTGGCGGCCGCCGCCTACGCGGCCGCGCTGCGCGCCGCGGTGCACGGCTTCACGATGCAGGGCGGCACGCAGAAGGAGATCGCGGTCGCCGCGCATGTCGCCCCGGCCACCCTCTCGCGCTACCTCAGCGGCGACAGGGTCGCCCCGCCCACCTTCGTCGCGCGCCTGGACTCGTTCCTCGCGGAGCGGGGCCGGCCCCTGGACGCCGGAGTGCGGGAGCGGCTTGACGAGCTGTGCGCCCGGGCCCATGAGGCCAGCCGGTCACCGGCCGTCCAGCTGGTAATCCTCAAGCAGGAACTCGCCCGGGTACAGGGAGAGAAACAGGCCGGTGAGGCGGAACTGGCCGCGCTCAAGGAGCATGCGGACCAGCTGGCCGGTGAGCTGGAGCAGGCGCTGGAGCAGGCCCGCCACGCGGAGACGGGACTAGGCGTCCTCGAACAGCGTGTCACCGAGCAGGACAAGAAGCTCCAGGACGCCCAGGCCTACACCCGCCGGCTGGAGGCGGAACTCACCGCGCAGCACGACCAGGTCGTCCTCGTACAGCGAGAAGTCGAAGTCCTGCGCCGCCAGAACAAGACCCTCCTCGACGAGAGCACCGCCACCACCATGTCCGGCGGAACGCTCGAAGGCGCCGTTCCCGCCGTGTCAACGCAGGCCACCAGCGGGAAGGCGGAGCGGGAAGCCCCGGCTCCCCTCCCGCCACGGGATCTTTCCACCAGCACCTTCAAGCCGCTGATGCCAACCCCCGCGCCTCCGCCGGAGCGCAGGCCGCTCCTGGGTCGTGCGGACACCAAAGAACAGTTCACAGGGCAGCTGCGGGCGCTACGCGCCCGGGCCGGCGGCAAGAGGGTCTGGCCAGCCGAAAAACTCGCCGGCCTGAGCCCCAGCAGGCCCTACGGCAACAGCTCCACGCAAGAGGACACTGCCCTGATGGACCGATGGTTCGCCAATGGCGAGTTCCCGCACGACTGGCGCCGGCTTAGGCCGGTCCTGCGCGGGCTGGGCGCAACCTCTTTAGAGGTCAAAACCTTCGCCGCCTCCTACGACAGGATCGGGAAAGGGCGCACGGCCAGGACGTCGGACGTGATGACGGCGGTCCTTGTCCTGGCCGCGATGGCCGTGATCTACCTCGGCGCCACCGCCGTCCTCCAAAGCGATACCGAATCGGGGACCTCGAAGACCCTCACCGCCCTCGGAGCGCTACTGGCCTCCGCGATCATCGGGGGAACAGGCGCGACACTGATCGCTCCGAACCCCGACAAGCCCTCTCCCCACGCGGAGTGGCCCTACACCCTGATCTTCTGCTGTGCCCCGATCACCCTGATCGCCAGCGTCATCGTCCCGTTCGCCACCGGCACCGACACCTGGGGCCACTGGATCGCAGACCTACTCGGACTGCTCTGACACACCACGACGGAGAGCCCCGCGTTCCCCTGGGGAACAGCCCGGGCCACACTGGCGGGGTGATCACGCGCCGCCCGCTGGGCACGGGCCCCCGTCCCGCCACCGACACCCCGGCCGCAGCCGGCCCCCGGGCACTCCTCGCGGCCGAGGCGGTCGAGGTGGCCCCGGCCGCCGAGGCCACCTCGGCCACGAGCCCCGCCGACCGGTCCGCCGCCGCGCCCGGCCGCCGCCACCTGGGCCCCGGAACTGCGGCGGCCGACCACTGACCGGCCGTCACCGGCCATATCTGTAGTCACCACTAGGCAAGCGGTGAGTTCTTTCTGCCCAGTTCAGGGCACGTTGAGGACCTGGAGCTCACCGATCGCAAGGCTGGTGGCACTCTCGCGGGTGGTAGTGAGTGTGCCGGTCTGCCCAGCGCCGGCCCAGGAGATGTTCCCGAACTCCGGTGAGTACGGGGTGCCCGGCCCGGTGCAGGTGATGGTCGCGCCGTCGCCCATCGACCACACGATCGTGCGGACCGTGGCGGTCGCGGTGACCGTCACCGACCCGGCCGAGGCGGACGCGGTGGCCGGGCCGGTGCGGGTCGGGCCCGGCCGGTTCCACATCCACACCGGCATCCCGACCAGGCCCTTGCCTTCAGGCTTCGGCACGATGCCGATGTCCGGCCCTTCCAGGCGCAGGCGCTCGACCGCCTGCTGCGCGAGCGCCTGGACGTCGACACCGCCGCTGGCCGGACCGGTCGCGGACCCGCGGATCCCGCCGCGGACGTCACCGTTCGCGCTGGGGCAGGTGACCAGGTACAGCCGCCCGCCCGGATCCCCCGGCTTCCAGCCCTCCGGTGCACCCGTGTCGAACCCCGGCGGCAGGCCCCCGGCAGGGCCGTCGGTCGGCTTCCAGTAGCAGGAGTCCGCCGAGTTGAACGTGCCCATCTCCGGGGTGGAGCAGGGCACCTCCTGGCCGTCGATCGCGCACGAGGGCCTGCCCACCTCCCCAGGGGGCTTGCCCGGCTTGCCGCCAGGCTTGCCCGGGGCGGGCTGGCCCGGGTCCTGAGCTGTGATGTCACAGTCCAGGTCCCGCGGCGGGCACACCACCCCGCCCCCAGGCCCGTCCGCGACCGCGAGCGGCACGGCGGCCGCCCAGAGCAGGCCGGCCGCCACGGCCGCCGCCCCGAGCCGGGGCCAGCTCAGCACGTGCGGTCCCGCTCGATCGTCGAGCTGTAGACCAGCCACGGCCCCGTGCCCGTGCGCTGCGCGGTCGACTTCACCACGTGCGCGGCCCGGACGGCACCGCCACCGGCGTGCCGTCCTTGCTCACCTTGTCGTAGCCGCTGGAGTCGACGCAGTCGGTGATGACCGCGCGCCGCGGATCGCTGGCGGTGTCGATCGAGTCGACCACCGCGGAGCGGGCCGGCTGCCCCGCCAACACGGTGTTCTTCTGCTGGTACCAGAACAGCGTCGCCTTGATGTCCGCAAGCGCCGTGTCGGTCGCGTAGCGCTCCAGCTCCGGGTCCAGCGCTCCCGCGGCGTATGAGCGGACCTCAGCCGCCCCCATACCCGCGTACACGGCCAGCACAGCGGCCTTCTCCGCCGCCTGAGGGTCAGCCGTCCCAGACGCCAGCACCGACGCCACAGACGGTCCTGCAGGCCCCTTCGCGTCCGTCCCCGAACCCCCGCAGCCCGCCAGGATCACAGCCGCCACCCCAACACCCGCAACCCGTAACCCGTAACCCGTAACCCGCCGCACCATGCCTCCCGCTCTCGTGATCACGCCACGCTAACGACCACAACCCCCGCAATCACCCGGGAAACCAGCCAGCCTCCACACCCACCTCATCCCCACCCGCCAACCTCCACCCCGATCCCCCCACAACCCGCCCCTTCGCCCCGCCCAGACCTAAAGTCTGGCCAGTCACCGGTCGAAAAAATGGCGCCTGCCCAGGGACGATGCGCGGTGAGTCCGCGCGCACGTTCCCCCCATGCGTACCCCCCTCGCGCACCCCCTTGGATCCCCCCATGGGCTCCCCCGATGGGTACCCCCATGTGCGCCAGGGCGGATCGGGGCCGAGCGTGTGTCACACAAGGACTCCCACGGGGGTTGACGGGCTAGCGCCATGGTCAGACCCGTGACACGGCCCCGGTGTGACAGGGCGTGTGACAGGCCGGTGTGACACCCGGCCGGGACGTGGTCGCGGCCCATGTGCACGCGGGTGCAGTGCACGCGCGAACGGCGGGGCCGCCCTGGAGAGGGCCGCCCCGCCGTCGGTTCCTCGCTCAGGCTGCGAGGCGCTCTACAAAGCGCCGGGCGTCGATCGGCGAGTTGGCGGCGCGTCGAGCTATGGCCGCTTCCGCCGCGTCGAACCAACTGGGCTTCGGGTACACCTGCTGCTTCCTGGCCCATTCGTTGTACTGGGGACCGAACTGGGAGGAGTGGAACTGAACGAGCCAGAACACGGCGAACGGGCTCACATCCCGAACCCGGGACCAGGCGGCGAACCAGGCCGGCAGCCTGTCGCGCGACACCTGGCAGCCCTGAAGGAAGCTCAGGTACTGCAGGATGTCGACGGGCATGGCCTGCCCGTTGACGATGCGGTGGGCCGTGCTTCGGGACAGGTTCCAGCCTTCGGCCCGCTCGGACAGCACTCGAAGCGACGGGCGACCGGCGGCAGCGTAGGCGTCCCGCAGGGCACGGCTCAGGTCGGCTTCGCTGGAGGCGAGGTCGGGCCGCGGTACGGCCGTAGAGCCGCTGGGCCGGCGCCAGGCCTCCTGCGCGCGGGAGTGGAGTTGCCGCGCGCGCTCGTGGTGGGGGGTGCCGCTGCTGATGCCACAGGCGCCCAGATACCCCTCAACGCACTCCCAGGTGGGCAGCGTCTTCCCAGACGCGGCGCGCTTGAGGGGGGAGGCTCCCCGCTGGCTGCGCTCCGCCAGCGTGCTGTAGGGGATACCGCCTCGCACGTCGCGGAGGAACTGGGCCAGCTCCCCCAGCGCGGGGACCGTGTGGTCGACAGGGGCTTCGGGGCGCCCCACCCGGCCCACTAGTTCACGCTCCCGTTGCCGGGGCCCCCGAGGGCGGCGTTCAGCAGCCGCCGCAGCAGGCCGCCCCCGCCGCCCTTGCCGTTCCTGACGTTGGAGGCGACCAGGACGGCGACGCTGACCGCGCCAGCGCCGCCCAGCAGGACGAGGATGTCCTGCACGGGCATGTGCGCGATGAGGCTGAGGAGCACGGCGGCCGCCAGATAGGCGGCGATGACGAAGGCGTGGGCCATGCCGAAGCGCACGCCGGAGGCCGGGGCCGAGGCCCCGTCGATCGTGTTCAATTCAGACACCCTTCACGGGTAGGGGTCGACGGCCCTCTCTAGGGCCGCCGACCGGCTGCTACTGGCTCCAACAGGCCGAATTCCGCTAGGTGATTGGCGTCACCTGAGCAGCGGAACGAAGCACTGCCGACCAAGAATCCCAGCCCGTAGCCCCTCTACGCCAAGAGCCCTGTGTTGGCCCCGAAGATGTCCCAATTGTTGGCCCCGAGCCCAACGCACCCGCATGACCTCTGACCTGCGAAAATGCTGCTTCCTGGGCGTCCGAAATTCATTGGCCCGACTTTTGTCCCAGCAAGGTAAGTGATACCTCAGCCACGGCGGCCGTAGCCTCAACCTCGTTACGCGCGCTATCCCCGATGGCGAGTCATGCGCGTTTACAGGCGCCCTGTCTGCTACTGGCTCCAACCAAGGCACACACCAGGGACATTGCGGGTCACGTTGGCGCGTGGCCCGCACGGCGGCCGATGAGCGTACCCACGGTGCGGACATCGGCCTTTGCCGTACCCGAGGCAACCAGCGGACCAAAACCCGCACAACGCCACCTGAGGGCCTTTCAGGGCCCTCTCCAACAAAGGACCCGGGGTCTCGCCGTTCGGCCCTCACGCGGCCACGCAGAGCCCGTGCCGGGCCTGTCGCGGTCCCCACTCCGGCCGGAGAGGCCGGATCCTCTCCTCGCAGGGCTTCAGCAGTCGGCCGCACTCCGGTTCCGCCCCGAGGCTGTCGCACCCATCCCAGACCCACGGTTCAGACCCCCCACCGCAGGACACACCGCTCGTGTCGCGCCGACAGGCCGACCCGCACGACAGGCCCCCCACGACAGCTCCGGTGGGCTTCCCGCGCACGCGGGTGCACGCGCACGCGTGCACGCCTTGGGATCGGTCGCTCCGGCCGGGGCACACACAAAATCAGCCTCGGGGTCGGTGCCGGCGGGGCCGTGAGGGACCGTCACCAGGACACCGTCCGCACCAGGAAGCCGCAGGCGCCCCGCTGAGCGCCTTTCGGGAACCGCTGCGACCGGAGGGGCCGGAGGGGCCGGAGGGGCCGGAACGGGCCGGAACGGGCCGGAACGGGCCGGAACGGGCCGGAGGGGCCGGAGGGGCCGGAACGGGCGGAGGGGCCGGAACGGGCTGTGAGACGCTCAGCGGGGCGCATAGCGGCTAGAACAGGGTTGCTGCGGCCTGCGGTTCGGTCTGCTGGGCGTAGGCGGCCAACTCGGGGTGCTCCCGGACCAGCTGCTCACGCAGCCGCCGGACCTCCTCAGCCTCCGCCGCCCGGCGGGCGCGGACCTCCGCGCTCTTGGCCGCTTCGCGCCCGGCGTGCTCGGCGCAGGCGTCGGCCAGCATCGCGTTCCACTGGGCGGCCGCCTTGGCCCTCTCGGCCTGGGCGGCGTACGCCGCGTCCCGCTCGGCGAGCAGGTCCGCCGTGGCGTGCTCGATCAGCTCGGCCTCGGTCCGGTCGTGGCACTGCCAGCACAGGCCATCGGTCGGCCGGGTGCCCTTGCCGGTCGCTGTGCAGCCCTTGCCCTCGCAGTCCCACCACACCGGGGTCGGCCCGGTCTCCCCACGGGGCCCGGGCACGATGCCCTGCCGCCGCGCGGCAAGGCGTTCCGCCCTGCGCTTCTCGCACTTCGGGCAGACGTCCTGCGGGCCCAGTTGGATCCGGGCGCCGTCCTCGCACATCGGGTCCGGGCAATCCGTGGGCGGGCGCACCAGGCCCACCGCAACACCGACCGCTGAGCCGATCCCCTTGCCGCCCGGCAAGGCGTCCGTGGCGTAGCCGTGGTTCCACCACCGGCGCCGCACCCGCGCTGCCAGCTGCTCAGCGGACCGGCGGCCAGGGCGGCCAGGATCGTGTCCCGGATGACCACCGGCCGGTACTTCGGCAGCAGGACGGTCAGGGCCTCGGGCCAGGCAGCCTCCACCATGCCCACCGCCGCGGCCTGCTCGGCCGAGAACCGGGTTGAGGTTCCCCCGAGATGCGGGGATGGGTGACAGAGGGTCAGATGGGTCTCATGAGAGGAGCCCAGACGATGCCTGCCCCGAGGAAGTACCCCAAGACCACGGAGTTATGGCTTGTCCGCCGCTGTCAACAGGGGCGAGGTATTTGGGAGAAGTGCCGGTCAGGGCAACGGGACTCCTGGTAGAGCGAGGAAGCCGACCAAGGTCTTCCCGCCTGAAGGAGCCCCGTTGCCCGTTCAGTGTTCCACCGTCACGCTCACGTCGTCCATCACCGTCGCCGACGGGGTCTTCGCTCCGGGGCATCTGGGCGAGCTGACCCGGCACCTGCCCTTTGAACTGGTCGATGACGTGCTGGAACGTACTGGCGGAACCCAGCGGAGGCTGAGGCTGCTGCCGTCGAGGGTGGGCGTCTACTTCGTGCTGGCACTGGTTCTCTTCCCGCAGCTGGGCTACATGCGGGTGTGGGACAAACTCACCTGCGGGCTGCGCGGGCTCCTTCCACCGCGTCCGTCGGAGAAGGCGCTGCGAGAGGTGCGCCGGCGGCTGGGCGCCGCGCCGCTGCGGCTGCTCTTCGAGACACTGGCCGGTCCCGTGGCACAGCCGATCACACCAGGGGTGCGTTACAGGTGCTGGCGCACAGTCGCCTTCGACGGCTGCAGCTCCACCAAGGCTCCTGACCGGCCGCGAGTCTGCGCCTGGCTGGGCAAACACAAGCATCGTTACGGCACGGACGGATATCCGATGCTGAAGATCATGGTGCTGTGCGAGACCGGAACCCGGGCCCTGCTCGGCGCCGTCTTCGGACCGACGCCCGAGAAGGAGACCGGTTACGCCGAGCAGCTGCTACCACTGCTGGACAACAGGATGCTGCTGCTCAACGACCGGGGCTTCGACTCCGACGACTTCCTCGCGAAAGTCGCGGCCACCGGCGCCCAGCTGCTGGTACGCCTGAAGGGAACACGGACACCCGCACGCTGGGCACTCCTGCCGGACGGGTCATTCCTGACCAGGATTAACGGGACCCGGCTGAGGATCATCGATGCGCACATCGCGGTGACGACCGCCAAAGGGCTGCGGCTGGAAGGCCACTACCGGCTGGCCACCACGCTGACCGATCACCGTCGCTACCCCGCCGCAGAGCTGGTGGAGCTCTACCACGAGCGATGGGAGATCGAGTCCGCGTTCTACTCGCTTCGGCACACCCTGCAGCACGGCCTGGTGCTGCGATCCCAGGACGCGACCGGGATCCAGCAGGAGCTCTGGGCTCACCTGACCGTCTACCAGGCACTGCGCCGCGCGATGGCCGAGGCCGTCGAGACCCTCCCCGGCGCCGACCCGGACCGCGCCTCCTTCACCGTCGCCCTGGAGACCGCAAAAGACCAGCTCATCGCCGCAGCCGACGTACTGCCCGACACCGGACCGGGACGAATCACACCGGCCCTGCTGCGCGATCTGCTCCCACCCCGCCGGGCCCGCGTCAACCCACGCCGCGTCAAATGCCCGATCTCCCGCTACGCCGCCCCGCCCCACCAGGCACAAGTCCTGGGCGCCTCCAGGATCACCAGCATCAGTGTCACCGTGAACCCCTCCGCCGGCCCAGGCCCCGACGGACGCCGCGACCGCACACTGCAACTCCTGCGAACCGATCCCCACCGCACCTGGCGCGTATGTGAAATCGCCCGCGGTATCGGACTGGAGGATCCCCAAGGACTACGCGCAGAACTGGGACGCTGGGTCCGCGAAGGAATCCTCCGCCGCACCGGCCGGGGCCTCTACACCCTCGAACCCGAGTGGACCACCCCAACCCACAAGCCCCTGTCCCCGCCCCTGTTGACAGCGGCGGACAAGCCATAACTCCGTGGTCTTGGAAGTACCCGCTGGAGTTGCGTGAGCGTGCGGTCCGGATGTACCGCACGGCCGAGCCGAAGCCTGTGATCCGCCGCATGGCCGAGGAACTCGGTGTGCACCACGAGGCCCTGCGTAACTGGATCCGTCAGGCCGAGGCCGATGCCGGCGAGCGAGGCGACATGCTCACCACCGCTGAGCGTGAGGAGCTGGCCGCCTTGCGCAGGGAGAATGCCCAGCTCAAGCGGGCGAACGAGGTCCTGCGGACGGCCTCGGCTTTTTTCGCGGCCCAGCTCGACCCGACCCGGCCCAGGTGACCGAGCTCGTCGACGAGCACCCGCACCTGGGGGTCGAGCCCGTACTCCGGGAACTGAACATCCCCTCCTCCACCTACTACCGCTGGCGCCAGGCCGAGACCGAGCCGTGCGAACGGCACCGCCGAGACGCCGAGCTGACCAGCAGGATCCGTCAGGTCCACGACGAGTCCGGCGGAGTCTATGGCTCACCCCGTGTGCACGCCGTCCTCAAGCGCGAGGGTGTCCATGTCGGCCGCAAACGCATCGAACGGCTCATGCGCCAGGCCGGCCTCGCCGGAATCAGCCCACGCCGGGGCAAGAGCTTCACCCGACGTGACCCAGACGCGGATCCGGCCCCTGACCTGGTGCAACGCGACTTCACCGCGAACCGGCCGAACCGGCTGTGGGTCACCGACCTGACCATGATCCCCACCGGGGAGGGCCCACTGTGGCTCTCCGCGATCCGCGACGCGTTCTCCCGCCGCGTAGTGGCCTGGGAAGCCTCCGCCCGCGCCGACGCCGACCTGGTCCTCACCTCGCTGGAATACGCCCTGGCCAGCCGCGAAGTCACCCCCAGCCAGCTCATTCACCACGCCGATCACGGCTGTCAATACACGTCCGTGAAGCTCACAACACGCCTGGTCAGGGCCGGGATCCAGGCGTCCATGGGCTCGGTCGGCGACTCGTACGACAACGCCCTCGCCGAGAACCTGTGGATGGTGATCAAGACCGAGTGCATCCGCGGACGGGCCTTCGCCACCAGAGCCGAAGCGAACCTCGCGCTCTTTGAGTACATCGACGGCTTCTACAACCCCCGCCGCATCCAGAAACAGCTCGGCTATCTCAGCCCCATCGAGTACGAGGAAAAGCACTACGCCAACCAGGCAACGACCGAACAAGTGAACCTGAAACCACGTCAACCCGCCCTGACCAGCTAGTCAGCCACTCCCGCACTGCGGGGGAACCTCACTCGTGGGCGTCTCCGACCGGCTTGCGGTCCTGCCAGCTCGTCACTTCAGCTCCTTCTCAAGGCCGCCTCCCTTCGCGCCGGCCGCCTCCTGCAATCGGGGGAAATCTCCGCTCACCCCCTTGATCAGGTCCCCTGAACGTCCGTTGTTGTCAGTGCAAGGGTCCGATGTCGCGTTCGCGTCATCGGCGCCCGCCACGGAAGACCATCGCACGAGCAGGAGTGACCCACCATGGCCTTGCTTACCCACACTTTGAGGCGGCGTGCCTCTGCCGCTGCCACCGTTCTGGCCCTGGGCGCCGCCCTGCCCCTCGCCATCGGGGCCACACCCGCATACGCCCAGGGCAACCTGGGCATTACGAAAACCCACGCGGGGGACTTCCCCCGAGGCGGGCAAGGCTTCTACCGGATCGTGATCAGCAATAACGATCAGGCCGCGGCCATCGGCGCAACGGTGATGACCGACGTCCTCCCCCAAGGCCTCACAATCGAGGATTTCTACACCCGCGGGCCCTTTGGCTCCTGTGGCGTGCACGCCACGGACACCGTGCTCACCTGTAACATCGATTCCCTGCCTCCCGACGCCGACTTCATTGTCGCGATCATCGTCAACGTGGCTGACGACGCTCCCTGCACCGTCACCAACACCGCCACCATCGTCGAGCAGGCCGGAGGCGGCCTCAGCGCCAGATCCAGTGACCAGGCCTCCATCACCGGCGGAACCTGCAATGGGAACGGCGGCACCGGGAACGGGAACGGTGGCAACGGGAACGGCGGCACTGGGAACGGTTCGTTCCTGCCCACCAACCTCAACCTCAGCGGCACCCTGCCGACATACAACAGCACCACGAACAACACCTTCCACAGCCAGGGAACAACCAACACCACCACCCAGGACTCGCACCCAAACCCCTGACAACACCAGATCCACATCACCGGAGCTGGCTTCGTTGAGGGCCTGTGTGATGTCGTGATCAGTCGGTGGCTTTGAGGAGGTCGTCGATCCAGATCATTGAGGCGCGGAGGTGGAGTCCGGCTGAGGTGGCTTTCCGGAGTCTTGTCATGGCGGGTGGCGATGCCTCGCCACGCCTTCAGCTTGTTGATCAGGCGCTCGACGGTGTTCCGTTCCTTGTAGAGGTCGGTGTCGTGGCTGACGGGCCGACCGCCCCCGCTGCCCTTCTTCATCCGGTTGGCGGCTTGCTCCTTCTTCTCCGGGATGACTGCCTTGATACCGCGTTTGCGCAGGTAGGCGTGATTGCCGCAGGATGAGTAGGCTTTGTCTGCGACGACGGCACCGTGCCTGGTGCGGGGGCGGCCGACGGGCAGACGGTTGCGTACCCTCTCGGGCACGGGGACGAATTGCGGGCCGTCCGCGGCCTTCCCGGCGGTCAGGACAAACGTGAGCGGACGACACTTGCGGTCCGCGGCGAGGTGGACCTTGCTGGTAAGTCCGCGGCCGCCGATCGCGCGAAGGCTGAGCATGTAGCGCGGCGCCAGGAGGAGGAGTCTGGCGTCGAGTCCAGCGAACGTCTCGGCCGTCGCAGATGGGGTATCGAACGCACCATGTCCTGGCTCACGGCTACCGTCGGCTCAACCACCGCCACGAACGCAATCCCCGCAACTACCTGGCCTTCCTCAGCCTCGCAGCCGCCCTCTGCTGCTACAAACGACTCGTCCGCCTCACCACATAGGACATGGTCTAAGTAGCCGTTGCTCTATCGATCAAGGTGGTCGTGAGTTCGAGTGTGGTTGCCCGGCCGGGTGATCTTCGGCCGGTCTGGGCATGAAGGCAGGGCCTCCCGAACAGCTCGTGGGTGTCGAATCCATCCGAGCGTCAGGAGACCCTGGTGCCGCAGTCTTTCGTGCTGTCCCCCGCGTCGTCCAACTCGCCTTCCCGGTCGTGTGACTGCCTCGCCCACATGTACGGGAACGCGAGCGATCGTCCGAGCCGGGAGCCCCGATATCCGTCGGACATGACGGACGCGGAATGGGCCGAGGTCCGTGCCGCACTTCCGGTGCCGGGCTGGCTGGAGGGCCGCGGCGGACAGCCGGAGGGCTATTGCCACCGGCAGATGGTCGACGCGGTCCGCTACCTGGTCGCGGGCGGCGTCACCTGGCGGGCGATGCCCGCGGACTTCCCCGCGTGGGACCGCGTCTACGCCTTCTTCCGACGCTGGCGCGACAAAGGCCTGACGGCCGAGTTCCACGACCGGCTCCGCGACCGGATCCGTGAAGCGGCCGGCCGCGACCTGGAACCGACGGCGGGCATCATCGACGCCCAGTCGGTGAAAGGCGCCGCATCGATGCCGGCCGCGACCAGGGGCTTCGACGGCGGCAAGAAGGTCAACGGCCGCAAGCGCCACATCGTGGTGGACACCCTCGGTCTGCTGCTGACCGTCGTGGTCACGGCGGCATCCGTCACTGACCGGGACGCGGGACAGACACTGCTGGCCCGGCTGCGCGAGCGGCACTGGCGCATCACGCTGGTCTGGGCCGACGGCGGCTACACCGGCCAACTCGTCGACCTCGCCCGCAACGTGCTGCGGATCGCGCTGACGGTGGTCAAACGCAGCGACGACACCACAGGCTTCGTCGTCCTGCCGAAAAGATGGCTGGTGGAGCGCACGTTCGCATGGCTGATGCGCTCACGCCGCCTGGCCCGCGACTACGAAGCCCGCACCGACAGCGCCGAGGCGATGATCCTGTGGTCGATGAGCATGCTCATGAGCCGTCGCCTCGCCCGGCGACGGCACTGAACATCCCCGGGCGTTCCTCTGCCAGCCATCCCCGCGCGGCCAGGCGCTTCACCTTCGACCGCACTCCCTCCACCTTCGCAGGCACCGGCTCCAGCCCGACCGCCACTGCGAGTTGCCGGCAGTCCATCGCCCCGACACCCGACCCGATCCCACCAGCCAGAACGTCCACGAGCTGCTGGTAATCCGGCGCCAGCACCGCAGCGCCGAGGCCTTCTCGCCACACCGGCACCACCGAGCCGGCCACCGCACCCACAACCCGCGCCGGCCGCCCGCCGGCCACCACGACCGGTGGCACCTCCTCGCCTCCGCACGGTTCCGCCAGGACCTCGGCCACCGTCTCCCGGGCGATCACGAACCGCTCCCACGCGGCCTCCGCCTCCCGCAGCTCGGCCTGAAGAACGTCCACTCGCTGCCGAGCGGCTCGTTCACGCTCCTCCAGCAGCCCCATCACCGACGGCATCCAGCACCTCCACCGAAGAGACGACACAACACCTCGTCCCTCCCACCGAAAGACCAGCCACATGCCTGACCAGCGCAAACACACCCATCACGCTCGGAAAGACAACGGCTTCTAACCTCGCCCGTGCAGGTGCTCGTCGGTGTGTTCAGGCGCAGCCGCCAGCCGGGAAAGCAGATCTCGGGTGGCCTGGACAGTGTCGGCGAGTTCCTGCGCGCGACGTGCCTCGATCTCCAGGACAGGCACGAGCGCCGGTCGCCGACGCAGGCAGAGCCTGAGTGCGTCGATGACGTCGGCGTCGGTGATCTCGCCGCTAACGCCGCGACAATAGCGACCCTCGCGGCGGAAACTGAGCTGGAGATGGGACACTGCCGCCAGCTGCCGCGGTTGCAGGAAGTCTGCGGGGCAAAAGCCGGCCTTCCACGCCGACTTGACGTCGACCACGAGTCCCAGCGCGCAGCCGAATTCGAGGAGGTGGTGATCGGCATCGTCGGGCGTGCTCACCAGACCGTAGCTGACGTTCTCCAGGCAGTACCGCACTCCGTACGTCTCGGCCAGGCCGATCAGCTGCCTGGTGGTGCGCACGTAGTTGGAATCGAACGCCGAGCCGTCGGTCACCAGGTGACGCGGCGGCCCGTGGGACACGTATGCCGGTGCGCCCAGCAGCCTGGCCGCGTGCAGATACCGCTCGAACTGCAGGGTTGCCCAACGGCGTTGCCGGAGATAGGGCGTGAAGAGCAGATTCTCGAAGCCGAACACGTACGGGTGCAGAGAGGTGACGGTAAGCCCGAGGCCGGCGCACCGGGCACCCAGATCCTGGAGGTATCGCTCGTCAAGCTCCGCCTCGCACTGCAGATAGATCTCGACGTCCCGCACGCCCATCGCGTGCAGCAGGTCGACGGACTCCTCGGTCACGACGTCGAAGTGGTACGTGCAGCCGGTCGAGGCCCCCAGGCGCAAGCCTCCGTCGCGCTGATCAGCCACGGGGACCCGCTCCCTGCATCCGGTCGATCCCGGCCTGGGTCGTCGCAGCGGACTTGGCGAAGGTGAACGTCCGCGGCGCCGTCCCGCTCGGGGAGGCGACACACTGGTGGCGGTGCCCGTCGAACACGATGGGCCCGTACACCTCGTCAGAGATCACGGCCAGGTCACGCACGACCGCAAACCGGGCGAACTGGTCGAGGAGTGATTCGTCCCAGACCCGGCCCGACGGGTTCCCCGGAGTGTTGACGATCACCGCTCTCGTACGGCGGGACACGACTGCCGCGGCGGCGACCAGATCGGGGCCGCCGCTCACCAGTTCCCACGGCACGAGCACCGCAGCGCCGCGGGCGAACCGTACCGCGGCGGGGCAGAGATCGTAGAACGGCTCAAGGATCAGGACCTCGTCGCCGGGCTCGAGCAGGGCGGCCGTGATGCCCTCGGACGCTCCAACGGTCACCACGATCTCGCGAGCGGGGTCGAGTTCGATGCCGTAGGAGGCCGCCTGGTGACCGGCGATGACCTCGCGGAGCGCGGGCAGCCCGAGGGTGGGGGGACACTGGGTGGCACCGGACACGATGGCCGCGCACGCGGCCTCCATGAGCTGCACTGGCCCTGGCTCCTCGGGAAAGCCCTGCCCGAGCTTGACAGCCCCGCAATCGACCGCCCGCGACATCTCGCTGGCGCTCATGCCAGGAATCCGGACGTCGACTGCCGGGGATTCTGCAGGCGGGCGAACGGCCCGGTGGGCAAGCCGTGGAACGTCTCCTCATCACCGCAGGGCAGGGCATTACGGCGCAGGAAGTCCCGCAGGTCGTGGGCGACGTCCGTCAGCCGGCCGGTCAAACGTCCCTCACGCAGGCCGAGCACGACGGTGTCCCCCCGCGGCGCGTCGAGATGCGGCTCCTGGTCCACTGTCAGCAGCACGAGTGTGCGACCGGGTTCGGGGGGCGGTACCGGCTCCCCCGGCTCCCACCTCTTCACAGTGGTGTCACCAACGACCACCGCGCCACCGTCGCGCAGGGACCAGTGCACGCCCTTCCAGGCCAGTTCCTCGCACCAGCGTTCGAGCAGATGATCGACGAGTTGCGCGGCCTGCGCCGCGTCGACCGGCTTGGCTGTCAGCGGCTTGATCGGCCTGGCGGGAACACCACCGGCGAGCACGTCCGCCGGCAGGCTCCGGGCGACGACGGCCCCCGCCGCCACGATGGTGTTGGCCCCGATGTGTACGCCCGGCAGGAGCGTGACATGGAATCCCAGCCACACGTTCGAGTCGACCCGGATCGGCGAGAAGTCCGCCGAGTAGCCGTCGAGGAGGCGATGGCCGAAGTGAAACCCATGGGTCCACATGGTGAGGTTGCAGCCCGACCCGACCTGATCGGCGAGCTCGATCGGGAAGTTGGCGTTGAGGATGCTGTGGGGGCCGAGCGCGACCCGGTCACCAATGTGCACGTGCGCCGTGGAGGCATTGGTCCCGCCGTAGCCGACCGCGGAGTCGTGGCCGAAGTAGAACAGTTTCCCGGCGCGGAAGGATCGGCAGGTGATGTTCACACGCTGCTCGATCCGACCTGCGGTACCGATCTCGAACGCATCGGCGACCAGGATTGCGGCACCGGCGAGCAGCTCGGTGCCCGCACCGATGACGATCGAGCCGGACCGCAGGTCGCACCCAGCGGCGATCCGCACCCCGTCGCCGAGCCGCAGCCGGTCGGCGACCACGGTGGCGCCGTCGGCCACTTCGACATCGGTACCGATCTCGATCAGTTCGCCGAGCCAAGCCCGTACGCCCTCCCCGACCGTCGCGCCCGCGTCACGCAGTTGCTGCGCACCGGCCAAGCCCGCCTCGTCCATCAGTTCTCTCCCGCGCACGACCGCAGCCAACCAGAGCTTCCCGCGCGGAAGTAGCTGACGTGATCCCGCCACGGCACCGCCTGGAGCGCGCCATAGTTGTCGAGGATCACCAGGCGCTCATCGCGGGGCGCGTTGAGGGCGTCGACGCAGTCGGCGCCGAGGAATTCGCGGTGATCGGCGACGATCAACACCGTACGGGCCCGTGCGACCTGCGACTGCACGTCGGTCGCCGCCACGGCGGCACCCAGCTTCGCGTCGATCTCCGCGGCGGTGTACATCGGGTCCCAGACCGTCGTCTCGATGCCGGCCTCCAGGAGCCGGGTCACGATGGCACGTGCGGGGCTGAGGATGTCGACCTTGATGTTGCCCTTGTACGCGATGCCCATGACGAACACCGGTCCGCCGCCGCTCGCCGCCTCCGCAACGAGCTGGCGGATACGTTCGTCGGTCTCCACAGCCGCCTCGAGCAGCGACAGCTCCTTCGGCTGCGGCGCGCCGAGCAGAAGGTACCGGCTGGCCAGGGGGATGCAGTAACCACCGGTACCGAAACTCGGGTGGTAGGTGCCGACGTTCCACTTGGTGCCCGCGAGCCTGAGCACCTCCACCATATTGATGTCGGGGAAGGCGAGGGTCAGCTGGTTGGCCAGGCTGATGTCCATGTGCCGGTACGCGTTCTCCACGCACTTGACCAGCTCGCCCTCGAGGTGTCCCGGTGCCTGGTGCAGAGTGTCGTTGACGAGTTCGAGGATGCTCGCCGCCGAGCGGCTGGAGAACTGGTCGTAGCCGGCGTAGATGCGATCCAGCTCCCGCATGCCTTGCCCCTCGGCAAGGAACCAGTCCCGGCGCGGGGCGAGAGCCAGCCCGAGATCACGGCCGACCTCCAGTCCGTGTAACCGCAGGATCGGCACGATCAGCTGGCCGGTGGTGCCCGGCGTCAAGGTGGACTCGACGATGACGATCGGGCAGCGGCCCCTGAGTTCGCCGTGGGCGATGGCGGCTGCCAGCTCCTCGAAGACCTCCTGCAGCGACTCCTGACACGGCGCCCCGTCCCGCTCGGTCGGCACCGCGATCATGTGCACCAGGCAGTTCGCACTGAGAACCGTTTGGCTGTCGCTCGATATTGCCACGTCCAGCCCAGACTCCGTCGCCCTGCGTTGGGCTACTCGCTCCGGGTCGGGATCGTAGCCCGCGATCTCCACCCCCTTGGCGGCGAAGGCTTCCACGGTCGACCAGCCGATGTATCCCAGACCCCACACGGCCAGCCGGATCCGGCGATCGCCCAGCAGTTGCCCGTAGTCGGTCTCCTCAGATGTACTGCTCACGTTCGCCTCCAGACGGCTCGGTGCCGAGTAGTCGCGCGAGTGCGTTCGCGGTATGTGAGCCCCCGACGCACCGCGCGAGGTACAGACCCTCGGCCGCGGCCAGGCCGCACAGGGATCCCAGGGCGGCATTGCGTACGTGTGCACCGTCGAGGTCGAGTTCACGAAAGCCCTGTCCGTCGTAGCTGTACGCGCGAAGCGCCGCCTTCTTGCGCTGCTCGTGGCCCACTATGGGCAGGAAGATGTTCGGGACGAAGGTCAGGTAGTTGAGCACCCGGTGTTCATTCGGGCCGAACTGCAGCAGGGCTGTTGTCGGCCAACGCCTGCTGGAGGCCAACGTGGCCCGGGCCATCCGGACGTGATCGCCGTGCGAGTCGCCGTGCCAGTGCCCGATGACGACATCCGGATTCAGCGCGGCGACGGTCCTGTCGATGAGTTCGACCACCTCGAACTCGGTGACCTGCTCCACCTGTCGGATCGCCGGATCGGCCAGCCATTGCAGCCGGTGCCCGAGGATGGTTGCGGCCTCCTCTGCGGCGGCGACGCGGCGCCCGACCAGCGCGGGACGTGATTCCGACGCCGAGAAGAACGCCACCGTGACGTCGATTCCGCTGTCCGACCACCGGGCTATGGAGCCGCCCACAGCCAGTTCCGCATCGTCGGGATGGGCAGCGAGGACCAGCACACGGGTCATGTCGATCCTTTGCGAGCGTTCGCCAGGACAGCTCTGAAGCTCTCCAGGTAGGCCGCGAACTCGTCGCTGGCGCTGTCCCCGGTGCCGGCCACGGCTTCGGCGAGGCCGACGCACCGGTCGACGAAGACGGGCGCTCGCACCCCTCGCACTGAGGCGCCCTGCATGGCGACCTTGACCCACGTCGACTGGTACATGTTGGCGCCATCGAGGTGGGCCTTGGTCAGGTCGGACTGGGAGAACCTGCTGTAGGCGCAGTTGGCCCCGGTCAGGTCGGCATCCCGCAGGTCGGCCGCCACGTACGCCTGGACCAGGACCGCGTTGACGAGGTTCGCCCCGCGCAGGTTCATCGCCCCCGGCGGATCCCCCGTGATCATCGCGCGGTACAGGTTGGCCTGCCGCAGATCGCAGTCCTGCATGTTGACGTCTCGCGCGACGAGACACCGGCCGGTCAGGCCCGCCATCGCCGATCCCGAGAGATCTGACTCGACGATGTGCAGGTTCTCCGCGTGCGCTCCCTCTGCGTCCAGCCCTCGCAGAGAGCACGACACAATCTTGGCGTTCGACAGCGTGGCCGAGCGCAGGCGAGCGTCGGAGAGCACGCATGTCCGCCATGTCGTGTTCGAAAGATCCGCGTTGTCGAGGTTGATGCCCAGCACCGTCACGTCGCTGAAGTCCGCGCCAATGACGTGCATCGAGTCGGCCGTCCAGCTGTCGCCGCGGACCTGGTCGAGTCGCAGCCGGGGCAGCACCGCCGCGTCGAGCCGTAGCGCCCGGGCTCCGGTGAGGCGCTGCAGGCACAGTCCCTGCCCGGAGGCGCCTTCGAGGGAGGCTGCGCTCAGATCCGACTTCACGATCGACAACTGGTCCAGCAGCGCCTGCTCCAGACTCGCCTCGATGAGCAGGCACTCGTTGATGAGGCAGCCTTGCAGGTTCGCGCCACTCAACCGTCCCCCGCTCAGGTCGCACTGGTAGAAGGAGGAGCCGGCGAGCTGCGCGCTGGACAGCTGTACGCCGCGCATGCTGCAGCCGTGGAACAGCGTGCCGGTCGCATCTCGCAGCCGGGAGAGGTTGGCGTCGTCGAAGTTGCATGTCTGTGCGGCGAGGGCGTGGACGTAGGCCGATTCGAGGTTGGCCCCGCGCAGGTCTGTACGCTCCATGCCCGGGCAGACCATCGTGATCTCGCTGAGATCGGCGTCGCGCAGGTTCGTGTTGTGCAGGCTCGCCCGGCTGAGCGTGGCCCGCCGCAGGTTGGCACCGGCGAGATTGAGACCGCTGAGATCGGCCTCGCACAGATCCAGCCCGCGGCCGGTGGACGCGACGAGTCGTTGGGTGCACTCGGAGAGTTCCTCTAGCACCAGGGCACGTTCATTCGGCTGAGATCCCGACAGCCGTTCTAACAGATACGTATGCTCTGTCAACATTGCGCTCCTTGGCGTCGTAACACCAGTCAACGTCAGTTGCCTGCCAAGCGGGTCGAGGTGAGCCGGTCGAGCAGTTCGGGCCGGCTCGGCCCTGACGTGAGGACTGCCGTCGGCGCCAGCTGGGCGGCGTACGTCAGCAGGTCCCGGTCACGGGCGAGCACGGTCGGATCGTCGAAGAGGTGAATGCGACGCTGGACCGCCCGGTAGAGCTTCGTGTCCTTGGCGGCCTGTGCGTAGGCCACCTTACGGATGAAGAGAGGATTGTCGAGGTTCGTGACGTCACGGTTCTCCCCCTCCGCGAGCCGGGCACGCTCGGTGTCCTCGGCCGCGGCTGCCTGGTAATACGGCAGCGAAAACCGCGACAGCGTAGCGACAATGTCGGCGGTGTCGGCCGGGGTTGGTGCCTGGCCACGGTTCAGTGCCTCGGCTACGAGGCGGGCGTGGTGCAACGCCATGGACACGCCCCAGCCATGTGTCGGATTGGTTTGGCACAGTGCGTCACCGATCGGGATCACGCCACCGACGGCGGTAGTCGGCCCGTGGCGGACAAAGACGTTACTCAGACCGCCGATCACGTACACGTCGGAGATCGGTTCGGCCAGGGCCAGCCACTCGGCCAGCACCGGCATGCACAACGCGGCCCGGGTCCAGACCTCGGCCTCGCGCAGGACGCGCAGCTCTTGGTCAGTGGGCGCGATATTGAGGGTGACGACGAAGGAGTCGCGGTCCTCCTCCAGTACGGAGAACCGCAGGTAGCCCAGGTCACCCGCGGGGCCGAAGTGCCACTCACTCGCCGGTGGTCGCGCAGCCCCCGTGAACCGGAAGTGGCGGGCATAGTATCGGGTTCCGGAGTACAGCCACGAGACCTCCGCAGCGGCGGCGCCGAGTTCCACCGACCAGGCCGTGACCCTCGACTTCCGGCCCGTGGCGTCCACCACCCAGGGGGCCCGGAAGATCTGGCCGTCGCCTGTCCCCACGCCCGCCACGCCGGGAACACGCCGGCCGTCACAAGCCACGAGGCCGACGCCGCGCATACCGGCGGCGATGTCGATGTGCTCCTCGACCTCCACCGCACGGCGCATCGCCCACTCGAAGACCGAGCGCCGGACGAGGATCGCCACCAGTTCGTCGTCTCCCGGCTCGCGCTCCGCCGGGGGGATGTACGTGCCGAAGTCGCGCTCGCCCGCACCGGCGGCCGCCAGCGTCCGCAGCACATCGGGCGCGCATTGTCGGAGCGTGCGCCGTGCCAGTGCGTGGATCGCGTGGCCGTGCCCGAACTGGGCGACTCCCTGCCGCGGCCAGCCGCGCAACGTGTGGTCCGGGTTCACCGGCGCCGACGCCGCGTCCCCCTCGATCAGCTGCACGTAGTGTCCGCTGCGGGCCAAAAAGAGCGCCGCTGACAGCCCGGCGATCCCACCCCCAAGAACCAGCACGTCGGCCATGTCAGGCCAGCCCGGAACTCAGGTCGGCCAGAGCCGTCGCGTGCCGGTGGTCGCGCTCTGGGCAGCTGCCGAGCGGATCGATGTGGATCGGCTTCAGGTCCGCGCCGTACGCTCCGCGAACGTCGCACCGCAGGCTGTCCCCAACATGGCCGAGGATGCGCCGCGACTCACCCACCGCCCGCCTCGCGGCATCGAAGATCAGACGGCTCGGCTTCCTGGCCCCCACTAGCGTCGAGTCGCACACTGCCAGCACTGCGGGCAGCGGCCCCCTCCCCACCTGGCACACCTTTGTGTCGACGAGTTGACTCGCGACCGTGCCGTCGGAATCGGACACGATGGCGACGTCGACTCCGCCGTCTTGGACCAGCCAGCGCAGCTTCTCCACCGCCGACGGTATCGCGATCGACCACGGACGCCGCCAGAGTTCATGCGCCGAGGCGGCACTCTGGAGCGCGGCCCCGCGCAGGCCGAGACCCCGCCCGTACGCGCGCCGGTAGTCGAGGATGTCGCCCGAGCAGTCGAAGGCAGAGACCGCTTCGTAGTGCAGTGTCGCGTCATCGACCTCCGGCAGGGAGGCGCCCCAGGCCTCCAGCGCCTCGACGACCTCGGACGCGGCCGGCAGCAGCAGGACACCTCCGACGTCGAGCAACAGCACCGGGCGCGGTGCGTCGCCGTGCGGAGGTATCACGGCTGCTGCCTCGTTCGCTTCAGGCCGCGCTCGCGCGCCATTCGCTGGACGCCGACCCGATCCACCTTCCCGGTCGGGCCCAACGGCAGCTCATCGATGATGTGCACCTCGTCGGGGAGCTTGAACCGGTCCATCTGCTGTCGCCCCCACTCACGCAGGGCGGCCTCGTCCACCTGTGCATCGTGACGGAGTGTTACCAGCAGTACCGTCCGCTCGCCGAGCAGATCGTCGGGGACGCCGGTGGCCACGACTGCGGCGCAGGCCGGATGCCCGGAATAGACGCCCTCGACCTCCAGTGGGGAGATCTTGTTCCCGCCGCGGCTGATGATGTTCTTCGCCCGCCCCGCGAGCACGAACCGCCCGTCATCGCCACGTCGTGCGAGATCGCCGGTTCGAAACCACTCACCTGCCGTCGCCGCCGCTGTCGCGCCCGGATCGCCCAGGTAGCCCGTCATGCGAAACGGCGTATGGATCCACAGCTCGGCGACCTCCCCCGCAGGTACGTCGCGCCCGTCGTCGCCCACCACCTTCGCCGCAACGCCGGCAGACGGGAACCCAATGCTGCCGGCCAGCTCACGGTACGCCTCGGGTGCGACGATGAAGTCGGAGGTACACGTCTCGCTCAGCCCGAAGACGTCCGTGATCCGGGCATGCGGCAGAAGGTCCGTCAGCCCCAGCCCGAGACCGGCAGCCAGGGGTTCGCCACCCGCGATCCACAGCCGGGGTGCTCCCACAGCGCGCAGGCGCATCAAGGCGGACTCGTCCGATTCCGCAAGGAGCTTGCGCAGCATCGTGGGCACCACCGCCGTGCGATGGATGCCAAACCGTGCGAGTGCCTCGATCATGCCTGCGGCGGTGAAACGGGGCATCAGGTGGACGGTGCCGCCGGTCGCCAGCGTCAGCAGCGTCGTCCACTGACCGAAGCTGAAGTGCAGGTGGAGAACCTGGAGCAGGGAGGTGCCCGGCGCGAACGCCAAGACACTGTCGATCGCCTCGAGCTTGCGGCAGAAAGCCCGATGCGACAGCACGACCCCCTTGGGTCGCCCCGTCGAGCCGGACGTGAAGATCACCAGAGCCTGATCCTCATCCAGCTCCGCGGGGTGCGCGGATCCGGCCTGCGCCAACCGGCGCACGCCGTGCTCAGGCGTGTCCACCTCGCCGTCGGGGAACCACTCGGACCGCAGGTTGTCCACCAGGGCGCAGGCCGCGGTGCGAGTGGCGACATCCTCAGCCACGCGTGGGGGGGATGATCTGTGTACCGGCACCGCGACCGCGCCGCACAGCCATACGCCCACCTGCGCCGCAACGTCGGCCGGGGCGTTGCTCACCGCGACGAGCACGGCCGATCCGCGCTCCACCCCGCACCTGAGCAGACGATCCGCCACTGCATGTGCCCGGGCGCTGAGGTCGCGATACGTCAGCAACTCACCGTCCTGACCGACGAGGGCCGTTGCGTCGGGCCAGTTCTCGGCCGCGGTGACGACGAGCTGGTCGAGACGATCAGGAAACCGCAACATTGCCGCTCCTGCTCCAGTACCCAAACCTGAACGGGAATCCAGTGACCTCGGCGACCGAGTCCGCACCGAGCAACTGCATGCAGAGCCGGTCCAGACCCAGGCCGAGCCCGCCGTGCGGGGGGCAGTCCTCGAGCACGTGCAGCAGGTCCTCGAACGACGCGAGATCGATGCCAGCCACCGTCAGTACGTGCCGCTGCAACGCAGCGTCGTTGATGCGAAGCCCACCACTGGCAAGTTCCATCCCGTTCATCACCAGGTCGAACGTCCACGTGTCGATGTCGAGCATCTCTTGCGGGCTGTCGGGCGTCTGCCGGGGCAGCGCCATGGGATGCCGGGTGAGCTTGATCGCCCCCTCATCGTCGCGCTCGGCCAGCGGGAAGTCGACGACCAGGAGCATCGAGATCTCGTCGGGCCGAATCCGAAGATCAGGGCGGTCGGTGCCGTACCGGCTGACGGCTTCCCTCGCCTGCAACCGCGGAAACGGCGCATCTGGACACGGCAAGCCCACTGCGGAGCAGACCCGGGTGATGAGCCGTTCTGTGACCGCAATCACGGCCTCCAAATCGCCCGTCTCCATCTCGATGTCCAACTGGACGAACTCGCGCAGAGAATCGTTCGTTCCCGGCTCGCGCACCTCCTGCCGGAAGCAGTGGGCGAACTGGTAGTACCGCTGGTACCCCCCGGCGATCAACATCTGCTTATACACCTGCGGCGACTGCGCCAACCACAGATGCTCGCCAGTGGAGGTCGTCGCGCTGATGTTGCCGACCCTGTACTCGTTCACCCACCGACCGAGCACTGGTGTGTCGAACTCACCGAAGCCCTCGGCCTGCAGTTGCTGATGTGCGGCAGCGCGGATCGCGTGCCGCTTGCGGAGATTTTCCCTAGTGCGTTCGCTCAGCAGGTGCGCGAACTGCGCCCCCACCGACTCGTGGTCGACCTGCGTGTCCTCGCAGTCGCTCCCGTTCACCGACAGCATTGCAAAGCCTCCCTGACGGCACAGACGACGCCCTGCGGCATGTTGTTGCGCAGCATGGGCCGGCAGGCCGTTCCGGATGCCGACTCATTCTGTGAAGTGCATCTGAAGTCCCTTGCCGGCGGTCGCGAACTACCAGCCGGCCACAGAAAACGGCCCCCAAGCCGACGCCAGCTCCGCTCCCTGTTCTCAGACAAGCCACAGAACCCTAGGGCCACAGCAAGATCGAACAGTCACAGCATTGCTCCGCCACACCCTGATGAAAGCGGTGCTGTACGGGCACCTCGGTCCAGAGGAAGTCACCGAGTTCGTCGGGAGCGAGCGTGGCCGGGATCCCGGCCACGCCTTCGGCCCACCGCGAAGGGGACGGAACACCAGCCACCTGCGGGTGACCACCTGCGGCAACAGCTAATTGCGAGCAACTGACGGGGGCGCTTCGCGGTGGCTCCGCCCTCCCTGGCAGCCGAATCCACCACGCTGTGCCCACTGCCGTCACTGCGCACGCGCCGACGCTCCCCGTTGAGCCGCACCACGACGCCCCCCGGCGGCCAAATACCCAATCCGACAGCATACCGAAAAGAAAACACCGTCGACCGAGACAGATGCCTATATGACTACCCCATATGCCGGCGATCACCGGGACGACACAGAACAGACCATCGCCCCGGAATCACGGAAGGCACTCAGGCAAACAGGTCACGCAATTCTTCGCCAAGCTCACGCAGAACCGCCTGGTTTGTTGCACCGATGTACGCCCCGCCGAAACGACCGAGCGTGAACGCAGCCTTGGCGGTGTTCTTGAGTCCGCGACTCGCCGCCTGCTTGCCGACCCAGAAGCCAGCCCGATAAGCCCTCTCCGAAGCGGCGGCGACAGCAGGTGTTGCCACAGCCATGGCCGCAGCGTGACTCGTCGCCGCAGCACTGGCGGAGGCTGCGGCCGCCGAACCGGCATAAAGGACCCCGCAGGCCACGGCTGCCACTCCTGCCGCCGCACCAACGGTTTCACCGATCTTCGCCCCGAGCTTATTCTCCTTGAGGAACTCGCTCTCTTGCAGTTTTTGCTCGAGCTGCTGAGACCACCCCCACTCCGACACTGCACCCACCTCCTGACATCTGATGCCTAATCAGTTTCTGGCATTTCATCGAAGCACAGACAGACTCTCGGTGCAGCAGATACAAGCTAACGCGCTACGCCCTTGCTGTCTATGAGAGTTGAGGGTCACAGGGCTGGCTTTCCGCAGGACGTGAAACCGAAGTCTCTTTGCGGGGCAGAAGAGTTTGATGTGATCAGACCTAAGAAGATGTCTCACGTGACACTTCGAGGCGCAGCACGATGCTGCACCGTGAGGGTTGATCTGTCGCGTCGGCTGATTCTGGACGAAATGTGGGAGCTGGTAGCTCTGTTGATGCCAAGGTTCACGTCCCGTCCGCAAGGCGGGGTTACTGCCCCGGTAGACGAGCGGGCGGTATTCACGGCTGTGGTGTACGCGACGACTTCTCCGCCCCCCGGATCATCGACGAACGCCCCGGCCTGCCCGAGCAACTGCTCGCCGGCCGGCAGTCACTCCACCAGGTGACCGACGCCTTCACCCGCGGCTCACCGGCCACGTGCAGCAGGCACTTCCTCGCCGCCCTGCGGTCCGACGACCGAGCAAGCCGCCGGCGACCGCCGGGCACTGAATCGCGCAGGCGGGCGAGGCCGCGCCTCTCCGCCCCGACAACTGAGTCGGCTCGGCGTCAGACACAGTCCGAAGTGACCGAAAGGCTTGACGCCGTACGGCCCGCACCCGGAGCAGGATGCGGGCGGCACGGTTTCGGCACCGCTGGAAGATCGAGCGGTCGATCTCCTGGCTCTTCGGCTACCGCCGCCTCACCGTCCGATACGAACGAAAAGGCAGCCACTTCCTTGCCTTCCTCGGCCTCGCCGCAGCCCTGACCTGCTACAAGAGACTCGCGAAGCTCACCACGTGAGATTGCTCCTTGGTCGGTCATGCCGTTGCCCCGTTCCAGGTGCGGGTGTTAGCGCCGCCCTTGCCCCCCGCACATCGACGAAGACGCAGAGGCGAGATGACCACAAGCCCGAGCACCAGCACCACGACCAGCAGCCGGTGGTCAGCAGCCGCACCAGGCCCGCCGGTTCGTCCGTGGCCGCCTGCCGGCGCGCAGCGAATGACGCGTCGGGCCCGCCCCGTATCCGGGGAGCGGACCCCACGTACTGCGCTACGGTCAGGCGGCCTTGAGCCGCGCGACGTCATCCGCCCGGGCCAGCAGGTCGCTGACACCTCGGACCTTCCGGTGTTCGGCCATGCCCAACCGCAGCGTCCGCAGGTGGGCGTCACCCCGGGCGGAGGACAGCGTCGTGTGCAGGTCCAGGAACTCTGCCCACGTCTCCGTGGCGGCCTCCACGTGGCGCATCTGTGTCTGCCGGTCGGCGATCACCCCAAGGGCGTGCAGGCGCCCCTGCCTCTCCTGCGCGTTGCGGACGCGGTTGGAGCGGCGCAGCGCGGTGATCGACGCGGCCCTGTCGCCGAGGTGCCAGAAGACGTGGGCCTGGTGGAAGAAGTAGGCGGCCTGGTCGTAGCCTCCGACGGCGTCGCGCCTGTTGTCGGCCTGAGACAGGGCGTCCTCGGTCTCCCGGAGTCGGGCCAGGGCCCCGCGCCGGTCTCCGGTCATGGACGCGGCGGCGGCCTGCTGCCCCCGCAGGAACGCGACCAAGCGAGGTCCAGACGCGGGCGCGGCCTCGGCGGCCGCGTTCGCGAGCTCCACCGCCTTCGGCCCGTACCCCAGATGCGATGCCTGAAGGCTCATCCCGCGCAGGGTCCGGCAGTACGTGACGTGGTCCTCGGCCGCCCCGGCGAGCTTGAGCGCCTGGTGGTAGTAGCGCTGACCGAGGCCCTGCTGCTCCTCGTACATCGCCATCCACCCCGTGAGGTAGACCAGGTCCGACGCGGCGGCCAGCATGTCCTGCTTCACGGCCGCGGGGCCGTCCGCGTCCAGGTACGGCGTGACCGTGTTCGCGAGGAAGGCTGCGGCCATCGGGCGGGCGTGCCCGGCGCCGATCTCGTCCAGGATGTCGGCGAGCCGGTCGGTCATCGTCCTCACGGTGGCGACGTCGGAGGCGCCGATCCGCAGGCTCCGCCCGGGCCGGCTGGTCTCCTCTATCCGCCCGGCGATGTCCTCGAAGCGGGGCACGCCGAGCGCGGCGGCGTACATGCCCGCGCCCAGCAGGCTCCTGCGGGAGGGATCCATATCGGCCCTGGTCAAGTCGGCCACCTCGCTCACCACGCTGCCGCCGCCGACCTCGGCAGCGGGGGCCGGGCCCGTCGCCCAGCCGAGTTCGGCCGAGGTTACGGGGCGTGCGAGGAGGCGCGAGAGCGCTTCGGTGATGGCCGGACGGGCCTGCGCCTTGGGAACGGATCCGGCCAGCCAGTGCGAGACGGACGTCTTGTCGTAGTGCAGGGAGATCCCGAGCTCGGCCCCGGCGGTATTCGCCCGCCTCGCGAGCTGGTCGTTTCCGACCCCTGCCTCCGCCATCAGGCGGGCGAGGGCCTCGTTCGGTGTGCGTACTCGTGCCGCCATTCCAACCCCCGAACCTCGGTTCAACCCGTTCAACCGTCAGGCCAGTGTGGCCCCTGCCACCCCAGCACGTACCCGCGTTGGATGGATGTGAGCCGCTCGGGCTGCCACAACTTCGGCGCCGCGAGCACCCACTGGACCGCTGCCGCTCCGCCTGCCACCCCCGACAGGCGGCAGCGGCGGCCCCGGCAAAGAGGCAGGTGCCACGTGATGAACCCGCCCCCCGATCACCCCAGCCCTCGCTTCCGCGTACTGGGTGACGCCCGCGCTGTCGGCACGCTCGCCCGCGCCGAGTACGGCCTGAAGTCGTCTGCCGCAGGGTGGTCGCGGGAGGGGGAACCGGCGCTACCGGGCCGATCCCGGCGGACTTGCGATGACCGCCATGGCCACAGCCGAACTGCCCTCTCCCTCCCGCACCGTCGGGAGCAGCCGGTGACCCTTTTGAGTAGCGAGAAGCTGATGCTGCCTTCGATCCCTGACCCGCTTGATCTGCCCCTCTACGCCCAGACCCTGCCGTGTGTGGCGGAGTCCGTGGCCACCGCGCGGCAGCTCGTGAGGAAGGCGCTCGACGTCTGGGGCCTGGAGGCCTTGGAGGCGAGCGCTGTCCTGGTGATGTCGGAGCTCGTGACGAACTCCGTGGACCACTACGGCCGCGACCTGATCCGCGTGAAGGCTGTCCGCCTGGGCGAGGACCGCGTACAGGTCGCGGTCATCGACCGCTCCCCGAACGGCCCCACCGTGCCGAAGCAGCCGGCGCCGTTCGACGAGTCGGGCCGCGGTCTGTTCCTCGTCGACGCGCTCGCCGCCGAGTGGGGAACCGAGCGGATGCGGTGGGGCAAGCGCGTGTGGGCGGAAGTCACCACCGCCGAGGAGGCAGGCCAGTGACGCCCCCACCGTTAGCCGCGCAGGCCGCACCGCACGCCGCCGATCGTGGGATGCCCGCAGGGTGGGGTGAGATCGGCGGACCGGTCTCCCTCCCCATCCCGCCACTGGGAGAGCTGGCGCAGCCGAGTCGACGGGGACGCCTTCTTCGGCCTGGCGCTGATCGCTGCGAACCTCGGCGGCCTGGCCCTCGCCATCGGCGGCATCTGCGACGAGGTCCACGATGTCGCACACGCGCCCCTCGCGCCGTCCGCCCCGAACCTCCCGCCGCCACCCCCATAGCCCTGGCCCCGACTTCCGGTGAACTGGCTCGCCGCTCCCCCTCCCAGAGGCGAGCCACCGAGTCCCGGAGGCTGGGGCCGGTTCCAGCTCCCGCCCGCCCCCTCCCCCGTTGGGGACGGGTGGTTCCCCCGGCCCGGGGAACGACACGACACCAGGCCGGAGGGATGCACCACCCCCGTTGCCCGTACCCCGCCGTGGCAAGGCCGGGCACCACCTCACCGAAGGAGCACCTCAGATGAGCACGAGCATCATGCCCACCCCCGCCCAGACCGCTGGCCGGGCGAAGGAGATCCTGGCCGCGATCACCGCGGACGTGGAGTTCGGCGCCTTCGAGGCCGCCACCCTGGAATACTCCTCCGACTGGCAGGCTTCACCGGCTTCCCGGTCATCGAGCGCTGGAACCTCTACCAGGACAAGGCGCCGCTGTTCACCGAAAGGCTGCGCGCCCTCGTCCTCAAGGCCGCCGTCTTCGACCTGACCGGCGACGAGGTCATGTCCGAGATCCCCATCGCGGTGCCGGTGGACGAGATGACCCACGCCATGATCGCCCAGCCCCAGCTCTTCGCGCGCGGATTGCGGCACGCATCGGGTTCCAGCTCATCCACCAGACCGACCAGGAGCACACCGACTTCACCGACGGGGACTTCACCCCCCACCTCGCCTTCCGCCTCGCGTGGGGCGAGCCCCGCCGGTACTGGCTCCCGAAGACCGAAGTCGACCGGCGTGTGCAGGTCCTCACCGCGCGGTACGCGAGCATCCGCATGGACCGCGCCGGCCGCGAGCACGACATCGACTTCGCCGCCGCCTAGCCCCTGCCCAACGCCCACCACCGCCTCGGGGCCCGCGGCGTCGGTTCGTCCGCGGATTCCGGAGCCGCCGGTGGCGGGGCGATCCGGTCCGGCTCAACGCCGATCTTGTGCGGATGCACGCACGCCGGAGTCCTCTCGGCGGTATAGCGGAACCCGTCGGCCGGATCGAACGGACACTCACGGCTCGGCCGGTCGTACACCACGAACGACTCGCACGGCAGCCGGTGCGCCGGACAGATTCCGCAGGCCGGACGGTCCTCGTTTTGGGCGAACGGCTCGGTCATACCGGCGCACGATAGCGAAGACAACGGTCTCGGGCCATCTCACAGGAGGACGCCATGAAGGACCAGCGCACCGCCCTCGCCCGGCCTGGCGGGCCCCCGTGAAGCACACCGCCAGACCGGTCTCGGGGGATACCGCCTTCAGCTGACTCCTGATTGGGTCGAGCAGTCGCAGGCGGAATCACCTCCCCGGCGTGGCCAGCACATGCCCCCTTCGGCGTCCCTGCTGGCCGCGCCCAAGTCCTCCGCGCTACCTGCCGCCACGGCCCGCGTATCCCCACGCGCGTACCCTCGCCCGCCACCCCTGGCGGGCGAGACCGAAGACCAGGTGAAGGGATCACCGATGACGAAGCACTCGGTCGTACTGGACTGCTACACCGTCGAACCCAGCGGGCTCGGCGTCCCCCCGTACATCTCCACCTACGTGCGCACCGCGTACTCCGCCCTGCGCCAGGCCCGCCCCGGGAACGATGTGCGGTACCTGACGATCGACGATGTCCGCTGGAGCCTCAACGGCGGAAAGCCCCACGTGGCCGCCCCGCACAGCGACCCCCTCACCTATTCCACGACCGCCAATCGCGATGACGCGATCCGGCTGCTTCGCGATGCCGAAGAGGTCATCGTCATCGGCGGCGACAAGGTGCCCTCAGTGCACCTGCATGCCGTCAACGGCGGTCTCGCCGACATCGCCCGCGCCATGTCGTGCGTGCGCGGCAAGCGTTACCTGCTGGGCCCGATGACCACCTTCATGCTGTCCGAACCCGCCGAATACGCCGGCCTCTTCGACGCCTCGCACACCCACACGATCACCTCAAAGGACATCGCCCTCGGCTCGCGCACCTCCGCCCCGTACGGCCGACTGCGCGCTGACCGCGATTCCTTCGCGGGCCTGGTCGAGCAGATGCCGTGGACGCCGATCGCCGAGCTGGAGATGTACCGCGGCTGCACCCGACGCAACTTCTGCGACTTCTGCAACGAGCCTGGCAAGTCCCCCATCGTCGCCTTCCGCGACGTGGACGACATCGTGGAGGAAGCCGGTCAGCTGTACGCGGCCGGGGTCCGGCACCTCCGCCTCGGCCAGCAGACCTGCTTCTTCTCCTACCACAACCGCGACGTGGACAAGATCCGCGCCCTGCTGTCCGGGATCCGCAAGGCCTGCCCCGACCTGGAAGTCCTCCACATCGACAACGCCGACCCGCTCGCCGTAGCGGCCCCTGTCGGCCGGAAGATCGCGGGCCTGGTCGCCGAGTTCTGCACCGAAGGCAACTGCGCGCCCATGGGCATCGAGTCCTTCGACCTGGTCGTCATCGAACGCAATACCCTCACCTGCACCCCCGACGTCCTGATGCGCGCCGTCCAGCACGTCAACGAGGCCGGTGGCGAACGCGGCCCGGGCGGACTGCCGATGTTGTTGCCCGGCCTGAACCTGATCTACGGCATGCCCGGCGAGACGCACGCCACCCACATCGCCAACCTGACCTGGCTCACCCGCATCTACCACGCGGGCTTGATGTGCCACCGCACCAACGTCCGGCAGGTCCGCGCGTTCCCCGGCACCCCCCTCGCCGCGCAGAACGGCCAGCCGCTGGCACCGTCCGCCGAGCACTTCGAGACGTGGAAGGCCGACATCGACCACGGATGGGACCAGCCCATGAAGGAGCGCGTCTACCCCTCTGGGCTCCTCGTACCGGGCCTGCACTCCTACTTCGTCAACGACATGGGCACCTGGTGGCGGCGCCTGGGCTCGTACTCCATCCAGATCATCGAGCCCAACACCGCCACCCCCGTCGGGACCAGCGGCGATCTCGCCATCACAGGCCACGCCCCCCGCGTCATCTTCGGGCAGCGCCTTGCCGTCGCGGCCTGACCAGCGGACGGCCGCCTCCCTGACCGGGGGCGGCCGGCCGCGCCGCGTCGGCGTCCTCGTGCCATGGGCCAACGTCGCCATCGAGGAGGAACTGCCGCTCCTCGCCCCCGACGGTGTGGTCTTCCACTACGCCCGTCTCGTGCCCGCCTCCCGAACGACGGCGATCGACAGCCGCTTCTGGGACGGTCTGCGCGCGGCAGCCACCGACGGAGCCGACTCGCTGCGGCACATCCCGCTCGACGGCCTACTGCTCGGCTGCACCTCCGCCGGGTTCACCCCGGGCACCACTCCCGTACCCGAAGGCGTGGCCACCGCGTTCGATGCCCTGCTCGCCGAGCTCACCCGGCTCGGCGCCCGCCGCATCGTGCTGGCCACCCCGTACCCGGACGACGTCACCCGCACCGAAGCGAATGCCTTACACACCCACGGGGTCAAGGTCCTCGCCTGCGCGAGCCTCGGCCTGGCCGACGGCTACCCCGACGTCGCCCCCGCCCGCGCCAGAGACCTCGTGCTGTCCATGCCCGGCGACGCGCTGGACCAGGCAGACGCCGTAGTCCTGTCCTGCACAGGCTGGCGCACCCAGCCGATCCTTTCCGAACTCGCCCACCAGCTGGACCGGCCGGTCGTATCCTCCGTGTCCGCCATGGCCGCCTACGCCGCCCACCTCAAGCAGGGAGCCAACCCGTGAACCCGAAGCCCCCCGTGGTCGAGCGCAAGCGGATCACGCGCCTCGTAGAGACAGCCGCCGCCCTGGCCGACATCCGGACGGAGGTCGAGGCCAACCACGACAACAACCGGTGGTGGCCGACCAGCATCACCGACCCCCGCATGCGCATGCTCGCCGCCGGATGGTCCACCCGCGTCAACTACCGGATGATCGCGTCCTACGCGGCCGTCATCCGCGAAGCCGACACCCTCGGCTTCGACGCACTCGCCGCGTCCACCGACACCGAAGTCACCGACCTCGCCAGGCCCATCGGACTACCCCAGGCCCGCATCGACTACCTGCGCTCCCTGAACCTCCTCTTCGAGCAGTGGGCCAAGGACGAAACCGACCCCGCCGAGCTCGCCCAAAAAGACCTGATCCAGCAGATTGCCGACCAGGTCCACGGCGCCTCGTACAAGGTCGCCCAGTGCGCCGTGCTCTACGCCCGCGGCTACCACTGCGGAATCATCCCCGTCGACTCCGGCATGGTCACCAAGCTCGCCCCCGCCCTGGGCATCACCCTGCCCTCCGGGCCCGTCGCCCACGAGCGCCTGCGCCACCTCCTCGAAGGCACCGTCACCCGCGACCCCGACACCTTCCGCGCCATGGCCGCCCACCACGGCCACCGGGTGACCATCCCCGAAGACGCCGCTCCCACCTGGTGGGTCCACCTGGTCCTCATCTACTTCAAGCGGCAGTACCTCAACAAGCCGCCGAAGAACCTGTGCACCCGCCGGCCCCTGTGCGCCCGGATCGTCGACTGCACCCACTCCGGCCGCTGAGGAGACGACCGTGCACACCCGCTTATCGGTCGTCGGGAACATCTCCCACGACACCAGCCACTACTCCGACGGCCGCCGCTGCGACCGGCTCGGAGGCGCTGCCCTCCACACCGCCCTGGCCGCCGCCCGCGCGGACGCCCACGCGGCCCCCGTCTCCGTCATCGGCCACGACCTTGCCGGGCTCCCCGCAACACACCCTCAGCCAGGCATCGACTGGTCCGCCCTCGCCATCGCCCACGGCCCCAGCGCGGCCTTCACCCTCACCTACGGAACCGACGACACTCTGACCTCCAGCCAGGCCGACTACGGCATCACCGAAGGCCTCACCCGCCACGCGCTCGACCACATCACCGCCAACGCCGGCGACTTCTTCCACATCAGCCTGCGCCGCCCCCTCCAACCCGAGCCTCTCCTCGTCGAACTCACTAACCAGCGCGCCGGATTTAGCGTGGACCTCTTCCTGCCCAGCGCCGCCGACATGATCCGAGCCGCCACCCCCTGGCTGCACCGCGCAGCCGTCATCTTCACCAACGCCGCCGAGTACCGCCTCCTGGCCGAGGCACTGGAGCCGGACACCCTGCCGCTCGTCGCCATCACCGACGGCCCCCGCCCCGCCCGGCTCCTCACCCACGGCCAGCCCCTCGCTGCGGCCCAGCCCCCTCAGGTGAACCCCACCGACGTGACCGGTGCCGGCGATACCTTCGCCGGAACCTTCCTCGCCCACTGGCTCGCCAGCCAGGACACCGCCCGCGCCCTCGACCAAGCCGTCCATGCCGCCGCCGAGCACCTCACCGCACCGCCGCTCCTGATCCCCGCACCGCGCCGAAGCTGACCCATCCCACCGAAGGGACAACCACGTGGTGTACTACGTCGCCCACCGGCTCTTCTCCGCACACGATCGCGCCCTGGGCGCCCGCGTCGCCAAACAACTGGCCGACAAGGCCGGCCCTGACAACGTCTTCCTGCCGTTCTGCGACACCGACGAGGAAGACCTCATCGCCGACGTCAAAGGCCGCCGTCTCTACGAACTCGACACCGAGCGCCTGACCACCCTCACCGGGATGATCGCCCTCCTGCACGGCCCCAGCCTCGACGACGGCGTGTGCCTGGAGATCGGCTACGCCGCCGCCCTCGGCGTCCCCGTCACCGTCCTGACCACTGACTTCCAGACCTACGACCCCCACGGACACGCGCCCACCTGGCAGTTCCCCGATCCCCTCGTAGAGACCATCGCGAACCAGGTGATCCGCGTCCCCACTCTGGGTCCTGCCAGCAGCGCCCGCAGCCGCTTCACCACCTTCGGACAGCGCAACAACACCCAGCTGGACACCGCGATCAACGTCGGGATCAACGCCCTGCTGACCGCGCCCGCGCCCGCTCCGCCAGCCACCCCCGACCAGCACGGCGTCTACATCGAGCCGTCCCCCTACACCGACGATCACGAGCTCCTCAACGCCGTCCGCAGCGCCGGACACACCGCCCGCACCGCAAGCCGCTTCACCGCCGCCGACCCGACCACCGGATCCGCCGAGGACTGGAACCGCGCCGCGGCCGCCACCACCCTCGTCGTGGACGTCTCCGGGCCCGAGGCCCCGCCCGGCGCAGCACTCCTGATCGGCGCCGCAGCCGCCCGCCACCAGCCTGTCATCGCCTACCAGCCGCGCCCGGTCTACACCCACGCCCAGGGCCGTGAGCCCAACTGGCGGAACCTGATGGTGCAGTACGCCAGCACCGGCCACGCCACGACCCTGACCGGCGTCACGTCCGGACTCGCGTCATGAACGTCGCCGCCCTGGCCGCCCGCTACGACACCGTCGCCCTGGAGGGCAGTGACGGCACGGGCAAGAGCAGCCTGGCCCGCCAGCTGGCCGACAGGCACGGATTCCAGGTCGTGCACTCCCCGCGCACTCCCGACGCCGTCGCCCTCACCGGCCGGTACAAGGAACTTCTGGCCAAGCCCGGCCGGCTCGTCCTGGACCGCTGCTTCGTAAGCGAACTCGTCTACGGTCCGCTCTACCGCGACGGATCCCGCCTCACCTGGGCCCAAACCCTGGAGCTCGTGGACCTGGTGACGACCCGCCGGGGCGTCCTCGTCCACCTCACCGCGTCGCCGCTCGTGATCCACGCCCGTCTGCTCCAGCGCGACGGCACCGCACCACCGCTCTCCGAGATCGCGGAGCTCACCGCCGCGTACGAGCAGGCGTTCCACACGATCAGCTCCCACGCCGAGGTCGTCACCTTCGGTCCCGAACCGGACACTCCTTGCGCAACTGGCTGAGAATCACTGCATTGGAACTCTGGGCGATTCACCCCCGCTAGGCTCCTCCGCATCACATGCACCCCATGCCGGAGGCACCCCCATGGACATCCGCGAAGCCCAGAAACTCACTTGGGAGAACAAGGTCGAGAAGGGCTTCAACACGACTGACGTGCCCATGGAGTTCGGCCTCCTCAACGCCGAGCTGGGCGAAGCGTTCACCGCATGGCGCAAAGGTCTGCCCGACTTCGGCGAGGAACTCGCCGACGTCGTCCTCTACGCCGCCGCCCTCGCCGAGATGACCGGCATCGACCTCGCCGCCGAGGTCGAGAACAAGCTCCACAAGAACGCAGCACGGACATACGAGCGCAACACCAACGGCGCCCTGGTCCGCGTATCCGGAGACTGACCCAACCGACCGAATCGCTCACGAACCGGCCGGATCAGGCAGGCGTAGGGCTCGCACCTCACGAGGAGCGGGCCCTACGCCATCAAATCCAGCACCGCATTCATCTCCCTACGGCCCCGCCCGTCGGTGCGCGGGGCCATAGCCGTGTTCAGGTCGTGGCGGTGATGAGCATGTGGGCGGATGCATTGGCGAAGGCAGCCCCATGGAGGTCCGCCAGACGTGCCGTGTCGAGGGCCGAGGACAGAAGCCCGGCAGCGTGCTCCGCTCCGGCGTAGCGCTCGGCTGCCGACAGGTACGCCCAGCCCGGGCCTTCGATCCCGTGCAGGCGGGTGCTCCGCCATCCGGCCGCGGCGGCTTCAGCAAGGATCTCGGCGCCAGTGTGGAAGTGGGCGACAGTGAAGCCACGACTGCCGTCGTACCGGCCGTCGGACTGCACTGCGGCTACCTCTCAGTGCAGGAGTTCCGGGGGGAGTTGGGCGTGGACCGTGTACTCCTACATGAGGCTGTACCGGCTGATCCCCGCAGCCGCGACCAGGGCCCCGGGCCACGCGCAGCGCTTCCCGCAGGGCCGTGATCCGGTCGTCCCGTTCGGTCAGGTGGTACAGCGGGCCGAGCAGCAGCACCGCGTCGTACGTACCGGCCGCAGCGGTCAGGTGGCGGGCGTCGCCCAGCTCGGTCGTGCATCCGGCATAGGCGGCGGCCTGTTCCAGGTGGCGGGGTACCGGGTCGACGAGGTGGCTACTGAACTTGATTGGGTGATGTCGGGGCTGTTCGCCGGACAGTGACCGGTCGGCTCCGGTAGCTCTGGGCTGTGAGGTACGCGCAGGGCGGCGGTTTGACCGACGCCGAGAGGGCCGCGCGGGAGCGAATCCGGTTGCAGGCCGTGGAACGCTTCGTGGGCGGGGAGAAGAACCGGCAGATCGCGGCTGTGTTGCGGGTGAGCGAGCGGTCGGTGGAGCGATGGCGCCGCCAGTGGCGGGAGGCCGGGGAGTCCGGGGTTCGCTCGAAGGGATCGCCGGGCAGGCCGAGGCTGAGCGAGCGGCAAATAGACAGGCTTGAGCGGGAGTTGGAGCGTGGTCCGCTGGTTCACGGCTGGGCGGACCAGCGGTGGACGCTGGCCCGGGTGAAGACTCTGATCGGCCGACTGTTCCACGTCACTTACACGGTGGAGGGAACGTGGCGGCTGCTCAAGCGCCATGGCTGGTCCTGACAGCAGCCGACCCGTCGGGCGATCGAGCACGATGATGCGGCCGTCGAGCTGTGGAAGAGGGAGGTCTGGCCGCGGGTAAAAGCGCCGCGGCGGCTCGCGGAGCCTGGCTCGTCTTCGAGGACGAGGCCGGGCAGTCGCTGAGACCGCCGCGCGCCAGGACCTGGGGCCGGATAGGCCGGACCCCGGTCGTGCGTGTCCGCTGCCGGGGCTCCGGCCGGGTCTCGATGGCCGGGATGACCTGCTTCCGACAGGGCGAACGGTCCCGGATGTTCTACAGCTTCCACGTCTACCGGGGCCGCAAGGGCGAGCCCAAGGGCTTCACCTGGCGGGACTACCGGGACCTGATCGTGCGCGCACACATCCAGCTCGACGCTCCGGTCGTGCTCGTCTGGGACAACCTCCGCGCTCACTTGATGCCGCAGATGAAAGCGTTCATCGAAGCCAACGCCGACTGGCTGACGGTCTTCCAGTTTCCCTCCTACGCACCCGACCTCAACCCCCAGGAAGGCATCTGGTCGCTGGTCAAACGGACCATTGGCAACCTCGCCGCCGCCAACCTCGACCAGCTGGCCAGGGCCGTGAAACGAACCCTCAAGCAGATTCAGTACCGACCGCACCTCGTCGATGGATGCCTCACGGGAACCGGCCTGACCATGGACGACTGACCACGATCAGACCGACATCACGTACTCAAGTTCAGTAGTACCCGTAACTGAAATACAGGTGGGGCGCCGCCCTCACAAAGACGGATGACAGGACACTTACTGCGGACGCCTTCCATAATATGGACGAACGAGGCCGGCCAGCTTTCGCTGGATCGACCGAATGGTCGATACGGTGAATTCATCACCGAATCCTGTGGTCACTGACCATTCAACACCAGATCCAGCCAGATCACTAATGAAGACAATTTCTACCCCCAAAAGGATCCGCGCCCAGTCAGCACATGAAATTAGGCTGTCCTTCGCCAGCATCTCGCGCAGCCCGCGGCTCTTCTCGATCAGATCCGGGAAGTCAGCGAACCCGATCGCCACAGCAAGATCATTACTGCATCGAGCTGGCCCTCCCCACTCAAGGAGGGCGCGCCGCACCAAGTGGACCTCGGACTCCGTCAGCACTTGGCTCGGCCGCAGTGAATGATCGACCATCAATTCAAACCCTTCCAGTAATCATCCACAGTTGCTGCACTTCGACTGAACACAGTCCCCATGTCAGGACTCATGGGGTCATGGATTACAACCGTGGAGCCATCATTACCCAGATACGCCTTCCTGCCACTGCCGAGAGGTTTCGATCGGGAAGGATTACTCATCACACCCCGGACCAAATCATCGAGATCCTTGGCGGACAGTCCAGGGAATTCGCCGCCGTGCTTGGCGTTGGCGTGCCCGCTTGCGATGGATCCAGCATCCGCGACACGCTCTGCATCACTGATTCCGGCAGCCCCGCGCGAGACCGGCCGTGCCGCAGGAACCTCTGCAAGGGTAATGTCTCCGATTCCTTCACACGTGCACGACGTCGCATGGCCGGGGAAATAGCCGCCGCAGTTGTGAACCAGAACCGGCGTGGCCCCGGCGAGCACATAGTACGTGTGGAGGTCGGCGATGGTTAGGTTGTAGGTCTCGTTGACGGCCCGGTATGTGCGGGTCTGAGCGATGGTTGCGGCTGTTCCTTCGTCGGTGCGAAGGGTTGTGCCTGGCTTGAGGTCGCCAGCGTCCTTCCAGGCGCGGTCTGACTCGGACCAGAAGGGGTGGTGGTCTGTTGTGGTGATGGTGTTGACGCCGTCGTCGGTCTGTATGACGAGGTCGACGTATTTCTTGTCGTCTTCGGTGTAGATGGTGGCCGTGACTGCTTTGGCGCTGGTCTCGCCGGTCTCGGGGTCGGTGGCGAGTACTTCGTCGCCGGTTTTAAGCTCCTCAATGGGCTTGCTGGTCCCGTCCGTCAATTGGACCTCGGTGCCTGCTATGAAGCTGTTTTTGTTGCAGGGTCCGCCCGCACCTAGGATGCTTACGGATGGCCTTGTTATGCCTCCGCCTTCAAAGGGGCCGAACGTTTCTACGGTCGACTTAACGTTGGCGTAGATGAAGGTGGCGGGGTCGCAGCCGCGGTCGACCATTTTCTGGCATGCCCCGAGTAGGGCGCCTATCTTCACGTTCCAGTCCAGCTTGGGGTCGTCGTAGGTGCCCCAGTCTGCGACCTGCTTGAGATAGGTAGAGCGGTATGTGTCGATGAATTCCTGTGTGTTGATGGCAGGGAGCGTAAGGACGTTGCCGTCAGGGGATGTGATGGTCGGCGGACCCTTGAAGGTAACGCCTGATGAGCTGCGTCCCCTGTTGCTGTCGCGCGAGTGGCCTCTGGAGAGGTTTCCGCCTCTATCGCCGTCGCCGCCGCGGTCGGTGATGTCCCCGGTGTTTCCCAGGGTCATCGTCCCCTTGGGGCCGCAGTTGTAGAGCGTGCCGCATTCTTCGCTCTTCAGGCCGCTGGGGTCGGCTCCGCTGATGGGGTTGCCGGCGGAGTAGGTGTAGCCGTTCATCTGGAGTGGGTCGGTGATGTCGATGATTGGGTCGACGGAGATGAAGCGGCCGGTCGAGAGGTCGTATTCGCGGGCGCCGATGTGGGTGAGGCCTGTGGTGTTGTCGTCGGTGCCGACGCCGAGGAAGGTGTGGCTGCCGGGCCAGTTGGAGGGCTGGGTGCCGCGGGGGTTGCCGTACGGGTCGGTCTTGCGTCGTGTGACGGCCTGGCCGTCTCTTTGTTCGACGCTGGTGGTGGCGGTGTTGTGGTGGTCGGTGAGTTGCTGGGAGACGGTGTGGCCGGTGGTTTTGCCGTTGGTGCGGCGGATGGTGGTGGGGGCGCCGGGGCTGCTGTAGTAGCGGACGGCGTCGATGGCCTGGCCGCCGGTGTTGACCGTGACTTCGGTTTCGCCGAGGTAGAGGGTGCGGGCGCTGCCGGTTTCCTGGATGACGCGGTTGCCGGAGGCGTCGTAGAGGTAGCTGGTGAGGTTGCCGAAGCTCCACTGCTGGTTGGGGTCACCGTTGCAGGCCCAGATCAGGAGGTCGGTGCCGTCCGTGGCGTTGCTGCCCGGGACGTCCACGCAGTCGTTGGTGCCGGTGAGCAGGGCCTTGTCAGTGGACCGGTAGGTGAACTTCTGCCCGGTTTTGGCGGGGTCGCAGGTCCGGAGGGTGGCTTTGCCGCCTTCTGCGGTGAGGCATTTGCCGAGGGCCTGGACGGTGTCGCCGGTGATGCGCCATTGCTGGGGCTTGGTTTCGTTGCAGGTCTGGAGCTGGACGGGGGTTCCGTCGGTGGTTTGGCCGTCCTGGACGTCGAGGCATTTGCCGGCGAGGCCGGTGACGGCGACGGAGCCGATGCCGGGGCTGGTGGCGGACTGGAGTGTGTTGCCTCGGTCCCAGGTGAGGGTTTGGGTGTCGCCGCCGATGGTGCGGGTTTTGGTGTTGCCGGCCTGGTCGTAGGTGTAGGTGGACAGGGAATCGATGGCGGAGCCGGGCGTCCTGGTGGTCTTGTTGACCTTGGTCAGGGCGTGGGGCTGCTTCTTCAGGGACGGCTGGCCGCCGGTGTCCACGCCGTAGGAGTAGCTGGTTTCGTCGTTGAGGGCGCTGTTGGTGGGGTCGTGTTCCGTGAGCTTGGTGCGGTTGCCGATCGCATCGAACTCGTAGTCCTGCCAGTAGGCGTCACCCGCTATGGCGGAGCCCACTTCGGTGAGCCCCGGGCCTGTCGGGCTGGTGGGGCAGCCGGCGGTCTTTCCGGTCCAGGCCCGGGTGAGCTGGCCGAGGTTGTCGTAGGTGAAGCACTGCCGGTCCACCAGGGGCGGCGACTGGCTAGTGGCGCCGGGCCGGGTGTCGGGCTGGGTGTCGGTGATGGACGTCGGGTTGCCGGCGGTGTCGTAGGCGTAGGTGAGGGAGGACAGGAGGTTGGACTGGGCGAGAGGGTCGCGGGTTTCTCGGTGGCTTTCGGCTTTGGTGACCCGGCCGGTATGGGGGTCGTGGGTGTTGGTTGTCCACACGCGGTGGGGTGCGTTGCCGGTGGCGGTGCGCAGGACTTCACCGAAGGGGCTGTAGATGGTGTCGGCGGTGTACCAGGACAGCCCGGACATGGTCTGCACCATGCCGTCGGTGTTGTAGCGGGTGATCAGTTTCTCGGCGGCGAGGCCGCCGACGGTTGCCGGGAGGGTCGTGGACTGAACCTTGCCGGTGGGCGTGTAGGTGGTGCTGTAGGCGTAGGTGCCGGCCAGGCCCTTGGTGGTGGGCAGGTCCGGGATGGTGATCTTCGATCCGGTGGGCCGGTACTCGCTGTCGTAGCCGGTGACCTCGCTGGTGTACGAGCCGTTGCCCCAGTTCCGGGTGGCGGAGACGGGCTGGCCCTTGGCGCCGGGAAGGGTGTCGTAGGTCCAGGAGGCGATGAGTGTCCCGGTGGCGCTGTTGTTGCGCAGTTCGGTCTTGCGGCCCAGGGCGTCGTACTTGGTGTGCCGGGCGAGGTTGTAGACGTTGGTCGTCGAGGTCTGCTGGTCGAGGTTGTTGTAGGTGAACGTCGAGGTGCCCATGTCCGGGTCGGTGGATGAGGTCATCCGGCCGCGGGCGTCGTAGGCGTAGGTCCAGTTGTTGTTCGACGGGTCGGTGACCTTGGCGAGGTTGCCGCGGACGTCGTAGCTGTAGCTGGACTTTCTGGCCGCGGGATTCGGGTCCAGGGACGGGTCCACATCCGATGCGGCCGTTGACGTGTAGTGCTCGACCGCCGTGGTGCGGTTCAGGGCATCGGTGGTGGTCTTGACCGCGCGGCTGCCGGGCAGCGGGGTCGCCCCGGTGGGGGACATGGCGCTGCGTGTCAGGGTCCAGTCGCCGCCGTACTGGGTGATGGCGGACTGCTTCGCTGTGCCCTTCTCCACCGTGGTGGTGCGTACTGCGCGGCCGAGGCCGTCGTAGGCGGTCCGGGTGGAGTTGTGGACCTCGGTCATCGAGACGGGGACGAAGAGGACAGTGCTCAGGCCACCCTCGGCGAGGTAGCCGTTGTTGGTCTGGGTGACTGTTCCGTTCGCGGAGTACAGGGTGTCGGTGACGACGAGGACGCCGCCCGCGCCCTCGGACTGGGTCTGGCGCGGCCGCAGCAGCCCGTCGTAGATCGCGATCGACGTGCTGTAGGTGCCGTCGTCCTTCAGCGCACGGGTGGTGACGGCTGGCGTCTTCAGCTCTTCTAGCTGGTATTCGAACTTATAGGCAGGCTTGTCGGACGGGCTCTGCGAGGGTGTCCGGACCTCTGTGGTGCGGCCGAGCTCGTCGTAGGCGGTGGTGACCTTGCGGCCGTTCGCGTCGGTTGCCTCCAGGACGCTCCCGCGGGCGGGATCCACCTTGTTGCTCACCGTGTGCCCGAGCGCGTTGGTCGCGGTGACCGTGAACGCAGGTCCGGCCGCAGGGCTGTAAGCGGTGGTCGACGGGTTGCCGAGCGCGTCGTACGTCTTGACCGTTCGGCCGAGCGCGTCGTATTCGCTGCGCCCGGAGGTGATCCATCCGGTGCCTGCGGCGTCGAGGGTGTCGACCTGGTAGGGCAGGCCCTTGGTGGGGGCGGTGCCGAAGGCGTTGACGGCGTCGAAGGACGTGCGGGCCGCGCTCAGGAGGGTTCCGGCCGCGATCCCGGCATCGGTGCAGTCACCGGTCGTCTGACGGGCCTCGGCCGTGAGGCCGATCAGGTTGCTCGTGGTGTTGTGGATGTAGGTGGGTTTGCTGCAAGTCTGCTTGACAGTGGTCCAGTCGGTTCCCTTGTTCTCCATGACATCGGTCTGCACGGTCTTGACCAGTCCGTACGTCGCCTCAAGCACGTTGCGTGTACGCACCATGCGGGCCTTGCCGCCGCTGACCGTCTGGATCTCGTCGGTGTGCTCGACGCCCGTCCGGTACGCCTCGACCTGACGGATGGCGTCGTCGATTCTCGGGCGATTGGCGGTCCGCTGACTTGAGGGCCAGGTCAGGTGCCGGCTCTCGACGCTTCCGCCGGCCTTGGTGTACGTGATGGTCTCTGCGGCCTGGCCCTGGTATTGAGGCAGGTCCTCGACAAGGTCCTCGGTGCCGGTGGAGTCCTTGAGGGTGACCTTGGCGGAGGGGGTGGACATGCCGCGGTAGTAGCGGGTGCGGGTCTGGGACTGCTCGGTCGCGGTGGGCGTGCCCGCGTTCTCCGTCTTGCCCGTGGTGGTGAGAACGCTGCCGTAGCCGCGCCACTGGCTGTAGGTGCGCAGCTCGGGCTTGCTGAGCTCGTCGTCCTCCTTCGCCCAGGCCGCGCCGCCCTCGTAGGTGTAGGTGGTGGTGACGTCGGGCCGCTGCGCGACGCGGTCCTTCTCGGTCACGCTTGCCACGACGTACTTGTTGAACACCTCGATCGGTGTCTTCTCCGGGGCCGCGTCGGGATCTGCGGACCAGCGGACGGGGAAGCAGCGGCTGGTGTTCTTTACCGGATCGGGGACGGTGGTGCCCAGAGCGCAGGGGGCGGAGTAGGTGACGTGGATGTCACCGCCGGTCTCGGTGAGGATGGTCTCCACTCGGAGCCGGTCGAAGTCCGGAGTCGCGTCGGGCTTGCCGGTTGTCGGGTTGTTGGCCTTGGCGACACGGTTGGGCATGTCGACTGCGTTGGCCTTGAAAGAGACCGCGGGCAGCGTTACGCCGATGGTGCTGTTCGAGGGGCTGTAGCCGGTGCGGGTGATGGACTCCAGCCACAGCGGGGGGCTGGTGTCGGTGCGTTTCCTGGGCAGTGACTGCTTCAGAGCCCACTGATCGACCTTGGTCAGGGCCGTGGAGCCCTCGGTGCGCTGACCGTAGGTGGTGACAGAGTCCAGGCGCATGCGCGACCAGAACGTCGGCGACGATACGTAGCAGTCCGCCGCGTCCATCTTGCAGTGCAGGGCGCTGGGAGTGTCCCACCATCCGACCGCGTTCTTGGACCCGAACTGGGAGTTATCGCAGTTGGTGTCCTTGTCGGGGAAGCACCGCTGCTCGGCCTTGAACTCGACACGGCCCGCGGGGACGCCGGCGAGGTTGTCGGCGCGCAGGCCGTAGACGATACGGATCGGGTAGCCGCCTCGGATGTACTCGACCCTTTTGTTGGCGTCCTTCTCCTCGTACTTCTCGTTCTTGGCGTAGCGGTTCTTCTCCTGCTTCCAGTCGATGACCATGGCATTGCCGTGGACGTCCTCGACGTAGTCGAGGTTCCAGCGCCAGGCCTGGGTGCAGGAGGAGTCCGCGTACGCCGCGGCGTGGCAGGGTTCGCCGACGTGGTTGCCGAAGACCGGGACGGTGAACACGGAGTCGGTGACGGTCTGCGGCGAGGTGCCGTCGCCGTGGGTGCCTACGCTGTGGCGGCCGTAGTGGTAGCGCGTGCCGTCGCGGGTGGTGACGACCCAGTACTCGCCGTCCTTCGCGCCGTTGCCGCTGCCGGTCTTGAGCTCGACCCTGGAACCGTCGTCGGAGGCGGGGATCCACTTGCCGCTGACGGTGTCGCGGACGAGTTCGGTCGTCGAGCCGCCCAGGGAGAGAGCGACGTTGTCACCGGCCCAGCACAGGTCGCCCTTCTTCTTGTCGGTGTCGTTGTCGTTGTTCGGCTTGCCGGTGGTCGTGGGCTTCAGGTCGTCGGAGCAGGCGCGGTAGCGGCGCTCGATGAAGCCCGGGTTATAGTCCCAGCCGTCACCGACCCAGGACGCCTGTCCGTTGGTCACCGACGTCTTGCCGTCCACCGCCTGGGACGAGTACGAGAACGCGATCGACGGGGTGGGACCCGCCGGAGCCGGGGGCACCGTCAACGGGTAGGTCCAGGAGAACCCGCCCCCGCTGCCCCCTGCCGTCCACGTGCCGGACGGGGACAGTGAGGTGGCCTTGTACGTACCGCCGGCGCCCGACGCCCCGTCGGAGGCAACGAGCACCGACGGGCCACTGCCAGCGGTCATCGTGTGCATGCCCTGAACGGGCGCAGCAGCCGGAGTGAGGGTGGCGATGACTCTGTTCTCACCGGGCTCGTTCGAGCTGGGAACGTCCGTGGAGATGTCGCACCCGGGTGGCCGGGGAATGTCGAGGAAGCAGGCGGGGAACTGTCGCAGCTTCAGTCGTGAGGACCACTCCGTGCCGTAGAGGTCCTCGAACTTCGAGTAGTCCAGCGCGACATCGACGGGATTCACCGCGTCGGCCGGAGGCGTGATCGTGATGATCGCGCCGTCGATGCCTGCGGCCTCGGTCTTAGCGCGGTCCGAAACCGCCGCGGACCAGGTACCTGACGGAGGGGTACCGGTGTCCTTGACCTTGCCGATGCTGACGGGCAGCGCGCCGACCTGGGTGAACTCGGCTCCGGAGGCAGGCGTCAGCGGGACGCTGGCCGTGGCACCCGCCGGCAGCGCCACCATGGTCGGCGCATAGGCGTCAAGCGGCGCCGGCGGTTCACCGTTCCACCCGTCCAGCTGGGCGGTGGCGACCTGGTCGGGCTCGGCCTTCAGGTCCTTTTGGAGGCCGGGCAGGGTAACGCCGGTGCGGTCGCCTGGTGGCGCGGCCCAGGCTTGGATGGGCAGGAGAGATGCGACCAGCACCACGGAAAGTGTGATGCCGGTGCGCCCGGCGAGGCGCGCGCGTTTCGCGCGCGCCCTTCTGTTTCCGGGCAGGCGGAATTGCGCCGTGAACGGCGGCATGTGGACCCCCCACGCTCTGCCGCCGCGGCCGAGGGCGCACGGCCGGCAGGAAACTGACAATTAGCCAGCTGATTGTCAGTCCGAAAGCCAGGAAAACCAACGGTTCCGATATCCCTTGTGGACTTTATCACCTTACCCGTTGCATAGGGTGGGGCAATTGATGCAAATCGGCTGGAAGTGCCACGTCAGGGCGTGGGTGTGGGGGGTGAAGATGTCGGCGGGATGGTTCATGCTCGGCTCGCACCCCGTCTATGCAATGACGTGCGGGAGTGCACTTTTCACGTCTTCTCGGCCGGTGGCCGAAACAAATTTGTGAGTACCGAGGGCTGCTCGAGTTGTGTGCCCGAGGGGGGAGAAGTACGCCTGTGTCTGTCAGTGAATCCGTGGATGAAAGTCCGCCAACAGCATCTGCGGAAACGGAAGTTGCCGCCGACCCGGCAACACGATGGTTCAAGCGGCGCCGGACACTGGGCGCTCTGGCCGCTCTCCTCACGGTAGCCGTCGCGGTTCCGGTAGGCGTACACGTCACCGGGAGCGGGAAGCCGCAGGCCCGGCCCGGCGAGGAAGCGCCCGTGGCCGAGCCGGAGGCGCGGCGTCTGGCCGAGAAGTCCGGCAAGGAGGTCGAGGTCACAGCGGCGCGCAGCGCGAACACCACGACGTGGGCCCGGCCTGATGGCTCGTACCGCAAGCAGGTCTTCAACGCGGCCTTCCGCGCCAAGGTGGATGGTTGGTGGAAGCCGATCGACACCGGCCTCCACCGGGTGGAGGCAGGATATGCGGCGAAGGCCGTCAACGGCCGCGTCGTCTTCAGCGCCGGGACCAAGCAGCATGCCGCCAGTGGCGGGGAGCGCTCCTCGCGCTCCGTCACCCGGGTGGCGCTCCGCCAGGACACACCCGGCGAGGTGTGGACTGAGCTGGTCCGGCTGAACACCGACGGCCACGACATGGTCGTCTCCTGGCCGGGAACCCTGCCGGAACCGGTGATCGACGGCCCCCGGGCTCTGTACGAGAACGTGCGTCCCGGGATCGACCTCGTGATGACCGCGCAGGACGGCGGCTACTCGCATGTCCTGGTCGTCAAGGACCGCCAGGCCGCCGCCGACCCGCTGCTCGGCGAGCTGAAGTACCGGCTGGCCTCACCCGACCTGGCCTTCCGCCTCGACGCCGAGTCGGGCGCGCTCAGCGCCCGCAACACGCAGGACGAGGAAGTCGCCGGCTCGCCGACCCCGATGATGTGGGATTCCAGCGGCAAGGTCGCCACCACCGACCATGAGCCTGCCTGGGAGCCCACCGGCAAGGCGGCGCAGCACCCCACTCTCGCCATGGCCGGCCTGGCCGGAGCGGAAGGCGCACGCCTGAAGCCCGCCAAACCCGCCCTCGCCGACAACGTGCTGTCCCTCACCCCCGACACCGGCCTGCTGAGCGCACCGGAAACGGTGTACCCGGTGTTCATCGACCCCTCGTTCAAGGGGCACAAGCGCTCGTGGACGCTGCTCTACAAAACCGAGGGCAACTCCAGCTTCTACAACGGGCAGAACTACAACGCGAGCGGCACGAACGAGGCGCGTGTCGGATACGAGTCCACCACCGGTGGCACGTCCCGTTCCATCTTCAACTTCGATTTCGGCAGCGAACTCCACGGCGCCAACGTCATCTCCGCCAGCGTCCGGGCCCTGCAGACGTACTCGTGGTCCTGCTCCCAGAAGCAGATGGACATCTACTCGACTCCCTACATCAGCTCGTCGAGCACCTGGAACAACACGACCGGCTACTGGACCAGAAAGGTGGCCAGCGACTACGCCGGCTACGGCTACAGCAGCGCCTGCCCGGACAACTGGATCGCCACCGACATCAGGGGCCTGGTCACCGACGCGGCGAACAGCCGCTGGGGCGCACTGTCCCTGGGCTTCGCGGCCCCGAACGAGTCGGACTCGTACTACTGGAAGAAGCTCCTCGCCAACGGCGAGACCGCCCCGTACATCGACATCACCTACAACACTCCGCCCGACACCCCCATCGCGGCGAACATGCAGACCTTCCCGGGCGGTCCCTGCCTCACCACCGGCGCAGGCACCAGCATCGGCAAGACCAACGTGACCTTCCAGGTCAAGGGCACCGACCGCGATGGCCCCCTTGACCTGACCGGGGTGCAGATCGAGATCTGGGACGCCGCGAGCGGTGCGCAGAAGCACAACGAATGGCTGCCGCCGAACAGCGACGGAGTGGTCAGCAGGGAACTCGCCTTCGACACGTTCGAATCCGGCCACAAGTACTACTGGCTCTCCCGCACCAGGGACACGACCACCGCGGGGTCCCCGGGCAGCGGGCCCTTGGATTCCGGTGGCGGCGGCTGGTGCACCTTCACCGTCGACCACACCGTCCCGCCCAACCCCGCCGTCGCCTCCACCGACTTCCCGGAACCCGGCCCCAACCACACCCAATGGAGCGTGAACGCCGCCGGCACGGCCGGTCAGAAAATCGACATCCGCGGCAACGGCGCCAAGGCCGAGGACATCCTTGAATACCAGTGGGGCCTGAACCGGCCCGTCTACCAGCACACAGCCACACCCTCCAGCGGCGACCTGGCCACCATCAGCCTCCAGGTCGACACCGCCGGCCCCAACGTCCTGTACGTCCGCACGGCCAATAAGGCCGGCAACATCTCCGCCCCCACCGAGTACCGCTTCTACGCCAAGCCACGCGCCGGCCTCGACAAACCCGGCGACGTCACCGGTGACGGGCACCCCGACATCCTCGCCATCGACAAGGACGGCAACCTGCGCACCTACGCCGGCGACGGGAACGGCGACACCGACGCCTACGTCCCCGGCGCCGTCGAGAACGGCACACCCGTGGCCCCCGGCTACTGGAAGGACCCGACGACCGGAAAGTCCGCGCTCATCGGACACTCCACCGACTGGTTCCCCGGTGACGGGCTCACCGACCTCATCGCCCGGATGCCCGACGGAAAGTTCTACGTCTACCCGGGCACCGGCACCGGCCAGTTCGACGTCGGCCGCCGCATGGAAATCCTCCTGCCCGCAGGCGCACCCGACCCCTTGATCTTCCGGCAGATCGTCGTCAGTGAGGATGTCGACGGCGACGGCTTCGCCGACATGTTCGCCCTCGACGCCGACGGGCTGTGGGCCTTCACCGGCTACACCGGAGCGAGCTTCACCACGGTGAAGAAGATCGCGACCACCTGGACGCCCCGCGACATCGTCAGCGTCCGCGACATCTCCGGCGACGGAGTACCGGACCTCCTCTACCGCAACGACGCGGACCCCAACCGCGGCCTGCTCCTGCGCAGGGGCAAGCCGGGCGCCAACGGCGGCGCGGACATGACCTCGCTCAGCTCCGCCGCAAACTCCGCTGACGGCAAGGACAACACCTACGCGACCACGTACTGGAGCAGAGCCGAACTCCCTCTGGTCCTAGGCACGCCCGACGCCAACGGAGACGGTGTCCCCGACATCTGGGTCACCAGCGTCAACGGGAACCAGTACCTCTTCCCGGGCGCGACCGACCACATGCCGGGCACCGCCACCGGCATCGACGAAGACGGCTGGAACACCTTCCTCACCATCGGATAACCCACACCACCGAGTGACAGGGCCCGGCCGGACACACCTCCCGGCCGGGCGCCGCCATATGGAACAGGTGCTCACAAGGAACCAAGCGTCATTCCTGCCACGGTGGTTGAATGACGCGACTCTCCTCGCGAAGCGCTGCTCGCGAACAGACGGTTCTCGTCGAAGCTCATCTCATCCCTCGACGCCGACGCTCCATGGACCCGGCCCCCGCCGGCTGAGGTCCCACGAACCCCCGCCTCAGGAGCAGGCACTGAGTGGGCGTTAAGTCCGTTTCTGGTAGCGGCCTCGTCCGGGTTGGGTGAGGAAGCCTTGACGGGTGAGGCGTCTGAGGCGGCTGCGGGTGATGTTGACGGATGCCTCGTCGGTGGGCATGCCGAGGAGTTCGTGCAGCTCGCGGGCCCGGAACACCTGGTCGGGGTGCTGGTTGAAAGTGTTCACGATGGTTTGGTAGGCAGTGCTCGACTCAGGTGGATCGGGTTCGGTCCCGGTCGGTGCGAGTTCGGCGATGATCTTGCGGGTGGTGGCCAGGTCCGCAAGATGCGCTTCGGTCTCGGTGAGAATGGCAGTGAAGTGCGCGATCTGATTGCGGAGTTCGTCCGCCCGGGCCGTGGCCTCGTTCTCCCGGATGTGAAGGTCCACCAGGAGTTCGGTGATGTTCACGCGGCCAGCCCGATGGTGTCGCGCCAGGCCGGCGTGGGCGTGGTGAGGCGCCGGGCCATGTTCGCGGTGGAGGCCCAGTAGACGCGCGAGGCGGAGGTGTCAGGCCGGTGGTCGTACTCACGGGTCAGGCGCCGGTGGAGCATCAGCGTGCCATTCGTCTGCTCGACCACCCACCGCTTGGGCTGCGGGACGAACCCTTTGCCCTGGTCGGCAGGGTTGCGGCGGACGACCTCGACGCCGATGTCCAGCAGTGCGCCGTGAACGATGACCGCTTCCTTGAAGCCTTGGTCGACCAGGGCTTTCTCCAGGCGCATTCCGCACCGCTCGGCGGCCTGGTCGAGCAGGGCGGTGCCGGCGGCGTTGTCGTGCGCCGAGGCGGCCATGACGACGACGCCGATGATCAGCCCCAGCACGTCGACGGCCAGTCCCCGCTTGCGCCCCGACACCTTCTTGTTCGCGTCCAGCCCCGTCGTGGTCCTGGGGAAACCCGCCGCGGCGCGGACGGACTGGGTGTCGATGATCACGAGGGACGGGTCCTCTAATCGGCGGGCTTTCTCCCGGACCTGGCAGCGCAGGAGTTCCTGAATCCGCTGGTCGAGCCCATCCTCGCGCCACAACCTGAAGAGTAGAACACCGCCGACCAGGCCGGCAGGTCATGCGGCAGCATGCGCCACTGACAGCCCGTCCGGTTCTGATAGAAGATCGCGTTCACGACCTCCCTCAGGTCACAAGACCCGGGATCCCCGGTCGCCGACCGCGCCACCCGGCCCTGTTTCCAGGCCGTGATCATCGGCTCGATCAACGCCCACTGCCCGTCCGACAAGTCGCTGAGATACGGCTCTCTCTTCACGCCCCGCATCTCAACATGGACATGCCCATCGGGCAGGCCGGACCGCGATCAGTACCACGATCGAGCGATCACGAACGAAGAGAAGTCGGACTTAACGACCACTGAAAGATGGCCACCGATCGGCGGCCCACTCGGGCCAACCCTGCCAATCAGGAGGCGGGGGCCAATCTCATCCCCATCGAGTTCTGCAGCATCCGGCTCCTCGAACAGCTTCCTCCAGTTCAAGAGGTCCGCCTCGCTCATCGGGAAGGTCTGATCCGGAGTGAGCGACTGGCGACGGACGATCCTCGCGCGCTGGGTTTCCAGGTCCACCGGCAACCGCCAGCCATCGGATTGCGGACCTCTCAACACGAGACCAGCATCCGAAATCCAGGACCACGGTGGTTCCAAGCCTGAGCGCCTCCAGGGCAAGCGAGAGCAGCCGGGCCTTGACCCCGGGTTTTGGACACCGGAGAGACTTGGATCTTGATGGTCCAGGAGAATGGAGTCCCCGTGGGGATGAAGCATTACCCCGCCGAGTGCAAGGCGGACGCGGTCGCGTTGTACCGGTCGCGTCCGGGAGTGACGATCAAGTCGGTCGCTGGTGATCTCGGGGTGAACACCGAGACGCTGCGGAACTGGATCCGGGCCGCCGACGGCCGCGGCCCCGGTGCCCACTCCGCGCCTCCGGCCGCTGCGCAGGCTGATGGTGCCGGCGTGGAGCTGGCCGCGGCGCGGAAGAGGATCCGTGAGCTGGAGGAAGAGCGCGACATCCTCCGCAAGGCGGCCCGGTATTTCGCCGGGGAGACGCGCTGGTGAGGAGCCGTCAGTGAATTACTGACGGTTTTCGGTGTGGCTGCCGTACGTACCGTGATACGTGGTCTGTTGTGGGGATTTCTGAGGAGGACCTGGCGGTCCTGGACGTGAAGTTCGCGGCGTTGTTGCCGCATCTGGATGAGCGGCAGCGTCGTTTGTATCTGGCGTCGGAGGCCGAGGCGCTGGGGCACGGCGGGATCGTGGCGGTGGCCAGGCTGGCGGAGGTCTCGGAGTCGACCGTCGCGCGGGGATGCACCGAACTCGCCAGCGGGGCCGAGTCGTTGGGCCGGGTGCGTCGGCCAGGTGGTGGCCGCAGGTCGGCTGCTGAGCGGGACCCTGGCCTCCGGCCGGCGCTCGAGGCGTTGATCGAGCCGCGGGAGGTGGGTGATCCGGTGTCTCCGTTGCGCTGGACGACGGCGTCGTTGCGGGACCTGGCTCGAGAGCTGAGCGATGCGGGGCATCCGGTCAGTGCTCCGGTGGTCGGCGGGCTGCTGCGGGAGATGGGGTTCAGTCTGCAGGGCATGGCCAAGACCCGGGCCGGCTCGCAGTCACCGGACCGTGACGCCCAGTTCCGGCATATCAACGCGGCCGCCGAGCTCTTCCTGGCCCGCGGCTTGCCCGTGGTGAGCGTGGATGCGAAGCAGAAGGAACCGATCGGCGAGTTCGCCCGTCCCGGCCGTACCTACCGTCCAAAGGGCGATCCGATCACCGCTCCGGACCATGATTTCACCGGGCCGGACACCCCGATCGCCATCCCCTACGGCGTCTACGACCTTGGACGTGACACCGGCTGGGTGAACGTGGGTACCAACCGCAACACCGCCGCCTTCGCGGTGGAGTCCCTGCGCCGCTGGTGGAACGACCAGGGCAAGGCGGACTACCCCGGCGCTGGCAGGCTGCTGGTCACGGCGGACTCCGGCGGAGCGAACTCCGCCGACTCCCACCTGTTCAAGATGGACCTCGCCGTCTTCGCCGACGAGTCCGGCTTGTCCGTCACCGTCGCCCACTTCCCGCCCGGGACACAATGCCGTTGCTTGAACTCGTCAAGCAGTTCGCAGTGACGCTGGAGGGGCGGGGTCGTTGGGCCGGGCATGCATCCTTGGGTGGGGTTGTCCGATCATGTGCGGCTGGGGGTAGTGACCCGATGGGTGACTCCGGAACTCGTCGCCGGGGTGCTGGAGAAGTGCCGGGTCCGGGACAAGAAGCCCGGCGCTCTGCCCGCTGGGTTCATGGTCTATTTCACCCTTGCGCTGGCACTGTTCCAGCAGGACTCCTACGACGATGTCGCTGAACACCTGGTCGGCAGCGTCCCAGAGCTGAGTGCAAGCATTCCGAACAAGTCGTCGTTTACCCGGGCGCGCGGGCGTCTGGGTCCGCTGGTGTTGGAGGGCGTGTTCCGGGAGCTGGCCGGCCCGTTGGCGCCGGTCGGACTGCAGGACTCCTTCTACCGCGGGATGCGGCTGGCCGCGGTAGACGGGTTCGTGCTGGACGCACCGGACACGAAGGTGAACCGGGCCGCGTTCGGCGGGCCGGTCAAGAACGGCCACCCGGCAGGTTTTCCCCAGGTGAGGGTGGTGACGCTGACCGAGTGCGGCACCCACGCGCAGATCGACGCGGCGGTGGGCGGCTTCAACGGCGGCGAGCGTGAACTCGCGATTGCTCTGGCCGTTTCAGCGGCCGGGATGCTCGTGGTCATGGACCGCAACTTTCCCGGGGTCGCCTTATGGAAGGCGTATCTGGAAGCCGGGTCGCATCTCCTGCTCCGGGCCCGTTCACCCGTGGCCCACCGTCCGGTCGAGCATCTCGCTGACGGCACCTACTCGGCGAGGATGAATCTGGCCTAGCCAGAAGGGTGCGCACCCCGGCGGTGTGCTGGTCCGGGTGATCGAGTACCGCGTCAACGGCGGTGAGGTGGTCAGGCTGCTGACCGACCTGCTGGACCCGGTGGAGTATCCGGCGTCGGAGCTGTCAGCTCTGTACCGGGAAAGATGGGAGGCGGAGTCGGCGTTTCGGCAGATCAAGACGTTCCAGCGCGGACCGGCCGAAGTCCTGCGTTCTGGCGACCCCGCCCTTGTCCGGCAGGAGGTCTGGGCGCATCTGACGGTGCACCACTGCCTGACCCGGGTCGTCATGAAGCTGGCTGACGACAACGGTATCGACCCGGACCGGGTGTCGTTCGTCAAAGTCCTCAAGCACACACGCCGCAGCGTGGTCCGCCAGTGCGCGGACACACCCAAGAAGATCAAGACGTTCCTGGCCGTACTTGCGGCGAAGGTGCACCGCAAGCTGGACAACGGCACCCGGCGTCTACGCGAGGCGGACCGGCACCTGAAGCGGCCGGACTCGAAGTACTCCTCCAAGCTCTCCTACCGGATCAACACCCGGGACCGGCAACCCACACGCCGGGTCAAACCCAAGGTCATCACGCTGCATCCCGCGATAGTTCACTAACTCAAGCAACGGCATTGGCCCGGGACATCGAAGTGGAACAAGGTCGAACACCGCCTGTTCTCCCGCATCACCCACAGCCTGCGCGGCCGGCCCCTGACCAGCTACGAAGTACTGATCCAGACGATTTCGGCGACCCGGACCCGCACCGGACTGACCGTCAAAGCCGCGCTGGACGAGAACACCTACCCCACCGGCCGCAAACTCACCCGGGCCGACCGCAAAGCGATCACGGAGCGCGTCACCCGCGACGAGTTCCATGGCGAGTGGAACTACACGATCACCCCGCACGACCCCGCACAAGCTGCCCGGTCCGCACCCGAGCCAGCACCGCCGCCGATCCCGGCCGAGGCGACTTTCCTCCTCACCCACCCGGTCCTGACCGGCCTGACACGCGAGGAGTTCGACCAGCTCGTGCTCCAGCTCGAACCGTGCCGCCAGATCCTGGCCGAGGCCCAGCGCCAGAGCGAAGGGCGGGACCGGCGCGGCCGCAACCCCGGATTCGGCATCCTCGACCACCGCCACCGCGTCCTGGTCGCCCTACTCAGAAGCCGCAACACCGTCACCCTGACCCTGATGGGCAAGATCCTCGGGCACGACCGCAACACGCTGAGCTACCACGCCATGACGAGCAGGCCACTGCTGGCCTTCGCCGGAACCGGCCTCACCCCCACACTCACCCCACAGACGCATCCACCACGCACACTCGAAGCTCTGCAAAAGGTGATCACCGACCACGACAACAAGATCAAATCAGGCAGTAGTTGATTGACAACCCCTGAACCGCTGCCAGTTCGTTGGAGATCATCAGCGCCGGTTCGGCGTCACGCGGTTGTGTTCGATGCCGGGCATCTCTCGCCCGAGCTTCTGCTACTGGCGCCGCACCGCAGCCGCAAGGGCGGCCCGGCAGATCGCCGAGGCCGGGCTCGCGGCCCGGATACGCAAGGTTCACCAGGACTCCGACGGCACCTACGGCGCCCCCAGGATCACGGCGGAACTCCGCGACGAGGGGGAACGGATCAACCACAAACGCGTCGCCAGCATTATGCGGACCATCGGAGTCGGGGGTGTCCGTCTGCGGCGTCGGCACCGGACCACCGTTGCGGACCAGGCGGCGCCGAAGGCGCCGGATCTGATCGGCCGTGACTTCACCGCGGCCGCGGTGAACACGAAGTACGCCGGCGACATCACGTATCTGCCGGTCAGCGGCTCGAAGCCGCTCTGCCTCGCGACCGTCATCGGCCTCGCCTCACGTCGGCTGGCCGGATGGGCCATCGCCGACCACATGCGCACAGAACTCGTCACCGACGCCCTGACAGCAGCCGGGCGAACCCGCGGGAGCCTGGCCGGAGCGGTCATGCACACGGATCACGGATCCCAAGGCGGATTCAACTGGTCGTCGCAACACCTTGATCACGGAGGTGTGCGATGGGACAAGACCAGCAGCAGAAGGTGCCGAAGGCGCCTGCGGGAGCGCGACGGCAGTGGGCGGCGGATCGGGCGATGCGACCGCCGATGCGTTCACCGGGTCGGCCGGAGCCGTCTCGTGCAGTGCAGCGCCACTTCTGGCAGCGGATCGCGTCGGGAGTGACGACGGCAGAGGCCGCGGTGGCTGTTGGCGTTTCATGTCCGGTCGGAACCCGATGGTTCCGTCACGCTGGCGGGATGCCGCCGATCAGCCTGGATGAGCCCACCGGCCGCTATCTGTCGTTCGCTGAGCGTGAGGAGATCGCGCTGCTGCGCGCCCAGGAGTTCGGCGTGCGGGAGATCGCTCGCAGGACCGGCCGCGACGCGGGCACGATCTCACGCGAGCTGCGCCGCAACGCGGCGACCCGGGGCGGCAAACCGGTCTACCGGGCTCTGGTGGCGCAGTGGAAAGCGCAGCAGGCTGCGAAGCGCCCGAAGACCGCGAAGCTCGCAGGCGACGAAAGGTTGCGTGAGTACGTGCAGGAGCGGCTCGCCGGCAGCGTCCGTCGCCCCGACGGCATGATCGTCACCGGGCCAAAGACGCCTGGGTGGAAAGGGCTGAACAAGCCGCATCGGCAGGACAGGCGGTGGGCGACGGCATGGAGCCCGGAGCAGATCTCGCACCGGCTCCCTGTCGACTTCCCCGATGATGAGTCCATGCGCATCAGCCACGAAGCGATCTACCAGGCGCTGTTCATCGAAGGCCGTGGCGCGCTCAAGCGGGAACTGGTCACGTGTCTGCGCACCGGCCGGGCGCTGCGGGTTCCCCGTGCACGGTCGCAGAACAGGCCTCAGGGGCATGTCACCGCGGACGTCATCCTCAGTGAACGCCCCGCCGAGGCCGGGGACCGCGCGGTCCCTGGACACTGGGAAGGCGATTTGATCATCGGGACGGGCCGCTCCGCGATCGGCACGCTTGTCGAGCGCAGCAGCCGCTCCACGCTCCTGGTGCACCTGCCTCGGCTCGATGGCTGGGGCGCGAGCCCGCCCGTGAAGAACGGCCCCCCGCTCGGCGGCTATGGCGCGATCGCGATGAACGCGGCGCTCACCACGTCGATGACGCAGCTGCCCGAGCAGCTACGCAAGACCCTCACCTGGGACCGTGGGAAGGAACTCTCCGGTCATGCCCAGTTCGCTCTCGATACCGGGACAAAGGTGTTCTTCGCCGATCCGCACTCGCCCTGGCAACGACCGACAAACGAGAACACGAACGGGCTACTGCGTCAGTACTTCCCGAAGGGCACTGATCTCTCCCGCTGGTCGTCCACGGACCTCGAAGCCGTCGCCACGGCGATCAACAACCGGCCCCGCAAGGTCCTCGGCTGGCGGACGCCGGCCGAGGTCTTCGAAGAGCAGCTACGCTCGCTGCAACAGCCCGGTGTTGCAACGACTGGTTGAACTCGCCCAATACACGAGCAGGGCCTTCGCTGAGATCTGCAGGTCAGCAGGGGTCCGGCAGAGCATGGGCGCGGTCGAGTCCAGCGCGGACAACGCTGCTGCGGAAAGCTTCAATGCCGCCTTCAAGAGGGAGACGCTCAAAGGCCGGAAGGCCTGGTCGAGCGAGCGTGAGGCCAGGCTCAACGCCTTCCGCTGGCTGACCCGATACAACACCCGACGCAGGCACTCCCGCCTCGGCCAGCGATCTCCGACCGCCTACGAGAACGACTCCCAACCAACAGCAACTACCCTGACCCAAGCCGCATAGACGTGTTCAGAATCCGGGGGTAAGGCCCGTCTCGTACCGATCCCCGTTCACAACCCAGCTACGGCGTACCTCGTAGCGCAGGCCTCCGAACTTCTGCTCGAATCCCTCGTATCGGATGATGAGATCCATGGGAGCGGGGACGAGTTTCCCCGAGTGGTCACGCACTTGCCAGAGCTCTATCGGCAGCCGAACCGAGAGGGGCACTCACGCCGGGCTGAGCGACGCAGGAGGTCTTGTGCGCGTGCCGAGAGCTCGGATGGATCTTCCAGGATGTGCATCCTGAACTTCTTTTCCAAGGGAAGGTGTGGCTGTCAGGCAGTCAGGCTACCGGCCATCAGCACGGGTTCTGCGGCTTGACTTCTCCATTGGGAAGCCTCTGAGCGTGATAGTTGGCCCGCAGGGTAGCGCGTGGATCATCCTGATCAGGCTGTCAGGGCCATCAGGGCCGCCGCCGGTAGAGGGTCGGCGGGCGGGTGTCCAAAGGTCCGCGCCACCCATACGTCCGTGCGCTCAGGGTGAGGGACGGCGAAGAGCGTCGACGTGGGCCGCGACCGCGTCCATCGAGTGTTCCATCTGGCCCGGGTGGCGTCTGAGTTGGCCTCCCGTGGGCTCGAACCCATACACCAGGCCTTGCCGAGTGGGTGTTCGCAGCATTCGTATGCTCCGGGCATGAAACTCTTTTGGTGGCGTGGCCGAGGCGAAGCTGGCCAGACGACGAGAACCCCGTTGGCCCAGGCCATGGCCTTGTACCAGGCGGGGCGTTATGCCGAGGCTGAGGCCGAGGCACGCTCCGTGGCTGCGGCCCGGTCCCGGCCGCGCGACGACACGTACGCGCCGTTGGCACTGGGTATCGCCGCGCTCGCTGCGGGCGCTCAAGGCCGCCATGCCGATGCCGTCACCACATACGATGCACTGCTGCCGGTCTTCGGAAGGATCTTCGGCGCCGAACACCCGCAGACCCTGAAACTGCGCTCGGACCGCGCCCAGGCGCTGAGCTCACTCGCCCGACACGCCGAATGCGAGGCAGAGTGCGCGGCCGTCGCCCGGGTCGCAGCCCGCTGGGCAGGGCCGGACATGCCGCTCATAGCAACGGCCGCCCGCAATGGGCAGATTTACGCCCTTACCGCGCTGGGCCGCCACCCGGAGGCGGAGGCGCTGGCGCGCGAGGCACTTGCCGCTCATCGCGTACTGGACCGCTTCACCCTGGTCCTGCGTCTCGGTCTGGCCCGCAGCCTCAACGGCCAGGACCGCCACGAGGAGGCTCTCGCCGAGGCGGAGCGCGCCGACGAGCTGCGCCGTCGATTGCCCCAGGAGCAGCGCCGCCCGGAAACCGGCGCCGTCGAGCTGGCCACGGCCACCGCCCTCCTCGGCCTGGGGCGTGGCGCCGAGGCCCGCCTGCTGGTCACAGCCGCCCAAGACGCCTGCCTGGCCGCCTTCGGCCCGGACCACCGCCGCACCGCCGAGGCCGAGGCGTTGCTCGACCGCATCGACAGCGTTTGAGCAGGCGCGCCGCGCCGACGGTCGGGATGCTCACCTGCGGCTGCGCCGTAGTTGGCCGGTCGGGCCAACTACTGTGCTCGGTCACACCGGTGCCGCTCCGTAGGCTGCGTGACCTGCTACCGCTGACACCCGGCACCTCGCCGGGGTGGCTCCTCGCGTTACTCCGCGGGCGAGATCCGCCAGGTGCCGTGACGTACGTCAAGCGTCGCGGTGAGGTCGGCCTGCTGCGGGAACGAGACGCCCAGCCGCCACGGGCCTGGCAGGGCAGCCAGCCTGATGGTGACCAGATCCTCGGTGACGTTGCCCAGGGCTCCGATCCAGTGGGGTGCGGTGGCGATCAGTTGCTCGGGTAGCCAGGGCCCGGGCTCGGGAATGTGCGAGAAAGGCTTCTCGGCGAGTTCGGCGAGGGCGGAGCCAGCCAGCAGGGTCAGCAGCCGCGCCAGGACCGCGGCCGACAGGGCGGGGTCGCGGGTCTCCAACAACACGTAGCAGTCGTCGTGGCCCGAGAACCAGACCCGGGAGTCTCCCAGGCGACTCAGGAGCGGCTCATCAATGCCGGTCGTGCCGAGCACGAGGGCGAGCTCGTCGAGCTGCTCCGTGGTCACGTCGGCGGGCACGTCGATCAGAGTCAGCTCGTACGGCGACCAGGTGCCGTCGAGGAGACGGGGCAGGAGGCCGCGGTCCATCACCAGGAACTCCTCCGCGAGTCCGTTCGTGCCGGACGCCCAGGATCCGAGGGAGTGAACCCTGCACGGCACGCCGAGCTCGGCCGCGATCAGCGAGGGCTGCAGCGGATGCCAGTCCTCATCCAGGTAGGAGTTGGTCTCCAGCGACACCACCGCCACCGCGTCGTTCGCCACGGCCACGAGCAGGTCGACCAGCTCGCCCGCCTGGGCGGCACCGGCGCTCACCCGCCACAGCCCCTCGGCCTCGCGGACGCTGAAGCTCAATGGGAACGGCTGGCGCTCCATGCCGACACTGTTCACGCTGAACGCGCCCTGCTGCCCGACCTCGATCACTGCCCCACCCCCGAGAACCCGCCGGACGCCACTGCCCAGCCCGCACGCATCAATCATCGCCGGTCAGCGGAGCGGGCCTGCCACGGCCGACCACCCCTCGACGGGGGCGTAGTCCAGGGATCACGCCCGTCTTGCACGGCGCTCAAGACCGCGGCAGGGACTCGACGATTCCCTGCGCATTGCCGGCGTATGGCGTGTGCGAGGGGGGCGCGGTGACGTCTATGCCCGGTACACCACGACGAAGTACGACCAGAAGCCGGCGGTAGCGCGGGCGCGGCGACAGCCCAACGCGTGCTTCCACGCCCGCCGGGACCTGGCACGCAACTGGGTGCGGTGCCAGCGGCCGCCCGCCGTCCAGGCGGCCGCCGACACCTTGACCCCGGTCAGTGGTGGCGCCGGCCCCAGGACTCCGTGTCGACCGTGCGACCACGGTCATCGCGCAGCGTCGCGGTGTCGGCCTGGTTGTCCCAGACGTAGTCGCGGCGGTCCTGGAACAGGTCGGTTCGGGTGTCGCGGCCGTTGCCGGTGTGGATGCGGATCGTGGCGCGGGCGTTGATGCGGATGTTGTCGAAGCGGTACCGGTTGCCGTCGTCATCGCGCAGGGTCCAGCCGCGGAGGCTGATGGCGTCGCGGGTCGTGTTGGTGATCTCCACCCACTCCGCCCGTCCGGTCACACCTGCGGTCCGCCGCTGGAAGCAACCGTCCAGGCAACCGTTCAGCCGCCCTCCGGTATAACCCTCCCCGCGCCGGCGCGGGATGCGGAGGCTCGAGGCGAGCGTGCGCGGTGGATCCCCGGTCAGCGGCGGCCGGTGGCCAGGATGACGAGGAACTGGCCTCCTCCGGCCTGGACGTCGGCGGTCACCGGCAGCCCCGGTACCAGGCGGGAGAAGCGGTCCACCAGCCAATCAGCCGCCTCCTGGGCGTCTTTCCTGGTCGGGCAACGGCCCACCATCTCGCGGCCACCCTTGCGCTCCAGCCTCTCGGCAACGGTAATCAGCGGCGCGGGTTCGACTACGTACAGGCGCTCCGGCCAGGCGATGACCACCTTGACCGCGCCCTTGCGGGTGTTGCACCCGCGGTGCGCGAGCCGCTCGGCGACCTTGGCCTTCCGGTCGGTGGTCCGGCTGTCGACACTGGGCCCCCGCGGGTCGTTCACCGACTCGTCGGGGTCGACCGGTTCGTCACACACCCAGCACTGCCAGCCGTCGCGCTCGGCCACATCATCAAGGAGACTCACCCGAGTAAAGTACCCGCCCGGCCGCTACCGCGCGCACCAGGGCCCGGCAACGTCGCAACACTGGCGGACAGCTGCTGCATCGCTTGACCAGCCAGCCAGCCAGCCGAAGACGCAGGCGCGGCGCGGGTCAACCGGCTCCCGCCGCGGCCGCCTGCGGGAGATCGCCGTGGTGCTGTTCCAGCTCCGCGCGCTGCTGCGCCCGCGGGCAAGCCCCCGTTCGAAGGTGGCTTGCCCGGCGGTCACGCCAAGCTGGCCCGCCTGGCCCTCACGGGGCTTGCCCGGCGGTCAGGAGGCTTGCCCGGGGCGGAAGCGGGAGCCCGGTCCCGCCGGCCTTCTGCTCGGGCAGCCGGGGTTACAGGCCTCCCTGCCGAGGCTTGGGGAAGGCGTCGACATCACCGGCGCGAGCAGGATCGGCGATGTCGCCCGTGCGGCCCCATCCTCAACGCCACCGGAGGTGATCTTCACCGGGAAGACCGCTGCCCGGCCAGTGGGTCTGGGCGGCGCCGGCCCCCGGTCAGACGCCGGGTGGCGGCGTCAGACCGAATCGCGAGATGACGTCGGGCAGCCAGGTGGGCCGTCCGAACTCGAGACCGTACTTGGCGGCGAGCGCGGGTAGCGCATCGGCGGGCGGCGGCTGCCCGTCTGCGAGCATTTCGGCCAACTCGCGGAAGAAGTGTTCGAATCCGGCGGGACTGATGATCTCGATCATTCGGGCCGGGACGCGGCCGGCGTTCCACATTGCGTGGAGTTCCCCGCGCGGCTTTGTGATGTAGCCGCCGACGCCCAGGACGGCTTCGCGGTCGCCGGAACGGAAACCGATTTCGCCTTCGGTGACGATCGAGTACTCGTCCTCTCGGGTGTGCAGGTGTGGCGGGACCAGGGCTCCGACCGGGAAGGGGTGCTCGACGACGGAGACCGCGCCTCCTGTGTCTGCACCCCACAGTTTAAAGGCGACCCCGATCGAGCCGAGGAAGCCCTCGGTGCCCTCGCCGGGGCGGACGATGGTGAGAGGCGGGGCCAGCGGTTGTGTCATGGCGATCACTCCCGACACATTTTGGAGATACACTGATGTTCTCTTAAAAAGAGTCTCCACTGCGAACCCCGAGGCGTCAAGAATTGAGTGAACACAAGCGTTCGCCGAAATCGCGTGGCTACGAGATGCGCAAGCGCGCCGAGGACGTGAGCCGGACGCGGCAGCGCATCGTCGAGGCCGCCGTGCATCTGCACGGCACCGCCGGCCCAGCGTCAACGAGCATCGCGGCGATCGCGGAGCGCGCCGGAGTCACCCGGCTGACCGTCTACCGGCACTTCCCCGACGAGACGACGTTGTTCGAGGCGTGCTCAGGACACTGGCTGTCGCGCCAGAGGCCGCCCCGGCCGGAGGAATGGGCCGCGATCGAGAACCCCCTCGAGCGGCTGACGGCCGGGCTAACCGACATCTACCGCTTCTACCGCGCGGGCGAGCAGATGCTGACGTTGGTCATCCGCGACCAACACGCCGTGCCCCAATCGATCCGCGAGGCCCGCGAGAAGATGACCAGGCAGTACATCGAGGTACTGGCCGATGCCTGGCCGACGGCCCACGATCCGCTCCGGCAGGCTGTCATCGGCCATGCCACGGCCTTCACGACATGGCACTCCCTATGCATGGAACAAGGCCTCACCGACGGCGAAGCAGTCGAGGTCATGGCCACACTGGCAAGAGCCATCGACACCAAATCCTGAAAACGCCCGTCGGGTCTGCCGCACGATCGGGTGACATCTGAAGTGGCTTGCCCTGTAGGGCAGGTGGGAAGGATGTCGCTGTGCCCAAGCCCTATCCGGAAGAGTTCCGTCAGGACGTCGTGCGGGTCGCGAGGAACTGTGGTCCGGGTGTGACGGTCGAGCAGGTGGCCACCGACTTCGGAGTCCACCCGATGACGTGGTGGAAATGGATGCGCCGGGCGGACATCGATGACGGCTCCAAGGCCGGAACGTCCAGCCAGGAGAGTGAGGAACTGCGGGAAGGACGTCGGCGGATCAAGCTGCTGGAGCAGGAGAACCAGGTCCTGCGCCGGGCCGCGGCCTATCTGTCGCAGGCGCATCTGCCGGGAAAAGGATCTACCCGCTCGTGAAGGAGCTGGCCGGTGAGAGGATCAGGTCCGGCGCGCCTGGTTCGAACTCGGCTTCGTCGGTGACCGGCTGGATTCCCTCACCATGACCGTGCCGCCCTGGTCGGTCGGACTTCCCCACGAGGATGCGCCCGACGACCCCAGCGCCGCGACCAACGGATGGGCGTACGCCGCGAGCACCGCCGTCAGCCTCGCTCGGGCCTTTCTCGGTCCACTGCGGTGGATGTCGTCACAGTGGGCCCCGGCCGCCATCTCCGAGGCGGACTTCACGGTGCGCCGCCTCCAGGCCATCCTCGAGGAACTCGGCGACACCACCGCACACCCCCGGTGCGAGAACTGCGGCGGCCTCCAACGCATGGTTGCCGCTGTCCCCGAGTGCCGGGACTGCTTCGCCTCCGAGCCAGCCACCAAGACCGGGGGCGACGAGTAGACGGCAGCCAGCAGGAGGGGCGCTCTCCGCCGGTTGCCTCCAGGCAATCGCAGTGGCGTGCGCCGAACTTCCGGTTGCCCATAGAGCTGGTAACAGGATCTTGTTGAGATGTGCTGGTCGGGCGTAACCGGTGTGATGATTCGGCCGTTCGTGGTGGTGTGAGTACTCGGCCGTGGATCGTGGACGACGACTTGTGGGCACTGATCGAGCCGCTGCTGCCGCCCTGGCCGACGAGGTCGCCAGGGCCGCGGCCGGTGGCGGACCGGCTGTGCCTGCAAGGCATCCTGTACGTCCTGCACAACGACATCGCGTGGCAACTCCTGCCGCCTGAGCTGGGGTTCGGCTCGGGGCAGACCTGCTGGCGGCGCCTGGAGCGGTGGCAGCAGGCAGGGGTCTTCGACCAGCTGCACCGGATCCTGCTCGCCGAGCTGAACGCGTCCGGCCGCCTCGACTGGTCGAGGGCGTGCGTGGACGGCTCTCACATCCGGGCGAAAAAGGGGGCACCGACACCAGTCCGTCGCCGGTCGACCGGCCGAAGACGGGCAGCAAACACCACTTGATCTGCGACGGACGCGGGACCCCGCTGAAAGTCGTCACGACCGCGGCGAACGTCAACGATGTCACCCAGACCCTCGCCCTGGTCGACGGCATCCCGCCCGTCGCGGGCCGCCCCGGCCGGCCCCGCAGACGCCCGGACGCCCTGCTCGGCGACAAGGGATACGAATCAAACCCCAACCGGGAAGAGCTGTGCAAACGCCGGATCCTGCCCGTCATCTCCCGCAGAGGCGCCCCCAACACAAGGGCATGGGCAAGCTCCGCTACGTCGTCGAGCAGACCTTCGCCCTGCTCCACCAGTTCAAACGACTCGCCGTCCGCTGGGAACGCCGCACCGAACTCCACGACGCCTTTGTCTCCCTGGCCTGCAGCCTCATCTGCTGGAGACCCCTCAACAAGCCCGACTCATGATCGTGTTACGAGCTCTTACGCCCTCACTCTTTAACGCGCGCCGAGAGGCCCGAATCCGGATGCCACTGGCCAACTTTCCACGTAACTCAGTTGTCGCGAGATACCCCCCTGCGCAGCGGAAGGGTCCGTGGCGTCGTCTTCCACACGGACAGGGGCGCCCAATACAGCGCGGCCGCCTTCGCCGAAGTCTGCCGCCGGCACGGCATCCTCCGCAGCACGGGACGGGTCGGCTCGAGCTACGACAACGCCCTGGCCGAGTCGTTCTTCCAGGGTCTCAGGCGTGAGTTGCTGCACGGACGCCGCTGGGTCTCCAAGGCACAAACTCGACTCGAGCTGTTCCGCTGGCTGGCCTACTACAACCGGCGGCGCCGCCACTCCGCCCTCGGTTACCTCACACCAACCGAATGCGAACAACAACTCGCCACATCACATACGCTGCCACTCATCGCATGAAACCCGGTGTCCACTCGCGAGGTTCAACCTCGTGGCCCGAACTGGCCCAATGAAGAAGTCTCCAAGTAGCGCGTTGCCGTCGACTACGTCTTGGAGATCCCGAGCACCGCTGTCATCGTTGGATTATGGGGCCCAGGTCAGCGCGACGGGTGACGCCAAGTTTGGTGCTCGCGCGATAAAGATGGCCTTCGACGGTGCGCACCGATAGGAACAGGCGTGCGGCAATTTCGCGGTTGGGCAGGCCGCTGGCCGCGAGAGTGACGATCTCGCGTTCCCGGTCGGTCAGGGGCAGCGGCCGGATCGCGGCGACTAGCGCGGGGGTGCGGGCAGCGTCGCATGCCTCGGCCAGCCGGTGGGTCCTGGCGGTGGCGGCCTGTGCCGGACCCTCCGCTGCCGTGCCAGATAGGAGGTCACCGCGTGGGCCTCGGCATCAGCGGCGGTCAGCAGATCACCCATCTGCTCCCACCGGACCGAGACCGCGTGCAGGGCGTCCCCGTCGTCGGCGGCGAGCGCGGAGGCGTGGGCGGCTGCGACGTCCGCCCGAGGACCGTCCAGGTGAGCTGTCAGCTGGCCGAGCCTCTCGGCTGCGGAGCGGTCACCGAAGCGAACCGCGGTGTGCAGCGCGAACATCTCGTGGCCGAACTGGCCACGGTCACGGGCGAGCACGGAGGCATCCCGCGCGAGTGTGGTCGCCTCGGTCGTCGCGCCTTGCGCAGCAGAGACCCACGCCCTGGTCAGGATCAGCTCGGGAGCCAGAAAGCTGAAGGCGGGATGCTCCTGGGACTCGGCCTCGGCCAGGAACCGCCCTGCTGCGGCGGCATCCCCGGCCATGGCCAGCGCCTGGGCGAGGGACAACAGATTTCGGTACAACCAGCCGACCGTGTCGGTCTCCCGCATCCCGGCGCAGACCTCCCTTAATCCGCGTGCCGCCTCAACTACCTTCCCTCTGGCCAGCGCGACCCTCCCTAGCAGCGCGAGCGTGAACAACGGTTGGCTGGGGGCGTTCGTACTCTCCTCCCAGCGTTCGAGCGCGATCTGCTCGGCCCCGTGGACATCTCCTGCCATCAGCAACGCCCCCAGATGGAATTCGCTCAGCCCGACCCGCAGGATCGCGGCGTCGAAGGACCTGCGCGCCGCCTGGTAGCCGGGCTCGGCGGCCGAGCCGATGTCATCGGTCCGGCCGACGAGACCCAGCCCGATGACCAGACCCCACGTCGCGAGCATCACAGCCTGTCCGGGAAGGTCCGGGGCCGCCAGGGCCAGGCGCGCGGTGTCGATCGCCTGGTTCTGTCGGCCGAGACCTGCGTGGAAGGCGGCTCGGAAGGCGGTCACCACCTGCCGGGCCGCGGTCTCGGTCACAACCGCCTCGACGCCGTCGAGCACTGCTTCGGCGTCGGTTGGGCGGCGCGAGGACCAGAACAGGTTGCCTGCCGTCACCACCGCTGCCTGCGTCCGCTGGGTGTCGTCGCACGCGAGTCCATCGAGCCGTGCCAGCTCCAGCTCGGCCTCCGCGCTACGGCTCATCCAGCTGAGGACGGTGGCGAGGATAAGCTGCGCTTCGAAGCCGCCTCCGCCGACGGCGGCCACCCGTGCCAGCCTCTCGGCCAGGGAGAGGTCGAGCAGCTCGACCGCCTCGCGGGCGGCTCTGGTGAGGAACTCGGGGTCGGGGCGGAGTCCGGAGTCGACGGCCAGCATGGCCGTTCGCAGGTGTCCCCAGCGCGGCGGGTACCGGTCTCGGCCATGGCAGCGACCAGGCGTCCGCGCAACCGCTCGGCCCGCAGACGCCCGATGTCGGCGCGGCGCACCTCGCTGTACAGCGGGTGCGCCAGTCGTGCGCTCAGTCTCCGCCCGTCGCGTTCCACGCTCACAAGGCCGCGTGTCTCCGCCGTCTCCACACTCGCGTCGTCGGTCAGCCGGGCCAGCAACGGGACGCCCAGGGGCTCGCCGAGGGCCAGGAGGTCGACGACGTCGCGCAGCGGTTCGGTCAGGGCGCCCATGCGTGTCCTGACCAGTTCGGCCAGACCCGGTGAGGGCGCCACCTGCCCGTCCCAGGACCACAGCCCGTCCTTGGCGCGTAGGCGCCCCGCCTCCCTCTCACCGTCGACGAGCTGCCGCAGGAACAGAGCGTTGCCCTGGGCCAGATCCCACATACGGGCGATCCCGGCGCTGTCCAGTGGTCCCTCGAGCACGGCCTCCAGGAGAGCGGCCATCTCGGCCCGCGCCAGCGGCTGGAGTTCCAACCGATCGAGAGGGCCGTCCTTCCATAATGCGGTGATCGCATCGGGTGCCGGTTCTCCACTGCGGATCGTCACGAACATCTGCACGGAGGGCCGCAGCGCAAGTCGATGGACCAGAAGCGCCGACATGTCGTCGAGCAGGTGGGCGTCATCCACTCCGATCACGACCCCGGCATGTCCCGTGCCCACCGACAGCACGTCGCTCGCCTGCCGCAGGAGCTGGGTCGGGTCGCCTCCCAGCCGCCCCAGCAACGCGTCGAAGGCTCCCTGCGGTATGCCGCGTGCCGAAGCCGTCGCCGCAGCCCACCGGACCGTCGCTCCCCGCCGCCCGGCAGCCCGCAGCGCCTCACGTGCCATCCGGGTCTTTCCAACTCCGGCGGAGCCGGCCAGCACAACGCCCCGCCCCTCCCCAGCGCGCCCAACGACGGCCTCGATGAACCGCAACTCTTCGGAACGGCCGGTGAGCGGCCATGCTCGCTCCATCGTCGGATCCTAACCGCGACTCCGACGATGGAGCGGCCAGATCACGGATCAGCCGTGACCGATGGTCCGCAGGCGCCAGACCGTTGGCAGCGCCAGATCACGAGACAGGTAGTCGCCTACTCGTGACGGGCGGGCTGCAAACCAACACCATCGATCTGGAGCCAGCGGCACATGCAGCCGAACGGGGATTCAGCGTCTCCCCGCAAGACCCGGAACGCATGCGTGATAGCCCACTGGGCGTGCTGGCTCCGGGTTCATCGCCATCTCTTTCGTCCTCGCCCCAGTAACGGCGCAGGACCTTTCATGGAAAGGAACGAAATGAATGAACCCCAGTCCGATTGGCGTGATCCGCCGGGTTCTCCTGGCCGGCGCCGCTGCGCGTCCGAAAAGGGAGAGGATGAACAAGCGTCCCAGGAGGTTCGCACCGCTGAGCATGATTGCGGCCCTGGTGATCGCCCTCTTCACGGCGATTGCACCTACACCGGCATACGCGTCGGACACTCTCAGGCAGGAAATCATCAATGTCGGCGGCGGCGGCCTCGTCGACGTCATGTGGGCGTCCGTCGACCCCTACACGGGCGTTTTCCTGTGGCCCAACAACACCAGCGCCTCGCAGGAGTTCGATCTGCTGGACAGCGGGAACGGCTTCTTCCGCATCAAGGCGCGGCATTCGAACCAGCGCCTCATGCTCGACTGGCGGTCGGGATATTACGCCAACGGCACGCGCATCATCCAGTACCCGTATTGCTATCCCGGCTACGCGCCGGCCGAGTGGTACATCCGGTGGGTCGAGATCCCCGCACATAGAGTCTGGGCTGCCGAGCGGCACAAGATCATCGTAAACCGCCAAACCGGAAGGTGCCTGGACGCAGATTCCTCCACCGGCCATTCCGGCCAGCAAGCCTTGCTGCAGCAGTGGGACTGCATCACGTCCGGCGTCCAATGGAACTCCTACAACCAGATGTGGGAAATCCAGACAGCTTCAAACCCGCCCCGTTGAAGCAGTACGCCCTTCGAGGGCGATGCATGATCGGGTTCGGTTCAGCGTGCGACGTCGGAACCGCCTGCAGGACGGGTTCCTTTCGTCGTGAGTCGGCGATGACATCAGCGGGTTCATAGGTGAAGGCCGGGCTCTGGAGGCCTGGCCTTCATCGTGGTAGCTGACCGGTGCCCCCATTACCGTTTTGATGGCCCCGCAATGGGGCGCCCGGCCTCCGGAGTTGGCATGACTTTCTCCCCCTGTCGAACGCATGGCCTGGGGGTGGTGTCACCCCTCCGGAGGCATCGACAGACCGCTGATTACTGGCATCGGCCTGTCACAGGCAGAACGAGACGCAGCGTTCCGCGCCGGCGGGTTCGTCCTCGTGGACAGCAGCCGGCCGTTCAGCGGCTGCCTGGCGACGACTCCGGGAGCCTGGTCGTCAATCGTCGTCCAGATGCCCCGGATCCTGGTGCCGTTACCGGAGAACGCGGTGCGGCGCATGACCGCCGTCCCGATTCCCGCCACGCGCGGCCTGGGCGGCGTGTTCCACCGCTGGCTGGTGGATCTGGTCACGCGCGCAGGGGAGTTCACTCCGGCTGATGTCCCGGCCTTGACCCAGACCACGGTGGATCTCCTGGCGTCCTTGCTCGGCCGCTGCCTGGACGCCGAGGCGACGATGGGACCGGAAGCCTGCAGGCGTGCCCTGAAGGCACGCATCCACGACTTCGTCCCGCAGCGACTGCGGGATCCGGGCCTGACGCCCGAAGCCGTAGCCGCCGCGCACGGCATTTCCACGCGATATCTGTACCTGCTCTTCCGCGACCAGGAACTCACCATGGCTGCCTGGATCCGGGCACTGCGCCTGGAGAACTGCCGCCGCGACCTGGCCGACTCCCGCCTGCTCGGCCGCCCCATACATTCGATCGCAGCCGGCTGGTGCTTCCCCGATGCCGCTTACTTCAGCCGCGCCTTCCGCGCCGCATACGGGCCGCCGGCGAAACCAGGGCCGTTCTCGGCTATCACGTGGGAGACCCAGGCCACCGACTACCCGTCCGTCGGCCCCGACCGCCCCGAGTACGAGCCCCGCGGCTGCCCGCGCGGGGCCGCGTTCTCCTGGTACGCATACTCGCCGACCCGGTGCGCTACCCGTACATGCGCGGGGTGCTGCTGGAGATGTAGAGGGAGGCGAAGCGCCGGCTGAAGGATCCCGTTCTGGCCTGGGGGACATCCAGGCGGACCCCGAGCGCCGGCGCACGTACCAGAGGGCCCGCGGCAAGGGCGGGCTGGTGCGGGCAGACTGGGACGAGGCCGTGGAGCTGGTCGCGGCCGCGCACGTGCACACCATCAAGGAGCACGGCCCGGACCGGAATCGAGGGGCCGGTTCTGCCATTCGTTCATGCCGTCGACCACCTTCGTCTGCTTGGAGACCTCGGTGCCGTAGACCTCAGCGAGGTGGGCGGATATCTCGCCGTGGGTCAGGCCGCCGGCGGACAGCGAGAGCACCATCTCGTCGACCCCGGTCAGCCGACGCTGCCGCTTCTTGACGATCTGCGGCTCGAAGGAGCACTCCCGGTCCCGCGGGACCTCGGTCGCCACGGTCTTGGACCGGGTCCCGTTCCCGGTGTTGCCCGAGCCGGCCTTCTCATGCTTCTCATACCCGAGGTGGTCGGTGATCTCGTCTTCCAGAGCCGACTCGAGGATCCTCTTCGTGAGCTGCTGCAGCAGACACCCTGGCCCGTCAGCTTGATCCCGTCGGCCTTGGCCCGGTCCACCAGCTGACTGATCAGCTGACCGTCCAGAACGTCCGGCACCAACCCGGACGGCTGTACTTCCGCCACAGCCCCCCGACACGGTCACTCCTGTCATCAGGCGTCACTTCCCGTTCGAAGATCGACCGTTGACCGTCCAGACCCGGCCCAGGCGCAGCCAATCTGCCCTCAGGCCAGTACTGCGGCGAGGACCGCGGTGATCGCGGCGCCGAACGCGTCGGCCAGGCGCAGGCAGGCGGCAGGGTAGCTGGCGCCTCGAGACGGAGGAGCTTCCGGGCCGCCGCCGCGACAAAGACCGCGGAACTCAGGACTGGTACCGGATGGAGATGCTTTCCGCGATTCAGACCGTGGCGACCGGAGACAGCCTGTTGTTGCCGCGGGCACCTCCGCCCCCTGGTCGAAACGCGTCTCCAGGAACAGGCGTCACCACCGCGCCCACTCGGCCTCGACCGGCTGAGCCGCTGTGACCAGGAGTTCCTGCTCCTCGTAGGCTGCGACAGCTCGATTGACGAGATCGCCGCGGCACTGCACCCGTCAACGTGGACGGCGCAGACCCATATGAGCCGGATCCTCGTGAAACTCGATGCCCGGGACCAGGCCCAGCGCGTGGTGATCGCGTACGAGAGCGGCCTGGTACGACCGGGTCAGGCGAATGCCTGATCCAGAGCGTGCCCAGGCCGTGGCCGTCCCGGAGGCCGGACTCGCGTCCGTGGCTGTTACGGCCAGCCCTGCTTCACCTTGGCGGGGGCGGTGTTCCAGCTCTTCGGTATGAACGTGATCACGTAGGCTCCGCGGTCGAAGTCCGCGTACCCGGCTGACCAGTTCGGGAAGGTGCTCTCGTACACCCGCATCGGACCCATGTCACCATCGGGCGAGTGATAGTGGTTGGCGTGGGTCCATACCGTCTTCTTGGGATCCGGTTCTGCCTGATCCCCGAACCAGCCGTAGTCGAAGTTGACATAGCTTTCGCCCGGGTTGGCAGGACTGCGCGACACGTTCCTATCCCCCGACATGTCGACCAGGCCTGTTCCCTGGTCCGGGCGGAAGGCACCCGGTTCGCCGTACTTGCGCTTGTCGGAGGAGCTCCTCGGATCCTGCCCGCTCCAGAAGTGCTTCGAATAGACGACCGCCTTCATCCTGGACGGGTCGTAGTTCCCCCCGTCACGATCCTTGAAGGACGGCGTGCTGCTGAGAGCCGAGTAAAAGGTCGAACGGCCGTCCTCGTGAAGCAGCGAGTCGTTGCTCTTGGCGAGCTCCGCCTTGAGATTGTTCACGTATGCCCCCACGTCGTGCGTATTTTCCAGGGCCTTGTTCATGATGGATGCCACGTCACGGGCTCGATTGAAGCCCTTCGTCTCGTCGAAGCTTCCCTTCGCGATGCGCCCTTCGAATTCGGCGCGCGTCTCGCCGGGCCGGGGGCTGTCGTTCCTCAGGCCACTGTTGTACTTGTTCTCGTCGAACGAAGCGAACGCCAATTTATTCGTCGGGTAGGGCCCCGAGTTGACCCAGGTGATTCCGACGCAACCGTAGGACAGCTGTTCTCGCTGCGCTTCGGTCATCTGCCGCGCCTTGCCGTCGCGGTGGCTGTAGGCCTGCTGCCACTTGCGTATGTAGTTGCTCACGTCTGTAGTGGCCCTGCCTCCGTGGGCCCGGTACGCGTCAGGCATCCTGTCGAGGGGCTCGGCCGGAGGGGTCACACGGCCGTCGGCCGACGCCGAAGGCCTGAGAGACTCGACGGCACCCGGCGGTAATCCGCGCGGGGGCTTGCCGGGCTGCCCCAGGTCCAAGGCCCTCTCGTTCAGTGCGTTGATCAGCCTGACGTCGTCCACCGTCAGGTCGTGCCTCTCGGCGTAGGAATCCTCCTTGCCCCCACCGTCGCGGCCGACGGCAAGACTGACCGATGGCATGAACGCGGTGGTGCACATGACCACGCCCACAGTGGTGAGGGCGAGAAATCCCCGACGCTTACGCATGAATGCACAACTCCCTTATGTTGAAACCACGATGGCGGTACGGTCCGCCGCCGGCTAAAACGAGAATCGGCCACCCCTTCCCATGCCATGGAAGGGATTGACGCATCACATCTCGACTCCCGAATCAGGATCGGCTTGCATGAAAGCGATCATGTCTCTGCGCCAACTCCCCGGCAACACCCGGACTTCAGAATCGGCCACGCTGTCAGACAGGCGGTATCCCGTCATGCGTCCGGCCCTGCCCATCGTTGGAATGCGTAGCGGCAGCGGCCCCCTGTTTCCGCTTCCGGGCCCTGCTGGAAGCAGCCCACCACCCGTCCGACAGACCGCATGATCCGCGCCACTCGCCACGGCGGCCGCTCACCCGATTCGCCACCTCCGCCAGGGCCGTCATCACTCCCGCCCTCTACAGAACGGCCGGTAAATGCTCTGGGCACAACTTCCGCGCCGGTTTTTGGTTCGTCGTCCCTACGGGGGGCGCCGGTTCACCGGCCGACGGTGACGAGCAGGCATCTCCGCTCCCCCGGCCCGAGACCTTCCACACCACGGCATCACTGCCGAACACTCGGCCACTGCGCCGGCCCTGATGCCGCATCTCCCCGGTACGCGGCAACGAAGAACGTGCCCCGAAGCGGAATAAGCCCCGCGTCGGCCCCAATGCGCGACGATGCACACGGAGAGTCCCACAGCCGATCCGGACCATCTCATGCGGACGTTCAGGCGCGGCTTACGGAAGATCCCGTACCGGCCGCAGCCCATCGACGGCTGCTTGGCCGCGAGCGGGCTGATTGCCACTGCACCCTGACCGCCACCATCACGAGTTCACCTGAGTACTGCTCGCGCAGGCGGGAGCGCAGCTCGTTGGCAAGCATTTCGCGAACCGGCTCCACGACGCGGGGCCCAAACTGTACTGCCCGCGCGGCGGCCGGCCCGTCGGCCGTGATGACGGTAGCAACCCTTTCTCCAGACGTACGGAGGCCGGTCGTACCGACACGTGACGATAGCCCGGCATCAGGGCACGAAGCCTGGGGCAAGCCCGCCTCCTTCGACGGCCCGGTGCTGGGTCGGACCGGGGAGTACCTGCTCGGCGTGAACGCCAACGGCACGGTGAACCTCTCCCACGGTGGGGGCCGAGATGTGCCTGCGAGGCGACCGGGCCGTTCCCGAGGTCGTGAAGGACTTCGACCTGACCGAGACCACGGTCAGGCTGTGACTGGCCCAGGCCGACGAAAGCCACCAGCCCAAGGACCTGGAGCGTGACGAACGGGAAGGACTCGCCGAACTGCGGCGGGAGAACCGCCGCCTGCAGGAGGACATCGACATCCTCAAGCGGGCCATGGTCTTCTTCGCGAGGGGGACCCGGTGACGGTCGACCCGTTCATCGAGGGGGAGAACTAGGCAGGTCACAACGTCAAACGGGCGTGTGAACTGATGAAGGTCTCCCGGTCCGCCTACTACGCCCACCGGAGCGCCACCCCCGGCTCCCGGGCCGTTCGTGACGCCGAGCTGACCGCCCGCATCACCGAAGTGCACGAGCAGTCGCGCGGCCGACCCCAGCCGCGTACGAAACCACCGCCGCCTGACCAGTACATGCAACCTGTCCGCCAAACAGGAACAACCTCAACTGGCGGCGCGTACCCGGAGCCAGACCAGCCACCCGCCAGGGCGTGGAGCATCTCATCCACGTCCTCCGCGACCACCTCCCACACCGGGCAGTCGAAACGACCCGACACCGGGCAAGGAGAGAGGCCTAACCACGGACCGTCGTCGAAGCGCACCCCCGCACCACCCAGATCCGCCCGAAGGCACGTGCGCACACACGCAGGTCGGGGCGCCACAAGGTGGTGAACACCCGTGTGCCCCAGCCAGTGAAGAAACCGTGACGTCTATCAGCCGGTGCCGCGCCGAGTGAAGGCCAGGGCAGTCGCCAGGGCCGTGCCTCCGGCCAGGACGCCGCAGCGAGAGCGCCAGGAAAGGGCCGACCACCGGGATGCGGCGGACAGCAGTGAGCCAAGGCTCGCCCACGAGCCGACCGAGAGGACGGAGGCGGCCGAGCCGACCGACCCGATCGACAGGAACGAGCCGACAGATCCGATCGAAAGCGTCGATCCGATGGATCCGATCGACAGGAACGAGTTCCGGGAGCAGAGGGACCAGCGGCAGCCGTCTGTCGTCGTCATGGACCGATCGTAGGCACACGGGGCAGGGGCCGCGAGCGGCACGGGCACCGTGTCGGCGTCCCGAATCAGCCGTTGCGGCCTATCGCCTTATGGATCCAGCCCGCGTGGGCGGGCGCGCTGGTGTGGAGCCCCGGGCCCTCACTGCAGCGCACGCCTGGGGCACCGGGGCCCGAGGTGACGCTCGGAAGGGCTGGTCGAGCGAGCGCGAGGCCAGGCTCGACGCCTTCCGCTGGCTGACCCGACACAACACCCGGCGCCGGCATTCCCGCCTCGGTCAGCGATCTCCGATCGCCTTCGAGAACGGCCTTCAACCAGCAGCAACTACCCCGCCCCAAGCCTCATAGACGTGTTCAAAATCCGGGGTCAAGGCCCCGCTGGCCGTCACCCCCATCTTTGTGCAGGACAACAGGCGCGTCGCCGCACTGATCGCGGTGATCTGCCTGTCCCTTCTGCTGTTCTGCCTGATCGAACGCCAGGTCCGGCAAGCCCTCGGAGGTGACCAGAAGATGCCGGGCCTCTACCCCGGCAACCAGAAGGTGCGACCCACCGGCAGAATGATCCTTTACCACCTGTCCGACCTGCGACTACGGGTCGGCAGCGCCACTGACCCACCCGTCATCGCCATCACCCGCGGCATTCAACTCCACCTGCTCGACCTCCTCGGCTCGGAACCCACACACCCCCGCTGGCCAGAAACCTGAGCTGATTTCACCCTCCGTCACCGGTGAAAGACGGGGTGACTGAGACGATGCCCTGGTGAACTACTCCTCGCATTTCAGCATCGGTCCTGGTCATGACCGGCAGCATCTCCCGGAGCCCAGGCCGGCCGAGCCCGGTCAGTGGCCGAAGCTGGAGGCCGCACTCGCTGTGGTCAACCGCGACCTGATGGCGACCCTGCCGGATCAAGAAGCACTGATACTGATGGTTGACCCGCCTCGGCAGCCTTTGCCCCCGAGCGGAATCGACAGGGGGCAGGTCTACGTGGCGATGCCCGACGGCCGTTGGCACGGCAATTCGGTGAATGCGTGCGACCTGGAGGAGGGCGACCCGCCAGAGCCGGACGATGCGGCGACGGTCCTGACTGTGGTCGCAGATGCGGCGCAGTCGACCATCATGGAGTTGCTCTGGCGGGTCTGGCCGATCTGCTCGGAACACAAGATCGGAATGCACCCTCGTCCCGCAGAGACCACTGGCGACTGGTACCAGGGCGAAACGGACGCGGCCGGCCCACCAGTGTGGTGGTGCCAGGGCAGCCGGGACGGCGATTGCCACGACGTCTCCCTGGTGGGCGAGCTGGCCGCCACCCTGCCAGGAAAGCAACGTCGCGCACTGCGGCGCAGCGAGCGTAAACGAGATGGCCGCCGATAGCCGCGAGGCCAGACAACTGCGCGCTGGCCGTCGCAATCCACCTTTCGCCGCCACCCGCGAAGTACGGAACTAGCCATTGTGTACTCGATGCTGCCCGAAGCCGTCGACGACCACCGGTTCACCCCGGGACTGGTCGTCTTGGCGTTGCTGACCATCAGCTGGATCTTCGCCTCGGCCAGAACTGCTTGGCCCACCGCCAAGGGCATTCAGCCTGGACGTCTCCGTACACGGGAGGGAAGGCGAGCAGTCATCGGGCCAGTCGTCGTCGGCTTCGTTGCAGCACTTGCCTTCTCACTGGGCGTGACCGTGACCGACGAGTATTCCGAGTCCCATGCCTCCGACGTCCTGCTCGGCTGTGCCCTGCTCTTCCCGGTCGCCCTCATCGGAGGCTGTGCTTTCGGCCTTCGGCGCAACCTGGAGACCACGGCGTCCAGTAGAGGCCCGAACGGCCTTGTCCTGGCAGACCTACGTTCAGGGATGCTGATCGGTGCCAGCGCCGCGGCCGCCTTCGTTCTCAGCATCGAGATCGTGTTCGGACTCCTCGAGGGATTCGTCGCCCCTAACGTTGGCTTTCTGATCATTGTGCTGGGTATCGGTGCTGTTCTTGGCGGGATTTTCTGGGCCGCCGCGTGGCGCCGCTACGTTGCCACATTGATCTGCACACGCCGACGCCTACCGTGGCGCCTCGGACGGTTCCTTGCCTGGGCCTCTGCCGCAGGTCTACTCCGGGTCGCCGGGAACGCCTACCAGTTCAGACACCTGGAGCTTCAGGACCACCTCGCAAAACGCCGAAGCGGCAGAGGGCAATGACACCCCAGTACGGCGGCCAACCCATCGATAGTGAACCGTTCTGACTTCTCTGCCGCTCCGTTGTGAGCCATCAGGGAGGATGGGGCTCGTGCCCAAGAAGTCTGAGCGCGTGCCGCCGAAGATTTAGTACCTGGGATGCCGGGGCCGACGGCTGGCTTCACACGTCGATGGTCCTTCGAGCGTGTTCAACGAACTGGGCGCGCTTCGATGATGCGTGGTCCAGGAACCGTCTGACCTCTTGGTGTTCCGTCACAACGGAGGGACCGCCGCCCTGCCCGAGGGTGGCCGCGCTGATGGCGGCGATGCAGGCCGAGAGCGATCGAGACAGCTCTTCCGCCACGCGAGCCAGCTTCTCCGGCCCTTCGATCTCCACCGTCGCTTGAGCATCGGCGAGCCCGCCATGGAGCGATGCACGGGCCCCAGCGACGCTCGCGCGTAGGGCATCAAGATCCGCTCCCGGCGTGATCAGCTCGGCATTGATCTCCTTCAACGCCTTGTGCAGCTCGTCCGCCTTGGCCGTGAACGCTGAGTACGCGTCACGGCGGAGCTGCCGGCGCCAGTGCCGGTGCTCTGCCCTTATCTGTCGTTGCGCCGATAAGCCTGCAACAGCAGCCGCGAGGGTAGTACCCACCACGCCCACGGCTGCACCCACAACTGCCGCCACCCCTGAGTCCATAGGGGAATTCTGACGGCCGGGAGCCACGTGCGGGAGGCAACTGGGTAAGGCCAGGCACTCACGCCCTGGCGGCGGGCCTCCCGTTTGAGCGGCGTGGAGGACTGCTGGACGGTCCGTCTGCTTGCCGTTCTCCAGCCGGGACACCTTCGAGCGCTGCCGGCCGAGTCGGGCAACGCAGTCGAGCAAGTGCCATCCCCCAGCCAGGGAATGACCCCTCGGCGACGCATCAGGGAAGGGTCACATAAGCATGCCCCTGCGCCAGGGGATGTGGTCTCGCGACTGTCCCGGCGGGGCTGCTCCACCGAACCGTGGTGGCCCCCGGGTCCAGGCAACCACGACGCCGGATTCTTCTTCCGCCACGTGGCGCTTCCTCCGGCTCATCGCCAGTGGTTGGTGTCCACGATCTCGCCGGTCTCCAGGGCGATGCGGCCCTGGAAATGCCGCGTTGCGCGTGACCATGATCAGAAGCGGCCGCCCGTCCTGCGGGAAGGCGTCGTAGAAGCCGCGCACGCTCGTCGACTGTCCGCGCCGTCCGTGTTGTCCGCGCCCGCCCGCCCGCCCGGCCGGGCTCGCCTGACGGCCGGGCCGGGGTGCGGTGACGCCAGCACCGCGAACGCGACCGCAGTTGGGCCCGTCACTCGACTCAGCCGCTGACCGGCCACTGCGCTGGTTCCGCGTTGAACCCCTGAAAGACCTCGACCGCGGCCGGCTTCTGCCCTGCCGGGATCAGGAACGCCGTGCAGATCTTCTCAGACTGACCCGGGCCCAGGGTCTTTTCGCTCTGCGTTGCCGGGCAGTTGGCCCACTTCGCACTGCCCATCATGACGATCAGGGCACGCGTCCTCAGACCTGACTCCGTCCTGATCATCAGGTCGCCGTCCATGTCACCGACCTTCATGGGCGTGCCGCTCCTGTGAGTGAGCGTCGACCACACGAAGACGGGGATCTGCGGGCCTTTGTCGTCCTTCTGCAGGCCGGAGTTTTCCATGTCCGCCTCGGTACCGGTGTGCACCTCCAGCGGTGTCACCGTGAACTTTGCGTCCTGCGAGTTCAGCTTCTGGCTCTCCTGCTCCGGACTGGCCTCGCCCAGGCGGAACGTCTTCTTGGCGTCGGCGGCACGCGGCGATGGAGAGCTGTTGCCCTTCGCCGTCCCAAGGCCATTGCACCCGGTCAGGAGGGCGGTCACGGTCGCAGCCCCCACCGCTGCCGCTGCAGCGCGCGTCCACGTACGCAATCTCATCTCGCCTTTCCCCGGGCCGGGCAGCAGACGCCGCCACGACCCGCACTTCATCGTTCCGAGCGATCATCCTCTCAAATGTGGACATGCCAAGATGGCCCCGCCCCGCCCGGCCCGCCCGGGGAGCCGGCCAGACGCGGCACAGTGATTCTGCGGGTGAGTACATACGGGCCGGGCGGATCGAGTTGAACGGGTGACGGGCGAGGCCCTCAACAGCCGGGGCAGCGGGCCCGGAAGGGTCAGCGGCGACGGCGTTTGACGATCGCCGCGATGCCGAGGCCGGGGATCACGGCGACGAAGGCGCCGAGTGCTGGCCACTTCCAGGAGAGGCCGGATTCCGCAGCCGCAGACTCCACTCGGCGTGGCACCGCAGCTGCCGGGTCGGCGCTGGGGGTGGGGGTCTGCACCGGGGCCGGGGCGGTCAAGGTATCGGCCGGGCGCCAGGCCCGGGCCGCTCAGCCGTGCGGGGCCGACCAGCATTTGGGCCGTGGCCACGGCCAGGCCCCCAGGCCGCCGCCGGGGCTTGCTCGCGGGCGACGGCGACGGCCTGGGGATCTGGGTGAAGGATCAACTGCGGCGGCGCTTGACGATCAGCGTGCCGGCGAGGCCGAGGCCCGCGGCGACGACGGCGCCGAGTGCCAGCCACTGCCAGGGCAGGCCCGCTTCCGCAGCCGCAGCTTCCGCTGGCGCAGCAGCAGCTGTCTGGCTGGGGGCGGGGGCGGGGGTGTTCGTGGGGGCTGGGGCCAGGGGGTCGACGTCAGGTGCCCCCGGGTTGCCTGCCTTCTTCAGCAGCACCCAGCTCGGGCGGGCCGCCCCGTAGCCGACCCAGTCGTTGCGCTTGGCGCCGTCGACGGGGCCGCCGGCGGTCTCGATGAGGACGCGGGCGACTTGATTGGCGGTCCAGTCGGGGTGAGCCGACCATACGAGCGCGGCGGAGGCGGAGGTCAGGGCACTGGCATACGAGGTGCCTCCGTCCCTCACACACCAGGCCGTGTTCTCCTTACAGCGGACCGGGGCCTTGCTGCCATATGCGGACAGGTCCGTGGTGTGCCCGTGGGAGGAGAGCTCCAGCGGCTCGGCGGTCTCGTCGATGGCTCCTACGCCGAGGACTCCCGGAACCTGGGTGATCAAGTTGATCGCGTTGTTGCCCTCCCCCTCATTTCCCATGGCAGCGACGACGAGTACCCCCTTGCTCTGGGCGTACTCGACAGCCGCCTTGAGCCTTGGGTAGGAGTAGTAGTCGCCCCAGCTCAAATTAATGATCTTGGCCCCGTTGTCGGCCGCGTACCGGATCCCCTTGGCACCCTCGGCGCCTGCGGCAAAGGCCATGGGCGTGCCGAGGCTGGTGCGGACGGGCATCACCTTGGCGCCGGGAGCCAGACCCTTCGGGCCGCCTCCTGCGCCGTCGCCGACGATCGCTGCGGTCATGGTGGTCCCGTGCCCGTCAACATCGTCGTGCGCCGGGTACGTCTTGTCCGGCTGCCCGGCCGGCGGTGACATGACCGAAACGCCTGGAAGGACGGACTCGCTCCGCACGCCCGGGACTTCCTTGAAGCCGCTGTCGACGACGGCCACCGTGATGCCGCTGCCGTCTGCGACCTTCCACATCTCCTGAGCCTTCATGAGCGTGAGGTAGTCCGGCGGGTCCGTGTCGGCTGCCGCAGGTATCACCGATCCTGCGCTAACCGCCAGCGCTGCGACGGTGACGCCCGCCGCCCTCCGCCACGACCCTCGTCGTACGGTGCCCTGCATTCCTGCCCCCTTGTGTACGTGCGCTGCAATCTCGCGCGGACCTACCTCATCACACGGGACGCCGACCGCCTGTGGGCGGCCGTGCTGTTCCGGGCCGGCCGCGGGCACCCCATTCGACCCCGAGGCCACACAAGCCCCGCAGAACGCCCGGCAGTCCCGGCGACCGGGAAATCCCCGACCCGGACGTGCCGCGCGGCCCGCACAGGGCGAACGAGGCGCCTTCTTGGGGGGTTTGAGCCCGATGGTGCGTCACGGCCTGCACCGACGTGGCGCTCTGCTTCTTCTGTCGTCGCGCGAAGCGCGTCCTTCTTATCTGTTTAAGCGGCTGAGGAGTGCACTGCCTCCACCGGGTCCTGCCCGCCGTAGGCCTCGGCGCAAGGCTGGTACCCCGGCGCGCGCGGGTGCGCTGCGGCAGGGTCAGCGGGCCAACGGATCCCCGCCCGGGCCGGGGCCGGATCCGCCCGCGTCCTCTGCGGCCCCGTACCGCATGGCCAACAACCGGAATCCGGTCAGCAGGATCACTACCCCGCCACCGAGCGGGAGCAGCAGGGATGCGGCGTCGCCAAGGTTGTCGACTGTGTGCCAGAAGACATCGCCGACGGTCTCCCGGCGGCCGCTCGGCTGGTGCTCGTAGGCACCGGCAAGCCTGCCCGCAAGGTAGAGGCCGGCGGCCAGCAGCACACCGCGCGCAGCCACCCGTCCCAGGTCAAGCAGTCCCACTCGCATGCAACACCCGTCGTCGGCTCCCAGAGTACGGACCCCCGGCCAGGGGGCGGGAGTGCGCCCGCGCCTCCCCTGGCCCACATCCACACTCCTGCTGCGGCGCGGCGGCTCAGCCGCCGGCCCCGCCGACGTCGGCCGCGGACGCTCCCCGCCGGCACCGACCGTGCTGCCCCCCTTCCGGACAGGCAACCCGAAGAGCCGCCACCCCCTTTGCAGGATGACGGCCTTCGACATTGCCGCCTCCCGCTACGGGGCGGGGGTGAACTCCACGTCGGTGTCGCCGCAGCCGGCCGCGATGTCCAGCAGCCGGTCCCGCTCCGCCTCGTCGACGGCCAGACCCCACCGGAGCTTGGTCGCCGTCCACTCCGCCCCGTACCGGCACAACGCCGCCGACGCCGGCGGCAGCCACTCGAACGGATCCTGATCAGCCTTCTGCCTGTTCGACCGGGCAGTCACCGCCACCAGCGAGGTCAGCTGCCCGAGGTCGTTCGCGTAGGCTTCGCGCCTTTTCGCGGTCCACGAACTGGCGCCAGCTGGCGGGGAGCGTCATTCGTTTCGTGCCGTATTCCTCTGGTCATCCTCACGGATCCGGCCTCACGGCCTGGCGTTTGGTCCATGATCACGGAGCGGGAGCCCGATCTCTCGCCTCCGCCCTTCGACCGACCAGGAGCCCGCATGTCCATCGAGCTCGACTTCCCGGAATTTCCCTACGAGGAACCGCCCGGCGGCATCACCTGCTGGCAGAAGCCCTGGAACGGCGTCCTCGTCGTGGTGGACCAGATACCTTTCAAGACCGGCGACAAGGTCACCTTCCACATCACGGTCTGCAGCGACGCCACCGGGCAGACCCCGGCCGCGGAGATCCAGGGTGTCGCGAGCATCACCGCCGACACCACCTCGGCCAGCTACACAATCCCCTGGGACGGCGTCCTGGACGCCGTCACCGAGGGATCCATCATCGCCTTCTACACCCTCACCCCCGCCGACGGCAGCGCGCCATCGACCTCGCAGGAAGCCATCGTCCGGTACTCCCGTCAGCGGCCCGGCGGCACCGTTTGCGGTCCGGACAACTGACTGTTGGGCAAAGGTCCTCGCACCAGCGGCTGTGCTGCGAGCTGATGCGTGTGCGGCTGGACCGACACTCCGAGCGCCGTCGGCCGACCGTCGGTGAACGTCATCGTTGCCCAGTACCGCCCGGCTGATCGCACCGGCACATCGGCAGAAACCAAACCATGTCCCACGGTTGCGTCAGATGCAACATCGTGGCGTTGAACCGGGATCGCCCGATGCAGAGGGCCCTCCATCACCTGCATGAGCCACGGACCACACCTTCCCGACCAGGTCAGAAGCGGTCACCGAGCAAGGCGGAATGATGCAGGCGACACAACTCCGCCTACTTCGAATCCCAGGCCTCGGCGAGCGGAACCATGTGGTCGATGTCGAGTGCGCCGGCAGGAGTCACCAGCTGCTCGTCGTAGTACGACCACCAGGCCCCGCCGGTCAGCGTGCAGCCCGGCCCGATCACCGGCGCCTCAACTGCCTCCTGAATCAGCACCTCCATCCTCGTATTGCAGCCGTCTGAGGGATTCGCTCCCGCGTTCCAGTGCCGGAACGCGGTGCGCTGGTAGCCGGTCCGGTCCTCCAGCGCCACCGGCAGCGCGGAGACCGCCACCCCGAGCGGAAGGACCTGCGGCACCGCGCGCTCCCCGGCCGCGGCGGGGGCTGTGACGGGAAGGGACAGGGCAAGAGCAGCGGCTGCCGCGGTGGCGGCCCGCATCATCATGATCATCACGAGGCGGTTGTAGCCGTACCCACGGCGTCAGCAACAGTCCCCCGCCTGCGGGTTCACCCGCCCGGGGCGCCTGATTCACAGCCGAAACGCCACTGCACACCACCCCACAGGTGGGATACCCGGCGGCCAGCTCGGAGCGGACAGGCGGCCGATCAGCCAGCGGCCGCGGCCGGACCCGCCCCGAACCGAGGAACATCCTCCACCGCGGCGTCCAGACGCAGGCGCTTGAAGCGCAGCGGGTGGCGAAAGACTCCGCCGCGGCCTGTGGCCCGGTCGGCGCTGATCTCCGCCACCGGACCAGGACCGCGTCCAGGACGTCACGGCTGCCCCCGCCGTGGCGAAGCGGACCCCCGTCCACGGATGTACGGGGCCGGCCGAGCGGACGCCGCTGCGGCGGCGGCAGTGATGGCAGCGACGGCCTGGTCCACGCCGACGCCCGCCGCGTGCGCGAAGGCCAGGATCCGCTCGACGTCAATGCCCTTCACGTCGGGACGGCCCATCGCGGCGGCGGCCACCCGCCTGCTGAATGCCCGACATGGCGAGCCATAGCGGCCAGCCCGCCCTCAACATCTGAGTGTCGTCGGTCAGCCGGGGCCGGCAGTCCGGCCCCGGCCTCGGGCGGGGTGGCACACAGGTAACGGGTGCAGCAGGCGGCAGGCCACGGCCTCGCGTACGGGCCACCCCCGAAAGAGAGTGCCCGGACCGCCGCCCGGCATGCAGACGCCGAAGAGGCTGTGGGCCTCTCCGGCGTCTGCGGTGCGGGGCGGCTCGCCGGGACGGACTCCCGGGGGCTGCGGGGCTGTCGGTGTCGTCACTTACCGAGCTTCTGCTTCAGGTCCTGCTTGAGCTGGTTCTTGATGACCTGCTTGTTGACCTTGTTCACGGTGCCGCCCTTGCCGGTGCCGTCACCGCCCACGGCCGTGGCGTCACCCAGATTGGTCGCGTCGGCACTGGCATTGCCGCCAGTGGCGTTACCGGTGGTGATCACGCACTTGCCCTTGCAACTGCCGACACCCGAGTCGGCCGCGCCACCAGTGGCCGTACCACCGACCGTCGTGTTCTCCGCGTTGGCGTCACCGCCGGTACCGATACCGTCGGCGCTGTCGCCGTGGGCGAGGGAAACAGCCTGCTGCGGGACGGAGACCGGCGCGGCCATCGCGGTCGCCGGCAGGGCGATACCGCCACCCACCAGCGCCAGGGAAGCACCGGCCAGAACAACACGACGGGACGAGAAACGCTCGAACATGGGAATTCTCCATTCGGAATTCAAGAGGTTTGAAAATTGTCCCGAAAAACTAATCTGGGACAATTTTCCGGCCTCACATTCTCCGGGAATTCCCCGGTGAGGACGTACTTCAAATAAACCCTGCCGGAGGACACGCGTCACGCCACTCGAATACGTGACTGGACAACCAGAATCGATCTTGGTAAAAGCTGCTGACCTCCGGCGCGAGCCGTGCGGCGTCCGGCCGGGGGCCGGCTCTGCATACCGAGAGCCGAGGGCGAGCCGCGCCCCTCCAGCCACGGGATCGCTGCGGGAGTGGCGGAGGACGCCGGGACACCCGACGCCCCGGAGTGACCGGGGCACGGCGGCGAGGACCGGATGCGACGCCGCCGATCCACTCCTGCCAGCCCTTCGCCACAGCCAGGACGGCATTCCGGACCCCCAGCCCGAGACGGGATCGCCCTGCATCTCCCGGAAGGGCCAGGTCGCCCGGGCCCCGCTGCACAGGCTGCCGCAGGGGGACGCCCAGGACACACGGGGCGCAGTACGGCTTCGCCGCAGCCGGCCGGTGCCAATGGGGCAGGTGCCAGTACATCAGGACTGCTTGCGTACGAGCCTTCGAAGAAATGACAGAAGTGGCTGTTACCGGGCCCTGAACCCGTTCGGCGCAGTCACTGCGGGCGGCACTGAAGCGGGGGTCCGGCGGGTCGGGGGGCTGAGGGCCGTGGGCCTCCTGGACATCCCTGGGACCTGGCATCTCCGGGGGTCAATGCGGCCTTGACGCATGCCTCCTATAAGGGAGCGTTACGGATATGTCCGCATTGGGCAACACGGGTCGTTTTCATTGGTTTCGGGCGTGGTTCGGGGCCAGAGTGTGGCTCCTCGGCAGGACGCCGGGAACTGTTCGCAGCCCGCCCGGCGTGCACACGGCCGGCAGGGCTGACCGTTGAAGGAGCCATCCGCATGCCTGCTTCTCTCGCCACCCGCCGCACCCTCGCCGGCCTCCTGGCCGCCGGCGCCCTGATCGGCGCCGCGGCGGTGCCGGCCGCCGCCGACGACCACCGGCCCGACCACCGCGGCCCGCACTCCTCCGTCGTCATCGGCGACGTCGAGAACGCCGGCCGCGGACGCGACAACCGCGCCCTGAACAGCGAATGGGTCGAGGTCAAGAACACCGGCCGCCACAGCGTCGACCTGCGCGGCTTCACCCTCACCGACAAGCAGGGCAACCGCTACCGCTTCCACGGCTTCCGCCTCGACGGACGCTCCAGCGTCAAGGTCCACACCGGCCACGGCCGCGACACCCGCCACGACGTCTACCAGGACCGCCGCCACCAGATCTGGGACGAACGCGACACCGCCACCCTCCGCGACAACCGCGGCAACATCATCGACACCGAAACCTGGGGCCACCGCGGCCACCACCACCGCTAGTACTCCAGCAGTACTTTGTGGCTTGACCTGGGGAAACGTCGAGCGGTGGGAGTGTAGCGGGCAGGTTGTCGTCACGGACGGCTTCTGCCGGCCTGCCCCTCGAAGGAGTGCCCACGACGGTGGTAGTGGCAGCGGCGGGCCACCGCTTGGCGTCGCCGACGCCAGTGCGACCAGTTCAACGCGTGGGTGTAGGCGCGGGGATCTCGGGGTGGACGAGCTGCCAGGAGGCGCCGCACTTCTGCCACAGTGAGCTCGATGACCACGGCATCCTCACCGGCGGATCCCCCTTTTGGGCTGCTTGCGTGCTCATCACGGCGAGGAAGGTATGGGCGAGCATGGCCAGGGTGATGTGTCGGTACCAGCCGACGTAGCGGCGGACCTCGTACTCGTCCAGGCCGCACTCGTTCTTCGCGGCCTGGAAACACTCCTCGATCGCCCACCGGGCGCCCGCGACGCGCACCAGTTCGTCCACGGCGACATCCAGCGGCGTGTAGGCGAGGTAGTAGGCGATCTCGTCCGGCCGGCTCAGGCTGCGTCGTGCCAGTGCCCACCGTCGGCGGATCAGCACGCCGTCACGGTGGTCGTACTCGGCCGCCGGTCGCAACTGCACGGCCGCCCAGTCGTACTCGCGCTGTCCCTTGGCGCCCGCGCCGCAGGAACGGCGTTCCCATGCCTGGTCGGGGGCCTTGTCGAAGGCCTTGTCGATGCGTGGGCCGGCCAGGGAGAACTGAGACTTTGGGACGGCCAGGACATAGCCGACACCTGACGTTTCCAGCATCCGGCGAAAGCGGTTGTCCTGTCCGTAAGCGGCGTCCGCCGTGACCCAGGCGATTGGCAGTGGCGAGGCCAGGGCCCTGCGGACGATCGTCGCCGCGAGGGTGTTCTTGGTGGCGAACTCCCGCTGATCGGGGACCTTGGCGGCGCGGCAGCGGTCGCGGTCGTCGGTCCAGGACCTGGGCAAGTAGAGCTCGCGGTCTACGAGAGCACGGCCGGCCGTGCTGGTGTAGGCGGCGAAGACGCCGATCTGGCAGTTCTCGGTGCGGCCGGCGGTGCCGGAGTACTGCCTTTGGACTCCGGCGGAGGTGGTGCCCTTCTTCAGGAAGCCGGTGTCGTCGATGATCAGCACCCCGTTGGGGCGGCCGAGGTGTTCGGCGACGTAGGCCTGAAGGTCGTCGCGGATGCCGTCGGGGTCCCAGCGGGCTCGGGAGAGCAGGTGCTGCAGTGCGTCGGGGGTGGCGTGGCCGGCGTGTTCGGCAAGTTGCCAGCTGTTCTTGCGGGCCACCGGGCCCAGTAGTGCGCGCACGTAGTCCCGCATGCGGCGGCGTGGTTCGACACGGCCGAAGTGGTGCCCGATGGTGGTGAAGAGGTGGTCCAGGTCGCGGTCCCAGGTCTCGCCTGCCTGTTCGGTGATCACAACATGAGGCTTCCCCGGCCCGGGACGACCTTGCCGTCGTGGGCACTCCTTCGAGGGGCAGGCGGGCAGAAGCCGTCCGTGACGACAACCTGCCCGCTACACTCCCACCGCTCGACGTTTCCCCAGGTCAAGCCACAAAGTACTGCTGGAGTACTAGGGCGCGTATCGAGTCGTGATCATCGGGTGGTCCTGGTGAGGTCTTTGATCCAGATCATCGAGGCGTGCAGGTGGAGACTGGCGAGGTAGCTGTCGGGAGTCTCGTCGTATTGGGTGTCTCACCGTCCCAGTTCCGGCCTCCTGGTACGTCACGCTCTGGGGCGGGTGAGGCACGTGGAGCCGACGTGAGCCGACCGGTGCACTGATGTCCGGGCGGGGACTCATGGGACATGGCCCGGCACCCGGCTCAGGTTCCGGGGAGGATACGGCGCGTTTCGTAGGCCCACATCGCGATCTCGACCCGGTTGCGGGCGCCGAGTTTGGCCATCAGGCTGGCCAGATGCGTCTTCACCGTGCTGAGGCTGATGTGCAGTGCATCGGCGATCTCGGTGTTGGTCAGCCCGCGAGCGACGGCGAGGAGCACCTGCTCCTCGCGGGCGGTGACGGGGGAGACCGGCTGGGCCACGGGCCGGCCGGCGGGCAGGTCCGCGAATGCCTGGAGCAGACGGACGGTGACGCTGGGCGCAATGAGCGCCTCACCGTCGGACGCCGACCGTACGGCCTGGGCCAGAAGGTCCGGTCCCGTGTCCTTGAGGAGGAATCCGCGGGCGCCGGCACGCAGTGAGCCGTAGACGTACTCGTCGAGGTCGAACGTGGTGATGACGACCACGGCCAGCGGGTCGGCGACGCCCGGGCCGGCGACCAGCCGGGTGGCCTCGAGCCCGTCGAGTACGGGCATGCGGATGTCGAACAGACAAACGTCGGGGTGTAGTTCGCGGGCCAGACGTACCGCTTCCCGCCCGTCGGCGGCCTCGCCGACCACCTCGATGCCGGGCTGGGCGTTCAGCATGATCCGCAACCCGGTGCGGATGATCGTCTGGTCGTCAGCGACGAGGACGCGAATGGACACCGCTCTCGCTCCTCGCTCTCGGCAGTTCGGCTTCGACATGCCAGCCCCGGTCGGTACCCGGGCCGGCTCGTAGTGTGCCGCCGAGCAGCGTCGCGCGCTCGCGCAGTCCGGTAAGTCCGTATCCGTCGCGACCCCGGCCGGTGCGCCGGCCGTTGTCGCGCACGCTCACCCGTACCGTGTGCCGTTCCGCGGCGACCCGAACGACGAGCTCGGTCGCGTCGACCGCATGGCGCAGCGCGTTGGTCACCGACTCCTGCACAATCCGGTAGACGGCCGCGTCCACGGCCGGGGGCAGCGCGTCCAGTTCGCCGTCGAGCCCCAGGTCGACCCTGAGGCGACCACCCGGGGTGCGCACCAGGCGCTCCAGATCCGCGACTCCGGCAGGGGGCGCCAGCTCGGCGCCGACCCCGCGGTCGCGCAGCGCGGCGACCATGGCGCGCATTTCCTCCAGCGTGCGCGCCCCTTCCTCCTCGATCCCCTCCAGCGCCTCGACGGCGGCGGACGGGTCGGTGCCCGCGAGCACCCGGCCCGCCTGGGCGATGATCACCATGGCCGACACGTGGTGGGCCACCGTGTCGTGCAGTTCCCGGGCGAGCTGCTCGCGCTCGCGGGAGCGCACCTGCTCCAACTGCCGCTCGCGAGCGGTCACTCGGAACCGCACGGCAGCCCCGACCACGCCGGGCACCAGCAGGAAGACGAAGCCCACGACCTTTTCGACCACCGGGGTCTCGTCCGTGGCGACACACAGCGCGCCGGCCGCGAGGATCACCGCGCCGCCCAGCACGATCTCGCGTCCCGATCCCCACCGGGGCAGCGCGTACACCAGCACGAGCACGACCGTGCCGGTGTACAGGCCGACGGGCTCGCGCGGGGCGGCGACGAGCGAGGCCACCGGAAGCAGGATCACCGAGCCAAACGCCAGCGTCACCATCGCCAGCGGGCGGGTCCGGCGCCACAGGGGCAGCAGGCACAGCCATACGGCGAGCACCACTGCCACCGGCCGCCACACGACGTTCTCGCGCAGGGTGGCCTCCAGCGCCACACCGGCAAGGCCCGCGGCGAGCAGCGCCCAGTCCCGCCGCACCCGGGCGGGCGCGTCGGGCGGCCGGGGTTCGGTCCACAGGGTTCGCAGGTCGTCTCGTAGCACGGTTCTCAGCCTAGGGACCGCTGCGTGCCGCGCATCGGCCGAAAGGACGGGTCGTCACTCCGCCCTGGGGCCGACGGATCCGCGGCCCGCGGGCCGATGCCGCGGAGCGCCGTGGCGACGAGCCTCGGTATCGGCGGCCGTACAAGGACGGCCGACGAGGTGGTTGGAGGACCCGATGCTCTCGAAAGCCCTGTTGCGCCTGGGCGCAAGCGCCGCCCGCCATCCCTGGCGGGTGATCGCGGCATGGCTGATCGCCGCCACGCTCGCCGTCCTCGCCGCGATCGCCTTCGGCGGGCGGACCGCGGACTCGATGACCGCTCCGGGGCTGGACTCCCAACGGGCCGCGGAACTGATCGAGCGGGCCGGCACCGGCCAGGAGGGGATGACCGCCCAAGTGGTCGTCACTCCCCTCGACGGCGGTGCGACGTTCTTCGACCACGGCAGCGCGCGCACCGCTCTCACGCGGCTGCAGACCGAGGTGAAGCGGCTGCCGCACGTGCTCGGCACGAGCGACCCGGCGGGGGCGCTCGACGCGGACGGGGACACCGCCGTGCGCGGCGGCCTTGTCTCGGCCGACGGGCGGATCGCGGTCGTCCGGGTGCAGTATCCCGACCAGAGCCGGCTGTCGGCCGAAGACCTCGACGCCCTCGTCGATCTCGGCGACCGGCTGCGCGCCGAGCTGCCCCTGCGCATCGAAATGGGCGGGAACCTCTTCTACGCCTTCTCCGACCCCGACGGCGGCGTGAGCGAGCTGATCGGCCTCCTCGCCGCGGCCGCGATCCTGTTCCTGGCGTTCGGTTCGCTCGTCGCCGCCGCGCTGCCGATCGGCATGGCGGTCTTCGGGCTGACCGTCGGGGTCGCCACGATGACGGTACTGGCGGGGGTGACGGACGTCCCGACCTTCGCACCGGTCCTGGGCAGCATGGTCGGGCTCGGAGTGGGCATCGACTACGCGCTGTTCGTGCTCGCCAGGCACCGGGAGTACCTCGCGCGCGGGCTCGATCCCCACGAGGCGGCGGGGCGAGCGGTGGCCACGGCGGGGAGGCCCGTGGTCTTCGCCGGCGGCATCGTCGTCGTATCGATCCTCGGCCTGGCGGTCGCGAACGTGCCGTTCATGACGGTGGGCGGGCTCGCCGTCTCGATCGTCGTTCTGACCATGGTGGTCGCGTCGGTGACGCTTCTGCCGGCCTTCCTCGGCGCCGCCGGCCCACGCCTGGCCCGGGCTGGCCGGATCGGCCGGGCTCTGCAGACCGGGAAGCTGGGCCGACTCGCACGGCAGCGGGACACGGTGGCGGGCGCCGCTCCCGCCGCCGGTTGGCGGCGCTGGATCGGGCACGTCAGCCGGCACCCGGTGCTGTACGCGATCGGCGCGGCGGGGCTGCTGCTGACGGCGACGCTGCCCGTGCTCGGCCTGCGCGTCGGCCTGCCCGACGACGGCTCACTGCCCCACAGCCGTACCGAGCGCCGGGCCTACGACCTCGTCGCCGAGGGGTTCGGCCCGGGCGCCAACGGTCCACTCGTCATCGCCGCGGACCCCGCCCGTGATCCGGGAGTGCTGGACCGACTCGTCGCAACGGTCGCGGCGGATCCGGGCATCGCATCCGTCGCGCCGACGCACATCGATCGGGCCACCGGCATCGCGACCCTGGTCGTGTTCCCGACCACCAGCCCTCAGGACAAGGCCACGGCCGACATCATCGCCCGGCTGCGCACCGACGTGCTGCCCACGGCGATCGGGCACGGCCCGGCCAGGGCCCACGTCGGCGGCGCCGCCGCGAGCCTGTCCGATGTGGGCCAACGCACCAGCCAACGCCTGCCGGTGTTCGTCGCCGCCGTGCTGGCGATGTCGTTCCTGCTGCTGATGCTGGTCTTCCGCTCGATACTCGTACCGCTCAAGGCGGTACTGCTGAATCTGCTGAGCATCGGCGCGGCCTACGGCATCATGGTCGCGGTCTTCCAGTGGGGCTGGGGAGGCGCACTCATCGGGCTGGAAGCGACGGTTCCGATCGTGTCGTTCATCCCGATGTTCCTCTTCGCCATCCTGTTCGGCCTGTCGATGGACTACGAGGTGTTCCTCCTCTCCCGCGTACGCGAGGAGTACCTGCGCACCGGCGACAACGGCACGGCGATCGTTGAGGGCGTCTCGGGCACCGCCCGGATCATCACCTCGGCCGCCCTCATCATGGTGGCGGTCTTCCTGTCCTTCGCCGTCGCCGAGGACCCCTCCACCAAAATGTTCGGGCTCGGCCTGGCCACCGCGATCTTCATCGACGCCACGGTCGTACGCATGGTGCTGGTACCGGCGACCATGACACTCCTCGGCCGGACCAACTGGTGGCTGCCGAAGTGGCTGGACTGGATGCTTCCCCGCGGCCCGGTCGGCACCGACGACACCGACGCGGAATCCACGGGTGAGGCCCCGCGTCCACGGCTGGTTGACCGTTGACTCAACTCCTGCCCGCCCTTGGCGTCCGGCACCTCAGCGCGTCACCTAGGGGCATATCGAGTCGTGATCATCGGGTGGTCCTGGTGAGGTCCTTGATCCAGATCATCGAGGCGCGCAGGTGGAAGACCGGCGAGGTAGCTGTCGGGAGTCTTGTCGTATCGGGTGGCGATGCCTCGCCATGCTTTGAGCTTGTTGATCAGGCGTTCGACGGTGTTCCGCTCCTTGTAGAGATCGGCGTCGTGGCTGACGGGTCGGCCACCTCTGGAGCCCTTCTTCTTCCGGTTGGCGGCCTGGTCCTTCTTCTCCGGGATGACCGCCTTGATACGGCGTTTGCGCAGGTGGGCACGGTTTCCGCGGGACGAGCACGCCTTGTCCCCGGCGACCGCGTCCGGCCGGATGCGGGGTCGGCCGACGGGCCCGCGTACCCGTACCTTCTTCAGGACGGGGATGAACTGCGGGCTGTCCGCTGCCTGGCCTGTGGTCAGGATGAACGCCAGCGGGCGGCACTTGCGGTCGGCGGCGAGGTGGACCTTGCTGGTCTGCCCGCCTCTGGAACGTCCGAGGAGGGCGGCCTTCAGCCGGAGTTTCCGCCGACGCCGGATGCGTCGTCGTTCTTCCAGCGCAGGATCACTTTCGGTCTCTTGCCCGTTTTGCTCTTCGAGGCCGCCCCCTTTGACCTGGCCTTCTCCTCCTCGGCCGCGGCTTTCTCCAGGGCGGTGACGACGTCCTCGTCGAGGTGCATCCCGGCCGCGTCGTGGTGGGCTCGGGCGGTGGTGGAGTCGATGCTGACCAGGCGCAGGTCCACCTCACCCCGCTTCGCGGCTTCCGTGATCAGGCCCTCCAGCAGGGCCTCGAAGACGCCGGCGTCACGCCACTGCCGGAAGCGGTTGTGGACGGTCGACCAGGCGCCGAACTCCGTCGGCATCTCCCGCCACTGCCCGCCCGTCTTGAACCGCCAGATCACGCCCTCGAACTGCTGCCGCAGTCGCTCGGGGTACGGGCCGTACTCGCCGACCGGCAGGTACGGCTCGATGAACTCCCAATCCGGATGGGTCAGTTGCACTCGCGTCACGTAAGACCGTCTATCGGACCGGACCGTGCCACGAAGGCACATCCCGCAAATTGATCACGACTCGATACGCGCCCTAACCCACTCCGGCAGCCATACCCACAGGGGCCGTGAGCTGCCACCACTTGAACCGGACGGCGTGCCACGGCAGACCAGCCGCGGCACGCCACACCCATGCAGACCGGCACCCAGCGGCCGCCGCGAGAGCGCGGAGCCTGCCGTTTGATGCCAGCTTCTCAGCCACCACTGACAATCCCGCGGCGGATGGAGGCCGCGGGACGGCCCAGCGGGGGCGTCGCCCATGGGCCCGGTGTACGGGCGGAACGGGTCAGCCCTCGGAAGGGCCCGCCGTAGTCTTCGCTGCTGTCACCAGGGCCTTCTCGACCTCGTAGCGGTCCTGCCCGGTCGCCTTCGCATGCTCGGTGACCGCGTCGTGCACCACCGCGGCGGCCTCCAGCCACGGCCGCCACGCTGTACGGGCTGGCCGTCGCCCGGGCCCCGGCCTGATCGGCCGCACGCCGGAGCTGGACGAGTTCGTCGGTCAGTTCGATTGCCACCGCGAGATCCTAAGGGCTGTCCCAACCCGCCAGTGCACGCCGCGCCCTGACCTGTGCCAGGGCGCCCCCCCCGTATTTACCTGGGCGGCGGCGTCCTCGTTCCTCTCGATAGTCGGCCGGGAGCCGGTGCCCCGGCTGGTGAGGTCTGGGCGGGGGCGGACCGCTCGGGGTGGGTCCGCCCGCGGGTATGCCGGATCAGGTGTGCAGGAGGCTGTTGATGCCGTCGTGGCCGTCGGCGTAGTCCTCGTCGAACCAGTAGTCGCCCGCCGCCAGGTAGCGGAAGGAGTGCACGCTCTTCACCGGCAGGCCGACGGTGACGGCGCGCGTGCCGTCACTACGGGGCTCCAGGATGTGGGCGCCGGGCTTCCACTCGTTGAAGTCACCGACAACGCTCACCGGGCCGGGCGGGATGTCGGAGGGCAGGACGAAGGTGACCTGAGCGCGGTCCTTGAGCAGCTTGCGTTCGAGCATGACGGGAGGACTCCTGCAGACAGGGCGGCTGTTTCGCCTCATCCTGCGGCCCACACCGGAGGCAGGCTCCCGCACGCGGCCGCCCGGGGCCACAGCTTCACCCGCCCGGCACTCGAAGTAGCGGAGATACGTGACTGGAGCCCCCTGCCGGCACTCAGCTGGCCACTGCAGCCGGGCCCGCCCCGAAGCGGGGAACATCCTCGGCCGTGACGTCCAGGCGCAGCCGCCTGAAGCGCACCGGGTGCCGGTAGACGCCGCCCCGGTCGACGGCCGTGTCGGCGCTGATCTCCGCGACCAGCTCCGGGCGGACCAGGGTCACGTCCAGGACGTCCCGGCTGCCCCAGGACGATGCGAACCGCAGGCCTGTCCATGGGTGTCCGCGGTCGGCCGCGGTCAGGTTCCCGCCGACTAGGCGCGTTGCTTCGGGGCGCAGCGGGGCGGTGCGGCCGATGGGGCGGAGGTGGTCGTGGGGGTCGTGGCGGCCCAGGAGGAGGAGCTGGGGTCGGGTCAGGGTGCCGGTGATGGCGCCGATGATCGCTTCGGTGGTGTCCCGGCGTCGGAGTTTGTACCAGCCTCTGTAGCCGGTCCGGTAGGGCTGGTTCACGGCTTTGACGACGATGCCCTCGACGCCGGACACCTCGGTCCAGGACTCCAGCCACTCCTGGGCCTTGACCAGGTCCGTTGTCATGGGGCACAGCGTCCAGGGGGCGCTCAGCCTGTGCGTGGCGAACAGGGCTTCCAGTCGGGCGCGGCGTTGCCGGTAGGGGTAGATCAGCAGCTCGGTCATGTCCTGCTGCAGGATGTCGAAGCCGATGAAGAACGCGGGCAGAAGCCTTGCGAGCCCACGCGCGCTGCGGCCGCGGGCGGCAGCTCGGCGCTGCAGTCCCTCGAACGACAGCTGGCCCGCTTGCGTGTCCCAGACGACGAGCTCCCCGTCGAGAACCAGACCGTCCGGCAGCTGGTCGGCGGCGGCGGCGAGGTCGGGGAAGCTGTCCTGGACCATCGAGCCGCGCCGGGTCTGCACCAGCAGCCGGCCGCCCGCCCTGGTGGGGGTGAACAGGAGCGCCCGGTAGCCATCGAACTTCTGCTCAAACGCCAGCTCGCCCAGCACGCCGGATCCCGGCACCGACTCCACGGCCTGCGCCAGCATCGGCTCCACCGGCGGTCGCAGCATCACCTCCAGGGCCTCCCTTCGCGCTCATGTCCGGGATGAGGACAGGGCTTTGACGAGGTCGTCGCGGGTCATGTGGGAGCGGCCTGGGATGTCGGCGGCGGCGGCCTTCTTGTAGAGGCCGGCCTTCGACAGGCCGCTCAGCTCCTCCTCGGGCGCGGAGCGGATGCGCTTCTTCGCTCCGGGTTTCTTCCCGGCCGCCTTGGCGGAGGTGGTGGCCTTGCCTCCAGTGGCTTTTGGGCTCCCGGCCCGCTCGACGCTGGCACGCAGGGCCTCCATGAGATCGACCGCGCCGGTCGCCTTCGCCGCCGGCTCGGCCTTCCCCACCGTCTCGCCGGCCCGCTTCGCCTCGATCATGGCGGCGACCTTCTCCTGGAACGTGTCGTGGAACTCCTCGGGGTCCCACCGCATCGTCAAGGCCTCGATCAGCTGCTCAGCCATCTTCAGCTCCTTGTCGGAAGCCTTCGTTTTGCCGGGCGGTTGTCGATCTCCTTCTTCGGATCCCTGATCTCATCCGCCCAGTGCAGGGTGTGGAGGGTCAGGACGCCGTTCTCGGCTTTCACCGCCACCAGGTACTCGTGCTGGCGCATCACGAACGTGGCGATCCCGGCCTTGCCTGCTTTGGCCAGGGCCTGTTCCAGGAGGCTGTAGACCCTGGCGTTCTCGGCGCCCCGCGGTCCCAGGTAGTACGTCGTACCGAAGAAGATCGGGTCCACCTCGTCCAGGTCGACGAACCCGGCGATGTCCAGCGACCGGGAGCGACCCGGCGCGATCTCGTCCAGCTCCTTCGGCTCCACCAGGACGTACTCGTCACCGGTGTCGTAGCCCTTCACGATGTCGTCCAGCACGACCTCGTCACCGGTCCGCTCGTTCACCCGCCGGTTACGGATCCGGTCCGAGGTGCCGCGCTGAAGCTGATGAAAGAATCGTATGGCTGTCAGTGGCCGTGTAGAGCCGACCGGCAGGCTGACCAGCCCAAATGAGAGATTCCCGGCCCAGACCGGACGAGCCACGACCATCACCGCCTTTGCGTTGCCCCCGCACCTACAGCTCAAAGCCTCGGACACGTGTAACTGAGCGCTCTACTTGGCCAGCGCTTCTTTGGTTGGCGCGAGGTAACTCCGGCCTAGCCCCCCCCCGGCGGCGGCAAGGTGGGCGTCCACGGCAACGACACCGTCGACGCCCTGGCAGAGGCCCACGACCACCAGGACAAGACGCGGTTCCGGGACGTGACCCCACAGGGTGACGACTCCGTCCCGGACCTCGATCGCGACGGTGCCCTCGTCCAGGCCGAGGATGCGCCCCAGGACGTCATGCTCGACTTCCCCGCGGATCTCGGCGTCGGAGCGGATGAAGGCGTCGAGCAGGTCGCTGCGGCTGACGATGCCGGTGAGGAGCCCGTCGTCGCCGACCACCGGCAGCTGCTTGACATGCCGACTGCGGAGTTCCCGAGCGGCCCGGGGGATCGTCCAGTCGGCGTGGGCGGTAAAGACGGGGCTGCTCATGAGCGCGCCCGCGGTTCGGGCCCGGGCCTTGCCCCAGACGCCCGCCTCGTTCCCGTCCTGCCCCTGCGGATCGGGCATGCCGGTCTCGTGCCGCAGAACGTCGGACGCGGACACGACGCCGACAAGGGAGCCGTCGTCATCGACGACTGGAGCCGCGACAATGTCGTTCGCGTCCAGCAGGCCGACGACATCCTGGACCGGTGTATTGGGGTGGAGGGTGACGACATCCTCGGTCATCACGTCACCGACCGTGCGGCGGTGCAGCATGGCGTCGGCCTCCTCAGTTTTACGACGGGGCGGCTGCGGTAGGACCGCCCGGGCGGACGACGCGCGGCGCGCCGGCCTCCGCGGCCCTGCCGGCTCGTCAACGCGTCTTCCCTCCCATGACAGCACCCCGCCTCTCCGGCGACCAGTGACCTTTGACCTGGCGAGAAGGGCCAGCGGCCCCATGGCCAGAGTGCCGCCGAGTGTGTGGCAGGTGCTGGCACCTCGACGCCATGTCCGCGTCCGTCTGGGGTTGAACGTTGTAGTTGGCCGAGCGGGCCAGGTTGGGTGCTCAGTCACAGTTGTGACTTAGCGCTGTAGTTGGCCCGTCCGGCCAACTACAGCGCTCAAGATTCCGCACTCCTGCGGTGACCCCGTGCCGTCGGGGTCCCAGGTCGCCGCCACCCCTTGGCGAGGGCTATGGCGCGGTCAGTACCCACCACTGCCGCAACGTGCGGAGAGTACGCAGGAAGATGTGCGGACCCCGGCAGACGGGGCGGGCGTAGTGCCTGACGGGGTCGCCGTTCGGGAAGACAAGGTCGTCACGGCCGACGACTGCAGCTCTGTCCCCCGTCAGCTGGATGTGGTGGACGGTGTTCACCTGCTTAGTGGTGTCGATGCCCCGCTCGTTCCCTCCAAGCAGGAGTAGCCGGTCACCGCGGGTCGCGAGGCCGAACGGATCCGAGACCGGCAGGGTGCGGATGCGGAGTATCCCGTTGGGTCCCGTTTCGACGAGCGGTGCGCCGGGCCAGTAGGTGGCGTGGACGGTGGAGTCGGAGACGTTGATCGTGTTGATGCCCGCGACATGGTGGTAGGGCTCCGGTGGGCGCAGGGAGCTTGCGTGGTTCCCCCTGTTGTCCCAGTGGACCAGTCCGCCCGCGCTGACGTTGTCACCGCTGTATATCCCTTCGTCGGCGTACCCGGTCCAGAAGCCGGCCCTGCGGTCTGCGACGAGGTGGGTGAGGCGGGTTCCCAGAGGGAGCCGGCGTCGAGAGCGGCAGTCTGGGCCGAAGATCTGGCCGGAGGGTGCGTTCGGCGCTCCGTTGCCGGAGAGGACGAACCCGCCGCCCGGGAGTGCGTCGAAGGCCTTCGGGTCTACGGCCACTCCGTGCAGGGTCCGTTCCCGGACCTCGCCCCGGTCGCTGATGACGACCAGAGCGTTGAAGGGCAGGTTCGCGGGAGATGGGACGTCCCGGCCGCCCCATCTGTAGGGGGACCGGACATCGGGGCAGATGAGCCAGAGAGCCCGGCCCCACGGATCGATCGTGGAGGCCAGTACCTTCCGTTCGTCGTACTGCCGAGGCAACAGTGCGTAGGGACGCAGTGCCACCTTCGTCAAAAGATCACCTCGCGGGCGAAGGAATGCAACGCCTCCATGATCACACGATCGCTGTGGGCTCAGCCGCGAGTCATCGCAGGTAGAGGCGGGCGCGGTCACCCTGCGGGCCAAGTAGCACGCGCATCGAGGCCCACTAGGACGCTAAGGGGCCAACTACAGCGCTACGTCCCAACAACAAGATCGCATCGCTACTTCGGCGTAACGGATTCGCGATGTTCGAATTACGTTCGATATCCTGGAAGGAGAGATTCGGCCATACCGGCTGAGAACAGACGGTGATCGGAGGTGGGCCATGGGCTGCGGCGTCCATCTGCATGTCGCCAGTGGATTCTCAGCCCGCTACGGGCGCCTCCCATCCCCGTGACCTGGTGCAACGCGCTGCAGAGCGCGGTATCGGCACGCTCGCGCTGACCGACCGGGACACCGTCACCGGTGTCGTCCGCTTCGCCCGAGCGGCGATGGAGAGCGGGGTCCGGCCAGTCTTCGGCGTCGACGTCGCTCTCGCGCCTCTCACCCCCGCCGCCCCGTCGCCGGTCCGGCCCCGGACACCGGTGCGCGGCGGCGCGCACGTCGTCGAGCCGCCCCTGCGGATCACGCTCCTCGCGCGGGACGCGGGTGGCTGGGCGCGGCTGTGTCGTCTGGTGTCGGCCGCGCACGCGGATGCTGCCGGGGGGCTGCCGGTGGTGTCGTGGCTGGTGCTGCGGCAGTACGCGGATCAGGGCCTGGTGGTGATGCTGGGGCCGCAGTCGGAGCCGGTCCGGGCTCTGTCGGCGGGCCGGCCGGACATCGCCGGGCGGCTGCTGGTGCCGTGGCGGGAGCTCGCGGGGGCGAACCTGCGGCTGGAGGTCATCGACTACGGGCTGGCGGGCACGGGTCCCGGCTCGCTTCGGCTTGCCGCCCGCACTCTGGGTCTGGCCGACCAGGTCGGTGTCCCGGCGGTGCTGACCAATGCGGTCCGGTACGCCGATGCGAGCCAGCACCGGATCGCTGATGTGCTGGACGCGGCCCGGCTGTTGCGCCCGATCGACTTCCGGCAGGTGGACTGCGGTCAGCGGTGGCTGAAGGACCCCGCCACGATGGAGCGGGCGGCGGAGCGGATCGCCGAGGCATCGGGCGCCGGACCGGGCCGCGCGGCCGCGCTGCTCGCCGAGACCGTCCGCACCGCGGAGGGGTGCGTCGTTGACCCGGTCGCGGACCTCGGTCTGGGAACTCCGCACTTCCCGGAGCCCACCGTCGTGGGCGCCGATCCGGACCCGGGCGGCGCGATGCGGCTGCTGCATCAGCGGTGCGCGGACGGGATGTTCGCGCGTGGCCTGGACCGCGACCGCCGCGCGGTCGAGCAGCTGGAGTACGAGCTCGATGTGATCGGACAGCTGGAGTACGAGCCGTACTTCCTTGCTGTCGCCCAGGTTGTGGCGGATGTGCGGGCGATGGGAATCCGGGTGGCCGCCCGCGGGTCGGGGGCCGGGTCGATGGTCAACCACTCGCTTTTCGTGGCGACCGCGAACCCGCTGGACCACAACCTGCTCTTCGAGCGGTTTCTGTCAGTGCGGCGCCGCTCGCTGCCGGACATCGACATCGACGTGGAGTCCGCCCGCCGACTTGAGGTCTACGACAAGATCATCGAACGGTTCGGGCGGGAGCGGGTAGCGGTCACCGGCATGCCCGAGACCTACCGGGCCCGCCACGCCCTGCGCGATACCGGCCTGGCCCTCGGCATTCCGCCGCAGGTGATCGACAGGGTGGCGAAGAGCTTTCCGCACATCCGGGCCTGCGACGTCCGCGACGCGCTCGTCTCCCTGCCGGAGCTCAAGCAGCTCGCCGCCGACGCTTCCTCCTATGGGGCCCTGTGGGAGCTGGCGGAGGGCTTGGACAAGCTGCCTCGGGGGATCGCCATGCACCCCTGTGGCGTGATCCTCTCCAACGCGAGCCTGCTGGACCGGCTGCCGGTGCAGCCCACGCCCGGCGGCCAGTACCCCCTGGTCCAGGCCGACAAGGACGACGTCGAGGACCTCGGCCTGCTCAAGCTGGATGTGCTCGGGGTACGTATGCAGTCCGCTATGGCGCACGCCGTCGGGGAGATCCGCCGAACCTCGGGCCGGCACATCGACCTCGACAACCCCGACCACGTCCCCCTCGGCGACCACGCCGCGTTCGAACTGATCAGGAAGTCCGACACGGTCGGGATGTTCCAGCTGGAGTCCCCCGGCCAGCAGGACCTGGTCGGCCGGCTCCAGCCGCGCGACGTCCAGGACGTCATCGCCGACATCAGCCTGTTCCGGCCGGGCCCAGTCAAGGGCGGCATGCCCGCCCTCTACATCGCAGCCCGCCACGGCGCCGCCCCCCAGTACCCGCACCCCGACCTCGAACCGGTCCTGTCCGACACCTACGGCGTGACCATCTGGCACGAACAGATCATCGACATCGTCTCGGTCATGACCGGCTGCGACCGGGCTCTGGCCGAAGTAGCCCGCCGCGCCCTCGGCGACGCCGACCGCCTGCCCAAGCTCGAAGCCTGGTTCCGGCAGAAGGCAGGCGCCCGCGGCTATACCCCGGCGGTCCTCACCGAGGTCTGGGACATCGTGAAATCCTTCGGAGCCTACGGCTTCTGCAGGGCGCATGCCGTGGCCTTCGCCGTGCCCGCCCTGCAGTCCGCCTGGCTCAAGGCCCACCACCCGGCCGCGTTGTATGCGGGGCTGCTGGAGCACGACCCGGGCATGTGGCCACCGCGTGTGATCGTCTCCGACGCCCGCCGCCACAAGGTGCCCGTCCTGAACGTCGACATCAACCGCTCGAAGGCCGACTACCGCATCGAGCAGACCGAGAGCGGTCAGTGGGGTGTGCGGATGTCGCTGTCCTCGATGAAGGGGATCAGCGAGGACCAGGTCGCCCGGATCGCGGCCGGCCAGCCCTACAACAGCCTCCAGGACTTCTGGCAGCGCGCCCGCCCGGCCCTGCCGATCGCCGAACGCCTCATCCAGGTCGGCGCCCTTGATGCCTTGCGCGGCCCGCTCACCCGCCGCGACCTTCTCCTCCAGGCCGCCGAGCTCCACGCCCACACCCGCGCCCGGCCCGCCGACGGCCAGCTTCCCCTCGGCGGTGAACTCGTGACCGCCGAACCGTCCGGGCTCCCGGAGATGACCAGCCGGGAAGCGCTGAACGCGGAGCTCAGCGTCCTGAAGATCGACGTATCCCAGCACCTGATGACCCACCACCACCGGCTGCTGCGCGAGATCGGCGCCACCGACGCCGCCCACCTCAAGACCATGTACCCCGGTCAGAAGGTCCTGGTCGCAGGTGTCCGCGCCTCCACCCAGACCCCGCCCATCCCCTCCGGCAAGCGCGTCATCTTCGTCACCCTCGAAGACGGCTTCGGGCTCGTCGACATCGCCTTCTTCGAAGACAGCCACGACCAGGTCGCCCACACCGTCTTCCACTCCGGCCTCCTGCTCGTACGCGGCACCGTCGAGGCCCGCGGCCCGCGCCGCACCGTCGTCGGCCAGATGGTGTGGGATCTGGAGGAGCTCGCCGCCGCCCGCCGCGACCACGGACCCGAAGCCGTCCTCACCCTCCTCGGCACCCAAGCCGCGCCCACCCCCGCCCAGGAGAAGACACCCGCACCGGCACGCACGCTGGCGAACGGAACCACCGGCGCCCGCCTGCACCCGTACGCAGACCTCCAGCCCGCCGGCACCCGCGCCGCCGACCTCAAAACCCTCGGCTACACCAGCCCCGGAAGCCCCGGGTGACCACCATGAACGAACGCTGCATCCTCCATGCACACTTCCACCTGCCCGACGGCGCCCACCCGGACCTGCACGCGGAGTTCCTCCTGCGCGCCGAAGGCATCACCCCGCGGGTGCAGGCCATCCCGCCCGACTCCGCGCATCTGGATATCAGCGGCGCACTGCGTTACTGGCAGCGCGACCCGGAAGGACTTGCTGTTCTCCTTCGACTGCGCACCATGGCCCTTCACGGCGTGCAGACAACCTGCGCCATCGCCCTCAACCGAACCCAGTGGGTTCGCCGATTCCCGGAGGGTTCCACCATCGAACCCGTCGCTCGATGTGGGTTTCGGTCCTTGGAGGGCGGCAGGTTCGGTGGCGCAGCCGCTGTTGGGCGATCAGCCAGAGGGGGTGGTGCACATGAAGCAGCCAGTGTTCTTCCACACGGCTTCTCCGTCTTGACGGGGGCCGCGGGCTGCCTGAGCTGATGGAGGTGCTCGGCAGGTTCACCCCGGTCGCCCAAGCGTTGCCGCCTTCGGCCGCGATCGCGCAGATGTCCGGCGCTCTTCGGTTGTTCGGCGTGGACCCCGTGAGCCTGGCGCACCGGCTCCGTCTTCAGGTCCTCGCGCTGCACGGGCTGGACATGTCGGTGGGGGTCGGCCCGTCGTGGTCGGTGGCGGCCATGGCGTCCGCCCGCGCTGGGGCGAGAGGGCTGCTGCTGGTCATGCCGTCCGAGACCAGCTCCTTCCTCGGGCCGCTGCCCATCGAGGACCTGTACGGATCCAGCGCACGCGGCGGCGCAGCTCCGGACGCTCGGGGTCAACACCATCGGGCAGCTCGCGGATCTCCCCGCAGTCACGGCAGCGCGGGTTCTCGGCAAGCCTGGGATGGCTCTGCTGGAGCAGGCGCGGGGAATCGATCGTCGTGCTGTCGCCCCCGGGCGGGAGTCGGTGTCGGTCACCTTCAGGCCGACTTCCCCAGCGACGTCCTCGACGGCCCGCAGGTACGTGCCACCGCTCTTCGGCTCACCACGGAGCTCGCGGCACTGCTGCGCTCACGTGGACAGGCTGCGCGTACCGTCACCGTGGCTGTCCGTATGGCTGACCGGAGTGAACTGGCGAAGCCCCGGACTCTGCCCATGGCTTCCGCTCACACCGATGACGTGCGCCGGGTGGTGTACGAGGTGCTGGACGGTTTCGGGCTGCAGCGTGCCCGGATCCGCCGGATCGCCCTGACGGCCCAGGCCGTCGACGGCGCGCAGGCGCCGACGCAGCTGACCTTTGATCCCGTCCGTGAAGCACGTGTGCGCGCCGAGCCGGTCATCGACGCCCTCAACCGCCGCTACGGGCCGGGTACGGTCGGCCCAGCGGCCGTCATCACGGCGGCCTGAGGACCTTGGCCGCCACACTCCCGGCAATCGGCCGCCCGCCCGACAACCGCAGCTTCCACCTCCCACACGAGCCGGTGGGGTGCGTGGGCACCGCGGGCGGCCGACAGCCGGCTCGGCCCGCCTCAAACCGGCGAAGCCACCGAGAACGGCCCCGAGCCCTGGCTGCCGCTGCCGCCGCGCCTGGACCAGCTGCTGGTCATACGTCGTCGGCTCGAGCCCACCCTGGAGAAGGTGAACGCCCGGATCTCAAACTGGTGGGCAAGGCGGCTTGTCACGAGTTCGAACTCACTGACCAAACGCTGCCCGCGCGAGGTGAACGGGGCCGACGCAGTACCTCACGGTCTGGGCGCGTTCACTCGTACATGGCTGAGTGCCGTTACAGTCATGTGCACGCCGACGGCCTTCGCACCTGCGCTGTACCGTCACTCGGCCTTGCTGAGGTAGTCGGAGAGTCCCACGTTGTCGATCCGCTCCAGGACGAGAGGCATCGCCGAGGCCGTGAGGGCACCACCGAGGGCACCCAGAACGGCCATCGTCCTCCGGTCCTCATCCAGGTTGTCAAGCATCGAGGCGTATGCGCCGAGTACGGCCCCGAGCATCACGTGGCCCAGCGGCGTCTGGCCGTCGGCCTGCTGAACGATGCTCGCGATCGCGACCGCGACGACGTCGGCACCGTCGCGGCCCCGGATCCTGTCGCACTGCGCGCCGATGTCGGCGCCCTCAAAAGCCAGCCGGCCGAGCTCACGAAGCTCCGCCACGTCCTCCCCGCCGAGGCCGACGGTGGTCAGCCGGAGGAGGTGGTAGTGCAGCCTACTCAGCTGCATGTCCTCGAAGACGATCTGCTGATCAAACCTGAACGCGTCACCCACGCGACGCGGAATGTCCTCGGTACTGCTCGCAGACATGTAACCGCCCTCCGCTCGATGTCCGGGCCGTCAGATGGTGTGCGGCCCCGGACCCCTCGCCATTGCAGCCGCCAATGGCTCGGCTGTCACGGTCGCGGCACCGACTGGGCGACGCTGGCACCCGATTGGCACAAGGCCGAGGCGGTCCTCAGGGAGAACCCGGGTTCGCGGCGAGCCTTCGGTGGCGTGCGCCCTGGTCGGTTCGGCCGCGCCGGGTTCGCGCGCACGAGCTCGTCGGACCAAACCAGCGCCTCATCACCGACGGGGTCGGCCGCGCTGGTACCCAGCCGGTCCGCATCCCCGTGCCCGGCGTCCCGGGCGGCCAGGACCCGGTGCGCAAACGCGACCAGCACACCGTACCCGAGCCGGCCGCGAGGCCCGCGAGGAGATGACCCGGAAGGTCATCGGCCATGCGCAGCGTTCTCGACCTGGCGCTCCCGTGTCGCGAGCAAGGGCCCACGGACCACGAGGAGGTCGAGGTCATGGCCACTGTGGTGGAAGCGATCGACGCGAAGCCGTGACGGGTTCGCCCGCCCCGGTGCTCGACGGCCGCGCACTCTACGGCGCTTCGGGGCCACGCCGGGGCGCTCGCGCCAGAAGGCTCCGGACGCGGCGCAGCGCAGCGCAGTAGCATCAACACCACACCGGCGCCGGCAAGGAAGAGCGCGATGACCAGCGGGGCGCCCAACCCGAACCAGGCGGTCGCACTGGAGGAGTTGCCCGCGTCGGCCATGGCGGCGACGGATTCGACCAGCAGCCAGATCAGCATGGCCGAGCCGAGCAGTGGGCCCGCTCCGAGCTCCGAGCAGGAGGAAGGGACCTGCCCCCCCATTACCTTCTTGGTGGCCCCGCAATGGGGCGCCCGGCCTCCGGAGTTGGCATGACTTTCTCCCCCTGTCGAACGCATGGCCTGGGGGGTGGTGTCACCGGCTCCGGAGGCATCGACAGACCGCTGATTAGGGGCATGACCACCGGCTTCTTCGCAGGTCGGGAGGCTCTTCGTAATGTGGATGTGGCGATCGGTGCCGTGGGACGGCCGGGCGAGGACGACCGGAGGAAGCACGTGATCGACACCAGCGAGATCGGCGCCTTCCTCGGCCTGGACGTCGGCAAGGGCGAACACCACGCCACCGCCGTCACCCCGGCCGGGAAGAAGGCCTTAGACAAACGGCTGCCCAACAGTGAACCCAAGCTCCGCGAGGTGTTCGGGAAACTGCAGGCCAAGCACGGGGCCGTGCTCGTCGTGGTCGACCAGCCGGCCTCCATCGGCGCCCTGCCGCTGGCGGTGGCCCGGGACATGGGCTGCCCGGTCGCCTATCTGCCCGGGCTGACGATGCGGCGGATCGCCGATCTCTATCCGGGTGAGGCCAAGACCGATGCCCGGGACGCGTTCGTCATCGCGGACGCGGCCCGCGTCATGCCGCACACACTCCGCTCGGTCGACCTTGAGGACGAGACCATCGCCGAGCTGGAGATGATCGTCGGGTTCGACGACGACCTGGCCGGCGAAGCAACCCGCATCAGCAACCGCCTGCGGGGGCTGATGACTCAGATCCACCCGCACCTGGAGCGAGTCCTCGGCCCGCGGATCCAGCACCCGGCCGTCCTGATGCTGCTGGAACGGTTCGGTTCCCCGGCCCAGATACGCAAGGCCGGACGGCGTCGGCTGATCACGTTGATACGTCCGAAGGCTCCGAGGATGGCCGAGCGGCTGGTCGAGGACATTTTCACCGCCCTGGACGAGCAGACCGTCGTCGTCCCAGGCACGGACGCGGCAGCACTGATCGTTCCTAGCCTGGCCAACTCACTCCAGGCAGTGCTTGACCAGCGGAAACTCCTCGCCACCCGGATCGAGGAACTGCTGGAGAACCACCCTCTTTCCAAGGTCCTGACGTCCATGCCGGGGATCGGCGTCAGGACCGGAGCACGGATCCTCATCGACGTCGGCGACGGATCCAGCTTCCCCTCCGCCGCCCACCTCGCCGCATACGCCGGACTAGCCCCAGCGACCCGCAGCTCGGGCTCCTCGATCCGCGGCGAACAACCCTCCCGACGCGGAAACAAGCAGCTCAAACGGGCTTTCTTCCTATCCGCTTTCGCGGCCCTGGCCGACCCGGTCTCCAGGGCCTACTACGACAAGAAGATCAGCCAGGGCAAGCACCACACTCAGGCCCTCCTCTGCCTCGCGAGACGACGAGCCGACGTGCTCTTCGCGATGCTCCGCGACGGCACCTTCTACGAACCCCAACCCGCCCCATCAGCTTGACCAAACCCATAGGGGCACCCCGCATCAGTCGGCGCCGGTACCAGACGGCGCAGGCGATGCCGGTGACGGCGTAGCAGAAGGCGACCTTCCTTGACGGCCACTTGACGATGAAGGGCACGGTCCAGCGCTCGCCAGACCGTGCCCATTCCCCCGCTGCCGAGCCGGTCAACCAGCTCGAACCGTCCGTCGATCACGTCCCCTGGCGCGCTCATGGCGCAAGGCTAGGGCAGCGGTGGACGCGCTGCCCCGGGCTCCGCGGAATGCCCGTCCATTGGGTGTTCCCACCGGCCAGGTGACCCGTACGCTGCCGCCCGTGGCGGCTGTACTCGGGACCTGGACAGCCATGGGCGGTCTAGCCGCCTCTTTCGGATCTTGCCAAGCTTCGAAGGTGGAGCCCCGTAGATCCATTGCAGGGCCGGCCCTCGTAGATTGGGCGTTTCCAAGACGACGCTCCGCACCGTGCGGTTCAGCGAGACGAGGGGTGGGGTATGCGCGGGACGGAAGCGGTAGCGGCACTTGCCGAGTTCATGCCGGTGGCTCACGGGGTTGACGAGCGGGTCGATTGGGGTGAGGTCGAGGCGGCCTGGGAGACCCGCTTCCCATCGGACTACGTCCATTTCATGGAGGTGTACGGGTCGGGGGTGATCAGCGACGGGATCAGCATCCTGCTGCCGTCACTACAGGTCGAAGGCTACCCGTACGCGGCAGGCCCGGGCCTGGAGGACGAGACGGGCATCGCCCGCGAGCTCTGGGAGATGTGCCGTGACGAGGCCGACTTCGATGTGGACCTTGAGTCCATCGTGGCCTGGGGCGTGACGTCGGGCGCGGACATCTACTGCTGGGTGACCACGAACGAAGACCCGGATCGATGGCCTGTCCTGACGTATGTGAGGTACACCGATGAGATGCAGTTGCACCCCTTCGGGATGGCTGACTTCCTTCGCAAGGTCCTGGGCGATGTGGCCTTCCGGCAGGGGAAGATCAGTGTGGCCTTGGATGAGGCGTCCTTCGTCAACTGGCGGAATGCATAGGCCGGGCCTCTTAGCTTGATCTTTAACCTCGCCCGTCATCCGACCTGCTGATATCTACCGGTTCCGGGGGCAGGCGGCGCGGCCGCCCTCCACGCTTCGAGATGTCGAGTAACGCAGGGTCGAGGGGCGGCCGCTGAGGATGAGTTTGCCTGCCGATGTTCCCGCCGACGAGGCGTTGGGTGTCCTGTCGCGCTTTCGTGTTGGGTTCTACGAGTGCCTGTATGCCGTGCGGATGCGCTCTTCGAGCTCACCGACGCGGTGCTGTGCACGGACGGGCCGGTCAGGTCGCTGGTCGAGCTCACGCTGACGGCCGAGCACCGGCGCGGACATGGAGCGATGTGCGACGCTGTGAATCACGGCTGGCTGGAGCCTGCCCGGTTCCGCCGACTGCTGGCCTCCATGCCGTTGCCGAGGGCGGCTGACGGGCGGATCGTCCTCGCGGTCGACGTGAGCAACTGGCTACGGCCCGACGCACCCACCAGCCCGGACCTGCTGTTCTGCCACGTATACGGGCGGGGCCGCAGTGCCGACCAGATGATCCCCGGCTGGCCCTACTCCTTCGTCGCAGCCCTGGAAACCGGACGGACGTCGTGGACCGCCGTGCTGGACGCCGTCCGCCTGGGTCCTGCCGACGATGCCATCGCGGTCACCGCCGGCCAGCTCCGCGAGGCCGTCGGCCGACTCGTACGCGCGGGGCACTGGCAGCCTGGAGATCCGGACATCCTCATCGTCATGGACTCCGGTTACGACGTCACACGCCTCGCCTACGCCCTGGCCGATCTCCCCGTCGAACTGGTAGGCCGCCTGCGCTCAGACCGGGTGATGCTCCGCGACGCAGGCCCGCGCCGATCCACTCCACGCGGCGGGCAGCCCCGCAAGCACGGCGGTGTCCCCACCTTCTCCAAGCCGCAGTCCTGGCACACCCCCGACCAGGCCACCACCTGCGACACCACCGCTACGGCACGGCCGAAACCCTCACCTGGGACCATATGCACCCCCGCCTGCAGGCCCGCGGCCCCTGGCTCGACCACTGCGGTGAACTACCCTTGATCCACGGCACATTGATACGGCTGAAGGTCGAGAACCTGCCCGGCGACCGCGACCCGAAACCGGTCTGGCTGTGGTCCTCCAAAACCGGGATGACCAGCGCGGACGTCGACCTGCGCTGGCAGGTGTTCCTTCGGCGCTTCGATCTCGAGCACACCTTCCGTCTGTTCAAGCAGACCCTGGGCTGGACCGTTCCGAAGGTCCGGGACCCGCGCACCGCCGATCTGTGGACCTGGCTGATCATCGCCGCCCACACTCAGCTCCGCCTCGCCCGTCCGCTCGCCGAGGACCTCCGCCGCCCCTGGGAACGGCCCGCCGAGCCCCGCCGACTCACCCCCTCCCGGGTCCGCCGAGGGTTCCGCCACCTCCGCGCGAAGACCGCCCGTCCGCCAGGGGTGTCGCTGGGGCAGGAATACCGCACGTCCGCGCACCCCGGACGTGCAGCCTCCCTTCGGGCGTTCGAGAAGCTTGCCCTCGCTAGCGAACTGCACGACCTGGGCGTCAAGCGGCCGTCGTCCGAGGCGACGGCCGCCTTCAGGCTGCCGCTGAGGGTGCGTTCGGCCCGCCAGACGGTCTCGGCGGGCCGAACCTCAACCGCTGATGAACGCGCCGTCATAGACGCCCCGCGGCGCCTGTGGCCGGCGAAGCTGTATGACTCCTGGCCTCCTCCGGCGATGCGTTGAGCGGCGGTGGCGATCAGCGGGGCCGCCTTGGCTGCTGCGGCCGGTGCGGCGCCTGCAATGCCCAGCGCAAGGGAAAGGCCGAGATCGGCGGTGGTGGTGGAGGTGAACGGTCCGAACATCTCGCGCTGGTCGCGCACGGCGTGCGGCTACATCCTGGTACTGACTGGCGTCGATCGATCACGCATGGCGTGCGATTGACTACTCTTCGTGGCGAAGGTTGATCATTCGCAGGAGAACAGGTGGTGTGTGATGTCCCAGGGAATCTCGCCGGGAACGCGGTCTGGAGATGCCGACATCATCTTCTCCGGCGGTTCCATTGTGGCGGTTGCCGACGAGAAATCGGCAGCGCCCGAGGCGGTGGCGGTCAAGGACGGCCGGATCGTCTTCGTCGGCAACCTGTCCCAGGCGCAGGCCAAGTGGCAGGGGCCGGACACGCGGTTGCACGACCTGCTGCCGGACCAGGCTCTGCTGCCGGGTTTCATCGATGCGCACGGCCACATCACCGGCACCGGCCTGCAGGCCACCATCGCCAATCTCCTCGCCGCTCCCGACGGCGACGTCACCGACATCGCATCCCTCCAGGACAAGCTGCGCGCGTTTGCCGAAAGCGAGGTGGGGAAACGCTCGGACTGGATCATCGGTTTCGGTTACGACGACTCCATGCTCACCGAGGGCAAGCACCCCACCCGCCACGACCTGGACGTGGTCTCCACCGAGAAGCCCGTTCTGGCGATCCACCAGTCCTTCCATCTGGGAGCGGTCAACAGCCTGGGGCTCGAACGGCTCAAGTACACCGCCACGACACCGGACCCGAAGGGCGGGGTGATCCGGCGGAAGCTGGAGCGCGCAACCGAATCCGAGCCGGTGTACGGAGAGCCGAACGGGGTGCTGGAAGAGACCGCGTTCAACCCCGCCGCCGACCTGGCCGTCGCCGGGATGGACCCCATCGACACCGGGCAGTTCCTGGCCATGGGCCTCCTGTCGGCGGCGAGATTCGGCTTCACGACCGTGCAGGAGGGGGGAGCGAGCCTGGAGGTCCTGGGCCTCCTGCGGCAGGTCGCGGACGCCCACCCCGATGGCCTGCCCACCGATGTGGTCGTCTACGTCAAGGCAGACCAGGCCATGAAATCCCCTGAGACGGTCCAGGCGAGCCGGGAGTACACCAAGGGCCTGCGCACGGCCGGGGTGAAGCTGCTCCTGGACGGCTCGCCCCAGGGGCGAACCGCCTGGCTCACCGAGCCCTACCTCACCCCTCCCGACGGCCAGAAGGAGGACTACCGCGGCTATGCGACCCTGCCGGACAAGGACGTCCTGGCCCAGGTTCGGGCGGGTTTCACAAACAACTGGCAGGTTATCGCGCACGTGAACGGCGATGCCGCCATCGACCAGCTCATCCAGTGCGTGCGCACGGCCACCAAAGAAGCCGGACAGGACCGGCGTACGACGGCGATCCACTGCCAGACCGCCCGCGAGGACCAGATTGAGGCGTTCCGGGAACTCGGGATCATCCCGTCGTTCTTCTCCATGCACACCTACTACTGGGGCGACTGGTACCGCAAGACCGTGCTCGGTCCCGAACGTGCTGTCGACATCTCGCCGGCCCGGTGGGCGGTGGACCGCGGCATGGCCTACACCTCACACCACGACGCCCCCGTCGCCCTGCCCAACTCGATCGCCATCCTGTCCAGCCAGGTCACCCGCGTCACCCGCACCTCAGGAAGCGTCCTGGGCCCGGATCAGTGTGTGTCGGCCCTGGACGCGGTGAAGTCCCTCACCATCAACGCCGCCCGCCAGTACTTCGAAGAGGACACCAAGGGCAGCATCGAGGTTGGCAAGCTCGCCGACTTCGTGATCCTCAGCCACAACCCGCTCACGATCCCCGAGCCGAAGATCAAGGACATCACCGTCGTGGAGACCATCAAGGAGGGCAGGACCGTCTACCCGCCCGCTCCCACCCGCCCAGACCCCGTCCTCGTCCCCGTCCCTGTCCTGCGAAAGGCCATGTCCGCAGCCTTTGTCCACTGCTGACGCCCCGAAGGTCACCCAGCCGAGGGGCTGAGTACGGGGAAACTTCACTGTGCCCGTTGACCACGGATCCGGACACTGTGTGTGAGTGGTTGTCGTGGGCGGCGGTCGGGATGGAGTGGGCAGTCTGCGGCTGGACGGCGCCTACGAGCCGTCGGTGAGGGGCTGGATGAAGTACAAGGTGCGCGAGGCGATGGAGGCAGTCGTCGGCGCGGTCACCGGCCCTGTGGCCGCTCCCCGCAGTCTGCCGCTCGGCAGGTACGACGACCATGGGCGCCTTCAGTACATCGGCCGCACCACCACCCTCGCCCAGGCGGCTGGCAGCACAGTCGGCGCACTGCTTGCTCCGGCCCGGCCATCCATGGACGGGCTGGTCGTTCTCCGCCAGGTGGGGCACCAGGGAGACGATGAACGTCATCAACCCGAGCTGGTGGTGGGAGTTGTCGTCGACGTCGCCCGCGACGCCTCCGGCCGGTGGCGCCACCCGGCACGCCTGCACCGCGCCCGCCCCGACCTCCAGCCCGCTGACATCCCCCGCCTGACGTCGCCGCCGCACTGTGGAGCCGACACCCTCCTCCGATGTCGAGGTCGGTTCCACCGATGTGACACCGACGCCGGCCCACTCCCCCAGCGGCGGTGGTCTTTCAGCACGTCGAACACCGCGCTCGCCGATGTGGGGCACGTGATCGACGCGTCGGCCCTGAACGGACCGGACTCGGCGAACGACAGGCGCTGGGGTTCCAATTTCGCCATCGAAGGTTTTCCCGTTGACGGTGAGCTGGCGCAGGCTCGTGTGTCCCTACGGCGTACGCCGCGGGGTGGCATTGAGGGTTGTGGGTGGGGGGCTGAGGGTGAGGTGGATACGGGGGGTGGGGCGCGCGGCTGGGGCGTGGAGGTGCCATCGGTTGGTGATGGTGGCGAGGGTGGCTTGGATGTGCCCGAAGTCGTTGCCGATGCATTGGCGGCCGCCAGTGGCGAAGGGGATGTAGCCGTCGCGGGGGCGTAGGGGGGGTGAGGTGACCCCCGGAGCGTGGACACAGGGGTTCATGCTGCAAGTGAGAGTTTGGCTGTCTTGGGGTGCTGCTTTTCGAACTCCATCGGGGAAAGGTAGCCCAGCGCGCTGTGGCGTCGGCGGGCGTTGTAGTAGATGAGCCACTCGAAGATCGCCAACCTCGCCTGCCGCATCGTCGAGAACAGCTTCTCGTGCATCGGTTCTCGTTTCAGGCCCTGCCAGAAGCTCTCGGCGAGGGCGTTGTCGTAACTCCAGCCGACTCTGCCCATGCTCCTGCGCATGCCGTACTGGTCGCAGACCTGGGCGAACGCGGCGGACGTATATTGCGATCCGCGGTCCGCGTGGAAGATCACTCCGGTGACGTCACCGCCGCGGGCCGCGATCGCGGCCTGGAGCGCGTCGATGACGAGCCCGGCTCGCATGTGCGGGGCCATCGAGTAGCCGAGTACCCGGCGGGAGCGGATGTCGATGACGCAGGCGAGATAGGGCCATGTGGCTCCGACCTGCACGTATGTCATGTCGCCGCACCACTTCTCGTCCAGCGTGCCGGCGGTGAAGTCCCGCTGGACCAGGTCGGGCACCGGCGGCGCGAGCCGGTCCGGAACGGTCGTGCGCTTCTTCTTGCGCAGGTGGCGGCCGACGATCTGGTGCTTGCGCATCAGCCGCGACCCGCTTGCGGTTCACCGTGTGACCGAAGCCGCGTAGTTCGGCATGGACGCGAAGCGCGCCGTAGTTGCCGTGGTGTTCGGCGTGGATGTCGCGGATCTCGGCGACCAGGGCATCCTCGTCCGCCTGCCGGGCGGCCCGCACCTCGGCGCCGGCGATCCACCGGTAGTAGCCCGAACGGGAGACCTCCAGCGCCCGGCATATCCGCTTGATGCCGAAGATCCCGGCGTGGGCGGAGACAAAGTCCCAAGCGGCGGTCTTCACTTCATCTCCCGGGCCGAAATAGGCGGCTGCCCGTCGCAGGATCTCCCGCTCGAGCTGCCATTCCTTCTCGGCCTTGGCCAGCCGGGCGTTCTCCGCCTGCAGCCCGGCCAGCTCGGCCTCGGTGTCCTGCGTCGCGCCGGCTGCGGCCGGACGGCCGTCTGCGTCACGCACCCAGGTCCGCAGCGTCTCGGGGTTGACGTTCAGATCGGCCGCGACGTCCCTGAACGTCCGCCTGCCGTCCGAAGCCCGCCACAACGCGATCGCGTCGGACCGGAACTCCGCACTGTACTTCGAGAGCCTTGCCACGTGGATCTACACCTTCCAGGATCAACAAGATCCATTGTCAGGTGTGTCCACACCACAGGGATCCCTCAAGCCCGACGAGGACCTCTACAGAGACAGGTGATGCCTCCAAATCCGAGGCGTTCCGATGGCCGCAGGTGGTCGGGGCGGGCAAATGGTTCCGGACCCGACCACGGGCATCTCAGGCCAACACGGAGCGCCCGGCGGCGGTGACCGATACCAGATCTGGGCGCTCGCCATTCGCGGGGTGAACGACCTCCACCAGGCCGGTCTCCCACAGTGCAGTCCACGATCAGCACGGTGTCCTTGGCCAACCGCTTTCGGGGCTGCAGGGCGAGCATCGGCCCGAGGTGATCGATGATGCGGTCCGCCGCCGACTTGGACACCCCGAACAGCGGAGCGAGCTGGCGCATCGTCAAATTCGTACGCCAGTACGCCGCGACCAGCAGTGCCCGGTCCTCCAGCGGAAGGCTCCACGGCCGGCCCTTGCGGACCGCGTCCGCACCCCCGCGCCTCAGCACAGTCACCAGCTTCCCGAAACAGCGCGGGCTCAGCCACCCGGTGAACGGGGCTATCCAAGACGGCTCCGACGCCGTGATCGCACCAGCCACACCAAGATCATCTCACCTGTGACCAGCAGTTACGGGACAACCCTTGGGCGTTGAGCGGGTCCTCTGGACCGTGGACCCGTGACCCGCACGCCGTCGGACGAGACTTCTGGGCGACACGGCAGCTTCGGGGCGTTCCTCCCCGTAATCGGCATGGCCGCGTGCTAGGGATAGTAAGCCAAGATGCCCGAAATAGGAGGTATTCGAATATGTATGCAACTCTTCTCCGCGTGACGACCGCGCTGGGTGCCGCGGCGGTGCTGGCTGTCTGCTGCGCCGGCGCGGCCAGCGCCGACGACACGGGGCCGGGCCATTCCGTGGGCAGCTCAGGCTTCGGGAACTCGGGCGTCGGCAACTCGGGCGTACTCAACGGCGGCGTCGGCAACGCGGGCGTCGCCAACTGGGGTCTGGGCAACGCGGGCCTTGGAAACACGGGCATCGGCAGCCACGGCATCGGAAACTCCGGACTCGGTAGCTCCGGCATCGGCAACTGAGGCGGGCTCACGGCCCCGCACCACCAAGTCGCACGACGCGCCCGGCTGACGTCGGACCGGTCCACCCCCGGGCCGCCCGTTCCATGAACGGCAGGCCCGGGTGTCTGGCGCGGAGCAGCTGGCCCGCGAGGACAGCGGACCGCGCGAGCAGAATCGGCTTCACCTGGTTGCACGGACGCCTGGACGCCACCGCCCCCGGCGGCCCGCTGGCCGCCGCCCGCGAGCCTGGCTGCATTGGGGGCCGCCGGGGTGCGGCTTCAACGCCGTCTCGCGGCCCCTGTGGCTCGCTGCCTTCCGTTCTCGTGAACATCGACATCCCGCCTCGGCGGGTGCCTCCCGAAGCCATGAAGAACGGGCTTCGCTACCCGTGAATAAAGCCACCAGGTACGCCTCACCCGGGCGTGAGGGGCAGCGGGCTGCGGACGGGCAGGACGGTGAACTGCACGGTTCCTCCGGGGGAAGGCCGCGGGCCCGCGGCGGGGATGTCACGGCATGACGAAACGCGGAGCCGGGATAGGCCTCGGCTCGGTGTATGTCAGATGCGCCAGGTCCGGATGCGGTCGGCGGCCTGGTACACGGTGGCCTTGCCGGCCTGGATATCGCGGACGAGGTCGACCATGGCACCGTATGGGGGGTCGATGCCCTCGCCGGAGGCGTGCATGTAGGCGGCGGTGACCTGGCAGGCATACAGACTGTTGCGGTAGGGCAGGGGCTGCAGCCGGATCAGGGTGTGCAGCAGAGCCGCGGCGCGCCAGGCTGGATCGGGGTCGGCCGTGGTGGGGCGCGGGATGCGGGTCTTGTGGCGGGCGACAGCCGCGACGAGGGCCGAGTAGTCGTCGACGCTGACGTCTTCGGGGACGGCCTGCTCCTGGACATCCAGGAGCCAAGGGACGTCGATGTGGAGGATCATCAGGCGGCGTCCGCCCCTCGGCCACCAGGAGCGGACGGGGCCTCGTCGGGGAAGGCGTCGTCGAACTCGTCCCGGTGTGCCTCGCCCCAGGACAGGGCGTAGCGGACGAACTGCAGGCGTTGCTGCTCGCGCAGTGGCAGGTCATGGACGAACTGCTTCAACGACTTGCCTTCGGCGGCCGCAGCGGCGCGGACGGCTTCGAGTTCCTCGTCAGTGAAGGTGATGTTCAAGGACGGCATACCTGATGGTACCTAGTAGGTACCACGGGCGGCTAGAGCCTGTCGGGAAGTGCTTCACCGCAGGTCAGGGGCGGGTCCCAGCGCCTCTGACGGGCGGTGAGCAAGTCCAGGTCGCCTACGAGCGGCCTGCACGCAAATGGCTGCGGGAGCAGCTGGGGCCGGAGTGCGATCCCGTCCCCTATGCGATCCGCACGGCGCGGAATCTGGCGGTCGACAGCCTGCGCAAGCGGCGCCCGGTGCCCCTGGGTCACGATGGCCCCGATGGCGCGGACCGCGTCGTCGTGCCGCTGGGCGGAAGCGACGAGGGCCTGGATGTCGTAGATGGCTGTAGACCTTGGTGTTCTCGGATCCCCGCGGCCCCAGGTAGTACGTCGTATCGAAGAAGATCGGGTCCACCCCGTCCAGGTCCACGAACCCGGCGATGTCCAGCGACCGGCGCGAGCTGTGCCTTCCGCTGGCCGCACGCACTGTACGTCGCGAGGTTGGAGAAGCTGGTGCTGTTCGTCGGTGACGACTGGGCCGAAGACCACCACGATGTCGAGGTCCAGGACGGCTTAGGCCGCAGGCTCGGGTCCGCCCGGCTGACGGAGGGCGTCGAGGGGATCGCGAAGCTGCACGCCCTGATCGCAAGGCACGCGGTCGGGATCGAGACCGACCGCGGCCCGTGGGTACAGGCCCTGCTCGCGGCCGGCTACCGGGGCTACGCGGTCAACCCGCGGCAGGCGGCCCGGTTCAAGGAGCGTTACGGCACCTCCGGCGCGAAGAGCGACAAGGGCGACGCGCACGCGCTTGCGGACATGGTTCGTATCGACGCCGCCCAGCTGCGGCCGATCGCCGGCGACAGCGAGCAGGCTCAGGCCGCCAAGGTCGTCGCCCGCGCCCACCAGACCCTGGTCTGGGAGCGCACCCGCACCTTCCAGCGGCTGCGGAACACGCTGCGCGGACGCCGCGCCCGGCTCCTCGGCCGCGCATTCCGCTTCGAACCAGGCACCGGCACGCACCTCCTGTCCGAACCCCCGCCCTTGGGTCGGGCGAGTCATCCGGAGTGCACACAAAAGTACCGATTGCCATGATCGGCTATCAATTCAGACACGGAGTGACCGGGTCGGGGCGGGACCACTTTTCAACGGCCCGTTCGACGATGCGGGCGATGTCTGCGAGCCTGTCGTTCTCCATCAGGGTGTAGTGCGTGCCTCCGGCCCACTCGACGGGCACTGCGGTGCCGAACACATCCGACCACCCCAGATCGTCGGGTGCCGGATCCCAGCCGGTTTCCTCACGTGCCCGGATCAGCAGGACGGGCGCTGCGCACGGTCTGGCCCGCCAACCCGACTCGAAGGCGTCCTGGTGCCAGCGGTAGGTGTCCCAGAACGGCCGCAGATCCTGACCCGTCACACCCGCCATGTCACTGGAGACGGCCATGATCTCCGCGATCCGATCCAGGAGTTCGCCGGGCGAGGAGGCCGGAGTACCCGCCAGGTCGACGCCGAAGAGCCCGCCCATCTCGGTGACGAGATCGGTGGTGCGCCCGGCCAGGACCTCGGGGGTCGCGCTGTCCAGCAGGACGACTCCGCTCGCCCCGGCCGCGGTCGACTCGGACAGGCGGGCCATTTCCACCGCCACGGGCCCACTGAAGGACCATCCGACGAATACGGGTGTCGTCCGGGGTGCGGCGTGGAGGAACTCCGCCAGGTAGTCCTCGGCGATGCGTTCGATCGAGGCGTGCCGACCGGGCGGGATGTCCGGCGAGTGGAACGCGTAGACCGGGCGGTCCGATGTCAGAAACGGCTCCAGAGCGCGGTACGACGCCGCCGATCCGCTCGCTGGATGGACGAACACCAGCGCCTGGGATTCATCCGACGGCCTCAGGCGGAGCAGGTTCCCGGTCACAGGCGGTGCAACCAGCCTTCCTCGTCAGGTGAGAGGCCACGATGGACGGAGACGAGCTCGTCCCTCAGCTCCTTGGTGACCGGCCCCTGCCGGCCGTCTCCCACGGTCCACGTCTCACCGGCGTCGCAGAACCCTCCGATCGGACTGATGACGGCCGCGGTGCCGCAGGCGAAGGCCTCCGTGACATCGCCGGCCAGGCACCGCTCGCGCAGGTCTTCCAGTGCGATCCGCTCCTCCCGCACGCGGAGCCCTCGCCGTGTGGCCAGCGAGATGACGGAGTCCCTGGTGACGCCGGCCAGGATGGTGCCGGACCGGGCCGGGGTGACGACCTCGGCCGCCTCGCCCGTGCCGTGGACGAAGAAGACGTTCATGCCGCCCATCTCCTCGACCCACGTTCTCTCCACGGGATCCAGCCACAGCACCTGGCTGCACCCCTGGGCCGCCGCCTCCTGCTGGGCGAGGAACGAAGCCGCGTAGTTCCCGGCGCACTTCACCTCCCCCGTGCCCAACGGCGCGGCGCGCACGTGGTCGCGGCTCACCCAGATCCTGACCGGGTCCGTCCGGTCGCTGAAGAACGCTCCGGTGACGAAGGCGAGCAGGACGAAGGTGTAGGCCCGCGCCGGCCGCAGCGCCAGACTGGCTTCGCTGGCGAACAGCACCGGCCGCAGGTAGAGACTGAGGGCCGGGTCATCGGGCAAGCCGGGCCCGTCCTCGCGCACCAGGTCCTCGACCGCCCCCACGAACAGGTCGGCCGGAAACTCCGGCATCACCAGCCGACGGGCCGACCGCTGGAACCGGCGGGCGTGTTCCAGCGGCCGGAAGACTCCCAGCCCGCCGTTCACCAGGCGGTGGCCCTTGAGCCCCTCGAACACGACCTGCCCGTAGTGCAGGCCGGCCATGGCGGGATCCATCGGAAGCGGACCATAGGGCCGCAGGCGCGGCGGCTCCCAACTGCCGTCGCGCCAGGAGGAGACCACCATGTGGTTCGTGAACGCCTCACCGAAGGCGAAGGGCGCGGCGCCCTGTACTGCGGTCATGGATCCCCCTCAGACGAGTGGTGCGAAGAAGAAGGTGTTCCGTCGCGCGAAGCGTCCGTCGGGCGACAGGGAGAAGAAGTCGGCGAACCGGAGCGAGGTCGCGCGCCCGTCGTTCAGTACGCCGCGGAACTCACCGCGCACCGCCACGTCGGCGCCGGACTGGATGATCGCGGTGATCGTGTGACTGCCTTCCCTGATCACCCGTTGGGTGCGGTAGAACCGCTCGAGGTCCGCTCTGCCCTGCATCGGCTCGTATCCGGGCCGGTGGTAGACGGCGTCAGGCGCGAAGAGCTCGATCAGGCCGCCGATGTCACCGTCGTCGACCAGGCTGTAGTACTCACGCACGCGTCCCACTGCCCACTCCTGGGTCAGCGCTGTCATGGATCAGCCCTTCCGATGTGTAGGTGGTGGCGTCCCGCAGGTGGCCGGCCACGAACGCGACCACCTCGTCAGTCCGCTCGTGCAGGTAGAAGTGGCCGCCCTGGAACTGCCGCATCTCGAACGAGGAAGCCGTGAGCTCCCCCCACGCGGCCAGCGGCGGGACCTCGACTCCTGGGTCCGAGGCCCCGCCCAGCGCGACGACCGGTACGTCCAGCAACGGGCGCGACGACCAGCGGTAGGTCTCGCAGAGCTCGAAGTCGGCGCGGATGAGGGGGAGAAGGAACTCCAGCAGTTTCGGGTGGTCCAGCACCTCGGGCACCGTGCCTTCGAGATCGCGCAACTGGCGGATGAGCTCGTCCTCGGGGAGGAGGTGCACCTGGCGCCTTCGATGCGGCAACTGCGGCGCCCAGTATCCGGAGACGAACAAGCACGCCGGAGCCCGGCCGAGAGCGGCGAGCCGGTGCGCCGTCTCATAGGCCAGTAACGCGCCCATGCTGTGTCCGAACAGCGCAAAGGCGCCCTGCGCCCTTTCCGCGACGGCCTCGGCGAGCTCGTGGGAAAGCAACGTCGCCGAAGGGGTGTAGGGGTCCGCAAACCGGTTCTCCCGCCCGGGTGGCTGCACCCCGACCACCTTCACCGAGGGCGCGAGCAGCGGCGCCCAGTCACGGTACGCGGAGGCCCCGGCCCCGGCGTGGGGGAGGCAGAAGAGCTGGAGCGCGTCCTCGGCAGTCGGTACCGCCTCCCGGTTCGGCAGGAACCACCGCTCCCTGGCCGTCATCAGCGGCCCCCGCGCTCGGCCAGCCGGCCTTCCAGGTACCGACCCACGCCGGACGGTGTCGGGTCGTCGAAGAGCTCCGGCAGCGGGACCTCCATCCCGAACCGGTCGTTCAGGGCCGCGATCAGCCTGATGGCCGAGAGGGAGTGGCCGCCGAGTTCGAAGAAGTTCTCGTCCGGCGCGGCCCGGTCCAATCCGAGGACCAGTGCCATCGCGGCCGCCACTTCCTGGCTCACCGTCAGCCCGCCCTCGGCGGGCAGTGCCCCGTCGGCACCCGGCTGACCGGCTCCGTTCGGCCCGCCGGCCGGGGCGGATCCCGGAACGCGCTCGGCGGCCGGCAGCCGGGAGCGGTCGATCTTCCCGTTGGCGTTCTTGGGCAGCTCGGGCAGTCTCACCAGGGAACCGGGCAGCAGGTGGTCGGGAAGCCGGTCACGAAGGAAGCCGGCCAACTCGGGAGCCTCCACCACCCGGCCGGCCGTGGCGTAGTAGGAGACGAGGCTCCGGTCCTCGGTGCCGTCGCCCACGGCGACGGTGACGGCCTCGGCCACGTCGGGATGAGACATCAACCCGGCATCCGTCTCGGCCGGCTCGACCCGGTAGCCGCGTACCTTCACCTGGAAGTCCGTCCGGCCGAGGAACTCGACGACTCCGTCGACGGTCCACCGGCCCACGTCACCGGTGGCGTACATCCGGGCGCCGGGACGGTCGGAGAACGGGTCCGGCAGGAAGCGTTCCGCCGTCGGACCCGGCCGCCCGTGGTATCCGCGGCACACCCCGTCGCCCCCGATGTGGATCTGGCCGGGCAGGCCCACCGGCTGCGGCCGCAGCTGATCGTCGAGTATGTGGATCCGGGTGTTGGCGATGGGCGACCCGATCGGGAGGCGCGACTCCCCCTCGCTCCCGGTCACCGCGTACGCCGTCGCGAAGGTCGTCGACTCGGTCGGACCGTAGCCGTTGAAGAGCCTGGTCGCCGCCCCCGCCGCGACGGCGCACGCCTGCCTCGGGCCCAGGACGTCGCCGCCCACGTACAGCTGGGAGACGGGCGCGAAGATCGACGGGTCCAGGGCCGCGAGCCTGTTGAACAGGGGTGTCGCCATGACCATGGTCCGGACCGGCTGTGCCGTGAGCGCCGAGCGCAACGCCGCGGGGTCCAGCACGGTGCCGCGGTCAAGGCCCCAGAGGTGGCAGCCGCCCAGCAGCGCCCCCCATATCTCGAAGGTGGCGGCGTCGAACGCGATGTTGGATATCTGTGCCACCCGATCGCCCGGTTCGAAGGACACGTAGCCGGTTCCCAGGACCAGCCGGGCGATGTTGCGATGGGTGACACAGACCCCCTTGGGGGCCCCGGTCGACCCCGAGGTGTACATCACGTACGCGAGGCTTTCCGGACCGGTCACCGCAGGCACCGGGGTGTCGTACACCGGATCCTCCGTCACCGCCCCGGCGAGGTGGCCGAGCACCGGTTCCCAGGGCAGCCCGAAGGCCGTCTCAGGATCCGGCTCGTCCGTCGTCAGCACCAACGCGGCCCGGGCGTCCCGGAGGATCAGGCGGAGCCTGGCCTCCGGGTGCGACGGGTCCAGCGGAAGGTAGGCTCCGCCCGCCTTCACGATGGCGAGGATGGCCACGATCGCGGCCGCCTGGCGGTCGATGTGGACGGCCACCCGCGTCTCCCGTCCGACGCCCACGTGCAGCAGGCGCCGGGCCAGGGAGTTGGTCGCCCGGTCCAGCTGCCGGTAGCTGAGCGTGGTCCCGCCGTACGTGAGAGCGGGCCGGTCCGGACCCTCGGACAGCCGCTCGGCGAAGAGCTGCGGCAAGCTGCAGTCACGCGGGTATGTGGTGGTGGTGGAATTCCATCGTGCGATGTCCGAGGTCTCGGCCCCGTCCGTCACGGCAAGCGCTTGCACCACGATTCCTTCTCTCTGTGAAGACTGTCGGTGGATCGATCGCGCGGAGTTCGCTATCCGACGGGGGTCCACACCGGCACGATGTTCTCCACTTTTTCGATCATTCCGTGGCAGTAACCACCGTTGTGGTCCAGGCTCTGGGACGCCATGTACGGGTACTGCAGCCGCTTGTGATCGATCGTGTAGGTGCCGGCGGACATGTTCTGGTCTTCCGACCGGACCGCCCCCGAAAGCGCCCCGACCAGGTCCTCGCCGATCTCCACGGTGTAGCTCCGGCGCCCCCGCTCCAGCAGGCGGATCGGTTCGACACCGTCCTCCAGCGGGTCCAACGGCGTATTGCTGTACACATATGGCCTGTTCAGCAGGTCTGCGGCGAACATTGCACGGGCCTGAGGGTCCTCCCACCAGGCCTGGCTGCGGGCGAACTCGAGGACCTGGGCGTTGAACAGGCTGCGCTCGGCGTGCAGCACGGTGTGGATGAACAGCCCGTAGTTGTTGACGTCGTAGTACTCGGCGTCCCGGATGGAACGCTCTACGAATTCCACGATCGGGTCATCGGCCGGGCGGGTCCGCCAGTAGTCGACGAAAGCGGATACGAGGTCGCTGTACTGAATTTTTCCGGCCGCGTTGAGATACCGACTGACGAGACGCAGGCTCCGGGTGTTGTGAATGGCGTGCAGCGCGTAGAAGTAGCGCATGCCCTCGACGAATTCATCCGCCGACACCTGCTCCGTCTCCACCACGATGCGGGCATCGGCGACCCCGCCGCCGGCCGGACGGGTCACCAGCCCGAGCTTTTCCCGGTTGTGGTAGATCGGGGTGTTGTTCAGGAGGAGGTGCGAATAGGCGATGATCGTCTGGGCCGAGTTGTCACAGAGGGTTCCGATCCCCCGTTTGAACGAGTCGAGCGTCTCGCCGGGGAGGGGCCAGATGAGTTCGATGAAGGAACTCAGGCCCTTGTCCCGCAGGTTGTCCTGCACTTCCGAGAAGGCCTTGAGCTTGATGTTCGACCTAGCGATCAGGTCCAGGCTCTTGGGTTCGAGGGTCTGCATGGAGATGGGCTGCGAGGTGACGAGGCCGGCGTCCTGGAAAATGCCAGTGATCTTGGACACCGCGTGCGGCTTGTTCTTGGCCGACGAGAAGTAGACGACGCTCGGGAAGCGCCGCTCCCGGGAGGCGGCGGCGATGTGCTCGGAGAACTCGACGTCCCGCGACAGCATTCCCCAGTTCGCGTCGGCGATGTAGAGGAAGAGGACGTCGTTGCGTGACATCCAGGTGATCTCGTCGCGGACCCGCTCCTCGTCGAACCGGTAGACCCGGTCGTTCGTGGCAGCGCCCCAGAAGCAGAATCCGCAGTGGTACGGGCAGCCGCGGTTGGTCTCCAGGATGCTCATGCTGTACTTCGGCTCGAACAGTCCCGTCAGGAAAGGGGACGGGATCGTGTTCAGGTCCGTGATCCGGGCCCTCTCGGGCGTCGTGACGAGCGCGCCGTCCCGGAAGAAGCTGAGTCCGCCGACTCGTGCGAGGTCGGGCGCGGACTCCGTGAGCTCCCTCAGGTAGTCGGCGAAGGCGATCTCGCCCTCACCGTTGCAGACCGCCATGTGCGGGTCCGCCGGATCGAGGTAGCGCAGCCCGTGCTTCATGACCTGCGGGCCGCCCAGCAGGATCTCGGCGTCGGGCTGGGCCTGCCGGATGAGCGGGAGCAGCTTCTGCACCGACCCCATGTTCCAGACGTAGCAGCTGAACGCGTACACGTCGGCCTGCCGGCCGAGCACGTCCCGCAACACCTCCGTGATCGGGGTCTTGATGCTGGTGGAGTAGTTGTCGAAGGTGTACGAGGCGCGGATCTCGGGATCCTCGGACGCGTAGGCCTGGAGGTACCCGGAGACGAGCGGGGTGATCCGCTCGAACACCGAGAGCTCGACGATGGTCACCTTTTTCTTCATCGGGAAGTCCGTTCGTCGGGTCGGGAGGTGACACCGGCCGCCTCGTCCCCCAGCACCGCGCGGACGCCGTCCACGAGGTGCTGGAAGACCGCTGCTTCGTGCCGGTGGATGAAGAAGTGGTCGTCGTCCATCAGGTGCAACCGGAAGTCCCTGGTGGTGTGTCCGCGCCAGGCCTCCATGGACCAGACCGGAATCTGCGGGTCGCGGGTCCCGCAGAACGCGGTGATCCGCGAGTTCAGCGGCGCCCGGGGGCGATGGCGGTGGCTGGCCAGTACGGCGAAGTCGGCGCGGATGCGGGGGATGCACAGGTCGAGCAGCTCGTCGTCCTCGAGCACCTCCGCAGGGGTGCCCTCGAGACGGCGCAGCTCGGCTACGAACTCCTCCCGCGGCAGTTGATGGATGGCCGGACGGGGGCGCTCCAGCTCGGGCGCGGCGCAGGCGGAGACGGCCAGCAGTTCGGGCGGCCTTCCCGTCAGCTCTTCGAGCCGGTACGCGAGTTCGTGGGCGAGCAGACCGCCCATGCTGTGCCCGAAGAGCGCGTAGCGGTCGCCGGTCCACGGACCCAGGGCGCCGGCCAGGCGCGTGACGAGGGTTTCGAAGTCCTCCACGGGTGGCTCGCGCAAGCGGGTCTCGCGGCCCGGAAGCTGAACCGGCGCGAGGGCGGCGCCCGCAGCGGCGCGCTGCTGCCAGGAACGGTAGAGGCCGGCGCCGCCGCCCGCGTACGGCAGGCAGAACACCCTCAGCGGGGCGTCGAGGTCGGGCACGCCGAAGGGGAACCAGGGCTCGGAGCCGGCCGCCCCCGGGGTCATCGCGTACCTTCCGGCGCGGTCCGCAGGCTGCGCGGGAGCATGTCGGTCCAGGTCTCTTCGATGTGTGCGACGCACTCGTGCCGGGTTCCGCGGAACCCGGTGGTGTGCCAGCCGGGCGGCGGGGTACGTCCGTCGGGCCAGATCGAGAACTGCGTCTCCTCGTTGACGACGACGGCGAAGGCGTCGGACGGGGCTTCGGCAGGGGTGTGCACGGGTCCTCCTCAGGACGGTGTGGCTCAGATGGGGAGTTCGCGGTTCGGCGGAGCTCAGATGGTCGCGGGCTCGTCCGTGCGGGCCGCCAGCGCCTCGGCCAACGCGGCGGTGCAGCCCTCGACGGTCCTGCCTTCCAGCACCGCCCTCACGGACAGGTCCACCTGCCACTCCTCGCGCATCCTGGCGACGATCCGGGTCGCTTTGATGGAGTTCCCGCCGGCCGCGAAGAAGTCGTCGTGCACGCCGATGCCGTCCAGTCCCAGCGCCTGCGCCCAGAGTTCGGCGACCCGTTCCTCCCTGGGGTTGCGGGGAGCCGTGCGGGCGACCGTTGCCACGGGCCGGGGTGCCGGGAGGGCCGCGAGGTCGAGCTTGCCGTTCGAGGTCAGCGGGAAGGAGTCCAACGGGACGAAGGAGTCCGGCACCATGTAGTCGGGCAGGGTGGCCTGGAGGAAGACCCGCCAGTCCTCCGGGGGCCCGACGGGGTCCGGTCGCAGCAGCAGGTAGGCCACGAGCCTGCGGTCGGTCGCGGTTCCGTCGGCGCCGTCGCGCACCTCGACCAGCGCGTCGCGTACCTCCGGATGGGCTCGCAGGGCGCTCTCCACCTCGCCCGTCTCGATGCGCAGGCCCCGGATCTTGGCCTGCCGGTCCACCCGTCCCACGAAGTCGAGCCGGCCGTCGGGGCGTCTGCACAGCACGTCGCCGCTCCGGTACAGACGGCCCCCGGGCGACGCGGAGAACGGGTCCGGCTGAAAGCGCTCCGCGGTGAGCCCCGGCCGGTTGAGGTAGCCCCGGCCGACTCCGGTGCCGCCGAGGTACAGCTCACCGGGAACTCCGACCGGTACGGGCTGGCCGCAGTGGTCGAGGAGGTGGATCCGGATGCCGCGGACCGGCCTCCCGACGGAGGGAGCTGTCCCGTCGGTCCGGCACTCCTCGACCGTGGCCCAGATGCTCGTCTCCGTGTGCCCGTACACGTTGAATATCCGCCGTCCCGGTGCCCACCGCTCCAGCAGGAGCCGGGGCAGGGGTTCGCCCGCGAGAACGATGCTCCGCAGTGCCGGCAGGCCTGCGGACGCCTCCGGCGGAAGGGCTGCCAGGGCCGACGGCGGGATGGTGAGGCTGGTGATCCGCTCGCGGGCGAGGAGGTCGGCCAGGCCGGGTCCCGGCATGACGTCCTGCTGGGAGGCCAGGCACAGGACGGCTCCCACGTTCAGCGCGAGGAAGACTTCGAACACCGAGGCGTCGAAGCTGGCCGACGCCCATTGGAGCACCCGGTCCCCGGGGCCCAGGCCGAACGCGTCCACCTGCGCGAGGCAGCTGTTGACCAGGCCTTCATGGGTGATCTCAGCGCCCTTGGGCCGGCCGGTCGAGCCCGAGGTGTAGATGACGTAGGCGAGGTTCCCGGGGCGTGCGCCGCTGTGTAGCGGAGCCGTACTCAGACGGTCGAGCGACTCGCGTTGCTCGTCCAGCAGGATGCCGGGGACACCGAGGCGGGGAAGCCGCCCGTGCACCGTGCTGCTGGTCAGCAGCAGCGCCAGCCGGGCGTCCTCGCCCATGAAGGCGAGGCGGTCCTGCGGGTAGGCGGGGTCGAGCGGCACGAAGGCGCCGCCGGCCTTGAGCACACCCAGCATGGCGACCACGAGGTCGGTGGAACGCTCCATGCAGAGTCCTACGCGGGACTCGGGGCCGACGCCGTGTTCCTGCAGCAGGCGGGCCAGCTGGTTCGCGCGTTCGTCCAGCTGCCGGTATGACAGCTCCTCGGCGCCGAAGACGAGGGCCTGCGAGTCCGGCGAGAGCCCGACCTGCCGCTCCACCAGGTGATGCGCGCAGAGCAGGGGTTCCGCCGCGGCCGCGGTGTCGTTCCAGTCGGCCAGTGACCGCTCTTCCTCGCGGGTCAGCAGGGGGACGTCCCGGACACGGACCTGGAAGTCGTCGGCCACCGTCTCCAGGATCGTCCTGAGGTGCCCGAGCATCCGCTCGACGGTGCCGGCGTCGAACCTGTCCCTGTCGTACCCGATGCGCAGGGTGAGCTCCTGGGCGGGGACCACGAGGACGGTCAGGGGGTAGTTGGTGCGATAGCGGTATTCGCCGTTGCGGACGTCGAGTTCTCCGCTGCGCCGGCCCAGGTTCGAGATCCTCGGCACGTTGAGCACCGTCATGATGCTTTCGAACAGCGGTGCACCCGGGGGGACGTCGCTCCACTGCTGGACGCTCGCCAGCGGGCTGGCCGCGAAGGCCTTCACCTTCGTCTGCAGCTGCTGCGTCCGGGCGCACGCCTCGGAGAACGGTGAGTCCGAGGGCAGCCGCACCCGCAGCGGCAGCGTGTTGATGAACAGGCCGAGGGTCTCCTCGATGCCGTCCAGCTCCGTGGGACGGTGCGTCATGGTGGTCCCGAAGACGACCTCCTGCTGCCCGCTGTACCGGCTCAGCAGCAGGCCCCAGGCCGTCTGCAGCACCGTGCCGAGGGTGATCCGGTGCTCGCGTGCCAGCCGGCGCAGCGCGTCGCCGGTCTCCTCGCCGAGCACCAGGGACGCCTCCGGGTTCTCCCGGTCGGTGCCCCCGCCGGCCGCTGTGCCCGAACCGCCGGCCGCTCCTGCGCCCGTGCCCCCCACCGTGATCGGTGTCGGCTCCTCGAAGCCCGCCAGCTCGCGGCTCCAGAACTCCTCGGCCCGGCCCATGTCCTGACGGCGCAGCCATTCGACGTAGTCCTGGTAGGGGCGAACGGCCGACGTGACGAGCGCCTCCCCCCGCACCAGGCTGTCGTAGGACGACAGCACCTCCTCCAGCAGCATCAGAGCCGACCAGGCGTCCAGCAGGATGTGGTGGTAGCGGAAGACGAACACGTGCCGCTTCTCGTCGACGCGGACGAGGCTGAGCCGGAAAAGCGGCGCACGATCCAGATCGAACCCGGAGCGCCGGTCGCCGCGCAGGAACTCCTCCAGTCGCGCCCGGACGTCGTCGTCGGATCCCGTGTCCTGCCAGTCGTACCGGTCGATGCGAGCGGTACTCCTGGGGTGCAGCACCTGCACGGGCTCGTCCAGGCCCTCCCAGTGGTAGGAGGACCGCAGCACGCCATGACGGTCGATGGCGCGCTGCCAGGCCTGCTCCAGCACTGCGGGGTCCAGGTCGCCGTCCAGGGTCTGGATCACCTGATCGACGTAGAAGGACGCGCCCGGGTCGAGGATCGTGTGGAACAGCAGCCCCTGCTGCATGGGCGCGAGTGGATGGATGCCCTCGATGTGCCCGGTCACCGGCTCCGCCTTCCCGTGCTGCCGCCGATCCGATCGGTGCGCTCTTCCGGCGGGCCGCCTTCCTTTTCGGCGGTCGCCTCGATCTTGGCCATCAGCCGCCGCAGGTCGTCCGCGGCAAGCGGGACACCCGGAAAACCGGCGTCGGCCGGTTCCGCCACCGTCCGGCCGTCCCGCACGGGACCGTCATCGGCCGGCGGCGCCATGGGCCGTGCGGTCCGGGCCAGGGCCGCCACGGTCGGGTGTGCGAAGACGTCGGCCTCGGTGAGTCTGATGCCGGCCTGCTTCGCCTTGCTGGTGATCCGGATGCTGGTGATGGAATCGCCTCCCAGTTCGAAGTAGTTGTCGTCCACGCCGATCGGGTGGATGCCGAGCAGCGACTCCCAGATGGCGACGAGGGCCGCCTCCGTGTCGTCGCGCGGCGGATTCGCGGCTCCGAGGGCGGCGGGGCGGGCGTAGACGGACTGCCGGGCGGCAGACCCGTCCTGCGCCGGACGCGGCCCCCCAGCTGCTCCGCCCGTGTGCTTCCCCGCCAGGATGTAGGCGTGCGCTGCCCCGGCCCGCAGCACGTCCGCGAGGGCCCGGAACGCGGCCTCCGGATCGAGCAGTTCGAATCCGAGCGCCGCCAGCCTCCGTTTGGAGGCCGCGTCGAGGGTGGCGACCATGCCCTCCCCGCTCCAGGGCCCCCAGGCGATGCTGGTACCGGGAAGCCCGTTGTGCTGCCGGTGGTGTGCGAGGGCGTCGAGGAAGGCGTTCGCGGCGGCGTAGCCGCTCTGGCCCCGGGATCCCATCAGGGCAGCGGCGGAAGAGTAGAGGACGAAGAAGTCCAGGTCCCGGTCCTGGGTGAGCACATGGAGGTTCCAGGCACCGCGTGTCTTCGGTGCCATCACCGAGCGGAGCCGGCCGGGGTCCTGCCGTTGCAGGCTGCCGTCGTCCAGGACGCCGGCCGCGTGGACCACGCCGCGCAGCGGTGGCATGAAGTCATCCAGCTCGGTGAGGACCCACTGTAGGGCCAGGCGGTCCGAGACGTCGACGCTGCGGGTCGCGACCCGGACGCCTGACAGCTCCCAGGCACGGATCGCCCGGCGCGCGGCCGCCGAAGGTTCCCGGCGCCCGATCAGGGTGAGGTTCCGAGCCCCGCGTTCCACCAGCCAGCGGGCCGTGTGCAGGCCCAGTGCGCCGAGTCCTCCGGTCACCAGGTACGTCCCGTCCGGGCTCAGCGGCCGGTCGGCCCGACCGGCCCCGCGAGGGGGCAGCCAGGGCGTCGGCCGGGCGAGGTGCCGCCGCCCGTCCCGGAAGGAGACGTGCTCGCCGTCGCCGATGCCCCGGCCCGCCTCCGCGTGCAGCCATTCGGCCTCACGCTCCGGTGCCTGCGCACGTGGGTCGAGGTCGACCAGGAGGCTGCGTACCTCGGGGTTCTCGGCATTGGCTATGGCGGCGAGGCCCCACAGCGGGGCGTGGGCGACCCGGACCGGCCCCTGCGTCACCCGGTGCACTCCGCGTGTCGCGACCAGCACCGTCGCGTCCGTCCCGGCAGCGGCCAGCCCCTGCAGGACCGTCATCAACGCGGCCGAACCCGTGCGCTGGACTTCGTCGAGAGACTCCGCGGTGAGATCACCTTCGGGCTCGTCGAGCCCCCACAGGAACGCCACCTTCCCGGGCCGGCCTGGGTGGGTCCACTCGGGCACGAGTGCTAAGGTCCCGTCGCCCCCGGCGGAAGCGGCCGCGGCGTCCGGCTCGACCACGGTGACGGGATGCCCGTCCGCGCGCAGCCGGGAGGCCAGCGCGGCGCCGACACCGCCACGGTCGGCGAAGACGATCCATTCGGCCTCGGGCGCCGTGCCACCGGCCGGCGCCGGGCCGGTGGCCGTCCAGGTCAGCTGCCTGATCGTGGTCTTCTGGTGGATACCGCTGTCGGCCGGGCGCAGCAGGGCGTCGCCCGGCACACGGCGCAGCCACAGTCCGTCGATCTCGAGGACCTTCCGGTGATCCGCGGTGCGCAGCACGAGGTCGGCGACGACCGTGTCGTCGTCCGGGCTGTCCGCCCGGCGCTCCGTGACGTGGCACCACAGCGTCCCGGCAGGCGGTGCCTGGTGGAAGCGCACCTGGTCCATGCGGATGGGTACCCGCAGGCCCAGCTCTTCGCGTTCCCCGGTGGCCGACCAGACCATGGCCACCACCGCCTGCACGCATGCGTCGACCAGGCCGGGGTGCACGACGTAGCGGCCGCCCGGATCCCGTGGCGCCGGGGTGTCCATGCGGACCAGCGCCTCGGCGCGGTGGCCCACCACCTCGCTGATGTAGCGGAATCCCGGACCGAGATCGGCACCGGAGTCACGCATCGCGGCGTAGAGGCCGGCACCGTCGAACTGCCCGGCTCCGCGGGCCCGCAGCTCGCTCGGCGTGGGTGCCTCCGGTCCGGTGTCGGACTCCCCAGACGCCGGCACCGTACGTACGGTGCCGGTGGCGTGCGTGGTCCAGGCATGCGGCTCCGCCGTTCCCGCAGGGGCGCTGACCACGCGGAAGCCCCGGGGCAGCGTCTCGTCGTCGCCCTCGATGACGAGCTGGACCTCTCTGCCTTCGGCGTCGAGGGCCAGGGCCTGCGGGAAGGAGACGCCGTCGAGCAGGACGCCTGCACCCTCGCGCCCCTCCGTCGCGGCCGCGAGGGCCATCGCCAGGTGGGAGGCTCCGGGCGCCACGACGGTGCCGAAGAGCACGTGATCCGCGAGGAACGCCGGGGAGTGGGAGGTGAACCGGTTCCGGTACACCGTGTCCCGGAGCGCGGGTGAGCGGAGCCGCTCTCCGGGGAACGCGGCTTCCCGGGCTTGAGGCGGACCGCCGGTCTGCCGGGTGTCCCTCCAGTACCGTTGCCGTGCGAACGGGTAGGTCGGCAGCGCCACCCGGTTCCTGGTGAACCCGGCGTCCACCGCGTGCCAGTCGATGTCCGCGCCGGCCGTGTAGAGGCTGCCCAGGCTCTCCAGCACCTGTCGCCAGTCGTCACGGTGCCGGGACAGCGAAGCCAGCCACGGCCGGTCCCCTTGCGGGTCCAGGCCCTCCTTGCGGACGAGACGGGCGAGGACGGGTTCGGGGCCGATCTCCACCACCGCGTCGAACCGCCGTTCCAGCAGCGCACGCAGGGCGGGGAGGAAGCGCACCGTCCGGCGGACGTTCCGGCCCCAGTAGTCGTGGCGTCCCATCTCCTCGCCGGTGACCTGCCGACCCGTGACCGTGGAGATGACCGGCGTACGCCCGGGCCGGTGCGGGATGCCCGCGACCACGTCCCCGAAGGGCTCCAGCACCGGATCCATGGACGCGGAATGGAAGGCGTGGGAGGTGTTGAGCCGACGAGCGCCGGTACCGCTGCCGCGCAGGGACGCGATCAGGGCGTCCAGGGCCTCCGCGGAGCCTGACACGACCGTCTGCGTCGGGCTGTTCACCGCTGCCACGGACAGCCGGCCCGCGTAGGGAGCCAGCATCGCGGACACGGTCGGCTCGTCCGCCTGGACAGCAGCCATCCCTCCGCCGTCGGGAAGCTCCTGCATGAGCCGGCCTCGCTCGGCGACCAGCCTCAGCGCGTCCTCCAGCCGCAGGACGCCGGCCACGCAGGCACCCGCGATCTCCCCCACGCTGTGGCCGAGCACGGCGGACGGCGTGACGCCCCAGGCCTTCCACATGGACGCCAGCGCGTAGGCGACGGCGAAGAGAGCCGGCTGGGCGTATCCCGTGCGGTCGATCAGCGAGCGGTCGGCGTCCTCTCCGTAGAGGACGTCCACGAGGGACCATCCGTACCGGTCACGGAGCAGCCCGGCGCAGGTGTCGATCGCCTGCCGGAAGACCGGCTGGGTGGCGTACAGTCCGTCACCCATGCCGAAGTGCTGCGCGCCCTGTCCGGTGAAGAGGAACGCGGTCCGCGGGGTGCTGCCGGGCGTGCGGGCCGGGGCCGGCGCCGGGGCCGGTCGTTCTTCCCAGGCGGTGAGTTGCGCCCGCAGGTCTTCGGTGTCCGCTGCCACGAAGAACAGACGGCGGCCGAAGTGCGTACGCCCGGTGTTCGTGGAGTGCGCCACATCCGCCAGGGAGAGCTCCGGATGGCGTTCGAGGTGGCGTCGGTAGCGCTGCACGAGCCGGCGCAGGGCGGGCTCGTCCTTGGCCGACAACGCGACCGGGTGGACCGGCCGGTCCTTTTCCCCGCCCCGCGGCGCGGTGCGCGGCGGAGCCTCTTCGACGATCACGTGCGCGTTGGTCCCGCCGACCCCGAAGGAACTGACACCGGCCAGCCTGCGACGACCGCTCCGTCGCCATGGCGCGGCGTCGACCGGTACGTCCAGCAGGAGGTCGTCCCAGGAGATCTGGGGGTTGCGTTCGTGCAGGTGGAGGCTGGCCGGGATCTCCTCGGCACGCAGCGCCAGCACCACCTTCATCAGTCCGGCGATCCCCGCCGCCGCCTCCAGGTGCCCGATGTTCGTCTTGACCGTGCCCATGAGGAGCGGTCTGTCCGCTGCTCGCCCCTCCCGGAGAACGGATCCGAGCGCGTTCGCCTCTATGGGGTCGCCCAGCGACGTTCCGGTGCCGTGGGTCTCCACGTAGTCGATGTCGGCCGGAGCCACCTGACTCACCGCCAGGGCGCGGGTCACCAGCTCCCTCTGCGCGCTGCCGTTCGGGACGGTGAGACCACTGCTGCGGCCGCCGTGGTTCACCGCGGAGCCCCGGAGGACGGCCAGCACCTCGTCCCCTGCGGCTTCGGCGTCCGACAACCGCTTGAGTACGACGAGCCCGGCTCCCTCACCGCGTGCGTAGCCGTCGGCGGAGGCGTCGAACGCCCGGCTGCGCCCTCCCGGGGACAGCACGCCCGCCTGGGAGAGGAAGACGGTCATCTCCGGGGACACCATCACGTTGACGCCTCCCGCGAGCGCCAGGTCACATTCACCGGAGCGCAGGCTCTGCATAGCCAGGTGCACGGTCACCAGTGATGAGGAGCAGCCCGTGTCGACGGCGAGGGACGGCCCGCGAAGGCCCAGCACGTAGGAAATGCGTCCAGGTGCCGCGCAGAAGAGGTTGCCGGTGCCGGTGTGCCCGTCGATGCGCGTGAGATCGGATGTCTGCAGGGACTTGTAATCATCGATTCCGATGCCGACGAAGACGCCGGTCTGGGTTCCCTGGAGCGCTCCCGGTGCCTGTCCGGCGTGTTCCAGCGCGTCCCACGCGACCTCCAGCAGCAGCCTGTGCTGGGGATCGAGGGTTTCCGCTTCACGGGGCGAGATGCCGAAGAACTCCGCGTCGAAGATGTCGATGTCGTCGAGGAAGCCTCCGCGCGTCGTCCGGACCGTGCCCGGCCGGGTGCCTTCCGGGTCGTGCAGCCGCTCGGCGTCCCAGCGGCCCTCGGGCACGGTCGACGTCGCGTCCGCCCCGGACCTCAGCAGGGTCCAGAACGCCTCGGGGCCGCCGACCCCACCGGGGAAGCGGCATCCCATGCCCACGACGGCGATCGGCTCGGGGCCCGGCGACTCCCGCCGCTGCCGCAGCCGCTCCTCCAGCAGGGCGCGCTGGGCCGCGGGCAGCGCGGCGATGCGGGCGGTGATGCTACTCATGTGTCTGCTCCCCTCGGTCTTCGGCTGCGCCCATGAGTTCGTCGAGATATTTCGCCGCGTCAGCAGCGGAGAGGCGCTCCACCTCCGCCATCAGGTCCTCGTCGATGTCCGGTTCCGACCCGGTCGCGTCGGCAGCGTCCGGCGGCGTGCCGAGCCCCAGCTGGTCGAGCAGGTGGGCGGCGAGGGACGCGCACGTCGGGTGGTCGATGGGCAGCGTGCTGAGCAGACGCAGCCGGTCCCCGAAGTCCTCGCGCAGCCGTACCACGAACCTGATCGCCATCAGTGAGTCCATGCCGAGCTGGAAGAAGCCGGTCTGCGGGTCCACCGTGCGGCCCTCGGCGAAGCCGAGGATGCCGGCGGCACGCGAGCCGACGTGCGTCACGAGATGCTCCAGCCGGTCGACCGGATCCAGCGACGCCAGCCGGGCGGGCAGCGACAGCCGGGCATCCCGGTCGTCAGCCGCGGTGCCGCTGCCGGCCTCGTCATGGACCAGGGCCAGCAGTTCGCGCCGCGCCCCGGCAGGGAGCCATGCGCGGTACGCCTCCCAGTCGACCGAGAACACACCGATCTGGGGTGAGGAGCAGGCCAGGACCCGGTCGAACAGGCGCGTGCCGGCTTCTCGGCCGATGGTCCGGGCGCCGCGCTCGCTCCACCGGAACCGCGCCGCGGCCGCCGAGCCCGCCGTCATTCCGACGCCGTCCCACGGCCCCCAGTTCACGCTCAGGGCGGGCAGCCCCAGCGACCTGCGCCGGTGGGCCAGGCTGTCGAGGGCGGCGTTGGCCGCCGCGTAGCCGCCCTGCCCGGGAGATCCGAGGACCGCGACGAAGGACGAGAAGAGCACGAAGAAGTCGAGCGGAAGCTCCCGGGTGAGCACGTCCAGGTGATGCGCGCCCAGCACCTTCGGGGCCAGAACCCCCGCGAACCGGTCCCAGTCCTGGTGCAGCAGGGTCCCGTCGTCGAGGACGCCCGCCGCGTGGATGACGCCGCGCAGACCGGGCAGCTCGCGCCCGAAACGGTTCAGTACGGCCCGCACTTCGGCGGCCTCGGTGACATCGGCCTGCAGGACGTGCACCGAGGCACCCGCCGCCGTCAGTCGCGCGAGCGTCTTGCGGGCGTCCGCGTCGGCCGGGCGACGGCCCAGCAGCACCAGGTGGCGGGCGCCGGCGGCAACCAGCCACTGGGCGACCGTGAGACCCAGTCCGCCCAGCCCTCCAGTGATCAGGTAGCTCGCATCCGGGCGGATCAGGTCCTCACCGGCGGGCTTGATCACCTCGTCGGCGAGCGCCAGCCGCGCCACGTGGCGGCGCCCGCCCCGGAACGCCACCTGGTCCTCGCCGTCTCCGTCGAGGAGTTCCGCGACCAGCATCCCCGCCCGGTCGTCCGGGGCTCCCGCATCCGGGTCGAGGTCGAGGAGACCGCCCCAGACCTCGGGATGCTCGAGCGCCGCCACGCGACCGAAGCCCCAGAGGGCGCTGTGCGCAACGGCATCCTCGGCAGGCTTCCCGCTCACCGCCTGGGCACCGGTCGTGGCGATCCACAGGCGCGGTGCGGACGGCCCCTGCCAGGAGGCGAGCTGCCGGATGACCGTCAGCGCCGGCCGGAGACAGCCTTCGAGGGACTGCGCAGTCAGGGCACCGGGATTCCCGGCCACCGTGGCCGGGGCGATCCGGAGCACTCCACGGCACGGGTGAGCCGTTGCCCTCATGGCGCGGTGCAGCTCGGCGGACAGCTCGTCGTCGGTCGTCGTACCGACCGCGATGAGGGCGCACTCCTCGCCGGCGTCATGCAGGGCGTTGCGCACGGACCACGCGAGCGGGTCGTCGACGCCGTCGGTGAGGACGATCCAGGTTCCGGGGCCTTCGGTCCGCCCGCCGGACCGCAGCGGTTGGTCACGCCAGACCGTCCGGTGCAGCCACTCACCCGCGTCTTCGGGTGGTCCGGGGGCCGGGCGGTCGGCTGTGAGCCGGCGAAGGATCCTCGGCAGCAGCCGGGTCTCCTCCTCGGACAGATCGCCGTCGGCGGCGATCTCGTCGATCAGCCGGTCGACGTCCGAGCGCTCCAGAAGGTCCGCCACCCTCCCGACGGCGGGTTCCTGCCCGGCCAGCGGGGCGGGGGTGATCCAGTACCGCTCGCGTTGCCAGGGGTACTCAGGGGTGGCGACCAACCGCCCCGGACGGCTCTGCACCGCGGTCCAGTCGACCGGGTGGCCGGCGGCGTACAGGGCGCCGGCCGATTCCTGGAGGCTTTCGCGTTCCCCGGCGTCGCGGCGTAGCGACGGGACGAGGACACCTTCGACGCCGTTCTGCTCGAGGTGCTGGGACAGCGGGGCCAGGAGGACGGCTTCCGGCCCGATCTCCACGAACGACCGGCTGCCGTCCGCGATGAGCGCCTCGGCAGCCTCGGAGAACCGCACGGGTTCGCTGATCGTACGGACCCAGTAGGACGCGTCGAAGAACGTGCCCGGGCACAGGGCCCCTTCGATGGTGGAGAAGATTGGAACATCTCCCGGGCCCGGCCGGACGTTCGCCAGCAGTTCCCCCAGTTCCCTCTCGTAGACGCGCATCTGCGGGCTGTGCGAGGGATAGCCGACGCGCAGCATCTTTCGGAAGACGGCGGGGTCGAGGTCATCGAGCAGTTCCCGCAGGGCCTCGGTCTCGCCTGACAGGAGGGTGGTGCGCGGGCCGTTGACGGCGGCGACGGACACCTGGCCCTTTCGGCCCGCCACCAGCTTCGCGGCCTGCGCCGCGCCCAGGCCCACTGCGGCCATCCGGCCCCGCCCGGTGGCCCGCTGCAACACCCGTCCCCTGTGCAGGGCGACCAGCATCGCGTCCTCCAGGCTGAGGACGCCCGCGCAGTGGGCGGCAGCGATCTCGCCGGCGCTGTGCCCCACCACCGTGGCGGGTACGACGCCCCAGGACCGCCAGAGCTCGGCCAGACCGACCTGCACCGCGAGCAGGGCGGGCTGGGTGATCTCCGTCTCGTTGATCCTCGACGACTCCTCGGCCGCCTCGAGCTCGTCGATGAGCGACCAGCCCGCGTGCTCGGCCAGCCACTGGTCGCACCGCTCCAGCACGTCCCGGAAGACGGCCTCGCCTGCGAGCAGTTCGCAGCCCATCCGGGCGGTCTGGGTCCCCTGACCGGAGAACAGGAACACAGGGCCCTTCGTCCGGCGCACGGCACGTCCGGTCGCGACACCCGGCGGCCGGCGGTCCGCGGCATATCCCGCGAGCTGGTGACGGAGCTGTTCACGCGATGTGAACACCGCGGCCAGCCGGTGGTCGTGGCGGTCGCCTGTGCGCGCCGCGGAATGACACAGGTCGTGGAGGTCCACGTGCTCCGGCCCGGCGAGCCGGGCTTCCGTGCTGCGTGCCAGATCGCGCAGCGCGGCCTGCGAGTGCGCGGACAGCGGAAGGGTCCGGACCCGGTGGTCCTCCGGCGGGTCGCCTGCGGGTCCGGCCGCCGCCTGCGGAAGCGCGACCAGGCGCAGGTCGGCGGGGAACACCGGTCGCCAGGTCACGTCGCGGCCGGAACGGTACAGCTCTCCGAGGGTGTCCAGCATGACCTCTCGGGCGTCCGCACCGCGGCGCAGGGAAGGCATCGAACGGGCCGGCACGCCATGGTGCCGAGCGGTCAGGTCCACGGAGTTCGTCAGCACGGGGTGCGGGCTGACCTCGAGGAAGGTGTCGTACCCGGCGTCCAGCAACCGCTCGACCGCGGGGGCGAACAGGACCGCGTCACGCAGGTTGCGCTCCCAGTAGGACGGGCCGAGGTCCCTGTGCGTGACGAAGTCGCCCGTCAACGATGACATGAGGGGAACCCGAGCCCGCATCGGCCGGATCCCGGTCAGGGCCTCCCGCAGTTCGGGCAGGAGGGCGTCGCACTGCGCGCTGTGGGCGGCCACGCTCATGTTCACTCGCCGGCAGCCGACGCCCCGGCGGCCCAGCTCCGTCAGGCACGCGTCGAGCGCCGCCACGTCACCCGAGAGGACCGACGTGCCGGGACTGTTGGAACCTGCCGCGGAGATGCCGCCCGGGTGGGCCGCGGCCAGCTCCTGGGCCTCCGCGAACGGGAGGTCCACCACCGCGACCGAGCCGAGCCCGTCGATCCGTGACATCAGCCGGCTGCGGTGGCAGACGATGCTCACCGCGTCCTCCAGCCGGAGTACACCCGCGACATGGGCTGCCGCGACTTCGCCCAGACTGTGCCCCACCACGGCGTCCGGCTCGATGCCCCAGGAGCGCCACAGCTCGGCGAGGGCGACCTGCACCGCGAAGACTGCCGGTTGCATCACCTCCGTCCCGTCCAGGCGGGACTCGTCGGCCTCGCGGCATATCTCTGCCACCACCGATATGCCGGTGCGCTCGTGTATCAGGTGGTCGCACCGGAGCAGTGCCTCGCGGAACACGGCTTCGCCGTGCAGCAGTTCCCGGCCCATCGCGCACCACTGCGAGCCCTGACCGGAGAACACGAAGGCCAGCCGGGGCGGCTGATCAGCCGGAGGGTGCGGGGCGCCCTCACCCGCCATGCGTTCCAGTGCGGTGCGCAGTTCGCCCTGGGTCCGGACGGTCGTTGCCGTCCGGTAGGGGTGTCCGCCGAGCCGTAGTGCCGCGGTCCCGCACCAGTCCGCCACGGACTGCGGGCCGGCCTCTGCCAGCGCGTCGGCCATCGCCGCGGCGGCCTCCCGCAGAGCCTCCGGTGTAGGGGCCGACAGCGGCAGGATCTGCACGGGCCTGGTGGGCGGACCCTCGAGGACGACGTGGCAGTTGGTGCCGCCGAACCCGAAGGAACTGACTCCGGCGAGCAGGGCGCGGTCCTCGGCCGGCCAGACGGTCGGGACGGTCGGAACGCTGAGGCGCAACTCGTCGAGGGGGATGTCGGGGTTGGGTTCGTGGTGGTGCAGGGTCGGGGGGATGACACGGTGGCGGATCGCCAGCGCAACCTTGATCAGCCCGGCGATTCCGGCGGCTGCCTCGAGATGGCCGATGTTGGTCTTGACCGATCCGATCAGCAGCGGCGATTGCGCCGGGCGGCCGGCACCGAGCACCGTGCCGAGCGCATGCGCCTCGATGGGGTCGCCCAGTCGGGTTCCGGTTCCATGGGCTTCTACGTACTGGACGTCGTGTACGTCGACACCGGCTCGCGTGTACGCCGTACGCAGCATGTTCACCTGCGCCGACGGGCTGGGCGCGGTGAGCCCGTTGCTGGCGCCGTCGTTGTTGACCGCACTGCCGCGGATCACGCAGTGGATCCGGTCCCCGTCGGCCAGTGCTGCGGACAGCGGTTTGAGGACCACCAGTCCGGCTCCCTCACCGCGCACGTATCCGTCCGCGGCGGCATCGAATGCCTTGGAGCGCCCGTCAGGACTCATGGCCCCGAGCTTCGTCATCGCGGTGCTGCTCTCCGGAGCGAGCACGAGGTTGACGCCCCCGGCGAGAGCGAGCGTGCTTTCGCCGGCGCGCAGGCTCTGGCAGGCCAGATGTACGGCGACCAGGGACGACGAGCAGGCCGTGTTGACGCCGATGCTCGGGCCTTGGAGGCCAAGGGTGTAGGAGACGCGGGCCGGGATGATGCTGGGTTCCTGGCCGGTGGCCGAGTGCTGACCGATCCCCGCGAGGTCGCGTCCGGCGAGCCTGGCGTAGTCGCTCCACAGGGTCCCGAGGAACACACCCGCGCTGCTGTCGCGCAGCGAGGCGGGCGGTATGCCGGAGTCCTGCAGGGCGCTCCAGGTGAGCTCCAGCGCGAGCCGCTGCTGAGGGTCCATCTGGACGGCCTCACGCGGTGAGATACCGAAGAACTGAGGGTCGAACTGGTCCACGTCGCGGATGAACCCGCCCCGGCGCGTGCTCATCCTCCCGGGTGTCGACGGATCAGGGTCGTACAGCGCGTCGCCATCCCATCGGTCGGCCGGTATGCCGGTGACGGCGTCGGCCCCGGACCGGAGGAGGTTCCAGTACTCCTCGGCGTTCGGCGCGCCGGGAAACCTGCAGGCGAGCCCGATGACGGCGATGGGCTCGTCGTGCATCGCGGTACCACGGGTCTCGCCCCGCGCCGCACCACGATCGGGCGCCGGCGCCGCGGCGAGGTTCGCGGCGAGACGGGACACGGTCGGAAAATGCCATGCGACGGTCGGAGAGAGGGGTCGCCCCAGGCGCGTGGCTAACTCGGCGGTAAGAGCGGTCATTCCGACGGAATCGATACCGAGGTCGCGAAATTGGGTGTCCACATCGACCGCATGAGCCGAGACCCCCAGCCGCTCCCCGATTCTTTCCGTCAACCAGTTACGAAAATCGTCAGCAGTATCCATAACCGCACCACCCTTCGGTAAAGAGAGACCTGCCGGCTTGACCTTGACGCCAGGGAGGACTGGTCACCAGGCGTCTCCGAGCCCTGGCAGAACGACGCAGCCGACAGCCGTGTCTTCTCGCACCGCAGCCGTGACTCCTGGTACCCGTCGGCCGGAACCGTGCGGTGCCGCTGCTCCCTTGGCCGCCTCATCGATCCGGTCCGACGGTCCGGCAGGAGCCGCCTCCGAACGACGCGCAGCCACGCGGCACCGTGTGACGATCCTGCAACCCACCCACGCGGGATGTCAACTTCTGTATCCATGGACGGTCATTGCAGTACCCAGCGACTTGGTCACGCGGCGCCCGTAGCGGCTATCGTCTTGGGACGTCAACTCGGGTCAGCTCAGCTACCCACCTGGCTCCAAGGAGGCCCTGCCGGTGAGAGATCAGGAGACCGACCGGTGAACGAATCGCCGCGCTTTGCCCTCGCCGTGACCCTGCGCGAGATCGACGCCCTCCTCGGGGACGAGAGGAGCCGCGACGAGGTGATCGATCTGGACAAGCTGTCGATCGACAGCGGCGAGGCTCGGGAGGTGGTCGCTCACCTGCTGGCCGACCAAGAGCTGAAGCCCGAGAGAATCGGCGAGCGGATCGTCCGCCGCCTGGAGTTCCTGCGGGAGAGCCGACGCCGACCCGACGGCACCAAACCCTCCTACGAGGACATCGCCGCCTCCTACGGCGCCACCCGGGCGAGTCTGTCCAGGCTCGTCAACCGGATGAAGAACGCGCAGGACACCACCCAGGACGCGAGTCATGCGAGCAGCCCGCGGGCGGACACGCAGGCCGGAATCGAGACGTACTTCTTCGGGGAGCCCAACGGCTGGCTGAGCCGTGATCCGGCAACCGCCCTCAACGACGCCCTCCGCCCCCTGCTCGCCGAGCTGCGCGCGGCCGCCGGGCAGGCGGGCTACGGCCCTCGCACCGTCGCCCTGCGTACGGCCGCGGGCCTCCCGCCCGAACAGTGGAAGCTCCTCGAAGGCCTCATCTCCACACTGGAACGGCAGGTGCGCGAAGAGAGACAGGGAGGCCGGTGATTCCGGCCCGGACGCCCGGCCTGGCGCATTCACGCCGCACCGCGGTTACGGGGTTGACGACGTGACTAGTGTGTCCTGCAGTGAGCACTAGTGATCATGACCGGCGGGCGGCAGCGCGCCCTCACAGGCCAGAGGAATCAGACCACGTCTCACGTGGCCCTGCCGCCGGAGAGGAACAGGAGCTGCGGTGTTAGCGAGGCGAACACTTCGTGCGCACGCGGAACGTCGGATGAAGGCGTTGAGCGTCCAACTGGTCACCAACGTGGCGCAGATGGTGACCGCTGACGACCGCGAAGAGATCTTCGACGCCCTCGGTCGCGTGCTCAGTGTCAGACGCGGACGCCCGGTGATCCTGAAAAGAGCCGCCTTCCCCCCCAACACGGCCAGCGGCCTGTGGCTGGACAGGCAGGACCTCGACATCCTTGCCGTCCGCGAGGACGCGGCGAGCGCCGAGCACGAACTCGTGATCCTGGGACATGAGATCTGGCACATGATGGAAGGGCACTGCGTCGCGCACACACAGGCGGGTCCCGCCGCGGCACGCGGCCACAGCACTCGCTTGGACGCGGTGGAGCACGTCATCGCCCTGCTCCTCGCCTCTCCGGACGAGCGGCTGGGCGACATGGCGCACAGCGATCTCGCGTACGCGGCCCGCACGGACTTCGAGGCCGCAGTGGAAGAGGAAGCAGAACGCTTCGGGCTGGAATTCGCGACCGAGATGCGCTCCTTCCTCCGCACCCTGCGGCGCCGGGACCCCCTCCAGGTCACCTGGCGGATCGAGCGGTCGCTCCGTCAGGGGCCCCGGACCTGACGTGGACGGACCTACTGCCGGGGGGCCGTGCACGCCCGATGAGTGACATCGCCTTCTACCTCTCCGGCGGACTGCTGCTGTTGGCATGCCTGCTCAAAATGCCGGCACTGCTGCGTGCCCGCGGCCGGGACTGGCTGCTCTTCTCGATCTGTGCCCTGCTCCTCGTCGGCGGAGGCGTTCTCGTTCTCAGCGCCGAGGGTGCGGTCGTCGCACTCCGTCGTCTCACGGGCGTCACCAACGTCGCGGTACCGCTCATCTACATCCTGCTCACTGCCTGCTCCGGCTCGTCCATCGTGCTGGTGCTCAACTGGCGCGGGCCCGACGTGGCTCAGACCCGGCGGTTGTCGCGCATCACGATCGCCGTCTACGGCACCATCTGCGCCGTGATCGCCGTCCTGTTCGTGCTCGGTGACACCCCTGTCGAGCGACGCACCGACTTCGATACCTACTACGCGACCACCCCGTTCATCCGCGAGATGATCGTCCTCTACGTGGTCGCCCATGCCCTCGCGTCACTGACCGCCAGCCGCCTGTGCTGGCGCTGGTCCCATGACGTGCACGGAACGCTCCGGGTCGGGCTGCGCGTCCTCTCGACCGGTTACCTGCTGCACTACGGCGTCTACGACCCCGCCGTGGCGGGTGCCGTCGTCGCCCGCTGGATGGGCCACGACTGGGGCGTCCTCATCGAGATCGCCCGCGGGGTGACCGCCCCCAGCGCCGTCCTGGTGTCGATGGGATTCCTCCTTCCGCTGGTGGGGCACCACGGTGAGGATGCCATCCGCTACTGGCGGCTCGCTCCGCTGGCCCGCGCCGTGGCCCCCGTCCGGAGCACGGCCAACCCCATCCCGGTGGCGCTGTCCCGCTGGCGTCCCGCTCCGCGCCTGCGGCTGACCCAGCGGCACACCTACATCGGTGACCGACTCGTGACGTGCGTGCCCCACTTCGACGTCACGGTCCAACACGACGCCCGTTCAGCGGCCTTGGCACGAGGCGCCACCGGCATCGAGGCGGCCGCCATCGCGGACGCCGCCGTGATCATCGCTGCTGTGGAGCGCCGCGCCATGGCCAGCAGATCAGCTCAGTCCGAGGTACCGCCCTCCAGCTCGGGCGAACGCGCTGTCGTCACCAGCGACCTGGCCCGGATCTCGCGGGCCCTTCGGTCTCCGATCGTCCGGGACGCCCGCCGCCGGGCCCGCACCGAGACCGACGGTCTCACCGGCGCTCACCGGCCCTGAGGAGATCGAGGACCGCTCGTTCTTCCCCGGTCAGCGGCGGTCCTGACAGAGGCGGAAGGACGGGACCGGTGAGCGTCGCGAACAGCAGGGAGGGCCGCAACAGCCGGAGGGTGTTCGCCTGGAGGGTGGTGACCTCGCACATGGCAGCGGACACCCGGTACGAGGTGGTGGCCACCCGTGTCATGCGCCCCGTGTAGCCCGCCAGGAGCCGGTCCGCGACCGTGGGCGTCTTCCCGCGCACACCGGGGAACCACTGGTCTTGGCTCACGGACATGGTCCAGGCGGCGTTCACCACCTTCCCGACCGCCCGCTGCGCACGACGGGCCAGTCCGGCCGCGGCGATGCCGCTCCTGTCCAGTTCCCGACCGAAGGCCTGCGCACCGAGGGCGGCCACCGACATGCCCTGTCCGTACACCGGGTTGTAGGTGGCGACGGCGTCGCCGAGCGCCACCAGCCCTTCGGGCCAGACCGCGGCCCTTTCGAAGAAGCGACGTTCGTTGCCCGTGCTCCGGTTGAGCACCACCTCACTCAGCGGCTCGGCACCGGCGATCAGCTGGCCCACGATGGGATGACGCAGTCCGAGTGCGAAGCGTACGAAGTCATCGGGGTCGGCGGTCGGCTGGCCGCCGCGAGTGCCGCCCAGGCTGACCAGCCACCGCCCGTCCTCCACCGGGAGGAGGAGCCCGGACCGGCCGGGCCGGGAGGCCGCGGGGTCGGCGGTGACCTGCGTCAGCGGGAAGGCGTCGGCTCCCGGTGGAATCCGGTAGAGGCGGCTGGCATAGACGAGTCCGGAGTCGACCTCGTCCTTGGGCACACCGGAAATGCCGAGACCGGCGAGCCAGTGCTCGATGCGTGATCCGCGTCCGCTCGCGTCGACGACGAGGTCCGCGACGAGATCTTCCTCGCGTCCGTCGATGACCGCGCGCACGCCGGTCACCCGCTGGGCCGTCCCCAGCAAGCCGGCTGCCCGGGCGTGGCGGACGGTGACGGCGGCACTGCCCGATACGGCGTCGCGTACGGTCCAGTCCATCAGATCCCGGCTGCAGACCAGCAGGGGATAGCCGGCCTGCGGCCAGCGCCGGTACCAGCCCTGCGGACCCAGCGTCACTAAGCCGCCGATGAGTGCCAGTTCGCGGGCCCCCGCGGCGATCAGCCGCTTGCGTATGCCTCCGCCGGGCACCAGGTCCTCGATCGCGTCGCTGCCGCTCGGCAGGAGGATGTGAGCGTGTCTGCCTTGGGGGAGGCCTCTTCGCGGTTGAGGCCGGTCCGGCAACTCATCGCGCTCCAGCACGGTCACCGTGTCGACGACCCTGGACAGGGCCGCGGCAGCGAGCATGCCCGCCATGCTCGCTCCGATCACAACTGCGGTACTCGACATCGTTCCCCCATGGCCGGCCGGACGCCTTCACACCGTACGTTCACGTACAGCGACAACAGGAGATCAAGATGCGGCTCCGACAGCAAGGGGCCTCGGGCGATGCGGTGGTGGTACACGAACCGTGTCCGCCTGTCGCTGCCGGGCGGCTCCCCGGGACGCGCGCGGGGGCGGGCGGATCGCTCTGGTGTCCGGCGGCGGCTCGGGGCACGAACCGCCGCACGCCGGTTTCGTCGGGCACGGCATGCTCGGCGGCGGCCCGGACGCCAACTCCGCGGAAGCGCGCTCACCGCATACGCCAGCCTGGAGTTGACCAGCACCGACGCCCTGGAACTGCTGATCAAGGCACCCACTCCCGAACGGGCGGCGAAGCTGACGAAGGCACAGATCACGGCCGTTCTCGCCCGGCACCGCCGCCGTAACCGTGACCAGAAGACCGCGGCGATCGCGGCCGCGCTGCGCGAGTCCCAGCTCGTCGCGGCCCCGGTCGCCGCCACCTACGCCGCCGCCGCGACCGCGCATGCCCGGCTGCTGATCGCCCTCAACGAGCAGATAGACACGTTGGAGGCCGAGGTGAAGCGGACTCGCTCCACGTAGCGGGCATACGGGCATTGCGTTTCGTCGTCGAGTGGCTGCCCGGCGGGACGGAGCACCGCACCGGGATCCGGAGCGGGAACCAGAAGAGCGCGCCGTGACCGGCTCGACGACCAGCAACTCGCCGCGCTCGCCGCGCTCGCCGCGCTGTGGATCGACTGGGCCCGGTGAACTCACCCTCCCCGCCTCCGGATCGACGGCACGGCCCACGTCTCTCCACCCGCAGCTGGGCGAGGATCTGCGTCCTTGCGGCGGCATCCTGGGCGAGAGCGGGGGTTGGTGGGTCGGACGGGCGTGTGGGAGCGCAAGGCTTACGTCCAGAGTTGGAAGCGGCTCAATGTACGTCAGGCCCGGGTCCCCAGTCCTGCGTTTTCACGAGCTGCCGGTCCTGGTTGACCGCATTCCAGTCGCTGAATTTTTTGATACATTCCCAAGCCTGCAGTCCGGCGCCCAGCTCGGGTGGATTCGGGGCTCTACCGTTCGCTGAGTCGAGGCAGAACCGGCCGCCACCGTATTTGTTCTGAGAGCTCGTAACACGATCATGAGTCGGACTTGTTGAGGCGTCTCCAGCAGATGAGGCTGCAGGCCAGGGAGACGAAGGCGTCGTGGAGTTCGGTGCGGCGCTCCCAGCGGACGGCGAGTCGTTTGAACTGGTGGAGCAGGGCGAAGGTCTGCTCGACGACGTAGCGGAGCTTGCCCATGCCCTTGTGTTGGGGGCGCCTTTGCGGGAGATGACGGGCAGGATCCGGCGTTTGCACAGCTCTTCCCGGTTGGGGTTTGATTCGTATCCCTTGTCGCCGAGCAGGGCGTCCGGGCGTCTGCGGGGCCGGCCGGGGCGGCCCGCGACGGGCGGGATGCCGTCGACCAGGGCGAGGGTCTGGGTGACATCGTTGACATTGGCCGCGGTCGTGACGACTTTCAGCGGGGTCCCGCGTCCGTCGCAGATCAAGTGATGCTTGCTGCCCGTCTTCCGCCGGTCGACCGGCGACGGACCGGTGTCGGCCGCCCCCTTTTTCGCCCGGATGTGAGAGCCGTCCACGCACGCCCTCGACCAGTCGAGCCGGCCGGACGCGTTCAGCTCGGCGAGCAGGATCCGGTGCAGCTGGTCGAAGAACCCTGCCTGCTGCCACCGCTCCAGGCGCCGCCAGCAGGTCTGCCCCGAGCCGAACCCCAGCTCAGGCGGCAGGAGTTGCCACGCGATGTCGTTGTGCAGGACGTACAGGATGCCCTGCAGGCACAACCGGTCCGCCACCGGCCGCGGCCCTGGCGACCTCGTCGGCCAGGGCGGCAGCAGCGGCTCGATCAGTGCCCACAAGTCGTCGTCCACGATCCACGGCCGAGTACTCACACCACCACGAACGGCCGAATCATCGCACCGGTTACGCCCGACCAGCACATCTCAACAAGATCCTGTTACCAGCTCTGAAGGACAGCGCGGGAACCACCAAAGCATTGGTTGGGGTTGGCGCACTCGCTCGCAGTTTTCCGCATTTCCTGTGTCCTCCAGAGTTCATTGTCATTATAGGGATCGCTAAGGGATTGCAGATCATCAAGGTGTTGCTTCCCGACCTGGGGCTCGTTGGTCTGGTATGCGCATCCCGGACGAGACCCGTGACCCACTCTCCGCGAAGTTCGCGGTGTTGTTCCCGCATCTGGACGAGCGGTAGCGACGGCTGCTGATGGGAACCGAGGCCCGGCTGCTGGGGCATGGTGGCATCCGTGCTGTCGCTCGGGCGGCCCAGGTCAGCGAGACGACGGTCCGCAATGGCGTGTTCGAGCTGGAATCCGGAGAGGAGCCGTTGGGGCGGGTCCGGCGTCCCGGCGGAGGACGCAAACGGGTCGCCGATCTGGATCCGGGTGTGCGGCCGGCACTGCTGGCGCTGGTCGAGCCCGATGAGAGGGGCGATCCGATGTCGCCGCTGCGGTGGACTGTGAAATCGACCCGTACGATCGCGGATGAGCTGGCCCGGGCCGGGCACCGGATCAGTGCCGATACCGTGGGCGACCTGCTGCGGGAGGAAGGCTTCAGCCTTCAGGCCAACGCGAAGACACTCGAAGGCAGTCAGCATCCGGACCGGGACGCCCAGTTCCGCTATCTCAACGAGCAGGCCCGCAACCACCGGGACGCCGGCCAGCCGGTCATCAGTGTGGACACCAAGAAGAAGGAACTCGTCGGTGACTTCAAGAACAGCGGCCGCCAGTGGCGTCCCGCCGGTGAGCCTGTCCCGGTCAGCGTCCACGACTTCGCCGATCCGCAGCTGGGCAAAGCCGTCCCCTACGGCATCTACGATCTGACCGCGAACACCGGCTGGGTCAACGTCGGCACCGATCACGACACCGCCGCGTTCGCAGTGGAATCGATCCGCCGCTGGTGGCACGGCCAGGGCCAGGCCGCCTACCCGCAGGCGACACGGCTACTGATCACCGCCGACGCCGGCGGATCCAACGGCTACCGCACCCGGGCCTGGAAGCTCGAGCTGGCCCAACTCGCCGCTGAAACCGGGCTGACGATCACCGTGTGTCATCTACCACCCGGCACACAATGCCGTTGCTTGAACTCGTCAAGCAGTTCGCAGTGACGCTGGAGGGGCGGGGTCGTTGGGCCGGGCATGCATCCTTGGGTGGGGTTGTCCGATCATGTGCGGCTGGGGGTAGTGACCCGATGGGTGACTCCGGAACTCGTCGCCGGGGTGCTGGAGAAGTGCCGGGTCCGGGACAAGAAGCCCGGCGCTCTGCCCGCTGGGTTCATGGTCTATTTCACCCTTGCGCTGGCACTGTTCCAGCAGGACTCCTACGACGATGTCGCTGAACACCTGGTCGGCAGCGTCCCAGAGCTGAGTGCAAGCATTCCGAACAAGTCGTCGTTTACCCGGGCGCGCGGGCGTCTGGGTCCGCTGGTGTTGGAGGGCGTGTTCCGGGAGCTGGCCGGCCCGTTGGCGCCGGTCGGACTGCAGGACTCCTTCTACCGCGGGATGCGGCTGGCCGCGGTAGACGGGTTCGTGCTGGACGCACCGGACACGAAGGTGAACCGGGCCGCGTTCGGCGGGCCGGTCAAGAACGGCCACCCGGCAGGTTTTCCCCAGGTGAGGGTGGTGACGCTGACCGAGTGCGGCACCCACGCGCAGATCGACGCGGCGGTGGGCGGCTTCAACGGCGGCGAGCGTGAACTCGCGATTGCTCTGGCCGTTTCAGCGGCCGGGATGCTCGTGGTCATGGACCGCAACTTTCCCGGGGTCGCCTTATGGAAGGCGTATCTGGAAGCCGGGTCGCATCTCCTGCTCCGGGCCCGTTCACCCGTGGCCCACCGTCCGGTCGAGCATCTCGCTGACGGCACCTACTCGGCGAGGATGAATCTGGCCTGGCCAGAAGGGTGCGCACCCCGGCGGTGTGCTGGTCCGGGTGATCGAGTACCGCGTCAACGGCGGTGAGGTGGTCAGGCTGCTGACCGACCTGCTGGACCCGGTGGAGTATCCGGCGTCGGAGCTGTCAGCTCTGTACCGGGAAAGATGGGAGGCGGAGTCGGCGTTTCGGCAGATCAAGACGTTCCAGCGCGGACCGGCCGAAGTCCTGCGTTCTGGCGACCCCGCCCTTGTCCGGCAGGAGGTCTGGGCGCATCTGACGGTGCACCACTGCCTGACCCGGGTCGTCATGAAGCTGGCTGACGACAACGGTATCGACCCGGACCGGGTGTCGTTCGTCAAAGTCCTCAAGCACACACGCCGCAGCGTGGTCCGCCAGTGCGCGGACACACCCAAGAAGATCAAGACGTTCCTGGCCGTACTTGCGGCGAAGGTGCACCGCAAGCTGGACAACGGCACCCGGCGTCTACGCGAGGCGGACCGGCACCTGAAGCGGCCGGACTCGAAGTACTCCTCCAAGCTCTCCTACCGGATCAACACCCGGGACCGGCAACCCACACGCCGGGTCAAACCCAAGGTCATCACGCTGCATCCCGCGATAGTTCACTAACTCAAGCAACGGCATTGACCCGGCACATCGAAGTGGAACAAGATCGAGCACCGGCTCTTCTCGCACATCACCATGAACTGGAGCGGACGCCCGCTGACCAGCCACGAAGTCATCGTGCAGTCGATCACCGCGACCACCACCCGCACGGGACTGCGCGTGAGGGCCGAGCTGGACACCAACACCTACCCGACCGGAGTCCGCATCAAGGACGCGGACATGGCCGCCCTGCCGCTGACCAGGCACGCCTTCCATGGCGACTGGAACTATGTCCTGCACCCCCAGCCATCGCCCGTGATCCCGACGGCCCGGACCCCGCAGACGCTGGAGTGGGACCAGGCTTTGCTCTCCGATCCCGCACTGACCGGGATGACTCGCCGGCACCTGAACGATCTCACCGCGGCTCTGGCGCCAGACGGGGATATCCGGCGCGGCCGCCCGCCCCGGCTGGCCTTCCCCGACCAGGTCCTGGCCACCGTGCTCCACCTACGGGCCGCCTTGGCCGCGGAACCCCTCGCCGTGCTGTTCGGCACCAGCCGCACCGCCATGCACCGCACCCTCTTAAAGAACCGGCGACTGCTCAAGGCACACGGCATCACCATCCCACCCGCGACAACCCCACCCACGGCCCTCGCCGCCCTTCAGGCCCGCGTCCAGTCTCAGACCGGCGAGGACAACAAGATCAAAACAACGTGTTAATGATCTGCAACCCCTTAGAGACGCGCCTCCCAGGAATGACGCCCCCGCCCGCCCCGGCAGCCGCACTGGGGCCGGGGCAAAGAGCCCCGACCAGCCGGGGGGTGGGCTGGCCGGGGCCTGCCCCGGCCAGCGGGGGGGGGCCGGGGGCATGCGGGGCGGAGCCGCAAGGGCCGTCACTTCACAGCGGATCCCCCGACTCCAGCCGAACGATCCTCGCAGGCGAACACCCACCACGCCTGCCGGACACGCATCCCGGGGCGGCGACATGCGGACCCGGACGCGCTCTCCGATGCCGCTGTTCGGGCCACCCCTGGCCGCCGAGCATCGTGAAGGATGCATGCAGACCTGTACAAGCCCCGGCCATAATCGGCAGCTGCTGACCGGCGGCCGACAGACCCAAACCGACGAGGCCACGCCCGAGACGGGGTCCAACCGCCGCCACGCCTCCCGCCGACGGCTGCCGTTGTCCCGCGCTCAGCACGAATACCGTGGATTCCGAATAGCGCTCCCCACCAGCAGAACTGACGCCGTGGTCGGCGGCGCGACGGAAGGCGTACGCGAACGACCAGGCGCCCCCGGACACGCTGACCGCAGTGCAGTCTGGGCTACGGCGGGGGCGTCATGCGGCGCATCCCTCCAGCCCCCACCGCCTCCGGCGCCGGGGCAGGGACCGAAGCCGCGGCGGAAACGGGCTGCGGCTCAGAGGCCGAGACGGGCCCAGGTGCGGGTGCCCGTTCGGCAGCCTCGCTCAGCACAAAAGGCCAGAGGCATCACCAATAGGTTCCGCAGTCAATCTTCTGGTTGTCACCGAACGCGAGGCAGGCATACACCTTGGCGTTTTTGGCGTTATACGCGGGCTCCGTAGACAGAGGCGCATCATCTCCGTACTTGATGGCAGCTCCGATCTTCTTCCACCGCTCGGTGCCTGTGGTGCAGTCGTTCCACACAAGCCAGGCCACGACTGAATGCCCGTCAGTGTCGGTGTCCATCACCCGACCGGTGCCCTCCTTGATCTTCGCGTACGAGCAGTCGGCGCGGGTAGCACCGCCAGTGACGAGTCGCCCACTGGCGAACCCTGCCCGTATGCCGGCTGCTTTGGGTGACACCTGGAACCCCATGGACCATGCGTAGGCGCTCTCGGGGACCAGTAGAGCGATGGCTGCCGCCATGGAAACAGCCAGTATGGAGGCGTTCTTCTTGTTCACTTCCGCTCCCTCTGTGCTCGATGATTTCTGGGCCCAGCAGAGGCCCTCAGGATTGCGAACTCCACACGAACCCGGCTGTCGTTCCTAAGGCTTGTTGTACGGGTTGTCGATGAATCGCCCACTGCAGTCCGGAGCCCACCAGCCGCGACACACTCTGACGTTGACTCCGTATCCGGCCTGAAGGGATATCGACGAGTCACGAACGGACTTCCCGCAGCCCAGCGTGTTTTTCAGGTAGTAGTCGTCAGGGCCACTTACCTCAATCTCGACATAAACGGTAGTTGAGTCACACGCCCCGGTGTTCTTGAGTGTCAGGCTCTCGATCCAGAAGATGTTCTTACTAGCCCCCCGCCACTCGTACGTTCCGCTGACCGCCACACCCGGGCCTGTCGTCCAGAGACTGTTGCTGACCGTTTGGGCTGTGGCGGTGGAGGGTGCAAACGCGAGGGCTGCAGCTGCTACGCCAACAGCCGAAATCGCAGTGCGTAATTTCTGCATGCATTCTCCTATTGTTGTCGCAGGTAGAATTGATTGATCGTTACTTGTCGATTGATGTGCGAGGCTAGAGGTTTCCTTCTTGCGATTCAGCATTGCTGTAGCGGTTGACTCATCTGAACACTGGTGCCCGCGCCGGGCTGACGGGCGCCGCGCGGGGTGTGGCCAGAATGCAGCGTCGCTAGGGCGGTCGCCTTGTACAAAGGCGCACTCTCTTCATGAAGACGACTGACGCGCGGCGGCACGGGGTCGCAGACGGGGGTTGAAACGTCATGGAGACGAGTGGCAGGGAAGAGCGTCGCGCCTCGGATCGATTCCGGGCTCAGGTCGTGATGTACAGAGGTCATCGCACTGCGGGGCGGGGAGCGGACAGGCTCACTCTCCCCTCGGCCACAGTGACGTTGATCCTGGGCTGGGGAGACCCTTTGCGTCTGTCCCACGGCGCCCGGAGTGCTCCGGCGCAGCGGACTACATGGCATGCGATGCTCGCTGGCCTGCAGACGTCGTCGGTAAGGGGCGGTTTCTCTGGCGTCGCGGAGGCGGTCGAGGTGGAATTCACCCCGCTCGGCGCGTACATGTGCCTGGGGTTGCCGCTGCACCACCTGGCCAACAGCCATGTGCACCCGGATGAGGTGATGGGCGCCGGCTGGTCAGCCAGGCTCACCGAGCAGCTCATTGCGGTACCGGACTGGGAAGGGCGCTGGGCGGTGATCGAGAACGCCCTGGAACGGCGGATGGTGGACGCTCCCCCGCCGTCACCGGTCATTACTGCGGCATGGAGCCGACTGCACGCCTGCCACGGGCGGATATCCGCCAAAGAACTTGCTGCGGCCACGGGCCGCAGCAGCCGGCGGTTGCAGTTGCTCTTCCGCGAGCAGATCGGACTGCCACCGCAATCCGTCAGCCGGATCCTCCGGTTTCAACGCGCGCTGACCTTGCCGTCCGACGCCTGCCGGTCGCTGGCTGACCGGGCGACTCTGAGTGGCTACTACGACCAGGCACACATGAACCGTGACTTCCGTGAGCTGGCCGGACTCACACCCGCACAGCTCTGTGCCCTCGCCGACCGAGCCGCCTCCCGAGATAGGGCTCCTGGCGACGGACGACTGCCCCATGTGTTCGATCGAGAATGACGCGCTCCTCGCCGTCGCCGACCAATGCGGCACCACCGAGAGTTGCAGTGGCCATCAGCCAGGGATGCCGTGCCGGTCGCTATGCTGCCGAGATGACCGCGCAGTCGCCCCCGACGCTGACCCTGGAAGCCGCCAGGGACCTTCAGAAAATGCTTCGAGCCGACATCGGGCCGGGCCTCAGCGAGCGGGAACTCAACGCAATCGAGGCACGGTTCGGCTTCACTTTCTCGGCGGACCATAGGGTCTTCCTCGCCGCCGGGCTCCCGCACGGTTCGCGAAGCTGGCCCGACTGGCGGCATGGCGACCCCGAAGACTTGGCTTCGCGGCTCTCCCAACCGGCGGAGGGGGTCCTGTTCGACGTGGAGCGCAACGGATTCTGGCATCCCGCCTGGAGCCCGAGGCCCGCAGAGACAGCCGACGCGCTCCAGCTCGCCCGGTCCGAGTTGGCGGCCGTTCCACAGCTGGTCCCCCTCTACAGCCACCGCTACCTGCCAGGCACAGCCGGCGAGTGGGGCCACCCCGTGCTGTCCGTCCACCAGACCGACATCATCTTCTACGGGAACGACCTCGCCGACTACATACGAAACGAGTTCACCGGCCGGGCGAGCAAGCTCCCGGCCCACGCGACCGTCGGCTTCTGGTCGTACTTCGTCGAGGCCGGTCCGGGCACCGACGTCACCGCACCCACGCCGTACTCCCCGTACGCCGTCAGCGCGGCGGAGGCTCTCGAATGCCTGCGGATGCTGGCACTGGAACGTCTGATCGGCCGGCAGCACTACCCGCACCAACTGATCGAGGCAGGGCTGACGGCACGGGTCCTCGACGTCGAGACGCAGTCGCTTTCGCTGCTCGCCGGCCTGTCGCGCACGGAGCATGAGAGCGCTGATGTGCTCTTCGATCAGGTACTGACCGAGCTGGGTCTGTCCGATGGCCTTCCCGCCGATGACACCGGTATCCCCTGGGAGGCGGCCCGCTGGGAACTCGTGCGCTGGTGGCTCCAGCTGATCGTGAACGGGAGTATGGCCCCCGGAGCTGGCGGTGACGTGATCACCTACGAGGGCTGGGGTGCACTGGCCCGGCCGCAGGCGCTTACGCCGCTGGTCGACAACGTCGATGCGTACAACGACCGGGCAGCGATCCAGAGCGGCACACGCGAGCAGCTGACCGGAGCGATCGTCACAGAGGCCGAGCGGCTGCTCGCCGGTCCCTGGCCACCGTCGGCCTGATCTCCCGGCAGCCGTGGAAGTTCCCCCTCCGTTGAATGCCGGAGCGAGTCAGAGGACGAGCAGCCCTGGCCGTACCAGAGATCCGCATCATCAGGCGTTCGTAGGTGGCTGGTGTGCGGTGAGCTCCGCCCGTTCCAGCCAGTCGATGTACCAACGGGCGAAGGTGACCGGCTTCCCGGCGTCGTCGAGGAGCGGGACGAGGTCGGCGTCGTCAGCCCGGCAGTCGGACCAGATGGTGCCGCGGTGGGTGCCGCTGATGATCAGCCACTCCCTCTGAGCGCAGCCGAGGTGGGAGATCACGATGGCGCCGGCGGTGCGCTCGGGGGTGAACATCAGGGCTTCCCAGCGTTCGTCCCATGCTTCGATGGCGTCGTCGAAGTCCTCGATCTCGTCGAAGTCCTCTTCTTCAGGGCGTTCGGTGAGAAGTGCGTCGAGGGCTTCGGGGTCCGGGCCGTGGTCAGGAAAGGGGCGGGCGAGCATGGTCAGGTCGGCCAAGTCGGCTCCGTCTCCTTCCCAGCGCCAGCGGCCTTGTACGCGGCGCACGGGGAAGAGGCCGTATGCGGGCCCCGCGCCGCCGGCGCCCACGCAGGTGAGGAAAGTCCGGTAGTCCTCCGGCAATCGCACACCCATCTGGGCTTCGAGTTCGGCAAGCGCGTCATCGGATAGCGGGTCTTCCAGGGCCCACCTGTGCCCGAGCGAGCCGAACACCTCGCCGCTCGACGGCTGGGTACCCAGCGCGGCCACTCGCTCGCGCACACCGTTCCACTGCTGATCAACCATGCGCAGACCGTACGCGGAGCCAGTGACAGCGGAAGCGGCCGGGGAGGCCCGGATCTCGGGCTTTCGCGCGTCGCCCTGGCGACGAGGGCGTCGCTTCGGCGCCTGCCCCCGGACATGACGGCGCCCGGCCGGGACTGGTCCCGGCCGGGCGCCGTCATGGTGGGGCTGGGTTTCTATCCGATGGTGAGGAAGGTGTTCCAGCCGTCTTCGTCTCTGCCGGATGCGGCGCCGAGGGTGGCGGTTCCGCCTTGGTAGAGCCATTGGTTTCCGAGGGTGTCCACGGCCCAGATGTCGGGGATGCCGTCGCCAGTGGCGTCGGGGGTGCCGAGGATCACGGGGATGGTGGTGCGGCCCCAGCCGGTGGTGGCGTAGGTGTAGTCCACGCCGCCGGCCGCGCTGGCGGCGTCTTTGAGGGAGACGAGGTCGACTCCGCCGTTCGGACTGGGCTTGCCCTTGCGGAGGGCGATGCCGCGGTTGGGGTTGGCGTTGTCGCGGAAGAGGAGGTCGGGGACCTTGTCTCCGGAGATGTCGCGGACGCCGATGACGTCGCGGTCGGCCCAGACCGTGGTGGCCACCTTCTTGTAGGAGGTGAAGCTGGATCCGGTGTAGCCGGAGAAGGACCACAGGACGTCGTCGGCGATGGCGAACATGTCGGCGAAGCCGTCGCCGTCGATGTCCTCGGTGACGACGATCTGCCGGAAGGTTGCCGGATCGGGTGCGCCTGTGGGCAGGAGGATTTCCATGCGGCGGCCGACGTCGAACTGGCCGGTGCCGATGCCCGGGTAGACATACAGCTTTCCGTCGGGCATGCGGGCGATGAGATCGGTCAGTCCGTCACCGGGGAACCAGTCGGTGGAGTGGCCGATGAGTGCGGGCTTGCCGTTGGCGCCGGTCTTCCAGTAGCCGTCGGCGGGCTTGCCGTCCTGGATGGCACCGGGGATGTAGACGTCGGTGTCTCCGACCGCATCGCCGGCGTAGGAGCGGAGATTTCCGTCCTTGTCGATGGCGAAGAGGTCGGGGTTGCCGTCGCCGGTGGCATCGCCGGGCTTGTCCTGCCCGGCCCTGGGGCTGACGAGGAACTGGTAAGTGGTCTGCGGGGAGATGTTGCCGTACTTGTTGACGGTGCGGACGTACAGGACGTTGGGACCGGACGTGTCGACTTGAAGGCGGATTTCGGCCCGGTCACCGCTGGTGGGGGTCGGCACCGCCTTCTTGTCGAACAGGGGGCGGTTCAGGCTCCACTGGTATTCGCGGATGTCCTCGGCCTTGGCACCGTTGCCGCTGACCGTGATCACCTGGTCAGGTGTGCTGGCCGGCTTCTCGCTCCACACGGAGTAGTCCGGGCCGGGCGCCGGGAAGTCGGTTGAGGAGACGGCTGGGTTTTGCGGGACTGAGTGGCTGACGGTGAAGGTGCACCAGCCGCCGCCTCCGGAGTCGTTCGGTCCGCTGCCGGATCCCCATCCGTCCCAGTCGTTCGTGCGGGAGAGCCAGTAGTACTTCCTGCCGTCGGTGAACTTGTCGAAGGGCACTTCGTGGGTGACGACGCCGTCGGTGTTGGGCCATATCCACTCGTTGTAGATCTGAGTTCCGCTTGCGGCGTCCCACACCTCGATCTGGACCTGCCTGAGGTTGCCGTCGCGGTCGCTGCCCTTGGCCTGGAAGGTCACGTTCGTCTTGCCGATGGCGGTGCCGGGGCTGGTGGTCAGGCACGGGCCGCCGGGGGAGGTCTGCATGTTCGCGGCGGTCGGGGGCACACATCAAGGGTCGGCGTTCCGGCCGGGGCCTCGCATCGGGTGAGGAACAGCGGGCCGCGGGTGCGGTCGGCTGTCAGGCGGGCAGCAGCTGGGCGGTGCCGGACTGCCGGTCCCTCTTCCAGCCTGACAGTGTCCAGGATTGGCGAAAGTCGTACCTCTTCGATGCATGGGCGGCGCCGGCGGCGACGGGACGGCTGCGCCTGCCTGTGTCACCACTTCGCGCGTGAGGACTGCTCATGATGGCCACAGCCGTTGCTTTCGGGGCGCCGGGCAGTCAGACCTGCTGAGTCCCCTCACGGAAATCCTGTAATGGTTGTCATGCCTCGCAGTGTTACATCAGCCTGTCGGCATGCACTCTTTGACACCCAGTGCCCGGGGCACTGACTCTTCCCACCCCCACCGGCGAGACAGAGCGGCCGCCGGTTCTACGGATGTTCCGTTCGGCTCGGGGAGGGCTGGCTGGTGACTGGCTGCCCGGTGACACCTTCCGGCTCACCCATCCTGGAGATGGCCCGCCGCGCGGCCGAGTATCGCGCGGAAGGCCGTCGCATCCTCGACCTCACGCTCGGCGAGCCCGACTTCGCCCCGCCTGCGCACGCGGTTCTTGCCGCCCAGGAGGCCGCCGCCCGCCCGTTGGGCTACACCCCCGCCAACGGGATACCGGAACTGCGCCAGGCCGCACGGCATGCGCTGGAACGAGACCGCGCCCTGAGGTACACGGATGCCGAGGTGGCCGTGGGATGCGGTGCCAAACAGGTCATCTTCAACGCGCTCTTCGCCACCCTGGGCCCGGGCGACGAGGTGGTCATCCCGGCGCCCTACTGGGCTAGTTACCCGGACATGGTTCGTCTGTGCGGCGCCGTGCCCGTGATCGTTGCCTGCTCGGCCGAATCAGGGTTCAGGCTCGCTCCCGACGCCCTGGAAGCGGCCATGACCGAACGCACGCGCTGGGTCGTGCTCAACGCTCCCGGAAACCCGTCGGGCGCCACCTACAGCCATGACACCCTGACCGGTCTCGCCGAGGTCCTGCGACGGTACCCCTCGTCGATGATTCTTTCGGACGAGATCTACGCCCACATCCGCTACGGCGGGGGCAAGTACATCAGCATCGCGCAGGTCGCGCCTGACCTGCGCGAGCGGATCCTGCTGGTCGACGGCGTCTCCAAGGCGTACGCGATGACCGGCTGGAGGGTCGGCTGGGGGGTCGGCCCGGCCGAACTTGTCCGTCGTATCACCGCCGTACAGACACAGAACTGCACGCAGACGGCAACCGTCAGCCAGATCGCCGCTGTCGCCGCCTTGGAGGGGCCGCAGGAACTGCTGGCACAGCGGTGTGAAACGTACCGCCAACGGCGCGATGCGGCTCTGGCGATTCTGCGGCAGAGCCGGCACCTGGACACGCTGGAACCCGACGGAGCGTTCTACCTCCTTCCGCGTCTTGCGAAGGGCGACGACCTCACCGCGGCGAACTCCCTCCTCGAAGCGGGATGCGCGACCGTCCCGGGCAGCGCCTTCGGCGCGCCGGACCACCTGCGGCTCTCCTTCGCCACCGACATCGCCACCCTGGAAGAGGGCTGCCGCATCATCGTCGCCACGCTGGACGGAATCCCGGCGTGATCGCACTGACCGTCAAGGCCCTGATCCCGGTCGTCCTGCTGATCGCGCTGGGCTACGCGCTCAAGCGATCGATGATCACGGCCGAGGGCTTCTGGTCCGCAGCCGAGCGCCTCAGCTATCACGTGCTGCTGCCGGCTCTGTTCCTGCACAGTCTGGCTACGGCCGACACCGACGATCTGCCGGTAGCGGCCCTGGCAGGCACTCTGGTCGCCTCCACGGTGACAGTCGCCGTGCTGATCATCGCCTTCAGGCCCATGATGCGACTGCAAGACGACGGCTTCACCTCCGTCTTCCAGGGCAGCGTCAGGTTCAACAACTACATCGGCGTGACCATCGCCGCCGGCCTGTACGGCGCCCAGGGCATCGCCACCGCCGCGGTCTGCAACGCGGCGATCGTGCCCACGGTCAACATCTTGTGCGTGCTGGTCTTCGCGCGGTTCGGGAGCGCACGCCTGAGCCTTGCGGGCATCGTCAAACAGCTCGTGACCAACCCGCTCATCCTCGCCTGCGCGGGAGGCATCCTCCTCCAGGCTCTCGATCTGCGCCTGCCGCCGGGCATCGAGCCCGCGCTCCAGGCACTCGGAGCCGCCTCGATGCCGCTGGGGCTGCTGTGCATCGGCGCCGCGCTGCGCTTCGGTGCGGCACGGTCGTGGGCGGCGCCGATCCTCACGTCGTCGTCCGTCAAGTTCGCCCTCATGCCCGCCGCGACCTTCCTGACGGTTCAGATGGTCGGCCTGGGCTCCCAGGCGCTGATCATCGCCGTGCTCTTCCAGGCCCTGCCCACGGCATCGTCCTCGTACATCATGGCGAGGCAACTCGGCGGCGACGCACCGCTGATGGCCGGGATCACCGCGACGCAGACACTTCTGGGGATCGGCGCCGTCCCGCTCGTCCTGGCGCTGGTCTCGGCATAGCGCTTGCAACCGGGCGGAAGGCTAGCGCCGCTTCATGCGGTGGCGGCGGACCGCATCGGTGTTGGCACAGCGCGCGCAACAGTAGGCGCGGCGACCGCTGCGGCTGGTGTCGACGAAGGCGGTCCGACAGGAGTCCAGCGAGCAGACGCCCAGCCGTTCCCCCTCGGCCTCCATGGTGAAGATGGCCAGAGCTCCCGCAGTCACGGCTTTCACACGGCTTTGGACGTCCTGGCCGTCCGGTGCGAAGTGCAGATGTGGCCGCAAGTCGTCGTGCGTGGTCAGGTACACGCTTCCAGCGCCGTCCGCGAGCAGAGCGTTGATCATCTCGCACCGCTCGTCCTGCGAGGCAGCCTCGAAAACGGGCCTCAAACGCCGCGACCACGCCCTGAGCTTCTCACCGGCCGAGCCAGTGACACGCGAACGCCGGATCGCATGCTCTTGCAGGGCCCGTTCCAGTGCCTCAGCCCCCCAGGCACCACTGGACTCGAGATTTACCAGCGACACGGCCAGGTGGACCCCGACCATGTTGTCATGTTCAAACTTCACTCAACCATTGCAACACATGCCGGGATCCGCCGGACAGAGGGCTACTAGGGCCTGTGTGATGTCGTGATCAGTCGGCGGCTTTCAGTAGGTCGTCGATCCAGATCATTGCGGCGCGGAGGTGGAGGCCGGCGAGGTAGCTGTCCGGGGTCTTGTCGCAGCGGGTGGCGATGCCTCGCCAGGCCTTCAGCTTGTTGATCAGGCGTTCGACGGTGTTCCGTTCCTTGTAGAGGTCGGCGTCGTGGCTGACGGGTCGGCCGCCTCGTGCGCCCTTCTTCTTGCGGTTGGCGGCCTGGTCCCGCTTTTCCGGGATGACTGCCTTGATACCGCGTCTGCGCAGGTAGGAGCGGTTGCCGCGAGACGAGTAGGCCTTATCTGCGGCGACCGCGCCGGGCCTGGTGCGGGGACGCCCGACAGGCAGGCGGACTCTCACCTGCGCGAGCACGGGGATGAACTGCGGGCTGTCCCCGGCCTGTCCGGCGGTCAGGACCAGCGCAAGCGGACGGCAGCTGCGGTCCGCGGCAAGATGAATCTTGCTGGTCAGTCCGCCCCGGGACCTGCCGAGCAGGGCTTCCTTCAGGCGGAGCTTGCGTCTGCGCCGGATGCGCCGACGCTCTGCCTGTCCGTTCTGTTCCTCCGGTCCGCCCCTTTTTGCCGGGCTGTCTCCTGCTCCTGCGCGGCTTCTTCCAGGGCCTCCATGAGGTGCTTGCTGACGCGCATCCCCGCCGCGTCATGGTGGGCGCGGACCGTTGTGGAATCCACGCTGACCAGCGACAAGTCCGTTCTGCCCACCCGGGCGCCCTCCGCGATCAGGCCTTCCAGCAGGGCGGTGAATACACCGGCGTCCCGCCAGACGCGGAAGCGTCCGTAGACGGTGGCCCACGGGCCGAACTCGGCCGGCATCTCCCGCCACTGGGCACTGGACCGGAACCGCCAGATCACACCCTCGAACTGCTCCCGCAACCGCTCCGGGTACGGGCCGTACCTACCGATCGGCAGGTACGGCTCGATAAACTTCCACTGAGCATTGGCGAGTTGCCTGCGTGTCACGACCACAGTCCTACCGGATTCCACCCCGCGAACAGGACAGAACCCAAGAATGATCACGACATCACACAGGCCTTAGGGGGGTGGCTCCCACGCCTCGGGACCGGCGCCCCTCCACTCCACGAAGTCGGGCCCGGTGGGTCTGGCTTTGTTCACGGGTAGTGGTTCTGGCTCAACTTCTCAGAAGTGATGCTGTTGGCGATCTTCGCTCGGTGGGGTGAAAGCACTTCGACATGCTGTTCGTGCTGGCGGTCGGTGTGCTGCTGTTGTCGAGCGGGGTGGTTCTGCCGGTCGGAGGGGGCCGGGATGGCGATGAGGGTTTGCTTCGGGTCGTGTGGTGCCGGCTCTGACCGTGAGGATGGCCCGGGCGACTCTGCCGCAACCTGCCCACCTAAGATCGCCAACAGCATCGCTTCCGTGATGACCACGGCTGGCGCGAGTGTGGGAGCAGACGGCGAGTTCAGGGGCCCATGCTTGGCCGGCCGTGCGGGTGACCGCGCAGATCGTGGTCGCGTGACGAGGTACAGCCGGCCACTCTGCGGTCCGGCGGTGGTCACACGGGACGTGGAATCACGCCTGGCGGAAGTAGTGGCCGACGCGTGAGGGCCCGCGGTCCGGGCCTCGCGGGCCCGGGCCGCGGGTGCCGTCACGCGTCGGGGTTCTTGCCCTCCGCTGTCTTCTTGATCCGGTCGATCTGAAGTTTCGCGAGTCCTTGCAGGTCGTCCGCTTTCCTCTGGTCGTATCCGTTGAGGTAGACGACGACCCCGCCCACGCGCATCATCACCTCAACGCTGTACTCGCCGCTGACGTCTTCGGAGAACGCGTCCGTTTCGTCTGCGCCCGCCGAGACGGTCAACGGCGCCGGGGGGCTCCCGCCCTGCGACGCCTGCTTGCGCTTGTTGGCCACCAGGCCCTTGAATGCCACGCCCGCGTTCTCGGCGGTGTCGAAGGAGTAGACGTGGAAGTACACGGGTGCCCCCTTGCCCGTCGATTCCGCGTTTTCCTTGGTCTCGACGGACCGGTGGCCGTAGGCCATGAGCCCGGCGCAGCTCGTCTGGGTATCGGGCCCGCACTCCTTTGCCGCTTTCGCACCCTCGTCCACCTGCGGCTTGGACGCCCAGTTTCCCCCGATCCAGCCTTCAGGAAGGCTCCCGCCGCTCGGTATCGCCACACGCACCTGCTCCAGCGGCCTCGCACCCTCGTGCCCCTCCAGAGAGTCGCCGTTCGCGCGGCCAGCCGGATCGCCTCCGCACCCGGCCAACACCACCGCCAGCACCGCCAGCACCATCCCCGTGTCGCCCTCTTCACCGTCAACTCCTCTGAACACACAGAACACTTGGAACGGCCACTCAACAACATCGCAGACCGGAACGCCATCAGCGTTGGAACCTGGATCAGATTCGGGGTGCCGGCCTTCGAGCGGGACTGGGCCAAGGCCCTGGAGGACTCCCGCCACACCTACAGCCTCACCCCGCTCCACGACGTCGTCCGCACCTGGCAGCTGCGCGTCGCCGCGGCCCCGGCCATCGACGCGTACATGGACTCCGGCCGCGACGAGACCGGCTTCGTCGATGTGGACGACATCCTCGGTACCCGCCGGTGACCGGTGAGCCATGGGCGGTGCGCCTGTCCCCGCAGGCCGCGAAGGTGCTACTGAACTTGAAGGCGGGTTGTCGTAGGGGGCTGACGGTTGGTGATCGTTGCGGTATGCCGGTTGTATGAGGTATCCGCAGGGTGGGGGTCTGACCGCGGAGAGGCAAGCGTTCCGTGAGCGGGTCCGGATGGAAGCGGTCGGTATGTTCGCCGATGGGCGGGGCAGTACGGAGATCGCGAAGGAGTTACGGGTCAGCGTCCGGTCGGTTCAGCGGTGGCGGCGAGCCTGGCGGGAGGCTGGTCAGGACGCGGTTCGTTCCCGCGGTCCGGCATCCCGACCGAAGCTCAACAAAATGCTGTTCGCGGTGCTCGAGGAGGAGTTGGCCAAGGGGCCGGTCGCTCATGGGTGGCCTGATCAGCGGTGGACGCTGGCCAGGATCAAGACCTTGATCGGCCGCCGGTTCCACAAGTCCATGACGTTGTCGGGCATTTCCCAGATGCTGCGGCGGCACGGCTGGAGTCACCAGGTTCCGGCCCGTCGGGCCGTCGAGCGTGACGAGGCGGCCGTGGCCGGCTGGGTGAAAGACGTGTGGCCGCACGTGGAACCACCGCGGCGGCGCTCAAGGCCTGGCTCGTGTTCGAAGACAAAGCCGGGTTTTCGATGACGCCGCCGGCCTCACGCGCCTGGAGCCGACGCGGAACCACTCCGGTCATCCGGGTCCGCGGCCGTTCCCAGCGACGCTTCTCCATCGCAGCCCTGTGCTGCTACAAACCCGGCGAACGCTCCCGCCTCATCTACCGGCCCAGACGGCATACCGACCACAAGAGCGGCGGCCGCAAGAGCTTCGCCTGGACCGAGTACCGCGACCTCCTCATCGCCGCCCACCAGCAGCTCGACGGCCCCATCGTCCTCATCTGGGACAACCTCAACGTCCACAAAGACCACCGGATGCGGGCCTTCATCGACGCCACAGACTGGCTCACCGTCTACCACCTGCCGCCCTACGCCCCCGACCTCAACCCCGTGGAAGGGATCTGGTCGGTCCTCCGCCGAACAAGCCAGACCAACACCGCCTTCACCGACCCGGACCACCTCATCCGCCAGCTACGACATCGCCTCCGCCAGATCCAATACCGCAGCGACGTCGTCGACGGATGCCTCACAGCGACCGGACTCACACTGACGACACCACACCTACAACCTCAGTAACCGCGCTCCCCGAGCACGCGAAGGAGATGGTTTGCGACGTCCTGGACATCGCGGTGCGCTCCCCGTGGGGCTGGCCCCAGTGGAACACCCGCGACGCGGAAGGCGAAGACGTCCGCGCCGCGTCCGTAGGACAGCTCTCCGTCATCTACGTGATCAACCGGCTCACCGGCACATGTCCATCCTGGACATCGTCTGGCTCGGGTAGCCACCCGCGACAACGTCTCTCCCTGGCAGCACAGATACCAAAGGCGGGGCGTACAGCAACGTAGCCACCGGTGTCCCCCACGCCAGGTACTCGGGCACGCCCGACGTGAAGGGAGCCGAGCATCCGCACGGGCTGTGCTCGGCGCGGGCTTGCCACGGTCATGCGGTCCGCTGCTTGATCTTCCACAGTTGCACGGTGGAGTACGTCTTGCCGTCGGAGGTAGAGGTGGCGAGTGTGCGGCCGTCCGGGTGGAGGGCGATGTCGGCGGCGTGCCTGCGACCGGTCGGCACGGAGATGATTTCCTTGCCGGACGGCAGGGCCCACAGCGTGATGCCTCCGTTTTCGGAGCTGCCGCTGGGTGCGGCAACGAAGGAACCGTCCGGGCTCATTGCCAGGCTCTCGTAGTCATCGGCCTCGGTCCCAATGGTGGCGGTGAGCTTGTGTGAGGCGACGTCCCAGACTGAGATTGTTCGGGAGGCCCCGATCAGGCTCTTGCCGTCCGGGGTGAAGGCGAGGTCGATCACCCCGAAGGCGGTCGCGGCCTCTACTGGCAGCGCAGCGATCTGTGACCAGGAGGAGGTGTCGAACAGGGTCACGCCGCCCTTGAGTGCCGTGCCGTGTCCTGCGGCCAAGATCTTCCCGTCCGGGCTGAAGGCGACACTTCGCACGCTGCTTGTTTGGGTGCCCTCGCCGGCTCCGACCAGCACGTCCTTGACGTGCGCACCGGAACGTACGTCCCACACGGGGACCTTGCCGATGCCGTCGCTCGCGTTCCGGGCACCGGCCACCAGCCTGCCGTCCGGGCTGAGCGCCACCGCCGACATGCCCTCCAGGGCCAGGCCTTCGGAGGGTGAGGTGATCGCTGCGACTTCCTGCTGCGTGGCAACGTCCCAGACCATGATCCCACCCACGTCCCCTGCTACGTGGTTTTCCCAAGTCGGTGGCTTCACATAGCCAAGAGCGAGCAGGCCGCCCGCGAACGTGAGATCCTGGGTCATCATCAGGTCCTTCGCTGTCAGTGCGGCGATGTGCGCCCCGGATACTGCGTCCAACAGCGTGACGCTGGTCTTGAGAGCAACGGCCAACAGCTTCCCGTCAGGGCTGTACGCGAGGTATGGGCTCAGGTTGGCCGCGTCAACCTCGATCGTCGCCGACGGCGCGAGTTCCACACCGGCAGGTCCTCCCCTGGCAGGTTTCCCTCCCGTCGGCCCGCCCCCGTCTCCCCCGCTGCCCGAGCCGGAGCCGAGCCGGATTCCCAGGGGAACAGCCACGGCTCCGGCCGCCCCCACGCCGGCTGCCAGGAAGGCCCGTCGCCGCATTCGATTCGCCTGGCGCGGATCCGCCTCTCCTGAACGGTCACTCATGGAGACATCCCATCGTTGTAGTTGTGGTCCACGCAGCGGAGCAGGCCCCTGGATGACGTTCAGGAAGGAGCGTCGTGCACCTCCGGTGACGGGGCGTCACTGGTTCAGTTGCCCTCACCTGGTCGTACGCGTTCTAGAGTCTTCGTGGCGGTGCAGCCCTGCTGGCTCATCTCACCGATGCAACCCCAGCCTTGGGAGATGACGTGCCCGAAGTACTGGACCGGGTTCGGTGGCACCGCCTCCGTGGTGATGGTGGCCGCGCCCGTCGGGATGCGCTGATCGTGCTGCCCGGTGGTATCGGTATACGAGGCGGTGATGTGCCACTTGCACGTCTGATCGGCGACCAGGGACTGGACCCGCAGGGCCATGTTCGACTGGCCGTTGCCCAGGTCGATGGCGTTGTGGCGGAAGTAGAACTGGCCCTGGTCGTCACCCTCGTCGAGGACGTAGGGCCCCGTCGGCTTGTCCGCCAGGCCGCCGGGCATGTCCCACAGCAGGCCCGGGCGGATGTTGGAGCCGGCCGGGGGGATGTCGACCACCGTCTGCGCGGTCGGTGCGGTGCACGTGTCCTTGACCGCGGTCATGCTGTTGATGGTGAGTCCGGCGTCACGGTCGCTGTTCAGGTTCAGGTCGAACGTCTGGGCGTTGATGCCCCGGGGAAACTGATGGCTGCCCGCCAAGGGCTTGTGGAGGACCGGGGGATACTGGATGATCCGCCCGCCGAGGGATTTCATGAACGCCCAGACTTCCTTCGGCTTACCGCCGCTGAGGCTTGTGAGGGTGGCCTGCTCACCTGCGGTCAGGGGCCTGTCCAAGACGAACATGATCGGATCGAACCCCTCTTGTTCATAGTCGGGCGGGGTGATGGTGGAGACGAAGGCGGGTTGCTCGCGGTCGACGGTCTTCTCCGCGTTCTTGTCCGCGCGCGCCCGGTCGGTAGACGTGGCTTGATCCAGGCCGAAGTTCGCGTAGTATCCGAACAGGATCCCTCCCACGATCACGGCAGCCGCGACCGCCGCGTACAGCGCCCGGTGCTTCGGCGGGAGCCCCCGGAACCCCGGCAGACGGTCATCGGCCAACGCGTGCCAGGCGGTCGGACCGGGCGGCGGTGCAGGCTCCCCCGAGTCCGCCGTCGGAGCCCCGTTGTGGATCGGATTGGCTGGCGTGGTCGGGGCCGGCGCAGGGGTTCCTTCTGAGCGGTCCGGTGTACCTGAGCTGGGAGGCGGCGGTGGAGTGGGTGGAGTGGTAGCCATGGAGTCCCCCGAAATTCCAATGTGGTCGTATAAGCGTCTTCGTTAGCCGCTCGGCGCAAGTTCGCGGCTCCGCGTCGGCGGTACCGGGCAGGGTGACCGGGCCGCCGCTTCGTCGACCGAACCGTCTCGGCCTCTCTTTCTCAGGTCCAGGCCGTGGGTGTCTCCGCCGGCGCAGCGGCGGTTGGAGAGGGCAACGCCGGTCCCGCGCCGGTCGCCGCGTCGAGGGCGTACACGTTCCCGTCGTTGCTGCCGACGTACACGAGTCCGCCGACGACGGTCGGGGACGAGTGGATCTCTTGCTCGGTGGTGAACGCCCACTTCTTGGTGCCGTTGGCGGCATCGAGGGCGTACACGCTCTTGTCGAGGCTGCCGACGTACACCACCCCGCCGACCATGGCCAGCGATGACATGATCGCGCCACGTGTCCTGAAGCCCCACTTCTGGGTGCCGGTCGCGGCGTCTAAGGCGTACACGTCCCTGCCCTCACCGAAGTACACCGCCCCATCAACGACTGCGGGGGTCCAGCTGATCCATCCCCCGGTGGTGAAGGCCCACTTCTTGCTACCGGTGGCGGCGTCCAGCGCGTACAGGTTCCCGTTGCGGCCCCCGATGTACACCACCCCGTCGACCACCGCTGGAGACGCGGTGACGTATTCCCCGGTGGGGAAGCCCCACTTTTTGGTGCCGGTGGCGGCGTCGATGGCGTACACGTTCCCGTCCATGCTGCCGATGTACAGAACCCCGTCCGCGATTGCTGGAGACGATGGGATCCATTTTCCGGTGGGAAAGGCCCACTTCTTGGTGCACGTGGCGGCGTCGATGGCGTACACGTTCGCGTCGTGGCTGCCGACATATACCACCCCGTCGGCCACCACGGGCGACGAGGCGACCCAGCTGCGGGTGGGAAAGGACCACCTCTTGAGCCCGGTGGCCGCGTCCACCGCGTACAGGTTCGTGTCGTGGCTGCCGAAGTACACTACCCCGTCGGCCACCGCAGCCGACGATTGAACCGAGTCGCCGGTGGCGAAGGCCCAATGCAGGGCGCCGGTGCTCGCATCCAGCGCGTAGAGGCTCTTGTCGTGGCTGCCGATGTACACCACCCCGTCGGCTACTGCCGGTGACGCTTGGACCCAGCCACCGGTGGCGTGTCGCCACGTATGCCACGAAGGGGCCGCACCGCCGCTACCGCTGCTGCTGGGACTGCTGCCGTCTCTCCCGCCGACGCTCCTGCAGCTGGCGACGGTGACCGCAGCGCCCGCTCCGACGCCCAGCCGCAGCAGTGTCCGCCGACTGAGGTGTCCCGGCCTCACCGGGCGGTCCGCGACAGGTTCCGGGACGTGCCCGGGAACACGGGTCGGCGTGGCGGAGCGTGGGCAGCCAGGAGGCCGACAAGGTTCAGAACGCCGTCGCCGCGAGCTTGAGCAAGGGGCAGAGCCGCACGGAGGACGCCACGCCGTGCGTACCGCAGCGTGAACCTGTTCCTGCGCCCGATCACTTGGCTGCAGCCCCCGCACATCCGGCCGGGTAACTCACCGCGTGTGTAGAGCTGGTCCAACCTTCGCACACCCATCGACAACCCCCCGTATGCCCAGCAGCCGACGCCTTGAGTCGGAGCGCCCTCGCGTGACCGCACAGACGATCCAACGACCGATCCACCGGCCGCTCCGCTGCCGCCTCGTCGGCGCGGCCGCGGCGACTGCGTTCGGGGATCGGTCAAGCGGATCCACCGCACTGGCGATCGCACCCGTTGCCACGCGGCGGCTCTGCATCACAGGCGTATTCGTGTCCGGCACGAAGCCCAGTGTGGGACCCCGCCTCAAGAACTGGAAGTCTTTCTAGAAATAAATTTGAAAAGGTGTCCTAGGCTGTACGCGACTCGGAACACAGAGATCTGCCGGTACGAGACCGAGGACGCCTGCTCGATGAGCCCGAAGCAACAACGCGGCGAAGCCACCGTCGAACAGGTCCTGGACGCAGCGCTGTGCCTCTATGCCTCGTCAGGGGAAGCCGGTCTCACCGTCGGCGCCATCACCAAAGCCAGCGGGGTCAGTTCCGGAAGCATCTACCACCACTTCGGCAGTCTCGACGGCGTGGTCGCCGTACTCGCGCAGCGCTCGTTGGAGCAGCTTCTGAAGACTCTGGTGACAGCGTTGGTCCAGGCAACAGACGCCCGTTCCGGTATCCACGCCGTTGTCCTGGCCTACTTGGGCTTCGCGCAGGCCCATCCGGACTCAGCCCGTCTCTTGCACTCCGTCACCGCGGATCGTGAAGGCATGGCCCACGCGCGGGAGATCCGTGACTCCCAGGAAGCTCGGCTGACACCGATCGCCCTCTGGATCCACGCGCACCAGGAATCCGGCGAACTCGCCAAACTCTCCACCCCCGTGATCGAATCCCTCGTGCTGGGGCCGGTTATCGGTGTTGTCCGCCGCTGGCTCACCGTAGGGGACCTGGACCTGGAGGAAGCCGCCAACGCGCTGCCCGAACACATCTGGCGGTCGGTCCGCCGTTAGGCCGTTTCTTACCGACTTCAGCTCGTTGGGTGAATTGTTGCGAAGTGCCTGATGGGTGTGGGCGGGTGGCTGTATCCGTGGTGTGTGAGATACGCGGATGGGGGTGGGCTGACCCCTGCGGGGCGTCAGCGCCGGGAGACGGTACGGATGCAGGCGGCTGAGCTGTTCGAGCAACAGGTCAAGCCGTCGGAAGTCGCCCGGCGGCTGCGGGTGAGCGTGAAGTCGGCTTATCAGTGGCATCAGTTGTGGCGGGACGGCGGTGTTGAGGCTCTGGCCTCCCGCGGTCCGAGCGGGAGTCGGTGCCGGCTGTCCCCGCGGTGTCTGGAGAAGCTGGCCGTGTATCTGGAGGAGGGTCCGGCCGCGCACGGCTGGGTGGAGGATCAGGTGTGGACCGCATCGAGGGTGGCCACGCTGATCGGCAGGAAGTTCCACATTTCCTACAGCGTCTCGGGTGCCACCCGGTTGATGCACCGGCTCGGCTTCAGTCCGCAGGTGCCCGCGCGGCGGGTGGCCGAACGCGACGAGCAGGCCGTCACCGTGTGGCGGGAGGCGACCTGGGCGGAGGTAAAAGGGCCCGGGCGGCCTGCGGGGGCTACGTCTGCTTCGAGGACGAAGCCGGCTTCACCCGACGGCCGCCCCGGGGACGGACCTGGGGCCGGCGCATATCACCCCGGTCGTGACAGTCAGCGGTCGCCGTTCGGGACGGCTGTCGGTGGCCGGGCTGATCGCGATGCGGACCCGGCTGTGTCACCGCGTTCGGACCCACCCCGCCGGCAAAGGAACACGTCGCAGCATGGGCGAGCGGGACTTCATCGCTCTGGTCGACGGAGTCCACCAGCTGGTCAGGGCGCCGATCGTGCTGGTCTGGGACCGGCTGAACACCCACGTCTCCCGCAGGATGCAGGAATTCGTGGCCGAGCGTGAGTGGCTGACAGTCTTCCTGCTGCCCGCCTACTCACCCGACCTGAACCCCGTCGAAGGCGTCTGGGCACACGTCAAACGCAGCCTCGCCAACCTCGCCGTCATGGCACTCGACCGCCTCGAAGTACTCGTCCGCAACCGACTCAAACGCCTTCAATACCGGCCCCACACACTCGACGGCTTCATAGCCGGCACCGGCCTCACCCTCGACGCACCAGCCTCACCTTGAAAAGCCGAAGTCAGTATTGCAGCCATTGGTCGAAGGCGAATTGCATGGCTCCGCGGGTGAGTGCTGCTTGGACGTCGTCGGACAGGCCGGCTGCGGCGGGTAGGGGGCTGGGTGCATCCACCAGAAGGGCTCGCCGCCGGGCGTGGCGAGCAGTGCGCCGAAGCGGAGGTCTCCGGCCAGCCAGACGAGCCCGCGTCCGTCTGTCATGTTCAGCCACGCCGAATCCGGGACCAGACCTTGTATGCCGCGGCCGCTGTCCCGTCGGGGGCGAGGAGCAGCAGGCGGCGTTCCGATTCCCCCCACACTGCCTCGATGCGGCATGGCCATACCTGCCAGGGCTGCTCCGTGTAGACCTTGCGCTGCGCCTGGAAGTTCGCCAGTTCCCTTCGGTCGAGGGCGGCGAGCATCAGGTGTGACAGCCCGCCGCTGAGAGCGGCACCCACCCTCATCGCGAACGGCTGCGCGGCGAATACCGAACCCATGAGGGCTCCGGGGACCGCGATCGCGAACGGAGCCCAGCTGATGTGGTGTCTGGTCCTGTCGTGGTCCGTGACTGCGTCATCGTGGACTTCTAACAGGCGTGGTGTGACCTCACCTGAAGGTTGGAGAGAGATCTGAGTGGGCGATAAGTCCGTTTCTGGTAGCGGCCGCGTCCGGGTTGGGTGAGGAAGCCTTGGCGGGTGAGGCGTCCGAGGCGGCTGCGGGTGATGTTGACGGATGCCTCGTCGGTGGGCATGCCGAGGAGTTCGTGCAGTTCGCGGGCCCGGAACACCTGGTCGGGGTGCTGGTTGAAGGTGTTCACGATGGTTTGGCAGGCGGTGCTCGACTCGGGTGGATCGGGTTCGGTCCCGGTCGGTGCGAGTTCGGCGATGGTCTTGCGGGTGGTGGCCAGGTCCGCAAGATGCGCTTCGGTCTCGGTGAGAGCGGCCGTGAAGTGCGCGATCTGATTGCGGAGTTCGTCCGCCCGGGCCGTGGCCTCATTCTCCCGGATGTGAAGGTCCACCAGGAGTTCGGTGATGTTCACGCGGCCAGCCCGATGGTGTCGCGCCAGGCCTGGGCGGGGTTGGTGAGGCGGCGGGCCATGTTCGCGGTGGAGGCCCAGTAGACGCGTGAGGCGGAGGCGTCGGGCCGGTGGTCGTACTCACGGGCCAGCCGCCGGTGCAGCATCAGCGTGCCGTTCGTCTGCTCGACCACCCACCGCTTCGACTGCGGGACAAAACCTTTGCCCTGGCCGGCAGGGTTGCGGCGGACAACCTCGACGTCGATGTCCAGCAGGGCGCCGTGGACGATGACTTCGTCCTTGAATCCCTGGTCCACCAGCACCTTCTCCAGGCGCATCCCGCACCGCTCGGAGGCCTGGTCGAGCAGGGCAGTGCCGGCGGCATTGTCGTGCGCGGACGCGGCCATGACGACGACACCGATGATCAGCCCCAGCACGTCGACGGGCAGTCCCCGCTTACCACCCGAGACCTTCTTGTTCGCGTCCAGCCCCGTCGTGGTCCTGGGGACATCCGCCGCGGCGCGGACGGACTGGGTGTCGATGATCACGAGGGACGGGTCCTCTCATCGGCGGGCCTTCTCCCGCACCTGGCAGCGCAGGAGCTCCTGGATCCGCTGGTCAAGCCCGTCCTGGCGCCACAAACCGAAGTAGTAGAACACCGCCGACCAGGCCGGGAAGCCATGCGGCAGCAATCGCCACTGACAGCCCGTCCGGTTCTGGCAGAAGACCGCGTTCACGACCTCCCTCAGGTCGCAGGACCCGGGATCCCCGGTCGCCGACCGCGCAACCCTGTCCTGCTTCCAGGCCGTGATCACCGGCTCGATCAACGCCCACTGCCCGTCCGACAAGTCACTGAGGTACGGCTCTCTCTTCACGCCCCACATCTCAGCATGGACATGCCCACCGGGTAGCCCGGGCGGCGAGCATTCCCACGATCGAGCGATCACGAACCGAGGAAGACCGGACTTAACGCCCACTCAAGACCCTCGGCTACACCAGCCCCGGTTCTCCAGGCTGACCCATGTCTCACGAGACGTCCTTGGAGGCTGTGGCGTCCCGCGCAGGCGTTTGAGGTTCTTGTTCCCGGGACAGGTGTCCCGACCGGTTCACCCCGGCCGATTCGTTCTGTCCGGACAGACTCCGATCCGACGCACCGGTCGTGAACGGAGCCGCACTCGGCGAGTGCGGCTCCGTTCACTGCCGTCTCAGCTGATGGCTATGTCGTCGATGTAGCCGCGGTAGCTGCCGGAGCCCGGGGTCTTCTGGTCGTAGCCGACCAATATCCGGCTGATCTGCTTGCCCGCGTTCTCGTCGAGGCTGACCGTGACGTGGTTCCAGGTGTCGAGAGTGAGGGCCGTGCACTGTTCGGCGGGGCTTATCCGGTGGCCCCTTTGGTCCCAGGACCAGCTGTCACGCAGGGTGCTGCCGTCGGTGAATACCAGGTCCACGGCGGCACATGCGCTGTTTCTCGCCCCTTCGGCGACCGAGGCGGCGGTGACGTGGCTCTGCGGGTAGATCCAGTAGCTGAGGGCCTTTCTGTCAGGCACCGCGGTGCCGATGGCCAGCGGGCTGCCACTCAGGTCGTAGACCTTCATGTAGGCGTCGGCATGGTCCGTGCCGGTCCGGGTGGATCCGGAGTACACCAGTGCGCCGGTGCCGGTGTGGGCGGTTCCATCACTGCCGATGCCTGCCTGCGGGCCGTCGACGTTGTGGAGGCCTCCCCCGGCCGTGTCGGCTGCGTGGGTCCAGGCCGGTGCCGGATCACTCGGCTCGAAGCCAGAGTGGAAGCTGCTGGCCGTGGCCGGCTTTTGCGGCTGGACGGGAGCCGGTGCGGGCTGGTCTGGTGTGGTCATGCTCCGGGTCGGTCCGTCACTGATGCAGGCGGGCTGTCGTACCCATTGGCCGTTCTCGTCGAGCTTGTCCGCAGCGACACCGGAGTCGTACATCATGGTGGCCCCCGACCCGGCGGGGTAGGTGACGGTGATCTCGGCGTCGGTGGAGTAGGTCCACTCGTCCCAACTGCCCTTGGCGAAGACGAACCGACCGGTGTAGGTCTTGCTGACCGGGAAGGCCTTCACCCAGGTCGTGGAGTGTGCAGGCGCCGCGGGGACCACGGCGTGGTAGGTCTTCTCCTCCGTGTTGGTCGTACCGGTCTGGACCGAATGGGTGATCAGCTGGGATGCCTCGACCGCGAAGTCGGCGTGCCAGAAATCACTGGAGGAACCCAGCTTGACGGTAATGGTTTCCTTCGTGCCGTTGGCGATGGAATCCGTCGTGATGGTGGAGGTGCTGTTGGTCACCTTGTAGTCGACGGTGGTCGACGGGATCGCTGCGTCGGTGTGCTGCGCCTGCAGGCACAGGGCCACCCCTGCATCGTTGCCGGTCACCGCCGCCTGCGTCTGGCTGTAGCTGCAGTACGGGTAGGCCGAATGCGCAAGGACGGCGGCATCACATTTGGTCAGCGCGTACTTGGCGGCCCAGTCAGTGGTGAAGTCCTTCCCGCCGCCGAAGCGGGAGCCCCACAACTGGTTCTCCTTGCCGTGACACGGCCACATGTTCAGGTAGTCGGAGTGGCCGGCGAGCCAGCTGCTCGCCACGTCCATGCATTGGTCGTCGACTACGTTGCGGATCATGAACGTCGTTCCCGAGCCTTTGGACTGACCCGGTTCGAAATACCAGTACTGATACTTCTGGGAGCCGTCGCACCGCTGTTGCTCCACAGGCCGCATCCGCCAGGTGGAGTCCCACCATCCCGGCATCAGACACAACCCGGAATTCGTCTTGATCTGGAAACTTCCGTCACCCTGCGGTTGCAACGAAAACACCTGGTTGGAGCCGTCGTGGCGGTCATAGGCCTGCAGCCACGTCCCGGAATCGGACGAACTCCAGGGCACGTCCATCGCCCGCTGGTCCTTGGCGAGCATGAAGACACAGTCCTCGGCGTTCTTGCCGTCACCGGTGTAGCGGCACTGATGGGACGTCTCTCCGGCCGCCTGCGCCTGCTGGGCCCCCGCCCCCAGTAGGGCGGCGACCAACGCGAAAATCGTCGACACCAGGACCCCGATGGGTACCGGGGGTCTGGGGCGCCGCCTTCTGGGCACATGGGCCCGAACGGCATCACTGCTGTGCATCTGCCACTTCCTCCTTCGTCGTGGCACCCTGCACGGTGCGCCTCCGCCTCCTGGGGATCAGAAGCGGCCCCAGGACTTCGCCGCACTACGTGAGGGCCCATTCGTTCGATCCGACGGTCCTGCGAGGAGGGGCCGTCGTAGCACCGCCAAAGTAGGAACGCCCAGCTGCCGATACATCCGTCACCTGACGTAGGAATGCTTGGGGTCGGTGGGTGTCCGGGCTGGGGGCGCGGGACGAGGGCAGTCCTGCGGCTGTGTGCCGGCGCGTCTTTCAGCCGTACGCCAGGCCGATCGGGTGTGGCAGGCCGACGCCGGAGAAAAGCCCCGGATCGGCTGTCCGGCCTCCGAAGCCTCTTATGAAGCTCAAATGTGCGCCACCCGGTACGTACCGGAACGAGACTGCGTCTATTGTCTGCTGTCGTGGAGTCAGCTCGACGAGTCGCAGCCCGGCGGGCGTGACTCGCAGAGGTGAGGCCTTGGCCGAATTGCGGGAATGCGACCGTCGCCACCTGCTGTCGGGGAAGGGCACTCAGTCAGAGGCTGTTACCTCTCGTCGGGCAGCTGACTCTTCTTAACCCGACACCGCGGCACCACCGGTCGGGTCCGGCACAAGCCTGCCTGGTTCAGCAGGCAGATGGCATCACCACTGGAGGGACGGCCGTGCAATTCTTGGGGCCTCGCCTCGTCGGACGCGATGCCGAAACGGCGATCCTCACCACTCTGGCGCTACGTGCCGCGCACGGCTCGGGGCAGGCTGTGTTCATCGTCGGCGAGGCCGGGGCGGGCAAGACAGCGCTGCTGCGGTGCGCGGCGGCAGACGCCGAAGGCGCCGGCCTCCAGGCGCTGTGGGGCTCGGCCCGGGAGCTGGAGGCGCATCGCCCGTTCGCGTTGATATCGGCCTGCCTGGGGATCGATAACGGCCCTATGGACCCGCTGCGCGCACGGGCCGCCGAAGTCCTCTTGGGCCAGGCTCGGTACGGGCTGCCAGGCACGCCGGGAGGCGCGGATTTCGCCACCGTGGAGGCCATGTGCGTTCTGGTGGAGGAGATCTGTGCGCAGGGACCCGTAGCGCTCTTCGTCGATGATCTCCAGTGGGCCGATCGGGCCAGTGCGCTGGTATTGCAGCGCCTCGTGCAATCGGTGGCTCAGTTGCCGCTGCTGATCGTCGGGGCGCTTCGCCCGGTTCCCCGGGTGGTCGAGGTCGACGTACTCGCCCGCGGGCTGCGAGGCAGCAATCGCACGGTGCTGCAGCTCGGTCCGCTGGCCTCCTCAGCCGTGCCCTTGTTGGTGGCCGGCACGATCGGGCATGAACCCGGCCCTCGGTTGCTTCGGCTGTGCGAGGGGGCGGCAGGCAACCCGCTGTACCTGGAGATGCTGATCGCCGCCCTTCAACGGGAAGAGGCGATCACGCTGCACGGGGCCGTCGCAGAGGTCACGGCCGATTGCCCCGTTCCGGCGATCGACACGCTGATCACTCACCGGCTGGCGTACCTGCGTGACGAGGTCCTGCAGGTGTTGCGTGCGGCGTCCGTGCTGGGAGCCAGCTGCACGCTCCACGATCTGGCAGCAGTTCTGGAGGTGCCGGCCCACGTCCTGCTCACCAGCGTCGCTGATGCCGAAGCGGCCGGAATCCTGACTCCCGACGGCCCACGTGTCGTCTTTCGTCATGACCTGGTACGCCAAGCTCTGCACGACGCCGTGCCGAGTTCCGTGCGCTCGCTGCTGCACATCCGGGCCGCACAGGCGCTGACCCGGGCCGGGGCGGCGCCCGAGCGAGTCGCCGGACATCTGCTGGAAGCCGCTCCTCCGGACGGGGAGTTCTTGGTTCCCTGGATAACCGGGTCCGCAGCGCAGCTCACCGCCCGTGCGCCCGGTCTGGCCCTGCGGCTGCTGGGCACGGCGCTGGAGATCGCCGATCCCGCTGACCCGTGCTACGAGCAGTTACGTCTGCACCGTGTCGTCGCGCAACTGTCATCAGGTCTTCTGGCCGAGGCCGAGGAGAGCGCCCGCATCGCTCTGGCCAGACCTGCCGGTTCCGGTCTGGAAGATCTGTTTCGCTGGATCATCGTGCAGGCCGCGTTCGCGCGCGGCCGCCCCGACGTCGCTCTGGCAGAAACCCGTCTTACGTGCGGAACAGCGGGCGCGCCGACACTCGATGCGGTCCGGTTCCAAGCATTTGCATCGGTATGCCTCTTCGCCCTGGGGAGGCTGCCGGAAGCGGGAGCCGTGGCTTCCGCTGCGCGGCGCGCGGCTGCCGAGCTGGGCGACGCAACGGCCTTGGCCTACGCCCTGCAAGTGCTGGCCGCCAAGCATTTCCTGGAGGCTCCTGGCCTTGAAGCACTGGAGCTTGCCCGTCAGGCGTCGCGTCTGACACCCGAGACGATCCACCCGGCGCAGTGGCTCGGGCTGCAGCTCGCGCTGGCCAACTGCTATATGGAACTGGATCTGACCCCGGACGCGGAGCGCACCTTGGCAAGCGTCCGCCCAAGCGCCGAGGACCTCGGGGGTGTGTTCCTGCCGTGGTACCACCTGTCCTGTGCGCTGCTGGCGTTCCATGCCGGCCGGTGGGAGGACGCGATCGCAGAGGTGGACGCCGGCCTCGACCCCGGCGTCCACTTTGCAATGAGCCGGGCGTTGAGAGCGTTGGCGGGGGCAATAGCCGTCCATCAAGGCCGGCGGGACGACGCTGAGACCCATATGAGCCAGGCTGCAGCGGCACAAGACAGCGGAACGGTCTCCTGGTTCTACGAGTACGTCCTCTTGTGCACCCAGGCCCTGCTGGACGAGGCGCAAGGGCATCCCGAGCGGGCCTTCCGCCGGCTGGCGCACAGCTTCGACGCCGGAATCGGGCATCTGCCCGGTCAGCTGATCCTCAGCTTCCTGACACCCGATCTGGTCCGACTCGCGCTTGACCAGGGCGACTCGCCGGCAGCCCGGCGTTACGCGCAGGCGGCGCGCTCGCGTGCCGCACACAGCAGCGCTCCCTACCATCTGGGGGACGCCTGCCGGTGCGAGGGGCTCATCGCACAGGATCCGGAGCTGCTGCTGGAAGCAGCCCGTCACTACAGTGAAGCCACACGGCCGCTGAACCAGGCGCACGCCCTCACCGACGCCGCCGAGCTGCACGCGATGCGCGGCCGGCCCTCGGACGGCCGCGCCCACCTCGAGCGAGCCCTGGCGATCTACGCCGGCCTGGGCGCAGTCTGGGACGCGGCGCGTGCCACCGCCCGCCTTCGCGCGGTCTCCGTGAGCCGCGGCAACCGCGGCCCCCGCAACACCGCCCGCCTGGGATGGGAAGCACTCACCTCCACCGAGCGCATCATCGCCGGTCACGTCGCTGCTGGACACTCCAACCCCGAAACAGCCGCCCGCATGTGCATCTCGCGCCGCACCGTCAGCACCCACGTCTCCAACATCCTGCGCAAGCTCGGACTGACCTCGCGAGTAGAGCTGGCCACCGAAGTGATCCGCCGCAACAGCCCGCCCGAACACCAGCAGCCCTGAACCGTCAATCAGTCGGAGCAGGGCTGCTCGTACATCCACCACCACGCCATGCCGACGCCGTACCTCCACCAGGTCACCGAACACATCCACATGCGGGCCGCCCACCACCGCATGCCCGGCGGGGAGGAATGCGTCCTCAATGAGCGGGCCCTGATCTGCTCTCAGCCCGCCTTCACCGAGCCCGCCCCCGCACGACACCCAGGAGATGCGCGACGCCGCCAGCAAGCCCGCGACGAACGGGTCGCCGTAACGGCGGTCAGCGTCCGGCGGCGGATGGGGCCCCGCCCGAGGGGCGGAGCCCACCGGGCCGGACTGCTGCGGTCACAGGCCGTTGACGCGGGCGCTTCTTTCCACGGCCAGCGGTGTGAAGTTCGCTGTGGTGACGCGGTCCGTTCTACGGCCCCGCCGCGCGTGCGGAATCCGAATCTGCGCCATCAGCCGGCGGCTGTGCAAGGTCATCCTCAGTTCGAACCGGGTACGGGGGTCACGTAGCTGCGGTCCGAAGAGTTTCTCCAGTTGGCGCATGCGGTACCGGACGGTCTGGGGATGCACGTTCAGGGCCTTTGCGGCCTCTGGGGCGCCACCGCGTTCGAGCCAGGCGAGCAGGGTCGCCTCCAGCCGCTCGCTCTGGCGTGGGGTCAGGCCTGCCAGGGGCCGCAGCCATTGGGCGGCCAGCGCCTGGGCCAGCGGTTCGTCCTGGAGGAGGATCACAGTGGAGAGGTGGTCGTCGACGAAGACGGGCCGGGGCTCCAGCCCGTGGCGGGCCGGAGTGAGGGCGAGCAGGCGCAGGGCCCAGCGCAGGGAGGACGCGGTGTCTTTCAGGGGGACCTGGTGGCCCACGGCTGCGAGGCGTCCGCGCAGAGGAAGTTCCAGCCGCGCGCGGGCGCCCGGGCCCGGGCCGGGGCTCGGGACGAGCAGGCAGGGCCGGCCGGCGAACATGCCAGCGAGGGAGTCGTCCAGCACGGCCGCCAGCTGTCGTGTCTCGCCGGGGGGCGCCAGTACGACGCCCCGTACGGCGGGCGGCAAGGGCCAGCTGGCCGTCTCGGCCAGGTCGGTGAGGGGGCGCTGCGGTGCGGCGGGTTGCTGCCGGTCGCTGGCACTGGCTTGGTCTGTGGCCTCGTGTCCGCCGTGGTGTGCGGGGCCGGGGCCGGTGTGGCGGGCGGGTATGGGGCTGGTGCGGCGGGCGGGTTCCCGGGTGTCTGGCCGGCTTGGCTCGTGGCTGCCGTCATGTGGGTCGTCGCTCTCGTGGTCGGGGCCGTGATCCCCGCTGCTGGGGTCCTGGTCTTCCGGTCGCTGGCAGCCGAGGGCAGTGATCAGGGCTTTTCCCACCGATTGTCTGAGCGATTCGTCGTCGATGGTCTCGTTGTCGTTGACGAGTGCGGAGAATCCCGGGGTGTTCTGCAGGAGTTCCTCGACTATCTCGTAGGCCAGCACGCGGAGTTCCGTTTGCCGGAGGCGGATCCACTCGGCTGGGGTGTGGGACCAGATGCGGTTCAGGTGTTCGCACATCGTTTCCTCGTCGATTCAGGGTGGGGCCCTTGGGTGCGAAGGCGATGGGCCCCCGATTTCTTGAGTGGCCCGGTTCTTGGGGCCGCGGTCCTCGGTGCCTCCGGGGGAAAGTTCGCGGCGCGGGCCTGTGCCGGTTCGGTACGTCTGCCTCCGGTCCGTGCCGGGCCGCACAGGGCCACGTTCTCGGCCGAGCAGAGCGGGAGGAGGACCACACCCGTTCTCCTCTCCCCTGTCCACCTGCGCTGTCGGGGCGCGGTGAGGAAGCCGAGCATTACGACTCGGTCGCTGCAGTGCGTGCGCGGGCAAGCCCGGCCGTACCGCGGGCTTGGTCCGGGCTCAGCCGCGCGTGACGATCCAGTGGCGCGGGCAGGTCCGGGCGCCGGGGCACGTGGTGCTGGCGGCGACCGCCGGGGCTATTCGGCGGGGTGCTGGTGGACGATGTCGATGCTGATGAGCTCTGCGGGCCGCAGGGCAGCGAAGCCGACGCGGATGGCGAGGCGCTTTTGTGCCGTCTGAGGCGGGTTGTTGCTCTCGTCGCAGATCACGTGGAAGGAGTCCTCCGGGTTCTTTCCGAGGAGTGCGCCGGTGCGCCACTTGCTCGTGAGAAAGGAGGTGACGTTCGCGCGGACGGCGGCTCGCAGCCTCTCGTCGTTCCGCTCGAAGGCGGCCCAGCGGGTTTCACTACTGATCGACGCCGTGAGGTGGCCGGCGAGGCGCCGGACGTACAGATAGCGCCAGTCACTGTCCTGGGAAAGCGTGCGTGCGCCCCAGATCAGCGTTCCCTGGCCCGGGAAGGCACGCAGGCAGTTCACGCCCATGTGGTTCAGCTCGCCCTGCTCGGCGGCGGTGAGTCTGCGCTGCAGTCGCGTACCCCTGCGGAGAGCAACATGGGCCAGCGCCTTGTCATCACCGCGCTCGGCGTCGGTCCGTGCCCAGGTACCCGCGACGTGCCCGCAAGGCGGTATCAGCCGGGACTCCCCTTGGCTGACGCCGCTCACCGACAGCCAGGGGTAGTAGACCGTGGTGTACTGCGCCTCCTCCTCGTTCAGACCGAGCAGCTTCGGCACCGCGGCGGCGTCCGCGTCCTTGGCGGTGTGCAGGAGGGCCATCCGGTTGGGAGCCGCCGCGCAGTTCCGGGCGAGAACCCTCGCGATCGCCGCACCGTCATCCCCGCCCTCCCACAGGTCTGGGGTGACCACGATGTTCACCTCAGGGTCCAGGGAAGCCACGGCCGCCTCGTAACCCGCGACCGAGCCGTCCTGTCCCGCGCCCACGATCCAGCAGGCGCCGCCTCCGTTGGCGAACCAGCCGGACACGGCGTCGGCCAGGTGCGGCGATCGCGCCCCACCCGAATCGGCAGCCCGCCCGCCCTCATCCGCCATCGAGGTGTTCTCATTGAACTCCCTCCACGTCATGATCCTTCGGGGCTCGCCCGCTTCCAAGTGGCCGACAAGCGCAGCGATCGACGTCGAGGCACCGGACAGCGGCCGAACTCCGCACGACGACGACTCGTTGCCGAAGACGCCGGGTGCACGGTCATTCATGCGGGCTCCTTGCAGGAAGAACAGTGGCTTCGGCCGGACCTGGCCGCGCCACGCCGCGATCACCCCTTCGGCAGCCGGGCTCGGGCGGAGGCCGCCGGCCTCGCAGGGATCGACGCGTGTTCAGGCGGCGGCCGGGAGGACTGCCCAGTAGGTGACGGTGTGGGCCAGGATGCGGGTGCCGTGCGCGCTTGCCAGCAGGGCGATGATGCTCACGCCGCGACCGTGCTCTTCCGGCGCGCAGCTGGTGGTCCAGGTGCCCTCGTTGTCGGCGGGGCCGCCGTCGCCGACCTCGATGCGCAGGGCGCCGTCGTTTCCGGGGCGCTGGAGGTGGAGGGCGACGGGGGCAGGGCGTGTTCGATGGCGTTGGTGACGAGTTCGGAGACGACGAGCAGTGCTTGGTCGATGGTCTCGCCGTCTACGTCCCAGCCATCGAGGACGGTGGTGGTGATGCGGCGTGCTGTGCCGGCGGACGCGGGATGGTGCGGGAGCTTCCAGACGCAAGGGCGCGAGTCGGCCCGTGCGTGGGTGGCGGACTGCGGTGGGACGAACGTCGGGGCGGCTGGGGATGGGGCCGTTTCGATGTCGGTGCTGGCGTCCATGGCAGGGTCCTGGCGGTGGGGGGTGTGAGCGGTGTCGGCGATGCTTCGCCTGTCCGGGCTGCGGTGGTTACCGCAGGAGGTGGTGGAGGATGGCCGAGGCGAGTGCCGCGTCGAGGGCTCCCACACCGGTGAGGTCGGCGACCGTGATCGCCGTTTCGGGGCGGTCGGGGGGTGTTTTGAGAAGCCGGCCGACCGGGATGTCGCTGTCGGGCGCGGCGGCCCCGGCGCGGACGGCGTGGCCGAAGTCCCCGTGGTCGAGGCACTGGGCGTGGTCGTCGGTCGCGATGAGCTGTGCGCGGGCGAAGAGCGCCGGTGGCAGCTCGTTCTTGTGGGGCATGTCCGTGCCGATGCCTGTCACGTGGGTGCCCTCGGAGACGTCGGCGGCGTTCAGGACGGGTGCTGTCGCCGGTGTGGTGGTGATGATCATGTCGGCGCCGGCAGTCTGCTGTGCGGAAGCGGGCCGGGCTGGGAGGCCGTTCTTGTGGAGTTCCTCGCACAGGGCTGCAGCATTGTGCAGGTTGCGGCCGTGGACGAGTATCTGGCTGATGGTGCGGAGTTTGGCCAGCCAGACGGCCTGGAGGAGTGCTTGTTCGCCGGTGCCGAAGAGGCCCAGGGTGAGGGCCGTGGGCCGGGCCATGGCGTGGGTGACCAGTGCTCCTGCGGCAGCGGTGCGCCAGGCGGTCAGCATGCCGCGGTCGTTGAGGATGGCGCGTATCTGTCCGGTGCGGGCGCTGATGACGCAGACCAGACCGTGGTTGGAGCGGAGGCCGAGACCGTGGTTGCCGTAGAAGCCGGTCGCGATCTTGACGGTGAAGTCGGTGGCGTCGGTGATCCAGCCGGCTTTCACATGGCAGTCCCCGTTGGCTTCGGGGAAGTCCATGTGCAGGGGCGGGGGGACGCTGGTGCGGCCTTCGGCGTGGGCGATGAGAGCGTCACGGACGGTGTCAAGGACCATCTGGGGGGTGGCGGCCGTCTCGATGGGGCCCGTGTCGAAGACGGGCAGGCTCGTCGTCATCGGCCCGTTCGCATCCATGTGGCGAAGGCTGCCAGGCCTTCTTCCGGGTTGCTGCGGCCGATGCCGATGCGGAACCGGTCGGCGGGGGTGGCAGTGAGTTCGGAATGGTAGATACTCGCGGGCAGCAGCAGGACACCTGCTTCGTCCACCAGACGGGTGCAGAACTCCTCCACCCCCTCGGCGCCGAGGTAGCGGGGGTAGGCGACGCACCCGCCGTCCGGAGCCTGCCATTCGAAGTCGTCCGCGAACTCGGCGAAGAACGCCTCGAACGCCGGCAGGTTCGCCGCGATGAGCGCACGGTTGCGGCGCAGGATCGGCTCGCGGGCCTTGAGCGCGATGCGCGCCAGGACCTCGCTGGGCGCGGAGTTGCAGATGGTGGTGTAGTGCTTGGCCCGCTCCAGGCGCGAGAGCAACTCGCGGTCGCGGCAGGTGATCCAGCCGATCCGCAGCCCGGGCAGCCCCAGGGACTTCGACGTCACGTTCAAGGACAAGGCGCGCCCGGAGAGATCGGTGGCCTGCGGGAGGATGCGGGCCGGGTCGCGCTCCAGGCCGCGGTAGACCTCGTCGCTGAACAGGTGGATGTCGCGCTCGTCGCACAGGCGGGCCAGCGCGGTGAAATCGGCCGCGCCGATGACCTTGCCGGTGGGGTTGTTGGGGAAGTTCACCGAGACGACCCGGGTATTGGGTCGTATGGCCGCCGCCACCTCGTCGAGGTCCAGGGCCCAGTCCCGCTCGGGGTCGAGGGCCACGCCGGTGACCTCGCACAGCGCCAGCGGCACCGTCTCGGCGGCCTGGTAGTTCGGCGTCACCACCACCGCGTGGTCCCCGGCGTCGAGCAGGACGTTCATCGCCAGGTAGAGGGCCTCCTCGGCCCCCGCGAAGCAGATGACGTCGTCTGCGTCGGCGTGCTCGTAGGTCTGTGCGATCACTTCGCGCAGGGCGCGGTCGCCGAACGTCTCGGTATAGCCCAGGGACAGGTTTTCGAAGGCCTCGCGGTCCTTGTCGTCGGCCAGCGAGAGGAGCTCGCCGAGTGTCATGGTCTGGACATCAGAGGCGGTCAGGTGGTGGCGGGCGGTGAACTCCCACCGCGAGAAGTACGTTTCCAGACGGAAGTCGGGCAGTCGGGTCATGATGCATCAGTCCTTCACGTTCGGTGATCTGAGCTCGGCCAGCAGGCCGTAGACAGTCGAGCGGGACACCCGCAGGGCGCCGGCGACGACCGGGGCGGCGCGGCGCACCGCGAACACCCGCGCCTCATCCAGCCGGCCGAGAACGGCCAGGCGGTCCTGACGGGTCATGCGCTCCACAGGGCGCCCCGTCTCACGGACGTAGCTTCCGATGATGTGCTGGATGCGCTCGGACCAGTCCTGCTCGAACAACGGCTCCGGGCGCTGCACGGTGGGGGCGCCGAAAGCGGACAGGACCGCGGCGGCCTGTTCCAGCGGGGTGCGGTCGAGATTGATGCACAGCACCGCCGACGGCCGGCCCTGCGCATCCCGCAGGACCGAGCTGACCGATGTCAGCCGGCGGCCGTCGACGAGCAGCTTCTCGTACGGCCCGAACACATCCTGAGCCGACGGTTCCAGATCGTCCAGCTCGCCGAGGAGCGAAGGATCCCCCGGGCCCCGGGCGGTCATCGGGTTCCAGATCTCCAGAACCTGATCGGTCTGCGGATCGTGCAGGACGACCTCGGCGTACGGGCCGAGCAACAGCGCCACCGCGTGGCACACCGGCCCCCACATCCGAATACGAGGGTCCCGGCCCTCTTCCACTTCACTCATATCTGGACTGTACGTCCAGACTAGACAGAAAGTCCAGACGCTTATGCCGACGACAGCCCAGCCGCCAATCCCCCGCCCCAGACGGACAGCACCAGCAGAGCTGGCACGCCCGCACAGGCAGAGCATCGGGACGGAGAACCAGGGCGCGGCAGGGATGTTGTTGAAGAAGCAGACCAGGCCCGCCGAACCGGCGCCCGAGCCCATACCCGGCCTGGACCTGAACATCGCCCAGGCGGCGTAGCCGCAGACAGCACCGAGCCTTCGCCGCCACCTCCCCGCCTGAACCGACCGGTCGATTGGGGTAGACAAGTGCCGGGGGTGCGGCCTTGGCCATCAGGGCTGCGACAGATGCCGCACTCCCACGCCCAGCCCGGTAGGCGTGGAGCGGGTCTGTACGGTCAACGGCTCTGTCTCACATTCGGTGGTGACGGAGGGTGTCGTTATCCGAGGAGGATGCGGTGGCGGAGGAGGGTGAAGCCTGCTCGTCCGTGCATCTGGCGGGCGATCCGCTTGGTCTTGGTGTTGATGCCCTCGGTTGGGCCGTTGCTGTATGGGAGTGTGAACGAGGCGGTGACAGCGTCGCGGTCTCGCTCGAGGCCGCGGGTGAAGGAGTGCAGGTGCGGCAGGTCGGCTGCGCGGACCTGGGCGATCCAACGCTCGAGCGCGTCGGCGTTCTCGGGCTGAGGTTTCAGGAGCGGGGCGAGGGTCCGGACGGCGGTGGCCAGGTGGGTCATCTCGGGGCAGGCAGCGGTAATGCGGGCGAGGAGGTCGTGATGGCCGGCCTTGAGGTTGTCGGGCCTGGTGAGGAGCATCCGGGCGAGTCTGCGTGCTGAGATGTGGATGCGGTCGGCGTCCGCGCGTCCTTGATTGATGTACTTGTGCAGGAGGTTGAGGCAGCCGGTGAAGCCGAGGGCTTTGATCTCCTCGAGGAGGTGCTTGATGGGAACGGCGGGGTCCTCGGCCCGGCGTTTGCGCAGGTGCTCGCGGTAGGGATCGACGAGGCTGGACCGGTACTTGGGGACGCGGAGCATCCGCTCGGGCCGGTCGGCGCGGGCATAGCGTTTGATGGTGTTCAGGGCCAGTTGCAGGCGGCGGGCGCATTCGAGGAGGCCAACGCCTTGGTCGAGCAGGTCGTGGACCTGGTGCCAGCGTTCCAGGGTGGTCCGTGCGCGGGGCCCGTCATACAGGGGTGCGTCCAGCACGGTGGCCCAGCAGGTGCTGTGCGCCTTGACCTCGCTCAGGGCGGCTTCGCACAGGTTGTGCCACAAATGCCACCGGTTGGCGACCTGCACTGCGTCGGGCAGGGGCACGGGGATGGCTTCGGCGTGGGTCGTGGAGCCGTCGCGGCACACGACCTCGATGCCGGGATGCTGACGCAGCCACGCTTCCAGCGTGTCGGCCGTGCGGTCGGGCAGCACGTCGATCCGCTCATGGGTCTCGGCGGCGATCACCACGGTGGCATAGCGGTGCCGCCGGCGCAGAGCGAGAACGTCGACGCCGATCACTCGGGGCTCCCGCCCGGTGGGCAACTGGATGCACAGCAGGGTACGCAGGGCCGTGTGACGCGAGAGGCCCATCGCGAGTACCGCGAGCAAACGAGATCCTGCACGGCCCGCTAACTCTTTCACCACGGCCTTGACCTGCCTGGTCAGACGGGTTGTGCGTCGCTGGTATCGGTCCAGCACTCCGGGCAGCTGCTCGCGGAAGGTGTGACAGCAGCCGTGCGTGGGACACACCAGACGACGCACCCGTACGCGGATCACCACCCGTCGGCCGTCGACCGGCACGTCGGCCACCGTCCGCCAGTGATAGCCGTGTACACGTCCCGACGACGCACGGCACACCGGACAGACTGCGGCCTTCTCCGGAGTCCGTGCCCTCACGACGACCCGCTCGCGCTCGTCGAGCACATCCTCGATGACCAGCGGGGATACCCCCGAAAACACCGTCGCCGCAAGCTCGTTGACACTCTCCATGCCCATATCAACGACACTTCGCCACCCTGCGTCACCACCGAATGTGAGCCAGAGCCGTTAACTTTACGGACCCTCAGGTCAAATCAGTGCGTGGGTCGATGATCCAGTGATTGGTCTGCAGAACTCGACCGGCGAACTCCAGGCTCTGTTCTTCAACGAACGTGAAGCCGACACCGCGGCAGATGCCATTGGAAGGCAGATTGCTGGTTGCGGGAAAGGCGTGGATGAGTCCCCAGCGGCCGTCCTCCCTGGCCATCTCAAGCAGTGTCCGCACGGCTTGCTTGCCGTAACCCTGGCCTTGGAAGGCGGGCAGGACCATCCAACCGATCTCGGAGATGTGCTGGTCGTCGGCTTCGTGGGACCACAGCGTCACAGTTCCGGCGACGGCCGAGGGGGCAGCCGGTTCGGGGATGATCATTTTGGTCCAGGCGGTGTCCTCGGCAGCCCGGCGCACATCGCGCTGCACCTTCTCATCCATGCCTTCTCGCGGCAGTGGGCCCCCGAGATCTTTCATCATGTCGGGATCGCATCGCATCCGGATGTAAGCGTCAACATCATCAAGTACCACATTGCGCAACAGCATTCTGTGCCTCCTGGTTGGCAGCGATTGTCCAATGTGATCATGCAGCCCGCACTGCTGGCGTCTGCGCTCCCCTCACCCTCCTGTGAGCTGGGACTTCTGATGTGGGACGACGGGAAGCCCGAGCGAGACCTGGCCACTTCACTGGAAACGGCGGGCCTGCTCGCGCTTGCTGCGCAGGAAGGTGAGGGTGAGATCGAGTCCGTCGATCTCACCCCGCCAGTCCTCGGCGACAGCGCGCTCGCGGATGGCCGAGCTCGAGGCGAGTGAGCGCAAGCTCGCCGCCGAGGAGGACATACTCCGCAAGGCGGCCAAGTATTTCGCCGGAGAGACGAACTGGTAAGGAGCCGCTTTCAGTTCGTTGACGACCACCGGAACACCTTCGGGGTGAAGCGGCTCTGCCAAGTCCTGGACGTGAACCGGTCCAGCTACTACACGTGGCTCGCCGGCGCCGAGGTCAGGGCTGCCCGGCAGCGGGAGGACCGGATCCTGGCCGGGGAGATCCGCGAGGTCCACGGCGGCTCCGGCGGCGCCTACGGCTCCCCGCGAGTGACCGCCGAGCTCCGCGGGAAAGGGCGGCGGGTCAACGAGAAGCGGGTCGCCCGGATCATGCGGACGTTCTCCATCACCGGCATCCGCCTGCGCAGACGCGTCCGCACCACCGTCCCGGACCCGGCAGCCTCACCGGTTCCAGACCTGTTCCAGCGGGACTTCACCGCCACCGAGCCGGGCCTGAAGTACATGGGCGACATCACGTATCTCCCTCTCGCAGGGGGTGAGTTCCTCTATCTCGCGACCGTGCTGGACTGCTTCAGCCGCAAAGTCGTCGGCTGGTCCATCGCCGACTACATGCGCACCGGCCTGGTCGCCGGCGCACTGCGGATGACAGCCTCGACCCGCGGCGGCCTGGAGGGCGCCGTGTTCCACTCCGGCCACGGGGCGCAATACGGATCCCGGGCCTTCTCCGGCCTCTGCGACCAGCCGAGGCGTCACCCGGTCGATGGGCGCGGTCGGCACCAGCGCAGACAACGCGGCCTGCGGAAGCTTCCACGCATCCCTCAAACGCGAGACTCTCCAGGGCGCCCAGGACTACGGCAACGCCGGCACCTGCCGCCAGACCGTCTTCGCCTGGCTGACCCGCTACAACACCCGCCGCCGGCACTCCGCCAACGGCCACCTCAGCCCCAACGAATACGAACGCCGACACCACACCGCTACACTCACGCTCGCCGCGTGATCAATAACCGCGTGCCCACCTTCACGGGGGAAGGCCCGTGTCCGGCTCTGCTGTCTCCCGCCAGCTCACGCGTGCTGGGTTCCCGCAGACGCCTTGTCCGAAGGTCTGTGGCATTGATGCCCCAGGGCGGACGGCTTCCAGGTTCACTCACCGCTTCGAGGACGACGAGCGAGAAGGCGTTGAAGAGGGGATGGATGCGGCAACGAAGGGCTCATGGCCTGCTCCGCCACCGCCCCCGAAACGTTCTGCTCCTGTGCGCTGCTTCTTGAGTTCTCCTCTTCCACGCGCTGGCTGCTGAGCGTTTCAAGGAGGCGGACGATCTCGTCAGCACTCAGCCCTTCGACACCCAGGACTTCACCGTCTTGACCGAAGGTGACCTTCTTGCCGTTGTTGCGCTCGAAGAACACCTTGAGCACAGCCGCAACCCCGCCGATGCCCCCGGCAGCCCCAAGAATCGTGACTGTCGCTCCGATGAGTGTCGAGTAGTCGACCTCAGGACCCACGGCGTACCTGGTGCTTGCCACACTTGCTTGCAAGCCTTCTTGGCTGGCATAGCTCGCTAGCTGGCGTCCCAGCTCACCATGGCCCATCCGGAAGGCAACTTTGGCGACCATGACGCGCTCGCCGTTTCCGGTCTGCGGCGGATAGTCGCTGTACCACCCCTCCGGATGCCTCCACACGAACTTGATGTCGACGTGCAACGGCATCCTGGCCCCAGCGCTCACTCTTCCCCCTCGCCCCTGCTTTGCCTGCCCGTGTCGTATGGCATGTTCCCCACCACAGGCTGATTCCGCAGCAAAATCGAACTCTTCGTCAGCTCCTGTCGCTGGTGACGCAATGGCACGGCGGTCAGCACATCTCCGCGTCTTCGCCGCGGTGTCAGCGCAGCGCACCGCCGTACCGCCGCAGCGCGGACAACACGAGCAGCCGTGGCGTGCAGCACCAGTCAAGGGGTCGGTTCCGTCTCCCGTGCTAGACCGCCCTGCTGGTCGCCGCCCTGCGAGCCGGGATTTTTGATGAGGGAATCACAGGAAGCCCGAGCGCGACCGGGCCACCGCTGTGATCGAAGCGCCCCGCCTGCTCGCGCTTGCCGCGGAGGAAGGTGAGGGTGAGGTCGAGTCCGTCGATGTCACCGCGACAGCTCTCGGGGACAGCAGGCTCACGACGGGCGAGGAGGTCCTCCTCCAGCGCGTCCAGCTGGTCAACGAATCGGTGCAGTCAACTGACCCGGCCTGGCACTACGGCTGGGAGACCGTGGCCGCCCTCATCGCCACCACCAAGGCGACCACCCGATGACCGCCCAGCAGCCCCAAGACCCCAACCGCACCGTGATGAAGCAGGCCGGGGCGGAGGAGGCGCTGAGCACGCTGGCGGGTACCGCCCTCGAACTGGCCGACCGGGCCTGGACGCCGGTCTCTTCCGGCGCGAGCCCGTCACCGAACCGGCCGCACGGCTCCGCGAGATCGCCGCCCGGCTCGCCGCGGACGCGGCCCGGGTCGACAAACTCCGCGGCCAGGCCCCCGCCCACCTACCGGAAGGATCTGAGTGGGCGTTAAGTCCGGTCTTCCTCGGTTCGTGATCGCTCGATCGTGGGAATGCTCGCCGCCCGGGCTACCCGGTGGGCATGTCCATGCCGAGATGCGGGGCGTGAAGAGAGAGCCGTACCTCAGCGACTTGTCGGACGGGCAGTGGGCGTTGATCGAGCCGATGATCACGGCCTGGAAGCAGGACAGGGTTGCGCGGTCGGCGACCGGCGATCCCGGGGCCTGCGACCTGAGGGAGGTCGTGAACGCGGTCTTCTGCCAGAACCGGACGGGCTGTCAGTGGCGATTGCTGCCGCATGACTTCCCGGCCTGGTCGGCGGTGTTCTACTACTTCGGTTTGTGGCGCCAGGACGGGCTTGACCAGCGGATCCAGGAGCTCCTGCGCTGCCAGGTGCGGGAGAAGGCCCGCCGATGAGAGGACCCGTCCCTCGTGATCATCGACACCCAGTCCGTCCGCGCCGCGGCGGGTGTCCCCAGGACCACGACGGGGCTGGACGCGAACAAGAAGGTCTCGGGGCGTAAGCGGGGACTGGCCGTCGACGTGCTGGGGCTGATCATCGGTGTCGTCGTCATGGCCGCGTCCGCGCACGACAATGCCGCCGGCACTGCCCTGCTCGACCAGGCCTCCGAGCGGTGCGGGATGCGCCTGGAGAAGGTGCTGGTGGACCAGGGATTCAAGGACGAAGTCATCGTCCACGGCGCCCTGCTGGACATCGACGTCGAGGTTGTCCGCCGCAACCCTGCCGGCCAGGGCAAAGGTTTTGTCCCGCAGCCGAAGCGGTGGGTGGTCGAGCAGACGAACGGCACGTTGATGCTGCACCGGCGGCCCGTGAGTACGACCACCGGCCCGACGCCTCCGCCTCACGCGTCTACTGGGCCTCCACCGCGAACATGGCCCGCCGCCTCACCAACCCCGCCCAGGCCTGGCGCGACACCATCGGGCTGGCCGCGTGAACATCACCGAACTCCTGGTGGACCTTCACATCCGGGAGAATGAGGCCACGGCCCGGGCGGACGAACTCCGCAATCAGATCGCGCACTTCACTGCCGCTCTCACCGAGACCGAAGCGCATCTTGCGGACCTGGCCACCACCCGCAAGACCATCGCCGAACTCGCACCGACCGGGACCGAACCCGATCCACCCGAGTCGAGCACCGCCTGCCAAACCATCGTGAACACCTTCAACCAGCACCCCGACCAGGTGTTCCGGGCCCGCGAACTGCACGAACTCCTCGGCATGCCCACCGACGAGGCATCCGTCAACATCACCCGCAGCCGCCTCGGACGCCTCACCCGCCAAGGCTTCCTCACCCAACCCGGACGCGGCCGCTACCAGAAACGGACTTAACGCCCACTGAGGAGTGGGACAACCGCGGTCGACGCTTCGATGTCCTCGTGGCTGCGTCGTCGTAGCACTGGGTTGACCCGTCGATTGGCTGGCAGCGAGCGCACGACATGCTCCACCCCGGAGGCTGGATGGCGCTGCTCGGCCACATCGTTGTCCGCCGGCCAGGAGAACCGGAGGTGTATGCCGAGACCGCCGATCTCCACGAGCGGTTCTGCCCAGGGAACCCTGATTGGGGTCATCCGCCACTCGAAGAAGACGTGCGCGGCACCGATGAGGGTCGGGGCCTGGTCGACGATCCCGGAGAGTTGTTTGGCCCAACGATCGTGGCTCAGCGAAGTTACTGAGTTTGTAGTCGTGGTGTCGTCGGTGTGAGCCCGGTTCCGGTGAGGCATCCGTCGATGATGTCGCTGCGGTATTGGATCTGGCGGAGGCCGTGTCGGAGTCGGCGCATGAGGTGGCTCGGGTCGGTGAAGGCCGTGTTGGCCTGGGTGGTCCGGCGGAGGATTGACCAGATGCCTTCCACGGGGTTGAGGTCGGGCGCGTAAGACGGCAGGTGGTAGGCGGTGAGCCAGTCCTGTGCGTCGATGAAGGCCCGCATGCGGCGGTCCTTATGGACGTTCAAGTTGTCCCAGATGAGGACGATGGGTGCGCCGAGTTGCTGGTGGGCGGCGATGAGGAGGTCGCGGTACTCGGTCCAGGCGAAGCTCTTGCGGCCCCCGCTCTTGTGATCGGCATGTTGTTTGGGCCGGTAGACGAGGCGGGAACGTTCGCCGGGTTTGTAGCAGCACAGGGCGGCGATGGAGAAGCGGCGCTGGGAGCGTCCGCGGACCCGGATGACGGGTGTGCTGCCGCGTTTGCCCCAGGTGCGGGAGGTTGGCGGCGTCATCGAGAATCCGGCCTCGTCCTCGAAGACGATCCAGGCCCCGAGCGCCGCCGCGGTGTTTCCACGTGCGGCCACACGTCCTTCACCCAGCCGGCCACCGCCGCCTCGTCGCGCTCGACCGCACGACGGGCCGGAACCTGATGACTCCAGCCGTGTCTCCGCAGCATCTGCGAGATCCCCGACATGGTCATCGTCTTGTGGAACCGTCGGCCGATCAGGGTTTTGATCCTGGCCAGCGTCCATCGCTGGTCCGGCCAGCCATGCGCGACCGGGCCTTTGGCCAGCTCCTCCTCGAGCACGGCGAACAACGCGTCGCTCAGCTTCGGCCGGGACGCCGGGCCGCGGGAACGCACCCCGTCCTGGCCGGTCTCCTTCCAGGCCTGCCGCCACCGCTGGACCGACCGGACACTGACCCGTAACTCCTTCGCGATGTCCGTACTGCCCCGCCCGGCAGCGAACATCGCCGCTGCTTCCATCCGGATCCGCTCACGGAAGGCTTGCCTCTCCGCGGTCAGACCCCCACCCTGCGGATACCTCATACACCCGGCATACCGCGACGATCACCGATCGTCAGCCCCTACGACAACCCACCTTCAAGGTCAGTAGTGGGGTCGGGCTGGCACAGCGCTCCACTTGGCCATTCGGAGACACGGTCGTCTCGGCCGGCCCCACGGCTGGGTCAGCCCGGCTTGACCGCCAGCGTCGCAAAATAGTTCGACATGTATTGAGCGGATGCGTTGGATTGGTGCGGCGCTTCCGCGAAGCCGGTGAGGACGAACCCCGCGGCGAGTTGCCCGCCGATCTGGTCGGTGAGGGTGTGGCTGTATTCAAGAGGGGCATCCGCGCCGAACTTCGTGGCGCGTTCCTCGGCGGAGTACTGCTTGACATCGCTGTAGGGCAGCTTGTGCACGACGATCAGCTCGCCGCGCTCGTCGAGCGCCTCGTGGTCGAACAAGTACACATCAGGGTTGAGGAAGCCCACGAGCAGAGTTCCGCCCGGTCGCAGGACGCGGAAGCACTCACGCCACACCGGTGCCAAGTCTGGTACGAATAGGTTAGAGACCGGATGGAATACGACGTCGAATGTTGCGTCACCGAAGGCGCTGAGGTCGCGCATGTCGCCTAGGACGGTGCGCAGCTCGAGTCCGTCGCGCGCCGCCACCATCTGGTCCTGGCCGAGCTGGCGGGGTGAGTTGTCGAATACGGTGACCCGCGCCCCTGCGGCGGCGAGGATCGGACCCTGCTGGCCACCACCGGAGGCCAGGCACAACACGTCCTTGCCGGTCAGGTCCGTCGGCAGCCAGGAGCGGTCGACTCGCTCACGCCCGATGAGAACAATCGACCAGTCGCCCATGCGGGCGCGCTCGACATCCTCAGCACTCACCGGCCTCGACCACTCGTTGCCCTCTTGGACATACTTGTCCCAGGCTGCCCGATTGTGGGCAACGGGGTCGACAACAATGTCCTGCACGTTTAACTCCCTGCTACAGCCAAGCGGACACCTGCGGTACTGACAGTTCGGTGCCGCTAGCCAACACGATTGCAGGGTGCGGGCTCAACGAAATTAGCGGGCATCGAGGTGTCCACGGCGAGCGACGCCGGCACGCCAGGGGCCTTGACTCCGGATTCTGAACACGTCTATGCGGCTCGGGCCAGGGTAGTTGCTGGCTGGGAGTCGTTCTCGTAGGCGATCGGAGACCGCTGGCCGAGGCGGGAGTGCCGGCGTCGGGTGTTGTATCGGGTCAGCCAGGGGAAGGCATCGAGTCGCGCTTCATGTTCGTTCGACCAGCCTTTTCGGCCCTTGAGCGTCTCCCTTTTGAAGGCGGCGTTGAAGCTTTCCGCGGCAGCATTGTCCGCGCTGGACCCGACCGCGCCCATGCTCTGCCGGACCCCTGCTGACCTGCAGATCTCAGCGAATGCCCTGCTCGTGTATTTGAGATCCGTGATCCGTGTGCATGACCGCCCCGGCCAGGCTCCCGCGGGTTCGCCCGGCTGCTGTCAGGGCGTCGGTGACGAGTTCTGTGCGCATGTGGTCGGCGATGGCCCATCCGGCCAGCCGACGTGAGGCGAGGCCGATGACGGCCGCGAGGCAGAGCGGCTTCGAGCCGCTGACCGGCAGATACGTGATGTCGCCGGCGTACTTCGTGTTCACCGCGGCCGCGGTGAAGTCACGGCCGATCAGATCCGGCGCCTTCGGCGCCGCCTGGTCCGCAACGGTGGTCCGGTGCCGACGCCTCAGACGGACACCCCCGACTCCGATGGTCCGCATAATCCTGGCGACGCGCTTGTGGTTGATCCGTTCCCCCTCGTCGCGGAGTTCCGCCGTGATCCTGGGGGCGCCGTAGGTGCCGTCGGAGTCCTGGTGAACCTTGCGTATCCGGGCCGCGAGCCCGGCCTCGCCGATCTGCCGGGCCGCCCTTGCGGCTGCGGTGCGGCGCCAGTAGCAGAAGCTCGAGCGAGAGACGCCGGCATCGAACACAACCGCGTGACGCCGAACCGGCGCTGATGATCTCCACGAACTGGCAGCGGTTCACCAGCGCGTCTCCCCGGCGCAATACCGGGCCGCCTTGCGGAGGATGTCGCGCTCTTCCTCCAGCTCACGAATCCTCTTCCGCGCCGCGGCCAGCTCCGCCTGAACGCCGGCACCATCAGCCTGCGCAGCGGCCGGAGGCGCGGAGTGGGCACCGGGGCCGCAGCGTCTCGGTGTTCACCCCGAGATCAGCAGCGACCGACTTGATCGTCACTCCCGGACGCGACCGGTACAACGCGACCGCGTCCGCCTTGAACTCGGCGGGACAGTGCTTCATCCCCACGGGGACTCCGTTCTCCTGGACCATCAAGACCCAAGTCTCTCCGGTGTCCAAAATCCGGGGTCAAGGCCCCCCGAAACAGCCGCCCGCATGTGCATCTCGCGCCGCACCGTCAGCACCCACGTCTCCAACATCCTGCGCAAGCTCGGACTGACCTCGCGAGTAGAGCTGGCCACCGAAGTGATCCGCCGCAACAGCCCGCCCGAACACCAGCAGCCCTGAACCGTCACCCGTATTCGACACCGCGTCAGCGACCGAGGAGGCCTCCCCCTCCCCCAGGAACGAGCATCCCACCGGGGCCTGATGCCGGACCCCCGGTCGCACCGCACCGCGGAAGCGGGATCGCCCACCCGGTCAACTCGCCGCGACGGCGGCACCCGAGCCGTGTTCACTCCGCCACTGCCCGACGAGAGTGAACCGCCGCGCCCGTTGCACCCCAGCAAATGCCCCGGATATCAGGCGTCAGCCGGGATGTCCGGCCCCCAACAGGCGTGCGCGCTACGCGATCAAATGGCTACGCTGTGTCATGGACGATGACCGCACGCAGGTCAGCGGGTCCGTCGGGCTGCCCTGGCACTGGCAGTGGTTCACGGTCGTCGTCCCACACTTCCGACGAGCATGGGGATGCAAGTGATCAGGAAGACAAAGTGGTTGGGGGCGCTCGCTCTGGCCGGCGCGCTCACCCTGACGGGGGCTCCTGGCTCCGCCGGTGCCGCGCCGGGCGAGGGCAAGCTGACCGTCAACCTCCTACGGGACTTCGCCGCCAAGGGCGACCGGAACCCGAATATCCAGGTACCGCACGGCCCGGGGACGGTCAGGCTCTGCGAGCGGCTGACCCGCCCTGCGCCGTGCCGGACCTACCAGATCGGCGCCGACGGCACCGTTGAGATCAACACCACCACGTGGACCGGTTCCCCCGGGCGGTACAGCGTCGAACTGCTGACCTGGGCCGACAAGTACGATCCCGCCACCGGGCAGGGCTTCCTCCAGCCGGCCTTCGCCGGACCTGGGCTCTCGTCACACCTCGCCTTCGTCGACCTGAGGGCCGGCCAGGACGCCACCCTCGACTTCGGGGTGTGGAACCCGGACGACTACTGCCAGGACACCCCCGACCTGGCCACGCCCTGCCAGCAGGCCGCCACCAAGCCCGGCGGCAAGACCCTGGTGACGTTCCCGTACACCTCCCGCGGCGACACCCAGGGCAACCCCAACAACCCCACGGAGCTCGCCAACGGCACGCAGACCGGTACCGCCTACGGGCTGGCGTACGACAAGAAGAAGCGGCGCATCTTCACCGGCGCGTACGCCAAGCGGCACGGCGACTACGGCCCCGGCGGTCCGGGCGCCATCTACGTGACGGACCGGGGCACCGGCGCGACCACCCAGTTCGCCGTCGTCCCGAACGCCGGTACCACCGTCCACAACCAAACAGACCGCGTCGACGCGGACTTCGCGGCGGCGGTGGGCCAGGAGTCGCTCGGCGACATCGAGATCTCGGCCGACGGCTCCCGGCTCTACGTCGTCAACATGAAGGACCGCAACCTCTACACCTACGACACCACCACGGCAGCGCCCGTCGGCGCACCGCTGCCCATCCCGGACACCGCCTGCACCCCGGCGGCCGACTGGCGGCCAATGGGCCTGGGCATGCGCGACGGGGTCCTGTACGTGGGCGGCGTCTGCTCCGCACAGAGCACCCAGGACGTCACCCGACTGCGGGCCGTGGTCTGGACGTTCAACCCGGCCACCGGCACGTTCGGCGCCGCGCCGGTCGTCGACGAGCCGCTGGACTTCCCCCGCGATCCCGCCGTCGCCCCGACCCCGGGCAACTGGAAGCCCTGGACCAAGGACGACCTGACGCAGTTCCCCGACGGCGGCAACGCCCAGTGGGCCTACCCGCAACCGATGCTCAGCGACATCGAGATCGAGCGCGACGGGTCACTGGTCCTGGGCTTCCGCGACCGCATGGGCGACCAGTCCGGACTGGTCATCCCCAATGCCAACCCGGCCAAGGCCAACGTCATCGAGAGCATCGCGACCGGCGGCGACCTCTACAGGGTCTGCCGCACGACCACCGGCACGTACGAGTGGGAAGGCGGCGCGGCCTGCCCGCGCACCGGCAGCGAGTTCTACAAGGGTGACGAGTGGTACACGGGGAGCGGACACCTGGAGACCGTGCAGGGCGCCCTGGCGCTGCCGCTCGGCGGTGACCGCCTCGCCGCCACCGCGATGGACCCGGTCCGGTCGGTCAACTCCACCGGTGTCGCCTTCTTCGACCGCTGGCAGGGCGACCGCGGCGCCGACCCGTCACAGCAGGGGCTAGGCCTCGCCTACGCCAACGACGGCGGCTTCGGCAAGGCCAACGGCCTCGGCGACCTGGAGCTGCTCTGTGACGAGCCTCCGGTCCAGATCGGCAACCGGGTGTGGCGCGACAAGGCCGACGGCACCCAGAGCTACGACGAGACGGCGGGCATCCCCGGCGTGACGGTGATCCTGCGCGACGCGACGGGTCAGGAGATCGCGCGCAAGAAGACCGACGCCAAGGGCGAGTACTACTTCGACCACCGCGACGGACTGCGCCCCAACACCGCGTACACGCTGGAGTTCGACAAGTCGACGGCAGACCCGACCAACGACTACGGTCCGGCCGATCTGCAGTGGACCCCGCACGGCCGCCCCAACCAGGCCACCAACTCCGACGCGGAACCGAACGGCGGCGACCCCGAGGCGGACACCGCGACGGCAGCCGTCACCACCGGCCCGCCCGGAACCATCAACCACGACATCGACGCGGGTCTGTGGGTCGCCAGCTGACCCCGTGACCCCATGACCCGGTGAGCGCATACCGCACACCGACACCGCACCGGCAGACCGGGAGGGGCCCGACGACGGGTCCCTCCCGGCAGCTTTCCGGAGCGCGGCCGTCAGGCGAACACCGAAGAGCCCAGCGGGCGCCCCGCCGAGAACCCGGGCAGCACCAGAAAGGTGCCGGAGGCCGTGGCCGTGGCGAAGGCGGACAGCTCGTCGCCGTCGTCAAGCCGCCGCTGGGTCTCCACGTACGTCCGCAGATCCCGCTGGAAGGCGATGAACAGCAGGCCTTGGTCCCCGGTTCCGTTGGAGAAGCTGTAGCCGCGGCGCAGCATCAGCCCGCTCCCGGTCGCGGCCGGATGGGCCCGCCGGACATGCGACATCAGCGGAACGAGGTATCTGCCGTCCGCCGTTTTGGCTCCCAGGTCGACGGCCGCTGCCGGCCCGCCGCCGCTCAACGGCGCCGCGTCGGACCTCCGCCGGCCGATGACCCGTTCCTGCCCGGTGACGTCTTGGGCGAGGAAGCCCGCCACGTCCAGGCGCAGCCTTCGGACCACGGCGATGGTGGCCCCGCGGACCCGCTCCGGCCCGGCCAGCCAGACTTCCCGGGCCAGCTCCAGCTCCGTCCGCGGGACGGATACACCGTCCAGGAAGCCCAGCAGGTTGCGAACGGGGCCGGGTTCGCGGGCGGGCGGACGGAAGCCGCCCTGGGACCAGCGCGCTCGCGCCGACCGCTCGCCGAGCCAGCCGGTCAGCACCCGCTCGGCGTGCGCCACCACCTGCGGATCCGCAGCGCAGAGCTGCACCATCAGGTCCCCCTGACGTGCGTGGTCCGGCACGGCCCGCTCGAGATCCTCCGGGAGCCCCGCCGCCCCGGGCAGCCGGCCGTCCACCGACGCGACCAGGCGCGGTCCGACTCCGACGGTGACGCTCAGGTCCCCCGGTGCGAGCCCGCCCAGTTCCGGTCCCGTGCCGGAGCAGAGCGCGGTGATCCGGCGGCCGAGATCGGACAGCAGCCGTGCGAGAAAGGGCCGTTCGCCGGAGGTCCAGGCTGCCGCACCGCCCGGGGGCGGAAGGTCGAAGACCGCCAGGGCCGCGTTCTGCTGGGGCTGCGCCGGGCGGTCGACTCCCGCCTGCCGCGGCCCCTCGGGCGGTACGGCCGCAGCTGCCGCCGCCCCGGTTGCGCCCGCGATCGTCTCCGGAGCCCGGGTGGCCAGGCGCCGGTCCCGGCCCGCGACCGCCCACCCCGCCGCCACGGCCGGTACCGCTACCGCAAGGCCCCCCAGGAGCCGGCGTCGGACCAACGGCGACGGTTCCGAATCCATCACATCGTCACGATCAGTGTCCACGTGAGCACTCTAAGGTGATCATCGACTCCGCAAACAACCGGAAGAGACCCTCGTGATGCCACGCTTGCGCCGCCGCTCCGCCGGCCGTCGCCGCCTCGCCCCGGCCACCGCCATGCTGGCCACCGCGCTGCTGTGCGCGGGATGCCAGGCTCTGCCAACGGACCCGACATCGGCCAAGAACACCGCTCCCACGACCATCCGGGTGCCGTCCCAGGCAGCCACCATCAACGCCGCGCTCGACCGGTCCCGGCCGGGGGACCTCGTCCTGGTCTCGCCCGGCGTCTACCACGAGAGCGTCCGGATCCGCACCGAACGAGTGATCCTGCGCGGCACCGACCGGGGCGCAGTGGTCATCGACGGCCAGGGCCGACGCGCCAACGGCGTGACGGTCACCGCTCCCGGCGTCTCGGTCGAGAACCTGACCGTCCGCAACCACCTGCTCAACGGCGTGCTCGTCACCGGTATGAGCGACGGCAGCGGCGGCCTCGCCCGGGGCAGCGACGGATACCGGCACCTCGATCCGGCCGAGTTCCCCCCGCTGAAGGGCTTTCGGGTGCGCTACGTCACCGCTCACGCGAACGGCCTCTACGGCATCTACGCGTTCAACGCCCAGCACGGCGTCCTGGAGCACAACCACGCCTCGGGCAGTGCCGACTCCGGGCTCTACGTCGGCCAGTGCAAGCCGTGCCACATCCTCGTCCGCGACAACGTCTCCGAGCACAACGCCATCGGCTACGAGGGGACCAACGCCAGCGGGCCGATCTGGGTGTTGCGCAACCGCTTCTCCGGGAACCGGGTGGGGCTGACGGTCAACTCCGACTACCTGGAGGCGTACGTCCCCCAGCAGGGCGGCACCATCGCCGGAAACCTGATCGCCGACAACGCGGACCCGGCCACCCCCGAACAGGCCGACGGCGCCTTCGGCATCGGCATCGGCATCGCCGGCGGGCAGCGCAACCAGCTCCTCCGCAACCGGATCACCGGCAACCCCCGGGCAGGCATCGAACTCGCCTCCAACGAGGACCTCGCCCCGCGGGAGAACCGCCTCCGCGAGAACACGCTCACAGGCAACGGCGTGGACGTCGCCTACCGCGCCTCCGTCCGAGCGCCCGGGCGCGGGAACTGCCTGGACGGCAACACCTTGAGCAGTACCCTTCCCGCCGACCTGGAAGCGGTCGCCGCCTGCCCGGACGGCCAGCCCGAAGCGGCCGGCCAGTCCCCGCGCACCGATCCGGCACCTCCCGGCATCCCCTTCCTGGACGTTGCCCCGCCGCCGGACCAGCCCCAGCTCCCGGACGCCGCGACCGCGCACGCCTCCCCCGTCGACGGACTGCCGGGGCCCGTCGATCCCGACCGGGTACCGTTGCCCGGCACAGACCTGTTCGCCGACCGCAGCCGGCCGACGACGGCTGCCCGATGACGCCGCGCGCCCCCCGCAGGCCCGTCCGGGCCGCCCTCCTGCTGGCCGTGCTGCTCGCCTCGGCGGGGTGCACCGGGCCCGCCGCCGACCAGCCTGCCGAGGAACGGGCGTTGCTGACGGAACAGCAGGCCGAGCTCCTCGCGCTGGCCCGGTTCACCAACTACCGAAGCGCCGCCGGAACCGTGAGTGCCACCATCCCGGTGCCGGGCCGGACCGTCCGGCTCGACGGGCGACTCGACTGGCGCGCGCACACCGGCTACGCGGAGCTGCGCGACGAGACCCCTGGAGCCGCCACGCACTGGCGCCACCTGCTCCGCTGGAACCGCACCACGGTCTCGGCCCGGTTCAACTGGACCGGCCCGCGCCCCGACAAGCCGCCTGCCGACGGCTGGAGCGAGCGCCTCCTGCAACCCCGCTCGGCCACCGTGGACAGCACCCTGATCCTGCTGCTCTCGCTCGGGTCCGACCGGCCCGAGAACGCCCAGCTGCTCGTCCGCAGCAGCGCACGCGTGGTCGGCCACGAGAGGATCTCCGGGGTGCCGGTCACGGTCTTCTCCGGCCCCGGCACTGACACCGATGCCGGTGCCGGCACCGGCGCCGGCACCGGCGATGTGCCCGCCACCGCAGCACCATCCGCACCCGGGACTCCGGGGCGTACCCGCTACTGGATCGACGCCGACGGCGGTCTACGCCGCTTCGCCGCACGCCTGGGAGGCTCGGGCGCCTGGATGACCGCTGACATCTCCCGACAGCCCCCACCACCCGCCGCCCCCGTGGTCTCTGCCGCTCCGTGACAACCCTGGAGAAGCTGGGCGCGGCCTGATCGCACTTCGACCTCGCCTGAGCACGTACCGGCCGCAGAGGTGGCACTCGGTCCGAGGGCTTCGACCAGCACAGTGCGCAGGCGCCGGATGGAGGTCGTGGCCGTGGGGGCGGACGAGCCACCGAGGCTTTGGTGTCCCCCGGCCGTCGGCCTGCGCCACACCGTCGTCGACCCTCCCGTCGTGCGGAACGGCAGGGCCCTCCGCCCATGAGCGCCAGGCGGTGTGCTCCCAGCCACGAGGAGTTCGGGCGGCGGCGCAGAGCATCACACCCTCTCTGACCATGTGGAACCTGCCGTCGTCGCCGAGTGCCGGCAAGGCCACGGCCGGCGCTTGGCGGGGCGCTCTGGGATGCAGGGGCCTCGCTCGGCGGAGCGGGCTACGACGCGTTCTGTTCTCCAGCGACTCCTTGGTGGGACCAGCGCCAGAGGGGGGCGCACGACCGGAGGGCGGGAGGGCGTCGGGGGTCGGGTGTCGCCATGTGCAGATCGTGAAGTACGGGTCTGACAGAGGCCCCTGCGGGTTTTGCCGACCGGCTCGGGGAAGGCTGATCTGTCCCGCGGTCGCTGGTCCTGCGCTAGCCTCGTAGCAGACCTAGTTCAGGGAGGGCCCGATGCGGATCGTCTTCGATGAGGCGGAGCAGGAAGCGCTGCGCGCTGACGCGCGGGACCTGGCTGGTGATGATCCGCAGGTCGCGTACGTACTCGAGCGTCTCGCTGGTGAGGGCATCGATCTGGACCGGATCACGCCGTGGGAGGACCTGCGGGAGAACCTCGGGCAGCCTCCGCTGGACGACACCGCTTCCTCTGCGAACGTCGCCTGATGGGAAAGCACGGCCCGCGCCGCACCCGCGTCGTCTTCTACGACGTGGCGCAGGAGCAGATCGAGCGAATGTCCGAGGTGGAGCGGGCACGTCTTGATCCGGTGCTCGTCTCCGTCTCTCGGAACCCGGAGATCGGGATGCTGTCGAAGCACGGGTCTGTCCGCGAGCACCGGGAGGATGGGGTCCGCATTTTGTACGTGCCGACCGCTCTGGGCACGCTGATCCTCGTCGCATACGTCGAGGCCTGACCCCTCCTGCTCAGTCAGCCGAGCCCTCTGCGGGCTTGGCTAGAGCTTCGCAACGAACAACGTCGCCTTCAGCAGCTGCCCGACCAGCCAGCAGGCACACCGTCCACAAGATGCCTGCGTTTGTGCGATCTTGGGCCGGTCCCAGAGGGCCAGGATCTCGTTGGCGAGGGCTACGACGGGCAGGTGGTCCCGGTCCCGCACCTTGATGGCTGCGGCTTTCAGGGTGCGCGGGACGGCTCCGGCGTCCAGGCGGACGCGCCATTCGTGCGCGCCGAGTTCCAGGAACTCCAGTTCGGTGAGCCCAGCGACCTCCAGGCGGTCGCCCAGTGTGCCGGGCATGGCGGTCAGAGTGCGCAGACGGGGCAGTCCCGTGACAGGGCGAGGCTGAACGGTGTGCCGTCCCAGGCGCCGATGGTCAGGACTTCCAGGCCGGGATAGGCGGCGGCCTGGATGGTCTCCAGGCATACGGTAACGATTCTGGCCACGGTGGGAAGTTTGTCTCCGCGGCGGCCGCGACGTTCTTCCCGCATCCGGCCCAGGACGAAATCGGTGAGGGAATCGGCCACGAGCTCGGCACCGAGGCCCTGCTCGTGGTCGACCAGGATGACCTGCCCGCAGTATCCGGCGGGGCCGGGGGTCAGGTCGACGGCGAATTCGTCACCGCCATTGCTCCCGAAGCCGATCCAGCCCGGTGAGCCGGCCAGGCCCTGCACCGCGGCGTCGGACGCGGTGTTGACCGCATGCGTCGCGCCGTGATCCCAGCCGGGGTGACGCACTGCCGCGCCGACGCTGTACAGGTGCTCCAGGCCGGAGAGCTCGCAGCCGACCGCCTCGTCGGCGCGGTCCGCCTCCGAGTACACACGTGTGACCCGGTAGAGCACCTTGATCTCATCGGGACACCGAGGCGCGCTTCGGCAGCAGCGATCTCCTCCTCTGTCGCTCCGACGGCGTCAGGCATCCGCTCGCGCAGCGTCCGCTCCAGCAACTCCGGATCCGCCGATGGTGCCGGCACTGCCCCGGGCACCGGATCGGGACGGCGGAGCCAGGGCTCGGCAAGGGAGCCGTCGGCCAGGACGAGCACCCCCAGGTCCGGGTAGCCGAGAGCCGGTTCCACGACCGAGCTCGGCCAGACCAGGCCGAGCGTGGTCCTACCGTCCGGCTGGGCCTCCGCCCTGAACGCCATCTCCTGGACTCCGCCGCGCGCGAGCGCCCGCTGTATGTCCTCCACTGTCAGCGCACGATGAGCCATACGCGTAGCCGCTACACGCGTCATCCGGTGGGCTGTCCCGTCGGCGGACGACGGGGGCGGTGCGTTGTCGGCCGGGCTCAGCTGGTGTGAGCGGGTCGCGAGTCAGGGAGGGTGCTTGCTGGCCAGAGGGTGTCGGGGAAGGCGGCGGCGTCGGAGTCGGTGTCAGGCATGAGGGTGGTGAGCATCTGCTGGGCGGTCTTCGCGTTGTCGGTGGCGCGGGGCAGCATGACGCTTTCGTAGGCGTCGAGGGCCTCGTCGATGGTGGAGTGGCCAATGACGGCTTGGGCGAGTTCGGCGCCGTCGAGTAGGGCAAGGTTGGCGCCGACGCCGACGGGCGGCATCAGGTGGGCAGCGTCGCCGAGCAGGGTGATGCCGGGGACGCGCCGCCAGGAGTGGGGAATGGGAAGGACGAACATGGGCCGGTTGATGAAACCGCCCTCGTTGTCGCGCAGGATGTCCAGCAGGCTCTCGTCCCAGCCCTGGTACTGGGCGAGGAGGCGCGCGCGTACTGCTTCGGTGTCTACGAGGTCGAGGCCGGCGTGCCAGTCCTGGGGGCCGCGGAAGTTGATGTAGCCGCGGACGTGTCCATTGCTGTTGCGCTGCAGCACCAGGCTGCGGCGGCCCGCCTTGGCCGACATGGTGCCGCGACCGACCAGGCGGGCGATGCCGGGGTGACGGTGTTCGACGTCATCGAAGTGGACTTCCACCAACGTGACACCGGCGTAGGAGGGTTGGGCGTCGGAAAGGGCGGGGCGTACCCGGGACCAGGCGCCATCGGCGCCGATGACCAGGTCGAAGTCCTCGCCAGCGTGGTCGTGGTGGTGTAAACGGGCGGTGCCATGGGGTAGCGGGGTGACGGCCCTTACGGAGTGGCCCCAGCGGACCGTGCCGGGGGCGAGGGAGTCCAGCAGGAGCGCGCGCAGCTGGCCGCGGTCGATCTCGGGCCTGCTCAGATCGTCCTCGTCGGCCTGGTCGTGGCGTATCAGGGTCGCGTGGCGGTCGTATAGGCGCCACTCCTGGCCTTCGGGCCGGGACAGGGTGAGGAACTGGTCGAACAGTCCGGCTGCGCGCAGGGCTGCCTGGCCGGTGTCTTCGTGGATGTCGAGAGTGCCGCCCTGCGAGCGGGAGTGGGGGGCGGTCTCGCGCTCGAAGACCGTGACCGGCACGCCGTGCTGCTGCAGAACGCGCGCGCAGACGAGGCCGCCGGGGCCGGCGCCGATAATCGCGATGCGAGGGGTGGTGGACATGAGGGTCACGCTCCGTTCGGCGGTTGAAGAGAGTGCTGGTCTCTTGTGGTGACGCCCTGTTTCGGGCATGGCAGATCAGGCGTTCCGGTGTGGGGACGCGCCCGGGTTCTGGCAGCTGGGTGCCGGTCAGGCGTACCCGCTCACAGAAGCACAGCCGATCCAAAAGTACAACTGCTCCGACTTTCTCTCCGATTGCCTTTGTGATCGAATCTCCTCAAGGGGGTACGATGGGAGCATGGCCGGGACAACAACAGGACGCCGTGAGCGCAAGAAGGCCCAGACAAGGCAGGCCCTGGCGGATGCCGCAGTGCGGCTGTTCACCGAGCACGGGTTCGGCAACGTCGGTGTACGCGAGGTGGCGGAGGCGGCCGACGTCTCGCTGAGCACACTCTTCAAGCACTTCCCCAGTAAGGAAGCCCTCGTCTTCGACCTGGACGCGGACGTCGAGAGCGCCCTGGTCGCCGCCGTTCGCGACCGAGCCCCCGGTCAGTCTGTGCTGTACGCCCTGCGCGACCACATGGTGCACACCCGTACCGCCGTGCGGACCGACGACCCCACTTTCGTCCTCGTCGAATCCACCCCCGCGCTGCGGGACTACGCCCGGCGCATGTGGTCGCGCCACGAGAAGACACTGGCCGCCACCCTCGCCGAGGCCACCGGGCTCGCCCCGGAAGACCCCGCCGTCACCGGCCTGGCACGCTTTGCCCTGGAAGCCCCCAGCATCGCCCGTGCAAGCGAAGACCCGGCCCGGACCATGCGCGACTTGTTCACCCTGCTGGAACACGGCTGGGCCACCACCCCCCTGGCACGAGAGGAAGACCGCCCCGGTCGGGATGGGTGACCGCGACCAGATGCTGCATCCCGCAGGAGCAGCCCCCGCGTGGCCGTCGCGTTCAGGAACTCGGCGGCGCGGTTGATACGGGCGTAGGCCCAGCGGACCCTATAGCCGAATCCTCCGCCGCGCAGCCGCTGGTGACGGCGGGTCCGCAGTAGCAGTGACCAGCGCACGCAGGCACGGAGCAGAAGGGCGTGTTCGGGGTGGCGGGCGGTGACCCGGTCCAGGTGACGTTCGATCCGGGCGGAAAGCTCGTCCCGCGCGGGCAACACCTGGTACACGATGAGGAGGTCACGGAAGAGTCGACGGTTCGGGCGGCGGCCCGGCCTTCGGTGGCCGTGACATTGAGGTCGGCATGGGTGACGGTCCGGCCCGTAGCCACGACCCACCGGCACATCACGCCGGCTCGACCACATGACAGGGGAAGCGATTTCAGCATGCGAGTAGCCGGTCGATCACGCTCCCGGATGGGGCCTGACCAGGGTGGGCCGGACAGTCACGTGAAAGACGGCCACCGATCGGCGGCCCACTCGGGCCAGCCCGGCCAACCAGGAGGCGGACTGCCGATTTCATGCCCGCCGAGTTCCGCGGCGCTGGGCTCCTCGAACAGCGCCCTCCAGTGCAAGAGGTCCACCTCGTCCATCGGAAAGGTCTGATCCGGAGTGGTCGACTGGCGATGGGCGATCCGAGCGCGTTGGGTCTCATGGTCCACCGGCACATACAGGAGGTGGCAGGACGCGCCTAAAGACTCCACCAACCAGCGGATCGCGGACCTCTCGTCACGAGACCAGCATCCGAAATCCAGGACCACGTTTGTTCCAAGCCTCAGTGCCTCCACGGCCAGCGAGAGCAGCCGCCCTTCCAGGACATCGCGCTTCCCGTCCGCCTCCGGCTCACCGAACAGAGGAATCATCCACTCATCAGGCGTCAGCCGAAGCGCGTTGTGCTCCTTGGCCACCTCCCGAGCCCTTGTGGTCTTCCCGGCCCCCGGCAGGCCGACTGTCAGAAACAACGTGGTCACACCCGGATCGTTCATGGAAACCACGTGGAGGACAACTGCATTCTCTGCCGAGATCGCCAGGGCTGCGTCGCGGCCACCGGCAGAGGGCGACCTCGGTGGTGACGACGCACGCCTCTCAAGGCTCTCCCCGGTGGATCACTCCTAAGGGCTTGCAGATCATTAACACGTCGTCTTGATCTAGCTGCTGGCCTCGGGGCTCGTCGGCATAGGCGCCGTCCTCCACTGATACCGCCGCTGGCGGCGAGCGCCGCCCTCGTCCACAACGCGCCCTCCCGCTCGCCCAGCCCCGCAGCGTCGCGGTGGGCCATCTGCTCGGAGCGATCGCCGGCTACGCGGCGCTGACGGTGGCAGGCGGCGGCGCGTGGGTCGCCGCCCTCGCCGCCGGACTGACCATGGCGCTGACCACGATCGCCCGTATCCTGCAAGCCGCGGGCTGCGCCACCGCCCGTCGTGATCGTCCTCCAGGTGCCCCAGCCGCTCCGCTTCGTTCCCCTGCTGCTCGGCTCCACGATCCTGCTCGTCCTGACGGGCTGCGCCGCCTCGCGGGTACGCCGCAGGGCACCGAGGTATCCCGCGTACTGGTGGTAGCCGGCTGGACGCCGCCGGAGCAATGCGCTCCCCGCGCCTGTCGATCTTGACCGCACCCGGTGAACGAGAGCCGCGAGCCGCTTTCTCGGCTGACCCCATGTCCGACGAGTCACCTCTCATCCGTAGCCTGCGGGCCGCTGTCGCCGCCGCTCCCGAAGACGTGCCCCTGCGGCTGCACTTCACCGAACTGCTCCTCGCGGAGGGGAGGCACGACGAGGCCGTCACGCAAGCCGCGGTCAATCCCGAACTCCCACCGTCACCCTCGCTGCATGACCACCCCAAACGTCCCCAAGGCACCACGTCCTTGACGAAAGACATAGAGACACCCCCCGGGTTCCATGGCAACCTGGCGCAACCTCACTATCGGCGCCCTCCCCCTCGCGGGGAGCACCAACATCGCCGCCAGCCTTCGACGTAACGCTCGCGACGCCAGCAGGCCGCTCGCTCTCCTTGGTCTCACATGATCATGCAACGGGCATCAAGCGACTACGCCGAAGCCCTGCGGCTACAGCCACTCCTGAGGCGGGCCGACAGTCCATGGAATCTGTGGTGGACATCCACAAGATCCATTCACGCGCGATACGCCTGGGCGCGGGAGCGGGAGGAGCAGAAGCGTGCCCAGCTGGCGGTCTGGGAACGTGAGCGCCAGGAGGCAGCGGAGGCGGCCCGTGAACGGCAAGAGGAGCCCGCTGGAGCCCCTACGACTGAACTGGCCGCAGGACCTACTGTCGGTGGCGGTCGCAAGCATGGGGCATGACGGCGAAGGCATCCGTAGGGCACCCACGGAGGGTGTTGGCGCAGTCTGCGAGTAGGTCCCCCGGGCACAGCTTGCGCTGCGGGCGCTGCGGCTGCTCGGTGTGTGCGTCGGCCGGACGGCATCCGGGCCGGCCGACGCCGGTGGCCGGATCGGCGGCCTTTCGTCGCCGGCGCGTGACCGGATACGACTGGGCACCCGTACCCCGCCCCACTCCCACCGATCGCAATGGAGGCGCACCCCAATGACCCCCGCCGGCATGACCAGCTTCGATGACGTCTACGCCCTCCCCGACCCCCGCGGGTACTTCACCGCCCTCGGGCCGTACGAGTACCAGACCCCAGGCCACGCCCAGCCGGTCTTCCGCGCGCTTGCCGCCGAACTCGGGCCGGGGCGGCGTACGGTCCTCGATGTGTGCTGCTCCTACGGGATCAACGCCGCCCTCCTCAACCACGACGTCACCCTCGACGAACTCTTCGCGCACTACACCTCGGCCCGGGCGGCTGAACTCACCACCGCCGCACTCGCCGACCGCGACCGCGACTTCTACGCGGTCCGCCGCCGCCCCGACGCCGTGCGGGCCATCGGCATCGACGTCTCGCGCCCCGCCCTGGACTACGCGGTGGCCGTCGGGCTGCTCGACGAGGGGCACTGCGTGGACCTGGAGCGCACCGAGCCGGGGGAGCGTCTGCGCGGCTCGCTCGCCGGGACGGGCCTGATCACCGTCACCGGCGGCACCAGCTTCCTCACCGAGCGCACCTTCGCCCGGCTGTTCACCGCTATCGGCCACCCCGTGCCGGTGGCTGCCTTCGTCCTGCGCACCCACGACTACGGGGCGATCTCCGGCTGCCTGAAGTCGTACGGCCTCGCGATCGAGCGGGCCGCCACCACCCAGCCGCAGCGGCGCTTCACCGACCCCCGGGAGCAGGAACGCGCGGTCGCCACCGTCACCGCGTTCGGAGAAGACCCGGCAGGGAAGGAGTCAGCAGGGTACTTCCATACCCGGCTGCACCTGGCCCGCTGAACGCGCCCCGGGCCCCGAGGGGGCGGACCCGTACCAGGCGGGACTTATAAGGCAGCACCGAGATCGCGAAGGAGTTACGGGTCAGCGTCCGGTCGGTTCAGCGGTGGCGTCGGGCGTGGCGGGAGGCAGGGCAGGATGCGCCCCGACCCCAACCCCGTCGAAGGCATCTGGCCTATACGCCGCCGGAAACCCTCGATCTGCTGGACACACTCCTCGAAGGGGTCAGCGAGCCACGCCTGAAACTGATCAGCACGGACGAGACCAGGGCGTTGTCTGCCCGACGCCTCTTCCGCCCGCTGGCTCGATGGCCCCGAGGAGGGCGGACCTACGGAACGACCGCCAACGGGGCGGTCACGCTGGATGCCCGCACCGGGAAGGACATGCCCACACGGCCCGAGGCCGCACCCATCCTCGTCAACGAATTCGGTGGACTCGTACTCCGGGAAGGCGACCTTTTGAGTTACCCGGCCGGAGGGTGAGCCGCGCAGGCTGACCCCTCGCTTGCGCGGCTGCCGGGCCCCGCTGAACGCGCGCCGGCATCGACCGGAGGAGCCAGTGACTTTCCCTCCCACAGACCGGCCGGCCGTCCGACACCGCGCTCGGCGTGCTGGACTAGCCGGGACGTCGCAGGCTGGATGGATGGACCATGCGCCGATCCTCGTACACCGCATCTCTCCGTCGGGCGGCAGGCGAGTCGTGATCCGGATCCGCGGCGTCGACACCGTCCTCGGCGTCGCCCACTCCGACGCGGACCTGATCGAGTTCCTGCGGCGTATCGAGCTTCCCGACCCGGACGACATGGTTCTCGGCGACTCCCCCGCTATCGCCTGGCAGGGCGGTCAGCCGCACGTCTACCGGTACGGCGAGGGGCAGCCGTGACCGGCTCGCGGCCTGGCCGACCTGGCCGTGCACTTCGACGACCTGAATACCCAGCCCGGCGTCCGGCTCGCGCTCCTCACCCGCGGCGAGGCGGATGCGCTGATCGCCGTCCTCGGCCAAGCCGCCGAGGCGCAAAGCGACCTGCGGGCGGCGGCGCTGGAACTGCAGGCGACGATCGGGATGCGGCTGCCTGCAGGGTAGGCGCGCGGCGACCCTCCCGTGGGGAGCCGGGAGGGCGCTGGGCCCGGGATGGTCCGGAGCCACACCATAAGCACGCGGCTCGGGCGGCCGGTAGGCATATGACAGGGCAGATTCCGAAACGAGAGAGCCCCTCACTCTCAGCAAGAAAGCCCCCTCACTACTCTTCAGTCCAAGAGGTCGTTGCAACACCCCGCTTGTAGGGAGTTGCAGTGGACTTCGAGATCCGGGAGGACCGGACCTCCCCAATGCGGCCCGCGACTCCCGTGTTGGTACGGCGGCGGACCAGGTCCGAGCACCGGATTCCGCCGCCGGGGTGCCACTCCATCACCGGCTCGGCAGACGTACCGTGCTCCTGGCACCATTTGACCGGGACGACGCCGCAGTCGTGCCGCGCGCACGCACAGGCCTCTCCCGGGCCCGCGTACGCCAGCCCGTGCCGAACCACTCCGCCCGTCGGCCCTTCCGAGGCCGCACCCCGAAGGGCCGCCAGCCACGCCATCGTCACCCGCAGACCGCCCGACCCCGACCTGAACCGGTCGATCACCCGTGCCTCGCCCGGCACCGCCAGCGGAGTCGCCCCCGGCACGGTCAGGCGGCGCACCGACGCTCCGAACTCCCCCGCCGCCAGCCCGGCCAGCACATCGGCATCGGCATCGGTTGACCAGTCCGACAGCCGGTCCTCCACCCTTCCAGCAGTGCGCGCCGCTCGGCGTACGGGCGCGTCAAAAGCTCCTGGCCGTTCAGCTGCAAGACGTCGAAGGCGACGAAGTAGGCCGGCCGGCGGGCGGCGAGGCCGGCGGCGCCGCGGGCGCGGGTGGCGGCCCGGCGCTGCAACGCCTCGAACGACAAGCGCTCCGCCTCGGCGTCCCAAACGACCAGTTCACCATCGAGGACCAGGCCGTGCGGCAACTGCCCCTCGGCGGCCGCCACCAGGTCCGGCCACCGGTCCTGGACCAGCGCCCCGCGACGGGTCTGCACCAGCACCGTGCCGCCCGGACCGGCCGCGGTGAACAGCAGCGCCCGGTGACCGTCCAGCTTCTGCTCGTACGCCACCCCCGCCCGCAGCGCCACCGGTCCCGGCACCGACTCCGCGGCCTGCGCCAGCATCGGCTCCACCGGCGGTCGCAACGTCACAGGGGCCTCCCTCACGACTTGCACCTCTTCCAGGGTCGACCAGACCAGCCGGAGGCGGCCCTGCAGGCGGCCGTCGAGTCATCCATCCGAGGGGCGCGGCGGGGCCGTCAGGGGCGCCCTGCGGGGCTTCCGCGGCACGGTGGCGGCATTCATCGCTGGCCCCTGCCCCTGCTCCTTGCCGCGCTGCTCGCGGCCTCGGGTGCGTCACCGTCCACCCCGCCCCCACCCGACCCGCCGCGCGGGCTTCCTGCGCGTCGCCCATGCTGAGTAGGAGGGCGCCGTCGGCCCAAGGCTTGTCCTCAAAAGGGCCGAACGGGGGCGCCCGAGAGGAAGAAGTCATGCGTATGCGAAGAATGCTGGGCCTCGCCCTGGCCGCAGCCACCCTTGCCGGCATGAGCGCCCTCGGTGCTGTCAGCGCTCAGGCCACCGTCGCGTCTCCGACCATCACCAGTGAAGAGTGCACGACCGCGGGCGGACAGGTCACGGCAAACCCCTACAGGGAGGGCTACACCTGCACGTTGCCTGACGGGAGTAGGCAGCCGATCACTTGATGGCCTCACGGCCCGAACACGACGCTCGCGAGCGAACCGGGCACCTACTATCACTCCAAGAAGCTGGTGTTGCGACGACCAGTTGAGTCCAAGCAGTACACCAGCCATGAACTCGCCGACCTGGCATCCGAGTTCAGCCTTCGCCAGTCGGTCGGACGCACCGGGCAATGCTGGGACTGCCAGTCTTCTCGCACCGGATCCCGCACGCTCTGAACTGGCCCGGACGGCCTTGGGCATCCCTGCACCACCTCGGCCGCGACCAGGAGGCCCGTACCACCCCGGCCGCGGCCCACCGCGCCCTGACGGAGCTCAACCATCCCCGCTACGCCGAAGCCGCCGCCCTCCTGGACGGACTCCCCGACGCCACCGCATGAGCGAGTGCCGTGACCGGAAGGGCTCACCGGGTCACGGACCGGCGTCGAATATCTCGCTTACAGGGGTGCCCGAGAGCCATCGCGCGGCCCAGCCGTCGGCGTCGTCCCGGCGCTCGACGTGTGCCCTCCCGCCTCGGCAGGGGTACCGGTCGGCGTCGGGTGGCGCTCATAGCGGACGGAATGAAACCTTCCGCAGGAACATGATCAACGGTGAGTCTTTTCGGTCAGGATGGAACCCATTACTCACGGTAGGGAACGCCGCCCGACTCCCCCTGGGCCCCTGACCTCCCTTGCCCCACCCGCCCCAGCTACGCACACAGCGGGCAGGAATTCACGCGCCTGTACCCCGGGTAGTGCGAAAGATTTCCTGATCTGTGCCCACTACGCCGCAAAACTAGTCCGGAAATGACAGGTTTGCTTTGACTCTTGAGTGATCGATCCGTAAATGTCGTTCACATGTCCAACACATCCCGAGCCACCGCCGGTGGCCCTATGCGCTTGCGCGACTTCCGACTGTTACTCGCGGGAGCTGCCACCGGACAGCTCGGTGCACAAGTGACACTGGTGGCACTGCCCCTCGTCGCCGTCCTCGAACTCGACGCTCCTGCCTTCCAGGTGGGCCTCCTGACCGCCGCGGAGACCGTCGCCTTCCTGCTCGTCGGGCTGCCTGCCGGAGCGCTCACCGACCGGTTGCGCAAGCGGCCCCTGATGATCCGCACGGATCTGCTGCGCGCCGCGGCCATGGCCAGCATCCCCGCTGCCGCGCTCGCCGACGTCCTGACCATGGCCCAGCTCTACGCCGTCGCGCTCGTGACCGGCGTGGCGACCGTGTTCTTCGACGTCGCCCATCAGAGTTACCTGCCGCAGATCCTGCCCCGTGATCAGCTCATGGCCGGCAACGGCGCCCTGGAGACCGTCCGTTCCACCGCCCACGTGACCGGCCCCGGTATCGGCGGCGGACTGGTCCAGCTCGTCGGGGCGCAGTTCGCCGTCATCGTCGACGCCATCGGCTACCTGCTCTCCGCCCTCTTCCTCCTACGCGTCGAGCAGACCGAGGAGGCGCCCGAGCCCGCGGCCGCCGGGGGCTCCCTGCGCAAGGAGATCGGCGAGGGTGTGCGCTTCGTCTTCGGCCATCCGCTGCTCCGTGTCATCGCCCTGACCACCGGCCTCGCCAACTTCTGTACGGCCGTCCTCATGGCGACGCAGACCGTGCATCTCGTCCGTGTCGTCGGGCTGGAGGCCGGCGGACTCGGGCTGGTGCTGTCCGCGTCGGCCGTGGGAGGGCTCCTGGGCGCCCTGTGCGCCGGGCGCCTCGCGGCAATCCTGGGGCAGGCCCGGGTCATGCTCCTGTCCGTCCTCGTGACCGGCCCGTTCGCGCTGCTGTGGCCCCTGTCCGGGCACGGTCTCCCCGGGGCGGTCCTATTCGCCGCCGGATCGGCGGTCGTCTCCTTCGGCGCCGTCGTCTACAACGTCGCCCAGGTCAGCTTCCGCCAAGGAATGTGCCCACCACGACTGCTCGGCCGGATGAACGCCACCCTGCGCTTCCTCATGTGGGGCACGTTGCCACTGGGCGCGCTCCTCGGCGGAACCCTCGCCCAGTCCTACGGGTCGCGTACGGCTCTCGCCTGGTGCGCCGCCGGCATCCTCACCGTACCGCTGCCGCTGCTGCTCTCCCCGCTGAGCCGGATGCGGGACCTGCCCGGTCCGCAGGAGGACGGTGGCGCCGGCACCGACGCCGAGGCCGACGCCGGTGCCGGCCACGGGACACAGCGGGACACTGCCTCCGCCGACGGCGACGAACGGCCGACCCCCGCACCCACCGGCTGACCACGGGCTGACCGCCGCCCCGCCACTATCTGGCCGCCGTGGACGACCCCTGCGCGGGCACAGCCCGCCGCCACCGACCACACCGCCATGCCCGCAGGGGCCGCGCCGGCGTTCCGCCCGGCCGCGGCCACGACAAAGAGGACCACGTGCGCAGCATCACGAGTCAGTACCTGGCCCGCTACCGGCGTCTCACCGGCGACCGGTCCGACAGCGTGCTGCCGGTCACCGGAGCACAACGCCGCTTCCTGCTGGTGCGTTCGCTGGACCCGTCGGGACGCCCCGACGTGGTGCCGATGTTCTTCGCGTTCCCTCACGGAACCATCGACCCCGAACGCCTGCGGGCTGCGGCGTCCAGGCTCGCCGCACGGCACACGGCCCTGCGCTCACGGCCCGCCGTCGTCCGCGGCACTCCCGTCCTGTGCGTCGCCGATCCGGACGTCGGCGTGACCCGGCCGGCCCTCGTACCGGGAGAGTCGCCCGCCGACGCGCTCAGTCGCGCTCTGGAATCCTGGGATGCCCAGGGTCCCCCCTTGCGGCTCTTCCTCGTACGCGACGAGGAGCGCGAGGAGGAGATCCTCGCCGTCGCCCTGGACCACGCCGTCTGCGACGGCCGTTCGCTGGCGCGGATCGTCGACGAACTCGGCGCCGCCTACAGCGAAGAAGCCACTGATTCCCACGCTGCACCAGGGGAGACGGAAGGCGAACTCGCCGTGTACCGGGACGCGGTCCTGCGTCAACTCGCCGCCGAGGAAAGGGCGGAGACGGCCGAATCGGCCGCGTACTGGGCTGACCGGCTGCGCACGCTGCATGCCCATGCTCCGGCGCCCAGTCCGGCCCGCGTGCCCGAGGGCACACGGCCCAGCGGCGCCGCGCAGGCCCGGCTGCCCGCGTACGACGGCGGCGTGTCCTTCCCCGGACTGCTCGACGCCTGCCGCTCCGCAGCCCGCGAGCTGTACGGGCCCGGCCTCACGGTCCCGCTCGGCTACCCGTGGGGCGGCCGTCCCCCTGGAACGGAGCCGGTCGTCGGCTGCTTCCTCAACACCCTCGTCTTCCCGGCCGACACCGGCTACGGAACCGGCAACGAGCCCGGCACCGGACCCGGCTCGGAGGCGATGGCCGACGCGTGGTGGGACGACCTCGACCGGGCCGACGTACCGTTCGACGCGGTCGTGACGGCCGCGCGGGCCGCCGGCTCGGGCTGGACCGGAGGCCTCGACGGACTGCTCACCGTGGACGACGACAGCCGTCGCCCGCCGCTCGTGCTGGCCGGTGTCGAGGGACGGGAGGTCCACGTCGACGGCCGACCGGTCCGCGGTCCCTTCGCCGTCTCCATCACCCAGGGAGCGGAGATCCGCCTGCGGATGGCGTGGGACCGGGCGGTGCTCGACGACGAGACCGCGCGGCGGGCGTTCGACGCGCTCACCCACGCGCTGCGCCCCTCGGAGCCCACCGTGCAGTGACCCCGCCGCCCCTCCGCCGCAGGTCCCCGAGTCCCACGGCGGCACCCCCGCGCGCCCCCGGGCGCGTCACGGCCCCGCGGCCACCCCGCTCCGGCGCTCACGGGCACCCCGCACCACCCGGCACACCGCAGCGCAGCCCCCGCCGCCGCGCACCCCGAGCTTCCCCCCACGGCATGCCCCCACGCAGAAAGCGGCACCGCGCGACCCGTGAAGCCGCCCGCACGACCACCGGACACGACCGTGACCGGCACCGGAGTCCGACCCGACAACCTCAGGGATCGCCCATGTTTCCCCTCTCCTCCTCGCAGGAGATCGTCTGGCTGCACGAGCAGATGCAGCCCGGCAGTCGCGCCTACAACTTCACCGCCTCACTGGACCTGTGGGGCACGCTCGACACCGACGCTCTGCGCCGGGGGCTCGACGCCACCTTGGCACGCCACCCCGGTCTGCGGCTCGAACTCGTTGCCTCCGCCGGGTCCGTACCGGCGCAGCGGGTCGCGCCGCAGTGTGCGCCGAGGCTGCACACGATCGACCTCGGCACGGAGGAGGACCCCGAGGCGGCATTCGCCCGTCTCCTGCGCACCGAGGCCGAGACACCGCTCGACACGTTCGAGGCACCGCTGATCCGCTGGACGCTCGTACGACTGGCCGAGCGCCACCACCGGCTGATCCACGTCGAGCACCACCTGATCCACGACGGGCACTCCTTCGCGATCCTGCTCGACGACGTGTTCCGCGTATACCGCGCCCACGTCCTCGGCGAGCCCCTCAAACTCCCGCCCGCCCCGTCGTACGCGGACCACGTCCTGGAGCGGACCGACGCCGCGTACGCGCCCGAATCGCTCGACTTCTGGCGGGCCGAACTGCGCGACCAGCAGCACGACCTGCCGCTCCCGGGCCTGGCCCGCCCCGGTGCCCGCCGCAAGCACCACGGCGGGCAGCTGCGCCAGACGATCGGCGCCGATCTCGCCGAACGCCTGCGCGGGCACGCCCGTTCACGCGGCCTCACCCCCTTCTCCACGCTCCTGGGCCTGTTCGCCGAACTCCTGCGCCGGCACAGCGGCCGCTCCCGGATGGTCATCGGCACCGCCGTCGGCAACCGCCCCCTCGGCTACGAGGACGCCGTCGGCATGTTCGTCAACACCATCCCGCTGCCGCTCGCCCTGGACGGCGCCGCCCCCGCCCAGGACACCATGGACGAGGTCACCGACACCCTCATCCGTGCCCTGCCGCACCAGGACGTACCGGTCCAGGAGCTGACCCGGGCGCTCGGCATGCACACCTCCGGCGCCGACAACCCCCTCTTCTCCGTCATGTTCAGCGCCCACGACGCGCCGCTGCCCGAGATCGACGTACCCGGTCTCGACATCACCCTCTTCGAGGGCTTCAACACCGGCACCACCCGCTTCGACCTCGACGTGGTCCTGCTCCCGGACGACCGGCGCGGCGTCACCCCGCGCCACGGCTCGCCCGGTATGACCCTGGTCTGGGACTACGACATGGACCTGTTCGGCGAAGACGTCGCCCGATTGCTCTCCGGCCGCTTCCTGGACCTGCTGCGCGCCTATCTCGACAGCCCCGAGACTCCGCTGGCCGACCTGGATCCGACCGCCGTGGAGCCGGCCACCGAGCCCGTGCCCCTCCCGGCCGACCGCGATCCGCTGGATCCCGTGGCCGCGCAGCACCCGTCGCTGCCGGCCCTGCTGTGCGGCGCCCGCCGTCTCACCTACGGCGAGCTCGACGACCGCGTCGGCTCGCTGGCCGAGCGACTGCGCGCCGCCGGTGTGACGGCCGGCCGGCCGGTGGCCGTGGTCCTGCCCCGGGGGACCGACTCGCTCGTCGCCCTGCTCGCATGCCTGCGCGCCGGCGCCGTCTACTGCCCGATGTCCCCGTCCGATCCGCCGGCCCGGCTCGCTCTGCTGCTGGAGCGGCTCGCCCCTGCGCTGGTCCTCACCGGCGACGGCACTCCGGCCCTGCCGGAAGCACTGCCGACCGCCCGGATCGACGCCCCGGTGCTGCCTCCCGCGCGCGGGAGCGCCGAACTTCCCGGCACCGCGTACGTCATCCACACCTCCGGCTCCACCGGGACGCCGAAGCCGGTCGCCGTCGGCCACGCGGCGCTGATGCACCATCTGACTGCGGCCGCCGACCGGTTCGGCCTCACCACCTCGGACCGGGTCCTGATGTTCGCCCAACCGTCCTTCGACGTGGCGCTCGAGGAGGTGCTGCCGGCCCTGCACGCCGGTGCGTGCCTGGTCCTGCCCGAGCACGAGGTGCCCACGGGCGCGGAGCTCACCGAACTGCTGGTGTCCGCCCGGGTCACCGTCGCCAACCTGCCCACCAGCTTCTTCCTCGCCACCCGCGAGGACCTGCGCCCCGCACTGCGTGACGAGAGCTGGGCGCCCAGGCTCCTGGTCCTCGGCGGCGAGCGCCTGCCCGTGGAGGCACTGCACGGCGTCCTCGCCGACACCGACGCCACCGTGCTCAACGTGTACGGCGTCACGGAGGCCACCATCAGCTCGACCGTCCACGAGATCTCCCGCGGCGCCCTCGCCGAGGGCGCCGAGATCCCCCTGGGCACCGAGCTCCCGGGCGAGCGGGTCCACGTCCTGGACGCCCACCGCCGCCCGCTACCGTCCGGCGCGGTCGGTGAACTCGCCGTCGCCGGACCCGGTCTCGCCGAGGGCTACGCGGGCAACGCGGAGGTGACGGCCGCCCGGTTCGTCACCGTCGACGCACTCGACGGGCAGCGCGTCTACCTGACCGGCGACCTCGGCTACCGCGGTCTGGACGGTCTGCTGTACTTCCTCGGGCGGCGCGACAACCAGATCAAGCTGCGCGGTCACCGCATCGAGCTGGAGGAGATCGAGGCGGCGGCGTCCGCGGTGCTGGGCGGCCGGTCCTGCGCCGTCATACTGGACCGGGAGAGCCCCGGCGGGCCCAGGCTCGTGGGCTTCCTCGAAGGCGGAGCCGACGGCGCGGCCTTCGACGAGAAGGCGCTGCACGCCGCGCTGAGCCGCCGCCTGCCCGGCCCCCTCGTGCCCGCCCGGTGGGCAGGGCTGGACATCATGCCGACCCTCGCCGGCGGCAAGCCCGACCGCACGGCGCTGTCCCGCCGGGCGGCGGCGCTCGACGCCGACGACGCCGCGACGCCCGAGCCCGAGCCCGAGCCCGGTGCCGGCACCGGCACCGGCACCGAGCAGGTAACCGGCTCCGAGCCCGGGCCTGCGCCCACCGCCGTGTCCGACGATCCGATGACGGCTCTGCTCACGGAAGGCTGGCGCAAGGTCCTCGGCCACAGTCGCTTCGACGCCCGCTCCCACTTCTTCCACAGCGGGGGCCATTCCCTGCTGGCCGCCGAGCTGGCCGCCTGGCTGGAGCCCCGGCTGGGTACGCGCCCGCCGTTGAAGGTGCTCTTCCGTAACCCCGTGCTCGCCGACCAGGCCGAAGCCCTCGCCACCACCGCCCTTTCCACGGAGTCGTGATGACCCAGTCCCCGACCGCGCCCGCCATCCCCGCCATGGTCTTCGACACCGGCCTCGTCACGGAAACCGCGCTGAGCGTCGCCCATGGCCCCTCCGCCGAACCGACCCGGGTGCTCGCCCACTTCGAGGACTGGGCCCGGCGTACCCCGCAGGCCCCTGCGGTGATCGACCGCGCACAGATCTGGACGTACCAGGACCTCGACGCGGCGGCCGCGCTGGCCGCCAAGGACCTGGCCGACCGCGTCCGGCCCGGTGACCTGGTCGGCGTCTGCCTCGACCGGTCCACCGCCCTGGTGGTGACCGCCGTCGCGCTCGCCCGGCTCGGCGCCGTCTACCTGCCGCTCGGCCCCCGCCCCGGCGAACGCCGCATCCAGGCCGTCACTGAGGACCTCGACATCGCCTGCCTCATCGGCGACCCCGATGTCCTGCCCGCGGAACATCGCAGCGGGGAGCACTTCCCGCTGCTGCTGCCCACTGACGGTGTCAACGCCCCGGCCGCCGCGGTGGCGGCCTTCGCCGACTCCGTCCGTGGCACCCGGCGCGCGCCCGAAGGCGCCCTGTACGCCGTCCTCACCTCCGGTTCCACCGGCCGCCCCAAGGCGGTCGCCGTGGCCGAGTCCTCGCTCTCCGTCGCCCTCGACTGGTACCGGGCCGAGACCGGCCTCGCACCGGGCGACCGCCAGTCCCTGCTCATCGGTGTCGCGTTCGACCCGCACCTGCTGGAACTGTGGGCGGCCCTGACCTCGGGCGCCGCCCTCGTCCCGGCCCCGGACGACACCCGCTGGGACTCGCACGTGCTCACCGACTGGTGGCGTGACACCGCCCTCACCCACGCCGTGGCGGCTACTCCCACCGTGGAACCGCTCCTGGACCGGCCGTGGCCGCAGGACCTGAAGCTGCGTCACCTCGTCGTCGGCGGCGACCGCATGCGCCGCCGCCCCGCCGCCGACGTCACCACCACCGTCCACAACGCCTACGGCCCCGCGGAAGCCACCGTCGTCACCACCACCCACACCATGCGCGGCACCGATCCGCAGGCCGGCGACCAGATCCCGCCCCCCATCGGCACCGCGCTGCCGGGCGTCACCCTCGTCGTCACGGACGTCGAAGGCCGCCCCGTCGCCCGCGGGCAGGAGGGTGAACTGCGCGTCGGCGGCCACTGCCTGGCACTCGGCTATCTTGACCCCGAACTCACCGCACGCCGGTTCACCGCCCCTCCGCAAGAACTGGCGCTGCCCGCGATCGACCGCCTCTACCGCACCGGCGACCGGGTACGGATGAACGCCGCCGGTAGCCTTGACTTCCTCGGCCGTCTCGACGACCAGGTGAAGATCAGCGGAGTGCGGATCGAACCGGTCGAGGTGGAAGCCGCCTTCGAGCAGGACCCCCGGGTGCGCACCGTCGTAGTCACCGTGCTGCACGACAGTTCCGGCCACGGTCGCCTCGTCGCACACGTACGGCCCGCCGACGGCGCCGAACCCCCTGCCGGGGATCTCCTCGCCGCGGTCCGGGCCTGGCTCCCCGAGCAGGCCGTCCCCACCGCCGTACGGATCGTCGACGGCTTCCCGCTCGACGCCAACGGCAAGGTGGACCGCCCCGCCCTGGCAGCCCAGGCCCAGGCCGAGTCCCAGGCCGCGGTGCCGCCCAGGAGCACCACCACGGACGACCTCGCCGCCGCCACCGCCACCGAGCGGCTGGTGCTGACGACCGTGCGCGACCTCCTCGGCCGGCCCGGAACCGGCCTCGGCGACAACTTCACCGACGCCGGCGGCACCTCCATGGTCGCCGCACGGCTGCTGGCAACCGTCCAACGCGAGACCGGAATACGCCTGCGCGCCCCCGAGCTGCTGCGCAGCACCGACCTGCGAGCCTTCGCCGCCCTCCTCGACCAGCGCCGGACCCCGCGCCCGGAAGGAGCCTGACATGACGCCCACCGCCCTGCCCGCACTCGTCGCGCGGCACGCCGAACTCACCCCCGACGCCCTCGCCGTCGTGGACGGCGACACCACCCTCACCTACGGCCGTCTCCTCCAGGCCGGCCGCGCCCTCGCGGCACACCTGCGCGAACATCGAGTGACGCGCGGCGACCGGGTAGCGCTCCTGACGACGCGGTCGTCCCGCACGATCGTGGCGCAGCTCGGGCTGTGGCTGGCGGGAGCCGTGTGCGTGCCGCTCGATCCCGCCCAGCCCCGCCCGCGCACCGAGGCGATGATCGCGGACGCGGAGGTGAAACTCACCGTCGGCGACACGAAGCTGCTGGACGCGGCCACGTTTCCCGGCCCCGTGCTCGCCCTGCCCGAGGAGCCGCTCACGAGCGACCGGCCGGTCGACGAGTCCGACCCGGACAGCCCGGCATTCATCATGTTCACCTCCGGCTCCACCGGCCGTCCCAAGGGCGTCCTCGTGCCGCACCGGGCCATTGCCGAGCTGGTCACCGCACCCGACTACGTCACCCTCACCGGCCGCGACCGCGTCCTGTTCCACTCGTCCATGACCTTCGACGCCTCGACGTTCGAAGTCTGGGGCGCACTCGCCAACGGCGCCGCGGTCGTCGTCTGCACCGAACAGCGGCCCTCCCTGGAGGATCTGGCCCGGCACGTCGAGCGGCACGGCGTGACGGTGGCGTTCTTCACCACGGCCCTCTTCCACCAGCTCGCCGCACGCCGCTCCCGCGTCTTCGCCCAGCTCCGCTCGGTCGTCGTGGGCGGCGAGGCGATGGCTGCAGCACAGGCCAGTGAGGTGCTCACCGCCTTCCCCTGGCTGGAGCTCGTCAACGGCTACGGGCCGACCGAGACGACCACCTTCGCAACCGCCCACCGGGTCACCGCGCAGGACTGCGAGGGCCCCATACCGATCGGCAGGCCCGTCGCCGGGGCCACGGCGCACGTCCTGGACGCCGACGGTCACCCGGTGGCCGACGGCGACCGGGGCGAACTGTGGATCGGCGGCAGCAGGCTCGCCCACGGTTACACGGGCCTGCCTGCACTCACCGCCGAACGGTTCGTCGAGCATGCCGCCGCCGACGGGCGGCTCTACCGTACGGGCGACATCGTCTCCCTCCGGCCCGACGGCATCCTCCAGTTCCACGGCCGCAACGACGACCAGGTGAAGGTCCGCGGCTTCCGCATCGAACCCGCCGAGGTCGAACACGCCCTCCGCCAGCAGCCGGACGTGGACGACGCCGCCGTCACCGTCGACGGCGCCGGCTCCCCCGAGGCCCGCCTCGTCGCGTTCGTCGTTGCCGCGCCCGGCCCCGTGCCCCACGGCGCGGCGCTGCGCGAGCGGCTCACCGCAGTCCTGCCGGCCCACCTGGTTCCCGACGCGGTCACCGTGCTGGAACGGCTTCCCCTCACTCCGGCCGGCAAGGTCGACCGGCGCGCGCTCACCGGACGCGCGCACGCCGCCGGGAAGCAGCCCGCCGACGAGCCGACGGCGCGGATGACACCGCTGGAACAGGCCGTCGCCGCGGTGTGGAGCCAGGCACTGGGCATCGAGGTCACCCGCGCCGATGACGAGTTCCTCCTCGTCGGCGGCCATTCGCTCCTCGCCCTCGCCGTCACCGAAGACCTGCGCGAGGAAATCGGCGTAGAGCTCTCCCTCGCCGACTTCTTCGCCGCCCCGACCGTGGCCGCGCAGGCCGCGCTGGTCGAACGCGCCCTCCTGGCCGCCCACGCGGACCTCCACCCCGAGACCCCGGAGCACAGCGATGTCCACTGACACCGACTCCGCGGCCCGCGACCGCAAGGAGCGGCTCCAGCAGGAGCTGCTGCGCCGGGCCCGCGCCGGAACCGCCCGGCGCACGACGGCCGGGCCCACCGCCGGTGCGAGCGCCGCCGCGGATGGCCACGCACCGCGGGACACCGCCCACCCCGACACCACCACCGCACCGGCCGGAAGCGTCCCCCTCTCCCGCGCTCAGCGCCGCATGTGGCTGATGGAACGGCTCGGCGGCGCGGGCGACTCGTACCACGTGCCGTTCGCCACCCGTGTGCGCGGTCCGTTCGATGCGGCCGCGTTCGCCACCGCCCTCGCCCGGCTGGTGGCCCGGCACGCCATCCTCCGCACCCGCTACACGGAGCACGAGGGCGAGCCCTGCCAAGAGGTACTCCCGACGCCGCGGACGGTCCCCGTACACGTCGTCGACACCGACGTGACGGACGCCCCGGCGCTGCTGCGGCGCGAGACGGCCCGGCCGTTCGACCTCGCGGCCGGCGACGCCGTACGGGCGCTCGTTCTGCGCCACGGCCCACAGGACCACACCCTGTTGCTGACGTTCCATCACATCGCCGTGGACGCCGCCTCACTGGAGACCGTGGCCACCGAACTCGCCGTTCTCTACACGGCGGCCACCGACGGAACGGGCCGGAACACACTGGCCGCACCGCCGCAGTACACCGACCACGCGCGCCGCGAGCACGACGACCTGCCCGGCTTCGAGGCGGAACTGAACCGCTGCAGCGACCTGCTGGCCGACGCCGCCCCACCGCGCCTGCCACAGCCGGCGGCGGCAGCGCCGCAGACGGCCGTGCGTCCCGGGGCCGTGTGCAGCGTGCCTCTGGCGCCCGCCGTGCCCGACGCCCTGCGGGCGCTGGGTGCACAGCGGCAGGCCACGCTCTTCGCGGTGTCGCTCGCCGCGGCCTTCGCCGCACTGCACCGCCTCACCGGCGACGACGACCTCGTCATCGGCGTGGCGGGCACCCACCGCAGCGGAACCGCCATGCGTGGCCTGGTCGGCCTGTGCGTCAACACCCTGCCCGTACGGGTGGACGTCTCCGGCGACCCGTCCTTCGCCCAACTGCTGCGCCGCGTGAGCGACGCGCTCCTCGAAGCCCAGCACCACCGGCACATCCCCTTCGACCTGGTCCTCGAACGCCTCGGCGCCGGGGCACGCGGCGCCGACGGCACCGCACTGGTCCGCGTCACCTCCGACGTCCTCGGCGAGCCGACGGTACTGCGGCTGCCGGGTACGTCGGCCGAGTACGTCGACATCCCCTCCGACCGCGCGAAGTTCACCCTGTCCTACGGCCTGGTGCCGGGCGGCGACGCCGCACAGCCCCTGGCACTCGTCCAGTACGACGCGAACGCGCTGGACGACACCGTGGCGGAGGCGGCCGTACGGGACTACGCGGCGCTGCTCCACGCGGTCGCGGCCGACCCGGAACTCGCCCTGAGCAAGCTGCCTCTCCCCGGCCCGAACGACAGCTCCGGGCCCCGGGATGCCGCCGAGCCGGAGGGCGACGGCCACCCTGCCGCGCTGGCACTGCGCGCCCACCCGAGCGTCGCCGACGCCGCGGTGGTCCAGCCCGAGCAGGGACCGCCCGTGGCCTATGCCGTCCTGTGCGACAGCCTCGGCCCGTCCGGTCACGAACTGCTGGGCCTGCTGCGCCGGTCGCTCGCTCCCGAGGACGTGCCCGCCACGGTCACGGTGCTCGACGCGCTGCCGCGCTCGGCCGCCGGGCCGCTCGACCACGCCCGGCTGCCCGGGCCGTCCGTGCCGGGCGCCCCGTCCGGCCCCCGGGCCGAAGCGGTCAAGGAGACCTTCGCGGCTGTGCTCGGAGTCGCCCCGTCGCCGGACGACGACTTCTTCGCCCTCGGCGGCCACTCGCTGAAAGCCGTGCAGCTCGCCGAACGGCTGCGTACCGACCTCGGGCTGCCGCTCACGGGCCTCGACGTGCTCCAGGCCCGTACGCCCCGGGCGCTGACCGCGCTCCTCGACGAACGGGCGGCGCGGCAGAGCGCCGCGAAGGCCGCGAGCAGGCCGGCCCCCCGCTCCCGGGACATCCGCCCGGGCACGGTGCTGGTCACCGGGGCGACGGGCGGCGTGGGCGCGTTCGTCGTGCGTGAGCTTGTCGCACAGGGCCGCCCCGTGCTGGCTCTGGCCCGGCCCGAGTCGGCCCATCTGATCGCCACCGAGGGTGTCGACGTCATCGAGGGCGACCTCTGCGACCTGGCCGGGCTGCGGGACGCCGTCGCACAGGCGGACGCGGTCGTCCACGCCGCCTGCACCTTCACCCGGCACGACGTGGACCGGGCGGCGACGGAGGCGATGGTCGACGCCTGGCGGCGCGGACCCTTCGTCTTCGTCAGCAGCGTCGACGCCTACGGGCACCCCGGGACGGAACGGGTCGCCGAGGAGTCGGCGACCCACGAGCCCGTGAGCCCGTACGGGAGGGCGAAGCTCGACTGCGAGGCGATGGTGCTGCGCGCCGCGGGGACCGAGGGACGCGGGGGCGCGAGCGCCGTGCGGTCACCGATCGTCTGGGGCGCGCACGACCGGCTGCGCGAACAGCTGCGCTGGGGCGCCATCGGCACCCTCTACCAGTCCGCCCGCCAGGGCCGGCCGATCGACCTGCCACGTCCCGGTACTGGTGGACACGACTGGTACGGAGCCGCCTGGGTGCATGCGGCCGCCTTGGCCCGTGCGGTGGCCGAATGCCTGGACCGGCCCGTGCACGGAGTCGCCAACGCGTGCAACGGCCACGTGTCCTGGCACGACCTGGCACAGGACCTCACGGAACTCCTCGGCACCCGCGCGGACTTCCGCACGACCGAGGCGGTACCCCAGGACCTCGACCACCGCTGGCGCTACGACAGCGCACGCCTGGCCCGGCCTCTGCGCGCACGCGCGGGAGAGGACCGGCGGACCGTGCTGGCAGAGATGATCGGCGCCATGACACCCGACAAGGCCTGACACACCGCTGCGCCCGGAGCGCCCACAGCGGGCTCCGGGCGCAGAGCTGAGGTGCCCCGGGGGGTCGATGGTCCCGGGGCCTTGACCCCGGATTTGATCGGTACCCTCCCGGTTCGGGTCGTGGAAGCGCAGATCACCGTGACCTGCGAAGACGGCACCACGTTCTCCGGTTCCTACCGGCTGGTGACGACCCTGACCGATGCCCGCCGCTACCCTGCGTCTGGCCTGGTCCGGCTCTACCGCCAGCGGTGGGAACACGAATCCGCGTACTACGCGCTCCGCCACACGATCATGGACGGACGGGTTCTGCGCTCGGGAGACCCTGTCGGAGTCGAGCAGGAGATGTGGTCCCTGCTGACCCTCTACCAGGTGCTACGGAGCGTGATGGCCGAGGCAGCCGAGTCCGTCCCCGGCACCGACCCGGACCGCTGCGGCTTCACCATCGCCTTTCAGACCACCCGCGACCAGGCCATACAGGCCGCCGACGTGACGGCCACAGCCGTCGGCCAGGTCGGTCACATCGGGCGCCGACCGCTGGCCGACCTCCTCCCGCCCAGACGCCAACGGGTCAGTACCCGCGAGGTCAAGTCGCCGACGTCCCGCTACGACGAACGTCTCGAGGACGGCCGTCCGGGTGCCAGCCGCACCGTGACCGGCCTCGACATCACCATCCTTGAACCCGGGCCAGACCTACCGACGGTCTCTCACGACGACCGGTACACCCCACTGGCCGGCCGCCGCAAACAGCGCGTCCCCGCGCTCCTTCAGGCAGACCCAGACCGTCACTGGCGCACCCGCGACCTGGCCCGCCATCCCGGCGACATCACCGTGAGCACGATGTACCGGCAACTCGACAGATGGGCAGCACAAGGACTCATCACCAAGACCGTACCCGCCACCTTCGCCAGCCCAAAACCCTTGCCACCAGTACAAATACGTTAACTACCCGGCCTTGGGTCAAGGCCCCGAGGAGAAGGCGGGCGAACCGGGGCTGAGGCCGTGGTCGGGAGTGAACAAGCCGAGCCCGCCGGTGGCCCTCCTGGGGTCGAAGCCGGTGAGGACAGCCGGAGCAGCGCCCTTGTGAACTCGTGAGCATGGGCGGCGAAGGGGCCGAGGTCGGTAGCGCGGGCGTAGGCGGGGTGGTCGCGATAGGCGCCGAGCCGGTCCAGGGCGCGCAGGCCGTAGTACGCGGACGGTTCCGCCGCCGCAGCGCGTGCAGGGTGGGCGGTTCCGGCGGCGACGGCCGGGAGGATCTGCTCGAAGAGGGCGTGGCAGGCGCGGATGCCGCGGAGCATGACCTCGTGGTAGCGGTCCTCAGGCCCAACGGGGAAGCGGTGTTCGGCCAGAACCGGACCGGTGTCGATGCCGGCGTCAACCTCGTGGACGGTGACGCCGTACTCCGTGTCGCCGTGCAGCAGGGCGAACAGGACGGCTACGGAAGGCAGTCCGCGATGTCGCGGCAGCAGACCGTTGTGGATGTTGAGAATGCGCAGGCCGTCGACCCGGAGCAGGGGCTCCCGGAAGATCTGCCGGTTGTTGAGGGACCAGACGATGCCGTCGGTGCAGGCCCGGGCCAGCGTGCCGGCGTGGGCGTTGATGTCCGCCGCCGCGAGGTGGGGTGCGTCGGCGGCCGCGGCGTCCAGCGGGTCGGCGGAGCAGACCAGGTCGACCGGGTGGCCGCGGGTGGCCGCGTGGGTGACGGCGCGGCGGAGCAGGGCTCCCTCTCCGACGAAGATCATGCGGCGGCCTCCTCGCGGGCGGCGGCCAGGTGTTCGCAGACCTGCTCGAGCGTCAGGTTTCGTACGAGGCAGTCGAGACGGCCTGTGAACCGCTGGGCCTGACCGCGGGTCAGCAGGTCCGAGGAGACGGCGGTGAGCATCTCGACGAGGGCCAGGGAATCGCCGCCGAGGGCGTGGAAGTCGGAGTCCGCCGACAGCAATGCGCCGTCGACGCCGAGGATCTCCGCCCAATGGTGCCTGACCCGCGCCTCCAGGGTGACGGGTAGGGGTGCGGCTGGCGTGGTGTGGGCGAAGGGGTCCGGGAAGGCGTCGAGATCGGCCTTACCGCTGACCGTGCTGGGCAGTGTGTCGATCACGACGACATGGGCGGGGACGAGGTACGCGGGGAGTGTCCGGGTCAGCTCGGTCCGCAGGGCTCGGGCCAGATCCGCGCGTACCGCGGGGTCAACGGTGGCGTCCGGCAGGACGTATGCACAGAGCACTGCCGCCGTGGAGTGCGGGCGGCGACGGGGCACGACGACAGCGCGGTGGACGGCTGTGTGGGTTTCGAGGGCGGCGACGACCTCGGCGGGGTCGACGCGGTGCCCGGCGATCTTCACCTGCTCGTCGATGCGCCCGGCGAACTCGACGGAGCCGTCGGCCAGGCGGCGTCCGAGGTCACCGGTGCGATAGGCGCGGACGCCGTCGGGGCCGGTGGTGAAGGGTGAGGGACGGCCGTCGGGCGGCCCTAGGTAGCCGCGGGCCACCTGGACCCCGCGTACAACGATCTCGCCGGTGCGGCCGGTATTGCCCGGTCCGCTGCCGATGATCTCGTCGTCGGTGACGAGGTCGACCCGGGCGTACGGGCCGGGGAGGCCGATCGGGACGGTGGCGCCGATCTCGCCGCCGTCCACGGTGTGGGCGAGCACGGCGACGGTCGCCTCGGTGGGCCCGTAGGCGTTGATGACACGGCAATCAGCCCCGAATGCGGCGTGTGCGAACCGTACGGCGGTGGGGGTGAGGGGCTCGCCGCCCAGCAGCAGGGTGCGCAGGCAGTGCGTGGGACCGCTGCCCGCGGCGCCGAGGAGGGCAAGGTGGGAGGGCGTGAGCGCAAGGGTGTCCGCGCGGTGCTCGGCGACGAGCTCGCGCAGGGCGGCGGGTGAGGGCGTGCCGGGGGCGAGGACGGCCGTACCGCCAGCCAGCAGCGGCAGGAAGAGGGGGAAGCACGAGATGTCGAATGCGTAGGAGGAGGCGAAGCCGAAGCGCGTGCGACCGGTGACCCGGCAGACGCCGGTCATCCAGCGGACGAATCCCATGAGGCTTCCGTGTTCGATCTGCACGCCCTTGGGGCGGCCGGTGGAACCGGAGGTGTGGATGACGTACGCGAGGTCCTCGGGCCGCACGTCTGCTGCGGCGGCGGGGCCGGCAGCACGCACCTCGCGAGCGCCCTCCGCGCCTGTGTCCGGGCCAGGGGCAGGAGAAGGAGCGTCGAGGAGGTCCTCGACCGCGAGCAGGGTCCCGGGTACGAAGGGGGCGAGTTCCTCGGCCAGGTGTCGCCCGGTCAGGCAGAGAGCGACGGCGGATCCCTGGAGGATCTCTCTGATCCGTGCGCCGGGATGGCCGGGGTCGAGCGGGACGTAGGCGGCGCCCGCCTTGAGGATGCCCCACAGGGCGCACACTCCGGCGGACGTGCGGTCGACGACCAGCCCCACCAGGTCCTCGCGCCCTACGCCGCGCCGCGCGAGCCAGGCCGCGACGGCGTCGGAGCGCCGGTCGAGTTCGGCGTACGTGACCACGCCCTCGGGCCCGTCGAGCGCGAGCGCATCGGGGGTGCGGGCGGCCTGGGCGCGGAAGGCGTCCACGACGGTGAGCTCGGCGGCCGCCGGATCCAGGACGGCCGCCGGATTCGAGTCCGGGACAGCCGCCGGATCCGGCTGCGCCGCCTGTGGTGCGGGGCCCGTGGCCGAGGCGTCCGCTCCGACGGGACCGTGCGCCGGAATCGGCGCCGACGCGACAGGAGATGCGGTCGCTGGAGTGGTCGCCCGACCGCCGGAGCCGGTTGCGGTGCCCGGGCAGAGTCGCGCCGGCGTCGCTGACCGGGCTTCATGCGACACCGCGAGCACGCCGCCCGCTTGGGCATCGGGCCTGGCCCGGCGGACCCTCGCGGCCATGTCCTCGGCTTCGAAGCCGGCCAGGACCGTGTCCAGCAACTCCGCGGCGCGGGCCTCGAGGTCCCGGCCCCCGCCGCGGACGCCGAGCGTGATCTCGGTCGCCGTCCCGCTCTCGGCGGCGACGAGGGAGAGCGGGACCAGCGGGGCATGCACCGGCAGCGCGTAGGCCGTGGACGCCGTGAAGCCGCCGCCGGAGAGTTCCGCCAGGTCCAGGCGGCCGAGGTGGGAGACGACGGCCGAAGCGAGGTGCCGGTCGGTACGTGACGCCACGGCCTGGGCTGTGCGCAGCAGAGCGGCGGTCACGGGCAGCGGCAGTGGCGCGAGGGCCGTCTCGAATCCGGCGGCGAGTTCGCGGCCCTCGGCCAGGGCGGTCAGCAGGCGGGTGTGCGCGGCCGTCCAGTCCGCCCCCGGGCGCAGGTCCAGGAACAGCGGCAGACTCAGGTTGCCCGTGGCCTCGATCCCGGGGCAGTGGCGGCGCAGGTCGACGGGGACCATAACACGGGTGTCGAGCCGTGCGGCGTCGGTCAGTGCCTGGGCGAGGCGGGCCGTGAGCGCGGGATGGCGGCCGGGCAGGGTGCGGCGCAGCCACAGCGTCCGGAGCGGGCGGCTGTCGCGGCTGCCCGTGCCGAGCGGGGAGCGGCGGGGAGGACTCGGCGTGGGCCGCGGCCCGGTGCTGCAGAGCCGGCGCAGCAGCCCGGCGTCGGTGTCCGCGTCGAGCGCGGGCCGGGCGGGCTCGCCGCGCAGGGCTCGGAAGACCTCCCGTACCCAGGTCAGGGCGCCGTGACCGTCCATCATGGCGTGCGAGGCGCTGAAGACGACGGTGGTGGTCGCCTTCCCGTCCACGCCGGGCACGATCAGCACCTCGCAGCCCGGCGGCTCCGCTCGCCGCGACGGCTCGGCAGGCAACTCGACCGTCCCCGGCGCCGAGTCGGCGTACGCACCGGCGCGCGGTACGTCGTACCGCACCTGCGGCGACGGCCCTTCGGCGCTCCACATCGCCCCGGCGCGCACGAGCCGCGACCCCGGGCAGGACTCGGCGGACTGTGCCAGGGCTGCCTGGAAGTGCTTGGGTTCGGGTGCGCCGTTACCCTCGACGACGATGCGCAGGGCCATGGTCCCGCGGGCATCACCGGCGGAGAGGTAGAGGCGTTCGGTGGGCGATACCGGACGCCGGTAGCGGGCGTCGGCACCGGTACCGGCACGGGTGCCGGCATCGACCTGATGGGATGTCATGACTGCGTGCTTCCTTGTTCGGTGTGGTCGGGTGTGGGGCCAGCCGATGCGGTGGTGCCGGTCCAGGCGGCCGGGCCGGCGGTCCAGGCCGCGATGCCGCCCAGCGCCGTCACCCACTCCTGCAGTGCTCGCAGCCCGTCGGCCTGGGTGCGCGGAGCCGCGTAGCCGAGGTCGTGTCGGGCGGCATGGGTGTCGTACGTCGCCGAGCGGGTCAGCAGCGCCATCATGTAGCGGCTCAGGGGCGGAGCCGCGTCCGTACCGCCTCCTGGGCCGCTGCCGCTGCCCGCGGACCGGCGGCGCAGGTGCCAGCCCGTCTCGACCGCCGCGGCCATCCCGCGGCCGAGGACGAGCGGGATGCGCGGAGCGGGCGGCGGGCAGTCGAAGAGGGCACCAACCCGGGCCAGGAACGGCCACAGGTCCGTCTCCTCGCGGTCCACGACGAAGTAGGCCTTGCCGCCGACCCGGCCGGCGGGGGCGAGCGCGGCCCGCATACAGGCGTCCACCGCGTTGTCGACGTGGCAGAGCGAGACCAGCACCCGTTTGCCGCCCGACAGGTCGGGCAGTCGGCCCGCGCGCATAGCGTCGACCATGCGTGGCAGGAATCCGGCGTGGTCGCGCGGCCCCCAGATGCCGCGCGGCCGTACGGCGCAGGTGGTGAACTCCGGCCCGTCGGCCGCCCGTACGTACTGTTCGGCGATCGCCTTCGTCTCGCAGTAGTGGTTGAACCACCGCTCCGGGTACGGGGTGCTCTCGTCGATACTGAGACGGTCGCCCTCCCGTACCCGCATCAGCGCGCTCGGGCTGGACACGAACACGAACCGCCGCGCCCCCGCCGACCTCGCTGCTGCCAGCAGCCGCTGCGTGCCGGTGACGTTGGCGGCCTCGAACTGCGCGCGGCTGCCGTGGTCGACGACCCGAGCCGCGCTGTGCAGGACCGCCTCGCAGCCCTGTGCCGCCCGCCCGAGCGAACCATCGTCGGTGAGGTCGCCGGTGACGACCTCGACGCCGGGCAGGGAGCGCAGCCGTACGGCATCGCTGCCAGGCCGTACGAGGGCGCGGACCCGATGGCCCTGGCGCAGGGCGCCGTCGACCAGGTGCCCGCCCAGGAATCCGGATGCTCCGGTGACCAGGATCTTCACAGCGCCCGCCACCAGGTCGCGCCGTAGAGCATGGTGCACCCGACCACGGAGGCGGTCCCGTGTCCGGCCTCCCGGCCGCGCGGCAGCGCGAGCGGGATCTGCGCGGCGTGCACGCCGATGCTGAGGAAGGCGTCGACCCACCACAGCCACCGCAGCATCGGGAGGTCGGGGACTCCCCCGGTCGCGGCCCACACGGCCCCGCCGACGAGATACGCCCATCCGGCGAGCGGCACGATCCGGACCGCACGCCGACCCGGGGACGACGCGGACCGGGCCTGCTGCCGCTCGGCCCAGCGGGCCAGCTCCTCGCGGCCGATCTTGGCGTTGTGCCGGATGTCCACGGGGAAAGCGGGGTGGCGCAGGAACTCCTGGAGGCCGGTGGTCGCGGCGTGCGCCTCGGCCATCGTGCGCAGCTCGGCGACCAGCTTCGTCCATGCGCGTTCGTCGAGCGCTGCCCCGCCCTCCCCGGTCTCGGTCTCCACGCAGATGACGGGCCGTTGCGCGCCAGCCGGCCCGATGCCGACCAGGGCGGTGCGCCGGACCAGGGGATGGGCGTCGAAGACTCCCTCGCAGCGCACGGTGTGCAGGTCCCGGTAGCCGGTGCGGACCCGCTGCGCGGTGCGCCCGCAGAACCACAGCCGTCCTTCGGCGTCGAGGTGGCCGAGGTCGCCGGTTCGGTGCCAGGTTCGGGGGTCTTCGCCGCCGGGGCGTTCCTCGGTCACCTTGTGCGCGACGTCGGATTGGGGTGCTCGGTGGTAGTGCTGGCTGACGGAGTCGCCGTGGACCAGGATCTCGCCGACGCGCCCGGCCGACAGGCTGGTTGTGGAGTCCAGGCGGGCGAGCGGGCCGTCGGTGACGGGGGCGATGGTCACGCGGGTGCCGGGGACGGGTCGACCGACACAGGTCCCTTCGCCCGCGGCGGCGCGGGCCGCGGTACCGCTGGCTTCGCGGTTGAATTCGACGTCGTCGTCGCCGAGGATCTCGGCCGCCTCGATCGAGGTGATCGGCAGTACCTCCGTGGCCCCGTAGGTCACATGGATCTTCGCCTTCTCGTCGAGTACGCGGCGCAGCGCGGCCACTACCGCGTCGGGCACCGGGGCCCCGCCGGAGACGACGCAGCGCAGGTCGGGCAGCGGGTGGCGGCCGCGGGCGGATCCGGTGAGGTGACCGGCCAGGTTCCGCAACAGGGCAGGCGAGGCGAACATCGTGGTGACGCGGAATCGTTCCAGCGCGTCCACGAGCAGCGCCGGGTCCGCCTGGGCGACCCGGGCGGGGGCCAGCGGCGCGAGGACCAGGGTGGATCCGTAGACGAGGTCGAGCACTCCGTAGAAGGGCAGCGTGACCAGGGATACGTCGTCGCGGGTGCGGCCGTGGACGGCTTCTATCTGGCGGGCGATGGACAACGCCATGCGGTGGGTGTATTCGACTCCCTTGGCGGGGCCCGTGCTTCCGGTGGTGAAGCCGATCATCAGCAGGTCGTCCCCGCCGGTCAGTGCCGCCGCGTCCGTATGACTCCCGGTTGCGGGGGTGGTGCGCAGCGCGGCCAGTGTGTGGCCGCGGCCGAGCCGGCGCCGTCCCAGGGTGACGGGCACGCGTACCCCGGCGAAGGTACGGCGGCCCAGAACGCGCACGAGCTGGGCGAGGGGCGGCCCGATGAACGCCTCGGCGCCCACCGCCCGGTAGCAGTGGAGCATGCGCCGTACGCCCATGCCGGGATCCACGACGACGGGCACGGCCCCGACCCGGAACAGCGCGAAGCAGAGGGCGAACAGCTCCGGCCCGGGTGGGGCCATCAGCACCGTCCTGGTGCCCCGGGTGATCCCGGCGCGCCGGAATCCGCGGGCCAGCTCCTCGACCGTCTGCTGCAACTCGCCGTAGGTGATGGTGGCGTAACTGCCGGAGTTAAGGCCGTCGGGGTGGATGACGGCCGGCTTGTCGGGAAAGGCGCGGGCGTTTCGCTCGAGCCATCCGGCCACGCTGTCCGTGTCAGTGGCCGGTTGCTCCACGGCAGGGCCGCCGCCGGTCGACCTCGTCTGCGGCACGGAGCTCACCACCCCTCGGGCCGGTAGAGGGCACACGCCGCGCTGGGGCCGGCGCCGACCGACACGAACAGGAACTGCTCGTAGTCGTCGCGGCGTACGACATCCAGCGCCCGGAGGTAGCCGAGGACCGGCGCCGCGGTGTGCGGCTCGCCCCTCACCCCGGCACCGTCAACGGCCGCGGACGGGCCAATCACCAGCGTCCTGTCGAGGTCGATGCCGATCTCCTGCGCGTAGCCGGCGGCGGCACTCGCCGCGAACTCGCTCAGCCGCTCCGCGTGGCCCGGCTCGCGCCGGACGGTGATCGTGGTCCGCCCGTGCCGGCCCATGGTGTCGGTGTCGAGGTAGCCCTCGACATCGGTGGGCCGGTCGGCGGTGTAGTGGCGTACCGGCCCGAACCCGGCGTGGGGGTCGGCGCTGCGCTCCAGCAGGAGGGCGCCGGCCAGGTCCGCGTACGGGTAGCCGGTGTCGCGGTCCGCGTCGCCGCCGGGGTGGACATCGGCAGCGGTGATCAGCAGCCGCTCGGTGCTTCCCGTCTCCAGCAGGGCCTGGCCCACCTGGACGGCGTTGAGTACGCCGCAGGCTCCGTTCATCAGGTCGAAGGAGAATCCGGCGGCCGGTTCGGGGTCGGCGATGTAGTCGAGGTTGATGCCGACCTCCTTCTGAACCAGGGCCGACATGGCCGGTTCGAAGGTGTTGTGCTCGCGGTAGACGCCGACGTTGATGAGTACGCCGATCGAGGATGCCGACACCCGCGCCCGGGCCAGGGCGCCGCGGGCGGCCCGGCCTGCGAGGTCCACGACGGAAGTCGGGGCGGACGTGTCGGGCAGGGCGGTGCCGGCTGCTGTGATGACCATGGCCATGGCTCAGACCCCCACGTTCGTGAGCGTCGCGGACAGGGCCCCGGTGACCACACCGGAGGCGGCCGGCACCAGCAGGTACTTGGCCCCGGGGCGGGCGCTGCCCGCCCTGAGGTGCTCGCACAACGTCAGAAAGTGCGAGGTCGTGGCGGTGTTTCCGTACCGCTCGACCACAGAGAGGGAGGCAGGCATGGGGGCGGCGAATTCGGCCTCGGCCGTCTGGTTGACGTAGTCGATGAAACGGGTGCCGACCTGGTGCTGGATGACGTAGTCGAACTCCTCACCAGCGAACGACCGCCCCCTCTTGGCCAGAAAGTCCCCGTGGAACCGCGGCCACAGCTTGAGCCGGTCGCGGTTGTGCATCTTCTTGTTGTCCGTGTAGAGGGCGATGCCCGGGGTGCGGTCGCTGGGCATGCCCATGCACAGGTGGGAGTACTCGGAGCAGGTCATCAGCTCGATGTAGTGGACGCGGTCGGCGGCGTCGGCGGAAACGTCGAGGACGACTGCGGACGCCGAATCCCCGACGGAGAGCGAGGCGAACTGCGGGTCGTAGGAGTCGGTCATCTCGCGTGCGGCGGTCTGCGCGACACGGGTGGCCTGCTCGCCGCTGACAACCAAGCCACGACGCACGGCACCGGAGCGGATCATGCGGTCGAGCAGCCACACGCCGGTCATCATTCCGGCGCAGGCGTTGGAGACGTCGAAGTGGATGGCGGAGCGGGCGCCCAGCTCCCTGGCCAGCATCGCGGCGAAGGACGGTTCGAAGGTGAAGCGGCTGCCGTCCTTGAAGCGGGTGATCGAGGCGGAGATGACGATGTCGAGGTCGGCGGCCCGGTAGCGGGAGGACTCCAGCGCGTCCTGGGCGGCGGACAGGGCCATCCCGAACGAGTCCTCGCCTGCCGCCGGTTCGGGGTCGTACACGCGCCGCTCGGCGATCCCGGTGATCTTCTCGATGTCCACCTCCCCCAGCCCCGCGACCAGGGCGGCGAGTTGGGGGGTGGTCTGGACTGCTGCTGGAAGGCAGACGCCTAAGGCTTCTATTCGGCTGTGTGCGGTGGTGCTCATGCGTGTCGCTCTCCGTGGCGGTCCGCTGAGGCATGGGAGTGCCAGGGCGGTGGTTGGCAGGGGCTTCAAGGGGCGTCCGGAACGTAACGGACAGTCAAGTTACCGTAGCGTACGGAGGTGCTGCCGAGCCGTCAGGGATTCGCAAATTCGGAAATTTGATCCAATACCGGCCACCCGCTCCCACCGCGATACCAGGGAGAACCAGGGCCTCCGCCCCTCTCAGCGGCGCCCACACCCTCGAAAACCTGTCCGGAACCACTCGGTCCACCCCAGGGGGCATGACCCGCTACCGCCACCGCCGAGACGAACGGGCCTGCACAACGTGTTCAAACAGCCTGACCGGGCAGCTCCACCATTACCTCCACATCCAGACCGGTAAGTAGCCGTTGCTCTATCGATCAAGGTGGTCGTGAGTTCGAGTGTGGTTGCCCGGCCGGGTGATCTTCGGCCGGTCTGGGCATGAAGGCAGGGCCTCCCGAACAGCTCGTGGGTGTCGAATCCATCCGAGCGTCAGGAGACCCTGGTGCCGCAGTCTTTCGTGCTGTCCCCCGCGTCGTCCAACTCGCCTTCCCGGTCGTGTGACTGCCTCGCCCACATGTACGGGAACGCGAGCGATCGTCCGAGCCGGGAGCCCCGATATCCGTCGGACATGACGGACGCGGAATGGGCCGAGGTCCGTGCCGCACTTCCGGTGCCGGGCTGGCTGGAGGGCCGCGGCGGACAGCCGGAGGGCTATTGCCACCGGCAGATGGTCGACGCGGTCCGCTACCTGGTCGCGGGCGGCGTCACCTGGCGGGCGATGCCCGCGGACTTCCCCGCGTGGGACCGCGTCTACGCCTTCTTCCGACGCTGGCGCGACAAAGGCCTGACGGCCGAGTTCCACGACCGGCTCCGCGACCGGATCCGTGAAGCGGCCGGCCGCGACCTGGAACCGACGGCGGGCATCATCGACGCCCAGTCGGTGAAAGGCGCCGCATCGGTGCCGGCCGCGACCAGGGGCTTCGACGGCGGCAAGAAGGTCAACGGCCGCAAGCGCCACATCGTGGTGGACACCCTCGGTCTGCTGCTGACCGTCGTGGTCACGGCGGCATCCGTCACTGACCGGGACGCGGGACAGACACTGCTGGCCCGGCTGCGCGAGCGGCACTGGCGCATCACGCTGGTCTGGGCCGACGGCGGCTACACCGGCCAACTCGTCGACCTCGCCCGCAACGTGCTGCGGATCGCGCTGACGGTGGTCAAACGCAGCGACGACACCACAGGCTTCGTCGTCCTGCCGAAAAGATGGCTGGTGGAGCGCACGTTCGCATGGCTGATGCGCTCACGCCGCCTGGCCCGCGACTACGAAGCCCGCACCGACAGCGCCGAGGCGATGATCCTGTGGTCGATGAGCATGCTCATGAGCCGTCGCCTCGCCCGGCGACGGCACTGAACATCCCCGGGCGTTCCTCTGCCAGCCATCCCCGCGCGGCCAGGCGCTTCACCTTCGACCGCACTCCCTCCACCTTCGCAGGCACCGGCTCCAGCCCGACCGCCACTGCGAGTTGCCGGCAGTCCATCGCCCCGACACCCGACCCGATCCCACCAGCCAGAACGTCCACGAGCTGCTGGTAATCCGGCGCCAGCACCGCAGCGCCGAGGCCTTCTCGCCACACCGGCACCACCGAGCCGGCCACCGCACCCACAACCCGCGCCGGCCGCCCGCCGGCCACCACGACCGGTGGCACCTCCTCGCCTCCGCACGGTTCCGCCAGGACCTCGGCCACCGTCTCCCGGGCGATCACGAACCGCTCCCACGCGGCCTCCGCCTCCCGCAGCTCGGCCTGAAGAACGTCCACTCGCTGCCGAGCGGCTCGTTCACGCTCCTCCAGCAGCCCCATCACCGACGGCATCCAGCACCTCCACCGAAGAGACGACACAACACCTCGTCCCTCCCACCGAAAGACCAGCCACATGCCTGACCAGCGCAAACACACCCATCACGCTCGGAAAGACAACGGCTTCTGGCGCGGCGCAGGTAGTGGATCGGGCTGCGAACCATGGCGGCGAGCACGTCTGCCGGCGGTTCGGCACGCCGGGCTTCGTCGATGGCTGCGAAGCTCGCGCGTTCCGCCTTGCCCGATACCGTGCTCGCGCAGTACTGCAGCCCGAATTCGATCATCAGGTCCGGCGGCCAGTTCGGTTGGTCCATGGCGTTCCCGGGGTGGAAGTACGGCCACAGGTCCAGTGCGTGCAGTGCCCGCAGCGACTCGGGCGGGGCGGCGGGGTGTTCCAGAGCCGCGTACACCAGGCGCTGGACGTCCACCTCCTGCCCGGGGGTGATGCTCTGGCCGCCACCGAACGAGCGCGTGATCGTGTCGACCAGCCGGGCGAGTGTCTCGGGCGGGGCCGTCTCGTTCTGGCTGATCGCGACGAGCACGGGCAGGCTCGGGTCGCCGGCCAGTTCGGTGAGCTGCCGGACGGGGGTGAACGCGTTGGTCGCGGCGGCGGCCCGGACGCCCGGTTCAGGGTCGGCCGCGAGCCGGGCCAGCACGGCCGGGGTGCGGTTGTGGTACTGCTGGCCCATCAGCTCCCGGATGCGGGGGTCCGGGTCCTGCGCCAGGGTATCGAGCAGCGGCGCGAGTTCTCCTGCTGCGCGCTTGTGGACGGCGGTGCGGCGCACCCCCGGGTCCGGGTCGGTGAGGTCCGCGTCACCGGCATGACCGAGTGCGGCCACCACGCGGCGGACCCGCGCGTCCGGGTCGGCGGCCAGGACCGCAGATGCTCCGGCCGGGCGCCGATCCGGCGGACCAGGGTCAGCCGGACTTCGGCGGAGGTGTCGGCGACCAGCACCGCGGCCACCTTGCGCGGGAGTCTCTCGCGCCCGGCCAGGGCCCGGCGCACCGCTGCCGATCCGTCCCGGGCCAGCGCCTTGAGCGCCGCTTTGGGGGTCGCGCGGTGCACCGCCACCACCCGGCGCACCGACTCCTCGGGGTGGGCGGCGAGCTCGGCCAACCGTTCGGCCGAGGTGGCCGGGTGGGCGGCGAGCGCGCACAGCACCCCGAACCAGGCCGGGCCGCCGGCAACGGCCCGAGCGGCCACCTCCTCGGCCAGATCGGCCGGCTGGCCTATTCGGGACGCCACGATCCTTGCCGTCCCCGGAGCCTGCGCGGCCAGCTCGCGCAGCCGTGACAGCGGTGTGGCCGGGCTCCACGCCTCCGCGACGTCGTCGTCCCTGTCCATCCGCACCCCTTCTTGACGCGCCGCCCCAGGTGGGTGGCCCGGGCCGGGCACCGGGCTGCCCCGGGTGCGCCCAAGGGGTCGCATCCGGGGACGGCCTCGACGTCACCGACCTGGGGAGGATCCTGACACGAAGCTCTGACAGCGCCTCACACGGTCCGCCCGGATGGTCAGAGCGGGCGTTCACACAGCCGTCGGTGGCTCGTCGGCAGGCGTTGATCGGCTCCGGGGCGCCGGGCGGCAGCGCGGCGTCATGTCGTGAGCCTGCTCGACGAGCCTCTCGTCCCCCTGAAGAGCTACATCCAGATATGGCTCTCCAGCGGGATGCTGACCAAGGGGCCGCTCCGTAGGGTCGTTCAGGGATCTCGGAATGGAAGGCGTCATGAACGAGTGAAACGAACGATCTGTGCAGCTGCGTCGGGGGTTGCCGCCACCTTCGTCACCGCGCCTCCGTGTGTCGGCACGGTCGCTGAGCGCCTGGCTTCCGTACAACACCGGGGTAGGTGCCATGTCCGATAATGAAAACGTGCCCGAGACGACCGCTGCGATGGCAGACCTCCCCAGCCTTCGCATCCTGCGGGCTGACCTCATCACCATACAAAGCTGCCCCATGCCGCCGCTGTCCTGGCCCCGTTGGCTGCGCTGGCTGCCCCACAGCCTCGTGTGCCTCGCAGCCGCTCTGACTGCCGCTGCGGCAGGGGCGACGGCACCGGTCCCGGCCACTGGGCATGCGGCCATGCTGGTGGTGGCCCTGCGTCGGCCGGCGTCCGCCTGGTGGCTGTCGATGGCCTTTCTCACCGGTATCACGTTGGAGTATCCGCCCACCCACGACACCCAGATCTATGTGTGGATGGTGCATGCCGGGGTCCTCTTCCTTCTCGCGCTGCGGGTGCGCTTGTTCTCGGCGATCACCGCGGCCGTCTTCAGCGCCCTGTCGGCCGTTCTGCTGAAGCTGTCCGGCAGTTCCGTCGGCTCATGGAAGATGATCATCGGGGCTCTCGCGCTGTTCGCTGTGGCCGTGGTCATCGGAGCCGTGGTACGCGGCCGCCGCGAGGACCATGCACGCCTCACCGAGCAGATCGCCGCCACGGCCCGGGAACGGGCGCTGCGCACTGTCCTGGAAGAGCGCACTCGGATCGCCCGCGAGCTGCATGACGTTGTGGCCCATCACCTGTCACTCATCTCCATCCAAGCCGATGCCGCGCCCTATCGGGTCCAGGGTCCACCACCGGAACTGGTCGCCGAGCTGGCCTCGATCCGTGCCAACGCACTTGAAGGGCTGGCCGAACTGCGCCACATGCTGGATCTCCTGCGGTCGAACAGTCCCGGCGACAGCACGACCGGCACCAGCCCGCAGCCCTCCCTGGCGCAGCTTGACGGGCTGCTCGGCAACGTACGGGCTGCCGGCCTTCGCGCGACCGTACGGATCGAGGGCACTGCCCGCCATCTGCCCCCGGGCGTGGAACTGTCGGCCTACCGCATCATCCAGGAAGCCCTCAGCAACGTTCTGCGCCATGCACCGGGTGCCGAGACACACGTCGAACTCGTCTATGCACGCGATACGCTGGGTCTGAGGGTCGTCAACGGGCCGGCCCCGCTCCCCGCTGCCCCCTCACCCGGGGCCGGGCACGGTGTCATCGGCATGCGGGAGCGCATCGCAATGCTCGGCGGTGATTTGGCCGTTGGCCCCGCCCCCGACGGTGGCTACAAGGTCAGCGCGGCCCTGCCCACATGTACCGCGCCCGCTGTGGGCAAGGAGACCTACATATGACCATCCGCGTGCTCATCGCCGACGACCAGGCCATGGTCCGGGAAGCCTTCTCCGTCCTGCTCGGTGCCCAGCCCGACATCGAGGTCGTTGCCACCGCCGAGGACGGCACGCAGGCCGTCGCCCGGTCCGCGGGACTGGCACCCGACGTGATCGTGATGGACATCCGGATGCCCGGCCTTGACGGCATCGAGGCCACCCGCCAGATCACGTCGATGCCCGGAACATCAACGAAGATCCTCATCCTGACCACCTTCAACCTCGACGAGTACGTCTACGAGGCACTGCGCGCCGGGGCCTCCGGATTTCTGCTCAAGGACGCCTCCGGCATCCAGCTCGCGGAAGCCGTAAGGGTGGTGGCCCGGGGCGAGGCTCTGCTTGCACCCGACATCACCATGCGGCTCATCGCCGAATTCTCCCGCGTGAGTCCTGGTGCCAAGCGGCCGACCGGCGTGCGCATCGATGCCCTTACCGACCGCGAGACCGAAGTTCTCGCACAGGTGGCACAGGGCCTCTCCAACGCGGAGATCGCCCAGGTGCTGGTCGTCGCCGAGGAGACGGTGAAGACGCACGTGGGCCGCATCCTGCGAAAGCTGCAGCTGCGCGATCGCACCCAGGCCGCCGTCTTCGCCTACGAATCCGGCCTGGTCGCCCCCGGCGACGCTGCCCGCTGGGCACCGTCGCTTCGGGCCGCCCCGTAGACCAACGTGCCCATGCCGCTCTCAGCCTCTGGATAGTCCCGACCTGCGACGGCATGCGGTCATGCCTGCCGACAGCCGGAACGGCTCCTTGGGTGTCGGCGTAGCCCTGGAGAGTTACGCGGCAGGTTGGCTCCTCCGGGGGACGCAGATCACCGGCCTTGAAAGCGAACCTTGTGGCGTCCAGTCCGGAGGCACCGTCCGCTTCCCGCACCACGTCCACCCCAAGGAACGCAACCATGTCCATAGTCCGACGCCCGGCACCTGCCTCGCAGGCCACGCCTCCTGGCAAGATCAAGAGGTTCCTACGTGTCGTCGTCGCTTCGATCTCCTCGATCTTGGCCTTCCTCACAGGCGCGATCATGCTGGGCGCATACTTTCCGGCCATCCCCAAGGCCGGCGTGATCGGCCCGGTCATCGGCGGACAGTACCCCTTCCATCTGGCGCTCCTTGCCCTGGCCGGCGCTGCCCTGGGAGCCCTGGCTTGGCGTAGCGGCCTGGTGCGCTGGGGGCGTGTCCTCACCGCGGTGACCGTTCTGTCGACCACCGCCGCTCTGGTCATCGGCAGCATTCAGTTCGTTGCCGCTCGCGACGCCGGTACGAAGGTCTCCTTCAGTCAGGTCTTCGGCCAGCTCGCCTCCTCCGGGGGTTCCACGCCGGATACAACCCAGATTTATGCCACTCGTGACGGCGAGGCACTCGAAGCGGATATATACCTGGCCAGGCAAAGCCAGGGGAACAAGGCGCCGGCCATCGTGCTCGCCCATGCCGGAGGCTTCCACACGTTCGACAAGAGCGACCTGCGTGGTACCGGCCGTTGGCTGGCGGACCACGGTGTGGCCGTGATAGCGGTCGACTACAGCCTGGCCTCCCCCGACCGCCCCACGTGGAACAAGGCCCCGCACGACCTCATGACCGCCCTGGGCTGGGTGCAGCACCACGCCGACCAGTACGGCATCGACAGCTCCCGTATCTCGCTGGGCGGCATGTCGGCCGGCGGCACCCTCGCCATGAACACCGCATACCGCCTTCAGAACGGCACCATGCAGGCCACCGACGGGACCACCCCGAAGCCGCCATTCTCGGTGGTCGGCTTCTACCCTGGCACCGACGTCAACAACATGTGGAAGGACGACGTCGCGGGCACCCGCGAGGCCGCAGAGCTGTTCACAGGGGGCACGCCTGTCCAATACCCCGAGCGCTACCGCGAGGTCTCCCCGACCACCGACATTCGGATGGGTCTGCAGCGCACACTGCTCGTCGTGGGAGACCGCGACCGCAGCTCCCGCCCCGAAACCATCAAGGACTTCGGCGCCTCGCTCCGAGCCGAAGGCGTCGACACCACGGTGGAGGAACTGCCCTTCGCCGAGCACGCCTTCGACGACGCCTACGGCAGCCTCACTTCACAGACCAGCCGCCAGATCCTCCTCGACTTCCTCAGCGAAGATGCGTAACACTGCCCTGCGGTCGCGGTCGCGGTCGCGGTCGCGGTCGCGGTCGCGGTCGCGGTCGCGGTCGCGGTCGCGGTCGCGGTCGCGGCACGATCTCAGCCAGGCCCCTGTGCGAAGTCAAGCTTGGGTCGGGCGGCTGGAGATGGGGCAATGGGCGCGCGGAGAGGTGCTGTACGACTGCTACCGCGCCCTGACCTGGAGAGCTCCAGCATTCCCAGGGTCACGGTTCCCGATCCCCGGCAGATGCGGGCGGCATGCAAGCCTGCGCCCGAGAACGCCTTCGGCTCCTGATGGATCGGCGGGAAGCGCAAGTTGGATGCGGATCAGGCCAGGACCCTGACCGAGCGCTCGTGATGCGCAATGCTTTGATCATGAGCGAAGAATCCGAGCGGCTGGCGAAAGCTCTCATCGCATTCCGGGAAGCCGAGGGCATATCCGTGAGGGAGCTTGCGCATCGCACCCAGTTGAGCCAGGCGACCATCAGGCTCCACGAGAGTAATCGCGAACGCCCGCCCACCCCCTTCGCGGCCCGCAGTTTCGAGGAAGTTCTCGGCTGGGCACCGGGCAGCATCCCGACCGCGTCGCGCGAGACGACAAATCTCGAGCTTCCGCCGGACTCCAGCGCTGTCACTCGGTAGGCCGAGAGGTCAGGACTGGTGGCGGCACGCCGTGTGCCCCATGGGGACGCACAGCCCTTACCCGGTCTCGGCCACGATTCCCCGCCTCCGAGAGGGACGATCACAGGGAGCTGGACCGCCCGGCGATCTGACCGAAGGTGGGCAGACCCAGGTGGATCACCAAGGGTCTGAGTGCGGCAGGGTCAGCTTCTCCTCGGCGCCGACCAGGCTGATCTCCAAGCCCTCGACCTCGCCGAGCCAGCCAGGAGCCTGAGCAGGCGAACTGCGCCTACGGCTTGCCGTGCTGCAATCAGCTTGACGTTTAACGTCGCTGGTCACTCGACCTGCTGAGATCCCCGGGATCCGGGGGTACGTGACGCGGCCGTTCTTCACGCTTCGAGATGTCGAGTAACGAAGTGCGAGAGAACGGCCGCTGCCTGTGAGTCTCCCCGTCGACGTGGCTGCAGGCGAGGCATTGGGCTTGCTGTCCCGCTTTCGGGTCGAGTTCTACGAGAGCCTCTACGCCCGGGCCGACGCGCTCTTCGAGCTCACCGACGCGGTCCTGTGTGCGGACGGGCCGGTGAACACCCTGGTCGAGCTGTCGCTGACGGCCGAGCACCGGCGCGGGCACGGCGCCTTGTACTCGGCGCTGGACCGGGGCTGGATCGAACCGACGCGTCTGCGTCGTGCCCTGGCAGACCTGCCGCTGCCGAAGGCGGCCGACGGGCGGATCGTACTGGCCGTGGACGTGAGCAACTGGCTCCGCCCCGACGCTCCCACCAGCGACGACCGGCTGTTCTGCCACGTCTACGGACGTGGCGACCGCAGCGCGGACCAGCTCATCCCGGGCTGGCCGTACTCCTTCGTCGCCGCGCTGGAGCCCGGCCGCACCTCCTGGTGCCAACTGCTGGACGCCGAGCGTCTCGGGGCCCGCGGACGACGCCACGCTCGTGACCGCCGCCCAGCTGCGCGAGGTCGTGAACCGCCTGGTCACGTCCGGGCAGCGGGCAGCGGGCGACCCCGAGATCCTGATCGTGATGGACTCCGGCTACGACGTCGCCTGCCTCTCCCACGCCCTGAAGGACCTGCCCGTCGTGCTGCCCGGACGACTGCGCTCGGACCGCGTCATGCTCCGCGACCCGGGCCCCGCCCGCTCGGGACCCAAGGGCGGGCGGCCCCGCCGGCACGGCGGCGTCCTCACTTTTACCAAGCCCGACACCTGGCACCAGCCCGACGTCACCACCGCCACAGATACCACCCGCTACGGGAAGGCAGAGACGATGGCCTGGGACCGGATGCACCCCCCAGGCTCACCCACCGTGGTCCCTGGCTGGAGCACGCGGAAGAGGAACTACCCGTCCTGCACGGCACGTTGGTGCGGCTCCAGGTCGAGCACCTGCCAGGCGACCGCAGCCCGAAGCCAGTCTGGCTGTGGTCCTCGGCCACCGCCGCCCCGCCGACCGATGTGGACCGCTGGTGGCAGTCGTTCCTCCACCGCTTCGACCTGGAGCACACCTTCCGGCTGATGAAGCAGACGCTCGGCTGGACCGCGCCGAAGGTCCGCCGCGCCGACACTGCCGACCTGTGGACCTGGCTGATCATCGCCGCCCACACCCAGCTCCGACTCACCCGGCCCCTCGCCGAGGACCTTCGCCGCCCCTGGGAGCGGCCAGCCGAGCCCCGCCGCCTCACCCCCGCCCGGGTGAGGCGGGGGTTTCGCAACGTCCGCGTGATGGCGGCCCGCCCGGCGGCCGCACCGAAACCGTCTCGCCCAGGCCCTGGACGACCTCCGGGCTCGAAGAACAAACACCGGGCCAGGCACCACGACGTCGGCAAGACGGTCAAACGTGCCGAGTCGATCAAGGAACACCAAGCCCGCCGACGTTAGACGTCAAGATCAGAAGCCGTTGCCATACCGATCACGGTGGGCGTGAGTTCGAGTGTGACTGCCCGGCCGGGTGATCTTTCGGCGGTCTGGGTATCAAGCCAAGGGAGATCGGCGAGCGAGGGGGCGGACTTCGAATGGGGGCAGCGGACGAGCAGGACCATCAGGACGGGGAAGGCTGGCTGACGAAGGCCGAAGTCCGGGAGATCTGGCCGCAGATCAGGCCGATCAGCATCACGGCCGTGGCGCGGGCCAACAGCGTACGTACCTCGGCTGCGCCCTCCCCGGACCTGACCCGCGAGCCGACCTACCACGCGGCCGACGTACGCCACGTGGCCGCGCGGATCGCCCGGGGTGAAGCCGATGTCGCGCCCTGGCAGCGCGCCGACTCCGACGCTGCACGCGACGACGCCACACCTGGCCCACCGGTTCGGCAGCCCGTCGGTTGGGGGCCCGAGAACGTGCCGGGGCTGATCCTGCTGGCAATCATCATGGGACTGATCCTCTGGGGCCTGACCTCTCCCGACAACCACGGCACAGTAACGGACTTCGTGCGCTGAGTGCGCTAACTAGCGGTTGCTCTATCGATCTTGGTGATCGTGAGTTCGAGTCTGCCGACTCGGTCGGGCGATCTCCTGGTCGGCAGGGCATGAAAGTGGGGCCTCCCGTACAGCTCGTGGGTGTCGAATCCAGTCGAGCAACAGGAGGCCCCTGGTGCGGCAGTCTTCCGTCTCCGTGACATTGCCATCCAACTCCGCGCCCCTGTCGTGTGATTGCCTCGCTCACCGGTTCGGGAATGCCGGGGACCGGCCGCACAGGCGTCCGGGGTACCCCTCGGACATGACCGACGCGGAGTGGGCAGTCGTACGCGACGCGATGCCCGTGCCCGCCTGGCTTGAGGGAAGGGGCGGGCAGCCGGAGAGCTACTGCCACCGGCAGCTGGTCGACGCGGTGCGCTACCTGGTTGCGGGCGGCATTGCCTGGAGAGCGGTGCCTGCGGACTTCCCCGCATGGGACCGCGTCTACGCCTTCTTCCGGCGCTGGCGGGACAAGGGCCTGGTCGCCGAGTTCCACGACCGGCTGCGCGACCGGGTCCGCGAAGCGTCGGGCCGCGATCCGGAGCCGACCGCCGGGATCATCGACGCGCAGTCGGTGAAAGGGGCCGCGTCGGTGCCGGTTGCCAGCCGGGGGTTCGACGGCGGGAAGAAGGTGAACGGCCGCAAGAGGCACATCGTCGTGGACACCCTCGGGCTTCTGCTGGCCGTGATGGTCACCGCCGCATCCGTCACCGACCACGAGGCCGGCTGGACGCTGCTGGAGCGGCTGCGGATGTGGCACTGGCGCATCTCGCTGGTGTGGGCCGACGGCGGCTACACCGGACGCCTGGTCGACCTCGCCCGCGATGTCCTGCGGATCGCGCTGACGGTGGTCAGACGCATCGACGACGCCACGGGCTTCGTGGTGCTGCCGAAAAGGTGACTGGCGGAACGGACGTTCGCATGGCTGATGCACTCACGCCGCCTGGTCCGCGACTACGAGACCCGCACCGACACCTCCGAGGCGATGATCCGGTGGTCGATGCTCATGGTCATGAGCCGCCGGCTCGCCCGGCGAGCACGCTGAACATCCCCGGACGTTCCTCGGCCATCCAGCCCCGCCCGGCCAGGCGCTTCACCTTCGACCGCACTCCCTCCACCTTCGCCGCGACCACCTCCAGACCCAAGGCCGCCGCGAGCTGCCGGCAGTCCATCTCTCTCCCCGTTACTGATTTCAGCCCGTTGGGGTGAATCGTTGCGGAGTCCCTGATGGGTGTGGGTGGGTGCCTGTATCCGTGGTGTGTGAGATATGCGGATGGCGGCGGGCTGACTCCTGCGGGGCGTCGGCGTCGGGAGACGGTACGGATGCAGGCGGCCGAACTATTCGAGCAGCAGATAGCGGTGTCGGAAGTCGCGCATCGGCTGCGGGTGAGTGTGAAGTCGGCTTATCAGTGGCACCAGTTGTGGCGGGATGGTGGTGTTGAGGCTCTGGCCTCCCGGGGTCCGAGCGGGTCACGGTGCCGGCTGTCCCCGCGGTGTCTGGAGAAGCTGGCCGGGTATCTGAAGGAGGGCCCGGCCGCGCATGGCTGGGTGGCGGACCAGGTGTGGACCGCATCGAGGGTGGCCACCCTGATCGGCAGGAAGTTCCACGTCTCCTACAGCGTCTCGGGTGCCACCCGGTTGATGCACCGGCTCGGCTTCAGCCCGCAGGTCCCCGCCCGGCGGGTCGCTGAGCGCGATGAGCAGGCCGTGACCGCGTGGAAGGTGGCGACCTGGGCGGAGGTAAAAGAGTCCGGGCGGCCTGCGGGGGCTACGTCTGCTTCGAGGACGAAGCCGGGTTCACCCGTAGGCCGCCCCGGGGACGGACCTGGGGCCGACGCGGAGTAACTCCGGTCGTCACCATCCGCGGCCGGCGTTCGGGACTGTCGGTGGCCGGACTGATCGCGATGCGGCCGGGCTCCCGGACCCGGCTGTGTCACCGCCTTCGGACCCACCCTGCAGGCAGGGGAACACGTCGCAGCATGGGCGAGCGGGACTTCATCGCGCTGGTCGACGACGTCCACCAGCTCGTCAAAGCGCCGATCGTGCTGGTCTGGGACCGCCTGAACACCCACGTCTCCCGCAGGATGCGCGACCTCGTCGCCGAGCGCGAGTGGCTGACAGTCTTTCTGCTGCCCGCCTACTCACCCGACCTGAACCCCGTCGAAGGCGTCTGGGCACACGTCAAACGCAACCTCGCCAACCTCGCCGTCATGGCACTCGACCGAGGCGGGCCGCGGGGCCGTGTCGTACGTCGTCGTCATGCCTGGTCAAACGAGCCAGCAGTGCGATAGGACGTGCGGCCCCCTCGCCGTCTTAGTCGCGCTTGGGCCAGATCGGGCCCTGGTCGGTCCAGATGACGCCCTTGTTGCGGCACAGGCAGAAGGGGTGGCCGATCGGGTCGGTGTAGACCTGCCAGCCGTAGCCGTTGGGGCCGATGAAGTCCTGCCTTAGCGTCGCGCCGAGGTCGAGGACGCGGCGCTGCTCGGACTCGATCTCGTCCACTTCGAAGTCGAGGTGGAACTGTTTGGGGTGCTCGCTGTCCGGCCACTGCGGAGCGCGGTAGTCGGCCACCCGGATGAATGCCAGCTCGATCTCGCCGAACTGGATGCCAGCCCAGTCCTCGGAGCTGCCTTCCTTGATCGGACGGCCCGTCACCTCGGAGTAGAAAGCCGCCAGCTTCATCGTGTCCGGGCAGTCGATAATGAAATCGGTGAGTCGCAGCATCCCGCGATCTTGTCACAAGCTCACACCCGACTTCGAGACAGGCCCTAACCTCGTCGTTTCAGTTGGGGCTGCTGGGCGGCTGAACGAGGTCGTTTGAGGCCGTGTCGGCCGGTGGACATGGTGAGAGCCTGACGCGGGGTCGGGTTCTCCGAGGTCCTTGATTCGAGGGTGGGTTGGGACGGCGGGTCAGCTGGCGGGGCGGGGCAGTGCGTCCAGCCGATGGAATGCGGCCGCGAGTTCATATCGCCAGGGCCAGGTCGCCAATATTCCCTGGGCAACGGCAGCCGCATCACCGACGTCACGGAGCCCTCCGGCTCGCTCATGATCACGCTACGCCGTGAGCGAGCGCAAGCCGTACCCAGCGACCTGTCCGACGCCCGGTGGGCCCTGATCGAGCCGACGTTGATGGCCTGGCGCAATGCCCGGCTCGAACGCAGACCCACCGGACAGCCGGCCAAGGTCAACTTACGCGATGTGTTCAATGCGATCCTCTACATCAACCGCACGGGAATCCCCTGGAAATACCTCCCGCACGACTTCCCCAGCCACGGCACCGTCTATTCCTACTACGCGGCCTGGCGCGACGAGGGAGTCTTCGCCCGGCTCAACTACGACCTGACCGGCCTGGCCCGCGTCAAGGAAGGCCGCAAGCCCGAGCCGACCGCTTCGGTCATTGACACCCAGAGCGTCAAAACCTCCACCACCGTACCCCTGACCAGCCAGGGAACCGATGCCGCGAAGAAGATCGTCGGACGGAAGCGCGGCATCCTCACCGACACGATCGGCCTCATCCTCGCCGTGACCGTCGCTGGCGCCGGCCTCTCCGAGAACGCCATGGGAATACGTCTCCTCGACCAGGCGAAGGCGACCTACCCCACCATTGCGAAAAGCTGGGTCGACACCGGCTTCAAGAACGCAGTCGTCGGCGCCCGCCTCGGAATCGACGTCGAAGTCGTCAACCGCAACCCGGAAAAGCGCGGCTTCCACGTTATGAAAAGGCGCTGGGTGGTCGAGCGGAGCATCGGCTGGATCATGATGCACCGCCGCCTCGCCCGAGACTACGAAACCCTCACCACCAGCTCCGAAGCCATGATCCACATTGCCTCGATCGACAACCTCACCAAGCGCATAACATACGAAAGCACACCCACCTGGCGAGGGACGTACTAGGGCATGAAAGGGCAATTCACCTACTTCAAACGCCCTCTCAGATCCCCACGTCCCACGCGGGGATCATCGCAGAGCTTGATCCGCTCTTGAGCATGCCCTAATCGACCGGCGGCTTGTCGGTGGGGTTTCTGGGGCGCTTGTTCGGCCGGGAGCTGGGGCCGTCGCGGGGGCGCCATCCCGGCAATCGGCTGAACCCGGTCAAGCAGTCAGCCGCGAACCCTGTCCACAAGATCCCTTGTCGCTAGTTGTCGTCGGTTGTCCTCCCTAAGGGGGAGGGGGACTACGAGTGGACGGGCGGGTCCGTCCCGGAGGCCCCGGCGGATACGCGGATCTTGGGGATGAGTCTCGGCCACGTGTCCGGATTTCAGATGGTACGTGCGGGGGACGGAAGGTCCGTTCTTGGGAGGGATCCGGTCTGACCCGCTCGTCCAACACAGTCGAGGGCAAGCGATTTCACCCGCCGAAGGAACGAAACCACGCGCATGAAACATCTCGCACGACTGCTCGCCACCGCCGGACTCCTCGCCGCCGCCCTTCCCGGGCTGGCGACGCCATCGGCCTCCGCCGCCCCGACCCCCGCGTACCTGCGACAGACGCCGGCCTGGCACCGCTGTAGCCCCGATCGGCCGGCGGCGTACGAGTGCACCACCCTCAAGGTGCCGCTCGACTACCAGCGTCCCGAAGGGCGCACCCTGAACCTCGCCATATCCCGGATGAAGAGCGAGAACCCCGCCAAGCGGCGTGGCGTCCTTCTCCTCAACCCCGGCGGCCCCGGGACCTCGGGTCTCTACCGGCCGATACGGACGAATGCCGAGATGCCCAAGGACGTCCGCGACCGCTACGACCTCGTCGGCTTCGACCCGCGCGGCGTCGGCGAGAGCAGCCCGATCGGCTGTGGTGATCTGAGCGAAGCGGAGGTGGGCGTCGGCGGGGCGTACCGGCCCGAGACCTTCGCCTCGGACGTGTCCTGGGCGCGCGGAATCGCCGACAAGTGCCGTGAGAAATCGGGCGATGTGATTCCGTACATCACCACCCGCAACACGGCGCGCGACATGGACGTCATCCGCGCCGCACTAGGGGAGCGGACGGTCTCGTACCTGGGCTACTCGTACGGGACGTACCTCGGCGCGGTGTACACCCAGATGTTCCCGGAGCGCACCGACCGGTTCGTCCTGGACAGCGGCGTGGACCCGGGGCGCGTCTGGCGCGGCATGATCCAGGCGTGGGGGACCGGAGCCGAGCCCGCCTTCGAGCGGTGGACGCGCTGGGCGGCGGAGCGCTCGGACACTTATGGGCTCGGCGCCACGCCCGAGGCGGTCTCGGCCACCTTCTGGGCGCTGGTGGCGCGGGCCGACCGGGACCCGATCATCCACTACGGGGAGAAGGTGACGGGTGACTACATCAGGGCCGACCCGTCGCTCTTTTTCGATCCCCACGGTGCCTCGGTCGTCGTCAAGTCCATCAAGGCATCGGCCGACAAGGCGCCCCAGCCGCCGGGTGGCACCGCTCCGGGCGCGAGCGGGAAGGGCGCCGACAGGAAGGGGCCCGGCGCGCAGTCACCGCTCGGCGGCGTACGGGCCGCCGGCCCGGGCGTCGACGAGGGAGGGGCGTCGGAAGGTCCGGACGCCATTCCCGCCAGCAACGTCACCGCCGTGTACTGGGCCGTGGTGTGCGGGGACACGGACAGCTGGCCCCGCGATCCGGAGCAGTACGCGCGGGACGCGGCGCGGGACAAGGTGAAGCACCCGCTGTACGGGGACTTCGCGTCGAACATCAAACCGTGCGCCTTCTGGCAGCGGCCGCTGGAGCCCGCAACGCCCATGAAGACCCGGGCCGATGTCCTGACCGTGCAGAACGAGTGGGATGCGATGACCCCGCTCGACACCGGCAAGGGGCTGCACCAGGCGCTCAAGGGGTCGCGGATGGTGCTGGCGCTGGGGGGTGAGGGGCATGGTGTGTATCTCTCCAACCCCACGGCCTGCGCCAACATACCCGTCAACGCGTACCTGTCGACGGGACGGCTGCCCGCGAAGGACGTGACCTGCCACAACCCGCCGCCCACCCCGGAACCGGAGGGTGCCGGAGCCCGCTGACGACAGGGCCCGGCCGCCCGGCCCCGCTGCAATCGGCTGAACCCGGTCAAGCGGTCAGCCGCGAACCCTGTCCACAAGATGCCTTCGATTCCGGACACGTCGGTCCAGGACTCCAGCCACTCCTGGGCCTTGGCCAGGTCTGTCGTCATGGGGCAGAGCGTCCATGGGGCGGTCAGGCCGTGATCGGTGAACAGGGCCTCCAGCAGGGCGCGGCGTTCGGCGTAGGGGCGGTTCAGCTGTTCCTGCCCGTCTTGTTGCAGGACGTCGAACGCGACGTAGTAGGCCGGCCACCGGGCGGCCATGGTGGGGGCGGTGCGGCGGCGGGCGGCGGCCCGGCGCTGCAGCGCCTCGAACGACAGCCGGCCCGTCTCGGTATTCCAGACCAGCAGCTCGCCGTCCAGGACCAGGCCGTGCGGCAGCTGCTTCTCGGCGGCCGCCACCAGGTCGGGGAACCGGTCCTGAATCAGCGACCCGCGCCGGGTCTGCAACAGCACCCGGCCGCCCGGGGCGGCGGGGGTGAACAGCAGCGCCCGGTGCCCGTCGAACTTCTGCTCAAAGGCCAGAGGGCCCACAGCACACCGGGACCCGGCACCGACTCCGCAGCCCGGTCCCGGGGGGGGCCAGCCTGGCCCTGCAAGGGGCATGGCCTGGTGAAGGATGCCGTACGGCGGAGCGTGGCAGGGGGGCCGGTGTGACGTGGACCGACGGGTGGCCAGTAAGCCGCCGTGACCGACCCCTGGGGCATCAGGGTCCGTCGCACGTGGCATGCGGTGGTGTTCCCGGGCCCGGCAAGTAGACCGAGCGTTCCTGCGCGGTCAAGTCGCGGCCTATGGCACGACAGATCTTGCTGATAGCTGCGGTGGGCGTCGGCAAGGCCAGGTTCCATAGGCGTACGCTGTGGTCTCTGCTGGCGGTGACCACAGTGCGGCCGTCAGGACTGAAGGCTACGGAGAGCACGGCGTCAGTGTGTCCGGCGAGCCTGGCAAGCATCGCGCCAACGGCTGGGTCCCATGTGGTGTCTGTGTCCCACAGCCGTACTGTGCCGTCCTCAGCGCCGGTTGCCAGGATGCGCCCGTCCGGGCTGAACACCGCCGACACGACAGCGCCGCTGTGCCCGGACAAGCTCCCGCGACTACGACCCGTCAACGGGTCCCACAGGTGAACCGTCCGATCCTCACCACCGGTTGCCAGAATGCGCCCGTCCGGGCTGAACACCGCCGACACGACAGCGCCGCTGTGCCCGGACAAGCTCCCGCGACTACGACCCGTCAACGGGTCCCACAGGTGAACCGTCCGATCCTCACCACCGGTTGCCAGAATGCGCCCGTCCGGGCTGAAGACCAGAGCGCGCACCTTGCCGTTGAATCCGGGCAGGTTTCTGCGCCCGTCGCCGGTGGACGCGTCCCACAACTCCACTCCGCGGGCGGCGCTGCCAGTGGCCAGAGTTCTGCCGTCCGGACTGAAAGCCAAGGCGGCCGCCCCGCCGTTGTACCCGGCCAGACTTGTGCGGAGGCGGCCGGTGGACGCGTCCCATAGCTTTACCCCAGCGTCGTCGTCGCTCGCGGCCAGAGTGTGCCCGTCCGGGCTGAAGGCCAACGACGGGATGTTGTTGGCGCGTCCAGCCAAGCCGGTACGGAAGCGGGAGGTGGGCACGTCCCACAACTGCACTGCGTCATCACCGAGGCGGCCGGTTGCCAGGGTGCGGCCGTCCGGACTGAACAACATCGAAGCCGTCTCCGTGAGACTTCCCGTGAGGAGGGTCCGGGACTCGTCGGCGGCGGCACCCCAGAGCCGGACGGTGTGATCATCGCTACCGGTGGCAAGGGTGCGGCCATCCGGACTGAAAGCCAAGAAGATGACCTGTCCTGCGTGTCCGGACAAGGTCCGGCGGAGTCGACCGGTGTCGGCCTCCCACAACCGGACGGTGCGGTCCTGGCTTCCGATGGCCAGGGTGCGGCCATCCGGACTGAACACCATCGAGCCGGCAGGGGCGGTGTAGCCGGTCAGCCCCGTGCGGAGACGGCCGGTGCTTGTATCCCACAGCTCCACCCCGCGGTCGGAGCTGCTGATGGCCAGGGTGCGGCCGTCCGGGCTGAACGCCATCGTGCCGACCAGGTTGGTGTGGCTGGGCAGACTCTGTTCGAAACGGCCGGTGCTCGTGTCCCACAGCTCCACCCCGCGGTCGGAGCTGCTGATGGCCAGGGTGCGGCCGTCCGGGCTGAACGCCAGTGATCTGACGTGGCCGGCTTGTCTGGGCAGGCTCATCAGGCGGCTACCGGTGGTCGCGTCCCACAATTCGACCTCGCGTGTGGAGCCACTGGTTGCCACCATGCCTGGGCTGAACACCAAGACGGTCACGAAACCGGTCTGCTGGACCAGCCGCGCACGGATGTCGCCGGTGGCCGTGTCCACAAACCGCACCAGGCTGTCGTCGCCGTTGACGGCGAGGGTGCGCCCATCAGGGGCGAGCGCCATCGTCGTCCCAGGCGTGGACTGCCCGGGCGGGCTCACGCGGGTGCGGCCCGTGTCCGCATCCCAGAGCCGTGCCGTACCGTCCTCGCCGCCGCTGACAAGCGTTCGCCCGTCCGAACTGAACGCCACTGCAGCCACACGCCCTCCGTGGTCCATACGGTGCCGAAGGGGCACATCGGCAGCGGCAGAGAGGCTTTCCAGCGCCTGGGATGTCGGGTGGGCCTGATAGGCCCGGATGGCCAGCAGGGACGCCAGATCGGAGTCCGTCCCAAGAAGGGAGGCGGCCTGGGCGGCGAGCTGCCGGGAGAGCGCGACCTGCCGCTGCTCGTCACTGGCCAGGGTTTGCCGCCAAGCGATCGAGCCGGCAACGACGGCCAGGACCAGGAGGAGGGACAGTGCGGCAATCAGCCCGCGCAGGCGCCGGGTGGTGCGGGCCGCAGCCTTCTCCTCCTGCTCTCGCGCTGCGAGGCTGGCCATGAGGTAGGCGTGTTCCTGTCCGGTCAGGTCCTCCCGGATCGCGCCGCTGAAGTGTTCCTGGGCGGTGGCCAGCCGAATGCCGCGGTAGAGGGCGCCGGGGTCGCGGCCCAGTTCCGCCCAGGCGTGCGCGTCCTCTGTCAGTTTCCGCTGGACACGAACGCGGTCTCGGTCTTGATCGATCCAGCCCCGCAGCCGCGGCCACGCGCTCAGCAAGGCCTCATGGGCGAGATCAACCGTGCCTTGGTCGAGAGTGAGCAGCCTCGCTGCGGCCAGGGCTTCCAGAACTTCCGTTGTCTCCTGCCGGCCGGCGGCCTGTAGTTCCTCGCGTTCGGCGGGCCTGCGGGTATCTGGAGTGCCATCGCCGGGGGCGACCAGCCGCAACAGCAGGGCCCGGGCCGCGGCCGCCTGCGCTTCGGTAAACCGGCCATAGAGGTCTTCAGCGGTCTTGGCGACTGCGCCCTCAAGACCCCCGGCCGTCTCGTAACCGTCCACGGTCAGCGTCTTTCCCCGTCGGCGGCGCCAGGTCTCGAGCAATACGTGCGATAAGAGGGGCAGCCCGCCCGGGGCGTCCACGACCTCCTGGACGAGTCGGGAGCTGAGCGCGCGCTCCACGGTCAGTCCGACGGCCGCGGCCGGCCTGACAACGGCCTCGCGCAGCTCTGCCGGCGTCATCGGTGGGGCCAGCAGGTTGGCATCGCGAAGCGCGTCCGCCAGGCCGCGGTGCTCGGCGCAACGGCCGTAGAAATCGGCGCGCACAGCGATTAGTACCTTCAACCGGCGCTCAGGCCGACGGGCGGCAAGGAGCATCTCGATGAAACGCGCCCGCTCTGCGGGATCTTGGCAGACGGTGAATACCTCCTCGAACTGATCGACGATCACGAACGTGTCTCCGCTTTCGGATGCCAGCCCGGCTTCCGGAGGGTTGAACACATGGCCGTGAGTGCGTGCCGGGCGCTGGCCCGGAGTGAGAATCCGCAGAGCGGTGGGGCGCAGGTCCACCTCCTGGACCTGCTGGAGGGCAGGGATGAGGCCGGCGCGCAGCAGTGAGGACTTGCCACTGCCGGACGGGCCGAACAGCGCCGCGAACCGCTGCCGTCGCAGCAGATCCAGCAGATCAGCGGTGAGCCGGTCACGGCCGAAGAACAGGCTGCGGTCGCCCGCCTCGAACCGCGCCAGCCCCTTGTACGGAGACTCCCCATCGGAACCCCCATCGTCCGGGCCCGGGACAGCAAGCGCCTCCACCGTCCGCTTCCACCGCTCCTCCCATTCCCTGTCGTCGCCCCCGCAAGCCGCCACGTATGCCAGCACCACCGGCAGTGTCGGCAACTGTTCACCCGCTGCCGCCTGGGAGAGCGTCGTGACCGAATACCCGGCCCGCTGCGCCAGTGTCCGGTAGGTGATTCCACCTGCCTTCGAACGCAGTTCGCGCAGCTCGAACGCGAACCGCTGAACCGGACCCGAACCAGGGTCTAACGGCACCTCACGACGCCCCGCCACACTCCCACCCCCATGTACGCCCTGGACCGCCGGCCAACCTATGTGCCCTCCATGCCGGCAAGAAGGTCGCGTCCGGCCATTGTTCGGCCGTCAGAACACCCCTGCCGAACAATGCGCAGGCCGATGAAATGGGTGATGCAAGGCCAAGGGCCCCGCCCCGTGGAGCACCGCGGGCCGCCTTGGGGCTCCTTGCTTCACACATCCGTACAAGAAGGAGACGAACATGCGCGCACGTATGCTGCTCACCAGCGTTGCTCTGGGAGCCACCGTGCTGATGGGCGGTACCGCCGCCGCACAGGCAACACCCTCGCTCTCTCAAGCCGACAAGGCACCGACCGTGGCCCCGTCGTACGTGAAGTACATGGGCACGTTCACCAAGGCGGGATGCGAGGCACGGAAGGATTCCTACGCTGGCTCCGCCTACTGCGAATTCCGCGGGACCAACAGCTACGCCCTGTACATCTTGGTGCCCTGAGCCTCCTGCTCAGGCTAGCTCCGGAACCAGCGTCTTATCGCGAGAGTGCGCAGCACCCCATGGAGACCCCTGAGGATCTCCGGTGCCACGGATGAACCGGGTTCTCGGCTCTTCTCGTGGACCAGCGGCCCGGAGCCCGTACCCCGGCGCTCGGTGCCCGTCCCGTAAACGCTGGCAGCCGGCTGATCAGGATCTTCACCGCAGCCCCGCGTGGGAGCACCGCGGGCCCCCGAAGGGGGCCAGCGTCCACGGCTGTTTCCAGCGGTCGCTGCAACACACAGCCGTAAAACATCAAACCGCGAGCGGTTTGTGCAGGCGCTCGGCTGGGGATTCCCAGCCGAGCGTTCTGCGTGGGCGCCCATTGCGTGCGGCGGCCTGCTCGCGGCACACGGGACGAAATGACGGTCGTCGTGGTCCCGGCAGCGTGTGGTCTCCACACGCCGCCAGCGGAAGCTTGCCCAGGGGCACCTGAGACGTGTCCACGCTGTCGGCGGGAGGTTTGCCCAGGGGTCAGGGGGCATGCCCAGGGCGGAAGCGGGAGCGCCAGCCGCGGGCCTTCTCGGCCGTCGCGGCGGCCTCCGCCTCCAGACGGTCGCGCTCGGCCTGGTCCGCTGCCGCGACCGTCTTGTCCTCGCACGGCTCGCACTGGCGGCCTGGTGGTAGCGGAGCGTTTGCGAGCCCGCGACTGGCGACGTGGCCAGGGCCGACCCTGGCCGCCCGGCCTACTCATGCTCGTCTAGGTAGCCGCACCCAGGCGGAACTTATGGTCCGCCGCCTAGTCTTCGGATCATGACTTCCGTACAGCAGATCGATTCGTTCGAAGAAGAGGCTCTCTCGCAGCTGACGGGAACCTGGTCCCTCATACTGGGCACCGCTGCTGTCGCGGCCGTCGGCTGCCCCCTGCTTCCGGAATTCGTTCCGAACCTGCTCCGCTACCTCCCTGTCTACTTCATCCTGCCCTTGGGGATCTGGGCGGTCGTCTCAGGAGGCATCGCCCTGCGACGTGTGCGCGGCGACGAGGGAGCCAGTCGCATCCGGGCGCGGGCCGGGATCGCCCTCGGCACGGTGGCCGTCGTGACGGCGGTGGCCACCATCGTCTGGGCATGCTGGGCACTGCGCCACATCTGAGAGCGACGGCCGTGTAAGGGCCCTCGCAATACGGGCGGTGTTCCGGCGGTAGACCGCCGCTCCTCGTGCCGGACAACTCCTAGCGCCGCCATACGTTGACCCGTTCCGTCGCGAGCAGGGCGCCCCGTCGGGACCCTTGATGTAGGCCGGGATCCAGGTCTGCCGAGGAAGTGAGCGGCTACTAGTACTCCAGCAGTACTTTGTGGCTTGACCTGGGGAAACGTCGAGCGGTGGGAGTGTAGCGGGCAGGTTGTCGTCACGGACGGCTTCTGCCCGCCTGCCCCTCGAAGGAGTGCCCACGACGGCAAGGTCGTCCCGGGCCGGGGAAGCCTCATGTTGTGATCACCGAACAGGCAGGCGAGACCTGGGACCGCGACCTGGACCACCTCTTCACCACCATCGGGCACCACTTCGGCCGTGTCGAACCACGCCGCCGCATGCGGGACTACGTGCGCGCACTACTGGGCCCGGTGGCCCGCAAGAACAGCTGGCAACTTGCCGAACACGCCGGCCACGCCACCCCCGACGCACTGCAGCACCTGCTCTCCCGAGCCCGCTGGGACCCCGACGGCATCCGCGACGACCTTCAGGCCTACGTCGCCGAACACCTCGGCCGCCCCAACGGGGTGCTGATCATCGACGACACCGGCTTCCTGAAGAAGGGCACCACCTCCGCCGGAGTCCAAAGGCAGTACTCCGGCACCGCCGGCCGCACCGAGAACTGCCAGATCGGCGTCTTCGCCGCCTACACCAGCACGGCCGGCCGTGCTCTCGTAGACCGCGAGCTCTACTTGCCCAGGTCCTGGACCGACGACCGCGACCGCTGCCGCGCCGCCAAGGTCCCCGATCAGCGGGAGTTCGCCACCAAGAACACCCTCGCGGCGACGATCGTCCGCAGGGCCCTGGCCTCGCCACTGCCAATCGCCTGGGTCACGGCGGACGCCGCTTACGGACAGGACAACCGCTTTCGCCGGATGCTGGAAACGTCAGGTGTCGGCTATGTCCTGGCCGTCCCAAAGTCTCAGTTCTCCCTGGCCGGCCCACGCATCGACAAGGCCTTCGACAAGGCCCCCGACCAGGCATGGGAACGCCGTTCCTGCGGCGCGGGCGCGAAGGGACAGCGCGAGTACGACTGGGCGGCCGTGCAGTTGCGCCCGGTGGCCGAGTACGACCACCGTGACGGCGTGCTGATCCGCCGACGGTGGGCACTGGCACGACGCAGCCTGAGCCGGCCGGACGAGATCGCCTACTACCTCGCCTACACGCCGCTGGATGTCGCCGTGGACGAACTGGTGCGCGTCGCGGGCGCCCGGTGGGCGATCGAGGAGTGTTTCCAGGCCGCGAAGAACGAGTGCGGCCTGGACGAGTACGAGGTCCGCCGCTACGTCGGCTGGTACCGACACATCACCCTGGCCATGCTCGCCCATACCTTCCTCGCCGTGATGAGCACGCAAGCAGCCCAAAAGGGGGATCCGCCGGTGAGGATGCCGTGGTCATCGAGCTCACTGTGGCAGAAGTGCGGCGACTCCTGGCAGCTCGTCCACCCCGAGATCCCCGCGCCTACACCCACGCGTTGAACTGGTCGCACTGGCGTCGGCGACGCCAAGCGGTGGCCCGCCGCTGCCACTACCACCGTCGTGGGCACTCCTTCGAGGGGCAGGCCGGCAGAAGCCGTCCGTGACGACAACCTGCCCGCTACACTCCCACCGCTCGACGTTTCCCCAGGTCAAGCCACAAAGTACTGCTGGAGTACTAATACTGCAATCACATTTGCGTGTGGTTGAGTTCTGTGTGGCTGAGCTCGGGGTGGGTCTGGTTCAGGAGTGGGACGGGGTACTGGCGGGTTGCATGCCCGGTTCGCGTCGCGTTTCGTGAGGTCTGGGGCTTCACTGGCGACTGCCCCAGGCTCCACTGTCAATGCCCCCAACCCGGCAATCGGACCGGGGGTACGGCGACCGCCTGGGCAGGGTGTGCGGTAAGAAACCAGGGTGGCTGATGAGTGTGCAGGCGAAAGCCGCTGTTTGTCAGAGGCACGCCGCCCCGGATGTCGTCCGCAGTGATCGCGGCCAACTGCGCCTCCAGCGCAATCTGCCACCGCCAGCCCGCATCGCTCGCCACCACGTCCGCTCGCCACACCCCGCCCAGGCCGGGCACCTCGGCCTCAGCGACCGCGCCGACCTCCCGCGCCGCCGTCAGCAGCCACCACTTCAGGTAGGCCTTCGGGGAGGATCGGTCCGGGTTTTGGCGGTAGCGGTCAGTCTGCGCTGAGCTGGTTCGGAACGCGGCCGGAGGCGCGGAGTTCCTGTAGGTCGGGGATGTGGTTGTAGAGGGTGCCGGGGCTGACGCCGAGGAGCTTGGCGATCGAGGTGATCGAGTTCTCGGGGTTGGGGAGCAGGTCGCGGGCGGCGCGGGTGATCTCGGGGGTGGCGACGGTGGGTCGGCCGCCGACACCGCCGCGGGCGCGTGCGGCGTCCAGGCCTTCGCGGGTGCCGGAGACGATGAACTCGCGGATGAACTCGGCGAGGGCGGCGAAGACGTGGAAGACGAGGCGGCCGCCGGGGGTGGTGGTGTCCAGGCGTTCGTGCAGAGAGCAGAAGCCGATCTCGCGGCGGCGGAGTTCGCCGACCATGTTGACCAGGTCCTTGAGGGACGCGTAGCGGTCGAGCGCGGGGACGAAGCGGCATGCGCATGGCGGTGGCGGGTGAGGGGGTGCTGGCCTTTCTTCGCGCTGGTGGTTGTCTGAAATTGGTCCTGCAGTGATCGTCATGGCGAGGGGTTGAATGCCCCCGGTCAGTAGGCCAGTGCGGTCATGTGGTCGGGATGGTGGGCGGCGACGTCGTGGGCGGCTTGGACGAAGGCGGCGACGGCTGCGGATCGCGAGGTCTCCGGCCAGGCGACCATGACCGCGCTGGGGCTGAGGCCGGTGACCGGCCGGTATGCGATGTCCGGGCGCTGGTGCCGCTCGGTGGTGGAGCGTGACAGGAACGCCACCGCCTGCCCCAGCGCGACCACCTCCAGGAGTTGCTCGACGCTGGCCACGAGCGGCCCCTCAGGAGTGTCAGCCGGCGCCAAGCCTGTGTGGCCATCGCCTGCTTCTGCGCCGTCGTATCCGGCGTAGTAGGCGGTGTTGGAGGGGGCGGCCCCCTTCCAGCGTGGGATCGGTTCGCCCTTGAGGTCGGTCAGCCGCAGTCGCCGACGCCCGGCCAGGCGGTGCGCGGCGGGGAGGACGGCCAGTCGCGGCTCGACCACGAGCGTCTGGGAATCCAGCCCTTGACCGTCGAACGGGCTGCGCAGCAGCGCTACGTCGGCACGGCCGTCCCGCAGCATGGCGATCGGCTCTCCGCTGCCGCCGACGACGACTTCAGGCGGCGGCAGATGCGAACCCCTTCCCCGGTAGGCGGTGAGGATCTCCCGCAGCAGCCCGGCATCGCCTCCCGGTTTGACCGCCACGACGAGCTGTGGTGTCGGCTGACCGGCCCGGCGTGCTCGCCGGGCCGCCGCGTGCACCGCGTCGACCGCGATCCGGGCCTGGTCGAGCAGCACCTGACCGGCGTTGGTCAGCCTCACCTGCCGGGTGGTGCGCTCCAGCAGGCGTACCCCGAGCCGGGACTCCATCTGAGCGATCGCCTTCGACAGCGGGGGCTGCGCCATCCCCAGGCGTTGCGCGGCCCGGCTGAAGTTCAGTTCCTCGGCGACCGCGATGAAGTACCTCAGCTCCCGCACCTCTAGCTCACTCATATCTGTGGACTATAGATCCAGAGTCTTCTGGTCTTTCCCTGCCGCCCGTGGGTGAGGGGAGGCTGGGTGCCATGACGACTTCGCAGAAGACTGCTTTGATCACCGGCGCGAACAAGGGCATCGGCAAGGAAACGGCGCGCAGGCTCGCAGCCCTCGGCATCACCGTACTGATCGGCGCCCGCAACGCCGAGCGTGGCGAGGCGGCGGCCGAGGAGCTTCGCGCGGGCGGCGCCGACGTACGGTTCGTTCCGCTGGACGTCACCGACGAGACCTCGGTCCAGGCCGCCGCCAAGCACATCGACGCCACGTTCGGCCGCCTCGACATCCTAGTCAACAACGCCGCGATCGCCGCCGGACCGCAAAAGCCGAGTGAAACCCCAGCCGCTACCGTCCGGCAGGTCTACGAGACCAACGTGTTCGGCGTCATCGCGGTGACCCACGCCATGCTCCCCCTGCTCCGCCGCTCCGCCGCAGCACGCATCGTCAACATGTCCAGCGAACTCGGCTCCCTCACCCACCTGGCCGACCCGGGCAGCCCGTGGTCCGCCTACTACTCGATCCTCCTCCCTTACTGCACCTCGAAGAGCGCGCTGAACGCGATCACCGTGCTCTATGCCAATGAACTGCGCGCCGAAGGGATCCTGGTCAACGCGGTGAGTCCCGGCTACTGCGCGACCGACCTCAACCGCCACACCGGGATACGCACGGCGGAGGAGGGCGCGGCCGTGGCGGTTGACCTGGCGACGGCGGGCGAGGACGGCCCGACGGGCGCCTTTTGGGCCGAGGACGGGCCGATTCCCTGGTGAGACCATGCCGCGCCGTCTCCGCCCGAAGCCTGCCGGGGTGCTTTCGCCCCCCCAGTTCCGCGCGCCGCGCGGTGATCCGTACCAGCATCTCGGGATCCAGCATGCATCGGATCGTAGAGGCCGCCCGGCCACAGCGTGCAGGAACCGGCGAGCCGACCGCGCTGACGGACGATCTACTCCGCAGACCGTCGCCCACGACCAGCGTGAGTACCCCGCGAGCCTGTCACACCAGCCCTTTGACCTGCGACTTCAAGTTGGCGGAGGCTCACTGCTGTGCACCGACGGTCCGGTCCGCACCCACGTGGACCTGGCGCTCGCTCCCGAGCATCGGCGCGGACACGGGGCCTTGTACTCCGGACCACCCACCGTGGTCCTAGTACTTCTACTCAGGACCACGGTCCGCTTCTGAGGGACGGTAGAGGCGATGTGCGACATCGCGGAGGTGGCGGGGAAGGTGCAGGCGGCTTTCGCCGGAGCCAGGCACCCCGTTCAGTGCGGTGACGGTTTCGGGTCCAGGGCGTTGCCGACGGTGCAGCCGCCCTCTCCGGGCAGCCGCTGGATCCGGGGCGGCACCCACACCTCGGTGGCGCCGGGGCCCACGCGGGCAAGAAGGCAGTCCTGCGCGTCGAAGCCGTTGCCCTTTACCGACAGGAGAACGCCGACCCGGCCGCCGTCCGCCTTCACCTCGGTACGGATCGCCGGATCCAGGTCCAGGGCGGCGAGCGTACGGCGCACGTCGGCCTCGTCCACCCGGCCGCCCTCCGGCACCCGGGGAAGTTCCGCGCGGAGCTCCTCGTACGGCAGCCGGGGCGGTTCGGGTGGCGGGGCGAAGGTCAGCGGAGGGCCATCCGGGCAGTCCACGTCACGGGGATCCTCGCGCCACTCCGACTTGGGCGACACCCGCACCGCGAAACAGCGCCGCACGGCGACCTCTTCAGGGTCGAGCCATCCGTTGTACGCCGAACCGGACGTGCGGACGACCACATCGACGCCGTCCCCGTCGCGTGTCGAGGTGCCCGTCACCCGCAGTACCTCCACCCCGTCGATGCCGGAAGCGGAGCGCCCGACCTCCTCCGCCGTGCGCGGACGCTGGCCGTAGAGCCGCTCGCCCGCCTTCCTGGCCACCTCCCGGGCGGCGTCCGTCGCCTCGTCCTCGGAGGACTGCACCACCCCGCAGCCAACGGTGAACAGCAACAGCGGGGCGAGCAGCAGCAGTCGGCGCATGCGTCCACCCTTCCGGCGCCGCGCGCGGCGGGCAACCGCTCGCGTACTCAGACCGGCATAGGTGATCGTACTCAGCCGGTGCGGCGATCACACGTGAGCGCCCCCCGGTCCCGAGCCACACGTCCACCACGCGGAGAGCAGTGCCAACCCTGGACGCAGGGAGGGGATGCATCCAGGTCTGGCACCGCAGCCCGAGACCTCCTTCTCTCAGGACTCCCCGCGGTGGCGGTCCTTGCGGTGGCGGTCCTTGCGGGACCGGACATCTTCTTCGGGAGCCTCGCCGTGACCTCGAAAGCCCCGGAAGAGGTTCCGGAGATAGTCGATTCCATACCGAACGAACGGCCCAGCCACTACCAGGAACACCGGGTGCGTCAGGAGTCCCTCGGCCTTGTCGGCGACCGTGTCGAGTGGCAGGTGTTCCAGGATCGTGTAGAGCAGGAAGATCCCGACACACAGCGTGGTGAGGAAGGCTGCGACCGCTGCGGCCTCCCGCAACATGCCGAGTCCACGTTGCGCCTGGGTCTTGACCGTGGAGGGAGGCCGTTTCAGCAGCCGACCCGCCTTCGCAGCAGGGATATTGAGAGCGGTGTGGGCAATGACGGCCTGCTGGATGGGCAACGGCAGGCGGGAAATCTCGGAGTAGAGCACTACCCTGTCGACGACCGCGTCGGCCGGGTCAGCCACAGTTTCCTCCCCCGCGGTGTCCGGTGCCGCGGGTTCGACGTGCCGGACGGTGAGAGGGAAGCCGCCCTTGGTGACGAGGCGGTAGGCGTCGCACTTCTTGTAGATCTTGCGGCGTGCCGTATTCCAGATGGCCCGCTCGGGCTTCTCCCAGACCTCGAAGTGTTCCAACGCGGTGATCATCGTTTCCTGCGCAATGTCATCGGCCAGCCACCAACAGTCCTCGTTGTCAGGAAGACTCACCTGTAGCAGCTTCCAGCAGAACTGGCGCACCCTCGGCTGGTAGAGGCGGCAGAACCGCTCCCGGTCGTCCATGGACCGCATGCAGACACCGCACCAGCGCGTCACATCCCTGTACAGAGCCGGCTTCCTGTCTCCCAGTCCGCCCACATCAAGGAGATCGACAGGAGCCGTGCAGTGAAGGCACAGAGTGGACCTGGTCGAGAACGTCGTCATCTCACATCTCCTTACGACCGCCCCCACTGGGCTGGTCGCAACAGGTGAGGCAAAGAGAACCCTCTTTGGACGGACCCGGAGGAAGAAAGCTCAAAAAATCTTGGGCCCGGGCTGGCACCGGCGGGTCCTCGCAGCGTGTGATGTGGCGTTTCTGCGGGTAGCACCGGCCACTCCGATCGGGTGACGAGCAGTGTCAGCAGTCACGCAATTCGGCTCTGTCGGGGATCTTGTTTGCGCCGTGAGGCGCTGTTGGTTCGAGTGGAGGTAGAAGACCTGCACCAACACCCTGTCGCAGCAGGGCTGTTGAAGCTGAGGGCAGCCTGATCCGGGTGGTGCCGGGGAGGGCGAGAGCGGCCCTGACAAAGCCGGGACGTGCCAGTACTGCCAGATGGTGCGGGCCCGGCGAGCGTGGTGGAGAGGAGTACGCGAGGAACCGGCGTTTTTACGTCTCTTAAAGCGACACCGGCTCGAATCTGGTGGATCTGGGCCGGGTGTGGCGCGTATCCGGGCCATTCTTTTGGGTGATCTGGAGAACTCCTGGAGCGGTATACAAGAGCCGCTCGGGAGGCCGCGGGGAAGGTCTGCGGCGTACTCGCGGCGATGCCACAGGGACACAGTCGGGCTCCTCCTTCATCGAGCGAACCCCAACCCCTGGACCGGCATCAACCACGCCTGACGGCAGGCACCGTGGAGAGCCCGTTGCGTTGAGAGGCGCACGGCGGGTTCGGCGAGAGGCCCGGAGAAACGGACCGGGAGTAATCCTGGCACCGCGCTCCGGGCCTACTCAGCGATGTCAGGTCTGATAGGGGCGAAGGGCGACGCTGCCTGCTTCGACACTGATCTCCACCCAGGCGCCATCGGCGCTGTCGGGAATCGGTGACGCGACATCGAACAGGACCGGCCAGTAGCCCATCTGTAGATAGGCCGCGCCATCTTCGGTGAGCTGGAGGCGACCACGCAGGACCAGCCGGTCGCCGTCCTGCCGGATGCCCGGCTCGGCGCAAGAGGCTGAATGCGTGTTCTGCCCCCAGTGGATATCGTCGTCGATGGTCCATTCGACGAGGTGGTGGCCGTCTGCTTCCTGCCGATCACCACGCCAGAGGACCACGGCGGATCCGATGGGTGTGTGAACCCGAACTGCCGTGGGCCGGTGGGGGATCTTCTCCGCGTGGACCAACATTGCTCCATCATCCCTGCCTCGTCCGCGCAGCTGAGAGTGGCCTCGGAAAGATCACGGACTGTGGAGTACCCCTTGGCGGAGGGGCCCGAGGTTGGCTCGGCCGAAGCCCATGTGCTTGAGGAGCTTGACGCGTGTGACCTGGCCTTCGACCTGGCCCGATCTCCATGAGGTGGTCAGGGCAGCGGTGACCGCGTCGTGATCACGGCGCAAGCCGTTGACCAGGCCCTGCAGGGCAGGCAGGTCGTCCGCGAGGACGCGTTCCTTCCATGAGGGCAGTAGCTCGCCTCGGAGGTCACGCATCATGTCGGCGAAGTCGCGGACGTGCCGTGCGGCGGCGTCGAGTTCGGGGCAAGCGGCCCCGGATCTCCTCGAGTTCGGTCGCACGGTCTCGGTGAGATGTGCGATGTTCGGCATGATCCAGCGGACGACACGGCGGGGCTTCGGTGCCGGCCGGGGCTCGGGATCGGGCGCTGGCGGGTGCTTGGGCCGGGGGCTGTGGGGCTTCTTGAACGGGCGGAAGCAGTGGCGGACGCACTGGACGTCTCCGGTGAAGCCTGGTTCGGGCAGTTCACGGTGGAGCTGGGGAATGTCGTGGCATCCAGCATTCCACCGCTGATGCAGGTAGGTCTTGTCCTCGTCCACGGTGGTTGCCCGGTTGGTGGCCTTGACCAGGAGTTCGTCGAGGCTGCGGGCTCGGGCGAAGCGGCGCACCGTGGAATGGTCGAGCCGCCGGCAACAGCCGAGCCCAGCCAGCCGGCAGGGGGCCACACCCTGATCTGCACGCAGGCACCACTGCCTCGGCGTACGGACTGGCATGGGACCAGCAGCAGGGCCGCGCCTGCATCATCTGCGCCCGCCCACGCGCGGGAACCCGGGCCTCGGCGGGCCCCGGAGCGGAAGCCGGAGCCGCAGCCGCAGCCGCAGCCGGGGTGCTCGGGGCGGGAGCGGGTATCGCGGCGGCGGTGACGCCAACCCCCGCCGCGTGGGCGTCGGTCAGGATCCGGGCGACATCAATGTTCTTGGCGTCGAGGCTCCCCATCGCGGCCGCGATGTCCGGCCAGGCCGGGGAGGCGAGGATCGCGTCGCGCACCAGGCTCTCCGGCATCGTGGTCCGCAGCAAGTCGGCCCACCGGTCGGTGCCCTCCACCTTCGTCCGAGCGATGTTCGCGGCGACGGCCTGATGGACGGCGGCGGTCATGCGGCCCAACCGCGGGAGGAACTGCGCGACATCACCAAGCGGCCCGTCATCACCACGGTGCGAAGAAGGGACAACACCCCTTACCCGCCACCGTCATGCGCATGCTGCGCACGTACGACGACAGGCCGCAGCGGCAGCGAGCGCATGACCCCAATCACCAGGCCCCCGGCTCCTACCTTGGGGCTGGTGTCTGAGCCAGGGCTCCTGGGCCTGTCCGGGTCGAACGACTGTCAGCCCGCAGGGGTTCCCGAACGCGGCCGTGATCAGATCCAGAGTGTCACTGACCGACGTCCAGGCTCCCTCAAGCTTGCCGCCCGCTCCGGTCCGCACCCACGGGCACACCATGCGCGGCGTTCCCCCAAGGTCCCTGATCATTTGTAGCCGGGTACCAGGTCGGCTGCGTTCACGTGCGCTCGGAAGCCGGGGTGAGTGCCGAGTCGGAACGGGAGCCGCGCGTTACCTCCGGGCGCCGTGAGGGGGGAACAGGTAGGAGACGAGGCGACCGTTCTCGTCGCCGCAGCCCTGCAGCTCGGGGTGAAGCGGCTCACCTGCCGTGGCAGACCCGGTTGAAGGCGCGATTGGCTGCCTGGGTCCAGGCCTGCCAGTAGGCGTCGCTGTGCTGCTGGCCGGACTTGTCCGCCACCGGCTTGGTCTTGCAGCTGTTGCCGGCCGCCGCGGCGCCCGCCTGGGTGCCGGCCTCGCGGCCCTGGGCAATGTCCCGCCGGGAACCCGGCTGGACCGGGGTCGTGTTCTGCGGGTTCTGGGGCTTCGGTGTCGCCGCCGAGCCCACCTTCTTGCAATTCACGAAGACGAAGTTCTGGTCCTCGTTGGCCGCGAGGACCGTGTAGTCGACGTTCTTCTGGAACCGCTGCACGCGGAAGGTTCCGTCCGGGCCTATCGCCAGGTCCACGGTGCTCTCGCCGTCGTTGAGCTTGCGGGGTCCCGTGAACCCCTCGCCGGTGATCGTGACGTACGTGTCGTTCGGCCCCGGCGTGACCGTACAGCTGGCGGCCGGGACTGCCCCGCCAGCGGCCGGTGCGAAGACGACGGCGCCGCCGCATACGACCGAGGAGACGAGCAGGGACGTAACCACGGCGCGTCGGGTGCGTCGGTACATGAGGAATCTCCCATCGGGGAGGGGGAGGGGCCACATGACAGGGCAGCCCTCGTGTTCATTCATGCTCCCCCGCCCGTCACGGGGTGTCGACCGGAGGCCCGCGCGGCAGCCTCGGCAGCCGAGCCGACGTAGCACCGGCGGCCGCCGCCCGGCCCGAACAGCTCCCGTCGCGCTCGCCTTGAAGCGGGTCTTCCTCGCGGCGCCGATTGTTCTCGTCGGGGCGCTGGCCGCTGCGGGAGGGGCGGTGGGCCCGGGGTGGACCGGGTTCCTGGCCGGGCCGCTGCGGACGCCGCTGCTCCTCGCGGCCCTTGCCCGGCCCCTGGCGCTTGTCCTGCTGACCGCCCATGACGGCGACTCCTCGATGCGTGGGGATGCTGATTCCTCCCACTCAAGCCGACATGAAACATCACATTGCGCACATTTTCTGCTACGCAGTGTGTCGAGAGGGTGGTGCCCGGGCGGGCGCTGATGCGCCGGCATGCGGGCCGCGGGTCCGGTGCCGAAGATGAACGCAACCGGCCCGCCCGCGTCGTCAGGAGCCGATTGCCATGCCGGAGCGCACCCTGCGCAAGGACCGCACCGAGGTCGCCTTCATCCTTCCCGCGGACACCCCGCCCGGGCAGGTCAGCGTGGTGGGTGACTTCAACGGCTGGCAGCCCGGCGTGCACAACATCGCGCCGCGCAAGGACGGGAAGAGGGCTGTCACGGTCGAGCGGCCCTCCGAGAGCGCTCACTCCTTCCGGTATCTGGCGGCTGGTGACTACTGGTTCAACGACGAGAGTGCCGGCGACCGGGACGGCATCAACAGCCGTCTGCACACCTAATGGCCCAACCGGCGTGACGTGCGGCGGCCGTGGGCGCTGAGTGCGGTGACACGTGTGCCCGCCGGCCCACCACCCCGGGCCGGTATCCGTGTAACGGCCCTACCATCCCGACCGGCGGCGGGGCCGTCTTCGCCTTCCGGACCGCTCTGCCCTGGTTCACGACGGAACGGTCTGACGTCCCTCTCAAGGGATGGCGTGGGGGCCGGTTCGGCGAGACAGAGCCGTCCGCGCGAGCCGGGAGGTCGCAGTGGCTGGTCGACGGGCGATGCTCACCACCTCTCCCCCTCCCCGGCCACCGCCACGTACCGGTCAGCCTTCACGGCTCAGTACGGCCGGGCCCGCTTCGCGAAGGCCGGAGACAGCTCGTTCTGCGAGGCGCTCGGGAAGGCTACGGTGTTCGGGTCCCCGTCCGAGACGTACCGGTTCTTCCCGGCGGCGAGCTTGTCCAGCCAGCGCGACGAACCGAACTCGGCGTCCTCGTCCTTGGGCCCCGCCGAGCGGATCCGAGGGATCGCGCCGGGCGTGAACGCCTTCGCGAACGGCGAGACCGAGGGGTTGGCCCCCACGAGATACACCCCGTCGTAGCGGTAGTCCGTTCCCCGCGTGGCGACGCCGGCCGGCTGAGGCATGGCACCGAAGGGCAGGGCGAGCGAGGTGACCTGCGTCCCGGGCACTGCCTTCTCGATCGCCTGCTGTCCGGCGGAGATCGCCCGCGCGGCCCCCGCCTGGTCCAAGGAGCGCAGGTTCTCGTGGCGGCCGGTGTGGTTGGCGACCTCGTGGCCGTGCTCCTTCAGCCAGGTCAGGGCCTTGGCGGAACCTGTCGCCGAGAAGGCGTCCGCGTTGACGAAGAAGGTCGCCACCGCCTTGAACGCCGGATATTTATTCGCCGTCTCTGTCAGGATGGCGACGGCGGTCTCAGGCGCCGGCATGCCGTCAGGGGTGAGGCGCACCTGGCTGTTGGTCGAGTCGTCGAAGGTGAGGACGACCGGGTGCATGCCGGCCGGGATGCCGATGCGGCCCGTCTGGAAGTCCCGGGCAGTCACCGGCACGTAGTTCTCCCGCGCGAGGCGCTCCAGTTCGGCCCGGAAATCCGCCGGGGTGCGGTCGTAGACGCTGGCCGGGCTCTCGGTGAGCTGGTGGTACATCAACACCGGCACCTGGCCAAGTTCATTGGCGCCGACATCCGCCGGCGCTTTCGCGGCGACGGGACTGGCCGCCGCGCGTGAGGCGGCCGCGTGGAGTTCCCCGGCAGCCGGTGACGGCCCCGTGGAACAGCCGGAGGCGAGCAGGGCGGCGCCGGCCAGGGCGCCGAGCGGGACGAGTGGGTGGCGCATGAGAAGCCCCTCCAAGGCGAACGTGTCGCGCCATACCTACCTCTGAGGAGAACCCCCGTACCGCACTCCCCCTGCATGGCGTAGAAGCCGCGCCGGGGCCGAACGCGCCATTCGTGTGAAATGCGACCAGATCGTGACGACTCGGACACCGTGCGGCAATGAATGGAGGCAGCATCCGGACCCGCCCACGGCACGAAGGACGTCATCATGTCCCCCAAACGCATATCCCACTCGGCCCCTTCCCTCCGTCTCCGCCGCCCGGCCCGTCGGGGCGCCCTGATAGCTACGACCGGGGCGCTCGCACTGGCCGGAGCGGGTGTCGGAGCCTGGACGTTCCTCGCGCCGGGTCCCGGCATCCAGGGTCTGGGCGACGGCGCCGTTCTCGACGGGCGCAAGGCCGCACAGGTCAGGGCCTACCTCGCCGCCGAGGAGGCCGGCGGTCGGGACAAGCTGCGCGCCACCCTGGACGGCACGGCGGTCCCCGTCACAGCTGAGGGCGCTCGCCTGAAACTCGCCCTCCCTCACCTCACCGAGGGCCGGCACACCTTGGCGGTGGCGGGCGACAGCAGGTTCCCCTTCGCCTCGTACCGCACGGTCGTGGGCTTCAGGGTGGACGCCACCGCTCCCGAGCTGGAGGTGGCCAACCCCGAGATCAAGAACGTCGCCGCCCCCGTGGCCATCACCGGCAAAGCCTCCACAGACGCCGAGGTGACCGTCAACGGCAAGAAGGTCCCCGTCGACAAGGCCGGGATCTTCAAGATCACGGTACCCCAGGGCACACCCATCGCGACGGTCACCGCGGTGGACCGCGCCGGAAACACCACCACCAAGGACGTGTCCGCCCGGGGGCGTCGCCCCATGATCCGAGCCGCGCACATCACCGCCATCGGGTGGGGCGACGACACCCTGCGCGGCAACATCCTCGCCCTGGTCCGCAGCGGCAAGCTCAACGCCGTCGAGCTGGACGTCAAGGACGAGGACGGGGAGGTCGGGTACGCGTCCCAAGTGCCGCTGGCCCGCCAGATCGGCGCGGCCAAGGGCTACTACGACGCCCGCAAGGCGATCGCCGAGATCCACGCCGCCGGTGCCCAGGTCATCGGCCGCATCGTAGCCTTCCGCGACCCCAAGCTCGCCTCGGCCTCCTGGAAGGCCGGCAAGCGCGACCAGCTCGTCCTGACCCCTGCCGGAGAGCCCTACGACGGCGGCCACTACGGAGCCCTCTCCTTCACCAACTTCGCCAGCCCCGCGGTCCGCAAGTACAACCAGGACCTCGCCGTCGAAGCGGCTCGGCTCGGCTTCGACGACATCCTCTACGACTACGTGCGCCGCCCGGACGGCCCGCTGTCGCACATGCGCTTCCCGGGCATCGGTACCGCCACACCCGAGCAGTCCATCACCTCGTTCGTCGCTGGCACCCGGACCGCGCTTCGTCCGCACGCCAAGTACCTCGGCGTCTCCGTCTTCGGTATCGCCGCCACCCGGCCCACCGAGATCGCGCAGGACATCGGGGCCCTGGTCAAGGTCACCGACTACATCGCCCCCATGGTCTACCCGTCCCACTGGGGGCCTGGGGAATACGGCGTCACGCAGCCCGACACCGCCCCGTATGCGATCGTGCAGCGTTCGCTCGCCGACTTCGCCCGCCAGGCGAAGGGCACCCAGACCGAAATCGTCCCGTGGCTCCAGGACTTCTCGATGGGCAGCACCTACGGCCCGGCCGAGGTGGCCGAACAGATCAAGGCCGCAGCGGCCAACAAGATGAATTCATTCATCCTGTGGAACGCCGGTGCCCGTTACCAGGGCGCGGCGCTCCAGCAGATCAACACGCGCTGACGCGGCCAGCCGTGCGTGTCTGAGTGACCGTCGGCCGTGTGGGAGGCGGGGCGCCCGCTCGTGATCGTCGGCCGGGCGTCACTCTCGGCGGTCCTCGCGGCCCTCGCGGTCCTCACTGGTGCGGGACCTGTACGCTCGACGCCCACTGAGCCCTGCTCGCGGAAGGTGTGGCAGCAACCGCGCGTGGGACACACCAGACGCCGCACCCCGTACGCGGATCACCACCCGTCGGCCGTCGACCGGCACGTCAGCCACCGTCCGCCAGTGATAGCCGTGGCTCGGCCGACGCGGAGCTCCCGGGCTACGACGACGAGGAGGCCGCCGAACGGACCCGGATGACCGAGCTCGGCTTCACGGGCTCGCTGCAGTGGCTCCCGTCATGAATGCCGGCAGCGGCCGCCGGGTGAGTCGGCTGGCGGGGTGCACTGGTATGCGTAGTCGTCCTGGTCGTCACTGAGGTAGCGGCCGATGCACTCATTGGCGGTGGCCCGGCCCTTCTGCGCGCAGAAGGTGACGGCCGCCCGGCCGTCGGCGAACGGGCCGGGTGCGTAGACCACCCAGTAACCGGGGTTGAGGGAGGCGTAGTCCCGGCTGCGCAGCACCCGGGCCTCCGGGACCGTGGCGTGGATCGCCGCCAGCCGCTGATCGCGGGCGGCGGTGCCGGTGCCCTCGGGCTCGGAGTAGAGCTGGGCAATCCAGCGGCCGGCGCCGGGTGCCGGGTCGTCACCGCCGGGCGCGGTGGCTGTCGGGAGGCTCGGCGGCATACCGGCGGCCGGGGTGTCCGTCGTGCCCGGCGCGCTGGCGGTGCCTGCGGTCGTGCCCGGAGTCGGGGCGGGGCCTGTCGGCGACGTGCCGGTGGAGCCCGGTGCGGGTGTCGCCGAGGGTGAACCCGGGCCCGTGGAGACCACAGAGACTGTCGGCGAGGCCGTGCCCTTACCGTCCGTGTGGCCGCCCGCGCCCGGCTTGAACAGGGCGTACCCGCCGAAGCCGAGCAGCGCCAGGGCCGTCACTGCGGCCGCTGCGGCGAGCGGGGTGGCCTTCCGTCGGCGGTCCGGTCCGGTCCCGTGCGGGCCGCCGCCGTTCAGGGGACCGATGGTGGGCAGTGCGTCCCGGGGCGTGGCCTCGTGTGGCGGGAAGGGTACGGGAGTGGGCGGTGGTGTGGTTGTCGGTGCAGGCGCGGGCTGGTCCGGCCGAGGGGTCGGGCCTGGCGGCGGGCCGTACCGGCTGGCGGACGGCGGTCGGCTGGACACGGGGGAGATATCGGGTGGGGAGGCAGACGCCTGGTCGAGGTGGGTGGGCTCCGGCGGTACGGCGCTGCCGGTGCCCTCGGCGATGGCGGCCAGGAGCCGGTCCAGCCGTTCCGCGGTGGGCCGTGCGGCCGGGTCGCGGACCAGCAGCTCGGCCAGTACGGGGGCCAGCGGCCCGGCCCGGCGCGGTGCGGGCACCGGCTCGTCGAGGACCGCAGCCAGTGTGGCCAGGGTGGTGGCGCGGCGCATCGGGCTGACACCTTCCACGCACACATACAGCATCATGCCCAGCGACCACAGGTCGGAGGCGGGCAGGTCGGCGCCGCGGATCCGCTCGGGCGCCAGGTACTCCGGGGTCCCGATGACCTCCCCGGTCATTGTGAGGGAGGCGGCGTCCTGGAGGGCGGCGATGCCGAAGTCGGTGAGCACGGCCGAACCATCGGCCCGCATCAGCACGTTGGCGGGTTTCACGTCCCGGTGGCGGATGCCGGCCGCGTGCGCGGCCCGCAGCCCGGCGAGCACCTCGCGGCCGATCCGGGCGGCCTCGGCGGGCGGCAGCGGCCCCTGCTCCAGTCGCTGGTCGAGGGAGTGGCCGGGCAGCAGCTCCATCACCAGCCAGGGGTGCTCGCCCTCGTCGACGATGTGGTGGATGGTGACCACGTTCGGATGGCTGATCCGGGCCTGGGCGCGGGCCTCGCGCAACACCCGTTCGCGCAGCACCCGCCGGAATTCCGGGTCGTCCCGCCCGGCCGCCGACCGTACTTCCTTGACGGCCACTTGACGATGAAGGGCACGGTCCAGCGCTCGCCAGACCGTGCCCATTCCCCCGCTGCCGAGCCGGTCAACCAGCTCGAACCGTCCGTCGATCACGTCCCCTGGCGCGCTCATGGCGCAAGGCTAGGGCAGCGGTGGACGCGCTGCCCCGGGCTCCGCGGAATGCCCGTCCATTGGGTGTTCCCACCGGCCAGGTGGCCCGTAGTCCGCGTGGTCGCATGGGCCCCACCATTCGCCAGCGGTTCTTCTAGGTGTCGGTCGCGTGGCGCTGCCACTGCGCTGCTTGCTCGTCCCAATAGATGGTCACCACTTGACCGTTTTCCGCAGGAGCCGCCAGGGCTTCGAGGTCGGTGGCGGCCAAGGTTGCCAGCGCCCCGTCGGACAGATCCGGCGGCACGATAAAGTTCAGGCCCGCAGCGGTCTCTTCGATGACGACTTGCTTGAGCCTGTGGATCCGACCGAGTTCGTCGTTCCCGTGGCGGCCCATCACGCGGCGTGCAGTGGCTCGAGCTGCCTCGAACGCTCGCAGGCCGGCCTGAGTGGCGAGCGACTGCACGAAGGCAGAACGGCGGCGGTCACTGTCACGATCGCCGCGGCGGCGGCCGCCGTCATCACTATTCCGGTGTTTCCCGCTCCGCCACGCTCGGGATCGACGTGGAGATCGTCGAACGCAACCCGCAGGACATAGGGTTCGTGCCGCAGCCGAAGCGGTGGAGGGTCGAGCAGACCTACGGGATCCTGATACTGCACCGGCGCCTGGTCCGCGACTACGAGCACCACCCGGCCTCTTCCGCCTCCCGCGCCTACTGGGCCATGACCCAGGTCATGGCCCGCCGGCTCACCGGCGCGGAGCGCGACGTACTACTACTTCGCTGCCTGGCGAGACGACGGGACCGACCAGGTCATTCATGAACTCCTGCGCTGCCAGGTCCGTGAGAAGGCCCGCCGATTAGAGGACCCGACCCTGGTGGTGCTGGACACCCAGAGTGTCCACGCGGCTGCCGGGGTCCCCTCCTCCACGACAGGCCTGGACGCGGCGAAACGGGTGCCGGGCGACAACGCGGCCGGCATCGCGTGCTCGACCAGGTCGCCGAGAACACCGCAGGCACCGTCGAGAAGGCCCTGGTCGACCAGGGCTTCAAGACCGCCGTAGCCGCCCACGGCATCAACACTCCCGCCCGGCGCGACCCGCGGACGGTTCGTGCGTGAACATCCAACCCCTGCTCGACGCGCTCGGCATCCAGGAGGACGCCGCCCGGGCCCTGGCCGACGACCTCCGCACGCAGACCGCCGCACTGCAGGCCCGGCTGCGGGAAGCCGAGACCCACCTCGAACACCTGGCCATCACCCGCAAGACCGTCACCGCCCTCGCCGACCGGATCCCCGTCCAGGCCGGCTCGACCGGTCTGCCGGAGCACACGGACTACCCCCGCATCCTCGCCGTCTTCAACGAGGCCGCCGGCCCCCTCCGGGCCCGCGACGTCTGCGAAGCCCTCTACCACGAATCGCTGCCGAAGAACATCGAGGGCACCCGCGCCAAGCTGAAACGCCTGGTCAAGCTCGATGTCCTCACCGAGGCCGACACCGGCAACTTCACCAGGAAACAGTAGCCATCGAAGCCCCGCGACCGCCAGCCCTGCCCAAGCCTCACCCGGAAATGGACAGCAACTCACGAACCGCCCTCTCAGACGGTTTTCCCGGATCACCTGGCCGCAGCCGGGGCCCGCCTAACGCGTGCGGAGCGAAAAACCGCTGTCCACGCGCGGCAGCGTGCGAGATGCTGCCGGGCATGATCGATCGCGAGTTCGCCGTTCGGGCGGCCCAGGAAGACCTGGACAGCCGACACTCAGGACGGCTGGTGGTGTCTGGGACCGAAGAGCACGAACTCGTCTGGATCGTCTACTACCAGAGCACGGAGTACCTGCGCACCGGGGACCTGAGCCACATGCTGGGCGGCAACGGACCCTACCTGGTCGACCGCGTCGACGGCGGTCTCCACCAGATCGGATCAATCTCCGCCGTCACCGGCGCCTGGGAGGCCGACTACCGCAGCCGTATCCGGAAGATGTCCACCCGGACCGCCGTGGACGACCTGCACGACGAGATCCGCCAGTCCGCAGCGGCCCAGGGACGGATCATCGCCATGCACCTGCTGCGACAGCGCGTTCCAGAGCTCGCACACGGCGAAGTCGTCGAATACGTGACCGCCCTGCAGACCGGCCAAGCACCACCTCATCTTGTGGACGCTGTCACCAGGGCCCTCGTCCCAGCTCTTGATCCTGTTCTCGCCGTGCACACTATCCACTCCGGGCAGAGCGCTGAGCGCTGAACCTCGGGCAACCAACCCGTGGCCCGAACAGGCTGGCCCCGGCCGCGCACCTGGGACCACGAGATGAGCTCAGGCACGCGGCGGCAGGACCTCGATCACGGTGGCCGTTCCGGCAACAGGCCGGGCTTCGTGCATGGTGATCACATCACCGCACTCCAGATGCTTCCACTGCTCGGGGCTCAGGGGAGCCAGCCGAACGTCGGCGGTCTCTCCCGGGCCGAGCTCCTGCGCATACTCCACCCATAGCCTTGCGATGTTCAGTTCTCGCTCCCCGTCGGCGGTGCGGTTGCCGATGTCCCACATCGGCCGGAGCCGTCCGTCTGCGGAAAAGGCAGTCCGGCGGCGGCCCTCCTCCGCACCAACCAGGCTCAGGGTCGCCCGGACGGTGCCGTTCCGGACTTCCCAGCCACGCACTCGCACAAACGACGGCTGCGGTCGATCATCTGCCGAGCGGCTTCGGCAAGGTGGTCCCAGAAGTCCACGGACACGGGGTGGGCGTCCCCGATCTCGATGAGAACGCCGAGCACCATCTCCCACTCCTGGCGCCCGATGTCCTCGCGCACATCCCTGACCGCCTTCCAGCCCTTCGGCGGAGGCCATGGAACGCCCCAGGCCGCGAGCTGTGCCCTGCTGTAGCCGCCCTTGGGCGAGCGGGCGGCCTCGACTTCTTCAGGCGACGGGAGTTCGGTCATGGATGTTGAACCTTCACATGTAAAAGTTGTCCCTCGATGCTGTGCTGGAGGCGGGAAAGGTCCGTTTCCTTGTCCACCCGCAGCCACCCCTCAGGTAGCGGGGTGTTGGCATGCGACGGCGGTTCTGCACCGACAGGAGCGAAGAACATTTCGGCGGGTTCTTCCCACGTTGTCGACGTCAAGGCGACCCGCTCGTCGAAGACCTCCTGCCGGAGTTGCAGAAGACCGTCCTCCCGCAGGGCTCGGATGTAGTTGAGGAGCTCGATCGTTCCAACCATGGCCCATGCAACCAGTGATACAGCAGCCCGGAACCGGTCTTGCAGCCCGAAGGCGTCGCCCTCCTGCCGCCGCTCCGTGTCGTGGTGCACCACGTCCCCGTAAATCCAGGCCATGGCCAGCCTGTGCGCGTCGAGATCGTGGTCCTCACCTGTAGCCATGTTGGTGACCATGACTCGGTAGGCCGCTTCTGCTGGTGTAGAGGGGGCCACCCGTGCCCGCCACGGCGATGCTCGGCAGGAGTAGCCCAATGCGTTCAGCACCTTCATGTGGAAGCAGTCCTCGGTCTCCAGGAGGATTGGCCGGATCCGCGCCGCAGCGGACTCGACTACCTCCTCGGGCGGTAGCTCGTGCCGGATCTTCACCTCGCCGTTGGCGAAGCGGCGGACCTCGATCTTCATGCGGGTGAGGTCCACGAGTGCATCCCAGTCAGCTGCGAGGGAGTGCTCTTCCACACGGCGAGCACGTACCACGTATGCCTCAAGCCAACGTTGGTGCTTCCCCTCAAGGTTCTCTGTCTGACCGCGTCCCACGTGCCCCCCTCACATCCACAACAGCATGACGCGGCGTTCCCCATGCATCCACCCAATTCGGCAGAGGCACCGTCGTGAGCTGCTGATTAGGGTGTGTCTCCGGACCAGTCCCAGCGGTTCCGCTCGCCGGGGCGCGGGTCGTACAGGGCACGGCCGCCGGCGCCGAACTGGCCGAGCTCGGGCATCAGCGCGGCGCCCGTCTGGATCTCGTCTGCCGTCCAGCCGGCTGGACGATGCCGCCCTGCTCCGCGTCGCGGAGACGGTCCTCCCCGCCGTCCCGGGGTGGCCCCCGGCCGGCTCACGCGCCGACCCGAGTCGGGCGCGGGCCCGGTCGCCGGCCGGGGTCGGCGGGCGGACCCGCGCCGTCGCTCTCAGCGGCCCGGGGCCGCGGGGGTCAGAGCATGTTCTTGTAGATGTTCCACCCGGTGCCGAACTTCACCCGGGGGGCGAAGGTCGCGGTGCCGGACTTGCCCGTCGAGGTGTACGTGTACACGTCGCCTCCCGGGAGGCGGGCCATCAGGTCGCCCTTGCTGTCGCCGTTGATGTCGCCCGGGACGAACAGCGTGTCGTACTGGTTGAAGCCGCTGCCGACCTGCTCCCGGGCGGCGAACGGCGCACTGGCCGTGCCGGTGCCCTTGTAGAGGAAGAGGCCGCCGGCGGTGTCCCGGGCGAGCAGGTCGGGCCGCCCGTCCCCGGAGTAGTCGCCCGCGCCGACGAGGGTGTTGTAGCCGTTCCAGCCGGTGCCGACCTTGATGCGCGTGCCGAACTTCGTGTACAGCAGACCGTCGCCGGGGTGCAGCCACAGGACGCCGGCGGAGTCACGGCTGACCAGGTCGCCCTTCCCGTCGCCGGTGAGGTCGCCGGGGCCGGCCATCATGGTGTAGTTCCACGACGTGCTGACCTTCACGCCGCGGACGTAGAGGTCGGTGCCGATGTTCTGCACGTAGCTGGCGTGGTTGTGGCTGTTGAGGCCCGTGGCGTACGTGTTGCGGGAGCCGGGCGTCTCCTTGCCGACCGCGACCGGCGGCGACAGGTAGTCGCCGTTGGCCAGGGCGTAGTACTTGGCCAGGACGTTGTCGGCCTGGGTCATCACGTTCTGGCCCTTGCCGAAGAGCGATGTGGTGCCCGCGCCGACGATGAACTTGTTGAGTTCGTAGCCGCTGCCGAAGTAGGCTGGTGCGGCGAACTTGCCGCCGCCGATCGACTTGAACCAGTACTCCACGCCGTCGTGGTCGCGGGCGAGCAGGTCGCTTCGGCCGTCGCCGTCGCCGTCGTCCGAGCCGGTGATCACGTTGTACGTGTTCCATCCGGTGCCGACCTTGACGCCGGGCTTGAGCGGGGCGGTGGCGCTGCCGGCTCCCTTGTGGAACCACAGCTCGCCGGCCAGGGTACGAGTGAGGACGTCGCCGATGCCGTCGCCGTCGACGTCGTTGGCGCCCACGACCTGGTCGTAGATCCCCCAGCCGGATCCGACCTTGACCCGGGAGTTGAAGGGTTTGCTGACCGTCCCGGTTCCGGTGTACAGCCACAGGTCACCGGCGGGGTCCCGGGCCAGCAGATCGGGACGGCGGTCGCCGGTCAGATCGCCGGTGGCGATGATCCGGTTGTAGATCTGCCAGCCTCGGCCCGACCACAGGGGCGCCGAGGTGGTCTTCACGCCCGCCTCGTAGAGCGTGAGCACGCCGTCGAACGTGAGTGAGAGGAGTTCGGGCTGGGTGGTGCCGCCGACGTCGCCCACCGGCAGCAGGTCCTTGAACGAGGCCTCGGGATCCGGATCGGTCTTGGAGATCGTGTAGTCGCTCCAGGCCTTGATCGACGACAGGTAGACGGCCGTGACCTGGTCGTACTCCATGACGATCATGTCGCTGACGCCGTCGCCGTCGACGTCGTGCCGCGGCTTGGCGGCAGCGGCCACCTGGGCCGGGACCCGGGCCGGCATGACGACGGTCGGGAGCCCTTGGCCGCCGGCCGTTCCGGTCACGGCCGACGGTCCCGGCGTCGGCACGGCCGGGCTCGGCACGGCCAAGCTCGGCGCGGCGATACTCGGCGCGCCCAGGCTCGGCGCGGCGACGCTCGGTGCGGCGGCCAGAGCGCCGGCGGCCAGGGCGAGAACGCTCCCGGCGGCCAGGGCGCGCAGCCGTCTGCGCTGCGGTGACGTGCGGTGCGATGTAGTCAAGATCCCCCCTGAGGATCGAGCCGTGGGGCTCTGCCCTGGCACATGTCATGTGTATGTCCGGGATCACGCGTCCGTGCGTGAACGACCCCCCCGCTTCCGTCCGTGCACGCTAAGCCCCGTCACCGACGTTCACGTCGGCACGATCACTCCGGTTCCCGTTCCCGGCACATCAGTTGGGCTTCCTGCACCGGGCGTGTGAGGACGACGTGCCGGCGCGTCCCCTGCTCCGGGGCCAGCGGTCAGACGCACGTGGACGGTCTTGCCGCCCTCTGGGACCGGCCGGACCCCCACCGCGTCGGCCAGCCGGGTGATCAGCAGCCAGCCGTACCCCTCCCCGCCGTCGGTGCCGCCGTCGGCCGGCCGGCGCCGGCGCGGCGGGTCGGGCTGGCGTCCCTGGCGTCGACGCCGCGCAAGACCAGGCCTTCTTCACCACCCACTTCACCGGCGCCCGAGCCGCCGCCGACGAACCCGACCAGGCCGCCACCACCGCTTCGGCGAACGGATCAACTGCGGGCGGCACGGCAGGTTCGGGGGTGGACACGGACCGGGCTCCTTCGCGAGGGGTTAGCTGGACTTGCCCGTGCCCGGCTTGGACGGTACGGGCGGCATACGCGGTACCCCGGTAACGGCCGCCGGCCCGGCCGGGCCACGAGCCGCCGCCCGCGGCGCTGCGGTGCGTGCGGTGCGCGCCGGGCCCGGCCCAGGCGGCGGTGCGCCGGCCGCAAGGGCCACCTGGCGCAGCAGCGCAGATCAGCTGCACACCAGCCCACCGGGACCAGGCCGCCGCAGTCGTGCCGCTTGCACACGCAGTTCTCGCCCGCCCGGGCGTGCGGGACCCCGTGGCGGACCGCCCCGCCCGCCGGCTTCTCCGAGGCGGTGCCCGGCAGCCGGGCGGGCCACTCCAGCGTGATGCGCAGGCCACCCGACCCCGACCGGAACCGGTCGGTGACCCGGACCTCGCCCAGCACGGCGAGCGGACCCGCACCCGGTGCGGTCAGCCGGGTCAGTGCGGCCCCGAACTCTCCGGCCGCCAGGGCGGCCAGAGCGTCGGCGTCCGCCCGCGTCGGTGGACCAGCCCGACAGCTGGTCGGTGTCCTCGATGTCGTCGGTAAGGCCCAGCCACGGGGCATCCAGGCGGAACCGTCGTGTCCCGCCGCCCACACAACGCACCAGCAGCGTGGCCGCCGCTGCCCCGGCGGGGACCTCGATCTTGTCGTTGGCGAGCAGCCAGGCGACAATGTCGGCCCGGTCGAACTCCGGATGCACGCCCGTCCCGCCGGTCGGGGCGGGGAAGTCGGTGTGGCGGCGGCGCCAGTTGACCACCGCCGCCCGCCCCACACGTGCGATCTGGCCCACCTCGGCGAGCAGGAACCGGTCCGTGTCCGGGTGACCGGGGTGAGGCCGGCAAGCAGGGAGCGGCGGCCCGGACGGGTCTCCCGCACCGCCCGCCAGTCCACCCCAGGACGGGCGACGTCCAGGAGCGCAATGGCCTCGGCGCTTTCCCTGTCAAGTCCTGCGCGTTGAGGTGAGTGAGTGTTCGAGTGCGCTGTGCGGGCTGGTGGTACTAGCGTCGGCTTTGTTCGGTGCTCTACGTTGTGGGGATGACTACCGGGACGGCATCGCGCCACACACGGATTGGTGACCCGGTGCTCTTCTGAGCACCGCGCGGGCAGATTTCGGCCCGCTGATCGATCGAGGATCTTGCGTTGCTGCGCGAGCTCCGCCTTCGTCGTGTTGATCACAGGTTCGACACATCAACCACGACAGGAGGATCCATGCCCATCAAGACGCTGCAGATTCCCACCGCGGACGGTCAGGCCGACGCGTTCGCCGCCTTTCCCGACCGCGGCGAGCAGCACCCAGGGGTGCTGATGTACGCAGACGGCTTCGGCATCCGGCCCGCACTGCGGGAGTTGGCCCGCGAGCTGGCCAGGCACGGGTACTACGTGCTCGTCCCCAACCTCTTCTACCGGAACGGCTCGGCACCGGTGCTCGAACTGCCCGAGCACATCGGCGAAGAGGTCCGCCCCCAAGTCATGGCCCAGCTGATGCCCCTGATCCAGGCGCACACAGTCGAACGTGCCCTGAGCGACGCCGATGCCTACCTCAAGTTCCTCGCCACCCAGCCCGAAGTCGGCGCCGGTCCGGTCGCGGTGACCGGCTACTGCATCGGCGGCCTCCTCGCGATGCGCACCGCCGCGGCGCACCCGGACCGGGTGGCCGCCGTCGCCGCGTTCCACGGCCCCGTGGGCGCCGATGGGCCCGACCTCTTCTCCAGGATCACCGCAAAAGTCCACCTCGGCCATGCCGAGGGCGACCTGACCCCCCAGGCCCTTGAGGAGCTCAACCAGGCCCTGGATGCCGCACGTGTCCGCTACACTTCCGAGATCTACCCCCACACCATCCACGGCTTCACCATGTCCGACACCGACGCTTTCAGCGCCTCCGGGTTGAAGCGCCACTGGGACCGCCTGCTCCCCCTCCTGGACCGCACCCTGATCAGCAGTTGAGGCAGGGGTCAGTACATCGACCTGGGGCCGAACCAGCCCTGTTGCATCAGCTTCAACACGCCCATGCAACAGGGAGGGCGCTGTAAAGCGGGACGGTCGTCACCCCGCCCTGGTGCTTGAAGTCGACCTCCACCGGGCCCACGGGGGCGACGTACCCGAGGCGGACCACCTCGTCAAAGTCCCGGCGCCGCACGCCAAGCCTCACCGCGGCCTGGTCCGGGCCTAGGGGGACGTGCCGGTCCAGGGGCGCGCGAAAGCGCGGGCCGCCACCGGGTGGGGTGGCGGCCCGCGCTGAGGGTCGTCAGGTTCGCTTGGGTCAGTTGTGCCGGGCGACCTTGACCGCCGAGACCAGCAGCATCACCGCGAGTGCAGGGATCAGGACCAGGTCCGGAATCACGCCCAGCAGGAACCCACCGAGGAGCGCGCCGGCGATCGAGCCCGTCGCCATGAGGGCGGCGAAGCTGCCGTCGCGGCTGTAGCGGGCGAACGCGACGAGCATCGTGGGCAGGGACACCAGCAGGGACAGGTTCCCGCGAGCTTGATGTCCGTTCCGAACAGCAGCACGATCGTGGGGATCAGCAGCTCCCCGCCGGCGACGCCCATGATGGCCGCGACCACGCCGATCCCGAACCCGGCCACCACCCCGGCCACGACCTGGACCGGGCCCGGCAGATCCAGGGATCCAACGGCGGTGGTGCGGGTGACCACCAAAGCCGCGGCCATGGCAACCATGAGGACCGCTAGGACCTTGTAGAAGGTCGCGGAGCGCATGCGCACCGCCCACGAGGCCCCGGCCCACGCGCCGAGCAGGCTGCCTGCCAGCAGGTTTACCGCGATCGCCCAGTGGGCGCCGAGGTCGCCGAAGGAGACCGCGGCGAACCGGGCGGGCAGGGCGGTGACTACGACGACCAGGCTCATCGCCTTGTTCAGGATGACGGCCGACAGGGCGGCGAGGCCGAACATGCTGATCAGCAGCGGCAATCGGAACTCCGCGCCGCCCAGTCCGATCATGCCGCCGAGCACGCCCACCATCGCGCCGGCCCCGAACACCAACGGGGCCGACCACAGCCGTTCAGCGGCGGCCAGGCCCTTGTCCGGCGACACCTCGACCACACCCTTCACCTACGCCACCAGCCAGCAGCCAGCAGCCAGCAGCCGCGTGGCCTCTCAGGGTGGTGGGGACATCGTGGCCGACGACTGTCGACGCAGCAGCCATCGAGGGCGGGTGGAAATCAGACATGCTCGACATGTCTGCACAATCCCTACAACGGATAGGCAGTGAAGGATCACCCGTGCAGACTCTGCAGCACCACCGCCGCGGCCAGAACCTTCGGCGGCAGACTCGGACGGCCATTGGACGAGGGAAACATGTCCGCGAACATCCCCGGCGGGAACAGCACCTCGCGATGCTCAGCCAGGAACGCGAAGACACTCCCCGCCGGGATCAACTCCCGGCACGTCTCCCACACATCCGGCCCGACCGTCTCCCCGGCCCATTCCCCCTGCATGCCAACAAGACTGGACCGAGCCGCGGCCAGAACCCGAGATTTTCTGCAGCCTTCTAGCTAGACGCCAGCGACCCCTCGCCGCGTACACGGCTCTGTTCTCGTATGGCTGCGGCGAACGGACATGTAGCCCTGCGTGATGCTCGGGGCCGGACCCCGCGCGAGGGGCAGCGGTACAGCGGATGGTGGTAGAAGCCTTCCACTTCCGGGTCGGCTCATCGGACTTCCAGCTGATGATGGACCGTCAGTGTGGTGCCGCAGTAAACGCCGGAACTGCGGCGGAGCCCCTATCGTGACCATCGCGACCTGCGGCGGACGGTTCCGGCAGCCGGGGTGAGGTGTACGCATTTACTGCGGCGGCGCCGGGAGGGCGGAGCGAGCGTGACCATCGAACCGGTGACCGCAGCCCGCTGTTCCTCACCGGCCGCAGGGCCCCGGCCGGGATCGCGACGCTGGACGTGTGCGAGGAGACTGGCCGGGCCCGGCTCTCCTATCGCCGGGCCGAGGAGATCTTCGAGGAGCACACCCGGCTGCTGGCCAACCCGCTCGCCTCGCCTGAGGGCATCGAGCACCTGGACGGCTGGACCCTGCACCAGCTCCGCCGCAGTGCGCTCACGCACGACGCCGAGGAGGGCACCTCTACCCTGCTCGCGCGGTCCCGGCGCGCATCCGTCCGCTCGTTGGAGCGGTACGCCCGCCCCGGTGTCGATTCGGTAGCCCGGCACGTCGCCGAGCGAGACCCCGCCGCCCGCCACAACGGTTCAGCTTCCGGAACCTACCGGCGGGTTGCATGGGCCCTGGTGTCCGAGTCAGGACCACTGGACCGTGATCCCGGTCTTGTCGGGGCATGACCCAGATACGCCAGAAACCCGCCACGGCACCTCACGGTGCCAGGGCTCCGCGGAGCCCTGGCACCGCGTCCGAGGGCTGATCCCGGGGACCGCGTCGAGGTCACAGCAATCGGTCGACCAGCCGGTCGACGTAGTCCGGGGTGAGCGGGACCATGCCGAACAAGACGCGGATATACATCGGGGCCAGGATGTGGTCCAGCACGTCGAACGCGTCGGGTGCGTGCTCGCCGCGCTCGCGGGCGCGATCGAGCATGGACTGCAGTTGCCGCATGCGTTCGGCGCGGAGGTCGTCACCCGCCTGCAGGCCCTGCTGACCGCTGCTCGACAGGGCGACGGCCAGGCGCACCACCGCCAGACCGTCGGGTCCGGTGATCTCGCGGGCCACGTTGGCCGCGTAAGTGCGCAGGTCGCCGGCGAGGCTCCCGGTGTCGGGCATCGGCGACTGCGCATTGAGGCGGGTGAGCGCCACGTCGGTGAGCAGGGTTTCCAGGCTGCCCCACCGGCGGTAGATGCTGCTGTCGGCCACGCCCGCGCGGGCTGCGACCTCGCCGACGGTGAAGTTGCCGTAGCCGCGCTCACTGATCAGGTCGGTGACGGCCTGGCGCACCTGCGCGCCGACGCGGGCGCTGCGTCCGCCGGGCCGCCGGGCTTGCTGTCGCTCGTTCATGGCCCCACCTTAATGCAGTCACGACTTGCGTTTGAGCGGCAACCCTCCTTACAGTCTCCTAACGCATCCGCTGACTGCTTTAGGGCGCTCAGAGGCTGACCACGTTGGTCGTGAAGAAGCGCAACTGACGATTGAGAGGAATCCCCATGGCGGTATCGCATGCGGCCGTAGGCAGCCGACCGAACCGGGCCGTGCTGCTCGCGGTGACCTGCCTGGGCCAGTTCATGGTCCTGCTCGACAACACGATTGTCGGAGCAGCGCTGCCCGACATGCAGCACCGGCTGCACACTCAGCTGACCGGTCTGCAATGGATCGTCGACGCGTACGTACTGCTGGTCGCCATGCTGCTGCTGTCCGGCGGTGTCTTCGCCGACCGGTTCGGCCGCAAGCGGGTGTACCTGACCGGCGTGGCGGTGTTCACCGCCGCGTCGGTGCTGTGCAGCCTCGCACCCTCGCTCGGCTGGCTGGTCGTCGGCCGGGTGCTGCAGGGCATCGGGGCCGCGGCGCTGAGCCCTGCCTCGCTCGCCCTGCTCGCCGCCGCCTGTCCCGCGCCGCAAGAACGAATCAAGGCGATCGGCCTGTGGGCCGGATTCAGCGGAATCGGTCTGGCCGCAGGCCCCGTGGCCGGCGGAGTGCTGACAGATACCCTCGGCTGGCCCGCCATCTTCCTGGTCAATCTGCCCATCGGCGTGGTCCTTCTGCTGGTCGGTCTGCGCAGCCTTGAAGAGACCCGCAATCCGAGCGCCCCCGCGATCGACATCCCGGGGACGGTGCTGTCCGTTCTGGGGGTGGGGGCACTGACCTACGGGCTGATCGAGGGTGGTGCCCGCGGCTGGACGTCTCCGGTGATCCTGGGCAGCTTCACCGCCGCGGTGATCCTCCTCGCCGCCTTCGTCGCCGTCGAAGCGCGTCGTTCCGCTCCGATGCTGCCGCTGCCGCTGTTCCGGCAGCGCCTGTTCACCGTGTCCAACACCGCCATGGTCGTGGTGGGGTTCGCGCTCATGGGTTCGTCGTTCTTCTTCTCCCAGTTCTTCGTGTACGTCCAGGGCAGCTCGATCCTGCGCGCCGGCCTGCAGACCCTGCCGGTATCCCTCGCCATGGTGATCGTCAGCCCGTACGCGGGCCGGCTCGCCGCCCGGTACGGCTTCCGCATCGTGGTCACCACCGGCCTGGCCCTGGCCGGCCTGGGACTGCTGGCGCTCGGCACGGTGCACGCCGACACCGGCTACGGGAACGTGTGGTGGCGACTGGGAGTCGTCGGCATCGGCTTCGCCCTGACCATGTCCCCCCTGACGGGAGCCGCCATCCAAGCAGTCAGCCCGCAGGAAGGCGGCCTCGCATCAGGCATCAGCAGCACCACCCGGCAGATCGGCGCGGTGCTCGGCGTGGCGGTACTCGGAGCCATCGTCCGCACCCGGCAGTCTGGCGGCGCCTCCTTCGAGACTGGCCTCAACAGCGCCTTCCTCGCTGCCGGCGCCGTCACTTTGGCCACCGCCGTGTTCACCGGCCTGTGGCTGGCGAGGTCCAAGCCCGCGGAAGGCTCCGCGGCGCCGCAACGTTCCACCGATCCAGATGCGGTCACCACCTCGAACAAGGCATCCGCGAACAGCCGTTGACGGCGTACAGCTACGGCGAACGAACATGTAGCGCTGGGTAACACCCGGGGCTGTGTTCACCGTGAGGACCAGCGGGGCGGAGCGACCGAGTGGATTCACCGGCAGTCCGGAACCGCCCAGCTGCTGCCCCGGCTCATCGCCCGGCGCACCCGCGGCCCCTGTTCCTCACGGACCTCAGGGCCCCGGCCGGAACGGCGGCACCCGACGTGTGCCCCGAGACCGGCCGGGGCCGGCTCTCCTACCGCAGGGCCGAGGAGATCTTCGCGAAGAACACCCGACCGCCGGCCAACCCCCTCGCCTCACCTGGAAAGGAACCGCCTCCGCGATGCCGCCCGTATTCAGGGGCAGGGAGCGTCGAAAACGGGCGGTGTAGGGCGGTTCAGCCGCCAGACCACGTTGATCCCGCTGCCTGAGGGAGCTGCGGGCGGCGTTGCCTGTTCACGCAGGACTTCCGTGAAGCCCAAACGGCGTGGTATCGCGGCGCTGGAAGTGTTGGCCAGGTCGTGCGCGATTTCCAGGTACTCCACGTCCGGCAGGGTGAACATCTCGGTGACCAAGGCCGCCGTCGCTCTCGTGGCGATGCCCCGGCCCGTGGCGGCAGGGTGCAGCCAATACCCCATGCGCCAGCCCTGAGGTTCGGACCCGTGGTAGCTCTGGCACATGCCGATGAGAATGCCGTCTTTGGCTATGGCGTAGTCGTACACCTCACCGCTTGCCCACTTTGACTCGGACTTCGCGAGGAAGTCTCGGGTGCCCTTCTCGCTGTGACGGGCGACCCACGGCTCCCAGGGGCGCAAGTGGTCCAGAGACTCCTCGATCAACTTGAATGCCGGAGCGAAGTCGCTCTGCCCCCGCCAACGTCGCAAGACGAAGTCTCCGCAGTCAATAATCTGCCCCGGTTGTCGCTCCATGACGGCCATGGTTGTTCGCAAAACGGCTCGCTGCAACGGAATACGGAAGGACTGGTGGGCCGTCTGCCTGGCAGAGGCGGCGACGGCATCGAAGGCCAGGAAGCGTGCGGTCTTGCGCTCGTAGCGACAGTGCAGGCGGCGGCACCGCCGGCCACGCCACCGTGCGGTCCACGCTCCAACGATGCCGGACCACCCGCTGGGAGGGCTCTACGCCCTTGCGGGCGATGCGCGGGCTGCTCGGTTTCGCGCCTACGCCACAGACCGTCATCCGGGGATCGGCACGAGGCGCCCTGTCGTCTGCAGCCGCAGGAGCATCGCCTCTCGCACCACGCGCAACCCACAGATTTGCCACGAACGAGTCGCACGGGGCGAACGCAGGCGGCGGGATGAGAACTCGCCTCGGGTCCCTGCAAGCTCTGAAGAACGCGAACGCATCGCACAGCCCCGAGCAGCGGGGGCGGCCACGTTCGATGTTCTTCACGGAATGGCCCGAGCAATTGTCAAATCCTGTGGATGCGGTGTGGCCGGATAAGCGGTGAGGTTCTTGTCCGTCCTGGAGAGCCAGTCGCTGACCCGTCGGTCGTGCGAGGGTGTGGTCATGATGATCGCGATGGCCGAGCTGCCCGGTGCGGGGTCTGTACGGTCAACGGCTCTGGCTCACATTCGGTGGTATCCGAGAGTGACGGCGGGGCGTCGACGGTGAAGTCGCAGCTCCGCACCATGGGACGGGCGCTCTGTATCGTCGGCACGCCTGCGAGTCCCCGCCACTGACATGAGCACTACCTGCTTGGCCTGCTTGCGCACTGCAGCGCCGACTGCACATCAAACACCCAGGTCAGAAGCTTGACCGCTGTCGGCAGCCAACACTCAGCCTCCTTTACACTCCGTCACCACCGAATGTGAGCCAGAGCCCGGTCAACGGTGGTTCTTCGGACAGGAAGTGACACCTGATGAGAGGTTTGACCGTATCGGCTGAGGCCGTACTGGAAGTGCAGCCTGCCGGGCTGGCACCGGATGTCCTGGACGACCAGCTGATCAGTCAGCTGGTGGGCCGGGCCCAGGCGGACGGGATCAAGCTGACCGGCCAGGGTGGTTCTGCGCTCAGTGCCTGATTGAGAACCGGGAAGTCCAGGTCGGAGGCGGTTCCGGAACGGCAACGGCCCATCCGTCCGGTTCAAGCGCTATGTCGGGTAGGTCGATGATCACGGTGAAGCCCGCGCTCCTCAGGGCGATCCCAAGTACGAGCACAGCCGTCTCGCCCGATCCTGGGCAACCCCACGACGGTGATGCGCCGCAGGTTCGCACTCAGGCACTCGGTGAAAACGCGTCCATGGAGTCGGCGACATTCTTCGGTTAGGTCTACCAGCACGGCGACGAGCGGAAGTTGCGAACCGTTGGCCCGGGGGGATGTGTCAGGGCTGCGAGGCGTCGCTCTAGACTTCAGGGTCAACGTTTCGTAAAGCCATGTACGGCGCGGGGAGCCCCGTACACGACGATTGGGTAGCCCGTGCTTCTGAAAACGTTCGGCTGGTCGTTCGCGGTCACCGCGCTCGGCCTGATCGCGGCAGTGTTATACGGGGGGTGGGCCGGCTTCGGGATCGTGGCGATCCTGTCCATCCTCGAAATCTCGGTGTCCTTCGACAATGCCGTGGTCAACGCCGGGATCCTGAAGAAGATGAATGCCTTCTGGCAGAAGATCTTCCTCACCATCGGTGTCCTGATCGCGGTTTTCGGCATGCGCCTGGTCTTCCCCGTCGTGATCGTCGCCGTCAGTGCCAAGATCAGTCCGATCGAAGCGGTACAGCTCGCGCTGGACGACAAGGACAAGTACCAGCAGCTGGTGACCGACGCCCACCCGTCCATCGCCGCCTTCGGTGGCATGTTCCTGCTGATGATCTTCCTCGACTTCATCTTCGAGGACCGTGACATCAAGTGGCTGGCCTGGCTGGAGCGTCCGCTGGCCAAGCTCGGCAAGATCGACATGCTGTCGGCGTGCGTCGCCCTGATCGTCCTGGTCATCACCTCGATGACCTTCGCCACCCAGGCCCACCAGCACGGTGGCGTCCACGTGGACAAGGCGCAGACCGTCCTGGTCTCCGGCATCCTGGGCCTGATCACCTACATGATCGTCGGCGGCCTCTCCGGCTACTTCGAGAACAAGCTGGAGGAAGAGGAGGAAGCCGAACACGAGGCGGAGGAAGAGGCCAAGAAGAGCGGCAAGCCCGTCTCGGTCGTCGCCATGGCCGGCAAGGCCGCGTTCTTCATGTTCCTCTACCTCGAAGTCCTCGACGCCTCCTTCTCCTTCGACGGAGTCATCGGCGCCTTCGCCATCACCAACGACATCGTGCTCATGGCGCTCGGCCTCGGTATCGGTGCCATGTACGTCCGGTCGCTGACCGTCTACCTGGTCCGCCAGGGCACCCTCGACGACTACGTCTACCTGGAGCACGGCGCGCACTACGCCATCGGCGCCCTCGCCGTGCTCCTGCTCGTCACCATCCAGTACGAGATCAACGAGGTCATCACCGGCCTCGTCGGCGTCATCCTGATCGCCTGGTCCTTCTGGTCCTCGGTCCGCCGGAACCGCAGGCTAGCGGCGGCCGAGGCGAAGGGCACGGGGTCCGACGAGAAGGCCGAGGTCTCCTCCAGCGTCTGAGCCGGGCCGCCGACGCGGATGGATTGTGCAGGAGCGTGCCCACGGCCGGGAAACCGACCGTCTCACGCCGACCGTCTACGCGTTCGTCAGCCCCTGTCCCACTTGGCATGGCTCCAGCAGGTGAGCCTACGGGTCATGACGGTGATGAGTGCCCAGGTCAGATGGGCTTCGGAGTGCTGGGGCAGGCACCTGCGCAAGATCCGCGAGCAGTGACCGGACATGCTGCGCGTGGCTGGGTCGCTGATCACCAACCAGGTCCGCGCCTACGACCTGCTGCGGGTGTTCGGCCGCGATGGCCACCCCACCCCGTTGGGCCGGGCGTTCGCCGAGTACGGTCGGATCGAGAAGACCTTCCACCTGTTCGACCTGGTGGACCCGGTGGACGACGCCTACCGGCGCCGGATGAACCGCCGGCTCACCGTGCAGGAGTCCCGCCACATCCTGGCCCGCGCGATCTGCTATGGCAGGCGCGGCCACATCCAGCAGGCGTACAAGGACGGCCAGGAGGACCAGTTGGCCAGTATGGGGCTGGTGCTGAACGCCGTGGTGCTGTGCATGCAACACGCGCTACCTGGACGCCGCCATCGCCAAGCTCCGGGCGCTGCCCACCGACCAGCGCGAGCACGGCGTCCTGGACGAGGACGTGGCATGCCTGTCCCCGCTGAGGGCCGGCCGTGTGAACGTGCTCGGCCGGTACGCCCTCACCTCCTCCCAGCCAGAAAACGGACTGCGCCCGCTGCGCGACCCGGCCGCGGTGGACGGCGAACAGGACGACGAGTATCCCGCCGGGGCGCACGCCCCGGGGCGTCAGTACGCCGAAGGGCGGCACCGGACCTCCAGGCCGGTGCCGCCCTTCGGCGCGCTGTGGTGCTGTGGCCTGGGGTGCGGAGGGCGGTCTTTTTCACACGGCAGGGGCTTTGTGGAGTTGATCGGCGATGGCATGGGCGATCGAGTCCGTGATCGAGGCGGGCTGCCATGCCCATTGCCCGTTGGGGTTGCATTCGAGGAAGTACCAGTGCCCGGCGGCTGTTACGGCGAAGTCAAATGCGCCGAAGGTGAGTTGGAAGTTGGCGAGGTAAGCGCGAACCGAGCGCGCGACCTGCGGGGGGATGGCGATCGGTGCGCACTCCATCAGGGATTGCCGTCGCCGCCAATCAAGGTCAGGACTGTCGATCCGAACCGCGAACAGTCGGTTGCCAACAGCAGTGAGGCGTACGTCGCACACCTTGTCCACCTTGGCTTGAAAAAGATGGGGGCAGGAGGCGACGGCGGTGGTGATCTCGTGCGCGTGGACCTCTCGTACCCACACTTGGCTCGCTTGGCCGTGAACCTTGTACGGCGTGTTCCACAGCGGCTTGTAGACGACTCCGCCGATCTGGCAGGCAACGAACTCCCGTGCGGCGTCGGGGTCGTTGGTGATCAGCGTGCTCGGGACCGAGAAGCCGCTGCGCTGCGCGGCGGCGAGCTGGGCCGGCTTGTACTCCGCTGCCCGGTTGTTCCATGGATGGTTCACGTAGTGGGCACCAGGGAGGGACGCCAGGATACCGCCGGCGCCCCACAGGGACTGTGACGCGGCGAACTTGCGTTCTGCTAAGTCCGGTCCGGCAGGGCCTTCGAAGGGTGAGGGGCGGCGCGTCCAGACGGAGCGAACCCTGGTGAGGTCGAGCTCGCGGCTCGGCGTGCGCAGCGTGCCGCTCTGATCGCCTGTGCGGTACGAGGCGGTCAGAGCGGCGCCCGCAAGCAGATCGGGACCTGGATCAAGACGGACCACCGGAACCTGGCGCTCCGCGAGGATTCGCAGAACCAAGTCGGTGGTCACATCATGTGGGCTGGTCAGCACCAGCACTGACCCGCTCGGAGCAGTCGCCATCAGTGTTAGTGGTGGTCCGAGTCCGAATCCGAGTCCGAATTGTCGTCGGAGTCCGACGAGCCCTCGTAGCCGCTGGTGCTTGTGGAGCTGTTGGTGCTGCTGCTGGTGGACGTGGATTTCGAGGAGCTGATGCTGACCAGGTGGTCGCCGAGCTGGACGGTGCGGCCGTGTTCGTCGATGATGACGGCGATCTGGGTTTCAGGGTCGATCACCGGGGTGAGCAGCGGAGTCGGGTCAGTCTCCGCGTACGGCGCCATGCGCGTGATGCCCCAGGGCGCGTCGTGGTTTCGTGTATGCATCGTTCGATCCCCCAACCTTGAGCCTATCCGTCGAGATGACTCTCCCCTTGCTCGAACGGGTTTTCAAGACCGCCTGCCGTGCTGTTCGACCAGGAGTGCATCACTTGAGGGTGCCATTGTTTGCCGACACTCCCGAGCCGGTCGGTTAGCTCGGGCAGATTGCGGCCTTGATGTGGGCGAGTTGGGCGGCGAGGATCTCTTCGAACGCGGCGCGGCGATCCACCCCGAGGAGGCGGACGTCGCGGGCGAAGTGAGCCTGGGTCGGGAAGGGTTCGGGGTCGGCGCCCAGAACCGCCACGCGAAACAGCTCCATGCCCTGTTCGTGCTCTTCCGGGGTGACCGCGCTGACCCCTGCCTCGGAGGCGATCAGCGCGGCGAGGAGGACCGTGATCCGGTGGTAGCGCGCCGGGATCTCCTCGTCGGGCAGTCCCGACGCGCGCAGCGCCTCCAGCACCGCTTCCATGACGAGCCGGGAACCGGTGCCGCTTGATGCGTAGCGTCCCCAGACCGGGGCGAGCTCGGGCTGCTGCCCGAAGGCCTCTCTCACGCGCAGCGCCAAGGACGTGATGCGCTGCTTCCAGTCGCCCCTCGGGGCGGTAGCTGTCCACCGCGGCCAGGAGAATCCGGTCGGCGCCCGCGCGCAGTAGTTCGGTCTTGCTGCGGAAGTGCCGGTAGAGGCTGGAGGAATCGGTCCCGAGGGCCGCGGCCAGCTTGCGCACACCCGACTGCACGGTGAGCTGGTCGCCGAGCACGCCCCTGTCACCTACGGCATGGTTCGCGCGCACTTCTCCGCAAGATGATCCAGCTCCAGTAACACTCCGTGACGACTCCCCAAGATCTGTGCCAGCACCGGGTTTTGGTGCAGCGGCTGGCGTGCCGGTCTTCGCCCGCAGGTTCCTGAACCCGCGACGGACCTAGGAAGGGGTGAGTCTGTTCGGATCCGCCGGCCACTCCCAGGGCCGGCGCAGATCCGCAGGCGTGTTTCCACCAGCGCGCGGGGCGCACATCCGCCGAGGGGCTGGGCGGCGGCGCTTCTGTCATCGCCGGCCGTTACGGTGGCCCGCATGAACGAGAACACCTACTGGACCTCTGCGCCGGACCGGATCGTGCGCGGCTCGATGAGTCTGTGCCACCTGACAGCGTTCGAGGCGCCATTCAACGTCGACGCCCGCAACCTGCCCCCCAACGACCCTGAGCGCGCACGCGCGTTCGTCGAGTCGTTCGAGGGCATCGAGGCTGTCCTGGAGGACCTCGGGCCGCGCTCCGCGCAGACCCCGCTCCCATCGGCAGCACGGTCGGATCTGGACATCGTGCATGCTGCCGCGTGGGGCGGCATGTTGAGCATCGTGACTCCCGCGTTCGCGACCGACGGCAACGACGAGCCGCTCCGGTCGGCGGCGAAGGAGTTGCGGGAGCGGTTCCCAGATGCGCGGATCGTGGGACGGGTCTCCTACCACGGGGGGATGGAGCACACCGAGAACATCGTGTGGTTGCCGGACGGAGCGATGTTCCACGCATCGGGATGGCCGGATGATGAGCCGTTCGTCGTCTCGGGCGATCCGCGTGCGGTGATCGCGTCCCTGGATCTCAGGGGGTGGATGGTGGACAACGCCGGCGTCGACCTGGACGTGCCCGCGAACGAGGTCTACTGGGCGGGCCTGGGGGGCTTGGCGCTCGGGCACTCGGATCCGTGGGGGTGGGAGGAGATGGAGACGACGGCGTTCCGTGTGCGGCACTCCGAGGACGCTGTTAGGGACATGGAAAGCTTGTACTTCGTCTAGGCGCAAGTCGGCGGGTGACCCTGGGGCCGAGGGTCGCGATGTGTGAACTCGCAGCCCGCGCAGTGGTGTTGATGCTTCGTCGACACGCCTTAACTCATCTTTACCCGTGGCGGGTGGGAGTTATGGTGGTCGGGTGGCGCGTACATGTCACGGGGGCCCACGCGCCGCCCACACCCCCTCAAGGCCCCACCGGAGAGGGAAAGACGAGCTCTTGAACAAACACATTCGTATACCGTCCAAGTGGCGGTTAGCAGCCAGGTTCACGGCCGCTGTAGGCCTGACGGCCGCGATCGTCACAACCGGGCTCCAGGCCGTCGAGGCCGCACCACCGAAGCTGCCGCCGGTCTCGGCGAAGATGAAGGCGGGATCCGGGAAGCGCTGCGACACCCGCAACGGCCTCCCGACCGCCCCGACGACACCGCCGGACTCCGGGTTCCCCGACAACCCGACCGGGAACCTGCACAAGGACACCGCCCTCCCCAAGAACTTCGAATTCGACCTTCCGGGACAGGCGTACGACGGCCTTCAGACACCGACAGCCGCCCAGAAGACCGAGGCCCTGTCGAAGGTCCCCGGGGACCTGGACAAGAACGTCGAGGCATGGAAGAAGATCGCCAACGCGTCGGGGAAGCCTGCGGACCGGGCGATGGAGATTTACGCCCGGTACTTCGCGAACAAGGAGAACCTGGGGTTCAAGCACTGGTTCGACAAGCGGTACATCCGCAACCAGATCAACAACCACAAGGGCTCGGGCTTCGAACGGCAGCTCGTCAAGGACTACAAGCTGATCGGCCCGGACTGGCTGTGTGAGGTCACCGTCGAGCTGTTCGACAAGAACGGCGACAAGGTCGGCGAGCGCCGGTACGACGCCTACAACCAGAAGAGCAAAGAGTTCAACGAGTTCAAGTCGAACTCGAAGCTGACGGCGAAGCAGCTTGCGAATGACCGCGTCGTCGCCAAGTCGATGCCCGACCACAAGTTCCGCTTCACCGGCGCGAAGCCCTTCACCAAGGGCCAGGTCAAGCTCATCGACGACCTGGAGCGCGACGTACGCAACATGCGGAACGGGAAGACCGGGCAGGTGCGCGGAAACCAGCGCATGTACAACCCGGTGTCCAAAACCACCCCGATCAAGGGGTATTCGGACCATCAGCGGTGGTTCGCGCCCGCCTGCCAGACCGGCACAACGCAGCTCTCGGCCGTCGGCGCCAACACGTGCGGCACCCGCGGACCCGCCAACGACCGGGCCCTGTCCTCCGGGAAGACCCTGGAAGAGGCGAAGCGCTACCAGCGGGACGCCAACCGCCTCGACCCGAGGGGCACCCTCCCCAGGGGCGGCCCGGGCGGCGTCGACTTCACCACCATGGAACTCCGGTACGTCGGCGGCCTCGAAAAGGGCAAGGGCATGAGCTACTCCATGCGCGCCGACCAGATGCCCGACCCGGACAACAACCCCGGCTTCGGCGGCGAAGCCCGGATGCAGCTCTCCTCCGACGCCCTGTTCACCTGGCTCGCCCTGACCCCCGAAAAGTTCTGGGTCAACCTGAACCCGGACCAGCCGGACAAGGTCATGGACGCCACGTTCGGCAAGACCGACGCCGGCCGCGTCCTCCTCGACGCCGACCTGGTCATGAAGCACGACTTCTCCGAGGCCCTGAACCCCGACAAGCATCCGGGGGGCAAGCTGTACTGGGACACCGCGCCGCGCCGCAACGGCATCCCCTGCTTCCCCGGTACCCGCTTTTGGATCGAGCCCGACGAGGCCAAGGTCCGCGAGCAGGACGGCGGGATCTACATCCTCGAATCGCCAATGGACGTCTCCGCCGAGTGGCTGGACGTCGACTACACCGTCCCCGGATCCACCGAATGCACCGACCTCTCGGACGCCGAGAAGAAGGCCATCGAACGGTCGGTCAACGCCAACATCGTCCCGGTCATCCAGGAGCGGGTGAACAAGGACCCCAAGTACGCCGAGCTGCGCGCCGTCTACAACGCCCGCGTCGCCGCCGAGTACATCCGTCAGCAGGACGCCAAGTCCCCGACGGACTTCCACGACATCATCAACTCCAACGACGCCTCGGCCTGGCCGATCCGCGCTCCCCATGAGGACTGGACCCGTGAAAAGGTCTGGGACAAGTACATGCAGTCCATCAAGGAGGGCATCGAGTGGTTCGAGCTAGAGTACGGCGGCAAGCTGTATAAGCAGGGCGTCGGCGGCGTCGACTTCTCCAAGCAGCCCAAGCAGAACATCCCCAAGGCCCAGTTCGACGCCCAGAACCGGGACCTGGACAACACCACCGTCAACTCCGGCAAGTCCGATGACGCCTCCTACCGGGACCTCGACACCCTGTACCTCGGCGCAGGCCCGGCCACAGACGGCAGCGGCGAGGACCCGGGCGGCGAAGATCCCGGCGACGACCCCACCCCGACACCGACCCCGTCGGGCACCGGCAAGCCGACCAACCCCCCGACGACCCCGGCCCCGGAGCCCACCAACCCCGGCGGCGGTGACAACACGCCGCCCACACGGGAGGACCCCGACGGCGACCTCGCCGACACCGGCTCCAACACACCGGTGGGCCTCATCGCCGGTGTCGCCGCGGCCCTCGCAGCGGCCGGCGTCACCCTGACGTGGTGGATGCGGCGCCGCCGCACCGCGCAGGAGTAGCCTGACCAGGCAGTCACGTCTCACAGTGAAGGGCTCCACCCGTAAGTACGCGCCGGGTGGGGCCCTTCGCCGTCCCCGCCCAGGATCCAGACGGGTCCTCTTGAGGTCACACGGCGGCCAGCCGATCATCCATACATCCAACGAACCGTAGAGAGGGGTCCTCGCGAGCCCACACCAACGCGGCGCCCAAGGCGCCGACTTACCACCTTGAAGGCGACCCTGGTCGCGTTCGTGTCGCTCGCCGCACTCACCGTCCAGACCTCGCCGGCCGCCGCCGCCGACGTCTGCGGCAGGCAGGTCGGCGGCGACATCCTCGCCAAGTACATCGAGACCGGCAGCGAGACCGGCCCGCTCGGCTGCCCCACCACCGACGAGGAGATCAGCCCCGACGGCCGCGGCCGGTACAACCACTTCGCCGGAGGCTCCATCTACTGGACCCCCGAACGCGGCGCGCACCCCGTATGGGGCGCGATCCGCGGTAAGTGGGAGGCGATGGGCTGGGAGAAATCCCGGCTCGGCTACCCGGTCGGCGATGAACTCACCAACGCCGACGGAGCGGGCAGGCGCCAGCAGTTCGAGGGCGGCACCCTCTACTGGCCCCCTCTCCCTGGCGCGCACCCGGTGTGGGGCCGCGTCGGGGAGCTGTGGGGGCAGTTCGGATGGGAAGGCGGCTACTTCGGGTATCCGACGTCGGACGAGATCCCCACACCGGAGACCAAGGGCATCATGCAGTCGTTCTCAGGTCGTAACGCCGTGCTGTGGTGGTCGCCCGGCTTCGATCAGGGCGACACCAATCACCCCGTATGCAAGAGCGAGTGCGTCGGCTACACGTCGGTCACGAACACCGAGTGGGTCAAGCGGACCGAGATCGCCCGCGCCATCAAGGACGGCCAGATAGGCGGGAACGTCGACATCTCCGTCATCCCCACCGCCGAAGGCTTCGACAACGCCGACACCAGCTATGACCGGCTGTGGGACCAGTCGTTCTCCCAGGCCCCCTACCCGGACCGGTGGCTGACCGCCGAACAGGGATCCTCCCTGTACAAGCAGCTCGCCTGCCACGCCCGCTACTCCATAGACCTCGGCGGCGGCCCCCAGGGAGGCAACTCCTGGGACCTCGAAGGCTGGGCCCCTGACGTGTCCTGGGACTACGCCATGAACCCGCTCCTGGTCTGGACCCACCTGTGCAACTGGTACGAACCGGCCTGACGTACACCCGGCACCCTGAACATGGGAAGATCCCCGCCCCCAGGCGGGGGTCTGTCTTCCCATGTCTGAGAGGAGAGGTCACCAAACCTCCCAGGAGTCCGCGCGCCGCACAAGCCATGGCAGCAGCACCTCCACCGCCGCGTCCTCGGCCACCTCGACAGCATCGACTTCGTCGCGGTCCACGGGCCGCACGTTCCAGTACTTCACCGCGTGCCGCAGACCATTCCGCTCGCGGGCCCGCTGCCTACACTCGATCAGATTGACGTACGAGTCGGACACCTGCTGACGATGCTTCCAACGCTCCATGCAGTACACCGCAAGGGTCCGGGTCACCTTCTGCGGTCGCAGCCGGCAGCCTTCCTCCCCGGCGAGCGCCAGAGCCTGACGCGAGTAGCGAAGCGTGCGGATACGGTGCGCCCGCCACACACGGGTGCCGCGGAGTTCCGCCCACCGTGCACGGTAGTTCAGATCAGCGTCGACCTCGGGTTCCAGGCGCCTAGTGGTGTTTTGTTAGGTGGTTTCGTAGGGCTGCCATGGGATGGCCTGTCGGCAGGTGGGGCAGGTGCCGGTCCAGGTGGCGACGAGGTGTTGGGGCTTCACCCCGATCCGAAACGCTGGGCAGTCGAACGGACCTACGGCTGGCTCATGCTCCACCGCCGCCTGGCCCGCGACTACGAGACCCGTCCAGCCCGCTCCGAAGCCGTGATCCACGTTGCCATGACCGCCTGATGGCACGCCGCCTCACCGGCGAGCACCATCACCTGGCGCGATCCGACACCACAGGCCAAAGACCTGATTCCGCGATAAAGCACTGGGAGAAAGCGACCCCTCACTCCTCGACGTACAGGAACTCCGGCCCGTAGGTCTTCCCGCTGCCGTCAGGCAGCTCCAGCTGAACGAGCTTCCGCGCCTCGGTCCGCATCCCGCCCATGTGGCCGATCGCCGGGAACATCATGTCCGAGTCACCCGTCAGCCAGGCCGTCTCCAGCGCCCGCAGCATTGCGCTGAAATGTGTGTTGAACGCTGCGAGCACCTGCTGAACCTCGGGCGTGGGCGCGTTCAGCCCGCCGTTGGCCCAACCGCCCTCGGGCACCCGCCCCATGGGGAAGGCCGGGGGCAGCGGAACATCGTCGCCCTTGAAGTCCCAGACGGCCGGATTCTCCGACACCTTGATCAGCTTCTTGCCGCGGAACATCTCCCGGAACACATAGAAGTGGGCCAGCTCGCCGGGCTTGCCGGGGAAGGGGTTCTCGGGTGAGGCGGAGGTGCCCTCGCCCTGCTCCTTGATGATCTCGATCGCGGCTCGCACCTTCTCGATGCTGTCGAGCGGAACGATCTTGTTGCCCTGGCCGTGGCTCTCAAGGGAGAAGTCGATCTGCCGGTCGCCCCTGATCAGGTGCTGGTGCATCTCGAACGCCTCTTCGATCGCGGTGTAGAAGGCCCCGATGGTGGCGAAGGTCCCGAACTGGGCGACCGGGTGATCCGGGCGCTCGATCTCGGAGAACATCTCGACCGAGTCCTTGGTCAGCCCCTCCAGGAAGACGATGAGTTCGGGCCGCACGCCCCCCGGCAGCGCGTGCTCGTACTTCGGCACCACCTTGGGATCGGCGAGGACCGGCGTCCCTCCAATGGTGGTGAGCATGTTGCACACCAGTCCCATATGGGTCATCTCATCGAAGATGATCTCCCGGATGTTCTTGGCAACCGCCGCGTTCGATTCTTTGATCGACCACAGGGCACTCGCGTACGGACCGATGGTCGCGATCTCCACCATGATCGCCTGCTGAAGGGAGTTCTTCAGCCACTCCGCATCGCGGTCCGCGGGGAGAACGCCCAGCAGCTCGACGATGGCGTTGCTCTCATACTCAAGGACCTGGGTCATCCCACACCTGCCTCATTCGTATACAGACAGCATGAAACGCTATCCGTCCGGCAGGCTGGGCGAGCGACGTGCGGGCGAGCCCTCGGACGGTTCACCCGATCGGGGCAGGCCGCCTCGAAGCCCGCGACCACGAACCCACCTTGGCACCGGCTTGTTCGCAGGTCGGAGGCTTTTCGTAGTACGGAAGTGGAGATCGGGGCTGTGGGTGAGGCGGGCGAAAGCGCGACCAGAGGACGCATGTGATCCACACCGGCGACGTCGACGCCTACCTCGGCCTGGACGTCGGCAAGGGCGAACACCATGCCCCCGCCGTCACACCGGCGGGCAAAAGGGCGTTCGGCAAACTCCTGCCCAGCACCGAGCCCAAACTCCGTGAGCTCTTCGCGAAGTTGCGGGCCAAGCACGGAACCGTACTGGTCGTCGTCGACCAGCCGGCCTCGATCGGGGCCCTGCCCCTGACAGTGGCCCGGGACTTGGGCTGCCCGGTCGCCTACCTGCCCGGATCAACGAGGTCCAGATCGCCGACCTCTACCCCGGCGAGGCCAAGACTGATAGGCAGGCATCCTCACCGAAGGTGGCGTCGACCTGCTCTGGGCCGAATGGCAGCGGCGCCACGCGATGCCCGCCCCCACCTCTCCACAGAGCAAGCTGCGCGGCTTCCTGACGCAGCCCAAACACAAGGTCGCGGACTTCGCCGACGCGCTGGCGCTGGGCTACCAGTACGAGTACACCGATCAGCTCAACGCCGCGTTCGACGTACTCGCTCCGCCCACCCCGCTCCCCTCCCGCCTCCGATCCTGGAGACGGTCCCGCTCACTCCGGTGTCCGACGCCGGGCTCGTAACGGAGCTGCGCGAGAAGGGACACGTGCAGTTCGGCGTCGCTGCGGCGGCGTCGCACGCGGCACAGGGCAGGCGCGTGGGCCTGCGCCTGGAGGGGGTGAAGATCCCCCTGACGGGGAGCTATGTGCTACGGGCGTTCTTCCACCGGTCGACATCCCATACCGGCGCGACGACGAGGAGTTCTCAAAGCGCTTCGACATCGGGTACCTGGCGATGTGGCAGGCCCACCCGCACGGCGCAGGCACCGGACACCCCGGACACGACCACAGCCACCCCGGGACGGACACGCACGACCACGGCCACCTGGGACACGGAACGGAGCCGCACGACCACACGACCGTGGTCACCGCACGCTTCGACGTGACGACCGTGCTCGCCGCCACGACCGAAGCCGAGGAGCACCTGCTGACGCTCCAGTACATGGCCTCCCCCACGCCGCAGGGTGAGCCACAGCAGCCACCCGAGCTGATCGGCGAGATCACACTCAACAGCGTTCTGATGGAGGTGTACGGCTAGCATGCGCACTCCCGTGTTCGAGCTCCACATCCGGCCGATGTTCCGCGCCACCGACAAGGCCCACATGGGCTTCGCATTCGATCTGTGGGACTACAACGACGTCGTGGCGAATGCCGACGCCGTCCTGGCGCGGCTGCAGAGCGACATGCCGCCCACAGCGACCGGCGGCCCATGGCCGGAGGAGTGGATCACGCTCTTCCAGCGCTGGAAGGACGGCGCCCGCAAGCGTCTGGACCTCGGCACGGCCGCCTTCACCCTCCAGCAGGGCACCACGAAGACCACCATCACCGCGACCGGTACCTTTCCGGCTGCCGGCGTCGTGGGCTGGCTGCAGCTGGAGAGCGAGACGGCCACCTCCAAGACCTACGTCCTGCACTTCGAAGCCCCGGACGCCCCCGCGGGCGGGCGGCACGCCCCAGGCCTTCGCCCTGAAGGAGAGCTACCCTTCCACCGACGCCCGGTCCGTCTTCGTCCATGACAGCGTCGGCACCCAGCAGCTTCACTGAGAGCGCCGCCCGAGCCTGCTGAGCGACCACGGATCACCGCTTGGACCCACCCCCGCTGATCATGCCGCCATTGTGCGCGGTCTCGATATCCCGCCGGGCGGCATTCCTTTCAATGGCCTGCACGGGCAGGTACACGCCGCGTGCGGAACGGGAAAGACCATCATCGCGGCGGCATCGGCAAAAGCGGATTGTGCCCAAGGGCCGCATTCTCGTGCTGGTGCCGACGCTTGATCTATGGCCGAGCAGTTCACTGCCTCCGACCCGGACTGCGGATTCGTCTACGACCGGGGCGACGTGCATGCCATCCCTGCCCTGCTCGACTACGACGACCCGGCGGACGGCCCGATCACCTATCACTAGCGAGCTCGTACGAGCGTAGGGAGACGTGGGCCGGGCCGCCGGCCAGCGCACTGCGTGGGGCGGGCCCAGAGCTCAGAATGGGACAGGCACCGGGCTGCCTCGCGTGATCTGTGCTCAGGACGAGGGTCGGGGTTGGCTTCCCCATTGGGAAGCCAGTTTGGCCAACTACAGGGCTCAGGACATGGAGCACCTGTCGGCTACCTGGATCGTCCGCGTCCGGCCGAACTGGAAGCTCGAGGGCGCGAGCGGTTCAGGAGAGCCAGTCGGCGTAGCGGGTGGGGGCGAGGTGGGCGTCCTTGTCGGTGAGGACGTCACCCTTGACGGCGGCGAACATGCCGGCGGTGGGGTCGGTGACGACGGTGCGGCTGTCGGACTTGTGGGACAGGGTGAGCCGGCCCAACTCGTCCAGGGAGAAGACCTCGGGTCCGGCGATGCTGCGAATGCCCCCCAGCGGGGCGCCCGCAGCGACTTCTGCCACCGCGTCGGCCACGTCCTTGGAGGCGATCGGCTGGATCGGCGTGGCGGGCAGCCGGACGGTGTCACTGTCGGCGGTCCAGGACAGGATCGCGTCGATGAATTCCATGAACTGCGTCGCGCGGACGATCGAGTAGGGAATCGGTCCGGCCGTGAGGATGTCCTCCTGGAGCACCTTGGCCCGGTAGTAGTCCAGCTCCGGCACCTGGTCCGCGCCGACGATCGAGAGAATAACGAAGTGACGGACGCCGCCCTCCTGGCCCGCGGCCAGAAGGTTGTCCATCGAGGTCTGGAAGAAGGCCAGGGAGGCTTCGTCGAAGGTCGGGGAGTTCGTCAGGTTGACCATGACGTCGGCCCCCGCCACCGCCTCGCCCAGTCCCTGGCCGCTGATGACGTCGATTCCGGTGGACTGCGCGTGCGGAACCGCCTCGTGCCCGGCGGCGTTCAGATTCTTGACGACCTGCGACCCGATCAGCCCGGTACCGCCGATGACCGCGAACTTCATGACAAGCCTTCCGCCGGGAGATGTGTCCGAAATATGACACATGATCCCTACGTGGGCGTTTGATGTGAGGCCAGGGTCGCATATCCGGCCAATATGTTGCTTAACTGGCCAACTCTCGCACTCAATGGCCAACCAGAACGCCCAGTCGCAATTCGAATCGACGTGGCCACACGCCGCGCTCGCTCCGAAAATCGAACAGATGATTCAATCAAGCCATGGCGCAAACCCGTTTCCCGGAGGATCTGATCCAGCTCAAGCGGCAGGAGATTCGTTCCTTCAACCGCCTGGTCCGGCGGCCGGAGACGGAGACGACCGAGCTCCGGAGCGAGCTGACCCGGCTCTCCTGCCTGATCGGTTCCCACCCCCATTGGCAGAGCGAGCCCCTCAACGGCCGGGCGCGCTCCGACCTGCACCACCAGGCCGTCGCTACGCCCGGCGGGGAGCCCGAGCTCGTCGTGGAGTACCGCGACGGGAAGTTCGTGGTGCACGCGCCCGAGACCTGCCCGCACTCATCCTGACGCCGGTGGCCACGACTGCTGAGGGGGCCGGGGTGGAGCACTGGTCGATCAACATGACTCTCCCGGACGGGCGCGCCTGACCGTGCGGCTGTACGAGCGGGCCAAGGACCGCGAGGGCCCCTGGATGTACCGGATCGGGGCCCCGATGTGGCAGTGCGCCGACGGCCCCCACATCGAGGCGAAGGAGTACGCGACCTGGGTCACCGCCGAAGTTCTGGAGCCGATCGACGGCGTCGGCCTGACCCGAGTTCCCACCCACCGGATCCTCCCCGACCTCCTGCGAGGTTGCGCTGGACCGATACGCCCCGGCGACCGTTGCCGCCGTGGCATACGCCAGCAGCCAGGTCAGCGGGAGAGCGGTATCAGCACGAGCAGCGGCACGAACAGGGTCCACTGGGGCAGGGTGAACACCGCGCCGCCGAAGGCTGCCAGATCGACGGCGAAGAACACGCAGGTGAATGCGGCGGCAATGAACCAGGCGAAGGCCAGGACCGGCCGTGCGGCCGTACGCTCAGCGCGTGCGGCCCAGGTCAGGGCGACCGCGAGGGCCGCGAGCAACAGTGAGCACACGTGCCACAGCACGCGGAAGAGCTGGACGACGGAGGCGTCGAGGTCGGCTCCGAGCAGCGGATCGACGAACTCCGGGGTGCCGAGCAGGTGGAGCCCGGCGATTCCCGCGGCGAGAGCGGCGGCTGTCCACAGCGGCCAGCGGCGGCCGGCCGGGGACGCTGGGGTGGTGATGGCGGCGTCAGACACGGAAACCTCCGGGGCGAGGGTGGCGGGCGTTCATCGGATCTCGATGCCGCGCGAGATCATCGCGGCCAGTTGGCCGGCCAGCTGCGGCGTCGGGGATTCCCCGACCAGTGCGACATGGAAGAACACAGCTCCGGCCAATGTGTCCAGGACCAGGTTGACCGGAGTGTCAGCCGCGATCTCGCCGCGCTGCGCGGCCCGGTCGAAGATGACCGCCAGTCGGTCCTTCGACGGAGCCAGGAAGTGCGTACGGATACGTGCCTTCAGGGCCGGATCGGCGGCGAAGTCAGCGAGCAGCCCCGGCAGCGCCGCAGTGCCGGCCGGTGTGCGGTACTCATCGACCAGGGATTCGAGCAGTACGGCCAGGTCCCCGGTGAGCGTGCCGGTGTCCGGGATCGGGGCATCGTCGGTGGTCGTGAAAACGGCCTCGAAGACCAGCTCCGCCTTCCCCGACCACCGCCGGTAGACGGTGTCCTTGCCGACCCCGGCGCGGGCGGCCACGGCCCCGATTGAGGTCGCCGCGTAGCCGACCTCGGCCACCAGAGCGGAGGTCGCGCTGACGATCGCCTCGTGCGACCGGGGATCCCTGGGACGCCCCCTGGGGGGCGGAGAGGAACTCATGCCCATACTTTACGGGTCGACCCGTTTGATAAACAAGTGGTCGGCAACCAGGGGTCTCCTCCGACCCGGGCGGGTTCGATCACCGTTGACGGGGGACCTTGCTGAGGTGGCGGTAGACGGTGGGGCGGGTGACGCCGAACTCGTCGGCGATCTGCTGGACGGTGTAGTCGCAGGAGTCGTACATATCCCAAGCGAGCCGGACCTGTCGGGGCCCGAACTTGGGCTTCTGCCCTCCGGTCCGACCGCGGGCGCGGGCGGCTTCCAGACCATCCATCGTCCGCTCCTTTTCGGGGCCGGCTCCGTCGTCCTTGGGCTGGTGTCCTTCGGGCTGCGCTCGCTCGACGTTGGCGCGCAGGGCTTTCATGAGGTCGACGGCGCCGGTGGCCTTGGCCGCCGGTTCGGCCTGCTCGATGCGTTTGCTGGCCTTCTTCACCTCGACGAGCGGGTGACCCTCTTGCGGGACGTGTCGTGACACTCGGCGGGATTTCGGTCCACGGCCAGGGATCCGACCCGTCCTTCATCTCGATACCCCGGTCAGTACGTGTCCGATGCGCCACGTTTCGCGCAGGCCCTGAGGGGGCTCGCGGACGCGGGTGCGGAGTGCGTTTGCCCGCGCTGCGAACGCGTGGGGCGGCTCCGGCGTGCGGTGTCCGGCGCCCGGGTCTCCGTCGGACACGCTCGCGGCCAGGTCACCGTCACTCAGGCCGCCAACAGCCCAGCAACCTCGCGGATCACCATCGGGGATCCCCAGACGCGAATGGCGCGACGCCTGTCGCAGCGGCCAGCGTTCACCGCACCGTCGCTGAGCCGCGCAAACGACCGTCACCGCGGCCCTCGCCGCCAGCAAGCGGCAGCCGAAGGAGCCGCCCGCGTCGTGGCTGGTCGAGCGCGGGATCGGCAACGGCCGCACCCGGTCCGCATACACAGCAGGGACTCCCCTTGCGCGCGCCCCGGCTGGCGCGGACCAATGCGGCGGCTGCTGGCCGAAAGCGTGCCCGCCTGCATCCACTGCCGCTCCGCCGTCGGAGTACTGGAGTGACGGGCACCCGGCGGGGGTGCAGGTGAGCCCGAGCGATCTGCGCGTGATCGTCTACCCACCCGATGACCGGGGCTGGCCGCCGGCTGCGCCGCAGCCCTCGACGCCGCGGACAGGCTGCAGCGGCCCGGGGGTCACCAGTGCAGGAGCATCACGGCGCCGCTGGCGCCGCTGGCGAGGCCGAAGAGGGCGACCGTGTCGCCGGGAGCCAGACGACGGTGGCGCACTGCTTGCGCGAGCTGGAGGGGCAAGGTCGCGGCGGCCGCGTTCCCGATGTGGGGGAAGGTGGGGATGACCTGCGCGGGGTCAATGCCCATGCGGGCGCGGAAGGTGTCCACGAAGGGCACGGACGGCTGGTGGACGCAGACAAGATCGAGTTCACGGACGTCGACGTGCTGTTCCTTGAGCCACTGTGCGCCCTGGGCGTCGAGGTCGATGAAGGATCCCAGCAGGGCGTCGGAGTCGACGTGGAGGCCCTGCGGGTGGTCGGGGGCGTGGTGGGGGTCGTAGAGGGTAGCGGCGGGCCATCCTCGGGAGTTGGCCAGGAACACCGATCCGGTGATGCCCGGGACCGGTGAGGCCTCCACCAGGAGGGCAGCGCCCAGGTCGGCACCGGTCAGGGAGGTGAGTCCGGTGCGCAGCTGGTCGCGGGTGAGGTTCCAGCGGGAGAGGCGGGTGAGGGTTTCCCCACAGGTGATCAGGACGCGGCGGTGCTGGCCGGTGCGGATGAGGGCGTCGGCGACCTGGAGGGCGTTGATGACGCCGTTGCAGGCGTTGCCGATGTCGAAGGCAGGACAGGTCATGCCCGTCTTCGCCGCGACGATGTGGGCGTTGGCGGGTTCGCGGACGTCGGCGCTGACCGCCGCGAAGAGGAGCAGGTCGATGTCGGCCGGGCCGAGGCGGGCGGCGTGCAGGAGACGGGTGGCGGCCCGGGCCGCGAGGTCGGAGGGCAGGTCACCGGGATCGGCGAGGGTGCGTTCGTGCAGGCCGAAGGTGCGCCGCAGGAGGCCGGCGGGGAGTTTGAGGGAGGGGCTGTGGCGGTGCAGGCGTTGTTCGATCTCGGTGACGTGTTGGCGTCGGGTGGGCAGGTGGACTGCGGTGTGGGTGATGCGGCTGTAGGGGTTCACGCCGACTCCTTCACGTGTCCGGGCCTTTCGACAGGTTCAGGTTTTGGTGGTGTGGGCGGTGCTGGGGTGCGGGGCAGGCCGGTGACCGTGTGCTTGAGACGGTCGGTGACGGCTAGTGGCAGCAGCGTGTGGAGGGGGATCAGGAAGCGTGCGTCGCGGCCGACGACGTAGCGGGGACGCGGCCTGCGTGCCGTCAGGCACGTCTCGACGGTGCGTGCCACCGGTTCGGGGCCGGGCACGCGGCGGTCCACGGAGGTGAACAGGCGTGTGGTGGTGTCGTATCCGGGGTTCGCGGGGTCGCGAAGGGTGTCAAGATCGGTCAGGGCGCGGCTGAGCATCGGGGTGGCGAACGCGCCGGGTTCGACCAGGCTGACGCGGATGCCGAGATGGGCGGCCTCTACACGCAGGCAGTGGGTGAGGGCGGAGAGGGCGTGCTTGCCGGCGCTGTACCAGGCGCCCATGGGCCAGGGGACCCGGCCCAGGCCCGAGGAGATGTTCACGATCCGGCCGCCGCCGCGGGCTGCCATGGCGGGCAGGACGAGCCGGCACAGCCGGGCCGGACCCAGCAGATTCACCTCCAGCAGCCGGCGGGCCTGTTCGTCGTCCACGTCGGCGACCGCGCCTGCCTGCGGGATGCCGGCGTTGTTTACCAGGGCCCACGGGCCGCCACCGGTCATCTCAGCCGACTCCTGCAACGCCTGGCGGCAGGACTCCTCGCTGGCGACGTCCAGTTGCACGGTCCGCAGGGCCAGGCCCCGCTCGCCGGCCTCCGCCACGAGGTCCCGGGCCTTGGCCTGGTCGCGTGCGCCGGCGATCACGTCCCAGCCCCCGCCCGCCAGACGGAACACGATCACCCGGCCGAAACCTCCCGTCGCCCCCGTCACCAGCACACTCCGCCCGCCCGACCCCGCCACCAACTCCCCACGACCTTCCGTGACTCACTGTGCCGCGGATGCCCGGCCGCACCCCGCAAGGACAACGACATGGCCTCGTAGAGGTAGTGGCCCCGGGGCACCACGACGGCCAGCCCCGGGGGCGGGCCGTCGCAGCCGCACGGCACGCATGCGGTGCGCTCCCCCAGCGGCATCCCGACCAGGGCTCGGTGCCAGGGTGGCGGTCGGGCCAGCCGGCATCGGAACCGGCGCACCGGCCGGGATGTTCAGTGGCCGGGGGTGTCGAGCGGCCGCAGGAAGCGACGCTCGTACCGTTTGATGCAGCGGGTTTCGCGCGCCAGATCGAAAGCCGCCTGGCACTCCGGATCGGACATGCTGTCCGTGCGGTACTGCTCATAGGCGGCGAAGCCGGGGAAAGAGAAGAGGGCGTAGGCGATATCGCTGTCGCCCTCGCTGGGCAGGAAGTAGCCGTGGTGGGTGCCGCCGAACCTGTTGACCAGCCTGACCCAACGGCGCCCGTACTCCTCGAAGTCCTCAAGCTTGTCGACATCGATCTCGTACTTCAGATGAATGGTGATCACCTCCCCATCATCGGGCCTGGGACCCGGTGACCGCGCCGATGATGACCCGGGTGGTGTCCCGGCGGCGGAGTTCGTGCCTTCTCTACACCGACCTTGGCTCGCCGGCCTGGGCCGGGCCGGTAACCCGGTCCGTACTGGTGGAGGCGCTTCCGGCAGTCGGCAGGCGTCGTCGCCGGCGGCGAGGATCCGGGTCTTGGGCCGGGTGGGGTTCTTGCCCGGACGGACCGGACGGCTGTAGCGGCGCCCCCATTCCTCGTTGACCAGGCCGGTCAGCAGGTGGGAAGCGGTGCGGGCCACTTCTTCCAGCACGGCACGGACGGCCTCGGTGACCAGTTCCAGCCGGGTCAGGTCGCACGCTGCGGCCAGGACGTGAGTGGAGTCGGTGTGCTGCGTGGTGCGCTCGCGCACGAGTCCGGCCTTCTTCAGGCGCGCGAGCGCCAGATCGAGAAGACGGTCGGCGCGGTCGTCCTGGGCGAGGCGCTCGCGGAAGTCGGCCAGCACGCTGTGGTGGAAGCCGGGATCGTCCAGCTCCATGGCCAGGGCGTACGTGAAATCGATGCGGCAGCGGACCGCTTCCGCTGCCTGACGGTCCGACAGGCCGGGTAGGAACTGCAGCACACAGACAGTGGCCAATTGGGCGGACGAGATGCCGGGGCGTCCGTCGCGCGGGTACCAGCCCGCGAAGTCCTCGCCGCACCACAGCCCGTCCAGCCGGTCTCTCACCCACATCGCCGTCGTACCGCCCGGGTTGCTCGCCCGTGCGATCTGCGCGGTCAGAGACGGGACTTGCTCACCGGAACGGGGACGGAGCGACAACGGACACCTCGACAACTGCATCGGCCTTCGAAACAGCCCCGAGCATGCCCGCTGACCATGCCGGCGCACTGGAACCACCAAGTCCCCCGGGACAGAGTCAAGCTCAGACCCTGAACGGGCGGGGGCCAGAAGGCTGAGTAGTCCTCATCGGTGCGGCCAGTGTTGCGGTCGGGGATGTACGGACTCCGAATTCGGTGTGGAGCGGCGGGGCAGACATGCAGCTGCATCGGGTGACCTCTCCACCAAGGATGCGGTGGAATCCTCTGGTGGGGCATAACCGGTGGGCAGCTGATATCTGTTCGTGACCTGCCGGATTGAAGAAAAGTCAGTATGACGCTGCCCAACCTCGGTCAGGGTCCTGTCACTTGACGCGCTTTGCGTTTCGCCTGCACTCTTCATCTCCCCAAGAGGCCAAGGGAGAGTGCACCCGTCCCTGTCCGGACCACGGCTTACAGGTTGTTGAGGTTCCCCCATGGGAGCGGATTCATCTGTGCGCGCCGCGTCAGGCCGGCTCATGACTCCCCTCTTCGCACATCGCGGCCTCTTGCGTATTTGCACAAGGAGCACCTTGACCCAGACGGCCGCCGGCGAGGACCCTTTGGTCCTGCGAGCCTTCCGCACACTGTCCCCGGCATCGCAGCAGTCCCTGTGCCCCGAACTGGCCGAAGTCCCCGGACCCACCGGGCTCCGCCAGGCCCAGCATCCTGACGGCGACATATCCGTCGCCCCCTCGGCTCGCACACAGCTGTGCGAGGCATATCTGCGAACCTACGTCGCCCAGGCCCCAAGCCGGACCTGCCGGCATCTGACCGCCGTAATGGATGACACGGTCCAGGGCGGTAGTTCCAACGCATCCGATGCTCTCGACCAGCACACCGCGGCCTGCTCCAGCTGCTCAGGCATCCGGGCCGAGCTCGCCGTCCTCCGCAGTGGAAGCCAGGCAGTCCTCACCGGCCTTCTCCTGGACGCGGCAAAGAACTCGGCCACCGCCCGCGGGGACACCCCCGGCGCCGACTCGAGGGCACCCACGCAGGCGGGCGCATGCGACATGACCACCGCTGTCGGCCCAGGCTCCCCATCCCCGGGGCCGCGCCCGGGCAGCTGGTTTGCCGCGGTACCACGCTCCCACGCCTCGCTCCTCGTGGCGGCCTCCATCGCCGTAGTGGTGGCCACGGTCATCGTCGCCGTCAGCGAGACGACCAGCCAGAGTGGCACCACTCCCGCACCCCTGGCTCGCGCCACCCTCGTGCCCCCCATATCCATACCCGCCGCCACCACAGCCTCCCCCACCCCATCCCCCGAGACCCCTCCTCCGACCTCCCCTCCTCCGACCTCCCCTGTTCCGGCCTCCCCTGCTCCGTCCCGCACGCCGCCAGACCCGGAGCCGGATGACGCCGCCACCAGCACAGAGAGCGCCCATCCCACCGGCTTCCAGCTCGTCAACAAAAAGACCGGGCTGTGCGTCGGCGCGCAGAGCAGCGCCGCAGGGGCCGCACTGCACCTCGAGGAGTGCCGGGAAGGGGCGTTGCAGCGGTGGGAGACGCTCAAGGACGCGTCCGGCGCGTACCGGCTCCGCAACACGGGCAGCCAGAGGTGCCTCGACGGTACCGACGGCGGCGGGAACATCGTCCGGGTCGTCCTGAACAACTGCGGTGACAGCTCCTCAGCCCATCCCGCCGTACAGCTCTGGGCGATCCACCTGGAGAAGGGATCAGACGCGTTCCGACTGCAGTTCGTACCCCGTGTCGCATCCAGCGACTACTCCTCACACCTGCTCGGTCCAGCAGACTGGTGGAACGAGAATCCACCCCACGAGGGCTCCTACCTCGCACACCTGCCCAACTACTACAACTCGGAGAGCTTCGTCTTCACCATGAACCATGGCGCCTGAGTGGCCCCCTTAGCTTGATCTTTAACCTCGTTGTTGTTTCAAGCGGACGTGTTCGGTGAGGGTCTCGGCTCGTTTCGCTGTCTTTCCAGGTGCGTGCCGTGGTGGTGGCCTGCGGTTTTTCGAGCCGGGTGGCCGTCCGGGTCCTGGCCGGTTAGGTCTGGGCACAGTTGCGGGACGGGTGGTCTTCGCGCGGAGGTGGCGGAACCCCCGGCGGACGCGGGCGGGGGCGAGCCGACGGGGCTCTGCGGGTCGTTCCCAGGGGCGGCGGAGGTCTTCGGCCAGCGGTTGGGCGAGGCGGACCGCTGACCGTGGTCACCGTCTTCACCCGGTCGCGCAGCGTCCGCCCCGCCCTGGAGAACACCTTCGGCAGCGTGGACGCCGTCTCCGAACTCCGCGAACGGGAGGCCGTCCATTCTCTGTTACCCCTGGGCGCTGCCCGCATCGGGCTTGGGCGCAAGGATGCGGAGAAGCCCTACCGGGCGCCCCGGCCGGCACAGGTGGCGCAGATCGCCTCCGAGCTCGCGGAGGTGCTGGACGGGATGGAGGACGCCGAGCTGATCGCACCGGCCGCCGTGACCCGTCATCCCGACCACCTCGCCGTCCGCGAGGCGGCCCGATGCCTGGGATGCCGCTGGTTCTGGGAGGATGTCGCGTTCTGGCCCACCTACGCGTTCTCCGGCTGCGACCGGCACGGCGGCCGGGGAGGTCCGGTACCTGTGGAACGGCGTCTGGTGCAGGGCTGTGCCCCAGGACCGGGTGGACAAGGTGCTGACGGGCATCCTGAAGGAGGCGCAGCCGGAGTTGGTGGTGACCTCGCAGGAGGGTGCGGCGGACATCGCCGCAATCACCCGACGCTCGTGCACGGTTGCCGGGTGGCTGCACTCCGTCTCCGCCTCCGGCATGGGCGTCCTTGAGGCGGACTTCACGTCGCGCTCGCCACGTCGAAGTTCGTCGCAGGGCGGGTGACAGCCCCGGCGGGACACAGCCGGTCGTCTTCTACCCCCCGTTCGCCCCGGCCCAAGGTGAGCGGCGCCTGCCCGCCGGCCGCGGTGAGGCACCCCCCTTCTCCGGGGGCCTACTGATGGTCAACCCCATCCCCGCCGAGGGCACCGCCCTCCTGCACCAGCTGATCCACCGGCTCCCCGGCCACCGCTTCACCCCTCGTGGAAGGCTGGTGGGACACCGCCCACGAGTTCACCGGATACCCCAACGTCCAATGGGTGCCCCGCACCTACGCGATGGGGCCGCTGTACGCCGCGAACGATCTGCTGCTGGTCCCCTCCCAGGTCGAGGACCCCTTCCCCCGAGTGATCGCGGAGGCCGGATTCCACGGCGTCGCCACTCTCGGCTCCGACAGGGGCGGCATCCCGGAGGCTGTCGGGGACGGCGGGCTGATCCTGGACCCAGACGACGTGGACGCCCGGGTGCAGGCAGTCGGGTCCGCCGACCGGGCGGGCCTGGGAGCGAAAGCACGGGCTCGGGCCGTCCCGCTGGCCCGGCCGTGCCTGCCCGAACTGGCCGCCGCCGGGCTGATCCCGGCGGCAGCTGCCATCTAGCCAGCCGCGTAGGCGGCCTGGACCTCCTCGGCTCGGTCGGTCCACCAGTGCAGCAGTGCCTCGTCCGCCAGGAACATCTCCCCGAAGGTGGGGTCCTGGCGGTCGAGGTGGAACTCCAGCTGCCAGAAGTCGGTCATGCGCTTCCACCACAGCCGTCGCACGGCGTCGGCGAGGTCTGCCTGAGGCAGGTCGATCACCGACCGGTACCCGGTGGTGAAGGCGGCGACGCGGTCGAGGTCGAAGACTCCGCCCACCCCGAACTGGACCTGCGCGGTCCGCGCGACCTCCTCCCCGTACGGGCGGACACCGAGCCGGTCCCAGTCCAGGACCGCCACAACCCGGCCGCCCTGCCGTATCAGGTTGCGGTACTGGAAGTCGCCGTGTGTCCACCCGTACGGCCCGGCCGGGACCTCGCCCAGCGGCCGCGCGCCGACGTGCCGGGCGAGCAGGTCACGCCGCTCGTGCAGGGCCTCGGCAGCGGCCTTGCCGAAGTCGGCCGCCGCCTCGGCCGGGAGGCGTTCCAGGAGGACGACAGCGGTGCGGTCGGCAGCGGCCGGGTCTCCGACCTTCGACAGCGGAGCCTGCTCCGGGAGCGGGCCTGGGGCGTGACGGCGCAGGCCCTCGTGGAGACGGGCCAGGACCGCGCCGAGCTCGCGGGCCTGAGTAAGGGTGAGTTCATTCCCGGGCACGTGGTCGCCGTCCACCCAGGGCAGAACGCAGTAGCCGTGGCCGCCGATCTCCGCCACGAGGTCTCCGCCGTCGGCAGCCAGCGGTGCCGGGACCAGGATGCCGTCGCTCGCGAGGCCGGACAGCACCGCGAGGTTTCTGCGGACCGTGGGCAGGGGGACGTCGGTGATCTCCTTCACCGCGTACGCACCGGAGGCCGTGTCCAGGCGCCAGTTGCGGTTCATCAGCCCATGGGCGAGAAACTGCCGGGCGCGCACTTCGCCCAGTCCGAACGTGCGGGCCAGGGCCGACAGGGCCGCCGACAGGCCGTCTTCTCGGGTCGTATCCGTCACCTCCGGCACGGTACGCCGACCCCACGGACCGCACCGCCATTCGCCACCCGTGCACCGCGGCCGGCGAGGCACACTCGGATCGTCGGCTGCGACGCGACGATGCCGGGGCACAGGCCGGATGAGCCACGGGCGTGACTCGCGGTGTAGCCGAGGTGGCGGTGTGCCGCGTCTGCGGTACCGGGGGACGGGCGGGACGCGGGAAAACAAAGACGCGGAGGCCGAAGATCGGCGGATCCAGGTTGGGCGGGGCCGGGTCGGATGGTCCGGGCACGGACGGGCCTGCCGCCGGGCGTCGCGGCGGCGAACGGGGTGAGAGTTCACCGATCCGTCCGGGTTGGCCGCGGCCAACGGCGGCGTGGTGCTGCGGTCCTGAGATGGGGCCGTCGGTACGGGTCGGGCAGTGGTGGACCGGTCGAGGGCCTAACCCATTCTGTGCTCGTCTCCTCGGTCGGGTCGCCAGACGAAGCGACCAGATGCCCCCTGGCAGTGAGCTCGATGGCGCCGGTCGCCTCGCCGGATCTTCCCCCTATTTCCCGAGCGCGGCAAAACATCGCCCGCATCCAAGGGCGGGCTCACCCATGAGGCAGGCGGGCATCGGGAGTGCAACTAGCGATATACAGAACGGCGGAACGCATGATGCGCCATGCGGTCAGCCGTCATGGATTCCGTCGTAGGGCCATAGCTTCACCAAGTAAGTCAAGACTTACCTTTAGGGAACTTTGACCGTATGGTGTGGCTCGAATCAAAGGAGCCCCCCTGTTGTCGCAAATGAATGATCCCGTTGTGCGTGCGGTTGAATCGGAGCGGGATTATGTGTCCTCCTTATACGAGTTGCTCACCGAGCGGCTTTCCGAGGCGCGAGTACACCGAGCGAGTGTGCTGAAGGCCCCGGCAGAAAGCGCCGGTGAGGCATACGAGAGAGAAATCGCCGCCGAGCGTCTGGCCAAGGAGATCGGCCGGCTGGAGGGCGCCGAAAAGGGGCTGGTCTTCGGCCGCATCGACTGGACGGATGGCACGGCCCTGCGCATCGGGCGGATCGGCCTGCATACGGAGGACGACGAGCTGCCTCTGCTCGTGGACTGGCGCGCGAACGCGGCGCGGCCCTTCTACGAGGCGACACCGGTCCACCCGATGAATCTGCGCCGCCGCCGACACCTGCGCCTTGAGGAGCGCACGGTCATCTCGGTGAGCGACGAACTGCTCGACGGTACCGCCCCGACTGACGAAGACGTCGTGGGTGACGGCCCGTTGACCGAGGCTCTGTCGGCACGGCGTACGGGCAGGATGCACGCGGCCGTCGCGACGCTGCAGGCCGAGCAGGACGAGATCGTCCGCTCCGCCCACCGCGGGGTGACCGTGGTGCAGGGCGGGCCCGGCACCGGCAAGACGGTGGTTGCCCTGCACCGGGCGGCCTATGTCCTGTACGCGTTCCCGCGCGCCGCCGAGGAGGGTGTCCTGGTGGTGGGCCCGAACGCCCGGTTCCTCGACTACATCTCCCAGGTCCTTCCCTCCCTCGGAGAAAACGACGTCGCCTTGGCGACCTGCCACGAACTGGCCGGAGTGTCCACGGACACGGTGGACCCGTTCGATACGGCGCGTCTCAAGGGCAGGTCCGACCTCGCCGACGCCTTGGCCGGCCTGCTGCGCGACCACCAAGCTCCCCGCGGCGACTTCACCGTGCGGGTCGGACAGGAACTGGTTCACCTCTCCGGCGAGGAAGTCGCCACGGCACGCGACGCCGCCGTGGCAGCCGCACCGGGGCACAGCCCCGCGCGCCAGGTGTTCAAAGAGCTCTTGGTCGACGCCGTCACCGACGCGATGCAACGAGACATGGGCGACCTCCTGGAGCAGATCGACGCCGACGCCGAAAGGATGACGGGCATCAACCTCGACCGGTTCACGGGAGCCGCCCAGCGCCGTACCGAAGGTGCGGCCGACCCGGGTCCGGTCCACGAGCTGGACCTGGACGCCATCCGAGCCGATCTCCTCGACGACGCCGGTGTCGACCGAGCGGTCGAGGTGTTGTGGCCGCGGCTGGTACCCGGTGACCTCGTGAAGGCGCTCCTGACGAACGCCGGCGCTCTCGCCGAGCGCCTGCCCCGCCTGACCGCGCAGGAGCGGTCCCTTCTGCTGCGCGGTCAGGACGACCCGTGGACCGATGCCGATGTGCCGTTGCTGGACGAGGCGGCGAGCCTGGTCGACGGCCCCCCCGAGCGGACGTACGGGCACGTCGTCGTCGACGAAGCGCAGGAGCTGACCGCCATGCAGTGGCGGATGATCATCCGCCGCTGCCCGGCAAGGGCGATGACGCTGGTGGGCGACTTCGCCCAGGCCGGCCCGGTCGCGACAGCACGCGACTGGAAGGAAGCGCTGAGCCCCCACGTCGGACCGCGGTTCAAACTGCACAACCTGACCGTCAGCTACCGCACCACGCAGGAGATCCTGGAGAGCGTCCGGGACCTGCTCGCGCGGATCGCTCCGGACCAGAAGCCGACACGGTCACTGCGAAGCGGTGAGAGCCCTCGCACCGTGACCACGCCTCCGGACGGGTTGGTCACCGCCGTCGCGCAGGAGCTCCGAGCCCAGAGCACCGCGCACCCGGGCGAGCTTCTGGGAGTGATCTGCGCCGACACCAGGGTGCGCGAGCTGACGGCCCAGGGCATCGCTCACCACGCACGCATCGTGCCGGCGTCCGAAGCACGCGGCCTGGAGTTCGACGGGGTCGTCGTCATGAACCCCGAGGAGATCATCACGGCCCGCCCCGGTGGGGAAAGGGACTTGTACGTAGCCCTGACCCGGGCCACCAAGCGCCTCTGCACAATCACCGTCCAGCCCGCCTGACGGATCAGCGCCCGCGGCGTCGCCGCGGGCGCACCCGGCGCGGTACAGACACCGGCCCGCGCGCGCGGGGCTGCTCGCCGCCTCACCGCTCGCGGCCGCACCCGGCATCACGCGGCCTGGTCCAAGCCGACGACGTTCAGATCCCCTTCGCGCAGCAGGGTGAAGTCGACGTCGAGCTTCGGGTCGTACGCGTCGGGTTCGATGCCGAGTTCGTGCGCGCTGTACTCGCCGAACCGTTTGATGCGCTCGGTCAGGTACGGCGAGATGTGGGCCAGGTCCTCAGCTTGTTCTTTAACCTCACGTCACTGCGGAATGCTTGCCGGTGGAGAAAATGCGGTGCGTGCTGGCACCACGCTGGTCAGACTCGCTGACATGACTGAGAAGATCACCCGCATCAACCCCGAGCAGCTGCATGAGACACCCGGCTACCACCACATCACCGTGGTGGAGGCAGGCCGTACCGCCTATCTGGCGGGGCAGTGCCCGCTTGATCGGAATGGTGACCTCGTCGGTTCCGGTTCCCTCGAGACGCAGGTCGACCAGGTTGTCGCGAACGCGCTCGCTGCCCTGGCAGCGGTGAGTGCCCAGCCTGAACATGTGGTGCGGTCAGTGATCTACGTGCGGAGCGATGAGAGGGACATTCTCGGAGCCGCATGGCGTCGGCTCACCGAGTCTGCCCTGGGTCCGGCGTTCACCACCGCCAGCACGCTCTTGGGCGTCGCCCAGCTGGGCTTTCCGGGACAGCTCGTCGAGGTGGATCTCACCGTGGCGCTGCCTGACTGACTTCGAACGGCGTATCGAACTGGGTAGCCCAGCTGGGCATTCGCGGGCCGCTGGGGCGGCCTTCGTCTGATCACGTGCTCCGACCAAGGTGCACCGATCAAGACGAAGGCCGTGAAGGTGAGTCTGCTGCCTGACGCCGGTCCCGGGGAAGCGTTCGCGCAAGCGTCACGCTTCCGGGAGGACCTATTCGACTGCCCGCTCTGGCTGTGGTCGTCCGCCACCGGCCTGAACTGCGAGGACGTCGACGTGCGCTGGCAGGCATTCCTGAGGCGCTTCGACCTGGAGCACACCTTCCGGCTGATGAAACAGACCCTCGGGTGGACCCGCCCGAAGCTGCGAACCCCCAAGGCCGGCGAGCGCTGGACCTGGCTGATCATCGCCGCCCACACCCAGATCCGCCTTCTGCGCGAGGCCGCCGCCGACTTGCGGCGGCCGTGGGAGAAGCCCGCCGAGCCCGGCCGACTCACCCCGGCCCGAGTCCGCCGGGGGTTTCGGAACCTCCGCCCGCACCTGCACTGCCCGACCCGCGCGCCAAAACCCCCAACCCCCGGACCTGGCAGGCCACTTTGCTCGAAAAACCGGCGGCCCGCCACCCGTTACGACGTGGGTAAAACCGTGAAACGACCAGAGAGCATCACCGAACGAAACCGACTCAAACCATAAAGAACAAGCTCAGACGTTGCAGCGCCTGGGGCGGGAGCTGGATGCCCTTGGGATTCGACGGGCGTCCATGGCCCAGCCTGAGTACCTGATTCCGGCGGAGCGTGATCAGCCGGGCGAGTTCGACGACCATTTTCACGGGAATTTCCACTTCGAGGTGCGGGACAAGCCCATCGCCGCCCCCGTACGGGAGGCGTCGGGCGCCGTCGCGCTGTCGCCGACCGCGGCTGAGGCCCGGGGCGCGTGTGGCCGGTACGCGCAGTACCTGAGCTTCACGGCTCCGAACGAAGTACCCGAGAGCGAGCACTTCATTCCGGGCAAGCTCACGAGTGAGGTCGTCGCGTCCTACAACAACGAGGACAAGAGGCAGGAGTGGAAGGGCCTCATCCGCCAGAGCTACGCCTTCGAGGTCGCGGGAGCCGAGCTCCCGGTCCTGCGGCTGGCGGACGGAAAGTCCCTGGTCACCTGTACGTTCGTACGGACCGACCACTGGGAGGGCAAGGCAGGGCCGAGCAGCTGGTTCAAATACGGAAACACGACTGGCGGTGTCCGCGCTGACTTCGGCGACCTGTTCAGGAACGACGAGGATGGGGTCGAGGGGTTCATCGCTGCCCCAGGTGGGCGGTGAACCGTACGCCGGTCCAGGGGTGTTCGGGGCCGGCGGCGGCGAGGTGGTCGGCGAGCCGTCGGGCGGCGTCCGGTTTCAGGGGCGTGGTGCGGCCGACCGCGCGTAGCCGGCCATCGGCGTCGTACCGTCCCAGAAGGAGCAGCTGCGGACGCCGGAGCGTGCCGGTGATGCCGCCGATGATCGCTTCGGTGGTCTGACGGCGACGGCCTTGAACCTTCTCTTCACCACGGACGTGCCTGCCGATGCCAGGGGGATCATCCGGCAGCTGGCTTGAGGTCGATCACGACCATCTTGTCCATCCGGTAGCTGTCGAGGTCTGGGTGGCTCCATGACTCGCCCGCACGGATCTGGTGGAACCTGAACGTCGCGTTGGTTTCGTTGGCGCTGACGATGCAGCGCACCGGGCTTGGATGGTCCAGCCTGGTGATGAGATCACGGAACTCCAGGGCGAATGTGATCCCGTGAAGGAGCAGGATTCGCTGATCGTCCTGCGAGACCTGCGGGGCGTCGTCGATGATCCGGACGTCGACGGGGACGTGGTCCTCCAGGTGGAAGGAGCTGTCAGCGCACTCCCAGCCGGTGAGATCTCCGAAGAACGAGGGAGCGTCGTTGGCGTTGCCTGCCGAGTTGGCCCAGGTGAGCACCTGTCCTCGGCGGGTGATCCCTTCCGTAAGCCGGTCACGCAGGCCGGGGGCAAGGCCGCCGGGCGGCGTCAGGTCGACCCGGCTGGCAAGCACTCCGAGTATCCCGGCCGCGGCGTCGTTCATCGTCAGCGACAGCATGCGGCTCATGATCGCAGTCAACGGCTGACCACCTTGCCGGACAGGCGGCCCGTGATCTCGCCCACCGCTGCCATGCCCGGTGGCGCCCAATGATGACGGTCGAGCAGGTAGCAACGCCGGCGACGTTCGGTGCAGTCTGAGCCGTGCCGGCTGCCGGGCACAACGTCGCGGACCACGTTTTCGGCGAGAGCGACCATCACGCGCCCGAAAGACGGCGCAGAGCCGACCCAGTCGTACGCACCGGGCCCAATTGCCCATCAGAGGCCCCGAGCAGCCGCTGAGCACAATTGGCCACTGAAGTACTCACTGGCCGACTGTCGCTCTCCGTCACAACGGCGGGGGCCGACACGGCGCGTCGGCCCCGGGTCGGAAACGTCCCGCCGCCGGGCCTCTGGACGTGTGAGGGGTGAGCGGCCGGGGTACGGCTCCCTGCGTCGGGCCGCGGGCCGCGGGCCGCGGGTCCGGCCGGGCCGGGCCGGGCCGGTCAGCCAGTCAGTCAGTCAGTCAGTCAGTCAGTCAGTTGGGGGTGGGTATGGCCGAGAGTGATGTTGTGATCGGTTTTGCGGGGGTGGAGCGGGCGCAGGCCAATGTGCTGGCCGCCGAGCTGCGCGAGCATCTCTTCGACCGCGAGCCCGCGCTGGCGGTGGAACAGGTCAAGGACGACGGGCTAACCCAGGACGCGGGCGTGATCCTGGAAGTAATCCTGGGCTCGACCGCCACCTCCGTGCTGGCGACAGGCCTGGCCATGTGGCTGCGGCGCCGCCATGAGGTCCGCCTGACGATGAAGCGGCGCAATCGCGCCGGCGAGACCGTCGACGTGACGCTGCAGGGCAGGCCGGACGCTCGCCTGGAAGCCGTCATCAAAGACTTCCTCCAGAAGTAGCCCCGATGGCCCTCGTCCCCCGGCGGACCCTGGCGGTCGTGGCGGGAGCCAGCGCATGGCCGTCCATGGACGGCTTCCCCGCCGCTGCCGCCTTCGCCCGGTCCAGCCGGCACATCGTGAAATACCTGACCGGCTCGGATCACTTGGCGCTCCCGACGGAGAACCTCCTCGACCTGTTCGACCTGCCGAACTCACGCGAGCAGTACGCGAGCATTGACGCGTTCTTCTCCCGCCGGCAGAAGGACCTCGGGGCGGAGCACGGCAAGGGGCTGCTCGTCCTCTTCTTCTACCTCGGCCACGGCGCCTTCTTCGGGCCGGCCCGGGACTACTGCCTGCTCGTGCACGACACCCAGGGCCCGCTGGAGGACGAGACGAGCCTGCGCGTCGCCTCGCTGGGACGGCTGATGAAGGCCCGGATGCCGCTCAGCGCCAGGATCCTCGTCCTCGACTGCTGCTTCGCCGCGGAAGCCGCCCGGACCCTCCAGGGCCCCCTCGACGAAGTCGTCACCCGCAAGACCGAGGAACTGCTCACGTACTTCCCAGCCGACCGGGGGGTGGCTTTGCTGTGCGCGGCCAGCGCGCATGCCCCGGCCCGGCTGGAGAACCTGGACACGCGCACCCTGTTCAACCGGGCGCTCGTCGACACCCTCAAGGCCGGCGACCCCGAAGCCCCGGGCCCCCTGACCCTGCGCCGGGTCTGCACGCTCACCGGCCAGCGGCTGGCGGCCGTCCCCGACGCCCCCCGGCCCGAGGTCCACGTGCCGGACCAGGCCAGCGGCGACCTCGCGTCCGTCCCGCTCTTCCCGAACCCGGCCGCCCCGACGGCCGCGGCTCCAGCCGAGCCTGCCGAACGCCCCGCGCCGGTATACCCGGTACCCGCTGACTTCGGGCAGCATCTGCGCGAGGCCCTGGAGGAGCTCGGCCCGGTCCGTAACTTCCACCTCGTCCGCCAGGGCATCTCGCAGCCCGCGGTGGACAAAGCCGTGGCCTTCCACGGCCTGGCTTCCAGCGAGGAGGTCTTGGCGGTCTGGCAGACCCATTGGCGAATCTTCGGCGGGCCCGAGAGCCTCGTCTTCACCCGGGCCGGAATCCTCGCCAAAGACCCGTCGGGCGCCCTGGACCTGGGTTACGACTCCTTCCCGGACTCCCGCTTCTCGGCCGGCCACGACTACTTCCCCGACATCGGCACCCTCATACCCGGCGGCCACTACTACCGTCTGGAGGTGGAGCACCCGGGCGGGAGGTGGCACAGCCGGTGGCTCGACGGCCGGAAGGACGTCAAGAACACCGTCAACCTCCTCAAGCTCATCCAACGCCTGAAGTCCTAACCGGCCCGATGGCGATGACCCGCCTGCGCACGCAACAACGGACGGGAAACCCCACCACACCGACTGGGCCAGTCGGTGGCTGCCGGTGCGCGATCGACCGACGTGCAACCTCGCCCGAAAGCACAGCCAGACAGGAGTCGTCTTCTCCGGGCGCAGCCATGCGCTTCGGCCGGCCGTCGTATCGGCCCACAGTGTGGTCGCGACCGAGGACGAGGAGTTGCGGGCGCATGAGGATGGCGGCTTCGGCTGCAGCTCACCTGCCGGTGGTAGGTATCACGCAGCGAGGGCAGTGGTGCCGAACACCGTGTGAAACGGGTGGGCCCCGCTCGTGGAGACCAGGACCCAGGCGCCGCTGTACGGCTTCACCGAAGGGTGGGTCGCAGCTGGTCCCGTCGGGCGGGTCGCTGCCCGCGTGTGGAGCACCTCGCCGTGGTCCTTCGTCCAGTTGCGCAAGCGGCGCCGGATGCCGTCCGTCTCGGCCCACAAAATGATGGTCACGTCGTCCGAGCCGTGCGTCCCGATGAAGCCGCGCAACCGCTTCACCACCGACGCCTCGGCTTCCCATGTCCTCTCGACCTTCGGTCCCCCCGGGGGTGAAGGTCATCGACACGTGGACCCGGACCGCGCCTCGCGGGGGTGTGCTCAGCACGGTGTCGTCTACCGCCGGTGGGTGGTCTCGAAGATCTCTACAGTCGTGGCTCCGGACTGCACCGTTTAAGTCCGACCTCGCCGGAAATCTAGAGTTCTGGGTCTTTCGCGCAGACCAGACAGCTGATCCGCCATCAGGCATGTGAGTCACATGCTGGGAATGCGACAGAGATCTAGCGGAGGGACGCGGCAGCCCGCGGGCTCCGTTCAGCTTTGCCCCTTTCGGCTGCGCCCGCTTGAGGAGCGCGCCGGTAAAGTCGGCCTTCGTCAGGTCGGCGTCATACGCACGGCGTGGCGGGGTCGGGGGCGCCTGGGGGCTGGGTCATGATCGGCTGCGTGAAGATTTCCGGACGTCTGGCAGCCTTAGCGGTCGCGGGCCTACTCGCCGCACTCCCCGCGTGCTCGGAGTCCGACGGCCGTGGCGGCGGCGTGGCGGGTGCCCGTACCGGCGCGGACACTGCTCGGAGGGGGGCTGCCAGCACGGTGTTCCGGGGCGGGCACGCCGCTGCCGCAGGCGCCGGTGACCCGTACTTCCCGGAGCTCGGCAACGGCGGCTACGACGTCACCCACTACGCCCTGACTCTGGCCTACGACCCGGGCAACGGCCGCCTCGAGGGCACTGCGGAGATCACAGCGAAGGCCACCGAGGACCTCAGCGCCTTCAATCTCGACCTCCTCGGCATGGAGGTGCTGAGCGCCACCGTCGACGGCCGCGAGGCGCGGGTTCGGCGGGACGGGCAGGAGCTGACCCTGCAGCTGCGCGATCACCTCAGGAAGGGCGCCGCCTTCCGCGGCGTCGTGCACTACGCGGGCACGCCGGAGTCGATCACCCATGACCACGGGTGGCGCGAAGGCTGGTTGAGGACGGACAACGGAGCGGTCGCGTTCGGTGAGCCGACGGGCTCTATGTCCTGGTTCCCGGGCAACCATCACCCCTCGGACAAGGCCTCGTACGACATCACCGTCACGGTCCCCAAGGGGGTGCAGGCGATCTCCAACGGGCGGCTGCTTGCCCGGCGAACCAGCGGCGACCGCGCCACCTTCCACTGGCACCAGGCCGAGGCCATGGCCAGCTATGTGGCGACCGTGGCCATCGGCAGCTACGACATCAGGACCTCCCGGACCCGATCGGGCGTCCCGGTCGTATCGGCGATGGACACGACCGCGAGCGTGGACGAGGACGGAGCGGTCCTCGCCCGGTTCCCCGAGATCATGGAATGGGCCGAGGGGAGGTTCGGCCCCTACCCCTTCTCCGCCGCCGGGGTGATCGTCGATCAGGCGGCCGATGTGCCCTACGCCCTGGAGACCCAGACCAGGCCGACCATTCCGGCCGACATCTTCCACACCACCAACGTGGTGCACGAACTGGCCCACCAGTGGTTCGGCAACTCCGTCACCCCGCGGACCTGGCGGGACATGTGGCTCAGCGAGGGCTTCGCGACCTATGCGGAGTGGCTGTGGACCGAGGACCACGGCGGCGCCAGCGCCCAGGAGCACTTCGACCGCAACCATGCCAAGGCTGCGGATGACGACGAGTGGGACTTCCCGCCCGCCGAGCCGCCGAGCGCCTCGGACATCTCCGGCCAGCCGGTGTACGTGCGCGGCGCGATGGTGATCCACAGGATCCGCCAGACCGTGGGCGACGAGGCCTTCCGTACCCTGGTGCGGGGCTGGACCCTGCGCCACCGTCACGGCCACGCCTCCACGGACGACTTCACCGCGTACGCGGAGGCCAAGACCGGCCGGGACCTCGACTCGATCTGGGACTCGTGGCTCTACGGCGACGGCAAGCCCGCGTGATGGGGTCGACGCGGTGTCAGGTCCTGATGCGCCGGTGGGCGGCCTCGACGAGCTTCATGTACTTGCTCCAGTTCCACACGTCCCCGGGGTCCTCGTGAGTGGACTCCGGGATTTCGACGTGGCCCAGGACGTGGTCCCGGTCGACCGGCACGTTGTACTTCGCGCAGATCGTGGCCGTGAGCACGGCGGATGCCTCGTACATCTTGTCGGTGTAAACAGGCTGGTCGATCCAGCCTTCGTGCTCGATACCAATGCTCCGGTGGTTGTACCAGACGTTGTTGGAATGCCAGGCGACGTCGCGCTCGCGCACGCACTGGGCGATCCGCGTGCCGGTTGCGCTGACCACGTAGTGCGCGGACACCCTCTCGGCGGGGTCCTGGAACATGCCGAGCATGATCGGCAAGCGGTCCGTTGTCAGATGAATGACGACGTATTCGATGGGATAGGCCTCGGGACGGTCGGAGGGCGTGTAGTTGGACTCGGAGGCCTCGACCCAGACGGCGGGGGCGTAGTCCAACAGGGCCTCCCGCCGCCGGGTCGCAGACGGCCCGGCGGCGGCGACTGGGGCCTTGCGCACGGGGCTCGGCAGCGCAGCCTTCACCTTCTCCTCGGGCCCCATCAGCCGGGGCAGCCCGACAGCGGCCAGAGCCGTACCCGCCGCGCCCGCAGCACCCCACAACAGCGCTCGACGGCTGAGCGGACTGTCTTCCATGGCCACACCTCATGAGGTCGAGTAGGGACGGGACGACACGCCATGAATCGTGACATCACGATAAATAGGCCGCACATCCCGTAATCTGATCCTTCACCAGTGCCCGCACCCCAGCAAGCCCATCCCCCACCAATCGGCGCACACCCTCACCCCCGACCGGGCCCGTCCCCGCCGGCAGGTGCCACCCCGTTCCTATGCCATACGGTCCTCAACGGCCTTTGAGGGTCTTCTGAGGACCCCGCCCGCAACCCGGCCGTGGGGCACCCGATTCCGCGACAGCCCGAGGTGAGGCCGTTCTCATGGGGCGGGAAGGACGGTCCACGGGGCTCGGACCTGTGAGTTCGCCCCATTTTGCGGCCGTACGTGTGCGGAGTCCAGGACCGCGCGGGACAAGTCGAGCAGGCCGGCACGCCGGGTTCCCGGCCGCTGTCGCCGGGACACCACCGCAGCCAGTCCCACCCCGGGCAATCCGGGCCACCTCGCCGAGGCCATCGAACGCGACCTGGGCGGGCCCAGGACCCGGTTCTTCGCCGCCGCCGATAAATTCATGACCCGCTTCCGCACCGACTTCGACCGCGACGTCCCGCCCACCGATGGCGGCTCCCTGTGATCCTGCGCATCGACGAACGATGGCTCCTGGAAATCCAGGAGCAGCAGATCCCCGAAGAGTCCCATCTGCGTGACTACACCGCGCTCGTGGCCGCCGTCGCCCGCCACCGCGCTGAACTCCCACAAGTCGGCTACCAGATCGATGCGGCCTGGCTCGCCGCCGCCCTCGCGCACACCAAAACCAAGCTACGCCCCATGGAATCCCGCAACGCCCTCTTCGCCGCCGCCACCATCACCGCCTACATGGCAGCGACCGGCCGGTCATGTTCGGCCCAGCCCGGTTCGGTGGCCCGGCTGGCAACGCCGGCCAGGCGCCAGGACGGCAGATCAATGGAAGACCACGTGGTACTGGTCGGCCTTCCGTCGAAGCCCTTCCGCTCGACCGCGCTGGTGCTCACGTCCCCCCGTGGCCGGAGGTCGATCGAGGAGGGATCGAACAATGCCTCCGGGCAGCCTGTTCGGGCGGCGCCGACGGTGATCACGGCGCCGTCGGGCAGGGTGTGGTCCCAGGTGCCGGCCTCGGCCCGCGGAGCGCGTGAGCAGGAGTAGGCCCGGCGGATATGCGCCAGCGCCGACTGGGGTCAGCGGCCCCAGCGCAGCGCTGCCGTCTGCACCGGCGCGTCCCACAGCCGCAGCATTTCCTCGTCGGCCCGGCACAGCGTCACCGAGCACCCCGCCATGTCCAGCGAGGTGACGTAGTTCCCCACGAGGGTCCGGGCCACCGGGACGCCCCGAGCCGCCAGCACCCGGGCCACCTCCGCGTGGAAGCCGTACAGCTCCAGCAGCGGCGTCGCGCCCATCCCGTTCACCAGGGCCAGCACCGGCCCGTCGACAGGGGCCGCGTTCGCCATGTCCTCCAGCACGGAACCCACCGCGACCTCAGCGATCTCCCCCGCCGGCATCATCGGGCGCCGCTCCCGGCCCGGCTCCCCGTGGATCCCGATGCCCAGCTCCAGCTCGCCGTCCGGCAGGTCGAAGGTGGGACCGCCCTTTGCGGGGGTGGTGCAGGCGCTCAGCGCCACGCCGAAGCTGCCCGAGGCCTCGTTGACCTGCCGGGCGAGTGCGGCGACCTGCTCCAGCGGCGCGCCCTCCTCGGCCGCCGCCCCGGCGATCTTCTCGACGAAGAGCGTGGCCCCGGTGCCGCGGCGCCCAGCGGTGTAGAGGCTGTCGGTCACGGCGACGTCGTCGTTGACCAGCACCCGCTCGACCCGGATGCCGTCCTCCTCGGCGAGCTCGGCGGCCATGTCGAAGTTCAGGACGTCCCCGGTGTAATTCTTGACGACGAACAGCACCCCCTGCCCGGAGTCCACGGCCTTGGCCGCCCGCACCATCTGGTCGGGCACGGGGGAAGTGAACACCTCGCCCGGACAGGCGGCGGACAGCATTCCGTGTCCGACGAAGCCGGCGTGCAAGGGCTCGTGTCCGGAGCCGCCACCGGAGACGAGACCGACCCGCCCGCCCTGCCGCGCGTCCCGCCGTACGACGACCCGGGCCTCGGCGTCCACGTCCAGCTCGGGGTGGGCGGCGGCCAGCCCCCGCAGGGCGTCCGCGACCACGGTCTGGGGACTGTTGATCAGCATCTTCATCGTGTGCCTCCCGGTCGGAGCCGACGGGTGAGCGGTCCGGCGCCGTCACGGAGCACCGATCACCGGACGCCGGGCAGGCGCGTCCGCGAGGGCACGCCATACGAACAGTGTGCTGCCATGCCGCGGACATCCGCGAGAACTGGGACGACCGCCTCGGAGAAGGACCGGGAAACCCGAAGCGGGCACCGGCCTCCACGGGACGGACCGCCCTCGCCTTTCCGGTTCGGGCGACCCGTCTTACGCTGAACCGGGGGCTCGGGGCAGTCGAATGCCGGTCTTCGGACCGGCGGGAAGCGGGCACCCATGAAGGAGCGCCTCAAAGCATCAGGGCTGGTCGGCGAACTCTCGGCAGAATTCGCAGGCACCATGATTCTCATCCTCTTCGGCTGTGGTGTCGTGGCCCAGGTGGTAGCCGGCGGAGCCCTGACGGACCCGGCAGGCGGCCTCGGAAACCACGACAGCATCGCCTGGGCCTGGGGTCTCGGCGTGACCCTGGGCGTCTACGTCGCGGCACGGCTGAGCGGCGCCCACCTCAATCCCGCGGTGACCGTCGCCCTGGCCACTTTCAAGGGCTTCCCGTGGAGCAGGGTGGCCCCCTACGCACTGGCCCAGCTCGCCGGAGCCTTCGTTGCCGCCCTGATCGTCCGCTGGAACTACACCGAGGCACTGGCGAAGGCCGACCCCGGCCACACCATCAAGACCCAGGGTGTCTTCTCCACGCTCCCGGCCAACGGAAACCCGAACCTGCCGGTGACCGAGTGGGGCGCACTGCGGGACCAGATCATCGGCACCGCGATCCTGCTCCTGCTGATCTTCGCGGTCACGGACCTGCTGGGCACACCTCCCGGCGCCAACCTGGCCCCGTTCATCGTCGGCCTGATCGTCGTGGCGATCGGCATGGCTTGGGGTACGAACGCCGGGTACGCGATCAACCCGGCCCGTGACCTCGGCCCCCGTCTGGCCAGCTTCCTCACCGGATACGGCACGGCATGGAGAGATCAGTACGGCAACTTCTACTTCTGGGTGCCGATCATCGGCCCGTTCATCGGCGGTGTGCTGGGAGCGGGTATCTACAAGTTGCTCATCGGCCGGTTCCTGCCGACCGCCGAACCGGAGCCTCCCGGACGCGTCCCGGCACCGGACGAGAGCTGACCTGATCCGGGGCGGGCGGACACCGCCCGTCCCGTCCCGGACGACAGCCCCACACACGGCATCCCAAGAGGAGGCGGCACCCCATGGCTGACTTCGTCGGCGCAGTGGACCAGGGGACCACGAGCACCCGTTTCATGATCTTCGACCACTCCGGCAACGAGGTGGCGCGGCACCAGCTGGAGCACTCCCAGATCCTCCCGCGCTCGGGGTGGGTCGAACACGACCCGGTGGAGATCTGGGAACGCACCAACTCGGTGATCCAGAACGCCCTCCGGCACGGAAACCTCGACGCCTCCGACCTGGCGGCCGTCGGCATCACCAACCAGCGCGAGACGACCGTTGTCTGGGACCCCCGCACCGGCCGCCCGTACTACAACGCCATCGTCTGGCAGGACACCCGTACCGACTCCATCGCCGCTGCACTGGAACGCGGCGGCCAGGGCGACGTCATCCGCCGTAAAGCGGGGCTGCCGCCGGCCACCTACTTCTCCGGCGGCAAGATCCAATGGATCCTGGAGAACGTCGACGGCGTGCGCGAGGCCGCCGAGCAGGGCCACGCCCTCTTCGGCAACACCGACTGCTGGGTGCTGTGGAACCTCACCGGCGGACCCGATGGCGGTGTCCACGCCACCGACGTCACCAACGCCAGCCGCACCATGCTCATGGACCTGGAGACCCTCGACTGGGACGACGAACTGCTCGGCTTCTTCGGCGTACCCCGGGCCATGCTGCCCACCATCAACCCGTCCTCCCACCCGGAGGCGTACGGACACACCCGCACCTCCCGGCCGCTGCGCGAGGCCATTCCCATCACCGGTGTCCTCGGCGACCAGCAGGCGGCCACCGTCGGGCAGGTCTGCTACGCGCCCGGCGAGGCGAAGAACACGTACGGAACCGGCAACTTCCTGGTGCTCAACACCGGGACGGAACTGGTCCGCTCGCAGCACGGCCTCCTGACCACCGTGGCGTACCAGTTCGGCGACAACCCCGCGATCTACGCCCTCGAAGGATCCATCGCGGTCACCGGCTCCGCCGTGCAATGGCTGCGCGACCAGCTGAAGATCATCAGCGACGCCGCCGAGAGCGAGCGCCTGGCGAGCACCGTCGAGGACAGCGGCGGCATCTACTTCGTCCCCGCCTTCTCCGGCCTGTTCGCCCCGTACTGGCGCTCCGACGCCCGCGGCGCGATCGTCGGCCTGGCCCGCTATCACGACAACGGCCACCTGGCGCGAGCCACCCTGGAGGCGATCTGCTACCAGACCCGCGACGTGGTGGAAGCCATGGAGCAGGACTCCGGCGTCCACCTCGACGTGCTCAAGGTCGACGGCGGAGTGACGGCCAACGACCTCTGCATGCAGACCCAGGCCGATGTCCTCGGCGTACCGGTCAGCCGTCCGGTAGTCGCCGAGACGACCGCGCTCGGCGCCGCCTACGCGGCCGGGCTCGCCACCGGCTTCTGGCGGGACACGGACGAACTGCGCACCCACTGGCAGGAGTCCAAGCGCTGGAACCCCGAGTGGTCGGAGGAACGGCGCACCGAAGGGTACGAGGGCTGGAAGCGGGCGGTGGAGCGCACGCTCGACTGGGCCAAGGTCGAATAGGTTCCGGCCGCGCGCGCCCGCAGCACTGAGGAGGAGACCATGGTCGATCCGGTGGCCCTCTCGCCCCAAGCCCGCACGCAGGCCCTCGCCGGCATGGGACAGGGCGAGCTCGACGTCCTCGTCGTCGGAGGCGGCGTCGTCGGCAGCGGGGCTGCCCTGGACGCCGCCACCCGGGGCCTGAGCGTCGGTCTCGTCGAAGCCCGCGACTGGGCCTCGGGTACGTCCAGCCGCTCCAGCAAACTCATCCACGGCGGCCTGCGCTACCTGGAGATGCTCGACTTCCGCCTCGTCGCCGAAGCCCTCAAGGAACGGGGCCTCATGCTCCGGTTCCTCGCCCCCCACCTGGTACGTCCGGTGCCATTCCTCTACCCCCTGCAACACCGCGTCACGGAGCGCCCGTACGTCGGCAGCGGCGTGCTGCTGTACGACGCGATGGCCCGGGCCTCCGGCACCTCCGGAGGCCTGCCCCACCACCGCCACCTGAGCAGGCACCGGGCCCTGCGCGAGGCGCCTGCCCTGCGCTCCGACGCCCTGGTGGGCGCCATCCAGTACTGGGACGCCCAGGTCGACGACGCCCGGCACACCCTGTTCCTCGCCCGCACGGCCGCCTCGTACGGGGCGCTGACCGCCAACCGCACCCGCGTCAGCCGCTTCCTGCGACAGGGCGAGCGGGTGGTCGGCGCCGTCGTCACGGACCTGGAGAGCGGCGACGAGACGGAAGTGCGGGCCAAGCAGGTCATCAACGCGACCGGGGTGTGGACGGACGACACCCAGGCCATGGCCGGCACCCGCGGCCAGTTCCACGTCCGCGCCTCCAAGGGCGTCCACCTGCTCGTCCCCCGTGACCGCATCAACTCCCGCACCGGTCTGATCCTGCGCACCGAGAAGAGCGTGCTGTTCGTCATCCCCTGGGGCCGGCACTGGATCATCGGGACCACCGACACGGACTGGACACTCGACAAGGCCCACCCCGCCCTCAGCTCCAAGGACGTCACCTACCTGCTGGAACACGTCAACAGCGTCCTGGCCACCCCCCTGGTCCCCGAGGACGTCGAGGGCGTCTACGCCGGCCTGCGCCCCCTGCTGTCGGGCGAGGCGGCGGAGACCAGCAAGCTGTCCCGGGAGCACCTCGTCGCCCATCCTGTGCCCGGACTCGTCGTGGTGGCGGGCGGCAAGTACACCACGTACCGGGTGATGGCCAAGGACGCGGTCGACGAGGCCGCCCGCGCCCTGGACGAGAAGGTCCCCGACTGCGTCACGCACCGCGTTCCGCTGCTGGGCGCCGACGGCTACCCGGCGCTGTGGAACTCGCGGCACCGGCTTGCCGAGGGCTCCGGGCTCCATGTCGCCCGCATCGAGCACCTCCTGAACCGCTACGGCTCCCTGGCGCCCGAGCTGCTCGCCCTGGTGGCGGCCGACCCCGCGCTCGGCGAGGCACTGCCGAGCTCCGACGACTACCTGAGGGTCGAGGCCGTGTACGCGGTGACCCACGAGGGAGCCCGCCACCTGGAGGACGTCCTCGCCCGGCGCACCCGGATCTCCATCGAGTCCTGGGACCGCGGGGTGGACGCGGCGCCGACCGTGGCCCAGCTGATGGCGCCCCACCTGGGATGGGACCGGGCGCACCAGGACCGCGAGGTCGACCACTACCTCAAGCGCGTGGCCGCCGAGCGCGAGGCCCAGCAGCAGCCGGACGACCGGACCGCCGACGCGGTGCGGCTCGGCGCGCCCGACATCATCCCGGTGAACTGAACGGCCGCACGCGGGTGCCCCTATCTCTGGGACCATCAGTGGCGAACACGCGGCCGAGCTGGAAGAGCTCGGGATCGTGGGACACCGCCGACGCCGGCTTCAAAACCGACATCGTCGCCGCCCGCGCGTATCACGAGCTGCACGGGACCCTGGCCGTACCGCGGGGGCAGCCGTCCTCGACCTCGCCCTCGGGCAATGGCTCACGAACGTCCGCCGCCCCGGCGGGCTGGGCGAGGACCCGGGCCGCGCCCGCCGCCGGGCCGCCGAGCTCGCCGCGATCGACCCGCCTGGAACCCCCGCGAGCACGCCCAGTCGGCTTCGCGCCGCGGGGCACGACCATGTCGGTCAGCCGGGCAGCACCTGCTTCGAGGGACGCCCAGTGCCCTGACACGTGCAGCACCGCGATTGCGGACGTCGGGAACTTCGTACGGGTCTGCTCCAGCACGTAGCCGTCCGCCTCACAGGCAAGCATCAGAACCAGCTCCTGCACGCCGGAGTTGTGCCCGATCAGCATCAGCGTCCGCACCTGCGCGGGGATCTCCCGTACGACCCCGAGCAACTCCCCGGCGCTCGCCCCGTAGAGGCGTGCCTCGTAGATGACCGGCGCGGGGCGGCCCCGAGCTCGGCCGCGACGAGGTCCCATGTCTCGCGCGTGCGGCGGGTGGAGGAACACACGACCAAGTCGGGAACGCAGTCGGCCTCGCGCAGCCAGCGGCCGACCGCAGGGGCGTGTCCCGGCGTCCGCGCGGGGCGAGTGGCCGCTCGGAGTCGGGCACGTCCGGCCAGGCGGACTTGGCGTGCCGCAGGACGACCAGGCGCCGGGAGTCGCGTGAAGTCATGGCGTCGCCCGGTGCTGGCGGCCGACCTCACGCACGAGGTCCAGCCCGAGGACGCGGTCGAGAAAGGCGAACGTCTCGAATTTGGCTCCGGCCGGCACGTCGGCGCGCCCCGCCACGCCGACCAGCATGTCCAGGACGGCGTGAACGCCGAGATCATCGGCGAGTGCGGCATGCGCCTGCCGCAGGACGTCGGCAGGGATCGGCCTGGACGGCTCCTGCGCCCACTCGGCCACCTGTTGCCGCCAGTGCCCCAGCGTCCGCCGGGCCTCGGCGAGCGCGGAGCTGGTCACCGTGACCGGCGTGCGGTAGGCGTGGCCGAGCAGCAGCATCCGCACAGCCAGCGGATCGGTCCCCTCCGGGGCGAAAGCCTCCAAGAGACCGGAGGCGAGGAGACCTCCACGGACGGGGACGCCCTCGTCCGGGGGTGCTGGGCTGAGCCGGCCCACGTAGATCCAGACCCCGTCGGCGGTGTCCTGTCTGGGGGTGCCGTGAGCGAGCACGTGCACATCGGCAGCGTCGCAAAGCGAGTCGGTCAGATCGTGAACACCGACGGTGGCGGGCGGGTGGATACCGAGATCGGACATGGCGCGATCGAGCGCCTGGGCTTGCTCATGCGGCAGGTCTGGCGTGGTGAGGACCGTCTGGGACGCCAGACCGTGCAGCTCCGCGGTACGTGCCAGGACGTCGCCGAGCAGGGGCGCCCGCAGGTGCACCGTGCCGATCCGGGTGTCGGTGACCGGCAGGTGGACGCAGATGCGCAACAGGTGACGGTGTGCGGAAGGAATTTCCACGAGGCGGCCGGTGCCTGTGTCAGCGATACGCAGCATGATGCGGAGGCTAGTCGCGCAAACCCCCGGAACTGGGGAGGACCTGACCACGACGCCAATGTTGTGGCATACCCCGCGTCACGCGGTCACGTGGCTCCTCCGCGAGCAACGTGGGCTACAAGCCCCATCCCGGACCTCGGCCACCACGAGAAGAGCCTCGGCGAACCCTCCCGCCGGGGCCCCTCTACTCGTGCGCCCCTGACGGGCCGGGCCGGGCGCCGGGTGGGTGACCGACCAGTCCGTGGCGGGCCAGGAGCCGACGTCCAGGGCATGCACGCTGGTGAATGGGACGGCTGCTTCGGCGAGGCGCAGGCGTGCGGCCACTGCGTGGTCAGCCCTGAATCCCATCCGCCGGCTTCGGGGTCGAGGCGGTGGGCGTCCAACAGGGACGCGGGCGCGGTGATCGGCAGCAGTGTCGTACCGGCATCCTCTCCCCTGCCACCGACAGTGCCCCAAGCGCAGCGGACGGAGCGCGCTGCCGCTTGGGCCGAGTCAACGTGTCAGAGCCGTCCATCCGCGCACACGGCGCTGCAAGCAAGCGTTCCTTCTGTGGGCGGCAAACGGGCATCGCCCGGGAAGTACTCCGCTACCTCACCACCACGGTCACCACCCCGGAGATCGCAGACCTGCGACCCGCTCGCCAGACCAAGAACATCACCCTCGCTGCCGGCCTGTCGACGGCGCTCGTGGGCGATACAGCCAGCGCACCCGTGACCGCGCGAAGCAGGGTTCACTCTTTCGACATACGCATATACGTTTCCTCTTGACCTGAACGAGTTACCGGGTGGATCACCGGGCGGGATGTGGAAGCCCAAGGCTGTCCCGAACATCGAGTGCCCGGAGAACGCCAGCATGAAATCCATCCACCCCCTCGCCCTGGCCGCCACGGCCGCCATCGTGCTCCTCGCCAGCGGCGTGACCGCCGCCAATGCACTGGGCTCCAGGAACGATCCGCCCAAGCCCGCTTTCCCCGCCAGCACCGGTGCCGCGGCGGCAATGGGCCCCCACCCCCAGTCCCAGGGCCCGACCGTGTCCATCCCCCCGGGAGGTTTCAGCTAAGCCCAGGTGGACTGTCCGTCGGGCGTGCCCACCGGGGGAGGCGGCCGCACCAGCAGCTCACTCACCTTCATCACCGACTCGGCCCCGACCGACCGGGGCTGGGTGATCGGTGTGAAGAACACCGGCACCGCCACAGCAACCGCGACGCCGTTGGTCGTCTGCACCCTTCCCTAGATGCCCGCGCGATGCAGCGAGCGGCCCGCCGCCCCCTCCACCGGAGGGCGCGGCGGGCCGCCGGTTGCACCGGCACTGATCCCCTTCGCCTGCATCTGGCCCGGCTCCGGCTCCCGCTCCGGGGACTACCCGATCGCAGTCACCCCGCCGCTTTCTACTGCGCGAGGGCATGTGGACGGTCGTGGTGGGCGCGATCGCGGACCGCAGTGAAACCGAGGGACCACGAGCAGCCCGTCGACAGCGGTGGCAGGGCCGGTGGTCCAGTACTTCGCGGTGTCCATTGCAGGTGAGGGCAGCGACAAGAGCCGGTTCACCATGCTGGGTGCTCCGGCGGAGGTCGATGCCCCGGACAGCACGGGCAGGTCCCGGCGGCGGGCCAGCGTGGGCACCTGGCCCACCCACCCTCCTGATACTCCCCCGCCCGGTCGGCCGCAATGGCACGCAGCCGTTGCGCCCACTGCCGGAGTGACCACCATCACAGCCCGAACAGCGAAAAGGGGCCTTTCGGCTGAGAGGGACAAACCGTCGGCCGCCTAGCCTGGACGAGCAACGAGAGTCCGAAGCGCGAGGGCAAGGGAAGAACGCATCCATGAGCACCACCACCTCCGGAGGCCGCCGCCGGGCGCGCTTCAGCGTGACGGCGGCCGTACTGGGCCTGCTGGCCTCAGCCGGCGCACCAGCGCTCGCCGCGACCGGCGGCAACGGAGGCCAGTCCGCCGCTTCGCGCTCCGGGTCCGCACAGGCGCGGCCGCAGGCGCCGGAGGCGGCGATCGCGCAGGTGCCGGCCGGGATATCCCGCCTCGCTCAGGGAGCGGGCCACGACATCGCCATCACGATCGACGACGGCCCCGACCCCCGCTGGACCCCGCAGGTGCTGGAGGTGCTGCGGCGCAACAAGGTCAAGGCCACCTTCTGCATGATCGGCACCAAGGCCCAGGCTCACCCGGAGCTGGTCCGCCAGGTCGCCGCCGCCGGACACCGGCTGTGCGACCACTCCGTGGACCACGACGTCACGATGGATCACAAACCCGTCGCCTACCAGAGCCGGCAGATCCTCGCGGCCAAGGAGATGATCGAGAAAGCGGCCCCTGGCGTTCCCGTCGACTACTACCGGGCGCCGGGCGGTGCCTTCACCCCCGCGAGCCGTGAGATCGCGGCCGCGAGCGGGATGCGGCCCCTCGGCTGGAGCGTCGACCCCAAAGACTGGAGCAGGCCCGGCCTGCCCTCCATCCTCTCCGCCGTCGAGAAGGAGTTGCCCGCCCAGCCGACCGTGCTGTTCCACGACGGAGGCGGCGACCGTTCACAGACCGTCGCCGCGCTGACCCGCTACCTGCCCTGGCTCTCAGCCCAGGGCTACACCTTCACCTTCCCGGCCCGTACCCCGTAACCCCCTCAAGCTGGCCTGCTGCCTCATCGCCTCCCGACAGATCCAAACACTGTGTCGACCGCTATAGGCGCTTTCTGACTCTTGCACGAGCGGTTCGTGCACCGTTTCTCCAGGTCGGAGCCGCGTGAGGCGGCGTTGGCGTACGTGCGCGGGCTGATCGCCCCGCTGGAGCGGAAGAACGGCTGGGCGCTGGCCGAGGAGGCCGGGATTGCGGTCCGGACCGGATCCACCGGCTGTTGAACCGGATCGACTTGGACGCCGATCAGGTCCTGGACGACGTGAGGGACTACGTAATCGAGCACCTCGGGACAACTCCCAGATCGGAGTTTTCCTCGCCTATGCCGACAGTCACGGCCGCACGTTGATCGACCGGCGTCTGCATCTGCATCTGCCCACCTCGTGGACGGACGACCGCGACCGGTTCCGGGCCGCCGGTATCGAGGACACGGTCCGCTTCGAGACGAAAGTGGTGATGGCCAAGGCCCTGATCCGCCGGGCGAGCGCGGACCGGATCTCGTTCGGGTGGGTGACCGCGGACGCCGACTACGGTTTCTCCAAAGGCATCACTGGACGAGCTGATCCACATCGCGGGCAGCCGGTGGGCGGTCGAGGAATGGAATGCTTCCAGACCGCGAAGCAGGAGTGCGGCCTGGACGACTACCAGGTCCGCCGCTACGACGGCTGGCACCGCCGCATGGCCCTCGCCATCGGCGCCCACGCCCGAGCATCGACCACATCCTGCACTGGTCACACTGGCGCCGCAGACGACAACACCAAGCCCGCATCAGCCACTACAAACGACGCGGCCACACCCCACCAGAAACCAACAAACCACCACGACAAAGACCGTTGCAGTACTAGCCCGAACCTCGGGCTCGCCGAGCTGGCAGCTGATACTCGGCACCGGCAAGAGCGGACGTCCGGGCTGCGCTGATGACGGTCAACCAGACTCGCACGGCAGGCGCACCGAGCGGCCCGGCACCTCCGTTCGCGCTTCCGTGACTGTGCCTGTTCCGCGAACGGGAGGGGTTCGCCGGACTCCCGGCTCAACGCCGCTGACCTCGATAGACAGGTTGAAACAGTCTCGTACGGCGGCGGCCAGGACGCGGATTGCCTGCCGGTGAGCGCGCCGGGGCGCTGCCGCGGCGACGCGGTGTTCCGAAGGGAACGGCGCCGTCTCCGTCGGGCGGCGCAGCGGCACGCCGTCGCGCGGCGGAAGTCAGCGCTGGGCGAGTTCTCTGCAGCGGATCCCGCCGCCGGGGTGCCACTCCATGACCGGCTCGGCCGCGGTCCTGTGCTCACTCCACCAGAAGATGGAGCCGATGCCGACGCAGGCGTGCCGCTTGCACACGCACGCCTCCCCCGGGCCGGCGTATGCCACCCCGTCACGGACCACCCTGCTGGCGGACGACGTCAGAACGGGCTCTGGCACGGGAAGCGTGAAGAGGTGACTGACGGTGGCCGCGTGACCGGTCTGGTCGGCGGGTCGCGGAAGGCGGCCCAGTGCCGCGGCGGATCGGTGGCGCACGTGCATGCAGTCGGCCGGTGTCCCGGCAGGAGGGCTCCACGGCCTGGGTGAGGAACCCCTCGGGTTCCCGCCTTACGGGATGCGGATGTACGTGCAGGTCGGCCCGCGCTGGGTGCGTGCGTTACACACGTCGTCGGTTCCGTCGCCCGCGTTGAGGGCGACGATGCTGATGCCCCCCGCCTGTGGTGGCAGTGCCATTGGCATGCTGACGCGTTGCTCGACCGCGCCTTCGTCGTCAGGTCTGAGCTCACTTGAATAGTCGTCGACCGAGTCTTGGACGGGCGTGGCCAAGTCGGCCCGCATGGGGGTCACGAACACCTGGATGGTGGCCCATGTCTCCACGCCGTTGGCGTGGACATCGAAGGTCACTCGCAGATGGGACCGCGGGCCTTCGATCTTGACGTTGGTGATGGTGGGCCGTCCGTTCCCGCCGGCGGCCTTGGCCGCGCCGATCACTGCCACGCTGAGAGCCACCATGTAGAAGATGACTCCGAGGACGAGAACGCCGGTCTCCCACAGATTGCCCCGCCGCGTGGGGTGGACGAGCAGGGCGACGATGCTGCAGACGATGGCGAGGATGGCGCAGAGCGAGGCCACGTAGATCGGCCATGACTCGTTGTTGAGGGCGACGAACACGATGTCGCTGGACAGCCCGAGAGTTGTCATGATCCCGGCAACGGTGATCAGCGCACCGGCCAGGATCTTGGCGACGTCGTCCAGGCGCTTTCCGACCTTGGCTTGGATTTCGTCGGGTGTCGGCGGAGCCTGTTGCTCGTCGCCCATGTTCGGCACCCTCATTGTGGCCCTCCACGCCGTAGGCCCACGCAGCCGAGGTCATACATGGCCGGGCGTCCCTGATGGATACGGCTCCCTCGGGAATCTACCGGGACGTTTCCCGCGGACCGCGAGGTTGGGCCACTTGGTGGCGAGCCGTGGTTCGCTCAGGTGCCGGTGTGCAACTTGAGGGTGTGGTTGATGAAGCGGCGGCTGTGGTCGGGGCGGCTCTGTCAGCGCTCGTTGCTCAGCCGACGTCTGTGTGGTGCGCCGGGGCGCAATGCCCGGACGGGAGCGGCCCCGCTAGCCTGGGACAGGGCAGCGGCCGGCCCTCTTCCGCGGAGTGTGTCCGCCCTCGCTCGGCACCTGCATGGATCAGCGGCGCAGGAGCAGGGCTCCCCACATCGCCCGCGTGCGGTGGGAGCGGTAGGAGAGCCTCGGAAACGCCTGGTAGTGCCAGGGAAGTCCGAGCGTGTAGCCGTCGACGTGACGGAACTGGGCCACGGATTCCCTGAAGCGGCCCTGGCGGAGCAGGAAGGACGCGAGCGTGTGGCGAGCCCACGGCAGTTCCGGGTGGCCCACAGCCGCAGCGGCGTCCTTCAGCCGCGGCGTCGACCAGGGCAACAGATCGATCTCGAAGAACTCCCCGACCTCCCCGTCCTGCCCGAACTCGCCCAGCGCCTCGACATCAACCCCGCCGGCCTGATGCCCGGCTCCGACTCTTCGAGCGCCCCTGCCACAGCCAGGTCGTCGAGCGTCGGCCGATCGGCGCCGACCACCGCACGACACCGTCAGTCACCGCTTCGCTTCCCGTGCCAGAACCTCAGAACGTCAGTGGGAGACGACGCGAGATGCGGTCGATGACATGAGGCGTTGTTGATCGTCGGGGCATGCCGGGAGTCGCTGATCCGGTCGGATCAACGACTCCCGGCTGGAAGGTGTGTCAGCTGTCGAGGGGGCCTGGAGGGTAATGGTCTGGCCTGCGCGTTGGATGGTGGAGGGAACGGTGGCACCGGCGCGGCGGTTGTTGATGACCTGGCAGTAGGAGCCGATGTTCGGGGTGGGCTGGCCGTCGACGGCGGTGATGGCCCGAGGGCCTGGCCGTCTCCTTCGCCGCGGGGTACGCAGACACGGTCATGGTGCGGTGGGCCCGACGGGGGCGCACACCCGCACGTCCGGGCCCACACATCCGCCCCGGCCAGTCGAACCAGGGCCGACGCCGGGTGTCAAGCCACGTATTCCGGTGACATGACGGCAGCCTTGCGGAGGGGCTCATTGGAAGCAGGCCCCACCGGGGAAAAGCCCCGGACGATACGGGTCCGAAAAACAGCCCACCCTGCAATATTCCGCGGAGAACTCCGATGAACAGCATTTCCTGGAACCGTCGTATCGTGCTCGCCGCACATCCGTGACGCTGTTCGGCGCCGGCGTGGCCCTCCCCGCCACCGCCATGGCCGCACCGACCGCCCCACAGCACCACGTCACCCAGACCCCCCACAACGACGGCCACGACCCCGACCTCCAGGACAGCGACCACAGCGTCCCCGGCGTCAACGGCGGCGACCTCATGGACCCCGACTACCAGCAGGGCCTCGAAGACGACGACCAGGACACCCCCCAACAGCAACGGCGGCAACGACGAGCCCGACCTCGACCTCACGCCCGACGGCGACGTCGACCTCACGCCCGACAGCGACATCGACTTCGACTGATGAGGACCGGCCCCCTGCCGCCATACCTGCGCGGACGTGCGCCGCCACCGCGATGCGCCGACCCGGGCCCGCCCCGGCGCAGCCCAGACCGGCGGCCAGAGCATCATGCGTCCGGCCCACTCGGGATGGGCGGCCACCGGACTCCGTCGGTTCATCAACGGTCCAGAACACGGGCCCGCCCCGGGTCGGCGCAGGCATGCACGGCGGCCGCGACCCGCACGCCACAAACCCGAACGGCGACCGCCCCGGGATGGGCCTACACAAGCGACAGCAGACCTTCACCGGGAAACGACACCGGCCCTCACCAACAGACGACACCCATCACCCAGCCCCGTCACCACGAACGATGCCACTCACACCCAGCGCAAAAGACCGTCGCCACCCACTGCCACACGTCGCTCATCACGACCACACCCGGCAGGACAACGCAGCAGGCCAGGCGGCTGATGAAGCCAGACTCTGCGCAGATCCAGTGGGCCGACACGGCACCTCCCGTACGTTCCGGTCGCGCGGCACCAGCCACTCGTCGAAGTCGGGCACGTGCGTCAGTCCCTCGGCGCGGCGGGCGCGGTCGTAGAGCGGGTACGGGTCGCGGTACAGCTCGTCACGCCGTGCCTGGTCGTCGTACGACGTCACTGGGACCTCCGGATCACGGTCGGAACCGGGCAGGTGCCACCGCAGCGGGTGGCCTCCGGTGCGCCGGATCATCCTGCCCGAACCCCGCCCGGGCCGGTGGGGCACAGGCAGCCTTTGAGGGCGTCCAGGTGTCGACGGAGTACCTGCCGGAGCAGCGTCGGCGGATAGCGGTCCCGCAGTAGCGTTGCCTGGAGGGTGAGTCCGTCGAGGAGGGCGGCCAGTCGCGTGCTTTCCAGTTCGACGTCCATGGCGGCGGGCAGCCCGCCGGCGCACCACGCCCCCTCCAGCTCTCCATCGGCGTGAGCTTCCTGGGCGAGTCCCTCATGGTCGGCCTCCGAGGCATGGCTTCGGGAATCCCCTTCGCCCCGACACCTACTCGCTGACTCATTGCCCACTCCTGGTCGCCGTCGGGCCCGGCGGCTCCGGCAAGTCCGATGTTCGCCACCGACGTCGCCCGCGGTGGACGCCGTGGTCTGCCTCGACTCCCTGCGCCGTGAGATAGGCGGCGACTTCTCTGGCGCGGCGGCCTGTCCTCCTTGAAGGCAATCCCTGCTGCCGACCGACCGCCGCCGACACCCCGTACTACTCGGGCAAGCACAAACGGCTCGGCATGAATGTGCAGGTCCTCGCCGTCACGGACCCGCCCGCACGATGTGCTCGATCGCATCCCGGGCGCGGGATCCGAGTGGTTGAGCGGGAGCCGGCGGTCTCTCGGACCTGTCCGGCACTCGCAGGGGCATCGCGTCCGCACCTCTGACCGCGCGCCGGCCCCGGCAGCAGGCCGATGACTCCTGAACGAGCCCACTTCCCGGACCAGACAGACCCCAGCAGTCGCGACCTCGGCGAATCCAGGCGGTCGGCCCTTGGCAGAGCGCGGGGACCTGGTACTGACGGCCGTACCGTCCCCGCCGACAGCCCCAGCGCCCCAGATGTCTACGTACTCGTCTGTTCACGTGTACGCCGACATGGCGCCCGAGCAAGCCGCCGGACTGGATAGCTGTTGGGTAGGTGCCCGGCGGCGTCAGATGTCGCCGGTCCACACCTCGGGGCCGCCCCCCTCCCAGCGGATCGGCCCGTCCTCGGACAGGTCCACATCCTCCAGGCCGGCCCGGCGCAGGAATTCCGACACGTCCCCGGGCGTGAACGCCCGGCCCAGGTCCGCGTCCACGCCGAGCGCGTGCACGGTGACCTTGCGGCCGCCCTGCGGTGACACGGGATGGATCACGATCTCCGTCTGGTCCGCCATGCATCCACAGTGCGGCGGGCAGGCCCATACTGCATCCGGAGTGGCCCACGTAGCTGCGTTCGCGTGCCGCGAGAGCACAGCAGCCCTTGACGTCCCCTCAGAATCTCTGGAGGGGAAGGCGTTTGGGGGAGGGCGGCCGGGACAGACGCGTGGTAACCGGAAGCGAACACCTCGCAGGTGGGTCGCTTCCGGGAGCGGGCCCCGCCGCATGCCGCCCTTCCCCCGGCGTCATGCGGCAGGCCCGCCCGCACGACGGGCTGCCGCCCGGATCCGTACGGCACCCGGACACCCCACGGTCTCGGCCCCCTCCCCGGCCGGGACGGGTGTCCGGCGAACCCCCGGCGTCGGCGCTCAGACCGCCGGCCCCGGGCAACGGACCCGACGGCAGCAGCCCGCCACATGATCAAAATCGATGAGTTCGGGAGTCACCGGCCGCGGTGCGCAATGGCGTTGGCAGGGCCGAGTGAGGAATAGTCAAATCCTGTGGGTCGGGGTGCCGGTCACGAATGCCACAGACCCCGGAGTTTCGGATGGTGGAGGCGTCATCCCTTGACGTCGGCGTACTCGTCAAGGACCCCACCGCAGCTTCGTCGCGGTCCACTCCGCGCCGTACCGGCACAGTGCCTCCAGCGACGGCGGCAGCCGATCGCGCACAGCAGGTGGCGTCCGCTCGATGTCGGGGGTTCACACTTCCGGCAGCACCTCCGGTCCCCCGCGGAGAGCAACCGTCCAGCCCCCGCTGCGAGCAATCGCCAGCACAACCCCCGAAGAGCCGCACCTGTGCGGTCCGAAGTCGTTACCTCCGCGGCGTTCGGGGGGCTGGCTGCTGCACGGTTTGTCGGGCTTCGTATGATCCAGGGGAGTCACGGCCGCCCCCACACCGGGCCTCTGCAGTGTCCCCCCGTCCCTGCCGATCGCAGTGGCTGTCACAGCGGTACAAGCCGAAGAGACTCCTGCCCCTGCCAATCACCGCCATCGGGTCCCTGCCCGTCGGCCAATCCTCTGAAGACGTCATTTCCTTGAGCACCGACCGGACCACCACAATCCCGCCGTCACCACCCCCGCCCGACCGGCCATCCGCCCGGGCGCTGCCCCGCTTGGCGGGCCGCGCCCCCGCCCCGCCGACGCCGCGCGATGCCCTGCACAGCATCAGCGGCGCCACCGCCGTCATGCTGGCGCTGACGGCCATCGGCGCTGTGATCCACGAACCCGTCCTCATCCCCCCACTGGCCGCATCCGCCGCGATCGTGCACAGCGTCCCAAACCTGCCCCTAGCCCAACCCCGCAGCGTGATCGCAGGCCACCTGATCTGCGCCGCCGTCGGATACGGAACCCTCGCCGCCCTGGGTAGTGCCCCATGGGCGGCTGCCCTCGCGGCCGGACTCGGCTTGGCCCTGATGACCATGGCCCGCACCCCGCACTCCCCGGCCTGCGCGACCGCCGTCGTCATCGTCCTGAGAACACCCGACCCCAGAACCTTCGTGCCGCTCCTCGCCGGCTCGGCAGTCCTCCTCGTCCTCGCCGGCTGCGCCCTCTCCCGCGCCCGCTCCGCCAGCTCCCGCTACCCCGTCTACTGGTGGTGACGCTAGTACTCCAGCAGGATTTCGCTGTCTGAGCTGCGGGTTTGGTTGGGCGGCTGGGGTGTAGCGGGCTGCGGAGTGGTCAGGGGCGGTCTTCGACGAGCCGCCCCTCGATCGTGCGACAGCGCCGCAGGTAGTGGCAGCGTAGGGGGCAGCTTCCCCACGTGATCAGCGCACGTGTTGGCGAGCAGTCGAACCTGGAACTGGACGACCTCTTCGTGAACATCGGCCATCGCTTCGGCCGGGTGGAACTACGCCGCCGCATGCGTGACTACGTACGCGGCCTGCTCGCACCAGTAGCCCGAAAGAACCGCTGGCAGCTGGCCGAGCAGGCAGGCCACGCAACCCCCGATGGCCTGCAGCACCTGCTCGCCGGAGCGAAGTGGAACCCTGCCGACATCCGCGACGACCTGCAAGAACACGTCGCTGACAAGGTCGGCGAGAACGATGGCGTCCTCACGTGGCGCTCCGGCTCGGCCGAGGCCGGCTCGACCGTCTTGGGTCCGCCGCTGGCTCCGGCCCCAGTCGCCCAGCCCTACGGTCTCCCTACCCTCTGGCACCCGATCGTCCAGGTCCGTCCACACGCGACTTGCTTCCCGTGGCCGCGACCAGGCACCGTGGGGTGCAGAACCGACCGGGCAACCGGCGGACCCTCGAATGCTGGTGACTTCGCAGACGGGGACACAGCAGCACCGCGTTGCGGCGCGCGTGCCGCACACCTCAGGGCAGACCCGCACCCGCCGGGCCGGCCCTGACGTCTTCCCGGCCCAGACCGCCCACCCGAGCAGCTCCGTAAGCGCACTCACACACCGCGCTGCCGGCCCCGCCGGGGCGGGCTTGCTCCATCAGCTCGGCATCGGCGACATCCAGAGACCGCAAGACGGAGGGCGGTCGCCGTCGGGGGCCTCGCGCGTCCGTGGGGTCCATCCGGGTGAACCGACTCCTGATCGGCGGCAGTCCCACCGGACTCCCTCGCCAGATGCCCCTAGCGGAATTCCGGGACACACCCACGCAGGCCGGCCGCACGGCGCAAGTCCTCGTTTGCCCGAAAACCAACAGCTTCCCCAGGATGTCCCTGCCGCTTAACCAGGAGCAGAACCCCAGGAAGGGAAGCCGACCATGCCCGCTACTCTCTCCGACGACCTGAAGAGGATCATCGACGACTCCCCGGTCTTCGCCTCCATCGCCACGATCCAGCCCGACGGCAGTCCGCAGGTCACCGTCACATGGCTCGCCCGGGACGGCAACGACCTGCTCATCTCCACCACCGTCGGACGCCGCAAGGAAGAAAACCTGCGCCGCGACCCGCGCATCACCGTCCTCATCAACCCCCACGATGCCCCGTACACCTACGCCGAAGTCCGCGGCACCGCAGGCCTCACCACTGAAGGCGGCCAAGACCTGATCAACCAGCTCTCCCGCAAGTACACCGGCAAGGACTACGCCGACTTCAACCCCCGCGCCGGCGACGACAGCGAACGCGTCGTCATCCGCGTCACCCCCCACAAGATCGTCGGCTCCATCTGAACCCACCCCACCGCCCCGACCATTCGGGGCGGTGGCCCCACCTCCACCCCATCCACCCCGGACAGCATGTCGGTGTCCGGCGCTGCAACCCCGTCAAAACCCGCATCGGGAGGCGACTGCTGGTCCCTGACCCTCCTGGGCTACGGAACCCTCCGCCCGCCGGCCGAGCCTGGGGCGTCCGCAGCCTGGCCCGCGCCCTGCTGCCCGCGGACGTCGCTTCGGTGATCGAGAGCGCCGAAGGGGCAGGCAGCAGCCACCGGCTGAGCAGACGCGCGCGGCGCTCGCCTGGCAGCGCGCCGCGAGCCTCGGCGGTAACGGCCTGAGCGACGGCCGCGCCAGCCGCGCCCTCGTTACTCAGGCGCGAAGTCCTCCACCACGGTGGGGGCCTTCTCCTTGCTCGCAACGGACCAGCGATCAGCCGCACCTACACAACAGTGGGTGCGGAGGGTCTTGGGAGCTGGGCCTGTTCGAGCTCCGTGAGGGTTACCGGACGTCTGAGGACCCGTCCGGGGGCGGCGGCCGGGCATCTCCCCGGCACCCGCGGGGCCATCTTTGCCTGCCCGATGCTGGGCCGGCGGGGCCCGCGTGCCATGCAAACGAAAACGGTCTCGTCTCCTTCCACTACGAGGAAGGAGGCGAGACCCGGTTGAGCGCTGGGCAGGCCTTGCACCTGCATCCCCCCACAGGAAGTGGGGTGCCTTTCCTTGGACCACCAACGCCAGACCGACCACCCGGGCAGGGCGTCGAGCTCAAGATCGATGATACGCCACGATCCACCGCAACCGAGACCGCCCCGGCCCCGGTTGTGGCCAGGCAACCACTGCAGCCAGAGCTGCCTGGCCTGCTCCGGGCGCAGCGGTACCGCGGTTCCGGAAGGTCTCGCCCCGCCCGAGCAGTGGGTGCCCCGTTCGGCTGCCGAGTCGGCCACAGTGTGTGGGCGGCAAGCGCTCGGCAGCACTGACAAAATGGCAATGCGCGGCGGCGGTGTGGCCGGGGTGGACGTCCCCGGCGTCCAGCAGCGCACCGACGTGGTGCAGGCCGGCCTGTCGGGCGACGAACGGGCGCCCGTCGACGGTGGCCGTACCGGCTGTGGGCCGGTTCAGACCGAGGATCATACGCATGGTGCTGCTTTTGCCGGCTCCGTTCGGGCCGAGAAACCCGGTGACCGTGCCGGGCCGCACGGTGAAGCTCAGGTTGTCGACGGCGAGGACGTCGTCGTGGCGTTTGGTCAGTCCCTTGACTTCGATCATGCGACCCACCGTGCCTGGGCACCGTGCCGGGCCGCATCGACCCACCGGCGGTGATCGGCGCCGCCGTCTCTGCCCCCGGGCATACGCCTGTGGTCTGACGACCGGGGACACTGGCTTCTCTACGCTCGACTTGTGCCCGTGACCACACCCCACCCGCCCGCCGCGCCCGCGCCGCCCCTGCTGCAACGGCTGCCGCGCGCCGCGCGGGCGGCGCTCGCCACGTGCGCCGTCGCGGCGACGGCGCTGCTGCTGTACGCGGCTCTGGGCAGTGCTCCCGTGCCGGGCGACCCGGCCGGCGAGGGCGCTGTCCTGGCGGCCGCTTCGCTCGTGGTAGCCGCGCCGCTCGCGTGGGCCCGGCGATGGCCCGTCGCTGTGCTCGGGACATTGCTCGTCGAGGCCGTCACGGCATCGGCGCTCCGGCTGCGGGCCGAGCAGACCTGGCCCCTCCTCGCGGCCACCGTCCTGCTCGTCGCCGCAGTCGCGGCCGCCCGCCCCGCGCGCACCGCGCTCGTGGCGGCACTCGCCGCCCTCGCCGTCCAGGAGACCGTCCTGCAAGTTGATTTCCACCGCGACGGCGGATGGTCCCGCGTACTCGCCCCCGGATTCCTCGGGCTGACGGCCTGCCTGGCCCTGCTCGTCCTACTGGCCTGGCCGGCGGGAACGTACGTACACCAGCGGCGCGCGTACGACGAGGCGCTACGGGCGCACGCCGCCGAGCAGGCGGTCACGGCGGAGCGGCTGCGCATCGCCCGCGAACTCCACGACATGGTCGCCCACGGCATCGGCGTCGTCTCCATCCAGGCCGGGGCGGCGAGACGCGTCCTGGACAGCGAGCCGGAGCAGGCGCGGGACGCGCTCACCGCTATCGAATCCACCGGCCGCGAAACGCTGCGCGGCCTGCGTACCATGCTCGACATCCTGCGCCGGACCGATCAGGAACCGTCGTCCGAGGGCCCGGAAGCCGCGCTCGGCGCAGAGCCGTTCGCGGGCCTCGGCGACCTCGACCGCCTGGTCGCGGCAACGGCCCGCGCCGGGGTCCGCGTGGGCCTGCGCCGCACTGGGCCGTCAGTCGACGACCTGCCGGAGGCCGTCGACCGTTCCGCGTTCCGCATCGTCCAGGAGTCGGTGACGAACGTCGTCCGCCACTCGGCCGCCCGGCACTGCCGCGTGACGATCGGCCGGAAGCCGCACGAGCTGTCCGTCGAGATTCTCGACGAAGGCGGGGCCGCGAAGTCCGGCACCGATGCGGGGGCCTACACCAGCGGGTACGGGATCCAGGGCATGAGGGAACGGGTCGCATTGCTGCACGGGGCGTTCCACGCCGGTCCCCGCGAGGGGGGTGGCTTCCGCGTCGCCGCCCGGTTCCCGCTGGACGTCGATCCGACAAAGGGAGATGAGGCCACATGACGATCCGTGTCCTGCTCGCCGACGACCAGCCGCTGGTCCGCACCGGACTGCGGATGGTCATCGACGCCGCGCCCGGCGTCGAGGTCGTGGGCGAGGCGGCGACCGGCTCCCAGGCCGTGTCCCTGACCAGGCGACTCGCACCCGACGTCGTCGTCATGGACATCCGGATGCCCGGCATGGACGGCATCGAGGCGACTCGGATGATCACGCAGGAGTCCCCACACGTCCGAGTGGCCGTCCTCACCACCTTCGACACCGACCAGCATGTCCACGCCGCACTGCGCGCCGGAGCGAGCGGGTTCCTCGTCAAGGACATGGACCTGGACGGCTTCCTGACCGCCCTGCGCGTGGTCGCCGCCGGCGACGCGCTGATCGCCCCCGGCGTCACCCGCCGTCTGATCGCCCGTTACGCCGCTCGTACCGCACCCGTGCCCGCGCCGACCAGGCGGGAACTCGCAGGTATCACCGCACGCGAACGGGAGGTCCTCACCCTCGTCGGACGTGGCCTGTCCAACCGCGAGCTCGCCGACGACCAGCATCAGCCCCGGTACTGCCAAGGCACATGTCGCAAACCTGCTCACCAAACTCGGCGTCCGCGACCGGGTCCACCTCGTCATCGCCGCGTATGACGCGGGCCTGGTGACCCCAGAGTGATGGATCTCGCGACTTCGGCTCGGCCCTGCCACACAACCACGCCTCAACAGCCGGCATCCGGCTCACCCACCAAGTCGGTGCAGTTGACAAGCCATCCCCGGTATCCAGTCAGGTACCGGGTTGACATGCCCTTGACCGCGATGCCTTCGACCCCGGACACGTTTGTCCAGGACTCCAGCCACTCCCGCGCCTTCGCGGAATCTCGCAGCCGATCGGCCGGGAACCCGCGCGTTCTATCGGCATTCTGGCCGGTGGCGGGCGGGTTTACGGGTGCAGCGATCACTGCATGGGGGCGACGGCCCTCACCCTGACTGCCGAGATGAGAAGGACATGAAGCGGCGGGTGGCGGGGTGGCCGGACTCTGATGGGACTCCATGGAAGCGACCGGATCTGCTCCTCGCGCCAGTCGCTCGGGTTTTCAACGGTCACCGAAGAGCAGCAGAAGGTGGTGGACGACGCCACGGCGAGTATCGCCGACGCCTACGCCGATGCGCGGTCCCGGGTGTCCGAGGCAGGTGTGGACCTCGGCGGGGAGCCCGAGGGGACTCCGTGCCGCAAGTGCGGCTGCAAGTCCTTCGTGCTCGGTACTGGAGGCGGCCTCATTTGCACGCGCACCCACCCAGCCCCCTGCGGCCATCACTTCACGAGCCACGACGTGTTCTGACCGTCGTCGGCGGCGGTTTGGCCGCCCCTCACACTACGTTGCGTAAGGGCCCTGGGCCCTCTGATGACCTCCTTGGCGGCAGTGCCACTGCCTCGAAACGCCACACCCCCGTCAACACACTCAGATTGGACCAACAGCACTTGACACAACGTCACTGCCATCCCTCACTGACACGAACACGGCACATCGCACTTAACAGGCGACACGCCTCCCAACCCAGTGAAATCCCAATCTGAGCGTCGTGCGATGGGCCGAGTTGAGTGCGGTGGGGTCACAGCCCGTGGGCGACCGGGTGCAGCGGTTCGTATAGCGGAAGTTCGGCGCCGCTGGGGAGCCGGATCGCAGTCAGTTTGCCCCAGCGTTGTTCGCTGACCGGGCGGGTGATCCCAACACCCTTGGCGCGGAACTCGCCGAGCTGGGCATCAAGGTCGTCGCACATCAGGTAGAACTCGTGCTGGGGCGGGCCATCGGTCGGGTGCACCGCGACTTCGGCCGGGGGCAGCTTGAAGATGAGCCAGCCGCCGCCCGCGTCGACGCCGGGAAAGTCGAGGACGTCACGGATGAAGGCACGGTCCGCCTCAGCATCCTGGCTGTAGAGGATGACATGCGCACCGCTGATCATGGCTAGCTCCGCTCCATCGACGTGCTGGCGGTCGTGTCCCCGGCATCCTGGCACGCCAAGGTCAAGAAGATCTTCGGCTGGGTTCGATGACACGGCGACTGACTTGAAAGCCAACGGACAAATGGGTTTCTGTGCTGGTCACGGCGGCGCGGGGGATCTTGAGCTGACCTGGTCAACAAGATGCTTGGTGGCCAGGGCTCGCCGCACGGCAGTGCCGTACGCGCGTCAGCGGGTGAGGAAGCGGGTGGCGCCCACGTAGACGCGGCCGGTGGAACCGATGGGCTCCTCCTTGACCGGGTCACCGGTCCGAGGCGAGTTGATCATCATGGGTTCGCCGTTCCTCGTCCCCGAATAGATGCCGACGTGGGTGACATCGGTGCCGGTGGTGGGGCGGAAGGCGACGATGTCGCCGGGCCTGAGGTCCTCCGTACCGGTGATCCGCACCCCCGCGGCCGAGCCGGCGGGTACCTGCCCGCCGCCCGCGTCGAACTGCGGCTGGGCGTCCCGGGGAATCGTCACACCGAGGGCGGAATAGACCTGGCCGGTGAGACCGGAGCAGTCGTAGCCGAATCCGGAGGTGCCCGACCACAGGTAGGGCAGACCCAGGAAGGCGCGTGCGGCGGCGACCACGTCCGCGCCGCTCGGTGCGGCCGGCACCCTCTCCAGGTCGTCAGCCCGGAAGAACAGCCGGCCACCGCTGGGGGAGTAGGCGGTGACGACTCCGGGCAGCGGACCGGCCTTCACCGGAAAGGAGGTGTTGTACGAGTACTCGCCCGCCTGCCCGGATCCGCGGCCGGCCAGCGCGGCCTGGGCGGTGGCGAAGCCCCGGGCCGTGGGGCGGGCAACGCGTTCCTCGTGCGTAGCGCCGGGCGGGCGCCGGTGCTCCGAGGTCAGTTGCCGGTCGGGAATCCAGCCGGGGTAGGCGCCTCGTCCTGCCTGGTCCCTGGGGGTGGGCTGGCCGTGCACCCATACGTGGTCCCAGAGCAGACCGCCGTGCCACTCGGTGCGGTCGACGGTCACCCGGATGCCGTGGAGAGCCTGCGTCTCCCCGGCGACCTCACGCCGCTCGTCCAGGGACATGGTTGTCAACCAGCCGCGGATGTCAGCGGGATTGGTGGTCGCCGGGGCGTCCACGGGCCGGACCTGTCCGGGGCTCACCCAGACCTGAGCGACCGTCACGTCGACGTAGCAGGTCGCGGCGCCGTCGCAGGGACGTGGCGCGGCGGACACGGAGGGGCGGGGCGGGGCGGTGGGAGCCGCGGGGACTGCGGCGGCCGGAGCGGCGAGGGCGAGGAGGACTGCGGCGGTGGCCGTCAGGATGGTCTTCACGGAGTACATGCGTCGATCCTGTCCAGGGCAGCGCGCCTGCGAACCCCTCCGGCCAGGCCGGCCCATCGGGTCGTGGGATCGACTTGACGCCGCCAACCGGTCCCCGGGGTCGTGGACCGCGTGCTCCGCCGCGCCGTCCGGGTCATCGACGGCGCCGGCTCGACGACTCCTGGACGAGCTGCCTGACCATCCTTCCCCTGTTTCTTGTTCTCCTGATCGTTCTGGTGCGCTCGTGTTCGTCGCGGCGAAGCGGGTACCAGTAGTGCCGTGACTCTGATGATGCTGGTGGTTGTCGCGCCAGCGCATGCGGCGAAGTGACGGGTTTCGCTTTGGGACGTTCCTTGAGCCATTGGGCGGAGTGCCCGTCGGGACTTCGACAGCAGCTGCCCTTCTTTGCCAGCGCCCAGCTGTCTCGCACGAGCCCGCTACTGGTTTGGTCTGAACCCGGTCTTGACGGGTCAGCGGGCGAGGGAGACGGCGAAGGGCTTGAAGCCGTGTCGGCGCAGGATGTGGGGAACCACCAGGATCATGGCCTCGGTGGCGCGGGCTGTGGTGATGCCTCCGAGGTCCTCGATCCATGCGGGCTGCCAGCCCAGGTCGCCGAGCAGGCCGGTGACGGTCTTCTTCGCGTTCTGGTCATCGCCCGAGAGATAGGCGGTCGGTGGGGTGGCCAGGGTTTCGGGAGCGGTCATGACCATGAACAGCATGGTGTTGAGGGTCTTGACCACATGGGTATCGGGGAGGGCGGCCTGGAGTTGCTCGGCGAGGCTGCTGCCGGGATAGCACAGGTCGCCGGGCAGGCCGTCATCGGCGTCGCGGGTGGCGTTGGAGACATCGACGAGGAGTTTTCCGGAGAGCTCGGTGCGCAGGCCGGCCAGGCGGTCCAGGGCGCTGTCGCCGGGCGTCGCGTTGATCACGATGTCCGCGGTGCGGGCGGTGGTGCGCTGGTCGGCGAAGGCGATCTGCGGGGAGATGCTGGCGGCAAGGGCTGCGGTCTCTTCCGGGTTCCGGACACCGAGGGTGACACGGTGTCCGGCTGCGGAGAGCTTGCCGGCGAGGTTGGCGCCGACGCGGCCGGCGCCCAGGATGCCGATGCTGGTCATGAGGTGATGCTCCTTGCGGTGTGAGGTGGGTAGAGCGGAGGTGTCCGGTCAGGCGATCGGAGACAGGACGTTGAGGGCGGCGGTGTGGATGCCCGGGGCGGCGGCCAGGAAGTCACGGCTGCCCGTGTTCCAGGGTTCGCCCGCCAGGTCGGTGACGGCGCCTCCGGCCTCGGAGACCAGCAGCGCACCGGCGACCAGACCGGAGCGAACGTCGGAGAACTGCCAGAAGGCGTCCATGCGTCCGGCCGCGACGTGGATGAGCTGCATCGTGGCGGGAACGGACACGCGCACGACCAGGCCGTTGATGAGCATGGCGGTGACCGAGTCACCGATCCGCCGGAAGGTGCGCTCGTCCTCGCCGGGCCTGGCCTGGCCGGTGCCGATGAGAGCGGCGCCCAGATCGGTCTTGGCGGACACCTTCAGGGGCCGGTCGTTGAGGCGGGCACCGCCGCCGGCGACAGCGGTGTAGGTGTCGCCGGTCAGTGGCAGGTGGACGACGGTGAGCACCGGCAGGTTGTCGCTGACCAGGGTGGCGGTTACGGCCCATTCGTCCATGCCGTGGACGTGGTTGATGTTGCCCTCGGCGGGGTCGACGACCCACCACTCCCCGGGCGGAAGCGCGCCGCCGGCCAGCTCGTCCTCGGCCCACTGCGATCCCCGCCGGGCCCGCAGCAACGGTTCCCGCAGCACGTCCAGCACCGCGTCGTCGTTGGCGTGGATCTCAGCGACGACCTCGTCCAGACTCACGCCCCGGGCGTGCGAGGTGTAGCGCTCGCGCAGCGTGACGCCGGCGGTCTTCACCGCGGCGGTCACCTCGGACAGGAGCGTCGTGTCGGCGGCGAAAGTCATGGCTGTGCTCATGGCGGGCTCCCTGAGTTCGATGTGTGCGGGCGGCTTGTCTCGCGCCTGCACTTCGAAGGTAGGTCCCCCGATCATTAACAACAAGTGCATGCTATTCACTTATAGAGTTACTGGCATGCAATTGGATCTGAACCTGCTCACGGCCCTGGACGCACTGCTGGAAGAGGGCAGCGTTGCCGGCGCCGCAGCACGCCTCCACGTCACCGCACCGGCGATGAGCCGCTCCCTGGGCCGCATCCGCAAGGCCACCGGTGACCAGATCCTGGTCCGCACCGGCCGCAGCATGGTTCCCACCACCCGCGCGCTGGCCATGCGCGCCCAGGTCCACGCCCTCGTGCAGCAGGCCCATCAACTCCTGTCCGCTCAGCAGGAACTCGACCTGGCAGCCCTGGACCAGGTGTTCACCGTGCGCTGGCGACGCCCTGACCGCTGCCTGCGGCACCGCCGTCCACCGCCAGGCCCCCGGCGTCCGGCTGCGCCTGTCGGCCGAACCCGGGACGGGCGACGCCGAGCTGCGCCGGGGTGAGGTCGACCTCGAATCGAGCTCCAGCGCTCCGACGCTCCCCGACATCCGCCACCGCCTCGTCGGCAGCGACCGGCTGGTCGTCGCCGTACGACCGGGCCACCCCCTCACCGAAGGCCCGCTGAGCATCGAACGCTACGCAGCCGCCGAACACCTCACCGTTTCGCGACGTGGAAGCCTGCACGACCCGATCGACGACGCCCTGACCACCCGCGGCCTCGAACGACACGTCGTGGCCGCCGGGCCCACCGCCGCCTTCGCACTGCAACTCGCCCTCGACACCGACCTGGTCGTCACCCTCCCCAACGCGGTCACCCGCGCAGCCCGGGAACAACTCGGCCTCGCCACATTGCCGCCGCCACTCCCGCTGCCCGAGGTCCCCCAGTACCTGTTGTGGTACCAGCGCTACGACGACGACCGCGCCCACACGTGGCTGCGAGAGACGGCCACCGAATCCGTCCAGGCACTATTTGCACCACCGACCGCCTCTCAACAGCCCCTCACCAGTGAGTCTGAAGCTCGTCGATCCGAAGGCTCGATCCCGTCTCGCGACTGCGGATCGACTCACCTCTCGCCGGCCTGCCACTTCCGGATCTGGCAATCACGAACCTGTGGGCGTCCAGGGCCGATAGACCGGGGCCGCCGTCACTTTGCGATCACCCCCGCGGTGATCAGCCGCAGACCGGCGCTGAAGGCGGTCTCCCGGTCGGGGATGCCGGCTGCCAGCAGTTCTGCCAGATGCGGGAGCCCGGACAGTTCGAGGGCTTTGTCAGCGCCTGATGCGGTTGCGCCGGGGGGCTGTTGCTGCTCCTGCAGCACGAATCCGGTCGTGTAGCTGAGGAGTGCGTCGCATGCGTGGGCGGCGAGGGGAAGAGGTACCTCAGCGGTGCGCGCGATACCGATGAGCCGGTCTGCTAGGGCGAGGCTGTTCGATCCCGGTACGGCGTATCCGGCGACGAGGCGGGCGCCGTCTCGGTGATCGAGCATGGCCCGGCGCAGAGCCATGGCCGTGGTCTCCAGCTGGTCCGTCGTACTCATGTCGGGGAGCGGCTCGGCCAGCACCTCGCCGACGATGCGGTCGGCCAGTTCGGCAAGGAGCTCGTCCTTGTTCTTGACGTGCCAATAGATGGCGCCGACCCGCAAGCCGAGCCGCTCGGCGAGCTTGCGAGTGGTCAGCTCATCCAGGCCGGCTTCGTCGAGCAGGGTCATGGCTGCATCGATCACGTCAGGGCGTCGTACGGCCAACGGGGGCTCCCATGGGAAGAAGAGGTTGACACCTGAACACCGCTCAAGTTAGAACTTGAACATCGCTCGGGTTGAGCGGTGTTCAGGATAGCTGTTGAGGGGACTGCGATGACCGACGTCCAGGCACGCGTACAGAAGGCCATCGACCGGCTGGTGGAGACGGGTCAGGAAACCGGAATTCAGACTGCGGCCTATCTGCACGGCTTCCAGATCGTCGATGCGTGGGCGGGCACCGCCGATCCCGGCTCAGGCCGCCGCGTCGACGGGGATTCCCTGTTCCACAGCTTCTCCACCGGCAAAGGCGTCACCGCGACCGTCGTGCACGTTCTCGCCGAGCAGGGACTCATCGACTACGACACCCCGATCGCGTACTACTGGCCGGAATTCGCTGCCCGCGGCAAGCAGAACACGACGGTGCGGCACGCGCTCACGCATTCCGTGGGCGTGCCTCAGATGCCTGTTGACGTCACGGCCGAGGACCTCTGCGATTGGGATGCCATGTGCACCGCCGTCGCGGACCGGGAACCCCTATGGGAGCCGGGCACGGCCACCGGCTACCACGCGTGGACCTTCGGCTGGATCCTCGGGGAGACCATCCGCCGCGCCACCGGCAGGACCATTTCCCAGGTGCTGCGCGAGGACATCGCCCGGCCACTGGGCGTCGCCGACTCCCTCTTCTTCGGTGTTTCCGAGGACGCGGCACCCCGTCTTGCGACCCTGCTGGAGGGCAACTGGGAGACCATGCTCTCCACCCTGCCGGCCTCCTGGCCCTTCTTCCGCGCCATACCGAACCGGGACGTGTGGCCCACCGCCACCCTCGGAAACCGCCCCGACTACCTGCGCGCCGACATCCCGGCGGGCGGCACCATGACCGCACGCGCGGCCGCGCGCATGTACGCAGCCCTGATCGGCGAGGTGGACGGAGTACGGCTGATCTCCCCCGAGCGGCTGACCCAGGTCTCCGCCGTGGCCACAGAGCAGAGCGACCGGATGTTCGGCCACCCCGTGCCCAAGGGCCTGGGCTACTTCCTCGGCCTCCCCGAGATGGGCGGCCACCGCACCGCATTCGGCATGCACGGCTCCGGTGGCAGCATCGCCTTCGCCGACCCCGAGCACGGCCTGGCCTTCGCCCTCACTCACAACCGGCTCACGGGCGGCCCAGACGACGTGGCCGCCCAAACGGTGGCCGACGAAATCCGCGCGGCTTTGGGGATCGCCAGACGCTGAACCTCGCGGCGCGCCCGCTGCAGGTGTCGCTGTCGCCAGATGTCTTCATCCGCAAGCGGCCACGCCCCACACGTGGGCACCGACGCCGGCTCCCGACTGAGCAAGCAACTAAGTGGGGAGCGAGAGCGGGCCCACGGATTCTCCGGGCTGTGGCGGATGTTTCGTGACGCACACGATAGCGGGGGGACCGATGGTTGGCTCATGCTTGATCGCTAGCACCGGGGCCCGGGGCCCGGTATGCCTTGAGGGGGCCGCGGTGGTGGTCGGCGAACTGGTACGCGCTGAACTGCGACCATCAAGGTAGTACCCCCCGCCAGCTGAACCGCCGTTGGCCGTCGTTCTCCAGACTTCCTGATGCCTCTGAGACATCAGGCGCCGACGCATGACACCCCGCCGCCGCGATGTCGCCAGGGGTGAGGTCATCCCGAATACGCAGGTAGCGCACCGGGGGCCGGTGCTGGCCGCGGTCTACCGCTGTGTCAGCGCGTACCTCGGCGAAGAGGTTCGGGTGGACGGTGACGTACGGGAGCTTGTTCCCAGAGCCCATCCATTGCTGATCTGTACTCCCGTCCACAGATGCTCGGGCCCGCCGGGGTGAGCGCGGCCCCCAGCTCGCGCCGGGTGGCGGCGGGCAGGGGTGTGGTGCGGCGTTGGCGAGCGGCACAGGAAACTCCACCCCCCAAGGGTGACCCGTCACCGTGAATTAATTGGGGAGGCGCAATGCTCAAGCGCGCACGCTGCGAATCGTCGAGTAAGCATGGAAAAGCGGGGACGGCACGCTGCGGCTGATCGTCTGCATGGGAGCGGCCACCTGCGCCGCACTCACCCTCGGTGGTGGCGCCTGGTTCGCGGGTCTCCGTAGCGGTGCTGAGGTGCGATCCAGATTTTTCGGAGTCCGGCGGTCTGCGGATGTCGAGAACGTGCCACCGGCTCCGTCCCAGGGACATCAGCGGCCACCACCGGCCGCACGAGGAAGAGGGAGAAACCAGCATGGCGATTCAGCGGATGGACAACGTCGGCATCGTCGTCGAGGACCTGGATGCCGCCATCGCGTTCTTCGTGGAACTCGGTATGGAGCTGGAGGGCAGGGCGGAGGTCGAGGGCCTCTTCGCCGACCAGTGCACCGGACTTGACGGCGTCCGCTGTGACATCGCGATGGTCCGGACCCCGGACGGTCACAGCCGGCTCGAGCTGGCGAAGTACCGCAGCCCCGCGGTGATCAGCGCGGGGCCGCGCAACCGGCCGCACAACATTCTGGGCACGCACCGCGTCATGTTCGCCGTCGACGACATCGAGGACACCGTTACCCGCCTGCGCCCTCACGGCGCCGAACTCGTCGGCGAGATCGCCCGGTTCGAGGACAGCTATCTGCTCTGCTACCTCCGCGGCCCGGAGGGCATCATCGTCGGACTGGCCGAGCAACTGCGCTGAGAAGGAGGAACCCAACCATGCAACCGAACGAGATCATCGAGGTTCTGAACCGCCCCTCCAGCCAGGAGCTGCCGGCCCGTGACGTGACCCGCCCGGCCCGGCCTCTACCGTCATCACCATGAGTCCCCTTCAGCCCAGTACCAGTGCAGTACCGTCCCGCTCGAGTTCGCGCTTCGTTCGCTCGGCAGTGGTGTTCGGCGGCATCATGCTCCTCGTGGCCGTGTCCTGGACCGGGTACCGCTTGTGGAACGGCGAACCGTACCCGGAGGTCGACCCGAACGTGGTCGCCATGCGGCTCAACGAGGAGGCCCAGCGCGTAGAGGAAGACCTGGCCCTGCCCGGGCGGACCGACTCTGGCTCCAGCTCCCACCGCGTGGACACGGGTGCCTGCTACTACCACGGGCTACGGTCCGTCGCCCACATCGACGAGGCCCGCCAGGATGTGCGCAGCTTCGCGCTCGACTGGAGTACCACGGGCGTTCCGCGGACCACGGCCCGTGCCGGCCAGGAACGCGTCCGCAGCCGGCTTTCACAGCAGGGCTGGAAGCTCACCAGCGAGAACATCTCCGACATGGGTTTCCGCTTCGAGCGCCCGGGAACTGGCGACAAGGTCGATGTGGACTGGTACGAGCCCACTGGGACGCTCGCCGTCACAATCCACGCGCCCTGCGGGAAGGTCCCCGGCGGTTTCGACGAGTAAGCCGTCCACCCGCCGGGGCAGGCACTGGAGCCCCGAGCGTTACTGACATCGGCTTGTCACGGTGAGGCTGGTGTGTCGAGGGTGAGGTCGGTGCCGGCTATGAAGCCGTCGAGGGTGTGGGGCCGGTATTGAAGGCGTTTAAGTCGGTTTTCGGACCAGGGTTTCGAGTCTTCGAGCGCCATGACAGCGAGGCTGCGTTTGACGGGGGCCCAAGCCCGCAGCCCTGACTCCCTCCGGCGCGGCGGGACCCCCGGAGCCCAAGCGCGTCATCGACGCCGCCCCGCGCGTCGGTGCGTACCAGCTGCTCACCGGCGCGGAGGCCGCCAAATACGATGAGCTGACCTCCGGGAAGGCTCCCTCGGGCAAACGCTGGTTCTACGACGGTCCCGGTGGGAGGCCGGTGGGCGCCGTGTTCCAGATCAACGCCGTCGAGTGGGACGCGCGGCTGGCCGAGGCGAAGCGCTCGGACACCATGACGCAAGAGCTGCGCAACTTCTTCGCAGGGGCGCGGGCGACCGAGGTCACCGAATTCGAGGCGGGGCCCTGGGGCGGCCGGCTGAGCTGTGGCTTCGTGGCTTCGGCCGCCGGACGCCCGATCGTGTGCGCATGGACCGACTCCGGCACGTCCGGACAAGTGATGCTGGCGGACGAGAAGAGTCTCTCCGAGGCCGCCAAGGTCGCCCTGCAGTTCCGCGCCAGCTCAGAGAAGCGCACCTGACGGAACGCGGCACGGTGGGGCCAGTGACCTGGTTCGGAGATCCCGCTTCTGATAACCGGAGTTACCAACAGTTGGCATGCCCTTGACCGCGACGCCTTCGACTCCGGACACGTCGGTCCAGGACTCCGGCCGCTCCCGCGCCTGCGCGAGGTCGGTGGTCATCGGGCACAGTGTCCACGGCACGGTCAGGGCGTGATCGGCGAACAGCATCTCCAGCGGGTCCGCCGGTACCTGTAGGGCGCGCGGAGCAGCTCCTGGCCGTCCATCTGCAAGACGTCGAACGCGATGAAGTAGGCGGGGTGCGGACCGCGAGGGTGGCGGCGCTGCGGGCGCGGGCGGGGTGAACAGCAGGGCGCGGTGACCGTCGAACTTCTGCACGCCACACCCGCCCGCAGCACACCCGCAGGCGGGACCGCCTCGGCCGCCTGCGCCAGCATCGGCTCCACCGGAGGCCGCAGCACCACTACGGATCCTCCTCGCGCCAGGACCAGCCCCCCGCGCCCAGCCTGCCGCGCACCGGGAGCCATGGCCTGGCGGAGGGCGCCGGACAAGCGCAGCGCGACCGGTGTGACCGGGCGCGATACCTGGCTCGGACGGACAACACCAACGCTCGGAATCTGGGCGCAGCCCGAAGCGCGGGCGTTCCCACGGGGCCGCGGGCGTTCTTACGGGGTGGGAGTCGCGGATTCCTGCGGGACATGCGGGTGGCATGCGGCGCGGGTGTCGTCGTCCTCCGTGCGCGGCCAGTACCGTCCTTCGAGGGCCTCGGCGCTGCGGTTGAGCCGGACCAGGACGTCCTCCAGCTCCCGTACCTCCTCAGGGGACCAGTCGGCGACCACCCGGACCAGGCAGGACCGGTTGGCCTCGCGGTCTCCGGCGAGCCGACGCCCGCCTTCAAGGGTGATGCACAGCTTGCGGGCCATGCCGCCGTCCGGGTCCGCGACGCGCTCGGCCAGTCCGCAGCGCAGCAGTGCGGCCGTCTGGCGGTTCACGGTCGAGGTGTCCAGCCCGAAGGCCTCTGCCAACTGTCCGATGGACATGGGCCCTTGTGTATCGATCCGGCTGAGCAGCAGGTAAGCCGACCGCTCCAGGCGTTCGGGGTCGCGCTCGCGCCGGGCAAGCACCTGGTGCCGCGAGAGCAGCATCAGCTCCCGTTCCAGTTTCTCCAGCACTGCGCCTCCCGCCCTTTCCGGCGCTCCATTATCGCCGACCCGTGGACCGGCCGACTTCTGCCCCCCGGGGTGGTCTGCGGACGGCTCCGCGCGAGGGCCGCGGCGCGGCAATATGCATGATACACAGTGTGTGTACTATGCACTTCTCGTTGCCATCCCGACGAGCCACAGCCTCAATCCGGAGGACCCGCATGACCGTCACCACGTCCACCGCATCCCGCGCGGCCGAGATCCTGTCCCGGCCCGTCACGCTGAACGGCCTGACCGTCCCCAACCGCATCGCGATGGCTCCGATGACGCGGATGTTCTCCCCCGGCGGCGTGCCCGGCGAGGACGTGCAGACGTATTACGCCAGCCGGGCCGCCGCGGGTGTGGGCTTGATCGTCACCGAGGGCACCTACGTCGGTCACGAGTCCGCCGGGCAGAGCGATCGGGTACCGCGGTTCCACGGCGAGGACCAGCTGGCGGGGTGGGCGAAGGTCGCCGCGGCCGTGCACGAGGCGGGCGGCACGATCGTGCCCCAGCTGTGGCACATAGGCATGGTGCGCAAGCAGGGCGAGGCACCGTACGCCGACGCGCCCGCCGTCGGCCCCTCCGGCATCCGCGTCGACGGGACCGAGGGGACCGGCAAGGCGATGTCCCGTGCCGACCTCGACGACGTCATCGGCGCGTTCGCCGACGCCGCCGCGGAGGCCGAGCGGATCGGCTTCGACGGCGTGGAACTGCACGGCGCCCACGGCTACTTGCTCGACCAGTTCCTGTGGGAGCGGACCAACCGCCGCACCGACGCGTACGGCGGCGACGCGGTGGCCCGTACGAAGTTCGCCGCGGAGATCGTGGCAGCGGTCCGCGAGCGCGTCCCGGCCGCCTTCCCGGTGATCTTCCGCTACTCGCAGTGGAAGCAGGAGGCCTACGACGCCCGGCTCGCGCAGACCCCGGAGGAGCTGGAGGCGATCCTGGCCCCGCTCGCGGCGGCGGGCGTCGACGCGTTCCACGCCTCCACCCGGCGCTACTGGCTCCCGGAGTTCGAGGGCTCGGACCTGAACCTGGCGGGCTGGACCAAGAAGCTCACCGGCCGACCGACCATCACCGTCGGCTCGGTCGGCCTCGACGGCGACTTCATCCGCGCCTTCGTCGGCGAAGGCGCAGCGCTCGGCGACATCGACAACCTCCTGGACCGCATGGAACGCGACGAGTTCGACATGGTCGCCGTCGGCCGGGCCCTGCTCCAGGACCCGCAGTGGGCGGCGAAGGTCCTCGGCAACCGCTTCGACGAGCTGAAGCCGTACGACGCGGCGGCCCTCAAGTCGCTCAGCCGGTAAACGGCAGCCGTCCGGACGGCCGGTCCGAGGGCGCCCCGTGACATCGGTCCCCCCGACGTCACGGGGCGTTCGCGCTCCGGTCAAAGATCGCCGAGCCTCGGGTGCTCACGCTGGCCGTGGGCGACTGTCTGCGGGAGAGATCGTCTGGCAGCGCAGCGCGGTTGGCTCGAAGAGAACACGATGCAGCCGCATCGGCGGATGTGCGAGCCTTCTTCTTCCATACGCCGACCGAGAACACTCTTATGACCCGCGACGACGCCCTCAAGCGACTCAGCCACATCGCGCGCGAGAGGGCAATTCGATAGGCACGTCGGGTCAGACCGACTGATCCAGGCAAGGCTGGACGCGCTGATGGCCGGGGTTGGGAGTCCTTCCCTCGCAATGCTGGCTGGCCTCCTGCGGAGCGAAGAGCCCGAAGCGCCAGCGCTCTTCGACCAGGTACTGGAGGAGCTGGGGCTGCTCTTCCACCCACCCGCCGGCCCTCGGGCCGCAAAGTGGGCGATGGCCTACTGGATCGTCGGTCGGATCGCCGACGGATCCCTGGATCCCGTCACCGGCACCCACCTCATCTGGGCAGACATCGCCTACGACCTCGGCTATCCCAAAGAACTGGAACCGCTTGTCCACTGCGCTCGCAACCTGGGGGGCTGGGAGGAGAGCTGGGGAGTTCTTTCGATGAACTCGACAGGGAAGCAGTCGAGACGCGTAGCAGTTCCTGAGCAAGCGGTCCGCAGCAGAAGCAGGGAGCTGACCGTCCGGCTCCGTCAGACGATCCGCTCCTCAGACTGCCGCCCACGACCAGCGTGAGCACCCCGGAAGACGGTCACGCCATCCCTTTGACCAGCCACTTCAAGTGCGGGTAGCTGTCGGTCTGCCGTATCCGGGCGGCCATGGCCGTGTACAGCTCGTCCGGCTCATCGGGCTGCCTGTACGGGCATGCAATTCCATCCCAGGTCAGGGACTGCGCCATGAGGCCGATGTCCACCGCGCGGCGGGCGCCGCTGTACGCGTGCGCAGCCAGGGCGCCGCCCGCCAGCAGCGGCGTGTAACGGCGACGGGTATCGCCAGCGGCCGCCCGTGCAGATCCCGGTACGCGGCTACGAGCACCACCATCAGACCAGTCGCCAGCACCGCCCAGTTGCGGTGAAGGGCGAAAGCCAGCCCCGGCCGGCGGCCGCGATCGGTGCTCGGGCTCAAGTACCCACTCCCCCATCTCTTAGGACCTGCGCCACCGATCTGTTGCCGCTCGAAGAGCCGTACCTGCAGATGCTGTCCGTCCGGGGCGACCAGTCCGACCGGGACACAGGGCACCGACACGGCCTCGCCTGGACCGGTCACCTCTACCCGCTGTCGGGCCGGGGTTTCCCGGCCACCGCCTTTGCCTGTGACCTCTCACGCCGCCTCCGCCCAGCGGCGGGCCTTGGCCTCTCGGCGCAGCGCGGCCAGGCCGGCGCCAGCCACACCCGCACGGACGAGCACGCACGAGAGCCTGATCAGCGCCGCAGATGGCCGTCCTGGCCAACTACGCGCTCAGAGCACCACGAGGTCTTCTCCTCGGCGAGCGGATCCTGGGCGGAGCCGATGCACATCTTCGCTTGTCCAGCCGACCCGCCCAAACGCACCGGCCGGGGGGACAGTAGCGTCCGCTCCATGATCGCTCTCGACGCCCTCGTCCGCCTCTGCCCGCCGCCCGCCGATCCGCCACCCGCTGTGGACTGGGCGCAGGCCGAACACGCCCTGGGTACGGCTCTGCCCGCTGACTACAAGCAGCTCGTCGAGACGTACGGTGACGGCATCTTCAAGGATACGATCTGGCTGCTCGTCCCCGACTCCGACTACAGCGACTGCGACCTGCACGCACAGACGACGGAACGGGACGAGATCTTGGCCGACCTGTGGGAGTTCGAGGCGAAGCCCGCAGCCCTGCTCGAGGCAGGGGCTCGGGTCCTGCCGTGGGCATTCGAGGAGGGCACGGGGGCCTTCCTCTACTGGCTGGCGAGGCCCGGCCAGCAGCCCGATGAGTGGACCGTGCTCTACAACGAGGGGCGCGGTCCACTGTGGGAGCACCACGACATGGGGTGCTTGGCCTTCTTGCTGGCGGTGCTCACAGGAACGGTGGAGACGGAGTACTTCGGCTACCTCTACGACGTGCTGAAGCCGACGGAGCACCGCTTCGCGACGGCCGACCAGACCCTGGGAACGTCCCGCCGCTGACACCGCCTGAGCACCGTAATTGTCCAGTCCGGCCAGGTACGGGGTTCTGACCGCTCTTCCGTGACGACTACGGCTGACGGAGGACGGAGGACCCAGGTCATCGAACCTCTTCGGACAGCCCCAAAGCCGATGCCGCCCAGCTTTCGGAGGGTGATGCGCCCTGGGGCGTTCCATTCACCAGCCACGAACCGTTCCACTCGACGTTCCACACCTCGCCGAGCGAGTTCTCGAACTCCACGAAACTCCCTGGAGCGCCTTCGAGGAGCCCGAGCTCCCTCAGCAGCACGTCGTGCGTAGTGAACCCACGGGACGGACCCACGCTGCCGCCCGTGGTCCTGGTGTTCTCATATCGCATCCGCAGGTACGGAGCCGGCGGCCGGGAGACGATCGTCGGCCGCAGCATGCGCTTGAATCGTAGAACCGTTCCGCCCTTGGTGATAGCCGTGCACGGGTGGTACAGCAGCTGCCACCGAGTCGAACCGGTAGGTCCCATATGAGAATCCGGTGGCGATCTTGAACGGTCTGGCACCTGGTTCGCGCCCAAGGCTGTGCCGTCGAACAAACCCAAGAACGGCCCTGTTCAGGCCTTCGTCGTGGACGTCGAGCGAGTTCATTGGGTAGGCCCAGCGCCCGTCGACGTGCATGGCCAGGGAGAACATGAAGCGCGACATGGGCGCCATCGCCAGGCGGATGAGGCTCGATGCAGCGACTCCGTACGACAGCACCCACCGACAGCAGTTCCGTCTGCTGCCGGTCTCACATCCCGAGGACTGGGCAGCCGCCTCCGGGGCACCCGAGCCAGAGGCGGGGCACGATGACCACCGGTAGGACTCGTCGGCTTCTGGACGTGTGACTGAACGCCGATCACGCCCGACTCGGGAGCGCCGTGGTGAGGGCGTGCACGTCAGCAAGCCCCGAGGCATGCGTCCGATGTCGCCGGCCAGTCGGCCGCGCCCCCGGCTCAGGCCGACAGCGCCTGAGCCGGGGCGACCCTCACTGCGGCGGCTCGCACCGCTGGGGAAGCGTCACGGTCCCGGGCCGGTGCTCGAAGGTGTCCATGACCAGCCACTCGTCCAGCTCGGGGTCGTAAAGGTTCTGGACACCGAACTGCAGCACCTGCCAGAAGGTGCCCCGGTCGTCCTCGTCGACGTAGATGTCGCCCAGCGCGAGCGGCAGACGGGGGTAGTTCCCGGGAGGCAGCTCCGGGAAGACCACGCCCACCCTCCAGTGGTTCACGTGCCGCTGCGGGGTGCGCCGCAGAGTCTCCCGCCCGACGAACCGGGCGTTCTCGAACCCCTGGTTCAGCGCCTCCAGATTGAAGCCCGGGATGCGTGAGCAGGGATGCTCGTTCAGACCAGGCCATTTGTACGTCAGTGTGTAAAGCGTGTCGCGGTAGATCAGGTTGGTGAACCAAATCGGGTACTGCGGGCCCCCCGCGGTCATCTGACTGTCGCCGCCCCTCCCCTCCCAGGTGAAAGGCACCGTGATGTCCAGGTCGCGAACGATCCACTTGCCCTTGCCGCGGAAGTCGCGGGGGAGGCGTGGCGGAGGCGGAGTCGGAGTCGGGGAGGCTTCCCGCCGCGCGGCCACAGTCCCGAACGACGGCGCGGTCCCGGTCCGGGGCGCGGCGGCGACCGGGGGTGGAGCCGCCAGGACGAGAGCGGCCACTCCGGCAAGAGCGGCCGACGTGACCGTCCGGCGTGTGCCTTTCGAACCCATGGTCCCCTTCGGCTGTCGTGTCAGGCGCCTGTCATGGCGCACGGACAATCACGGCGATGCTGGGACACAGTCCCCGGAATTGAAGATTCCGAAACCGACCGGCCGTACGCCCGGTCACGACCGCCCCGACCCGCACAACGGAATCACGTGTCTATGCGGTGGCAGTGTCGGGCAGACTCCCCGACGCGGACAACGGAGCCGTGGCCATTGGAGGATGAATCCACGGACGGCAGACCTGTACGACCCCTGACGACGAGGCCACCCCGGGCTCGGCCGCCTCTGATGCGCGAGCGCTTTGACGTGTACTCAGCTGAGCTGATTCGCGGCACTGGACCCACCGCAGTGGGTCGACGTGGCCGACTGCGGCGAGGGTCGCACCGGCGCCCGCAGCGGCGATCAGGTCGCCGCACCGAACGATGAACGTCATGCCGTTCTTCCCCTGTCTGCTCTGATCGGATGTGCCGCCGGTCTGGGGCAACGGGAATACGCCGTGTTCACCCTCAAGGGCGACAGCCTCGCCGCCATCGGTGCGATCACGCCGCGGCAGAAGTCCGCCAAGTACATCACCGCGCTCGCCGGACTGGAGTTCGCGCCCGGCCGGATCACCGCGTACGAGAAGTGGTACCGCCAGACCGACCCCCATTGCTGTACGACTGGGGACGCCACAGCAGTCCGGACACGGGAGGGGGACCGCCTGACGCCGGGCGAACCCCGTGTCGTCTCCTGACGCGGCCTTGGTACGGGTGGGCTGGCCGCTACGGGCGTCCGAGGAGTTGGCTGCCGGCCGTGTTGTCTGTGCGGGCGGTGAAGTAGTCGGTGAAGGCCTGAACGAATTCGTCTTCGGTGATGCGGCCGTCTCCATCGTGGTCGAGCTGGCGGAAGCCGTGGTTGAGTTCGGCGGGGTGGACCCGGGAGCCGCCGAAGACCGTTCGGTACTCATCGGCGCAGAGGTGTCCGCTGCCGTCGATGTCCGCAGCGTGGAAGATTGCCCGCACCGCGACCTGAAGACCCTGTTCGAGATAGGCCGGCCCGGAGTCGATCCCGGTGAGCATGGCGGTGACGAACTCCTCGCAGGTCACCTGTCCGTCGTCGTCAGCATCCATGCCGGTGCGCAGGTGCTGCCACCAGGTCTCGAAGGCGGCGTAGACGCGGGCTTCGCGATCAGGGGCGAGTTCGAGCGGCCAGCACACGTTGTGCGCCATGGCCTGCAGATCGGCCGAGCTGATGCGACCGTCGCCCGTCTGGTCCAGGACCTGGCGGAAGAAGGTCCGCAGACGCGCCGGGCGGCAATCGGCACCCTTGCGGCGGCGTGGTGCGGGAAGCCGGACGAGGCTAGCCTCCGACGGGGAAGAATGGCCGCTGGAGGCGGTGGGAGGCTGCGGCGTCGAGGGGATGCCGGCCACTGGGGTGCGGTAGCGGCGGTGCTCGGGCAACGCATTCATCAGCATGCGCATACTGCGGTGCAGGATGAAGGACAGCAGGGCCGCGCGGCGGGTGCGGGGAAGGCCGAAGCGCTCGCGGAAGGCTTCCGGCAGGTCCGCGATGGTCAGCGCACCGATGACGTGGGCGGTCAGCGTCCGCACAAGCGGCCAGGCCGGCTTCAGGTAGCCGAGGCGGCGAGGTGCGGGTGCTTGACGGAGCATGTCGAAGAGCAGGTAGCGCACGGGTTCGCTGTATTCGAGGCGCTCGCGGATCGTGCGTTCCATATACGCGGGCACGTCGGCGGCCGTGGCCGGGAACAGGTCGTCGGACAGGCCGAACTCGGAACAGACCGCACGGAATTCTCCGTACATCTGCTCCAATTCAGGCGGCGTCAGCGGGCGTCCGGACAGTTCCCTCATCGCCGTCATGCACTCGTACAGGGTTACCAGCACCCACACCCGCACCGCCGGGTCCAGCGCCGTGAAAGGCCTGCCCTGCTCGTCGGTCCCGGCCAGACGGCGGTGCGTGCGCTCCAGACGGGCGACCTCACGGCGCAGCCCCTCACGGTCGGAGAAGAACAGCCGCTTCCCGCTGTCCATGGTGTGCTCGATACGCCGCCACGGGTGCGCGCGGTAGGTGGAGAAGTTGGCCATGCCTGCGGCGACCGCCGGATCCGCGCTCTGCAGAACCAGCAGCCGCCACGCCACCAACCCGATCCGCCACTCCCCCAGCGTGCGGCGCAGTAGTGAATCAGGGCCGGGAAGGTCAACAGCGGTAGTCAAGGGGACGTCTCCTCAAGCACGTGGACAGGAATGGGCAGGGGACGACCGAAGAGCGATCATCCGGCTATCCGCCCAACCCAACGGACCTACCGGCATCCGGGAGCGGCCAGATTCCCGAATTCACCCATCCGGGACACGCTCAAGGGCTCTCGGCGACGGTTGATCTCGGACCCTCCGACGTACACCCGTACGCCCTCCGCACCAACGGCCGCACGGCCGCGGGCCGGACCGGCGGCGGGCCCTGCGCGAGACGGCGTTCCTGTTTCAGCACATGGGTGCCGGGCTTGTCCCCCGGTCGGATGGATACCGTGCCGCACAGGCTATGTGCCAGACAGTGACGGGCAAAGGTCAGGTGATCCGGATTCCTGCGAAAGGGTGCTAGCCGTGAACCGTGCGCTGGTGGTCGTCGATGTGCAGAAGGACTTCTGCGAGGGAGGCAGTGTCCCGGTGCGGGGCGGCGCAGACCGGGCCGGCGCCATCGCCGAACTGGTGCGCCAACCCCCAGAAGGGGGCTACGACTGTGTCGTGGCCACGCGGGACCACCACATCGACCCCGGCTCCCACTTTTCCGACACCCCCGACTTCAACCACAGCTTCCCCGTGCACTGCCTGGCCGGGAGCGAGGGCAGCGAATTCCACCCGGCCTTCGCGTCCGTCGCCGACACCCCCGCCGTCAACGAAGTCGTCTACAAAGGTGCCCATTCGGCGTCCAAGAGCGGATTTGAAGGCAGCACCAAGGACGGAGTACGCCTGGCGGACTGGCTCCGCGCACGGAATGTCACCGAAGTCGACATCGTCGGCATCGCAACCGACCACTGCGTGCGTGCCACCGCGCTCGACGCGGTCCGAGAAGGCTTCGGGACCCGCGTCCTGCTCGACTACACCGCCGGCGTCGCCGCCGACACCACCCGCGCCGCCATGGACGACCTCCGCGCCGCCGGGGTCGACCTCACCGGCGAACCCGTTGTGCTGACCTGACGGGGCCATCTCCCCCGCCCCATTGGGGAATCGGCGCGGATTTCGACGCCGATCTCCGCTGGTCACTGGCATCTCGGTGACCGAGGCCTGGAGCCCTTTGCCTCTCGCCGGCGTGTGAAGTCTCCTCCGGCCGTGGGGGTCGAGTCGGCACCCGCCGAGTCCCTCGCCGTAGCCGTCCCACAGCTCCGGTCGGTCGGTGGGCAGGGCGTGACGACCAGAACGGAGCCGGTGCGGAGCAACCCCCGACGAGACGGCCGCCGTGGACCTGGTGCGCGCTACCTCGCTAAGGATCCGGACGCCGTCGCGGCCGCCACTGCGGCCAGGGCGTGGCGCTGCTCTTGCGCGTGGGCGATCTGTTGTGCGAGCAAGCCTGTGGGACGCCATCATTCCCGAGCTGGCCCGCCGCCACGCCGTGATCCGCTACGACGCCCGCGGGCTGGGACGCTCCACAGCACCAGGCAAGCCGTTCAGCGACGTCGACGATCTGCGCGCCATCCTTGACCACTTCGTCTCCGTCAAGCCGCGCTGGTCGGGTTGAGCATGGGCGGGGAGACCGCGCTGGACTTCGCCCTCGCCCAGCCGGAGCGCGTCACCGCACTGGCCCTGGTCGGTGCCTCGGTCAGCGGCCATACCTGGCCGCAAAGTCCAGAATTGTCCGCCTATGCCGCAGCCCGGCGCGAGCGTGACACGGCCACCCTGGCCGAGCTGAAACTGACGATCTGGGCAGCCATGGGCCGCACGGCCCCTGGAGGAGAACTCATCGAGACGATGGTCACCTCGAACGCCATGCGGCGAGTTGTGAGCGAACAGCACTGCGTCGTCTCCACGGGCCGCGATGCCGAACCACACCTCGGTGAAATCGCCGCGCCGACGCTGGTCATCCACGGCGACCGCGACCACCCAGAGATCGCGGTGATCGCCGGACGACTTGTCGCCGACATCCCCGGCGCGTGCGGCGAGATGATCCCGGACGCCGACCACTACCTGCCACTCCGTACACCCGCACGTCTGGCCGAACTACTACTGACGCACCTTCCCTGACAGCGGCCCGCCCACGACCGAACACAACGATGGACAACTTCTCCCGACCGCGCGGACCACGCCTCCCCGGCCGTCACGGGGAGTAAACGCCCAGAGGTGCGGCGCAGCACAGCCCACGGCCGGCTGCCAGGTCCGTCTCGCCGCCGAAGCGACCAAGGCACCCCGAACGCACGCCGAGGCGCCCGCGGCAATGTTTCACGGGGCCCGGGCCTGCGGCCCGTTGGGGTTTCCGCTCCGGTCAGGGCCAGTCACCGCCCGGAGCCCTGGCTCCGGGGCCATGCGAGGAGGCCCCGACCTACACGCACCCCACACCGCAGCCACATACCGGGTCACCCGCTGACAACCAGCCGAAGCCACCACACCACCCAGTCACACACAGCCTGCCGTAGACAACCAGGATGAAACGGTACATCGAAGGATGTACGCGCATATCACCTGCCATGTCGATTCGGTGATCTTGGCCGGTGCCTACGGTTTTTCGTATGGCATCACTGAACGGTCAGACCGGAACACACAACATCCCGACGTGGCGGGCAGCGGCCACTGCGATGCTGGTCGCCGTGGTTCTCCCGCTGGCCGTGTTCTACGTTCTGCGGGCACAGGGGATCAGCCAATGGCTGGCACTGACGCTCAGCGGGGCGGTCCCCGCGGTGCACATGGCTGTCCAGGCCGCCACGCAGCGTCGTGTGAACAGCTTCGAGGCGTTCATGATCGGCATGCTGGCGGTACGCATCGTGACGTCGCTGCTCACCGGCAGTCCACGGGTCATCCTCGTCAAGGACGCCGGACTCGGGGCGGCCGCCGGGTTCTGGATCCTGGGCTCGCTTCTCGTGGCGAAGCCCTTCGCCTTCCAGGCCGGCCAGTCCTGGCACGCGCCCACCAGCGCAGCCGCCAGGGAAGCAGCCTGGCACGCCTCGCCCGCGCTGCGCAGCGGACTGACCCGGCTGACGGTGCTGTGGGGCTGCGCCCAGCTCCTGGACGGCGCTGCCGGAGCGCTCCTCGCCCTGCTGCTGCCGGTCGAGACGGTTCCGGCACTCAACCGGGCCAAGGGGCTGGCGATGCTGGGCGCTGTCCTCCTCGCCACCGTCTCCTGCAGCCGCCGCTACCGGCGCCGGCACGCCCTGTCCCTCTTCGGGTCAACACCCCTGATCACCAGAAAGGAAGGCCGATCACCATGACCATCCACCGCACCACGGCCAAGGAGCCTGCCACCCCCGCGTCCGCCCCCGGGGCCCTGCGTGAGACGCTCGCGGAGCTGCAACGTCTGGCCGCGCTCCCGCTCGAACGCGGCCAGACGTTGCCACCCCACGCTTACACCTCCCCCGAGATGTACGAATGGGAGGTCGAACGGATCTTCCGGCGCGAGTGGCTCTGCGTGGCACGAGCCGAGGACATTCCGGAGCCGGGAAGCTATCTGCGGCTGGACCTCCTCGGCACGCCACTGGTGATCACCCGGGACGAGGAGGGCGAGCTGCATGCCCTGTCCCGGGTGTGCCGCCACCGGTTCATGGACCTCCTGCCACCGGAGAACACGCCTGAGCGCGGCTGCCTGCCACGGCTGACCTGCCCTTACCACACCTGGACGTACCGGCTGAACGGCCACTACGCGGGACAGCTCGCCGGTGCTCCATTGATGCAGCGTGTCGACTTCGACCGGGCCACCTGCCGGCTCCCGGCCCATCGCGTCGAGGTCTGGAACGGCTTCGTCATGCTCAACCTCGATCCCGACGCGGCACCGGCAGCACCCGCATTGCGCGGGCTGGACCTGCGGCTGAACAGCCACGGCATCGCGGACTGGGTGAGTGTCCACTCCCAGACCTGGGAAGGCGTACCCGCCAACTGGAAAGTGGCGGTGGAGAACGGTTCGGAGAACTACCACCACATGGGCACGCATGCGGCGACCCTGGATCCGGTACTGCCGGGCCGGCACACGGAAGTCGACGAATGCGACGGCCGCTGGTTCACCATGTTCACGCCGCTCGCCGACCCCGAGCAGGGCGGCACCGGCCTCGGGAAGCCTTCTTCTCGGTCCCGTGGGGAATCGCAGCCGGGCATGCTCATCGCCGGCATCTTCCCGCAGTTCGTCCTGGCGGTCCTGCCCAACAGCGCAGTCGGCATCCGCTGGCTGCCCACCGGTCCCACCACCCACGACACACAGATCACGGCCATGGTCCCACCCGGAGCGCACAGCGCGCCCGGCTTCGCGGAGACGCTGGCCGCCATGCGCGCCCAGATCTCGCAGATCCAGGAAGAGGATCTCGTGGCCGTCCGCGGCGTCCAGCGGGGCCTGGCCTCCCACCCGGAGCCGTCCAACGGCCGGTTCTCACATCTGGAGCGCCCGTTGTGGCAATTCCAGCGCTACCTCGCGGAGCGACTGCTGTGACCGCCGTCAGTCATCGACGTCAGAGGTTGAGGATTCAAGCCAGAGAAGTTGACTATCTGCAACAGGTCGGGCCCCGGCGGGCGGGTGGAACGCCGGGGCCCTCGCCGGTCAAGCCCAAACGGGCCCGCTCACCAGTCGCGATTTCGACGGCCAGGCCTCGGGGAGAAAAGCCCGCCCGTCGGTGCCCTCGGCTCCTCGCCGGCCACAACACGCCCCCAGCGCCGGGGCGAGGAGACATGCCGAGCACCGGCCCACGGCCTGCGCGTCGTGAGCGAACACGCAACTGTGCCTGGGCGCGTACCTGTGAGCGAGAGGTTGCTGTTCCGAGGGACTAATCCGACTCCGCTAGCTTAAGTGCCAGTTGCCTACTAGAGCTTGAACGACTGGGAAGAGAACATCGTGACAACCGTCCTCATCGCCGGAGGAGCCGGCTACATCGGCAGCACTGTCGCCTCGGCCTGTCTGGACGCGGGCATCACCCCCGTGATCCTCGACAACCTCGTCCGAGGCCGCCGCGAGTTCACCAAAGGCCGCACCTTCTACGACGGCGACATCTCGGACGGCGCGCTGATCGACCGGATTTTTTCTGAGCACCCGGACATCTCCGCCGTGGTGCACTGTGCGGCGCTGATCGTGGTGCCGGAGTCCGTCGCGGACCCGATCGGCTACTACGAGGCGAACGTGGCCAAGAGCCTGGCCTTCGTCCGTCACCTGCACCGCAATGGCTGCGACCGCATCGTCTTCAGCTCCTCGGCTTCCATCTACCAGGCCGAGGACGGCTCCCCCGTCAACGAGAACTCGCCGCTGGCGCCGCAGAGCCCCTACGCGCGTACGAAGGCCGTGTGCGAGGAGATGTTCGCCGACATTGCCGCGGCCGGGCAGATGCGCGTGCTGTCGCTGCGGTACTTCAATCCGATCGGTGCCGACCCCGAACTGCGGACCGGCCTTCAGCTCACGCGGCCCAGCCACGCCCTGGGCGTGCTCATCCAGGCACACCAGGAAGGCCGCCCGTTCCCGATCACCGGCACGAACTACCCGACGCGCGACGGCACGGGCATCCGCGACTACGTGCACGTCTGGGACCTCGCCGCAGCCCACGTAGCGGCGATCGACCGGTTCGACTCCATCCTCACGAAGTCGAAGCCCTCGATCGCGATCAACCTGGGCACCGGCTCCGGCACCACCGTCCGGGAGCTGTGCGCGGCGTTCAACAACGTCGTCAGCACGCCCCTGGCCACCGTCGACACCGACCCGCGCCCCGGCGACGTCGCTGGCGGCTACACCAAGAGCGACCGGGCGGCCGAACTGCTGGGGTGGACGCCGAATCTGTCCGTGGAAGAGGGCATCCGGTCCGCCCTGGACTGGATTCCGGTGCGCGACGAGCTGCTGAAGGACTGATCCTTCCTTCCCGCCTTCCCGCCTGTCTGGCGCTCGCCGCGAGGTTCGACACCCTCGTCCTTGACGGCGCCGCAGCGCTGGCCACCGCCTCCCCCGACGGGAACGGCAGGGGCCGCATCCGCTCCGATGGCGCCGCCATCGGAGCGGCCCACCGGCCGGGCGGCATCACCGTGTTCCTCACCGCGGCCGGGATGGACAACGCCGAGGACGGTGGACCCCTGGTCCCGGGCTGGCACGTCGAGCGGCTGATGCTGTGTCTCTTGAAGCGGCCGATGGAGGAGTGCGGCCGTCATCAGCAGCCAGAGCGTGTACATGATCCACGAGCCGGGGACAGTGGCCTGGCATGGGCGAGCACCGCGGGGCACGGCATAACCGATCGACACCCTGAACTTGATCGGGTTGGGTGGGGGGATGCCAGAGCTGCGAACCGATCGTCTCCTGCTCCGCCGGTGGCGGGAGTCCGACCTCGTACCGTGGGCGGCCATGAACGCCGATCCCGAAGTCAGAGAACACCTGGGGGAACTGCTGACGCGGGAGCAGAGCGATGCCGCGGTGGCAGTCATGCGGGCCGAGTTCGACGAGCGCGGTTTTGGGTGGTGGGCGCTGGAAGCACGGGAGACCGGTGAGTTCATCGGCCGCGCCGGATTGGACGAGGTGGGGAAGGACATGCCGTTCACGGGGGTGGATATCGGTTGGCGGTTGGTGCGGTCGGCGTGGGGTCACGGTTACGCTACCGAGGCCGCCCTGGCCTGTCTGGCCTTCGGCTTCGAGGCCCTCGGGCTGCGGGAAGTGGTCGCGTCGACGACCGTCAGCAACCTTCGTTCCCAGGCAGTGATGCGCCGGATCGGCATGACCCGCGACCCGGCCGACGACTTCGAGGATCCGAGCATGCCCGAAGGGCCGCTCCGCCGGTGTGTGCTGTACCGGACCCGCGCAGAGATGCTCACGGCCCACACCACGCGGCGGGGCACGACCCGGACACTCCACGGGCTTACGACCCCGACCCCTCGTTGATCGCGAAACGGTCTTGGTGATGACGAGCGGGCCTTTCAAGAATTGAGCAGCCGGCACACGGATCATGAGCGGGCGTACTCAACTTCCCGCCCCACCTCAGGCTGGGCCTGCAGGCAGCCGGGCTGAGCAGGAAGAACCACCCCCTCAGGCGCTGGGGGCGGCTTCCTTCTGCCGTACAGGCAGCCGGTGTTGGGGTAGCCGCTGCGGCTGCGGGAAGCATCACGGGTGTGCGTCGAACCCCTGCCTCCCTGGCCGTCCTCACCGTCTCCGCCGCCGCGTTCTGTGCCCTCGTCCCGCCTGGACCGTCCGCTGCCGCGGCCCCTGCCACCGAAGCCGTCACCGCTGCCGGGACGATCCGGCTGACCAGCTACAACATCTGCGGCAACATGTGCAGCCTTCCCCCGTACGACCCGGCACGCCGGATCGCCGCCGTGGTCGCCGAGGCCGATCCCGGAGGCTGGGGTGCCGACCAGCTCTTCCTCCAGGAGGTGTGCGAGCACCAGTACCTTGCCCTCCTCGACCGGCTGGGCCCGCTCGGCTACACCGGGTTCCACTCCGCCACCCTCCCGGCCGGGAACCCGGCCATCTGCGAGGGCCACGCCTACGGGAACGCGGTGCTCGTACGCGGACCGGTCTCGGAGACGGCCGATCTCGACCTGACGGTAGGAGGCGAACGCGAGCCGATCACGGTGCCCTGCGCCCTGAACTTCCTGGCCAACCGGCCCACCTGGTCCTGCTCCGTACACCTCTACTGGGACGACGGCACCCTCGCGGTGCCCGAAGCAGACCGGCTCGCGGCGCAGACCCGCCAGTGGCTGGACGAAGGATTCACCGTCGTTCTGGGCGGGGACTTCAACCACTCCCCACGCACCGCCACCCTGTCGCGCTTCTACCGGCCGGAGCGAGGGGACGGCGCCGACGGGTCCTTCACAGAGGCCGACGAGAGCGACCCGGAGTACTTCGAGCGCGCGGTCTGCCCACCCGCCACCACGTCCGCATGCCGGTCGGGCGAGGCGACCTTCGGCACGAAGAAGCTCGACTACCTCTTCCTCAGCACCCCCCACTTCCAAGCGCCGAGCGCCGACGCCCTCCCCCTCGACACGGCAGTCTCCGACCACAACCTGCTGCGCGTCTCGGCCACCACCTGACCCCACCAGCTGACGGGCGCGGAGCAGGTACACATGCTCTTCACCTACGCCTGGCGTGGACCGAGTTCGAGTGGTGCGGGCCGCTCACCGGGACTCCGTGCCTCAGGGCTCGCGCAGGCGTACGGCGAGGGCGGCGATGTCGTCGTCAAGGCGTCCTCTGCTGTAGTGGAGGAGATCGCGGTGAAGAGCCGTGAGCAGTTCGCGGGGCGGTGTCGGGGGCTGGCGGCGCATCCAAGCTGCCAGCGGGAAGAACTCGCCGTCGCGGTCGCGGGCCTCGGCGATCCCATCGGTATAGAGGAGCAGCAGGTCGCCGGGGGCGAAGTCGAAGGTGTCGACGTTGTAGTGATCGCCGATCAGCTCCGCGAGGCTGAGGAGTGGCGATGGGGTGGCTGACCCGAGGACACGGAGTTTCCTGCGGTTCAGGAGCAGCGGCGGGGGGTGTCCGCAGTTGAGGATGTTGATACGTCTGCCCTCGTGCGGGATCTCGACGAGAAGAGCGGTGGCGAAGCGCTCCATCGGCCCCTCGGGGGGAAACGCGGCGTTGTAACGGGTGCTGCTGGCGTCCAGCCGGCGTGCGACGTTGACCATGTCGGCCTCGCCGTAGGCCGCCTCCCGGAAGGCGTTGACGATCGCCGCGGCCGCCCCCACTGCCGGCAGGCCCTTGCCCCGCACGTCACCGATGAGCAGCCTGACCCCGTATGGCGTGTCGACCACCTCGTAGAAGTCCCCGCCGATGCGGGCCTCCGCCGCGGCCGCGAGATACAGGGACTCGATCTCGATGCTGCCGAAGCGGCGTGGCATGGGGCTCAGCACCACCTGCTGCGCCGCGTCGGCGACGAGCCGCACCTGAAAGAGGGTGCGCTCGCGCTGGAGCCGGACATGGCTTCCGTACGCGGCGGCCACGGTGACCGCGATGATCCCCGCCGCCGTCCACCACGTCCCCAGATCGGGGAAGACGAGGCTGAGGCCGATCATCAGCATGAGGCAGACCGTCCCGAGCAGGACGGTGGGGAGTACCGGCCACATGGCAGCGGCGAGGGCCGGCGCCGCGGGCAGGAGGCGACTGAAGGCCAGTTCCGGCGGAGTGGAGTATGCCAGGCTGGCGATGACGACGGTCAGGATGACCGGCGACAGCCGCACAAGTCTTCCCGGGCCGGGGCGCCGACGGAGCCGCGGCCGTCCAGACTGGATCACACTTCACAGAATATCTACGCAACGAGGGCATGGCGCTCTGGCGAATCAGAGTGGCCGCCTACCCGTAATCGAACATATAGACCAAAACGTGCGAGTGCGGCCGTCCCGGTATCGGGCGGTCGAAAGTCGGCTCGACTGGCAGCTTTCCCAGGTCCGCAAGGCGATCGAGCGCTTGGAACAGGAGGAAGCCGCAGTCACGGCCCGACGCCCTCCGGTGGCGCAGGACCTCGGCAGAGCCGCTGGCGTCGGGCGGGTTGGCACCGTCGTCAGTCAGGTGGCTGTAGAAGCTCTCGGCGATGCCCCGGGTGGCGTCCTCGACGACGCGCCACAGGGCGCCGATCAGGTAGGGGGGCCTGCGAGGTGGAAGGCGCCGGTGATGCGGACGGCTTGGTCCGCGAGCCAGGGGCTGCCGACGGCGGTGTCACAGGCCGACAGGAAGGCCAGGCCGCCCTTCAGGCGCACGGCGCCGATGTCGATAACGGTCAGCAGAGCCATCAGGTGGTCGTGGAGGGCCAGGCGGCTGCGGGCCTGGTCGGTCCGCAGTGCCCAGACGTGGCAGGCAAAGTGCGCCACCTGGTGGTGGGGCGGCGCGGCGAGCGCGGTCTCCCGTATGGGGCCTGGCAGCACGTGGGCACCCGGAATCAGTGCCTTCAGGGTCGCGGCCTCTTCGCCCGGCCGGCCCCGCCGACGCGCGCGGACAGCATCCGCAGGCCGATTGCATGGTCGGACAGGAGCACGGTACGGCCGGGGTGGTCGAACGGGGTGGCGGCGATCACGGGCCGCCAGGTCGACCGATCCCGGCACGGGAAACCCCGACCACCTCGTCGAGAACGTGGCGGCGGGGGCGAACCGGCTCGCGGATGCGGAGGTGAGGCGGCTCGACGTGCTCGCACGCTCCACGGTCACCCGCCGTGTTCGGGTTGACACATAGGGGCATACGCCGCGTACTGGGCATAAGGGACTATTCCCCCCGGAGCCCGGTCGGTGGTGCATCCACCGCCTCTCGGCTCCCCCCTTCTCCCCTGGAGCGGCAATGACCGTGCAGCAGCACGCGACGACCCAGACAGTTCTGGTGTACGAGGACGATCCCGGAGCTCCTCTGCAGGAAAATGTGCCGGTGCGACACCCGGTGCCCCAGCTCGACACACAGCCCTTTCCGACGGCCATCGCCGAGGCCGCGCCGCACCCGGACAGTGCCGGGCCGGGCACGCCGGCCTTCCGCTACTGGGTGGCGGCCCACGCGTTGAGCACGGGTTGCCAAACCTGGGGTCCGCTGGTTCCCACGGGAACTCAGTGGGTCCCGTCGGTCGGACGTGTCCTGACCGTGCATCTCGACGAGGGAGTCGACCTCAACGCCTTCTACGACCGGCGAGGCTTGAAGTTCTTTCACCAGAGGGTGGAAGGAGTGGACGTCTTCTCGGGCCAGAGCCCCGAGATCGTCCGGCACGAGTTGGGCCACGCGGTCCTGGACGCCCTGCGCCCCCAACTGTTCAACGCGGCGATGCACGAGTCCGACGCCCTCCACGAGGCGTTCGGTGACATCAGCGCGCTGCTGACCGCACTCCAGCTGGAGTCGCTGCGGATCACCGTCCTGACCCAGACGCAGGGCAGCCTCGAGCAGTCCTCTCGCGTGTCGCGGCTGGCCGAGCAACTGGGCTGGGCGGTACGCAAGGTCCAACCGGACGCGGCCGAACCGGACTGCCTGCGCAACATGTCCAACCACTTCTTCTACCGCGACCCGGTGCACCTGCCACCGCTCGGACCCGGGAACATGCTCACCAGCGAGACCCACTCGTTCTCCCGGGTGTTCAGCGGCGCGTTCCTGAAGATCGTCGCGGGGATCTTCCGTCAGCAGGACAGCCAGGACCAGGCCGCTCTGGCCGAGGCGGCCCGGATCGCCGGCCAGCTGCTGGTGGACGCCGTCGTGGCCGCGCCGGTGGTGTCCGGCTACTACGCGCAGGTCGCGGGCCACATGATCGCTGCGGACCAGCGTCGCAACGGCGGCAAGTACGGTCCGTCCCTGCGCTCGGCGTTCACCCGCCACGGAATTCTCTCCTTGGGCGCTGCCACGTCCCTCACCGCAACGGAGTTGACACGCCGAGGCGCCGCCGTGGCCGAGGCGACGCCGGGCGGTCGTGACGAGGAAGGCCTGACGACGGTCACGGTCCAAGGGATGGCGTACGGCATCAAGGGACCGCTCACCCTCTACGCCCCCGGGGAGACTCGCCGGTTCGGCATCGCCAGCTCCGACCCCGCGGGCGGCTCGGTGCGGCCCGCAGACCCCGAGCAGGTCGCCACGTCGTACCTGGAGGACCTCCTCCGCCGCGGCCGGGTCGAGATCCCCGCCGAGCACCGTACCGACGTGGCGGTCGTGGACGACAGCCCCACCCGGCTCAAGACCCACGAGATCGCCCGGAGCGAGACCACCGAGGGCCTCGCTCTGGTCCGGCGCTGCTTCGACTGAGAGGTCAGCTGAAAAAGCGCAGACGGCGGACGGTGAGCCGTCCGTCGTCCTCGCGCTTGATGACGTGGGTCGTCCGGGACGTCGGCTCCTCGCCCTCGAAGACCGCCTGGCCCCGTGCCAGCAGATCGCTGACGTACTTCTCGGTCGCCGGGCGCCCGGCCTCGTCGTTCTGCTCGTGCCCGTCCTCGCCCGAGGCCGGGTTCGTGTCATTGTCCGTGCCCATATGTGACCTCCATTCCGTCGGTGTCTACAGCCCGGCGAATGTCAGAGCGGTCGCGGTGACCGAGCCGGCGATCGTGGCGGCGAAATCGGTGTCGTGGTCCTGGTCGAGGAGCGTGTCCCCCGGGGTGTGGTACTGCCGGGTGCCGGTCCCCGGCGCGCCGTCGGGGGTGGAGAAGAGGTCCTCGGACACGGCGACGGCCGCCCATCCCCGCTCATGGAAGCTCGCGTGGTCGCTGCGTCCCACTGCCGGGTCGTCGGGGCCCGTGAGGTGCTGGACGGTCACCGCGGGATCGAAGGCGGGTACGGTGCGTGCGACGAGGTGGCCGAGCGCGTCGGAAGCCCCCACGACCGGGCCCGGTACGGAGGATCCCGCGTGGATCTCGACCTTGGGCGTGCTGCCCCGCTGCAGTCCCGCGATCATGTCCATCTGGAAGACCCCGGCGATACGGTCGCCCTCCGCGGCGGCGGCCCGTGCGTAGAACTTGCTGCCGACGAGGCCCTGTTCCTCGGCGTTGAAGAGCACGAAGCGCACGTTGCGGGTCGGCTGCCTGCCGTCCGCGAGCAGGGCGGCCAGACATTCGGCCGCGGCCATGACCCCCGCCGTCCCGCTTCCGTCGTCATCGGCTCCCGGTGCGGGGTCCACCGCCGGGTCGTAGGGGCGGGGTTCGCCGTTCGCGTCCTCGAAGTCACCGCTGGACGCGGTCGAATCCAGGTGGGCCGTGATGAGGACGGTGGAGTCCGCCCCGGCGACCCGGTGCTCGGCTTCCAGGTTGAACAGCTGTCGTCCCCGCCACCGGAACGGGTGCCGCCGGACGTGCAGCCCGAGTTCCCGGAACCGGCGGGCCAGCGCCTCGACGACCCGCGCGTTGTCCTCGGCCGCCGCGTCCCTGCTGCGGACCGTCAGTGACTCGCCCTCGACCAGTGGCTTCACGCCGGAGATACGCGCCACATGGCCCAGCAGGGCCTCGGAGGTCACCGTCGCCCGCACCGCGGCGATCGTCTCGGGGGACGGGAGGCCGTTGCCGGACGCCGCGCCGGGCCGGCCCGGGCGCGGGTTTCCGGCCGCTGCGCCGGTGAGCACGTCCGACTGAGCCTCGCCGGGCCGCGAGAGGAGCGTCGGGTCCGGCAGCAGGCCTTCCGTGTGTCCGGGCTTGGCACCCGGCCGGTGCACCTCCTCGACCGGCGCTCCGGCGGGCACGGCGAGATACACACCACCCGGTGCGGGCCCGAGCAGGGCGGCCGGCGGGGCACCCCTCCCGGCCAGGGCGTCGGCGATGAAGCCGTATGCGGCCGTGGCGCGCCGCGCCGCTACGGTCGCCGACCCCGCGGTGTCTGCGGAGTCCGCGAGCGACTCGGACTCCGTGACCGGACGGTCGTCGCGGATCAGGAAGGCCGCCCTGTCCTCCACCGGTTCGCGCCGGTCCACGGTGAACCCGGCGCGTTCGAGCGCTTCGGCACCGAGTGCGCTCGCCATGACGAGCACGAGCCGGTCCGAGGCCACATGCACGGGAACGACCTCGGTCGTCTCCGCCGCCGCGGCCAGCTCCGGCAGGCCCCGGCCGTCCGGCAGCCCGATCCGCGCGAAGAGCACGGGACGGTTCTCCACCGCGGCGAGGGCGAACACCGGATGCGGAGCCGTACGCATTCCCGCCTCCCGCGCGAACGCCCTCTCCTGGGCATCCTCGCCCACGAACACACAGTCGTCGGCCGGCGCACCCCCGGTGCTCGCGACCGCCAGATCGAAGAGCCTGCGGCTGTCCTTCACACCCCAGTGCACAAGACTCGCGTCCGTGAACCGGCCGGGGAACGCCTCCTCGAGGGCCGCCGCCGCCCGTTCGTCCGCACCGTCGCCCGGCCCTGGGTTGGAAATGATGCCCTTGCGTACGTCACGGAAGGCATCGAGGACGGCGACCACCCGGGGCCGGGGCCTGAGCGTCAGTGAGCCGACGGGCTCCACGCGGGCATCCGCCAGAGTGGCCCCGATGTCGAAGAAGAGCACGGACATGTGAAGCGCCTCCGAAGTGTGGGGGTTCCCTCCCCCGTCCTCTGCCCGTGACTCGTCCGTCCACTGCGCGAGACCCTCCGCCTGTACCCGATTGGCGTAAGTGACTTTCTCCGGTCGAGAGCTCGGTCCAGGCCCCTGGTGAAGGCGTGCAGATGGGGCAGACCGGCTCCGCGGACCTGAACGATCCAGTGGGAGAGTCCGTCGGAGTTTCCTGCACGAGGCGTCAGGAGTTCAGCGAAGTCCACGATCCTGGGAGCCAGTTGGGTCGTCTCGGGGCGCGAACGCCAGCGACTCCTCACGGCACTGCGTCACCACCGGGTATGAGGCAGGGCCGTTAACTTTACGGACCCCACCCGCGAGGTGTCGGGTCGCCAGCTGGCGGTGGCCCACGGCCGCCGCCTGCCGGTTGACCAGCCTCGCGAGCTCTCCCTTCGACCAGCCAGCCAGGCCGAACAGGTCCGAAAGGCGGTGTTGGGCCCTCTGCTCACGTCAGGAGCCCAAATTCTCGGCGGCGGCAGCTGGGCACCCGCCACGACACCGCCGCCCGCCTACCGGTCGGGCGTGGCCTGGCTCTCGTACGCGCGCACCGCGCCGGCAGCGGGCCGACCGGCACGGACATCACGTACGACGCCGGCCGCACGTGGCGGGCGCTGGACGCCGGCTCCTTCGGCACCGTGGACTGCGCGGGCCCGGGCGCCTGCTGGGCCGCGGGGGTGAACGGCCTCTTGGCCCAGCTGGAGAGGTGGCGCCTCAGCTGCCGGTGAACACGATCCAGGTCTGACCGGGGGCGAAGTTCAGTCGGCCGGCAGCGGTGGTGAAGGAGGTGCCGGACTCGGCAGTGGGGCGGGACCAGCGGGCGTCGTAGCCCTTGCCGTCCCGCAGGACCAGCGCCGAGCCGCTGCCGACGGTCTCGGTGTACGGCGAGACGGCGCCCAGCCGGTCCTTGAACCGCGAGGGATGCACCATCACGTGCTGGACCACCACGGTGGACGCGGTCAGGCGCCCGGCGTCGGTGCTCCGGGCCGAGGCGCCGTCCATCGACACGAGCCAGTGGTGACCGGTGCCGGACCAGGTGAAGGTGAAGCGGGCGGCGGGGTAGCGGACCGTCTGCTCGTTCACCTGCCGGCCGCCCGCCGGGGCCGGGCCGAAGCGGAAGCCGATGTCCTTGGCGATGCTCGCCCGCGGGGCCGCGGCCAGTGCCGCGCGCGGATTCAGGTACAGGTTGTGCGGGGCCGGCCGGGAGGGGGCGCGCGTATACGCCCGAGGTGCTGTTTCCGGCGGCAGCGGGTACAGCGGGGCCGCGCGGATCAGCGGCTTGAGCGCCGTCTGCGCACCGGAGTAGGCGAGCGCGGGCCGACCGAACTGCCGCAGCAGCTCCAGGTCGGACTGGCGCGCACTGCGCACCGGGCCGACCTCGGGCGGCTCCCGGGAGGAGAACACGGCCAGGATCCGGCTCTGGCCGCCCTCGACCTGCTCGACGTAGACGAGGTCCGCCGCGGCCAGACCCGTGTGGGGGCGGGCGGGTCCCACATTGTCGATCTTCACGGCGAGCACGGGGGCCGTCCGGCCCGGGCGCCCGGTGAACGGAGAGACGGCGGCCGGCGCCGTCGTCGGGGTCGGGGTCGGGGTCGGCTGCGGCGTCGGCGTAGCCGTCGGTGGCTTCGCTGACTCCGGCTCGCGCCCGCACGACGGCAGGACGAACAGTGCGACCGCCGTGGCCGCCCCCGCCACCACGGCCACCGGCCCGACGACCCTTCCCCACCTGCGCGAATCCCATGTCATCGGTCCGACTCCGGTTTCCACGTCATGAGCGGTCGGCGGCCGGGAACCGCGCTGTGGCCAGGACGGATCCGTCGGCGGCGAGGACCCGGGCTCCGGTCAGCGTCGAGGGGTCCACGGGGGCGGGGGCGCCCCAGGAGCCGTAGCCGTCCTTGAGGGAGAACGCGCCCACCGCAACGGTGCTGCCGTCGGAGCGTTCGAGCAGGCATCGGACCGCTCCTGCGCCCGCCCCGCCGCCCGGGGCGCCGGCCGCGTCGAGGTCCACGGACATGTACACCCAGCCCGGCCCACCGGGGTACGCGAAGATCCGGCCTACCTCCTGGCCGCCCGACACCAGCGCCGCCTGGAGCAGAGCCGGCCGCGGGGTCCCGTCCTGCGTCTGTGATCCGGATCCGGCACTGTCGTCGACGGCCGTACCCACGGCCCAGCCGCCGAAGCCGCACGCGACGGCCAGAGCGGCGGCCGCGGCGGCCAGGCGCAGCCGGTTGCGGCGCCGGGTCGGCGGCGCGGCCGACAGCAGCCGGTCCAGTACCCGGGTCTCGAAGCCGACCGGCGGCTCGCCGGCCGGGATCAGCCCGAGCAGGCCGTCCCCGGCCAGCGTCAGCTGCTCGACGTGCTCCCGGCAGCCGGGGCAGCGGTCCAGGTGGGCCTCCGCCTGCGCCCGCTCGCGGGCGGGCAGGACGCCCAGCGCAAGCTCGGCACCGAGCTCCCGCAGCCGTTCGCAGCTCATCCCGTTCATCGCCGCCGCTCCTCGGTCTCCGTACGCCGCTCCCCGGCCACCAGACGCCGTTCTCCAGCCCCCAGGGCCGTCCGCAGCTTGCCCATCGCAGTCCTGATCCGGGTCTTGGCCGTGCCCAGCGGGATCCCCTCGAACTCGGAGACCTGCTGGGCCGTCATCCCGTAGATCCCCGCCATCACCAGGGCCCGGCCCTGCTCCCGGGGCAGCGCCGCCACTTCCGCCCGCACCCGCGCCGAGGTGTCGTCCGCCAGCGCCCGCAGCTCAGGGGTCTCGGTCACGACGTCGAGCAGCGCCTCCAGGTCCTCGGGCGCGACCGGCCGGGCCCGGCGGGCGCGCACCGCGTCGATGGCCAGGTTGTGCGCGATGGTCGTGAGCCAGGTCCGCACCGAACCGCGCCGCGAGTCGTAGACCTGCGCGTGCCGCCAGGCCCGCTCGAAGGTCTGCTGCGCGATGTCCTCGGCCAGCTGCGGATCGCCGACGACCGCGACGGCCACACCGAAAACGGTGCGCTGGAAGCGGCGCACGAAGGCCACGGCGATCTCGGGATCGCCGGTCGTCAGACCGGACAGCAGTGCCTCGTCCGGCACCTGTCCGAGGGGGAGGCCCATTGTGTGCACACCAGTTCATACGGCCGGCCCACGCCAAGGGATTGCCCTCGGCTCATGCCCCGCGCCGGAGGTCACCGTCCCAGTCTGCGCCCCGTTCCTGGGTCCTCCCATCCCTGGAGGCGGTTCGTCCGTATCACTTGCGGAACGACCGGTCCGGGACGACCGATCGGGGACGACCGGTCCCGCGGAGGCCTTACGGAGGGCTGAGCCATGACAACCACACTCACCCGACCGCGAGCACGCCGCCGCGTGGCGCTGGGCCTGGCAGCCGGCGCGTTGGCGAGCGTACTCGCCGCCTGCGGAGACGGGAACGGCGGCGGGGGCGGTACATCGACCGCCAAACCCCCCGAGCCGGCCAAGGAGGCGGGCGTCACCCAGGTCACGGCGGATCTGACCGACTTCCGCATCGCGCTGTCACAGCAGACCTTCAAGGCCGGCGACTACAGCTTCGCCGTGAAGAACAGCGGACAGCACGACCACGCCCTGGAGATCGAGGGGCCGACGGACGAGAAGGCCACCAAGACGCTGGAGCCCGGCGCGTCCGAGACGCTCAAGGTCACCCTCGCGTCCGGCACGTACGAGATCTACTGCCCCGTCGACGGGCACAAGGACAAGGGCATGAAGACGGAGATCACCGTGGCTGGCGGTAGCGAGGCGCCGGTGAACCAGACCCCGTCGTCGAGCGATGGCTACTGACCGCCATGACCGTCCGCCACCCCGCAGCCCGGCCCGAGGCCCCGCCCGCCGGCCGGTCCATGACCGCGGCCCTGCTCGCCCTGCGCCTGGTCGGCGCGGGGCTGACGGCGGCGATGGCCGCCATCCACCTGCACCTCTGGGCGGGCGGCTACCAGGACCTGGCCACCATCGGCGTGCTCTTCCTGCTCAACGCCATCGGGGGCGGCCTGCTCGCGCTGGCGCTGCTGGCCGCCCCCCGGCGATACCTGGGTGCCGTGGCCGCGCTCGGCGCGCTGTTCACGGCGGGGACCCTGGGCGCGCTGGTGCTCAGCCTGACGCCCTCGGGGGTGTTCGGTTTCCACGAGACCCTTGATGCCGAACTGGTCGGGGCCACCCTCGTCGTCGAGTCGGTGGGGACCCTGACCCTGACCCTGCTGGCCCCGCTCGCCCTGGGCCCGCGTCTTCGACTGAGCCGCCGATCGCGCCGCCGCGCCCGCTGAAGGACGCCCCCCGAACCCCCTCCCCCGGTTCAGGCCAGCAGCTGCTCGCGCACCGAGGGCAGCTCCGGGTCCGTCTTGGTAGCCGTGAACTCCGTGATTAGGAACGCGCAGACCCCGGCGGGCGTGAACGGCTCCTCCAATCGCATGCACAGATGGTGTCACGCCAACGCAACGACCTCTGACGACCTGCCGGTTCGCCGATCAGGTCGACCAGCTGCCCATTCGCTGAGAAGGCCTCACTCACCGCACGTTCGGAGACGACGCCCGGCAGGACCACGCGGCGGGCACTAATTCTGCAGCGCCCGTACCGCCTGCCGCTCCAGGTCCAGGCAGCGGTCCACACGCTCCGCACACGCGTCGAACAGCGCTCGCAGCCCCTGGGCACCGGCATCCGGGGCGGCGTCCCGGGCGAGCACGGCCAGCTCCGACCAGTGCCGGGCGGACTCTCTGAAGAGTCCGGCGGCCTCTGGGCGCCCGACGAGGTCGAGGAAGTCCGCGTACAGCGGCCGGGTCGCGCCCGGCGCGGTCCACTCCTCCTCCAAGCAGGCGTGCAGCCGCCCTGTGCCGGCACGGAAGGCCTCGGGCGAGCTGCCGAACCGGCGCTCCCAACCCGTCTTGGTAGTGCTGTCGCGCAGCTGTGCGGCGAGCTTCTCCATCCCGGTGAAGCCGAAGTTCACGTCGAACTTGTTCCCCAGAACCGGCCCGGTGAGGTGCATGACGGTGGAGGCGATCGCCCCTGCCACGTCCGGCTCCCCCTCGGCCGGCCCAGTGGGCACGATCAGCTGGTGGCGGCCGTTGCGGTGCGCGGTCCAGGCAGCACCGAACTCTTCGCGGTCGATCCGGTACGGAGTATCGGCACCGTCCTCGATCAGCAGGTCGTCGCCGTCGTACCCGGCGATGACGACGGTGTACGGGTCGGTGCCGGTCATCTCGGCGTCCGGATCGGCCCCATGCCAGGGCAGAGAGGAGCGGTCGACCACGCAGAAGGCGGGCTGCCCCTCGTCGAGCGCGGCACGGACCCGGCCCCAGCGGGGCTTCATCGCGCGCGTGGCGTCGTACGGAATTCCCAGGCGGCCGAGGGCGACCTGGACCCACGGCTCCGGATGGGCCTGGGCCACAATCGTGACGATGGGCAGCCGGCCCTCGTATTCGAAGACGAAGTACATGAAGCCGATCCCCCCGGCCAGGCCGGCAACGAGCTCCTCGTCGTGGACACTGCCCAGAGCGTGCCGGATCAGGGAGGCCTCGCGGTGGCGTCCGTTACCGAAGTCTTCGTACACGAGCACAGTCATGCGATCAGCCTAACCACGCAAACAGCGGGAACCGCACGGCCCCCCGTCAGCCGCTCCGCCGTCCCCACTTGCACGAGCGACACCAGAACATCGCTGGGAAACGGCCCTTCCGACCAGGAACGCCATTCGAATCCAGTGCGGACGACAGTCGCCAGCCACTGCACATCACACGTCGCTCATCACTCCTCGCTCGGCGAACCCTACAACCCCAGGTCACAAGCGTCACGACTACGCAGTCTCACTGACCGGCCACCAGGCACATCGCCCAGACCCCCCGCAACGACGGCCCGGGGCTTGGCCAGATCCTGGACGAACCGTCGATTCGTCCCCATTTCCCCGTAGTCAAGAGACCTAGACTGGAAGAAATCGCGTCGTGCTCGTCACGAGCCCGACGGAAGGCGCGGGCATGACCCCATGGCCAATTCCAAGCGGGCCCGGTGCGACGGCCTGGACACCGGAGCAGGTCACGGCCGACCCGTACAACGCCCAGACGCCGGCGGCCGCCCTCGCCGAGCCGGTCACGCCCGTGGGTGCCTTCTTCGTACGCGATCACTTCGGCACCCCGCGAACAACCCCCAGCCGGTGGCGGCTGCGTGTCGGCGGGGCCGTGGCGGCCCCGTTGGACATCGGCTACGACGAGCTGGCCGCTCTGCAGCGCCGGGAGCTCGACGTGGTGCTGGAGTGCGCCGGAAACGGCCGCAGTCTGATGACACCCCGTCCACCGGGCCTGCCCTGGGGCCAGCGGGCGGTCGGCTGTGCACATTTCGCGGGAGTGCCGTTCCGCGCCCTCGCCGCCCGGGCCGGGATCGAGCCGGGAGCAGTGGAGGTCGTCTTCGCCGGGGCCGACTCCGGCACGGTGCACGGGCTCCCGACGGCCTTCGAGCGCAGCCTGCCGCTGGAGGCGGCCCTGCACCCCGACACCCTCCTCGCCACTCATATGAACGGCGAGCCGCTCGCCCCCGAGCACGGGGCGCCGGTACGCCTGGTGGTTCCTGGCCGGTACGCGGTAGCCGACGTGAAATGGCTGGTCGAGGCACGGGCCGTGACAGAGCCGTTCACCGGTGTCTTCCAGGCCGAGGAGTACGTCTACGCCGCCTCGCTCGGCATTCCCGAGGGCCCCGTGACGACCGTGCGGATCAAGTCGCACATCACCGAACCCGAGCCCGACGCCGCCATCCGCCGAGGTCACGAGGCCGTCGTACGCGGCCACGCCTGGTCGGGCGGCGGGGTGCCCGTGCGGCGGGTGGAAGTCCGGGCCGAGAACGAGGAAGGCGAAGGAAACGGCGAAGGCGAAGGCGAAGACTGCGGCCGGGAGTGGCACGACGCCGTGCTCGAGCCGTCGGCCGGGCCGTACGGCTGGACCGGCTGGTCGTACCGGTGGACGCCGCAGCGGCCCGGCCCGTACCGGCTGCTGTCCCGCGCGACCGACGCGCTCGGCGACACCCAGCCGCCGCGGGCACCGTGGAACGCCCATGGCTACGGCTGCAACCCTGTGGCATCCGTGGCGGTGGTCGTCGTATGAACGAGATCGAGATCATGACCACGGCTTCGCTCGGTGACACCAGCCATCTCCTGGTGAGCGGTGACGAGGCCGCGCTGGTCGACCCGCAGCGGGACAGCTGGGGCCTGATGGAGTCGTGTCCCGCCAGGGGGGTGCGCATCCGCTACGTCCTGGAGACGCACGTGCACAACGACTACGTCTCCGGCGCTCTGGAGGTCCGCGCGGCGACCGGAGCCACGGTGGCAGGCCCGGCCCGCGCGCCGTACGCGTTCGACCACCTGCCCCTGGCGGAGGACGACGAGATCACCGTCGGCGATCTGACCGTACGGGCGATGGAGACCCCCGGTCATACCGCCGAACACACCTCGTACCTCGTCTTCGACGACCTGCGGGAGGCGCCGACGGCCGTCTTCACCGGGGGCAGCCTCCTCGTCGGCGGCGTCGGCCGCACCGACCTGTCCGGCGAGGACGGGCGCAGTTCCGCACGCTCCGGCGACTGGCGCGGCTGCCCGACGTGGCGATGCTGCAATTGCTGCGGATCGGCTACGAGAACGTCCCTGGGTATCTGGCCGGCGGCATCAACATCTGGGTCGCAGCCGGCCGCCCGCTGCGCGCCTTCCGCACCGCGGACGCGTCCGAGCTGGCCGGGCACATCGCGCCGGGAAGCGGGTACTCGACGTACGGCCGGAGCGCCCGGAGGGCGGAATCCCGGGCACGCTCGCCGTACCGCTCGCCGAGACACCCCGGGGCCGGGAAATCTGGACGGTGTGCGGGAGCGGCCGCCGGGCGGCCATCGCGGCGAGCCCGCTCGACCGGGCGGGCATCCCCGTCACGGCGGTGACGAGGGGAGGCGTACAGGACCTGATGGCACACGCATGACAGCGGGAAGAGGAGGAGAGGAGTGGAGGACCATGGGCAGCAACGGCTACGCCCATCCGGAGACACTGGTGGACACCGACTGGCTCGCCGCCCACCTCGACGACCCGACCGTCCGCATCATCGACGTCGACGAGGACACCACCGCATACGAGCAGGGCCACATCCGGGGCTCCGTGGGATGGAACTGGACCAAGGACCTGCACACCGCCGTGGGGCGCGACTATCTGGACCGCGACGCGCTCGGGCAGCTGCTGGCCGAGGGCGGCGTCGAGTACGACAGCACCCTCATCCTGTACGGAGGCAACAACAACTGGTTCGCCGCGTACGCCTACTGGATCCTGCGGCTGCGCGGCTTCAACAAGGTGAAGCTGCTCGACGGCGGCCGCAAGAAGTGGGAGCTGGAAGGCCGCGAGATGACTGCGGAGGTCAAGACGCGCCCGCGCACCGACTTCACTGTGACGGGTCAGGAGAACCCGCAGTTCCGCGCAATGCGCAGTGAAGTGCTGGAAAGCCTGGGGTCCGGCGTCCGCATGGTCGACGTCCGGTCCCCGGAGGAGTACCGCGGCGAGAAGCTGGCACCACCTCACCTGCCGCAGGAGCAGGCCCAGGTGCCCGGCCACATCCCGGGCGCGGCCAACATCCCCTGGGCGCAGGCGGCCAACGACGACGGGACGTTCAAGTCGGCCGGCGAGCTGAAGGCGCTCTACACGGGGAAGGGCATCACCCCCGACCGCGAAGTGATCGCCTACTGCCGTATCGGTGAGCGCTCCTCGCACACCTGGTTCGCACTCCACGAACTGCTCGGCTACCCGGACGTCAAGAACTACGACGGCTCCTGGACCGAGTACGGCTCCCTGGTGCGTGCCCCCGTCGAGATGGGCTGACGTGAAGGCCCGCGGCCGCAAGGAGAGGTCCGGGGAGCCGGCCTGCGCGGACCACCTGGCCGAGGTGCCCTGGATCCTGGTCGAGCAGGGCGCGGACATCTACTGCCGAGCCAGAGGCTCCGCCCCGGCCGAAAGGACACCGCGACCGACCAGATGCTCCCTCCCGGCTCCGGGCGCTTGCCGCGCCAAGGGTGATGGTTACGGGCTGCCGGTCAGGGGATGTGCCCGGAGAATGGAACCAGCGCGATGGTCGTGACCTGCGACGGAACCGCTCCCACACGCCGAAGGCACGGGGGGTGGGCCGCCGGTCACGCAGGATGCGTCAGGCCCGAGGAGGCGGTCGTCATGACCAGCATCACCGCCCGCATCACCGCCTTGTTCCGGGTCAAGGCGAACAAGGCCCTGGACCGGGCCGAGGATCCGCGTGAAGTCCTGGACCACTCCTACGAACAGCAGCGGGAGATGCTGCAACGGGTACGGCGCGGGGTGGCCGATGTCGCGACCAGCCGCAAACGCGTCGAGCTCCAGGTCAACCAGCTCCAGCAGTCCGGAGACAAGCTCCAGGCTCAGGCCCAGCAGGCTCTGGCGGCCGGCCGGGAGGACCCGGCCCGCGAGGCCCTGACCCGCCGTACGGCCGTCGCCTCGCAGATCACCGACCTGGAGGGGCAGCTGCTGTCACTGCGGCAGCAGGAGGAGAAGCTGGCCCTGGCCGCACAGCGCCTTCAGGCGAAGGTGGACGCCTTCCGTACCCGCAAGGAGACGATCAAAGCCGCCTACACCGCGGCCGAGGCCCAGACGCGGATCACCGAGGCGGTCACCGGCATCGGCGAGGAGCTGGGCGATGTCGGGCTGGCCATGCAGCGGGCCCAGGACAAGACCGAGCAGATGCAGGCCCGCGCCGGCGCACTCGATGAGCTGATGGCCTCCGGGGCGTTGGAGGACGCCACCGTGCCGGCCGGGCACGACGACATCCTTGCCGAGCTCGAGCGCATGTCCGCAGGCCAGGACGTGGACAGGGAGCTGGCCCGGATGAAGGCCGAGCTGCCTGCCGCCTCCGGCCCGGCGGCGGTGGAGGCGCCGGAACGGTCGAAGGGGCCGTCGGACCCGGAGGCGACGTCATGATCATGCGGATTCTCGGCGAGGGCCAGTACGAGATCGCCGAAGGGCACCTGGTCCGACTCGACGAGCTGGACACCGCCCTGCAGTCGGCTGCCGACGCGGGCAACGAAGCGGCGTTCACGGCCGCGCTGTCGGCCCTGCTGGACGCCGTGCGCACGCTGGGCACACCGCTGCCGGACGAGGCGATCACGCCGTCCGACCTGGTACTTCCCGATGCGGACACCAGCCTCGCCCAAGTGCGCGAACCGCTGTCCGACGAGGGCCTGATCCCGGGGTGATGGCGATGCGCAGCCGTTTCGAGCCCGACCGGCAGCTTACCGCCCGAATGGCGGTCACGATGTTCCTGCTGGGGCTGGTGTACGTGGCGTTCATCGCCGCGCTGATCGTGCTGCTCAAGTCCACCGTCCTGGTCGTCGTCATCGCCGCCGCACTGCTCGGCGCGCAGTACTGGTACTCGGACCGGATCGCCCTGTACGCCATGCGCGGGCAGATCGTCACGTCCGAGGAGCAGCCCGAGCTGCACGGGATCATCGACCGGTTGTGCGCGACGGCCGACATGCCCAAGCCGCGGGTCGCGGTCTCGCGCATGGACCTGCCCAACGCGTTCGCGACCGGACGCAACGCCAACCACGCCGTGGTGTGCGTCACCACCGGGCTCCAGCGCCGCCTGACCGTGGAAGAACTCGAAGGCGTCCTCGCGCACGAACTCTCCCACATCGCGCACCGGGACGTCGCGGTGATCACCATCGCCTCGTTCCTGGGCGTGATCGCCGGACTCATCGTCCGCTTCGCGTTCTACTCCCAGCTGTTCGGCGGACGCGGACGCGACCAGAACACCGCCGTCGTCTTCATGGCCGTGATGGTGGTCTCCGCCCTCGTCTACGCGCTCAGCTTCCTGCTGATCCGGGCGCTTTCCCGCTACCGCGAACTGGCCGCCGACCGCGCCGGAGCCATGCTCACGGGCAAGCCGTCCGCCCTCGCCTCGGCCCTGACCAAGGTCACCGGGGACATCGCCCGCATCCCGACGGAGGACCTGCGTACCGCGCAGGCGTTCAACGCGTTCTTCTTCACCCCCGCCCTCGGCCCCGGCACGGCGGTGGCCAACCTGTTCTCCACCCACCCCAGCCTCGAACGCCGGCTCGCGGCCCTCGCGGAGCTTGCCGCCGAGCTGGGCGGACCGGGCGGCGGAACACCGTGAGAGGGAGCTGAGGCCCCGTGGGTTTCTGGGACACGCTGCTGGGGCGGTCCAAGCCGGTCAGACCCGACCTGGACCAGCTCTTCGGCCTGCCCTCGGCGGCCATCACCCTCCAGGCGGCCATCGGCTTCACCCCGACCGGAGCGGGCTCGGTCTGCTTCGCCTCCATCGAGGGCGGCGCCTTCACCCAGGTACAGCAAGAGGTACGGGCCCTGCTGGACGCGGACTCCGAGCGCGGCGGCGCACCGGTGGAGTTCAGCCGTGACAGTTACGGCTACTCGTGGCTGCTCTCCCACCGCGCCCCCGACGACCTGCCCGCGCTGGTGGGGGACCTGCACGCGGTCAACACCGCGTTGCAGGACAGCGGCTTCGGCCCGCAGCTCCTGTGTTCCCTCGTCTCCTTCCGCGATGCCGAGCTGCGCTCCCTCGCCCTGGTCTACCTGTACAAGCGCGGCACCTTCTACCCCTTCGCTCCGCTGCCCGGTCACAAGCGCGACAACCCCCTGGAACTCCAGGTCAAGGCGGTGATCAAGGACGATCTGCGCATCGAACCGGAGTTGAGCCGATGGTTCCCCCTCTGGGGAGCCCCCGGCCTGTGAGAAGGCCGACGCTCAGAGCACGGTCACCCGGGCGAGGGCCCAGGAGGTGTGGTCGAACGCCGTGCTGGCGTTGGCGTCCTCGACGACCAGGTGCAGCAGCTTCACCCCTCGTACGTCGAGATCCACCTGTACGGGACCGCCCGCGCCGGTCAGCTTGCCGCTGGTGAACAGCACCTTCCCGTCGCCCCGCACCGAGGCCTTCGTCGCGCCGGTGGCGGCCTGGTTGGTCGAGAAGTCGTCGATGCCGACGAGCGCGGTGAAGCGGTCCGCCGCGCCGCCGAGGTGGTAGACGATCTCGGAGGGAGCATGCACGCCGAGGCCCTTCGCGTACGTCACGCCGCCGAACGAGATCGGCGTGCCGTCCCCGGCCGCCTGTCGCCCGTTGGACCGGTCGCGTTCCACCGGACCCCAGCCGTTGGTGGCCGACACCCATTCGAGATCGCTCAGATAGGAGTCGGCGACCGGCGCCGCCGGCACCGTGGAGACCCGTTCCGTGGCGGAGTAGCGCAGGGGCCCGGTCGGTGACTCCGCGGTGCCGTCGACGGTCAGCGGCCACTGCGTGCCGGCGGTGGCCTTCGCGGGCGGGGTGACCCGCCAGGTCGTGGTCAGCGTGGCGCCGGCGGTCAGCTGGTCCTTGCCGGTCGCGGTGGTGGCCTGGACCTGCCAGCCCGCCGGGGCGTGCAGCGTGAGGAGTGCGCGGGTCCAGGGCTTGCCCGACCCGTTGCCCAGGGTCGCGGTGACCGTGAAGGCCTCACCGGGAACGGCCGGCCCCTGGATCTCCGCGCGGACTCCGAAGGGCTTGCGGAGGTACGTGTCCACCCACGAGGAACGCATGAGGGCGACCAGGCCGGTCACCACGGACGGGTTGACGTCGGCGACATTGCGTTGCTCACCGAGGTCGGAGGCGAGGTCGTACAGCTCGACCTGCCACTGTGCATCGGGCAGTGCGTGGTCCCTGACGGGCGCGAACCGCACCGCCTTCCAGTGGCCCTTGCGTACCGCCTCGGCGAGCCAGGTGGCGCGGCCGTCGTCCTCGGTGTTGGCCCGGCTGGTGACGCCGCGTTCGTCCCGGTACCAGTACAGGTGATTGTGACGTGCGGCGTCCGGGCTTCCGGCGAGCAGCGGGGCGGCCGACAGTCCGTCGATGTCCGTGGGTGCGGGTGCGCCGCCGAGTTCCGCCAGGGTGGGCAGCACATCGGTGAGCGAGGTGGGGCGGTCGCTGGTCCCCGCGCCGATCCGGCCCGGGGACCATGCGATCAGCGGGACGCGGATGCCGCCCTCGTAGAGGTTGCGCTTGTAGCCGCGCAGCGGGCCGTTCGCGTCGAACAGGTCGGGGTTGACCCCGCCTTCCTCGTGCGGGCCGTTGTCGCTGGTGACGAGGAGGACCGTGTTGTCGGCGATGCCGAGCGCGCGCAGCCGGTCGGTGACCTTCCCGACGAGCGTGTCGAAGTAGGTGATCTGGGCGGCGTGGCCCTTGTTCTGCTGGGTCCAGGTACGGGAGGCGTACGCGCCGACGTCGGGGATGTCGCTCGGTGCGTGCGGCACGGTCGGCGTGAGGAAGAGCAGGAAGGGCTCGGCGGCGTGGTCGCCGATGAAGTCCAGCGCGCGCTGCTCGATGAGCTGGGGGGCGTAGGCCCCCTTCGCGCCGCCCGCGTTGGCGGCGATCGTCTCCTTCGCGCCGTTGTGCCACAGGTACTGCGGGTAGTACTCGTGCGCGTGCCCGTGGTCGATGTAGCCGTAGAACTCCTCGAATCCGCGGGAGTTGGGGTGGCTGGGCTGGTCGCCTTCCTCCGGCCCGAAGCCCCATTTCCCGATGACCGCGGTCCGGTAGCCACGGGCGCGCAGCACTTCGGCGAAGGTGGTGTCACCGGCCTTCAGCGCGCCCTGGGCGCCGCTGGGGTTGGCCCGGACGGTGGAGTGGCCGGTGTGCAGGCCGGTCAGCAGCGAGCAGCGGGACGGCGCGCAGACCGCGGCCGTCGAGTAGGCGTCGGTGAACCTCAGGCCCTCGGCGGCGAGCTGGTCTATCCGCGGTGTGGTGATCAGCTTCTGGCCGTACGCGCCGAGGTCGCCGTAGCCGAGGTCGTCGGCGAGGATCACGACGAGGTTGGGAGTCGCCGTGCCGGCGGTCGTTGCGGCCTGGGCCTCCGGTGCGGCGGGGAGGGAGGCGAGGCCGAGGGCGGCCGCGGACCCGGCGAGGAAGTGGCGGCGGGTGGGCATCGGGGGCTCCTTGGCTCTCGCGGACGGAATTCGATCATGCGGAGAACGCCGGTCTGATGGCTATGCACATGGCATTAAGAGCGTGTGACAGCTCGGCCGGCGCCTGAGCGGCGCCGCCACTCCTCGGCCAGCAGACGGTAGGAGCGGACCCGGTCCGCATGGTCGTGCGTGATGGTGGTGATCAGCAACTCGTCCGCCCCCGTGGCTCCTTGGAGCCGCTCCAGGTGATCGGCGACGGTCCGTGCCGAGCCGACGAACTGGGTGTCCACCCGATCGGCGACGAGTTCCCGGTCCGCCTCCGTCCAGGGCAGGGCGCGCGCCTCGGCGGGCGTGGGGAAGGGGATGGCGCCCTCGGCGGTACGGATGCTGCGCACCCAGGATGCGTATCCGGTGGCCAGTTCGCGGGCGGTCGCGTCGTCCTCGGCGACGACGACATCGGCGGACACCGTCACGTACGGCCGGTCCAGCTCGGCGGACGGCTTGAAGGCGGCCCGGTAGCCCTCGGCCGCCTCCAGCACCGAAGCGGGGCTGACGTGGTAATTGGCCGCGAACCGCAGCCCGTTGCGGCCCGCGGTCTCCGCGCTGACTCCGCCGCCGCTGCCCAGGATCCATACCTGTACGTCGGCCCCCTCCCCCGGGACGGCGTGCGCCTCCACCCCCTCCGGTGAGCGGTAGTCGCCGCGCAGTAGCGCGAGGACGTCGTCGACCTGCTCGGCGTAGTCCTGCGGCTGGGCACCGGGCAGGTTCAGGAGCCTCTGCTGGAGGGCGACCCGCGGATGGCCCAGCAGATGGGCGAAGGAGAACCGGGCCGGGATGCGCAGTCCGTTCGGGGTGTACCCCTCGAACGGAGGGTCCTGCGAGGTCCACTGTTGCGGACGGCCGGCCGAGCGGCCCAGGCCCAGGTCCAGGCGCCCGGGGTGCAGCGCGTCGATCAGGCCGAACTCCTCGACCGTGGACAGCGCGGTGCGGTGTCCCAGCTGGACGGCGCCGGAGCCGAGCCGGATGGTCGAGGTCGCGGAGGCGGTGAGCGCGAGGACGACCGCCGGAGAAGTCCCGGCGACCCCCGGATTGAGGTGGTGCTCGGCGAACCAGTAACGGGCGTAGCCGAACGCCTCCGTCTGCCGGGCGAGGTCGATGCTGTGGTGCAGGGCCTCGGCGGCGGTGGAGCCGGAGGAGACGGGGACGAGGTCGAGGACCCCGAGGGGGATGCCGGACATGCAGGGCTCCTTACAGGTCGGGGAAGGCGGGGTCGGGGATCTCGCGGCGCAACACCGGGGCGATCTGTGACTGGAAGAGTTCGAGGGAGGCGCGGTGCTCCGCAGGGGCGAGCCCGCCCGGCTCCGCCTGGAGGTGCAGGGCCGTGTGGCCGAACGCCTCGTGGTAGCGGTGGACCTTTTCGATCACCTGCTGGGGGCTGCCGATCAGCGCCGAGCTCCGCTCGACGAAGTCCTCCAGTGTCGGGAAGACGGGATCCACACCCTGCTGCTTGTGGGAAGCGAGGTACCGGGCGAACGCGGGCCGGTACGCCGCCACCGCCTGCTGCGAGGTGGGGGCCGCGTGGTAGCCGGCCGTGCCCGCGCCGACGACAGCGTGCGCCGGATCGTGTCCGTAGTGCTCCCAGCGCTCGCGGTAGTGGCGGATCAGTTCGGCGTACGGGCCGATTGGGTGGGTGACGTTCGCCGAGAAGAGCGGGTCTCCGTAGTGCGCCGCGAGATCGACTGAGTCCCGGCTGGTCGCACTGCCGTGCCAGACCCGCAGGGCCGGCTGGAAGGGCCTCGGCAGCACCTCGGCGCCGGCCAGCGCGGGGCGGAAGCGCGGCTCGGCGCTCACCTTGTCCTCGCGCCAGATCCGCCGGAACAGCTCGTAGCCCTCGGCGTTGCGCTCCCACTGGTCTTCCGGAGTCACGTGGAACAGCTCGCGCTGGGCCGTGCCGTTGCCCTTGCCGATCATCAGCTCCAGGCGGCCGTCGCAGAGGTGGTCGAGCGTCGCGTAGTCCTCGTACGCCCGCACCGGGTCCAGCAGGCTCAGCGTGGTCACGGCGGTGAACAGCCGGATCCTGCGGGTCAGTGCGGCGATGTGGCTGAGCACCACGGGCGGCGAGGACGACAGGAACGGCCGCTCGTGGCGCTCGCCGACCCCGAAGCCGTCGAAGCCGAGCTCCTCCGCGAAAAGCGCGGCGGCAACCACCTCGCGGAACCGCTCACGGGTGGGTGTGAGGGCACCCGTCACCGGATCCGCGGAGTTCGTGATCAGGGTGATGGCCAGGAACTTCACGAGGTCGCGGCCTGCCGGGCAACCGCTTCGGCGCCGGGCACGGCGAGCCCGAGGTGCTCGCGCAGGGTGGCGCCCTCGTACTCGGTGCGGAAGACGCCGCGCTCCTGGAGCAGCGGGACGACGGTGTCCGCGAATGCGTCCAGGCCGCCCGGCGTGATGTGGGGGACGAGGATGAACCCGTCGGCCGCGTCCGCCTGCACCAGGTCGTTGATCTGCTCGGCGACCGTGGCGGCGGAGCCTACGAAGGTCTGGCGGGACGTGGTGGCGATGACGAGTTCGCGGATCGACAGCTTCTTGGCCCCGGCGAGCTCGCGCCACTGCCGGGCGGTTTCGAGCGGGTCGTGGAACTGGCGGACGCTCGCCCGGCCGAGGGCGATCGTGTTCTCACCGGCCTCGGGGTCGACGGCAGGCAGCGGGCCGTCCGGGTCATAGGCGGACAGGTCGCGGTTCCAGACGTGCTCCAGGTACTTGATCGCGGTCTGCCCGCTGACCTGGAGGCGGCGGACCTCGTGCGCGGCCTCGTGTGCCTCGGCGTCGGTGTCGCCGAGTACGAAGGTGGCCGCGGGCAGGATCTTCAACTGGTCCGGGGAGCGCCCGTACCGGGGAAGGCGGCCCTTGACGTCGGCGTAGAACTCCCGGCCCTCGTCGAGCGTCCCGTAGCGGCCGAAGATCGCGTCGGCGGAGGAGGCTGCGAACTCGCGGCCCTCGTCGGAGTCGCCCGCCTGGAAGACCACCGGCCGGCCTTGCGGGCTGCGCGGCACGTTGAAGTGGCCTTCGATGTCGAAATGCCGCCCGTGGTGGGCGAAGGCCCCGGCCCGCGCGTCCCGCAGGAAGGCGCCCGACGCGGGGTCGGCGACGACCTCGGAGCCGTCCCAGGAGTCGAACAGCTCGGTCGCGGTGGCCAGGAACTCCTTCGCGCGGGAGTAGCGCTCCTCGCGCGGCAGGAACCCGCCGCGCCGGAAGTTCTCGCCGGTGAAGGCGTCCCAGGAGGTGACGACGTTCCACGCGGCCCGGCCCCCGGAAAGGTGGTCGAGCGAGGCGAACTGGCGGGCCACCTCGTAGGGCTCGTTGAAGGTGGAGTTGATCGTCCCGGTCAGGCCGAGGCGCTCGGTGACGGCCGCCAGGGCGGCGAGCACCGTGAAGGTGTCGGGCCGTCCGACCACGTCCAAGTCATGGATCTTTCCGCCCTGTTCGCGCAGCCGCAGCCCCTCGGCGAGGAAGAGGAAGTCGAACTTGGCGCGTTCGGCGGTCTGCGCGAAGTGGACGAACGAGGCGAAGTCGATGTGGCTGCCGGCCGCCGGGTCGCTCCACACGGTGGTGTTGTTGACGCCGGGAAAGTGGGCCGCGAGATGGATCTGCTTGAGCGGCTTGCTGCTCATGATGGGTCCTTCCGGGTCCGGGATCAGGCGGCGGGGTGGGCGGCATAACGGCCGACCGGGCGCTCCAGGCCCAGCAGTCCGCGCAGGGTGTCCGCCTCGTACGCGCGGCGGAAGACCCCGCGCCGCTGGAGCTCCGGCACCAGCCCCCGGGTGATCGCGGGCAGGTCGTGGGCGAGTACGCCCGGCCGCAGCCGGAAACCCGACAGGCCGGCCGTCCGCCAGTCCTGGAGCAGGTCCGCCAGCTGCGCGGACGTGCCGGTGAAGATCGCCGTGTCACTGGTGTACGCGGCGCCCGCGAGCGCGTCGAGGCGGCTGCGGCGAGCCTCGGCCGCCGGGGCGTCCTCGTCCAGGAACACGGTGATGTCCGCGAAGAGGTGCAACGGCTGCGCCGGGAGCCCGGCGGATCCCCGGGCCTGCCGGATCTCCGTGACCGCCGCGCGCGCCCCGTCGGCGTCGCGCACGGCGACGTATCCGACATCGGTGGACCGGGCGATGAGGCCGTACGCGGCATTGCCGTCACCGAGGGCGCCGGCAACGCCCGCCGCGGTGACAACGGGCTGCCCCTGCGGCGGGCGCGGGGTGATCGACGGCCCGCGGACGCTGAAGTGACGGCCCTCGAAGTCGATGTAGTGCAGCCTGTCGCGGTCGACGAACCGGCCGGTGGCCACGTCCCGGATCTCGGCGTCGTCGTCCCAGCTGTCCCACAGCCGCCGGATCACCTCGATGTGGTCGGCAGCCTCCTCGTAGGACTCCGCATCGGGGAGCGGGACCGCCCGGCGTCCGAAGTGTTGGTCCTCGTAGGCCAGTTGTGACACCTGGACGCGCAGGCCCGCACGTCCGCGGCTGACGTGGTCCAGGGTGGCGATCGCCTTGGATATGTGGAAGGGCTCGGTGTGGGTGGCGGTCACGGTCGGGACCAGTCCGATGTGCCGGGTCAGCGGCGCGACGCGGGCTGCGGTGAGTACCGCGTCCAGCCGCCCGCGGACCTGGTCCGTGCGCCCGTCGGGCCCGTCCGCCGAGGACGACTGGAGGGCGAGGGCGTCCTCGAAGGTGACGAAGTCGAGCAGTCCGGCTTCGGCCTCGGCCACGGCATCGGCCCAGTAGCGGGCCGTGAAGAGTTCGCCGGGCCGGGCACCCGGCTCGCGCCAGGCGGCAGGGTGCCAGCCCGCGCCGTCGAGCGCGACGGCGAGGTGCAGCGGTTCGGAGAATGCTGATGTCGATGCGGATTCCGGCGGGAATGCGGACACGTCGAATTACGCCTTCCTGATCGGCCGTGCGAAAAGAAGGCCGATGCGCGTCGCGGATTTGAGGGCGTACGAGGGGGCGGAGAAAAGGCCCGTCACCCATATCCCTTGGAAACGCTACGCCCGATAGCGGTGCCATACAATGACCGGAATATTAAGAGAAGTTGGCAGCGGTATTGCCGGGCGCGCGGACCGCCACGAAGGAGGGGCGGCGACGCACGGTGAAGCCGATCGACTCGTACAGTCGGATCGCCGTCGTGTTGCTCGCGGCGGTGTGGAGGAACGGGACGTCGCCACGCTCCCGGATGCCCGCGGCGACGGCACGGACCAGCCGGGTCGCCAGCCCCCCGCCCCGGTGGTCGGGATGGGTGCACACCGCGCTGATCTCGGTCCAGCCGGGCGGCCGCAGCCGCTCTCCGGCCATCGCGATCAGCCGGCCCCGGTGCCGGATGCCGAGGTACGTGCCCAGCTCGACGGTGCGGGGCAGGAACGGACCCGGCTTCTTGAGCCCGATCAGACCGAGGATCTCCAGTACGTCACAGGGGCCGAGCCGAACCGCCTCCGGGGCGGGTTCTGCGAGCAGCGAGGTGTCGACCAGCTGGACGCCGGGGACCGAGCCGACGGTCTCCCAGCCGTCGGGCGGGGTCAGCACGCCTGCGAGCGCGGCGATCCCGCCGTCGCCGACCAGCCTGCGCAGGTCGGCCCAGGAGTCCGGGTCGGCCGGGTCCGCGAGGGCGGCGAACGGCGAGACGTCCGACGGATAGCGGGCGGCGCGGGAGGTAGAGGGGTCGGCCCCGGGCCGGGTCGCCCGCTCCGCGAAGGCGGCGTGCGCGCCGGACAACGAGGCCCAGGCGGGGTTGTCCAGGACATGCGGGGACACCACAGTGCCCAGGCTCGCACTCGCACGCGCACGCGTACCCGTACTGGTGCTGGGACCTGCGTTCGTGCTCATGGGGCGGGCTCTCCCTCCGTGGCGCGGCCCGGGGGCCGGGGGTTCAGGAGTTGGTCACCGGCAGGCCCGGAGGGTTGACCTCCGAGGTGGTGACGGCCTCGTTGGCCAGGTTCCAGGCGGTGAGCAGCTGCGCGTACTGGCCGTTCTTGATCAGGTGGTTGATCGCCTCTGCCACCGGCTTGGCGAGCCCGCTGTCCTTCTTCGCGGTCGCGGCGATCAGGCCCTGGAGCGACTCACCGGCCCCGGAGAACGAACCCGCACTGCGCGTGGGAGCGTTGCCGCTCGCCGTCTGGGTGATGTGGTAGGCGATGGACGGGTTCGGGCCGAAACTGAGGTCGATCTTCCTGCCGCTCAGGGCCAGGTAGGTGCTGTTGGCGTCGGGGAAGTACTTGACGGTGATGTCCTTGCCCTCCGCCTGGAGCTTCTTCTGCCACTCCAGCAGGATCTTCTCCTGGTTGGTGCCCGAGCTGACCGCGACCGTCTTTCCCGCGAGATTGCGGTAGTCGCCGCCGAAGTTCCAGGGGTTGTCCTTCAGCGTCTCGAAGGCCAGGTTGTCCTGCCGGTAGGAGGCGAACTCGTATTTCTTCTTGCGCTCCTCCGTGACCGTGACGTTCGTGAAGGCCACGTCCACCTTGCCGCTGTCGATGCCGACGAAGAGGTTCTCCCAGGTGGAGTTCTTCACCACCGGTTTGAGCCCGAGCACGGCGGCCACCAGACGGCCGAGGTCCGGTTCCGCCCCGGTCAGGGTCTTCTGGTCGGTGCCGACGTACGCCAGTGGCGGGAAGCCGGCGGGCAGCGCGCCGACCCCGATGACGAGTTCGCCGCGCTCGCGGACCTCAGCGGGCAGCTGAGCGCGCAGGGACTCGACCACCGGGACGGACAGCTCGGCCTGCTGGGCGGCGCCGTTGGACACAGCGCCGACGGTGACCTTGCCGGAGCCCGGTCCGGTGGCCTCGGCGTCGCCCCCGCACGCGGTGAGGCCGGAGGCGAGCGCCACGGTGGCGGTGGCGGCGCCGAGGCCGCGGACGAATCTGGTGCGCAGGGAGCGTCGGCGTTGCATGGTGTTCCTTTTCGGTTCGGAAGGGTTGGTGGGGCGGGGTGGGGCGCGGCGGAGTCAGAGCACCTTGCTCAGGAACTCCCGCGTACGGGGATGGACGGGCCGGTCCAGTACTTGCTCGGGCGGGCCCTGTTCGACGATGCGGCCACCATCGAGGAAGACGACCTCGTCGGCCACCTCGCGGGCGAAGCCGATCTCGTGCGTGACGATGACCAGCGTGGTTCCGCCGGTGGCCAGGTCCTTGATCACGGAGAGCACCTCGCCGACGAGTTCGGGGTCGAGCGCGGAGGTGGGTTCGTCGAAGAGGATGACGCCGGGCCGGAGCGCGAGGGCGCGGGCGATGGCCACGCGCTGCTGCTGGCCGCCGGACAACTGCCGCGGGTAGGCGCCGGTCCGGTCGCCGAGCCCGACGCGCTCCAGGAGTTCGCGCGCCAGGGCCCGGGCCTGCGGACGCGGCAGCCTGCCGGTGGCCACCGGGGCCGCGGCGACGTTGTCCAGCACGGTCAGGTGCGGGAAGAGGTTGAAGTTCTGGAAGACGAAGCCGATCCGCCCGCGCTGGGCGAGGATCGCCCGCTCGCTCCGCTCCTTCAGCCTCCCGCCGTTCCGCTGCACCCCGATCAGCTCGCCGCCGACGCTTACGTATCCGGCCTCGGGCTTCTCCAGGTGGGTGATGACCCTCAGCAGGGTGGACTTGCCGGAGCCGGAGCGGCCCAGGATCGCGGTGACCGTGCCCGGCCGCAGCGTCAGGCTCACCCCGTCCAGTACCTGCTGTCGGCCGTACCACTTGTGCACGTCGTGGACCTCGATCGCGGCGGCCCGCGCGATGGCGGTCATCGCGCCGTCTCCTTCCGGAAGCGGTCCCGGAGATCGCGCAGGCCCGTCCGGGCCCGCTGCAGGGGGGTGGGCGGGACGGTGCGCAGCGCGCCGCGCGCGTAGTACCGCTCGACGTAGAACTGGACGACCGAGAGGACGCTGGTGAGCACCACGTACCAGGAGGTGGCCACCAGCAGTAGCGGCACGACGTCGCCGGAGTAGGTGCTGCCGAGGCTCTGCACCGTGCCGAACAGGTCGAGCAGCGATACGTAGAAGACCAGCGAGGTGGCCTTGACCAGCCCGATCAGCTGGTTGACGTAGGCGGGGACGATGGAGCGCAGCGCCTGGGGGAAGACGATCCGGGCGAACTGGTACCGCCTGGGCAGTCCCAGCGCGGCCGCCGCCTCGTGCTGGCCCTGGTCGACGGAGAGCACACCGGCCCGTACCACCTCGGCCGCGTACGCCGCTTCGCTCAGACTCAGTCCCACGACCGCCACGACGATGTCGGTGGCCAGCCGCGACTCGTCGAAGGTGAAGAAGGCGGGCCCGAAGGGCACCCCGATGCTCAGGGTGGGGTAGAGGGCGCTCAGGTTGTAGAGGAAGAGCAGGACCACGATCAGCGGCACCGAGCGCAGCAGCCAGATGTACGTCCAGCTCACCGACCGCAGTACGGGGTTCGTGGAGAGCCTGCCGAGGGCGAGCAGGATGCCGCCCGCGAGGCCCAGGACCGCGCTGTACGCGGCCACCTGGAGGGTGATGAACAGGCCCTCCAGGATGACCGGCCGGACGGACCAGTACCCGAACCGGTCCCATTGGTAGAAGGGATTGGTCAGCAGCCCGTGGGCGGCCTGGGAGACCAGCACCAGCACGAGGGCGGTGGCGACCCACCGCCCGGGCCGGCGGAGCGGGAGGACCCGCTCGGCCGGCGCCGGCGGTCCCGGGGGCGCGGTGAGGACGAGAGATTCAGTCAAGGGCACTCCAGCAGCATTCGATAAATCGAAGAATCGAAAAGCAGCCGTCATGCCGGACAGAAGAGGCCGCTGATGTCGTTATCTGCGGCGTAAGTTAGGCAGCCTGGAGAAGGGCTGTCAACGGTCCTGATATCGGTATTGGCGGAAGCGTGCGGCAATTTCATCCGCCGTACACACAACGCCTTCCGGTGAAATGAACCGGACTGTCGTTCACAGCCAGGGGAACTGGTCGGCGGAGTACCGGTAGGCGCGGAAGACGGAGTTCTGGGCGCCGGCCGAGGACTCCAGGCCCACGCCCTCGCCGAAGGACCGGAACTGCGGGACCACGAACTCCCACACCACGTCACCGGCGGGCGTCACCTCGAAGAGCCGGCCGAAGGAGCCCTCCGCGATGAAGGTGTTCCCGTTCGGCAGGCGCTGCGCGCTGGACATGTACGGGCTGTAGAAGTTCTGCGGCGGGTTGTCCTCGTACGACCACACCTCCTTGCCCGTCCGCGGGTCGAGCTCCAGCACCCGCGAGTACGGAACGGACGTGGTGTCGCGGTAGGTGCCGTTGTCGAAGACCAGGATGTTGCCGCCCGCCAGCTCGTGCGGGTGGTGCTGCTGCGCCAGGACGTCGGGGCCGATGTGCCACAGCACGGACCCGTCGGCGCGGTCGACGGCCACGGTGGAGGACGCGCTGCGGAAGCCCAGGACGATCGAGCCGTCGGCGCGTTCGTTGACGGTGTTGGCCATGGGCCAGTGCTCACGGGCGAAGTGCGTGTCCAGCGGGAACTCCTCGGGGTCGAGGTGCTCGATGGCGGCCCAGCGCCACACCTCTTCCCCGCCCCAGGTCAGCTCGTACACCACGTCCCCGTAGATCACCCCGCCCGCGGCTTCGGAGCCGGGGATGCCGCCCCGGATGCGGGCCGCGTCGGCCGGGTCCAGGGGTTCGACGACGGTGACGATGAGGTTGCCGTTGCGCAGGATCGAGGCGTCGTGGTGGTGGAAGGGGTGGCGGACCTCGCGCAGGACCGTGGAGTCGGGGGCCAGTTCCTGGAAGATGCCGCCGTGGTAGACGTCCCAGATGGGGAAGAGGGTGGGGCTGCTGGTGTCCTTGGCCGCGTAGAAGAGGTTGCCGCCCGGGAGGAGCTGCGCCTGGCGGCCGGGCGGGTGCGGGGAGTTCCAGGTGTGGACGGGCCGGCCCTCGATGTCGACGAGGTGGATCTCGCCGGTGCTGGTGATGGGCGTGTAGAGGGTGTAGCCGCCGTAACTGCGGGCGGGGTCATGGGCGTTCAGGCCGACGCCGCGGCGGCGCAGGGTGTTCTGGTCGACGGTCATGGGGATCTCCTGTCTCGGGGGCGGGTTCAGCGGACGGTGACGGCGGCCGGGTCGACGGCCGTCAGGGGCGCGGGGTGCAGATGCTTCAGCAGCGCGGCGCGGTCGGCGGAGCCCGGCAGGCTCTGGGCGGCCTTCGCCCAGCCGGCCTCCTGCTCCAACTGGGCCAGCAGCTCGGGCGAGAGGGTCGCGCCGTAGCCGTAGCGGGGCTGGAAGGCGTCCACATAGCCGGCCTGGAGCGCGCCCTTGGACTGGGCGAGTACGGCCTTTCGCGCGGCGGCCGGGTCGGCGGCGATCTCGCCCTGGGCCTTCAGCAGCGCCCGAAGCACGGCCGTGGTGGTCCCCTCGGTCGCCGCCGGACCCGCGACGAGCAGGGTCCGGGCCGTGTAGCCGGTGAAGGGGAGCTCGGCGTAGCGGTCACCGAGGGTGGTGCGGGCGGCGTCGTAGAAGCTGGGGAAGGTGACCCCGGCGTCGATGTCGACTCGGGCCAGCGCCAAAGTGACCTGGTTCGGGGCGAGGTTGACCACGGTCACGTCAGCGGCCGTCAGCTGCGCGGAGGCGAGCATCCGTGACAGGGCGTACTCGACGTTCGTACCCTGCGGGACTCCGACCGTGCGGCCCTTCAGCGCGGCGAACCCGGTGATCTGCCGGTCGGTCCGGGTCAGCAGGCGCCAGTCGGAGAACCGGGACAGGTCGGCGACGATCCGCAGCTCGCGCCCACTCAGCGCGGCCGTCACCGCGGGCAGATCACCCACGACGCCGAGCTGCGCCTGACCGCCGAGCACGGCGTTCAGGGCGTCCCGCCCGCTGGGCTGGGCGGTCACGGTGGCGTCGATGCCCTCGGCGGACCACAGCCCGTGCTCCTGGGCGACGTAGACGGGCGCCCCGCCGAGGTGGTCGCTCCCGGCGAGGGAGACGGCGGAGCGGCCGCCGGCCGCGGGGCCGGAGCCGCCGGCGCAGGCCGAGGTGAGCACGGCCGCCGTCAACAGTGCGGCCACTGCACGGGGTCTGAGCATGGGGAAGTCCTTCCGGGGACGGAGGTGGGAGCAGGGGAGGGAGCCGAGGGAACTTCAGTCGGAGCCGAGATGACGGGCGATCAGTGAGCGCAGGTCCAGGTCGGGCGGCCCGGCGGGCACGGTGTGGTCGGCCAGCACCCGCCCAGGGGTTCCGCCGAGGACGACGACCCGTTCGGCGAGGGCCAGTGCCTCGTCGATGTCGTGCGTGACGAACAGGACGGTGGTTCCGCGGCGCTGCCACAGCTCCCGCAGCAGGGTCTGCATCCGGGTCCGGGTCAGTGCGTCCAGCGCTCCGAACGGCTCGTCCATCAGCAGCACTTCGGGCTCGGCGGCCAGGGCACGGGCCAGTGCCACACGCTGCTGCATGCCGCCGGACAGCTGCGCCGGGTACTTCTCGGCGCCGTCCGCCAGCCCTACCTCGGCCAGTGCCGCGAGGGCGCGCCGGCGGCGCTCCGGACGCGGCAGGCCGAGCCGCTTGAGGGCGAATTCGACGTTGCCGCGGGCGGTGCGCCAGGGGAACAGCGCGTAGTGCTGGAAGACCACGCCCCGCTCCGGGCCCGGCCCGCGCACGGGGGCGGAACCCACCGTCACCCGCCCTTCGGCGGGCCGCACGAACCCGGCCACCAGATTGAGAACCGTGGACTTGCCGCACCCGCTGGGCCCCAGCAGCGCCGTGAACGAGCCCGCCGGGAGCTCCAGATCGGTGCGCTCCAGCACCGGGGCGGCCCCGTAGTGGACCGATAGCCCCTCCAGTCGTACTCCCAGGCTCATGAGGCGCTCCAGTGCACGAACCGGCGGCCGACCGCGGCCAGTACGAGGTCGACGGCCACGCCGAGCAGCCCGAGCACGAACAGCCCGGCGAACATCCGGTCCACGCGCAGGAACTGGCCGTCCACCTGGAGCCGGTACGCCAACCCGCTGTCCGCGCCGCCCAGTTCCGCCGCCACCAGGGCGAGCAGCGCCACCGAGGCCCCGTACCGCAACGCGGCGAGCAGTGCGGGCGCGGCGGCGGGCAGCAGCACCTCGGTGAACCGCCGGTGCAGCGGCGCGCCCAGCGACCGAGCCGCCCTCAGATGGGACGCCGGCACCCGGGAGACCCCGTCGTGTACGTACAGCCAGACGGCGAGCAGCACGGCGTACGCGATGAGCAGGCGCTTGGCGGTCTCCCCGATGCCGAACCAGGCGGTCGCGAGCGGCACCAGCGCGATGGCCGGGATCGGGCGCAGGAAGGAGACGAGCGGGGTGACGGCGGCGGACAGCCTCGGCAGATGGCCGGTGGCGAAGCCCAGCGCGCTGCCCACGAGGGCACCGAGCACGAAACCCTGCCCGGCGCGGGCCAGGCTGGCGCCGAGATCAGCGGCCAGGATGCCGCTGCGGGCGCTGTCCGCGAGCGCGGCCGCGGTCTCGCCGGGGGTGGGCAGCAGCCCCGGGGCCACCGCACCGGACCAGGCGAGCAGGGACCACAGCGCGAGCAGGGCACCTGCCGCGCCCAGGGCCGGCCCGAGCCGGCTGAGGCTCCGGCCGGGCGGTGAGGGGGTGGCGTGCACGGGGCGGCTCCTCGTTCGGTTCCTCGTCGTCAATAAGTGAGGTCAATAATTGACCACGCTTATGACGGGAGTGTTGCGGCAGTACGAAACCTCGTCGGGACCCCCGGTGCTTGATCGGTGATGAGGTACGTTCACCTGCGTGTCTCGACCTGAACCCACGCCCGAGGCGATCGAGGTCGGACGGGTGATCCGGAGCTGCCGCAAACAGCGCGGCGTCTCCATGGCCGTCCTCGCCACCCGCTCGGGCCTCTCCCAGCCGTTCCTCAGCCAGCTCGAACGCGGCCTCGCCACGCCCAGCCTCAGCTCGATCTACCGGATCGCGGAGGCGCTGGACGTCACCCCGGGAACCTTCCTGCGACCGCCCGCCCGACGGGGTGCGGTCAGCCACGAGAGCGACCCGCAGGTGATCCGCGTCAGCGAGGCGGCCGGGCAGATCGCCCAGGTCCTCATCCCCGGCGGGCGCAGCGCGCTGATGGAGGCCTACGAGCACCACTTCGAGCCCGGCCAGGGCGAGCGCGGCTGGTTCGAGCACCCCGGCGAGGACTTCCTCTACGTACTGGAGGGCGAGATCATCCTCGAAGTCGAGGGCGAGGAACCGCTGACCCTGCGCGCCGGACAGAGCGCCCACCACCGGGGCGAAGTCCCGCACCGCTGCCGCCTGGCGGGCCCCGCCGCCGCCCGAACTCTGCTGGTCATCGCGAGCGCCTGAGAAACCGGCGGCGGTGGCGACAGAAGTTCCGCCTGACCGGCGTGGGGCTACTGGTGGTCGGGGGCGTACTTGTAGCCGACGCGGCGCACGGTGGAGATGCGGTCCCGGTAGGCGGGGCCGAGCTTGCGGCGCAGCCGGGCTATGTGGACATCGACCGTACGGCCGTCACCGATGTGCCCGTAACCCCAGATGCCCGAGATGAGGGCATCACGCGTGTGGACCGTGTACGGATGGGACACGAGGTGGGCCAGGAGGTCGAACTCCAGGTAGGTGAGCTCCAGTTCGCGTCCGTCGACCTCGACCAGCCGACGTGCGCGGTCGACCCGGATGGCGTCGTGCTCGACGGGGTCGGGGTACGGGGCCGGTTCCGGCTCGGGAACCGGAAGCGTCCCGGGCTCCAGGGAGCGGATCTCCGGGCGTATACCGTGCGCTTTCATCAGCGCCACCGGGTCGACGTCCGCCGGCAGGAACACGAGGTATCCGACACGGCCGCCATAGGTACCGTCGGCGAAGACGGCGGGCGGACGGTCGCCGACCAGCTGGAGGCGCGGGGCCGGGTAACGGCGGACGGCGGGTGCGGGAATTGCGGTGGTCACGATGAGCCCCTTCGGCTGCGCGGATCGAGGTACGGATGCCGGGTGTTCGGGCACGACAGGGCGTGGGGTCTCCGCGACGGAGTCGACCGGGAGAGCCGTCGCGTCGCACGCCGGGCGGATCCGTACGACCCAAAGGGCCGGGGTCACGAAAGGCGCGGAGCACAGCGAGAAGCGGCAGCCGGAACACCGGCGCGCTTCGAGCAAATGCCCTGTCGAAAGCAGCCCTAAACGGGTCGGCAGATGGCGCTGGCGACGAGACGGAAGTCAACGTGCCTGCGGCGTACGAGCAACGGCTGCGACGGGGACATGACCACATCGTGAAGTGCGTGGCGGGCACGCGTCAATACTTCCCTACTGATTGCATAGGAAATGTGTGGGCGAAGGGGGCCTGGCTACCCCTGTCGCCGCAGCGGATCTCCGCCTGGGCGAAGGCTCACCGGCAGGTATCCCATCGGGCGAACTCCATGGGTTCACACACTCCCTGACGGAGGATCCGGCGACGACCCAGCCCGCAAGCCGGCCGCTGACCTGCGCCGTCCTTCATCCCGAGATCGAAGTGTCCACCATTCGGTCACGCCTTGCCGGGAAGGCCGCTCCAGGGCGAGTATCCCTATCAATCCGATGGGAAAGGTGGGGATCCGGCAGCCGGCCGACGCCACCCAACAACGTTCCGGAGTAGCCGACATGACCACCGCCATCCCCCATGGCACCGCTGTCCGCCCAGCCCCCGCGCCACACAGCGGCACCGGGGCCTGCCGGTGACGCCCATGCGGACGACACCCGGCCCCGCCGGCCTCCGGTCCGCCGACGAGCGGCGCCGCGCGCTCCTGCGTACCGCCCGTGACGTGGCGGACGACCTCGCCGCGGACGCCATCGTCCGCGATCAGGCGGGCAGGCCGCCGACCGACGAGGCGGCCCGGCTGCGCGAGGCCGGCCTGCCGGCGGCCCTCACCCCGCCCGGGCCGGGCCGCGGGGCGGACTGGCGTACCGGATGCGCCGTCATACGGGAGATCGCCGCAGCGGACAGCTCTGTCGGCGACGTACTCGCCCGCCACTACGTACACGCTTGGAGCGGACGCTTCTACGCGAGTCACGAGCACGCGACCGCCCTCGAAGAGGAGTCGGTGCGCGAGCGGTGGCTGTGGACCGGGGCGGTCCGCACTCCCGCGCCCAACGGCGACACCGAGGGACCGGACCTCACACTGAGGCCGCGCGTCACCGGCTACCTGTTGAACGGGCGCCGGTCCGTGGACACGGCGGTGGCCGCGGCCGACCAGATCGTGGTGGACGCCGTCTGCGCCGCGACCGGTGACGTCCTGGTCGTACGGATCCCATCCGGCGCACAGGGCGTGACCGTCGAACCCGCCCACGACCGCCTCGGGCAGCGGGTCGCCGGCGCGGGCGAGGTCGTCCTGGACCGGGTCACCGTCACGCCCGGGCAGGTGCTGGGCCGCCGGCCGCACGACGAGGAGTCGACCGCGCCCTTCACCGCGCTCGCGGAGCCGACGCTCCGGCTCGCCCTGTGCCACGTCGGCCTCGGCATCGCCGAGGGCGCTCTCACCGAAGCGCGCGACCTCAGCAGGGGCGGCCGCGCACACCGGCTGCCCGGCGAGGACCCGGACCTCTTCCTGACGTACGGGGAACTCGCCTCTGCCGCTCAGACGGCCACCGCCGTGGTCGACCGGGCGACGGAGGTGATGGCGCAGGCCCTCGCCGCGGGTGCGCAGCTCGATGCCGAGGTACCCGCGGGCGTCGCCGCCCTGGTCGCCACCGCCGAGGCCGTGACGTCGAAGGCCACCCTGCACATCACCGCCCGGGTGCTGGAACTCGCCGACGCCCCCGGCCTGGACCGGTTCTGGCGCAACGCCCGGGTCCTGACAGCCCATCGCCCGGTCGCGCACCGCCTGCGCTCCATCGGCGAGCACTATCTCAACGGCTCCCACCGCGCGGTGACGGCAGCCTTCCATTGACCCGCAGGGCACCGCTCAGCACGCGGATCCGGACCTGATCCCCTCGGCTGCCGGGCATGGCCACCTGCCCGGCAGCCTGCGGCCACCCTCGACCGACGCCGGCCGAGTCCATGCCGGATAATGTCCCTATGCGGATCTCAGCCAGGGCGGACTATGCGGTACGTGCCGCGCTGCAGCTTGCCGCGTCACAGGGTGACGGGCCAGTGAAGGCCGAAGCCATCGCCGACGCCCAGGACATCCCGCACAAGTTCCTCGAGGGCATCCTGAACGACATGCGCCGAGGCGGTCTCGTGCTCAGCCAGCGCGGCGGCAACGGCGGCTACCGGCTGGCCAAGCCCGCCCAGTCCATCAGCATCGCGGATGTCATCCGCATCGTGGACGGACCGCTCGTCTCGGTGCGCGGGGTCCGCCCACCGGACCTGTCCTACACCGGCCCCGCCGAGTCGCTGCTCCCCCTGTGGATCGCACTGCGGGCCAACGTGCGCGAGATCCTCGACGGCGTGTCACTGGCCGATGTCGCATCGTCCGCCCTGCCCTCTGGCGTATCGGCGCTGGCCGATACCCCCGGGGCCTGGTCCAATCCCTGACCCCCCGCCCCACCTGCACCGTCTCGCATCGCGAGATCTAGGCGTCCACCATGCGGCCACCCCCTTGGGGCGGGTGCCCGCCTCTGCCAAGATGCCTACCAACCAGGTGGGAAAACTAGGAATCAGGGAGGTGGCCGTGCGAACACTGCACCACGCAGGCCGGATGCTGCCTCTGACCTCCCGCCGACACATTGACCTGGTCCGTACGTCCAGCGCCATCTGTCAGCCCTGTTGACACCCTTCGCCGGGCCGGGCTCCGCGTAGTACGCCATCGGGCGCTGCCCCAGTCCGCTCACCGGCGGCCGTGCGGGCCCCTCGGCCGACCTCACCGACCGCGCGCCTTCGAGCGCGGGCGTCCGACACCTCTCCGTTCCTCAGCCTGCGCCCGCGATCCCGCCGCCGACGGCCGGGAGCGGGTGCCGTGTGTGCCGAAGGCTTCGCGTCGCCCATCTCCGCACCTCCCTGAACACCATCCCGTGAAAGGACACCCCCGTGTCTGCCGCAAGACCGCTCACCACCCTGCGCGCCATCGCCGTCACAGCGGCGCTCCCCCTGCTGCTCACCGCCTGCGGCTACGGTTCCGAGGCGAAGGAGGACGACGACAAGGCCAACGCCGCCGCGACCGGCGGCAAGAAGCTGTCGGCTGCCGAGGTGCGTATCGGGTACTTCCCGAATCTGACGCACGCCACCGCGCTGGTCGGCCTCCAGGAGGGCCTGATCCAGAAGGAGCTGGGCGGCACCGCGATCAAGCCGCAGTCCTTCAACGCCGGTCCGTCCGAGATCGAGGCCCTCAACGGCGGCTCTCTCGACATCGGCTTCATCGGCCCCTCGCCGTCGATCAACGCCTACGTGAAGTCCAGGGGCACCAACCTGCGGATCATCTCCGGCTCCGCCTCCGGCGGCGTCAAGCTGGTCGTGAACCCGGACAAGATCAAGACCCTGGACGACCTCAGGGGCAAGAAGATCGCCACCCCGCAGAAGGGGAACACCCAGGACGTCGCGTTCCTCAACTGGATCTCCGAGAAGGGCTGGTCGGTCGACCCGGAGTCCGGCAAGGGTGACGTCTCCGTCGTCCGCACGGACAACAAGGTCACCCCGGACGCCTTCAAGCAGGGCTCGATCGACGGCGCCTGGGTGCCCGAGCCCACGGCCTCCAAGCTCGTCTCCGACGGCGGCTCCGTACTCCTCGACGAGACCGCCCTGTGGCCCGACAAGAAGTTCGTGATCACGAACGTCATCGTGTCGCAGAAGTTCCTCAAGGAGCACCCGGACGTCGTCGAGGCCGTCCTGGCGGGCACGGTGAAGACCAACGAGTGGATCAACGCGAACCCGGACAAGGCGAAGGCCTCCGCCAACGCGAAGCTGCAGGCGGAGAGCGGCAAGGCACTCGACGCCAAGGTCATCGACCCGGCGTGGCCGTCCATCCTGGTCACCGACGACCCGCTGGCGACGACGCTGAAGACCGAGTCCGAGTGGGCCGTCAAGGCCAAGCTCATCGAGCAGCCCGACCTGGCCGGGATCTACGACCTGACGCTGCTGAACAAGGTCCTCAAGGCCGCCGGCAAGCCCGAGGTCTCCGACGCCGGTCTCGGCGCCAAGTAACCCCGAAATCCAGCAACCCCAGGAGGTGACGACCATGGCCACCACGCTCGCCAAGGCTGCCGAGGGCATCGCAGCGGAGCACACGCACGCCGCGCGCATCGAGCACGTCTCGAAGTCCTTCTCCGGCCCGGCCGGATCGCAGCTCGTCCTGGACGACATCAGCCTCGATGTCGCTCCCGGCGAGTTCGTCACCATCCTGGGAGCCTCCGGATGCGGCAAGTCCACCCTGCTGAACCTGGTCGCCGGTCTCGACAAGCCCAGCGCGGGCACCATCGAAACCCCCGGCGGCCGTCCCGCCCTGATGTTCCAGGAGCACGCCCTGTTCCCGTGGCTGACCGCGGGCAAGAACATCGAACTCGCCCTGCGCCTGCGCGGGCTGCCCAAGACCGACCGCAAGCCCGAAGCCGAACGCCTCCTGGAGCTGGTCCGCCTCGGCGGCGCCTACGGCAAGCGCGTCCACGAACTGTCCGGCGGCATGCGCCAGCGCGTCGCCCTGGCCCGCGCACTCGCCCAGGACAGCCAGCTCCTGCTGATGGACGAGCCGTTCGCCGCGCTCGACGCCATCACCCGGGACGTACTGCACGGCGAACTCACCCGCATCTGGGCCGAGACCTCGCTGTCCGTCCTGTTCGTCACCCACAACGTCCGCGAGGCCGTGCGCCTCGCCCAGCGGGTGGTCCTGCTCTCCTCGCGGCCCGGCCGGGTCGCCAAGGAATGGACCGTGGACATCGCCCAGCCGCGCCGCATCGAGGACGCGGACGTCGCGGAACTGTCCCTTGAGATCACTGAACACCTGCGTGGGGAGATCCGCCGCCATGGCCAGCACTGACACGAAGGCGAAGACGGACGACCTGGCGGGCCTGGAGGCCGGCCTCGACGCCCTGGACGCGGTCCAGACCCACCGCACCCCCGTCCGCGAACTCCTCGTCAAGAAGGTCCTGCCGCCGTTCCTGGCCGTCGGCCTCGTCCTGCTGGTCTGGCAGATCCTCGTCGCGGCCAAGGTCACCGAGGAGACCAAACTCCCCGCCCTGTCCGCCGTATGGAACAGCCTGTCCGGCATGTGGCTCAAGGGCACGCTCCTGGACATCATCTGGACCAGCGTCTCCCGCGGCCTGCTCGGCTTCCTCCTCGCCCTGGCCATCGGCACCCCGCTCGGCCTCCTCGTCGCCCGGGTGAAGTTCGTCCGCGCCGCGATCGGCCCGATCCTGCAGGGCCTGCAGTCCCTGCCCTCAGTCGCCTGGGTGCCACCGGCGGTACTCTGGTTCGGCCTCAACGACGCCATGATGTACACGGTGATCCTGCTGGGCGCCGTCCCGTCCATCGCCAACGGCCTCGTCTCCGGCATCGACCAGATCCCGCCCCTCTACCTGCGGGCCGGCCGCACCCTGGGCGCCACCGGGCTGAGCGGTGCCCGGCACGTGGTCATGCCGGCCGCACTGCCCGGCTACCTGGCCGGCCTCAAGCAGGGCTGGGCCTTCTCCTGGCGCTCCCTCATGGCCGCCGAGATCATCGCCAGCTCCCCCGACCTCGGCCTGGGCCTGGGCCAGCTGCTGGAGAACGGCCGCAACAACATCGACCTGCCCGGCGTCTTCCTCGCGATCATCCTCATCCTCGTCGTCGGCATCGCCATCGACCTCCTGATCTTCAGCCCGGTCGAGCGCTGGGTGCTGCGCAGCCGCGGCCTGCTGGTCAAGAGCTGATCAGCGGTCACGCTCGACACTGACCAGCCGCGACACCGGTCCGGCAGGCGCCGGACCTGCCGCGCCGAGCAGAGTTCCACTTTTCACATGCCGTACATGGACCGGCCTCACCCCCGCCCCTAGCCTCATCCGCATGGCAGCTGGAAGCCCTCTCACTGCACGCCGCCACGTCGATCTGGGCAGGCTGGCGAGCGCTCTGTGTCCGATCGCCTGGGCGCGACGGTAATCACGCATCGCCTCTTCGCACGGGATCCCCACCTGGCATCTCGCCCCTGTCCGCCCCCGAAGGGGCCGACCGGTCGATGCCTGATCCTCGTCTCTCTTCCACCCCTTCACGGCAGTTGATCTGCCGTACCCGTACGAGCTGCGGAACCAGGAGAAGACATCCCATGAGCGACAACAGCAGACCCCGGGTGAGCCGCCGCGGATTCCTCGCCGGCACGGCGGCCGCCGCGGCCGCCGCGGCGGTTCCCGCGATCGCCCAGGTGGCGGCCGCCAGTCCCGCCGCTGCCGCGACCCGTCCCAACATCCTGCTCATCGTCACGGACGACCAGCCCAAGCACACCGAATGGGCACTGCCGAAGACCACGGCCTGGCTGGCCGACCAGGGCGTCAAGTTCACCAACGGGCACGTCACCACCCCGCTCTGCTCGCCCTCCCGTTCGTCGGTCCTCACCGGCCGCTACGCCCACCACCACGGCGTCCGCAACAACAAGGCCTCGTACCAGCTCGACCAGAGCACCACCCTGCCCCGGTACCTGAAGCAGGCCGGCTACCGCACGGGCCTGTTCGGCAAGTGGCTCAACTCCTGGACCCTGTCGGACAACCCGCCGCACTTCGAGGACTTCGCCCTCCTCCAGCCCGGCTACGTGGACGCGCAGTGGAACGTCAACGGCACGGTCCAGACGATCAACGGCTACACCACCAACATCATCAAGAACCGCACACTGAGCTTCCTCGACAAGGCGGCGGCCGACTCCCGGCCCTGGTTCGCGTACGTCACCCCGTACGCCTCCCACGGTCCGCGCACCCCCGAGGCGAAGTACGCCGGCACGGCCGTCCCGGACTGGGACGGCCGACCCTCCGTCCCGGAGAACGACCGCAGCGACAAACCGGCCTACATCCGGAACGCGACCGGGACCCTGGCCGACGGGCAGCAGATCCGAGCGGAACAGCTGCGCACCCTGCGCACCGTCGACGACACGGTCCAGGCGTTCAAGAACAAGCTCCAGGCGCTCGGACAGCTCGACAACACCCTGGTCATCTACATCGCCGACAACGGCTTCACCTGGGCCGACCACGGATGGACCAAGAAGTCGGTCCCCTACCGCCCGGCGCACGAGGTGCCGTGCTACCTCTCCTGGCCGGCGGGCGGCCTGAGCTCGGGGACCACCGACAACCGCATCACCGCGAACATCGACATCGCCCCCACGGTCCTCGACGCGGCCGGCATCACGCCCACCCACTCGGTGGACGGCAGGTCCCTGCTCTCCTCGTACAGCCGCGACCACCTGCTCGTCGAGTGGTGGCAGCAGGGCACGAACGCGGGCGGCCCGCCCACCTGGGCGTCGTACGTAGGCCAGAACAAGCAGTACACGGAGTACTACGACCTCACCACCGACGGCAACGGCACCGTGTCCGGGACGGGGCAGGTGAAGTTCCGCGAGTACTACGACCTGGCGGGCGACCCCTACCAGCTGACGAACAAGCTGTACCAGGCCACCCCGGCGGAAGAGCAGAACCTGGGCATCCCCGCCCTGGCAGCACAACTCGCGGCTGACCGCGCCGCGTAGCGGTACCCGGCCGGGTGCCCCGCGGCATCACCCGCGGGGCACCCGCCCCCCGCAACTCACACCGACGGAGCCGCCATGCTTTCCTGCTGCACCCCCGGACAGGGCGACGCCGCCCCCGTCGCGCTCTCCCTCGCGCCGCGGCCACCTGCCGCGGCCGGCCAGCGGGCCGCCCGGCGGCTCGTCGACCTTCCGGGCGGGCACTTCCTCATGGGCACCGACGACCCGGACTCCTTCCCGGCCGACGGCGAAGGGCCGGTACGCCAGGTCGCCGTCGACCCGTTCCGCATCGCGCCCACGACGGTGACCAACGCCCAGTTCGCCACCTTCGTCAAAGCCGCCGGCCACGTCACCGAAGCCGAACACTTCGGTTTCTCCTTCGTCTTCGGCGGCTTCCTGGCCGAGGACGTCGCCGCCGTCTCCCAACCCGTGGCGGCCGTCCCCTGGTGGCGGGCCGTCCCGGGCGCGAGCTGGCGGCACCCCGAGGGCGCCGGATCGTCCGTCACCGCACGCCAGAACCACCCCGTCATCCACGTCTCCTGGAACGACGCCCAGGCGTACTGCGCCTGGTCCGGCACCCGCCTGCCCACCGAGGCCGAATGGGAGTACGCGGCCCGCGGCGGGCTCGAGCAGCGGCGCTACCCGTGGGGTGACGACCTCACCCCCGGCGGCCGGCACATGTGCAACATCTGGCAGGGCGACTTCCCCACCCTGAACACCGCGGAGGACGGCTACGAGGGCACGGCACCGGCGAAGTCCTTCCGCCCCAACGGCTTCGGGCTCTACAACGTCGTCGGCAACGTATGGGAATGGTGCGCCGACTGGTTCGCACCCGGAGCCGGCCGCGTGATGCGCGGCGGCTCCTACCTCTGCCACGACTCGTACTGCAACCGCTACCGCGTCGCGGCCCGCAGCTCCAACACGCCCGACAGCTCCACCGGCAACATCGGCTTCCGAGTGGCCGCGGACAGCGGCGCGGCCGCCGGCACGATACGGCCGTCCTGACGGCGCCCGCACACCCGTCGAGACACCTCCGCCCAGGCCCTCCCCCTTCTGCCAAGGACCACGATCCGCCATGAGTGTTTCCGCCGCCCTGAGCGTGAGCGAGGCGTTCTCCCGCCGCCACGAGCTGACCGTCGTCGATGTCCGTACTCCGGGCGAGTTCGCGTCCGGCCACCTGCCGAACGCCGTCAACGTCCCCCTCGACCGCATCGGGCGGGCGCTGCCGGATCTCCGGCAGGCCGCCGAGCACAGGACCCTGCTGGTGGTGTGCGCCTCCGGCGCCCGGGCGGAGAACGCCGTTGCCACCCTGGCCTCCCACGGCATCGACGCGTCGAACCTCACCGGCGGCACCGCCGCCTGGGCGGCCGCGGGGCACGGGCTCGACCGCCCCGAAGGCCGTACGCGGAACGTCTGGTCCATGGAGCGCCAAGTCCGTTTCACGGCGGGCTCCGTCGTGCTTCTCGGCCTGGCCCTCGGCTTCCTCGTCCACCCGGCCTTCCGGTGGCTGTCCGCGGGGATCGCGGCCGGCCTGGTCTTCTCCGCCCTCAGCAACACCTGCGGCATGGCGGTCGTGCTCGGCGGACTTCCCTTCAACCGGCGGAGGGAAGCGCCCCTGGACACCTCGTTCCCCTCGGTTTCCCCCAGGGAACCTCGCGCGTGACCACTCCCGCTCCTTCGCCGAGTAGAAGCCCGCCTGGCCGCCGCTGCGCACACCGGACGGCCGCACCCCGAACGTCGTCGTGGTCCTCAAGGAGCAGGCTGCGGCCCGGGAGTCGACGGCCTGGCGCAACGGCGTCTTGCCCCTCACCCTGCTGGCGGGCACACCCGAGCCGGAGCGCTACAGCTCCTCCCGGCGTCAAGCCTGTGGCAAGGTTCGCGTCAAGTGCCCGGCCTTGGGCGATGGCCGCAGTGATGTCCTTCGCAAGGACCCGGGCGATCACACCGTCGGGAAGCTTGCGATGCCGGGGTGGATGAACGTCGGGAAGGTCCAGGACCGGGGCAACCACCGAGGCTTCCCGGCACGTCTCAGCAAGCTTCCGAAGAGCCGCGTGCAAGTTCTCGATGCTGTTGTCGGCTTTGCCTGACCTGATCTGCCCATGCAGCCAATCCGAACGCCTCCTCGGATAGCGGTCGAGGTCAAGAGGGGCATACGTGGGACGAGGGCCAGACCTGCTCGCCTTGGTCCCCGATCGACGGCGCGCTGGCTTTCGGTCGGATGCCACAGCGTGGGGGCCGCCCGTCAGGCGGCCCGGTCCCGACGCGGTGGGAAAGGGCGGGCGTCCCGCCGCAGCACCGGTTCTGCTGGGCGGCCGTCACTGATGTGGGATGTCGATGCCGGCTGCGCGCAGGTTCGCCTCGACCAACGTGTTCAAGCGGGCGATGGATGGTGCCTGGTCTTCGCGGTGGTGGTTGACCAGTCCGTACCGGGAGGCGGCGTCGGACTGGTTCTGGAACCCGGTCGGCATCGCCAGCAGCGCGCGGTTGGCCAGCAGCTTGTCGGCCAGCGTCTGCGCCAGCTCCTCGATCCGCGGGTCGTCCGGATCCCAGGACATCGCATCCAAGCCGCGCTTGGTCAGCTCAACGTGCTCGGGATCGTCCAGCAAATGTCCGAGCCGTGCCAAGAAGCTGTCGAAGATCTCCGGAACCAGCGCCCGGGCCAGCACCAGAGCCTCGCGTTGGCCGGCCACGTAGTCGGGACTGAAGCCGAGACCGGGGAGCCGGTCCAAGACCGCGCAGGCCTGGTCGGGCAGCAGGGCCCGGTCACCATGGTCGAGACGGTGCAGCCTGTCGCGGCGCGCGATCAGGTCCTCGATCTGTTCGGTGAGCCGACGATGAACGTCGTCCAGGGTGGCGGCGAACTGTTCGGGATCGGCATCGAGCAGGTCACCGATCTCGGCCAGCGGCACGCCGGCCCCGGCCAGGGTCCGGACCCGGACCAGCCGGAACAGGTCGGCCGATCGGTAACGACGGTAGCCGGAACCGTCGCGTTCCGGCTCGGCGACCAAGCCGAGTCGGTGATAGTGCCGCACCGTCTTGATCGTGACGCCGACGAACGCGGCCGCCTGACCGATCGTGAGCCCGTCTGTCATCGGCTCAGCGCACCTCCGGATCGTGGGCGGCCGCAGTCTCGCGAACCGCGTCGGCGACGTTCGGAGTCCTTGCGCAGGATCGAGCCGCGAGCGCCGGCGACCTTCGCGCTCACCTTGAGGTAGGGGTTGCGGACGATCACACGGGCGAGGATAGCGCGCATCTGCTCCAGCCCATCCCCCTGCTGCCGGGACCGGCAGCTGAGGCGACCACGTGCCTCACCGGGACGGTCAACGGGTCGAGGACCGGGCCGAGCGCGGCGTGGATCACGTGGGCCTCGATGACGATCTCGGCGTGCCGGCCGGCGCGGACCGCGGCCGACACCTGGTCCAGAACCAGGGTGCTTGCGATCGTTGCCGTCACCCCATCGTCTCGATGCAGGTTGACCTTGACCCTAGGTCAAGGGTGCAGGCTCTTCGCATGGCCACCCGAAGGGGCCAGGTACCCACCAGGGCCGGCCGTGAGCTCCAACACTGTGGACAAGGAGATTCATGATGGGAACAAGCAACGGCGGCTTCTCCGAAGCAGGACTGCGCAGACTGCGCAAGGTGCTGGCACAGCATGTCGAGTCCAAGAAGATTCCCGGGCTCGTTGCCCTGGTCAGCCGCGGCGGCCGGACCCACGTCGAAGCGATCGGGACGATGCGTCACGACGGTGGCGCGCCGATACGCCGGGACACGATCTTCCGGATGGCGTCCACGTCCAAGCCGGTCACGATGGCAGCGGCAATGGTTCTGCTTGATGAGTGCAGGCTGCGGCTGGATGACCCGGTGGATCCGTGGCTGCCCGAACTCGCCGGCCGCCGGGTGCTGAAGCGGCCCGACGGCCCGCTGGAGGACACTGTGCCGGCGCGACGGCCGATCACCGTACGGGACCTGCTGACCTCCACGTTCGGGCTGGGAATGGATTTCGAGTTGCTGGACTCCCCGATCAGGGCCGCGACCTTCGAGCGTCTCGACTACAGCGTGGCATCCGGCCCGGCACCCGACCCGGGCGAGTGGATGCGCCGCCTCGGCGAGCTGCCGCTGTCCTACCAGCCCGGCGAGCGGTGGCAGTACGACCTCAGCAACGAAGTACTTGGCGTGCTGGTCGCCAGGGTCACGGGCCAGCCGTTGGAAACGTTCCTGCGCGAACGCATCCTCGCTCCGCTGGGGATGAAGGACACCGGGTTCCACGTGCCCGCCGACAAGATCGACCGGCTGCCGCCCCTGTACGGGCCCGACCCGCAGACGGGAGAGTTCCTCGTGTGGGACGAGGCAGCCGGCGGAAGGTCCAGCCGGCCTCCGGCGTTCCAGGGCGCCGGCGGCGGGCTGGTCTCCACCGCCGACGACTACCACGCCTACTTCCAGATGCTGCTGAACCACGGCATGCACGGCAGCGAACGGATCCTGTCCCGGCCTGCCGTCGAGCTGATGACCACCAACCGCCTCACGCCCGGGCAACAAGCCGCCCGTGACGCCACGTACAGGAACATCGCCCACATCACGGTCGGCCAAGGGCAGCACGGAGGCTGGGGTTTGGGAATGGCGGTGCGCACCTATCGTGGCGACTACGCGCCCATCGGCCAGTTCGGCTGGGACGGCGGTACCGGCACCACGGCCTACGCCGACCCGGACAACCGGCTCACCGGAATCCTGCTCACCCAGGTCGGGATGTCCACCCCGGACTCGGCGCGCCTCATCCACGACTTCTGGACCACGCTCTACCAGGCCATCGACTGACATCGAGCTTGCTGGGCTCGGCCTGCCCGGTCCACATGCGCAGAAAACGGCTCGCCCAAGGTGGCGGCCCGGCATGCCAACCTGAGAGGCGCTCACTTCCGCTCCCCACTCGGTTCAGGACAGGAAAGGAGCGAGGCCGATGTCAGTGGTGCGCATCGACTCCCCCTCCCCCTTGACCAACGTTGCGGCAGTCACAGCAGTCGCTCCGCGAGGTAGCGCTGGAATTGCCACAACGGGCGCTCCAGATGGGAGAACCGGCCGTTGGACGGCGCCGACTGGGAGGCCAGGTGCAGTAACAGCGGGGGGTCCGACTGGCTCCCCCTCGCCGGAAGCCCCGTCCCGTGCCCCAGCGAAGAGGCGAGCCGGGCCCTGCATGACGCGGTCATCCATTCCGTACGTGCCGGAGCGACCCTTCCCCTGAGCACTGGCCGTCCCTGATCCTGCCCGGCGGCACATCGGGTCTGCACCAGCAGCCGGCCACCCGCCTCGGTACCGGGCAGCGTCGCGCTTGTCCCGCTGCCTGGTCACGCCGGCCCGGCCGCCGAACGAGCTCTCCGATGTGCTCGCCGAGCACACGGACGGCCCGATCCGGATCAGCGGGTACGGATGATCCCGCCGCTGATCCACCGGACGCCGCCAGAGCTGCTCCTGCTCAGGGCGCGCCCGGCGCCCGAGCCTGCGCGGTCGCGGGGCCGAATATCGCGTGCGCTGCCGTCGGTGGACGTAGCAGACTCCCCGGCATGGTCGACATGAGCATGTTCCGGGACGAGGTCACAGGCTGGGCGGGCGGTGGGTCCGGCGGGGCGGCGAGGGAGCTGGTGGAGCTCCTGGGGGTGCACACGGCGGTCCTGCTGGAAGGACCGAGCGACCTGGCGGCCGTCGAGGCGCTGGCCGCAGGGCGAGGCCGTGACCTGGCGGCCGAGGGGGTGTGCGTGGTGCCGATGGGCGGGGCGATGAGCGTCGGCCGCTACGCAGGGCTCCTCGGGCCGTCCGGTCTCGGTCTGCGCCTGATCGGTCTGTGCGACGAGCACGAGAAACCCTTCTTCGACCGGGGCCTCAACCCGGCCTGGGCACCGCGCCCGGACGTCTTCGTCTGTACGGCGGACCTGGAGGACGAGCTCATCCGTGCGCTGGGCCCGGCGCGGGTCGAGCAGATCGTCCAGACCGAGGACGAATTGCGCGCCTGGCAGACCTTCGTACAGCAGCCCGCCCAGCACGGTCGGCCCCGCCACCAGCAGTTGCGGCGCTTCATCGGCACGAAGAAGGGCCGCAAGATCCGCTACGGCCGCCTCCTGGTCGAAGCCCTGGCCCCTGACCAGGTGCCCGCCCCGCTGGACGACCTCTTCGCCGGCCTGTGATGGTCGGTCCCCGCAGGCAGGCACGCCGGGGCCAAGCGGGCCAGCCGAAGTTCCGCGAGAAACGGATCGTCGGGGCTTCGCCCCCACGATCCGTGGGGAAGAGTGGCTGATACGTGCGGTGAGGGATCGGACCGGACCGGCGCCGGACTTCGCCGACACCGCTTGGTAACGGATACCGGACCAACCCGACCAGGTCCAGGAGCACCTGCCGCCTCCGTTGCCAGGGGCAGCCGGCCCCCGGGGCCAGCGGCACCGAGTCGTGAAAGAGAACCGGTGGGTCCTCCACTCCGCAGCCGGTAGCCGACCGCCGGCCAGGACGCGGGTAGGAGGCGATCGGTGATGACGCTGAACTGCTCGGGCGTCAGGACGGCCTCGGCAATGGCCCGAGGCTTTGGGCTCGGACCGGGAGTAGCGGCCAGCGGGTGGCGATCGCGGCGTTTGTGTCCCCGTGGTGGGCGGCCAGATTGTCCTGGGCGGGCTTGGCCCGCCCCGTTGCCCCGCGCGCGAACGCCCGTAGGACATTGGCGGTGACCGTGCGCGTGAAGTGCCCAGCGCGTGCGTCCAGGCCGTGGTTGCCCCTGCCGCCACCGGGCCCGCTCGCGTCGAGGGCCTCGACCCAGCGCATGGTGCCCGTCGCGAACACCGCGCCACCCCCAGGCAGGGACAGGTAGGCCGTATCCGCGTACGAGGGCCGGCCCTTGCACACCACCGGCGAGTGCGCGAGCACCTCGATCGGCCGCGGCGTCGGGAAGGCCGGATTCACCCGGTCGTACTCGACCCCTACCAGGTGGGGGAAGGAGTCGCCGACCCGCGCCCCGGTACCCTCCAGGAGCCAGTGGTCCGGGTGGGAGACGACGTAGGGGGCGTCGACCGGATAGCCGTCGTAGATCACGCCGAGCAGCGAGCTCTCGGGGTCGGAGGCGGGCTCGCGCCGGAATTCGTTCGTGGGCGCGGAGCCCTGCTGGAAGCCGGGGTCCTGGGCGTAGTCGTTCTTGTAGCAGACCACGATGCGGTCCTGCCCGGCCGGGGAGGCCGCGAAGCGGATCCTTCGGTAGCAGCAGTTGGCACCGAGCACGGCCAGGTTCATCCCCGCATCGCGCGCCCGGGTCACGTGGCGGCGCTGCTCGGGACTCCAGTATTCGTCGTGGCCCGGCGAGACCATGGCGGCCGCCCCGTGGAGCAGATGCGGATCGCGGGCCACGTCCAGGCCCGTCGCGTACGCCAGGGGAATTCCCAGGCGCTCGGCGAGCGCGATCACTGGCGCCTCGAACACGAGGAACTGGCCGGCGCCTTGTCTGTTGGCGTACGGGCGGTCGAAGGAGACCTGGAGGGACCGCGACCCGCCCTTGCCCGTCGGGCCCCTGTAGAGGTCCGTGCCGCCCCACCGGTTGTACGCCTGCCAGGTGGCCACCGCGTTGACCACGACCGTACGGCCGGCGGTCGAGGAGGACCGGACGGTGAGTGGCACGTAGCGCTGGGCCCGCCCGTCCTGGGTGTCCAGCCGCAGGAGGTAACAGCCCTCCGGCCACGCCGAGGTGTCCACTTGCGCCGTCGGCTCCCACTCGGTGCGCGCCATCCGCGTGCCGGGATCGGTCCTGGCCGGCGGCTGGAGGACACCCGGCAGAGCGGCCGACTTCCAGACCAGACGGGCCCTGGCGCCGCCGTACCAGCCCATCCGGTACGCGGAGACGGTGTAGAACGCGGACGTCGTCGAAACCCGCAATCCGAACGACTCTCCCGGGCAGACACTGACCCGGTCGGCGAAACCCTCGACAGCACGCGCCGGCCCGGCCCGGGTGATCCGCCATTCAGGGGAGCCGGGCAGCGCGTTCTCAGCCTTCACATCGAGTCCACGCCCCCTCTGGACGCGGTCCGCGGTGTCCTCGAGACCGACGGCCGCACTCGCGGATGTCGTCATACCGGCAGGCCACGAAGCGAGCGCGGCAGCGGCAAAGCCCAAAAGCAGCCGACGCCCGGGCCCCTTTCGGGATTCCACCGCCCCGCCCGGCACCCCCGTTTGCTCCACCACATCACTCCGGATCCGCGCACCGCATGGGAATCCTGTTCTAGCCCATGGCGGCCGCCACTCCCCTGCGCGCCACGAAAGCAAACGGTCTCCACTGGGTCCGCAGGCCCGGTTCGCCGCCCGCTCGGTCTCGGCAGATGCCCCTGACTGACGCCGCAGCCGTAGTCCTTGGGGTCGAGGACGCCCTGTGTCATGAATCCGGGGTGGGAGGGTTCGCCGCCTGCGCCGTTGTCGGGGGTGTCCCCCGTGCGCCACCCGGACCCCTGGCCCCGGTTGTCCATCACGAAGTGGGCGTATCCGGCGGCGGCCCACAGCAGCCATTCGTGGGGCAGTCCGCGGCCCGCGTTGTAGCCCACGTACTCGACGACGCACGGCAGGGAGCCATGGGCGGCGTCAGCACGGCTGCGGGAGGCCGCCCGTACCGAGGTCGCCCGCGTCTTCTGGCTGCTGCGCACGTTCGCCCTGCGCGCCGGCGAGGTCACCGAAGCAGGTGGGGACCTGTTCTTCCTGTCCTGGGACGAAATCCTCGCCGTGCTCGACGGTGACCGGGCCCCGCTCGTGGTGGTACCGGCCCGCCGTGCCGCGTACGAGGGCTACCGGGCACTCCCGGTCTACCCGACCCTGATCCGGGGCGAGTTCGATCCGGCTGCCTGGGCCGCCGACCCTAACCGCCGGGCCGACCTGTTCGACGCGCACCGGACGGCGCCCGCCGCGGACACGGTCGTGGGCTCGCCTGCTTCCGGAGGCGTGGTGGAGGGCATCGCCCGGATCGTCGCCACCGTCGAGGAGGGCGAGGTGATCCGGCCGGGCGAGATCCTGGTGACCACGATGACGAACATCGGCGGTGCGAGACCACGACGGCGGTACCCGACTATCTGGCGCTCGCCGAGAGGTTCGACACCCTCGTCCTTGACGGCGTCCCCGCGCTGGCCACTGCCTCCCCCGACGGCCGCCAGCGGTTCGCGAACCTCGTGGACGTGGCCTGCGACCGGGACATCCGTCTCGTCCTCATAGGCTGTGACCCGCTGGCGGCCCTCACCCCCGGCAGCACCCTGACGCGCGACCTGGACCGGACCGCAAGCCGCCTGTCGATGCTTCGCCGAGAGGCATGAGCCAGGGGCACCGAGCGAGCCACCCGCGCGGGCAGCGTTGTGTCGTGGGCGTCGCCGGGTCGGGCCCGCTCGATGTACGGGCCGACCCTGGTGGTTGGGTCGGGACGGTTGTGGGTGTCGCCGTGGAGCAGGACGTCACGGAATGGGTCGGGCAGGGCCTGGTCTCAGTCGGTGGCGGAGGCCGGGTCGTCGAGTTCGTGCAGCCCCGCCGGGTCCTCGTCGGTCAGCACCTCCCCGGTCGCGGTGACGAACCGCTGGGCGTGGCCCCGGTGGACGCACAGGAGTTGGTCGCGGGTGCCGGTCCGGTTCCGGTGCACGGCCAGTGCCGGACCGTACTTGCTGCTGTGCCCCGACATCTCGGTGTCCGTGCTCCACGCGGTGCCGTCGAAGGCGGACCACCACAGCTGCTGGCGGGTGGGGTCGCGGTGGACGCACATCAGCTTGCCGTCGAAGACGGCGAGGCCGATGTTGCTCCGAGTACGGTGTCCGGGTAGCGCGCCCTCGAGGGTCCAGGTGGTGCCGCGCAGCCGGCTCCAGTGGATCGCCCCGTCCTTGGGGTTGCCGTGCAGCAGGTGCAGGGCGCCGTCGTACACGGCGAGCGCCGGTGACCTCGTGGTGGCGCAGCCGGGGACGGGTTCGGGGGCTGTCCAGCTGCGGCCGTCCCGGCTGGTGGTGACCATGATCCGCTGGGCGGCGTCGGCGTAGGCGAGGTGGAGTGCGTCGCGGAAGACGGCCAGTGCCGGGCCGTAGACGCTCTCGGCGTTCGGGACCGGCCTGTCCGGCCTCCAGGTACCGCCGTCGTACGAGCTCAGCGCGATGCTCCAGTCGCCCGAGCCGCCGCGGTGCGCGCAGTACAGCCGGTCCTGGAACACGGCCAGGGCCGGGCTGCCCAGGGTGTGGTGGGCGGGGAACGGCAGGTCCTCGGACCAGCTGCCGTCCGCGCGGTGCGCGGTCCACCACAGGTCGGGGTCGTCGCCCCGGCCCTGGTAGACGCAGTACAGGTCATCGCGGAAGACGGCCAGGGCGGGGGTTTCGGAGGCGTAGCGGGCCGTGAACTGCACGTCGGGTCCCCAGCCCGCGCCCGCTTCGAACACGCTGAACCACAGGCCGGTCTCGCGCGGCGGCGCGTCGAGGGCCATGGGGGCGAGGAGGGTGGGCGCGGCCCACGAAGAGAGCAGATCGCACCCGGCGCCCCGGGCGGCCGACCGGATCCGGTCGGCGCGTCCGGCAAACTCCGCGCCGACGGCTTCGGCCATGGCTTCGGGCAGGGATCCCGCGAGCACCTCCGACACCAGGCTGCGGAAGCCGCTGACGGGCCCGCCGTCCGAGGGAGCTAGGCGGTCAGCGGCCCGCTGGTCGAGGCGGAGGGCGAAGCCCCATCCCAGCAGGCGGACCGAAACGGCCGCCCCCTCCGTGGCGAGCTCCTCGCCCGCCCGTTCCGCCCGCTCCACGGCTTTGGCTGACGGGGTGTCCGTGCCGAACTCCGGTGCCGTGCCGCTCGCCCGCCAGGGGGCGGTGCCTTCGATCGCCATGCTGTCTTCCTGCCTGCAGGGCCACGGGCCGGACAGCGTGCCCTCCGCGCCGTGCGCGGGCGAACCGTCCGGACCCGCGGACATGGACGCTTGCGGCCCGGTCCCGCGGGTGCGTGCCGGGCTTGCGGGCTCCCCACGATTCATCGGGAGCGCCGGTGCGGACAAGTAGCCGTTCGGCCGCCCGCCGTCAGCGAACGCGCCACTGGGTCGCGGGCGCGCGCTGCGAACGCGGGAGTGGCCGCGCGTCGTGCGGCAGCGGGAGGATCCGGTCGCCGGCCCGGATCGTCCCGCCGCGGACCACCTCGGCCCGCAGCCCGCCGCGGTGCAGCAGACCGCGGATCAGGCCGGGGCGGACCAGCTGTTCTAGGCGGGCGCAGGGCTCGCTGAGTTTGAGGCCGCGCAGGATCACCGCGCCGATCTGGAATTCTTGGTCCACCAGCGGGTTGAGCCAGATGTCGCGGCAGACGAGGTTGCGGCGGCATTCGGCGGGAGTGAGCGAGATGCCGTGTTCGCGGGCCAGGGCGTCGAGGGCCTCGGCCTCGATGAGGGTGACGTCGCAGACCCCGGATGCCCGGCCGGTCCCCCGGCGCCGGGGCCGGGGGCCCTCGCCCGCCCAGTAGTTGCGGTCCCCCGCCAGGCCGCGGCCGGTCACCGCGCGGGCCTGCGCGACGCGGAAGGTGGGTTCGCCGGTGCGCACGGCGAGGTGCAGGGAGGTGACCCGGCCGGGTCCGGGCGGCGGCGGATCCTGCGCCATGGGCTGCTCACCCCTTCAGGAAGTTGTCCGTGAGGGAGCGCAGGGTGCGGAACTGGTTCACGTCGATCTGGTCGAGCTGCAGTTCCCGGCCGATCAGGTCCTCCAGCAGCAGGATGAACTCCATGAAGCCGAGCGAGTCGATCAGCCGGTTCTCGATCAGGTCGAGGTCCTCCGGGATCTCATCGACGGTGGGGTTGCGTTCGCGCAGCCAGTCCACGACCGGCTTGATGGTGTCGTCCATGGTCACCTCTTCTGGATCCGGTGCAGTTCTTCGGTCTTGCTCGTGCGCGACCCTGATGGCATTCGGGGGCCCCCGCCGGTCCGCAGCGCGCTCTCGTACTCCTGGCGGACCCGGGCGACGGTCGCGGCGGCCGGGTGCAGGGCGGTGACGCGGGTGCAGGACCGGCCGCAGTACATGGCCATCTCCTCGATGCGGCCGGTGGTCCCGTCCCCCGGAGCCGCCGCGCTGTAGCGCGGTACCGGGTACTCCCGCCCGTCCACCCGGGTGGTGGCGATGAAGGTGGCCGGGGCGCGGTCCGCGGTGTCGGTGAGGGGGTTGCGCAGGACGCGGTGCGGGCGGTGCGGCCAGCCGATGTCGAAGAGGGAGGTGATGAGGGTGTCCTCGGCCACGGCTTCGACCACTCGCCGTTTGAACTCCGGGTGCGCGGTGGATTCTGCGGCAGGAACGAACAGGGTTCCGGCCATGGCCCCGTCCGCGCCGCGCGCCAGGGCGCCCGCGATGTCCCTCCCCGTCGCGATCCCGCCCGCGACGGCCAGGACGGCGTGCGGGTGGCGGGACCGGACGCCGGCCAGTAGGGCGTCCACGGGCAGCCCGCCGAGCAGGTGGCCGCCGGCTTCGGTGCCCTGGAGGACGAGGACGGCCGCACCCAGCCCGAGGGCGGTGTCGGCGTCCTCGAGGGTGCCGACCTGGACCACCAGCGGGTGTCCGGCGCCCTGCACGGCCCGGGCCGCGTCGGCGTCGGGCAGCCCGAAGGAGGTGACGAAGCCGCCCCGGGGCAGTTCGGGCAGGACGGCCCGAAGCTGGTTCAGGCAGGCGGCCGGGCCGGCGACCTCGGGAACCACGTTCACCCCGAACGGGCGGGACGTCGCGGCCGCCACCTCCTGAACCAGCCGGGCGGCCCGCGCGGGCGGTTCCTTGAACAGCGCGAGGGTGCCGCCCGCTCCGGCCCGGGACACCTCGGCGCACAGCGCGGCCCCGGCTACGGCGCCCATCCCCGCTTGAAGCAGCGGCAGTTCGAGACCCAGCCGAGCGGCCAGCCGGGTCACGAGCCCTCCCCCGCCTGCCGTACCGCGCGGTGCGCGGCGGCCAGGTCCCCCTCGAAGCGGTCGCCGAGGGCGTGCACCCAGCGCTCCAGGCCGAAGGCGACGCAGCCGGTGAAGGCCGGGCGGCCCGCGTGGCGGATGGCGCGGCGTTCGCCGAAGAAGTTGCGGTGGTTGTTGGTGGAGGCGACGGCGGTGCCGTCGGTGTGCAGGTACTCGTCCTTGACCGGGGCGAGCAGTTGCATGACGGTGCGGGCGCCGTCCTTCTCGAAGAAGGGGTCGGTGGCGGGCTGCCGGTCCAGGGAGAGGCCGAGGGCCGCGCCGAAGGCGGCGATCCGCTCCTGGTGCCGGTCGAGGTGGGCCCGTACCGCTTCGGCGGAGCCGACACACACGATCTCCCGCATGGTGAACCCCCAGAGCCTGCGCAGCCCGTCGTGGTGGTCCTCGTTACGGAAGCACTGCGCGACGGTGGTGATCAGGACGGGGGTGTCGGCACTGCTGCCGGTGAGGTGCAGGAAGCAGCCGTAGCAGGCCGCGGAGGGCAGCAGGTGGGTGGCGTCGGCCAGGTCGGCCGGGGGCAGCGCGGTGGCTCCGGGCGGGTCCGCGGCGACGGCGGCCAGCCGGTCGGGGCGGATCCGGGCGACCGGGCTGCCCAGGTGCGGGAAGTTGCGGAAGTAGTCGAGGGTGCGCAGGTCCTCGGCCCTCAGCAGCGGCGGGTAGCTCTGCTGCCGGGCTCCGGCGTCGGCGCCCCAGCGGGTGAACACCGCGTCGAGTGCGCCCTTCAGCAGGACGGCGGGTTCGTCGAGGGTGGCCAGTCCGTCCCGGACCGACCAGGTGGCCGCGGTGTTCCCGGTGGCCGTGGGGTCAGTGACGGGCATCGAACACCCCGATCCGGTGGAGGAAATCGGTGGTCTTGTGCAGGACCTTGGCGTGGGCGGCCTGCCGGGCGGGGTGGGCGAGCAGCCGCCGGCGCAGCGCGAAGCCGTCCGCGAGGCCCGCGTCCCGGTAGACGGCCGGGTTGTAGAAGGACTCCATGCTGGTGGTGAGGTAGCGGCCGAGGTAGCTGCGCAGTTCGAGCCGCGCCACCTCGTCCAGGCCGCTGTCGAGGAGCCGCTTCCACATCAGTTGCACCAGGCGGCGGCCGAAGGCGATGTGGCGGGACTCGTCCTGATGGTGCAGCCGGTTGATGTGCCGGACGGTCGGGTGCAGGCGCTGGTCAGCGGCCAGCTGGACGTTGTAATGGTCCACGATCTGCTCGAAGATCAGGATCCGGGCGAAGACCAGGAAACTCTCGACGTCCGGGTCGCGCGGAGCCTCGGGCAGCTTGACCGACTTGTCGGGGTAGATCTTGTCGGCGTACTTGAGGCAGAAGGTGGCGAAGAACCACATGTGGTCGTTCTCCTCACCGATGAAGTGGTGGAAGAACTCGGAGGGGAGCTCGAAACCGGGCGTGTGGATGCGGCGGGTGACCTCGATGAGCAGTTCGCGGATGCCGTGCACGTTGAGGCTGTAGAAGTTGACGCTCTCCCACCGGCTCAGGGCCTGGAGCTGGGCCGGGCTCAGTTCGTCGATCAGCTCGGTGCCGTGGACGGAGAGCAGTTCGGGGGACATCCAGAGCCCGTCGGTGGGGATCGCGGGCGGCCAGTCGAAGGTGGTGAACGGGTTGTAGTAGTCCGCGGTGGCCTTGTCGGAGAGCCGGTCGAGCAGGGCCCGGAACTCGGTGTCGTCCGCTGTCGCGGTGCCGGCTGATCCGGTGGGCTGGGTGTTCTGGGGGCGCATGGTCGTCACTCCTTCCATCGGACGGCCGACAGCAGGGCCCGGTGGAGCTCGGGGGTGGATGCGGCTACACAGGACCGCTGGTTGGTGATGGTCAGATCGGTCAGGACCGTCTCGCCGAGCGGCTGTCCGTAGCCGTCGGTGATGACCGCCCCGGCCCGCTCTGCGAGGAAGACGGCCGCGGCGATGTCGTACGGGAACAGGTGCAGGACCCGGCCGTTGCCGACGCGTTCGAACTCGGGCAGCAGTGCCGGGTCGTCGCGCAGCAGCCGGTTGCCGATGTCCACGTAGGCGTCGAGCTGGCCGGTGAGCAGCCGGGAGATGGACCAGGTGGCGCTGTTGAAGACGAAGACCCCGCCGGTGTTGGCCGAGCGGTCGATGAGGTGGCCGTAGGCCTCGGTCATCAGGCGGGCCGGGTGGCCGTTGAACTCCAGCGACCAGAACATCCGCGCGGGGTCGGTGGTGCGGGTCAGCGCCGGGACGGGGTGGTCGTAGCCGTGCGCGGTGATGCCGGGCGTCGCCAGGTCCCCGTAGAGGTAGGCGCCCGTGCGCAGCTCCATCAGCAGCGCGTGCTCGACGTCGGCGATGCGCGGGCGGTGCGACATGCGGGCGACGGCCACCGAGACGGTGGCCGACTCCAGGCCGGCGACGGCGGGCCGGGTGCCGTCGATCGGGTCGACGACCAGCAGGTGGGCCGGGTCCGTGCCGTGGTACTTCAGGCCCCGGTCCTCGGAGTAGACCGCGACGGGCAGGTCGTGTCCGACGACGTACTCCCAGACAGCGGCCTCCGCGACCTCGTCGAGGCCGAACTGGGCGTCCCCGCCCGGCGAGTGGCCGCGTACCAGCCGGCTGCCGCGCTGGTGCTGGGCGGCCAGTACGGCCTCGCGGACGGCGCCGGCGAGGCCGGTCACGTACAGCCGCACGGCCGCGGCGGGTGGAGGGCCGCCGTACGCGGAGGCGGTCACGCGGCGGCCTCGGCGGCGAAGAGGGCTTCGAGCCGGTCGCAGAGCAGATCGGCCTGCGCACGGGTGAGGATCAGTGGCGGGCGAATCTTGATCACGTTGCCCCGGCCGTAGCGGGAGGTGCGCAGGATCAGGCCGTGGTCCATGCCGCGCCGGGCGAGGGCCTGGGCCCGTTCGCTGTGCGGGCGGCCCTGGTCGTCACCGATCTCGATCCCGATCATCAGGCCGAGGCCTCGCACGTCCACGACGGCGGGGTGCAGGGCGGCCAGCACGCGCAGCCGTTCCATGACGTGGGCGCCGACCTCCCGGACGTTCTCCAGGAAGCCGGGGCGGCCGATCACGTCGAGGGTGGTGGCCGCCGCGGCGGCGGCGAGGACGTTGCCGCCGTAGGTGAAGGAGTGGTGGTCGCTGCTGAGCCCGGACATCCGCTCGTCGGCGACGATGGCCGCGATCTGGGCGCCGGAGCCGCCGAGGCCCTTGGCGGTCGTCAGGATGTCGGGCCGGACCCCGTAGTGCTCTGCGGCGAACATCCGGCCGACCCGGCCTATGCCGGTCTGGATCTCGTCGAAGACGAGGACGATGCCCCGTTCGTCGCACAGGGCGCGCAGCGCGGGCAGGTAGCCCTCGGGGGGCACGATGTTGCCGCCGCTGCCGGAGACCGGTTCGACGACCACGCAGGCGACGCTGCCGGAACTGGCGTGGTCGAGGAAGTCGTTGATGCGTTCGACGCACAGCATGCCGCAGCTGTCGGGCCCCGCCTGGCGGTAGAAGCAGCGCAGGCAGTAGGGGTCGGGCACCTGGAGGACGCCCGGCATCAGGTGCGGGAAGGGTGCCTTGCGGAACGACTCGCCCGACATGGTGGTCGTCATCATGGTCTGGCCGTGGTGGCTGCGGAACAGGGTGATGACGTCGCGGCGGCCGGTGGCGAGCTGCGCCATCTTGACGGCACCCTCGTTGGCGGTGGAACCGCCCGACACCTTGAGGTGCACCTTCGTCAGGTTCGGCGGGGTGACCTCGACCAGCCGCCGGACCAGCTCGTTGACGGGGGCGGTCTGGAAGGTCGAGGTCGTATGCACCAGCCGCTCGGCCTGGTCGCGCATGGCCTTGACCACTTCGGGGTGCCCGTAGCCGAGGCTCAGGTTGAAGGTGCCGGACGCGCAGTCGAGGTACTCGTTGCCGTCGGTGTCGTACAGGTGGATGCCCTCGCCGTGGTCCATCTCGTACGCGCTGACCGGGTAGTACAGATGGTTCTGGGCGTAGCTCAGGGCATCACCGCGGACGTCACTCCGGGCACCGCTCTTCGTATCGCGCTGGTCGCGCATGAGGTCGGCCATGAATCTCCTGTCGGCTTCCGTCCCGCGGACACGACGGTCGACGGATATCAATATCTCCGGGCAGCGAAATAAAAGACTCCCCGGGATTACGGACAGCGGGAGTTCACACGTCCAGAATGAAGGTGAACGCGGCGTCCCAACCCTCGGGGGTCTCCCGCACATCCATCAGACATTCTGGCCGGAAATACTTGTCAAGATGGTTTCGGCGTTCGCCGGGAAAATACAGCATCGTGGTCAGTACGGATCCGCCGGGCGGCTGCACCTTCACGTGCACATGCCGCGTCCGCCCGGGGTACACGGCGGGCAGCACCGTTTCCAGCCGCCACTGCCCCTCGGCGTCCGCGAACTGGTGGCCGCGCAGCCGAAAACCGTCGTCGTCGTAGACCCCGGAGTCCCCGACCTGCCAGAAGTCGAGCAGGGCGCCTGCTATCGGCTCGCCTTCGGGGGTGCGCACGCCGCCGTGCAGCAGCATCGGGACGCCGTCTTCCACATCGCCCCGGAAGCTGGTCCTGAAGGGGGTGTCGGGCTTGTAGTACGGCCCTTCGCGCAGGGCGGGCGTGGGAGGCGTCCCGTTGCAGCGAACGGTCGGCGTGAGCGTCTTCAGGACATTCTGCGGACTTCCGTTCTCCACGGCGGAATTCCCCCTCGGTCAAGTATCTTTCGCTTCGGTCCAGGCAGACTAACCGGCGTTCTCGATGTTGAGAAGAAGGCCATGCGTCACCTCTCCGCCATTTATTCGACACTTATTGCCAGGACTTCCGCGAACCGCACGGACAGCAGTTGCCTCCTGGGAATGGAGCGGCGCACGGGCCGGATGGGAAGGTGACGACCGGTGGCGTGCACTCGTCCGGCCGCGATCAGTACCGGTGGGCGGTGGACCGGCGCAGCACGGTACGGGCGCGGGCGAAGTAGGCCGGGTCGGGCGGTGCGGTGAGGATGTCCGCGAGCGCGAAGAGGTCGAGCGTCCGGCTGAGCCCCAGCCAGTCCCCGGGCAGTCGGCCGTTCCCGCCCCGGAAGCCCTTGAGGAAGCCCGCGGTGAAGGCGGGCGGGTATTCGTGGGCGAAGCGCAGCATGTTCCCGACGTCGAAGAGCGGGGAGCCGCTGAACGCCAGCTCCCAGTCGAGCACGGCGGCCACCGTCCACTGTCCGGCGCGTCGTTGGACCAGGACGTTCTTCGGGTTGAAGTCGCAGTGCACCAGGCTGCGTTCACCCGCCACGGCGGCGAGTGCCCGCGGCCCTCGGCGGGCCAGGGCGCGCAGTACGGCCGCGTCCGTCCCGCTCAGCGGACCGTCCGCGGCCGCGGTGGCCAGACAGCGCTCGACGAAACCGGGCAGGTCACCCAGCGGGGCTGCGCCGTCCGGGGCCGGGACCAGCGAAGAGTCGCCGAAGACGCCCGGGCGGGGCAGCCTGACCCGGCCGATCCGCGCCAGCACCCCGCCGACGGCCCGGCCCAGGGCCCGCGCCTCGCCGCTCACCGGGCCGTCCGCGAGCACCTGGCTGAGCGGGGTCCCGTCCACGAACCGGTAGAGCAGGGTGGGGCGGCCGGTGGCCCGGCCGTGCGGATCGGCCGCGACCACCGCGGTCACCGGGACGGTACGGGCCGCCGCCCGGCCGAGGACGGCGACCTCGACCGCACAGGTGTTGCGCGGGACCCGGCTGCCGCTGGGCCGGTAGCGGCGCAGCACGTAGCGCTCCACGCCCGGCGCGTCGGCGGACCGGGTCGTGAGCAGGGCCATGTCGTTGGTGAACCCGCCGGGCAGCGGGTCCACCTCGTGCAGCCGGGCGCCGGGCAGGGCGTGCCGGGTCAGCCAGGCGCGGGTGGCCGGGTCCAGGAGGCCCACCAGGTCGGGGCGCGTCACACCGGCCAGCCTGCCCGGTCCGGGGCCGTCCTCATGCGTCCGGTCCCCCCGATGGCCCAGCGCCGGGCCGCGCCCGTGCGGCGGCGGCCGCCCCGGCCGCCAGGACCAGTCCGCCGGCCGGTCCGGCGAGCCGGCCGAGCCGTGCCGGGACCACGAAGTCCTCGGCCGTGTGCTCGGGCAGCCCGGGGTATCCGCCCAGTGCCGAGGTCAGTTCGGCACGGAGCAGCGGGAACAGCCCGGGGAGTTCCGCGACGCCGCCGCCGATCACGATCCGCTGGGGCGCGGCCGTGTAGACGATGTTGCGCAGCCCCGCGGCAAGGTAGGACGCCTCCAGTCGCAGCGCCTCGCGCAGTGCGTCGCCGGTCAGTTCTTCGGCCGGGGTCCCCCAGCGGGCGCCCATCGCCTCGCCGCCCGCCAGCCCCTCCCAGCAGTCGCCGTGGAAGGGGCAGGAGCCGGGGAAGGCGTCGTCCGCGACCCGGGGCACCGCGAGGTGGCCCATCTCGGTGTGGACCAGCCCGCTGACCACCCTGCCGCCGATCACCGCGCCGCCGCCGATCCCGGTGCCGACGGTGAGGTAGACGTAGGCGTCCAGGCCCCGGGCCGCGCCCCAGCGGCCCTCGCCGAGGGCCGCGCCGTTGACGTCGGTGTCGATGCCCACCGGTACGCCGAGCGCTGCGGCGACCGGACCGGCGACGTCCACCCCGGACCAGCCGGGTTTGGGGGTGGCGGCGAGGCGGCCGAACCGGGCATGGCCCGGGCGCAGTTCGAGGGGCCCGAAGGAGGCGATGCCGATCGCGTCCAGCGGACCGGTCTCGGCGGCCGTCTCCTGGAAGAAGGCGATGGCCCGGGCCAGGGTGGGGCCCGGTTCGCCGGTCGGGAACCGGGTCTCGGCCTCGATCCGGTCGGGGGCCGAGCCGACCAGGCAGACGAATTTGGTCCCGCCCGACTCGATCGACCCGAGGCGCGGCGCGCTCACGCGCCCACCGGCCAGCCGTCGGCGCCGACCGGGCCGGGGTGCGAGCGGATGACGACCTTGAGCGCGTCGTAGCGCGGTGGCCGCCCGGTGCCGCCGGTGCCGCCTGCCCCGTCGCCCCGGGTGAGCCCGCCGAGCGCGGTGAAGGCTTCCGCGTACCGTTCGAGCGGGAACTCGTGCGTCACCAGCCGCTCCAGGACCGGTCCGGTGCCGGAGCCAGGTCGTTGGAGGCCGTCGAGCTCTGCGGCCAGGTCCACGGCGACCGGGAAGATGTCGGCCCGGTAGTCCCCGGCGCCGATCAGCTGGATGCCCCGGTTGGTGAGCTGGAGCGGGCGCAACGGCACGGTGTAGGTGTCGTCGAAGCCCATCACCACCACCCGGCCGCCGTCGTCGATCAGCCGCAGCGCCGCGTCCAGGCCGGTGCCCGTGGTGTCGAAGACGACGGAGGGACGCTCGCCGCCCGTGGCCTTCACCACGGCTTCGGCCGGGTCCGTTCCGGCCACGTCCACCACGTGCGCGCACCGTTCGCGGGCCCGCTCCAGCCGGTAGCCGTCCGGTTCGGCGACGGTGACCCGGCGCGCCCGGCGGGCGGCGACGAGTGCGGTCAGCATCCCGATCGGGCCTGCGCCGAGCACCACCACGGTGTCGTCGAAGGTTACGGACGCGGCCTTGACGTTGTTCAGGACGCAGGCGAGCGGCTCGATCAGGACCGCGCTGCGGAAGGGCAGACCGGCGGGAACCCGTTCGACGAAACGTTCCGGCAGAGTCACGGCCTCCGCGTACGTGCCGTCGCGGTCGACACCGACCTCGGTCCCGGCCTTGTGACGGCAGAAGTTGGTCGCTCCCCGGCGGCACGGGACGCACCAGCCGCAGTACAGCGTGGGGTTGACCACCACCCGGTCCCCCACCCCGACCGAACGAACCTGCGGCCCCGCCTCTCGCACCACACCTACCGACTCGTGCCCGAGCACCACGCCCGGCCGGGCGGGGAACCGCCCGAGCAGGATCTTGCGGTCCGTTCCGCAGACCCCCGTACCGACGATCTCCACCACGACGTCATCGTGGTTCACGAGCTGTGCGGCGGGCCGGTCCTGCAGTTCGGCGGAGCTTGGACCCAGATAGACGAGAGCGCGCACGAGACCTCCCCATCGGTTTCCTGCGGGCGACGCTAACTCAGCCGAACGCGGCCGGACACGACGCCTCTGAGCCACTTCGCGGCCGCGCCCGGCCTGGCCTGGGCCCCACAACTTCCGGGCTGGCCGAAATGGGAGAGGAAGACGCTCCGGCGGCCCCCGGGGCGTTCCCAACTCGGAGGCCGCTGAGGTTGGTTGGCGGCCCCGCAGTCGGCAGTTGACAACGTTTCAGTTGCGGTGGCCGGAAATCTGGCCAGAAGCCTTCCAGCGCGATACGACATGTGAAATTTTACATGTCACACATCAGCGGCCCGTGTCCCCAGCGCGCGGCCACAACGGCCCCGGAGGCCCCCACAGATGCTTCCCTTCCGCATAACGAAGGCCGGCGCGCGCAGACTTCCTGCGCTCGGCGCAGCCGTCTTCATTGCGCTCGGCCTGCTCACGCCACAGAGCCAGGCCGCCACCGCCCGCGCCACGGCCCAGGCCGGTACGAACGCGAGCAGAACCGCGGCCTCGGCACCGCGGTCGATCCCGGTCCCCAAGTCGCCCGATGCGATGACCAACAGCTCGCGCTTCCGGATCTCCTCGCAGGACAGTCCCCTGGAGTCCACCCCGGCCCCCGCCCCCACCGTCAAGGCCGGCAAGCAGTCCTCGGCCGCCGCCGGGGACGAGTGCGGCGACCTCTCCGGCGTGATCAAGGCCACGGGCAGCGCGTTGGTCCAGCAGCTCAAGGCCCTCCCCCGGGTCAACTGTACGTACCCCCTGTTCAGCCTCACCGGGGAGGACGCGCGGAAGGCCTTCCGTGAACCCCAGATGGTGACCGTCGCCAACGCGCTGCGCGACGCCTCCGCCACCTACTCGGGCAACAACAGCGCCGCCGTCGGGCAGTTGGTGCTGTTCCTGCGCGCCGGCTACTACGTGCAGGACAACCACGCGGACGTCGTCGGCGACTACGGCACGGCGCTGGACAGCGCGGCGCTCGGCGCGCTGGACGCCTTCTTCGCCTCCCCGCGCAGCAAGGACGTCACCGACGCCAACGGCGAGATCTTCAACGAGGTCGTCACCCTGATCGACAGCACCCACGCGGCCGGCCGGTACGCCGGCGTCGTCAAGTGGATGCTCGGCAGCTACGACGCCACGTGGCCCGGCCAGATGAACCTCGCCATGCAGCACGTCGAGTGGGTCGTCGAGAACGGCTTCAAGGCCAAGAACGACGCCCGCGGCTGGCGCGCCGCCCTCAAGGCCGACCCCGCCATCCTCAACACCTGGGCCGGCTTCATCACGCGCAACGGCGCGCAGCTGAACCGCCTGGACGTCGTCAGCAACGTCGGCCGCTACCTCGGCTTCGCCCTCGACGTCCCCGAGCTCAAGGACCGGCTCCGGCCGCTGCTGAAGGACCTGATCAACCGCTACCCGAACGTCGGCCCCACCGCGCCGATCACCATGAACCTGGGCTGGTACACGCGCCAGTACGACAGGGGCAGCTGCGCGGCCTACGCCATCTGCGACCTGGGCGACCGCGTGCTCCCGGCGGTCCTGCCGATCCAGCACACGTGCACCCCGGGCCTGAAGATCCGCGCCCAGGACATGTCCCCCGGCCAGCTGGAGAGCACCTGCACCAGCCTGGTCAACCAGGACGCCTACTTCCACCGGATCATCGGCGACAAGGGCGCGATCCCCGGCGACCTGAACACCAACCTCGAGGTCGTCGTCTTCGACGACTACACCCAGTACTCGCTGTACGCCTGGGCCATCTACAACATCGACGTCGACAACGGCGGCATGTACGAGGAGGGCAACCCGGCCGCCGCCGGCAACCAGGCCCGCTTCATCGCCCACGAGGCCCATTGGCTGCGCCCGGACTTCCAGATCTGGAACCTCAACCACGAGTACACCCACTACCTCGACGGCCGCTACAACATGGCCGGCGACTTCGAGGCCGGCATCACCACGCCGACCATCTGGTGGGTCGAGGGCATCGCCGAGAACATCTCGTTCGGCTACCGGGGTGAGCGCAACGCCGACGCGATCGCCGAGGCCCGCAAGAACACGTACAAGCTCAGCGACCTGTTCGACACCGTCTACGGCCAGGACGAGGACCCCCAGGTCAACTCGAACCGGGTCTACCGTTGGGGCTTCCTCGCGGTCCGCTACATGCTCCAGGCGCACCCCGCCGACGTCCAGACCGTGCTGGGCAAGTACCGCACCGGTGACTGGAACGGTGCCCGCACCTTCCTGAAGCAGACCATCGGCACGAGCTACGACGCGGGGTTCGCCACCTGGCTGACGACCACCTGCGCGACCAACGACTGCGGCCCGCTGCCGGAGGCCCCGTCCACCCCGCTCTGCACCGCCAGCGACCCCCGTCAGTTCGACGCGAACTGCCGCCGGGACAACCTCGCGGCCTCCACCGGCAACTACAGCTACCACTTCGTCTACCTGCCGGCCGGCGTCAAGCAGCTGACCATCACGAGCAGCGGCGGCACCGGCAACGCCGACCTGTACTACGGCGGCAGCAGCTGGGCCACCACCAGCGGCTACCAGGCGAAGTCCACCAACGCCGGCAACGGCGAGACCCTGACGATCGACAACCCGCCCTCCGGCTGGGTCTACTTCAGCCTCGCCGCCGCGCAGGACTTCAGCGGTGTGAGCGTCTCCACGCAGTCCAAGTGAGCCGGTCCGCCGGGGCCGACTGGGCCCCACTGAACAGGCATCCGCTCGGCAAGGAGGACCCCGCCTCGCCGGCACTGCCGGCCACCGGGGCCTGAACGTAACGGCGGTCCTTGCCCTCCGATCGCGGAGGGCAAGGACCGCCTTTCGTATGCAGGCGACGGGGTGGACACAGACGGCCCGCCGCGCCGGCCGCCGGGTCCTGGCCACCGCCACCCTCGACCGCCTCCTGCACCACTGCGATGTGATCTCCAGCAACGGCCCCAGCTACCGGCTCAAGAACCGGCTCGCTGCCATCGAGCGAGACCAGGAATGCGCAGCCTGGTAGCTCACGTGGTCGACAATGAGAGCATGGGCGTACCTGAGCTGCTCGAATCAGCTTCCTTGCTGGTTCCGGAAGATACCGCCACCGAGAACGACATCACGGTGCGAGACATCTGGGACTACCTCGTCCACGACGAGTGGGAGATCGCCCTGGGCCTGCTGGAGGAGCTCGGGGACGCTCACTCGCTCCCTCTGGCGTTCTGGGAGCAGCTCGCCGAAGCGGCTGAGCAGCTCCGGCTGGAGCGGAGCGCGACTTGGTGCCATTGGCGATGCTCCGAGATCCGCAACGGCGTGATCCGGGCGGATCTGACGCTCCGCCCTGCCACCGAGGCGCGACGCACGACACCGATCGGCTCCGGTGTTCTGCGACCCATGTGGGACATCGGACACCACTCACCCACCGGCGGACGTGCGGTCAGCATCGCCCGGCTCTGGATTGAGAACATGACCTTGCTGGAGCCCGGCGGGCAAGCCACGGTTCGCCTCGTGCCCCTCACCCCCTCCCACTGGACGCACGTCCAGCCCGGCCAGCAGATCACCATGCACGAGGACAGAACCGTGGCCGGTACCGCAGTCATCCTGGAGGTTCATCGCCCTGCCACCGCCATGCCCGCGCGATGATGAGCTCCCAGGTCGTCCGCACGGTTTCCCGGTGTGGGAAGCCCGGGCCGCCGTGTGGGGGAACACGGCGGCCCGGGCGGCTGGGGTGGGTCAGGCAGGCAGTTCGGCGTCGGGGATCCAGTGGCCGTGGATGCCGGCGGGGACCCTGCGGGGCAGTTCGACGGCGGCCACGGTGCTCAGGTCGCCCGCGTCCAGGACGAGCAGCTCCGAGGCGTCGGCCTTGAGGTCGCTGACGATGGTGAGCAGGTAGCCGTCGTCCTCGGCGGTGCCGCCCTCGGCGGGTGCGAAGACGGCCTCGCCGGGCATCCGGCCCTCGCCGTGGGCCCGGAGCTTCTGCCCGCCGGTGCGGGTGTCGAACTTGACGGTGTGGAAGCCGGACAGGCCCGCGCCGGGGAACGCGATCGCGTAGCTGTAGCGGTAGTCCGAGCCGGTGTAGGCGTCGTTGATCGACGGGAACTCGGTGACCAGGTCGCCCAGGGGCTCGGTGGTGACCTTGCCCGTGGCCGGGTCCATGATCCACCGGTAGAGGGTCGAGCCGGTGGCGGGGCTGGTGCCGTAGCCGGGCGAGCCGACCCACCACTTCCACGAGCTCTCCCAGGCGGAACGGTCGAAACGCGGTGCTTCGAGGACGATCCGGCCCCGCGCGTCGGTGTAGGCGTTGGTCACGTGCAGCAGCACGGCCTGGTCGGGCACCTCGAACCAGGTGGTCTTGCCCCCGGCGCGGGGCATCACGCCGATGCGCAGCGGGACGTCGTCGTGCCAGCGGTAGGGAATGCCGGACTGCTCGGCGTGATCGAAGACCACCGGCGAGTCGATGAAGACGACGTGCTCGCGGGTGATGGCGAAGTCGTGCATGAGCGACGGGCCGGCGCCGTCGACGATCTGCGACCTGACGATGTCGCCGGAGGCGTCGGCCACGTAGTAGGTCAGGTGCGGCGGGAAGGGGCTGTAGCTGAAGAAGTGCAGCTCGCCGGTCTCCGGGTCTTCCTTGGGGTGGGCGGTCATCGCGCTGGTGAGTTTGCCGCCGAAGTCGTGGACGCCGATGGTGTCGAGGTCGGCGCTGACCTCCCAGGGCAGGTTGGCTTCCTGCAGGGCCAGGTAGCGGCCCCCGTGGAAGATGATGTTGGTTGCGGCGGCGCTGACTTCGAGCTCGGTTCCGGTGAACGGCACGCCGTCGAGGAAGGGGGTGCGCACCCAGCGGTTGCGGTACCACTCGGCCCGGCCGTCCTTGAGGCGGATGCCGTGGATCATTCCTTCGCCGCGGAACCAGTGGGTGGGGGTGATGCCCGGCTTGGGGTTGTGGCCGTTGCGGAAGTAGCGGCCGTTCAGCTCGGGCGGGAGGGTGCCGCGCACCTTCAGTTCGTGGCCGGTGATCTCGTCGGTGACGGGGGTGAAGTGACCGGTGACGTACGGCTTGTCCAGGGTCATGATCAGGCCTTTCGGGTGGAGAGAGTCGAGAGAGCGGAGATGAGCAGAGTCAGGGCGGCGCAGGCCAGGAATGCCGCGCCGGTGGAGGGGAGCAGGGTCAGGAAGGACAGGCCGACGGCTCCGCCGATCTGCCGGGCGGCGTTGACCAGCCCGCCGGCCAGGCCGTTGTCGGCGGCCGGGACGCCCGTGGAAGACATCGCGGTGAGCCGTACGAAGGCCACCCCCAGCCCGGTGCCGATGAGGAGCATCGGACCGATCAGGTCCACGGGGAAGGTGCCGTCGGCCGGAGTCCTGGACAGCCAGGCCAGTCCGGCCGCGAGGACCAGCAGGCCCACGGGGAGCACGTGACGGCCGGAGACCTTGCCCGTGACCCACGAAGCGAGGGTGATCATGAGGGCGAGGGGAAGCTGGGTCAGCCCGGCCTCCAGGGGCGAGTAGCCGAGGGCGTGCTGCTGGTAGAGGGGCAGGAAGTAGAACAGTCCGAGCCAGACCGCGCCCAGCAGGGCCATCAGCACGTTGGGCACCGCCACCACCCTCATCCGCGCCGGCAGCAGCGGCTCGGCGCCCCGGCGCTGGAGCACGACGAACAGGGCGAGCAGCGCCAGACCGAGCACGGCCAGCGGCCAAGACCCTGACAGGCCGTAGGTGAGCGCGACCAGCCCCGCCGTCACCGTCACCGTGCCCGGGACGTCCAGGCTTCCGCCGCGTGGGCGGTCCGCGCCGACCAGCCACACGGTGGCCACCAACACCGCCAGGGCGAAGGGCACCATCACGACGAACACCGCGCGCCAGCCGAACACGCTGGTGAGCAGCCCGCTCAGCAGCACGCCCGCCGCCCCGCCGGCCCCGGAGACCGCGCCCCACACACCGAGTGCGGTGCCACGGTGCTCCTTGCCGGAGTAGAGCGTCAGCACCAGGGCGAGCGCCGTGGGCGCCAGCAGCGCGGCCCCGATTCCCATCACCGCCCTGCAGGCGATCAGCGCGATCGCCGTGGGCGCCAGAGCGGCGCCCAGGGAGGAGAGGGCGAACAGGCCAGTGCCGAGCAGGAACACGCGACGGAGGCCGTATACGTCGCCGGCCCGCCCGCCCGGCAGCAACAGGGCGCCGAAGGCCAGTACATAGGCGTTGACCGTCCATGCCTGGCCCGTGTCCGACAGTTCGAGCCCGGCCCGGATCTGCGGCAGGGCGACGTTCACGATCGACGTGCTCAGTACGACCAGGAACTGGGCCGTGGCCAGAACCACCAGCGGTGTCCAGCCGGTTGTCGTCCGTTGCGGTGCGGTGCGGGTCATGTCTCGACACTCGCAGCGGGAGCCTCCCGCTCGCGTCGGTAGTCATCGCCTATACGACCGCCCGCGGTAGGCACTTAGGTGACGCCGGTCGGCCTCGGATTCCCCTAAGGCCCATGACCGCATAGGTTTTCGACCATGCCCGAGACACACACGGATGCGCTGGTCGGCCGTCAGGACGAGATACGACGGCTCGATGCCCTGCTTCAAGCGGCGCGGGAGAGCCGGGGCGGCGCCCTGGTCCTGCGCGGTGAGGCGGGCATCGGCAAGAGCGTGCTGCTGCGCCACCTGGACGAGGCCGCGGCCGGGTTCCTCGTCATGCGGGCGTCCGGCGCGGAATTCGAGACGGAGCTGCCGTTCGCCGCGCTGCACCAGTTGCTCGCGCCCGTCACCGACGGGCTGACGGCGTTGCCCGCGCCGCACCGCAAGGCGCTGGAGATCGCTTTCGGCCTCGACACCGGCACACCCGATCCGTTCCTGGTCGGCGTCGCGTCGCTGGGACTCCTGGTGGAGACCGTGCGGGAACGCCCGCTCCTGTGCGTCGTCGACGACGCACAGTGGCTGGATCAGGCGTCGGCCAAGGCGCTGGCCTTCCTGGCCCGCCGGGTCTCGGCCGAGTCGATCGCCCTCGTGTTCGCGGTGCGCGAGCCGAGCCGCCTGCCCGAGCTGGACGAGCTGCCCAGCCGTTCGCTTCAGGGGCTCGGCGAAAAGGATGCGCGCGCGCTGCTGGCCGCGGCGATCCGCGCCCCGCTGGACGAGCGGGTGCGGGACCGCATCCTGGCCGAGGCGCGCGGCAATCCGCTCGCGCTGGTGGAACTTCCCAGGACCGCCGGACTTGCCGGGATGGCGGGCGGATTCGCCCAGCCCGACTCGGTACCCGCAGTGATCGAGCAGAGCTTCCGTTCCCGGCTGGAACTCCTGCCGCCGGCGGCCCGGCTGCTGGTGACGGTCGCCGCCGCCGACCCGATCGGCGACCCCGGCCTGCTGTGGCGCGCGGCCGAACTCCTGGGCATCGACGCGGCCGCCGCCGCGGAGTCCGCGCCGCTGGTCGAGTTCGGCACCCGGATCCGGTTCAGCCACCCCCTCGCCCGCTCGGCCGCCTACCGCGCCGCGGCGCCGGAGGAGCGGCGCAGGGCGCACGAGGCGCTGGCCGCCGTGACCGACCCGGTCACCGACCCCGACCGGCGGGCCTGGCATCGCGCCCAGGCCAGTGCCGGTCCGGACGAGCAGGTCGCCGCCGAGCTCGAAGCCTCCGCCACACGCGCCCGCGAACGGGGCGGCGTCGCGGCGGCGGCGGCCTTCCTCGAACGCTCGGCCGCGCTCACGATCGGTCCGGTCCAACGCACCGAGCGGGTCCTCGCCGCGGTAGAGGCCAAGCTCTCGGTGGGCGACTTCGACACGGCGGCCGAACTGCTCACCACCGTGGCGACCGACGATCCGGGCCAGGACGCCAGGGCCGACCTGCTCCGCGGCAGGCTGTCGTTCGTCCGTCGCCGCGGAGACGAAGGCCCCACGAAGTACCTCCTGCGGGCCGCCGCCCGGCTGGCGGCCACCAACCCCGCCTGGTCACGGGAGTGCTATCTGGACGCCATCGAGATGGGCGTCCTGCTCGGCGGCCTCGACCACGTGGTGGACGCCGTCAGGCAGGCTCCGCCGACGGGCGGGCCGGTGGCGGGCGGGCCGGTGGCCGGCGCGGCGGCGGTCCTGGCCGGCCTCACCAGCCTGGTCGGCGACGGGCACCGGGCGGCCGGGGAGATCCTGAGGCCGGTCGTCGGCGACGCCGGCCACGAGGTGTGGGCCAGACGGCCGTCACTGGGGTTCATGGTGGCCACCGAACTGTGGAACCGCGACACCATGTACGGCATCGCCACCCGTGCCGTCGCGGCCGGCCGGGAGTCGGGTTCCTTCCACGCCCTGCCCATCGGACTGGCCATGCAGGCCGCCGCGACCGCGCACGCCGGCGACTTCGGCACCGCGATGGAGCTGATCTCCGAGGAGGAGGCGATCGCCGACGCCACCGGCGCGGCACCGCTGGTCTACCCGCGCCTCCACCTGGCCGCGTTGCGCGGGCGGCGCGAGGAGGCCGCCGAACTGTTCGCGTCGGTGGATCATCGGATGACCCTGAGCGTGCAGTGGGCGACGGCCGTGCTCGGCAACGGCCTTGCCGACTACCCGGCCGCACTGAAGGCGGCGAAGCAAGCGGTCGAGTACGGCGCCGTCGGCACGTCGAGCCTCGCCCTGCCCGAGCTGGTCGAGGCGGCGGTGCGATGCGGTGAGAGCGAGGTCGCCGCCGCGGCCCTCGCGTCCCTCCAGGAGCGCACGCAGGCGGGCCGGCATGCGTGGGGCCTTGGCGTCGAGGCCTATGCGCGGGCTCTGGTGACCGAGGACGAATCCGCGTACGAGGAGGCGATCGGCCTGCTCGACGACAGCGCGCTGATCGTCTACCGCGCCCGCGCACAGCTGCTGTACGGGGAGTGGCTGCGCCGCCAGGGCCGACGGCGTGACGCCCGGTCCGAGCTGCGGGCGGCGCACGAGGTGCTGTCCGATCTTGGTCTGGAGGCGTTCGCCGAGCGCGCCGCGGGCGAACTCCGTGCCACGGGCGAGCAGGCCCGCAGCCGCACGTCGAAGGCATCGGACCAGCTGACGATGCAGGAGGTGCACATCGCGCGCCTGGTCGCGGACGGCGCCACTTCCAAGGAGGTGGCGGCGAAGCTGTTCCTCAGTCCGCGGACGGTCGACGCGCACCTGCGCAACATCTTCCGCAAGCTCGGGCTCACCTCACGCAGACAGCTGCGTGACCTGCCCGATATCCGTTAGCCGCATGGTGGTGGCCGCGGCCTCGGGCCCGTTCATCGACTCCACCGGGCCGGGCCAGCTCGAACCGTACTTGGCCCGGTAGGCACCGGAGACGCGCTCGACGAGTTCGAGGTCGTCCACCGGCCGGAGGGTGACGGGCATCCGGACCCCGGCCACCTCCACCGCTGTGTCCGCACCCCGCAGTACCCGGAGGTACCAGGCACTGCGCCGGCCGAAGGCCGAGCGGACATACGCCTGCCCGTAGCGCCCGTTGAGCCCGTTGAGTCCGTTGAGCACCACCACCCAGACCGTCCTGGCAGACCACCGGCCGTCCTCATGCCGTACCCACAAAACGATCTCCGCGCGATCCGTGTAAGCGTTCATGGACCAACCTTCACCGTGGCGGCTCTACGTACGCGTCGGTGGTCTTCACCTAGATAGGTGGGCTTCACCGACGCGACAGCGGTGTACCCGCGACGAAGCTGAGCGTCATGACGAACATCGACATGAAGCCCGAAACCGCAATCGACACCGACATCGACACCAACACGCAGACCTTTGAGGTGGTCTCCGGCACGGAGGCCGAGGCGCCGCACCACAAGGGCTCGAAGAAGAACAAGGGCCGGAAGAGCAAGGCCCGGCGCCGCGTCGCCAAAGCACTGGCGTACTTCTCCCTGGTCTTCAGCGGGCTCCTGGTCCTGGCCGAGCCGTGGCTGCTGATCCCGGTCATCGCCCTGGTCCTGGCGGTCTCCCTCTGGGACTGATGTCCGTGAGGCCGGAGCGGCCCGACCCGAACGCCGCTCCAGCACCTCAGCAGGTCCTGAAGGTCCTCCACGAGAGCGGGTCGTCAGCGGGCGCTTCCGATGTTGCGGTCGGCGTCGGTGCCGCTGAGCATGAGGGTGGTTTCCTCGATGCGGTCGAAGCGGCCGTCGGGGGCGAGGTCGGCGAAGACGTAGACCTCCATGGTGACGGTGGTGCCGTCCTTCTTGGTGATGTGGCAGGTGTGGCGATCGGCGTACTTGGTGCCGTCGTAGAGCTCGTCGTGGACCTCGACCGTGCCGCCGGCGACGATGGTGCGCAGGTGGCTGATGTGGTCGAGGAACTCGGCGCGGTCGGCCCACTCGCCGTCGGTGCGCTGGCGGTACGCGGGGGTGAAGTGGCGGTCGGCGGCCTCCTCCAGGGATATGTCGCGGTTGAAGAGCAGGTCGCCCAGGGCAGCTGCGATACCGGTGCGGTTCATCGGGGTTCCTTGAGGGTGTGAGGCGGTCCGTACGGACCGGGAGTGGCTGGTCGTGGTGTGCCGACGGTGGCCGGCCGTTCAGACTGCGGTGGTGAGGGTGGTGTCGAGCCAGTCGTAGATGCGGGCGAGGGCGAGGCGCATGGCGCCGGGGTGGCAGTGCGCGCCGGCGCCCTCTTCGGCTGTGAACACCATGAGGGTCTTGGGGCAGGTGAGGTGCTCGTAGAGCTGCTCGGGCTGGCCCTTGAAGAACTCGTCCTCGGCGGCGTCGCACACGAGGGTGGGGCACTGGATCCGTTCGGCGATGCCGCCGTCGAGGGTGTAGTCGAGGTAGGAGGCGCTGAAGCCCCGGGGGGTGTCCACGCCCATGACGTACATGCCGTGGTTGATGGCCCACCGGGCGGTGGCGTCCTTGGACATGATCTCTTCGAAGTTCGCGTCGAGTTCGGGGGCGGAGTCCGAGCGCAGGAGCCGTTCGGCCTGGCCCCGGTCGCCGGGGATGTTGCGGGTGGATATCTGGCCGAGGTCGTAGACGCCGTCGACGGCGATCAGGGCGGCGAGGCGGTGCTCGAAGGCGGCGGCTCTGGGGGCGAGTACGCCGCCCATGCTGCTCCCGAGGAGTGCGATGCGGCTGTTGTCGACCTCGGGCAGGGTTTCGGCGAAGTCGACGACGGGGGTGATGACGTTCTCCCAGTCGGGGCGGAAGACCAGGCCCTGGTGGTGGCGGGGGCCGGGCTGTCCGGGGCCGTCGAAGGTCAGGACGGTGTAGCCGCGTTCGACGGCGGCCAGTGCGCCGCTGAAGTGGAGTTCCTCGGCGGTGCCGTCGAAGCCGCCGTGCATGATCAGGGTCGGGCGGGGAGTGCCGGAGTCGTCGGCCCGGTAGAGGTAGCCGGGCAGGGTGGTGTCCTCGTAGGGGATGCGGACCGGCTCGATGACGGGGGTGAACAGTGCCGCCGCCGCTCGGAAGCAGGCCACGCTGCGGTCGTAGGCGTGGTCGTGGCGGGGGTCGCACGGGTGGCCGTGCAGGAAGAACTCGGCCGACCGGTAGTAGTTCGAGGCGCGCAGGAACCCGTCCCGGGCGCTGATCGTGTGGCCGACGGCCAGGGCCCTCTGGGCCTCGGCGGAGACGCGGTCTGCGGTGGCGAGCCACTCCTGGTGCCAGCTGTCGTAGTCGCCTTCCTTGATGCGCTCGCTGGTGGCCACGACCTCGCCGAAGTCCGCTCCGCCGTAGGCGATGTGGCTCATCGAGCGCAGGGTCTCGTACCAGAACTGGGGGTTGTCGGGGAACAGCAGCTGCTTCATCACACTCTCCTTAAGCACAGATCTGTGCCTATGGCAGGACTGTAGACCCTCCATGCGCTGCAAAGCAAATAAATGTGCTTACGATGTTGGCGTGACTTCGAAACAACCGACCCCGCGCATCCGCAAGAGCCCCGAACAGGTCCGCTCCGCCGTCCACCAGGCGGTCGTCGACCTGCTGTCCGACCCCGAGGGCAGCGACCTCACCATCCCCGCGATCGCCCAGCGTGCCGGGGTGAACCACACCAGCGTCTACCGGCGGTGGGGCAGCCGTGAGGCGCTCCTGGCCGACGTGGTCGTCACCCGGCTCGAACGGGACTGGCCGCTGGCGGACACCGGCACCCTGCGCGGCGACCTGACGGCGTGGGCCGAAGCGGGGGTCGCCTCCATCCGCAAGCCCGAAGGCCGGCTCCTCGTGCGAGCCGTTGCCCTGTCCATGCCGGGCAGCGCCAAGGCCCAGGGGGAACGCACGCAGCACTTCGAGCGCCGCATCCACTCCATCGAGCGCATCCGCGACCGGGCCGCAGCCCGCGGCGAGAACCCACCGCCCCTCGACCAGATCCTCGACCAGCTCATCGCTCCGCTCTACCTACGGGCGATCTTCGGCATCGACCCGCCGGCCTCCGGCTACCCCGAACTCCTCGTGGACCGCCTGCTCGGCGGCAGTGGACCGTCGCCGGGCGCCGGCGTTTCGTGATCATGTCACCGCTCTGCCACAGCGGTGTCCTGGAACGAAGACGTCGGCATCCCCTCGGCCCACCGCTCCCTCATAGTGATCAAGTAAGCACCAAGGAGCCGAAACCGCTTCGGCCACGACCACTGAACACCAAGGGGCTCTGTCATGTTAGGCAACCGTCGCAAGGCCTTTCTCGTCTCCGCAGCCCTCATCGGCGGTGCAGTGCTGCTGACGGCGTGCCAGGACTCGGACGCGGCCAAGGACACCGGCGCCGCGCAGAGCTCTCCCTCCGCCGCTCCGGCCGACAAGACGGGTACGGGTACTCCGTCCGGCTCGGCGACGGCGGGCGGCAACCAGGGCAACGGCAAGGGCGCCGAGGCGACGGGCAAGGGAACCGCGGACGGATCCGGTTCCGGCGCCGACACCGGCGACGGCGAGCGGAAGCCGGTGGGGCAAACCTGCGGCGCAGGCGACATCGCCTGGAGCACCAAGTCCGAGAGCCAGGCCGGCGGATACATCCTGATCACCGCGAAGGCGAAGCCCGGGATCACCTGCTATCTGCCCGCCGCGCTGCCGACCGTGGCGTTCGGCTCCGACGGCACCGAGGCGGGCCCCGCGGAGCAGTCCGTCGGCAAGCAGATCAAGCTGAGCGGGAGCACCGCCGCCTACGCCGGGGTGAACCCGAAGACCACCGGGGAGAACGGCGGCAAGGAACTGGACAGCATCATCGTCGCCGTCGGCAACAACGACCCCGACCCGGTTTCCCTGCCGGTCGGCACCATCACGGTCGACCGCCCGATCGTCACCAACTGGCACACCTCCCCGAAGGACGCCGTCCCCGTCAAGTGAACGGACCCGCAGTCCATGGTCCGCGCCCGGCGCACCCCCCGACAAAGCCGATGCTCCTTTGACGTTTCGGGACATTACGACTGAGGAGTGTCGGGCAGGAATCCTGCCGACCCGTGGTTCCGTGGGAATGGCCCGCGGAACCGGTCGGGCAAGGCAGGGAGAGTCCAGCATGCGAACGAACCGCACGTCCGCCATCGTCGCCGTCGCCGGCGCCGTCGCTCTGACGGCCGTCGCGAGCGCGGGCACCGCGCGGGCAGCGACACCAGGCGGCGGCGCCCCGTCGGCCTGTCGGCCGGCCAACCATCTCGCGAAGATCGCACAGGACCAGGCCAGTTCCGGGCACATCCACTTCCGCGTCACACTGACCGCGCCGAAGGGGTTCGCGGTGTGCAGGCTGGCCGGTTCCCCGACCGGCGTGGCCTTCGCGCACCACGGAGCGACGCTCGGTGTCACGGCCGGCCGGTACGGCGACCAGACCGCCGTCGTGACGTTCGGGCCGGGCCGACCCGTCCACTTCGACATCCAGGTCCCCAACCAGGGTCACGGCACTCCGGCGGACGAGGCGTCGTTCACCCTCCGTGCCCCGGGCGGCGAGATCCCGGGCACCTCCGTCGCCGCAGGCCGCTTCGAGGTGGCCTCCGGCACCGTCATCGGCCCGGTCCAACCGGGAGCCTGACACGGCCTCGTGTGTTGCTGTTGTTGCAGATCGGGATCAGGCCGCTACTGGCGCGAGGACGTGGCACCTGGCCAACGCTTCGCTCCCTGGGTGCTGCCCCCGGGCCCGTGAAAGTGCCCGGCTACGCCGCCGCGGTGCGCTTCTCGTCCGGCGAGGACAGGAAGGCAATTGCCTCGTGCGTGGTGTGGCTTGCACCGAGGGTCGGTGGGCCGGTCCGGACGACGTGACGGGCTTTGAGCGCATCGGATTCCGGCGTGTTCTCGGCAATGACCGTCACGCCCTCCTCGACGTTCTCTTCCCACAGCGACAGCGGGCCGAACACCGGATTGATCGGCAGTTCGTACCCGGGCGGAGCCTGAGTCTCCACCCAGTAGTACGTGCCGAGTTCCACGGTACGGGAGCACACACCGTTGGCCCCGGTGGTGCAGGGGCCGCCGATGTCGGTGTCCGGGTCGGCGCCGGTGGTCTGGAGACCCGGGATGCCGTTGGTCTCCTCCCACATCTGGAAGACGGCGCCGGCCAGCGGGTTGCCCGTGTTCTGGTCCTCCTTGATCACGGTGACCGCACCGGTGACGGGCAGGCCGGGACCGTCGCAGCCGGGCGAACCGTCGGGGCAGTGGTGCGGGGGGCGGCAAGGGCCGCTACGGAAGGCCAGATCGCTGTGGGGGGTCACCCAGCCGCCGTAACCCGGTGGGCACCCGGCGCCCGCGCCGCCGCCGCTGACCGGAGCCTTGTTCGGGAACGGCTCTGTCGCCGCAGCGTACGAAGGGGTCGCCGCCAGCAGCGCAGCCGTCGCCATCCCGAAGATCCAGGGGCGCCACGAAGCCCATGTCCAGCGCAGTTCACGAGGTGCCATGGCACGACATGATCGAGCCGGGTGGGTGGGGCGGGACGACGACACTCCCTTACCACGGCATTCCGTCCGTACGACCACTCGTACGGGTCCGGGGCGAACGCGATGGAATGCAACGGCCGGTACCGGGGAGACCGGTCCCGGCCATCGCCGTACACGCACCCGCCAGGCGCGGGGCGGCTTCAGTCGTCGCTTCCGACACCGCGATCGGGTGCGCTCATGTCCCCCGTCGCGGGCGTGCCGTCGGCGAGCCCGTAGCGCAGGTACACGGTGCCCTTCGGGCTGGCTGCCGGGGGTGCGAGGAGGGTGACGTTCGTAGGCACCGCGCCATCGTCGAACACCTTCTTCCCGACACCGAGCACGATCGGGTGCAGCCAGAGGTCGAGACGGTCGAAGAGCTTCTCGCGCAGGAGGGTCTGCACGAGGTTCAGGCTCCCGACGACCTTCACGTGCTCGTGGCGGTCACGGATCTCGCGCACCGCGTCGGCCAGGTCCGGGCCGAGCTGCGTGGACCCGGCCCACGAGAGGTCGGGCCTGCCGCGAGAGGCCACGTACTTCGGGACGCGGTTGAAGAGCGTGGCGATCTCGTTGTCCTCGCCGCCCTCCTGGTGAGGCCAGTAGGCGGCGAAGATGTCGTACGTCCGTCGGCCGAGCAGGAGGGCGTCCGTGCCTTCGTACGCGGCACCGACCTGTGCCCCGGCGACCTCGTCCAGCAGGGGGGCCTGCCAGCCGCCGAACGGGAACCCCACCGGGTCCTCGTCGGGGCCGCCGGGCGCCTGCCCGACGAGGTCGAGGGTCGCGAACAGCTCGATGTGGATGAGGCCCATGGCTTACTCCCGATGAGTCGGTTGTCTCCGTCAAGAGATAGACCTGCGGGTGCCCGCAGACTCATCGGCGCGCCGGAACCCGGCTTCACCACACAGCACGACAAGTCCCGTACTCATGGGACAGGCCTGGTGCTCGGTCACAGGGTCGCGCCGTTCACCGGAGCGCGGATTTCACAGGCTCGCAGCCCTCGGCGCCACTTGCCCACGTCCTGCCCTCCCCGGCCGGGCAGGCGGGGGCGTCGGGAGCCTAGACGCACTCCCATACGGCTGCCTGCGTGCCGGAGGAGGTGCTGGCACCGGGCATGTCCAGGCACATCCAGGTGGGGGCACCGCTCGGGGTGGTACCGCTGATCCAGTAGCCGGGGTTGCCGTCGATGCCGTCCGTGTCCCACCACTTCTGGTTCAGGCCGCCGCTGCAGTCCCACTGGATGATCTTGGCGCCCTTGCGCGCCGAACCCCCGGAGATGTCGAGGCACTTGCCGGAGTTGGCGTTGCGCAGCTGGATGAACGTACCGCCGTCGGTGACCTCCGACTTCCACAACTGCTCGCTCGCGGTGCCGCATTCGGCCTGAACCACCGGGGCCCCGTTGTCGTTCGAGGCGCCCTTCACCTTCAGACACATGCCGCTGTGGGCGTTGGCGATTTCGTAGCGGCTGCCCCGCTTGCGCAGCTGCCACAGCTCGTTGGGGGCCAGCAGGGCCCCCAGATCCGAGGCGGTCTGCGCAGTGGGAACGGTGGCGGGGCGGGCCTCGGCGGCGGTCGCGGGGAGGGTCGTCCCCGCGACCGCGATCAGGGCGACCAGGGCCGAACGGGCGGACGTGCGCATCGTGGAGATCATGCTCAGTGCCTTTCGTACGCGGCCCCGTTGAGGGTGCGACGGCGCCGGTCGGATGGAGGTGGCGCCGGTCCGTGGGGGCCGGACCGGCGCGGTGCCCACTCTGTCCGGCGGCGGTGTCCGCACACATCGTGGAAGACCACGAACACGACGCTCCCCTCGTTCTCGTGGTCAGCCCGGTGGCCCTCCCCCGGTGATGTCCGTTTCGGCCAGGCCGACCGCGAGCTGGGTGCGGCGGGTCACGTTCAATTTCCGGTAGCTGCTGGTGAGGTGAGACTCCACCGTGCGCCGGGTCAGGTGGAGCGCCTCGCCGATCTGTGCGTTCGTGTGGCCCAGGGCGGCGAGGTCGACGACCCGTCGTTCCGCTCCGGTCAGTGCGCTCGGGCCGGACCGGGCCCGCGTCGTGGTACGGGCGTTCGCGGAGCGCAGCGCTGCCCGAGCAGCCCGCAAGAGCCGGCCCGTCGGTGGTGCTGCCGGGTCGGGGCCGCCGTTGCCCGAGCCTTGCCCGAGGCGGTCGTCCGGGCCTTGCCCGACGTGGTCCTCCGGGCCGTCGTCGGCACCCGTCGGGGACAGCAGGCGGACCGCCTCGGCCTCGGCGGCGCGCAGATCGTCGCGGCCCCTGCGGCCGAGACCCGCCTCGATGCGTGCTCGGCCGAGGTCGATCAGGGTCTCGATGCGTTCCACCGGGGCGGGTGCTTCATCCAGTAGGGCGGCCGCCTCGACGAGCGAGTCCAGGCCCCGTCGGCCGCCGACGGCCGCGGCGTGGGCCCGGAGTGCCCTGCCGACCGTACGAGGGGTTCCCCAGCGGCGCGCGTGGTGCAGTTCCTCTTCCGCCAGCTCTCGGGCCCGGGCCGCCCGGCCGAGGCGGGCCAGAACGAGGGCCGCGCCGGAGCGCCACGGTGTGGCCACGGGGCTGACGAAGTCGCGAGCGCTCTGGCCGGTACCGCAGGCGAGGTAGTCGTCGAGGGCGGCCTGCCAGCGTCCTTCGTAGCCGTGGAGCAGGGCGCGTGCGTAGCGCAGTTCGTTCCACTCCCAGGAACTGTCCGCGGTGGTCGCGTCGGGTGCGGAGAGGAGCTGCCAGGCCTGGTCGCGCTGCCCGAGTTCGTACCGGGCGAGCGCCACCATCGAGACCAGGTGGGGCGCGCGGATGCCGCGTCCGGTGCAGGTGTGCGCCAGGAGTGTGTTCTCCGCGATGACACGCCGGAAGCCGCCGGCCCAGAGCGTGGCTTCCGCCCGGGCGCTCAGCAGGCATTGCAGGCCCGCGTCGGTCAGGTCCGGCGATGCGGGCGGCATGGGCAGTCCCTGCTCGGCAAGGGTCCGGGCGTCCTGCAGCTGGTCCGCCCACTGCAGCAGGGTGGCAGCGCTGCCCATCCAGGCGGTGCGCAGCAGCGGGTGGACCGGTGCCGCGGCGAGCCGGGGCCGGATCCGGGCGAGGACCTCGGCTGCGGAGAGGAGCCCGGCACCGGTCTCGTACTCGGTGATCAGACCGCAGACCAGCGGTTCGACGGTGGCCGGGGCGGCGGGTCCGAGGGCGCGCAGGCCTGCCACGGCATTGCGCCAGGCGACCGCGTCGTGCGAGGAGATGAGGGCGGCGACGGTCCGCAGGATGTGCACGAGCTCGCCGTCGTCCGTGCCGCTGCTCGCCCGGTGCAGGACGCTCAGCGCGCTGTCCGTACGGCCGCTGGCGGCGAGGGCCGCGCCGAGGGCGGGTGCGGCGGCGGCGCGCTCGTGGCCGTCGGGGTGCAGGTCGAGGCCCGCGCGGAGCCTGCGGATGCCGGCCTCCGCGCTGTGCGGGAACTCGAGTGATCCCAAGCGCAGGGTGAGGTCGGCGTGCCGGTGCCGGGCCAGTGGCGGCTGCGCGCGCAGGGCGTGGCGCAGCAGACCCGCGGCTTCTCCGATACGCCCGGCCCGCACGGCCTCGTCGGCCGCATCCTCGAGGCAGCGGGCCATCCATGCCTCGCACGGGCGGTCCAGGTGCAGCAGCCGGGCGGCGACGGTCGCGGCGGGAGCGCCGCGGTCGTGGAGCAGCCGGGCGGCGTGGGTGTGCAGGACGGCCAGTTCGGCGGGGTCGGCTGCCTCCAGTACGGCTTCCAGGGCGAGCGGATGGGAGAGCAGCCGGGCCAGCCGCGGAGCGCTCGGCGCGGCCGCGTGACGGGCGGGGCACAACGCCAGTGCCTCCTGGAGCAGGGCGGACCCTGTGGCGGGAGAACACTGGGCGGTGGCGGCGAGGGCAAGGCCCGTGTGACGGGTTTCGTCGTCGGCACGGTGTCGGATCCAGCGCGCGAGCGCGTCGCGGTAGCGGGTGAGCGGGGCGCCGTCCGGGTGGTGCGGGGGCCGGCCGGCTCCGGGATCGGTGGGGTCGGACGGAGAAGCGAGGGCAGTGGGGCCGGTGGAGTCGGCGAGGTCAGCGAGGTCGGCGAGGTCGGCGAGGAGCGCCTGTACGAGGGCCGGGTTGCCTCCGGTCGCGTCCCGGCACATCGCATGCCGCTCGGGGGCCAGCCCGCGATCGCGCGCGAGCTGTGTGACGGCGTCCGGCCCGAGCGGGGGAAGCGGGTGGCACGCGCCCGTGGTCCGGGGCAGCCAAGTGACGTCGGCGTGCTCACGGCATTCGGTGGCCAGCAGGAGGACCGGAAGCCGGGCGATCCGGCGCGCCAGGTACCCGGTCCAGCGGCGTGACACCGGGTCCGCGCAGTGCAGGTCGTCGACGGCCAGCAGCACGGGACGGGCCTCGGCGGTCCGGGAAAGCAGGTCCAGCAGCTGGTGGAAGACCTGTTGCTCCTGCTCGGCGGCGAGGTCGCTGAAGGGTATGCCGTCGGCGGTCGGGAAGACCTGGCGTACGAGGGCGAAGGGGAAGGCCGTCTCCTCGGGTGCGCAGCGCGCCGACAGCACCCGTATGCCGTCGTCGGCGCTTGCCCGGCGGACGACGGCGTCGAGCGTGGCGGTGCGGCCCCGGCCGGGCGGCGCGGCCAGCATCAGCCAGCTGCCCCTCCCGGTGCGTGCCTGGGCCAGGGCGGCAGCCGTGGCCTGGAGTACGTCGTCGCGTTCGACCAGTACGTGTGTCATTTCCGCCCTCCCACACTGCTGCCGACGGCTGCGTGCCGCCCGTGGCGGCCCGGGTGGGCGCCCGTAAGGAATCATGAAGGGACGGAGCGCGGGAAGTGGGATGATCTTCGGTCAGATTTCCCTGAAAGGGCATCAGTCGGGCCATACCAGCCAAAGCAGCAGCAGATTGACCGAATCCGAATCCGAATCCGGGAAAGCCGAGCCGAACTCCTGTCCGGGCCGGTGGCTGGGGCTCTCGATCGACTGCAGCGCGCTGCCGATGGGGGTATCAGGAGCACTGGCGCTGCTCCTGACACGGGCTGATGTCGGGGCGCGAGTCTCTGACCGTTCCCGTGTCCTCCACCTCCACAGACTTCGGATCGAGCGGTGAGCCTGGGTGCGCTGTACCGGGGCTAACGGCGGCCTGGTTGCCGCTGTCGGATGGGCCGAGGCTGGGGTCATCACCCACCCCGTACCGGCCCACCGCGCTGGCATGAAGGACAGGACCTCCCCTTGCTTCCCACCGACACCACCAGCCCTGCCGTACTCGAACGGCTTCAGCGCCGGTCCGCCGACCCGAAGCGGCGCATCCTGTTCACCGGCGCGACCATCGTCACCATGGACCCCGGCCTCGGTGTCCTTCACGGCGCCGATCTGCTCGTCGAGGGCGAGATCATCGCCGCGATCGGTTCTGACCTGAACCGGGACGGCGCTGTGGTCGTCGAGGCCTCCGGCACCGTCCTCACGCCGGGCTTCGTCGACACGCACCGGCACGCCTGGGAGACCCAGCTCCGCCGGATCATGCCGGACGTCGATGACCTCGGCGCTTATGTGATGTCCACCCTCGCCGGCTACGCCACCGTCTACCGGCCCGAAGACATGTACGTCGGCACCAAGCTGGCCGCCCTGACGGCGATCGACAGCGGCATCACGTGCATGCTCGATTTCTCCCACAACTCCCGTACTCCCGAGCATTCCGACGCCGCCGTCCTGGGCCTCATCGACGCCGGCGTTCGCGGCGTGCACGCCTCCATGGGCCCGCACTTCGGTGACTGGGACAAGCAGTGGCCCGGCGACCTGGCCCGCCTCAAGGAGAAGTACTTCGCCAGCGACGACCAGCTGCTGAGCCTGCGCCTGGCCGCACTGGCCACCGACGAGATCGCCGGACCCACCCTCGCCTACGGCACCGAACTCGCCCGCACAGCCAAGGACCTGGGCATCGGTGTGAGCGTCGACGCCGTCTTCGGCACCTCCTCCTCCCAGGCCATAGGGGGGTGGGAGAAGGACGGCCTTCTCGGCGCGGACCTCACCCTCATCCACGCCACCGGTCTGACCGAGGCGGCGTGGAAGGCGATCGCGGAGAGCGGCACGACCATCGCCCTGGCCCCGACCTCGGACGCCCAGATCGGGCTGGAGACCGCGATCCCCGCGATCGACGAGGCCCTGGCGGTCGGGGTCCGGCCCGGTCTGAGCATCGACGTCGAGGTGGCGCTGGTCAGCGACATGTTCACGCAGATGCGGGCCCTGCACGCCATCCAGCGGATGCGGGCGGTCAACGCCGTCTACCGCACCGACCAGCAGCCGGTTCGCATCACCACCCACGACGTACTGGACTTCGCCACCCTCCAGGGCGCCCGCACCAACGGGCTGGCAGGCGTCACCGGCTCGCTCACCCCGGGCAAGAAGGCCGACCTGCTGGTGATCCAGGCCGAGGACCTCAACAACATGCCGCTCAACGACCCGATCGGCACCGTCGTGTTGGGCTCGGACGCCCGCAACATCAGCGCTGTCCTCATCAACGGCGAGCCCCGCAAGTGGAACGGCCAGGTCCTCGATGTGGACCTGGCCGCCCTGCGCGAGCAGGTCCACGCCTCCCGCGAGTACGTGCTCAACACTCCCGCGGCCTGACCCCCGCCGGCCCCTTCTTGGCCTCGACGGCGCGCTCCTCCTGCGGCACGGCTCATCTTGCCGTCGGCCCGCAGGGGGCGCTGCCCTTCACCCATCTCGCCGTGATCACCGGCAATCCGCTGCTGGGCTACTTGGCAGGAAGCCGACGTGGCCATCGCCTCGAACGGATCGTTCGGCGGCTGGACCAAGACGTTCTCCAAGCGCGAACGACGCCCGTTCCTGCCACTTCGTGCCGTCGTACACCATGAGTTCAACCGACGAGACGTGAGACGTAAGCGGGAGCCTGACGGCGAGCTCGGCCTCGATCTCCTCCAAGACGGCGTCTTCCTGACCTTGAGCGATGGTCAGGTGCGGCACGATCTCGGCGAATCGGCCGCCATACGGCGGAGCCTCAGGCCAACGATCAGCGATCGCCTCGGTGAGCTGCCGCAACTGCGTGTCAGGCCCGGGGACGAGATGGAGCACTTCCGGAAACCGTCCGCATCTCTCGAACCGCAGGTCAAAGGCCGGATGGCTGCCCAGCACGTCCGCGAGAGCGGAGTAGACGAGCGCGTCTATTCGGCTCTCGTCGAGGAACGGGAAGAGCACGGTGACGTGGGCTGGGACCCCGGCCCGGGCTGAGGGGTCGAGCCGTTCACGCCACCCGCGGACGGCCGGCTCCGCCTCCGGGATCCGGACGATCAGTCCCGTCTGGCCCGCCTGAAACGCATGGGTGCTGTCATCTGTCATGACACCGCATGGTGTCAGCCCTGCCGCAGACAGCACGGCTCCCTTTCCGCGGAACGATCACGTCGATCTGCGCAGCAGGTCGACGAGCGGGATGGGCGAGAGGGTGACGCTGCCGCTGTTTCCCATGAATGTCCAGAGTGGGGCCAGCTGGTAGCCCTGTACGCGGCCACCGTGACCTTGACGCCCGGATTCGTCGCCGTCTACACGGCCACTGCCCCGCACACGCGCGACACGGCCGTCGTCCTCTACGCGTGCAGGCCCGCAACTGGTCGGCGCCCTCACCGGCCAGCGCTTCGGCAGCACCATCCTGCGCGGCGCCGCCGGGCTTGCCCTACTGCTCCGCGGCGGACTCCTGGTGGTGTGTGGCGTGGAGGCTGCCGAGCAGGGACAGCGCCTGATCGCTGGGGCTTCCCGGTTCGGCGTGGTAGATCACCAACTGCTGGCCCGTCGCTCCGCGGACGTCAAAGGTCTGGAAGGTGAGCGCGAGAGGCCCGACGTCGGGGTGGAGGAGTTCCTTGCCGTCACGGGTCTTCCCGTACACGGTGTGCGAGGACCACAGGGCTGCGAACTCCTCGCTCGCCCCGGTCAGGGAGTCGACGAGGTCGTGCAGCCGCCGATAGTGCGGGTCGAGGCCCGTGGCGTGACGCAGTCCGGCGACCACTGCCTCGGCCGCCCGCCCCCACTGCGTGAAGAAGCTCCGGGCGGCCGGGTCGAGGAAGGTCATGCGGGCCAGGTTGCCCACGTTCTCGAACGGCGCGAACAGTGCGTCGGCCAGAGCGTTCGAGGCCAGGAAGTCGGTGGCCGGGTTCAGGACGAACGCCGCGGCGTTCGGGTATCCGTCCAGCAGCTGCCGCAGCGCAGGATTGACCGTCTCCCTAGGCTGCGGCCGCTCACCGTCAGGGGCGGTGCCTGCCAGCCGGAACATGTGCTCCCGCGCTTCGTCATCCATCCGCAGCGCGCTGCTGATGGCCTCGAGGATCTGCGGGGAAGGACTGCGCTCGCGGCCCTGTTCCAGGCGGGCGTAGTAGTCGCTGTTCATGCCGGCCAGGACGGCGACCTCCTCGCGTCGCAGCCCCGCCACCCGGCGGGCGCCGTATGAGGCGAGCCCGACGTCGTCGGGTCTCAGGCGTGCGCGGTGGGCGCGTAGGAAATCTCCGAGATCGTTGCTGGTCACCCCTTCAGACTATGGCGCTCCACACCCGCGTACCTGGGTGCCCCATACCCAGGCACGACCCGTCCTGGCTCCCTTCCCCCGGGGCCGCCCAGGCTGGTGATCAGTACCCGCGAACGAGGAGGAACACATGGTGAGGAACCAATCGAGCCCGCCGGAGGAAACCGCCGGGCGAAGGGCTGGTGACGCGAACGTGGTCGGGATGTGGGTGACCGGAGACGGTCAGATCCGGCAGGAGCTCCGTGCCGACGGCCGCTACGACGAGGCACGCGGCAACCGCAGCAGTGCCTACACCGGCCGCTACACGGTCACCGGCAGCCACATCGACTACGTCGACGACACCGGCTTCACCGCAACCGGCGACATCCGCGACGGTGTGCTCTTCCACGAGCACCTCGTCCTCTACAAGGAGGAGCAGGCGTGACTCACAGGCCAAGACCTTACGGACGCGGACGGATGTCGGACACCATGACGGCTTGCTCCGTGCGGCAGTTGACAGGCCCAACGCAGCACGTCAGAGTCCCTGCGTGAGCGAGACCAACGATCTGACACCGGCCGAGTTACGTATATGGCGGGCCTTTCCGCGAGGCGAGTCCGTGGACTTCGGTGCCGCCGAGAACGAGAATCCGGCGCGCGGCAACACCTGGGGCGCCGAGCGGACCGTACGGGCGCGTGTACTGCGGGCGCTACTGCTCAAGGCTCCACAGGAGGAGGGGGAGATCGCCGCGCTCGAGATCACGGGGGCGCGGATCACCGGCGTACTGGACCTGAAGCACGCCACCGTCGACGCCGCCATCCGGCTGAGCCACTGCCGGTTCGACGGCGTCCCGGACCTGTACGGTGCCCAGCTGCGCCAGCTCGATCTGAGCTGGTCCGTACTGCCGGGCCTGACCTCGGAGACCTTGCGCGTCGAGGGGGTGCTGCGGATGACGGACTGCCGTACGCGGGGGCCGGTACGGCTCGGCGGGGCACAGATCTCCGGGGCGCTGTTCATGGAGCGGGCGGAGTTCACGGCGCCGGACGACTCCGAGCCGGTACTGCAGCTCAACCAGGCGGTGATCGGGGGCGACCTGTGGGCGCCGGAGATGCGCGCGCACGGGCAGGTACGGCTCACCGGCGCCTCCGTCGCCGGGCGGATCAACGTCCAGGAGGCCGAGTTCCACCAGCCCGATGGCACCGCGCTGGACGCGCAGAACCTCAACGTGGGCGCCCACGTACGGGCGCGGCGCATACGTGCACGGGGCCGGATCGAGCTCCGAGGCTCGCGCATATCGGGCCGTCTCGACCTGCTCCACGCCCACTTGTCGCATCCGGGAGACACGGCACTGCGGGCGAGTAGTTGTGTACTCGGTGAACTATGGCTGCGCGGTGGCGATCGTATCGAGGGAGCCCTGAATCTCCGGCGCTCTCAGATAGAGATCCTGGCCCTTGAACCGGAGATGCTGCCGGACCAGGTGTATCTCACCAATCTCACGTACACCGTACTCACCCCGCACGAGCCGGCCGAGCGCCGCCTGCCGATGCTGGAGCGGGACGGCGACCGGTACGAACCACACGGATACGAGCAGTTGATGGCGGCCTACCGCCACGTCGGCGACGACGACGCGGCCCGGCTCGTCCAACTCGCCAAGCAGCGCCGCCGACGCACCACGCTCACCTGGTACGGACGGCTGTGGGGGTACGTCCAGGACGCCACCGTCGGCTACGGCTTCCGCCCGGTGCGCGCCGCTGCCTGGCTGCTGTCCCTGATGGCCATCGGATCGATCGCGTACGGCCTGCACCACCCACGCCCCGTCAAGGCGGACGAGGCCCCTGGCTTCAACCCCGTCTTCTACACCCTCGACCTGCTCCTCCCGGTCATCAACTTCGGCCAGGAGTCGGCGTTCGCCCCTGACGGCTGGCACCAGTGGCTGTCGTACGTCTTGATCATCACCGGCTGGATCCTGGCGACGACGATCGTCGCGGGGGTGACCCGTACGGTCAGCCGCCAATGACCCCCTCCAGCACTCGCGCACGACTCAGCACGGGCGGCAAGGTCGGCCGTGGGGCTCAGCCGAGGGCGCGGTCGAGGTTGAAGGCGGCGCTGATCAGTGAGAGGTGGGTGAACGCCTGCGGGAAGTTGCCGAGTTGTTCTCCGGTCCGGCCGATCTCCTCGGCGTAGAGGCCGAGGTGGTTGCCATAGGTGAGCATCTTCTCGAAGGCCAGCCGGGCCTCCTCCAGCCGTCCGGCGCGGGCGAGCGCCTCGACGTACCAGAAGGAGCAGATCGAGAACGTGCCCTCGGAACCCCGCACGCCGTCCGGGCTGGCCTCCGGGTCGTAGCGGTAGACCAGCGAGTCGGAGACCAGATCCGTGGTGAGCGCGTCCAAGGTCGACAGCCACTTTGGGTCGGTGGGCGAGATGAACTTGGCCATCGGCATCATCAGCACGGACGCGTCGAGTACGTCGTCGCCCAACCCTTGGGCGAACGCCCCGCGCTCGGCCGACCAGCCCTCCCGCATGATCTGCCGGTAGATCGCGTCCCGGCTCTGCTGCCAGCGGGGAAGATCGGCCGGCAGGCCGCGCCGGTTGGCCATCCGGATGGCCCGTTCGATCGCCACCCAGCACATCAGCCGCGAGTAGACGAAGTTCTTCCGGCCGCCCCGCGTCTCCCAGACTCCCTCGTCGGGCTGGTCCCAGTGGTCGCAGAGCCACTCCACCACGGCGCCGACCTCGTCCCAGTGATCGCTGCTGATGGGCTGCCCCCACTTGTCGTACAGGTAGATGGAATCGATCAGCGCTCCGTAGATGTCCAGTTGGAGCTGCTTGGTGGCGGCGTTCCCCACCCGCACCGGGGCGGATCCAAGGTGCCCCTCCAGGTGGGACAGCTCGGATTCGGGCAGGTCAGTGCGCCCGTCGATGCCGTACATGATCTGCAGCGGACCGGTGGGGCCGACGCCGCGCAGGATGCCCCTGTCGGACAGGAAGCCCATGAACGCCTCGGCCTCGGAGGTGAAGCCCAGACGGAGCATGGCGTAGATGCAGAAGGCGGCGTCGCGGACCCACACGTAGCGGTAGTCCCAGTTGCGCTCACCACCGATCCGTTCGGGCAGGCTGGTCGTGGGCGCGGCCACGATCGCACCGGTCGGTACGTAGGTGAGCAGCTTCAGCACCAGCGCGGAGCGGTGCACCATCTCCCGCCACCGGCCGCGGTAGCGCGAGCGGCCCAGCCAGTGGCGCCAGAACCGGACCGTCGCCTCGAACTGCACCTCCGCCTCGGCGTGCGGACAGGCCCGCGGGCGGATGTCGTCGCCGATCTGGTCGAGGGCGAACACCACGGACTCGCCTTCGAGGAGCTTGAAGTGCGACCACACGTCGGTGCCGTCGGTTTCGAGCGGCGCGGTGGAGGACAGCGCCAGTGAGATCGACGGGGACTCGAAGACGGCCTCGTGGGCCTGCACGCGTACGGTGTGCGCTTCGGCGCCGTAGCCGAAGCGGGGAGCTATCCGCGCTCCGAACGGGAGGGTTCCCCGCACGCATATCACCCGCCGGATCAGCCGGTGCCGGGCCGCCTCGCGCGACTCGTCGACGACCGGCATGAAGTCCTGGATCTCCGCCACCCCGTCGGCGGCGTAGAACCGCGTGATCAGCACGTTGGTGTCGGGGAAGTAGAACTGCCGCGTACGCGTCGGCACCTCGGCGGCCAGCTCCCACGATCCGCCCCGGTCGGCGTCGAGGATGGACGCGAACACGCTCGGTGCGTCGAAGCGCGGGCAGCAGTACCAGTCGATCGTGCCATTGGTCCCGACGAGCGCGGCGGTGCGAAGATCACCGATCAGGCCGTGCTCGGAGATCGGCAGATAGCGTGAGCCGTCCACTCCCCCGGGTCCGATCCCGAATTCCATGCCGGCCTCCCTACCGTTTCGCCGTGGGCAGGTGCGGAGATCAAGAAGACCTTGTCTTTCATGGTAGATCGCCCCCGGATGTCGGCGCAGCGAGCCGGGGTCGGCCCGGACCGACAGCTGTCTGCACTCGACCTCGTACTCCGCGTGACCACCGGTTCGCTCGCCGGCGCCCCTGCGCCGCCCGGTTCGACCGCCTCCGGGTCCCGAACGACCGGCCTCGCCCTGGGAGCCACGGCGGATGCGGCGAGGGCCGCCACGTGGCCGGCCGACTGGTCCAGGTCTTCCCGTCCCAGGCGGGCTCCGGCCCCGTTGCGTCGCGGAGGCGCGGGGGGCGGGGGGCGGCCGCACCGAAATTGCACGGCCGCTGTCGGTGCCGGATGGCAGGATCGGCGGCGTGTCGGGTATCGACCACAACGGGGGGACGGACATGGACAGCGAGAACCGGTACGAGTGGCCGCGCGGGGCGACACAGTCGGACATGATCCGGCTGGAGGCGTGGCTCGCCGAGCACGGCTGGGAGGTCGACCCCACCGTCTACATGGCCGGCGCGGGTGGCGCCGCCGTCCAGGTACGGCGGATCGACGCGGCTTGGGCCGACGGGGAGGCAGGGCTGCTGGTCCTGCCCGCGGAGACCGTGCTGTGGGACGGCCTGCGGATGCGAATCGCACCCCGGGCCGCCGCAGCCGCGCGGTGCCCGGCCTCGTAGGCGGCGCACGAAGGGTACCGGCCGCCGGGGCCGGCGGGTATCACCTGACCGGTTTCGTGTGGCCGGAGCTGCCGGATGTTCTGGCGCTGGCCGTTGTCGTGGCGCCCCGGGGCGGAGCCGGCACGCTTGCAGGCTGGCCTACGATCGGCGTTCCTGTCCCGAGGAAGAACAGGCCGGCGATGCTGCCGTCCTTGTGGAAGGTCAGACGGAACTCCCCGGGCTGGCGTTCCATGCGCAACGGCACGTTGACCACGGTGAACTCGCCGAATGCGAGGTCCTTGGGATCCCCGTGTGACTTGTAACGTCCGAACCCGTCCTGGTAGGTCTCCCAGGCCGACGCGAGGGCGTCTGGGGGCAGCAGTTTACGCACCGTCGTATCAAAGTGGGCCGTGGCCGCGGTGAAGTTGCCGTTCACGATGTCGTCGAGCGTCTGAGTGGAGATCCGGTCGTACTTGGTCTGAGCCGGGGATGCTGCCGCGGCCGGGCCCGCAACCGTCGTGGTGGCGTGGGCCCGCATCGCGGCCAGCGCGAAATCGTTGGCCGGCAACAGCGCGCAAGCGGTGAGCGCGACAGTGGCTGCCGCCTGCACCAGTTGCCGCTTGCCGCTGAGCGCTGTGCCTTCATCGGGCATCAGGACCACGGCTTTCTCGGCTTGACAGGTCCGGACACGTCCATCTTGCTCTGCTCGCTCTCCCCTCGCCTGCCGAGGAGCGGGACCTCCAGCCATCCGCTTCGACCGTGTCCTACGAGCGGACCTGTCCACGCCGCCATGATCCGACCATCCGACGAACCCCGTGTGCCGCCGGCCGTGGAGGCGCGGCCCGGGCCGGTGTGAACGTGCCGGTGCCGTCGGCATGTGAAGACGCCTGGACCAGGCGGGTGCCGCGTACGGTCGAGCGGTGGGCCGTGGCCTGCTGTCACGGCTGTCGTGCCTCACCCGGTTGGAGACCGGTCTTGTCCGTTGATGTCGCCGGAACAGGAGCACGCCGATGCGCCTTTACGCCCAGACCCGAGCACGTCGTTGCCGACAGGTGCTCGCCGACTTGATCGCCGTGGTCCTGGTGATTGCCTCGGTGAGGTTCGCGCTGGCCGTCCACGATGGGATCATGCTGCTGGCCGAGCCGGGGCGGAAGGTGGAGGACGCGGGCGGCAGTCTTGCCTCCGGCCTCGGCGATGCGGGGGATGCCGCCTCGAACGTGCCGCTGGTCGGGGGCATCCTGAAGAAGCCGCTGCAATCCGCCGCCGAGGCCAGCAACGGGCTCTCCGATGCCGGGCAGTCGATGCAGGACGTGGTGGGCCGTGTGGCCAACCTCACCGCATTCGCTCTGATCGTCACCTCGGTGGCGTTCGTGCTGGCACTCTGGCTTCCCCCGCGCGTGCGCTGGATCCGGCGCAGTGCTCTGGTCCGAGGCCTTCTCGACACTCCCGGCAGTGCTGATCTCCTCGCCCTGCGTGCCCTGACCGGGCCGGTACGAGACCTCGCCGCGGTCCCCGTTCCGCCAGGTGGGCTCGCCGATGCCTGGCGCCGAGCAGACGAACAGGTCATCGGTGACCTGTCCCGGGTGGCGCTCAGGCAAGCCGGTCTGCGCCCCTGATGACCGCCTTTGATGCCCGCGTCGGCTTCCGGAGCAGGCGGCGGGTCGTGATCGTCGTGGACAGCGGGCCGGGCGTTCTTCGTATCCGGCCAGTGCAAAGTGCGGAACAACGTCGAACGCTGCATCAACCGCCTCAAGCCCGACCAGTGGCGCGGCCTGGCCACACGAACCGAGGAACTCTCCCCTCGCCTGCCAGGCCGCACCCCAGCTCGTCGCGGCCCTCATCTGGTCCCGCAACTGGTCAAACGGAGAGGTCTAGCGGTAGAAGATTCGACCGCCGACACCGGAGGAAACCGACCAGACCTCGCTTATGAAGCCGTTGGAGACCCTGAGGGTGTCGGTCCCGCTCCTGGCGACGGTCTGGCCCTCCTCGGTCGTGTAGCTCGCGAGATAGGGGCGGGCCACCAATCCGGCCGGTACGCCGCCGACCAGTGCCAGGTCCACTACCGCCACGCCCTCGGCCGCGAAGCGGAGCTCGCGGCGGCTCTGGCGCCAGGCCGCGATGATGTCGGCGAGCTGCGCCGGAGTGCGGGCATCGTCAAATGCCTCCGTACCCGCCTGTGCATAGCGCAGGGTGAACTCCGGAGCCATGATCTCTTCGGCGAGGTGCACATCGCCGTTCCACATCGCCGTCCATTGGTCGTAGATACGGACGCCGAGCTTCCGCACGTCATTGTCGCTCATCAGGGGCTCCCTCTCCCTTTTGGATCACGGAGTGCGTGACCCTAACAAGGGGGACTGACAACCTGGCCGCCGTCCGGCCCGGCAGCCTCAACCTGAGCTGCTCGTCCGGGGGCTGCTGCGGCAACGGCTCAGGCCGGGGCCGACTGGCTGTTCGTCAGATCCCCACGTTCCCGCCCGGGGCCCGGGGCCCGGATGGCGAGTCGGCGCGGCGGCTGGCAGCCTGGAGGAGAAGCCGTAGCGGCGGGCCATGCCACGTGCCGCGACGTGAGCGACGTGGCGCCTCCACTGCTGGAAACCACTGTTCGTATTCACGGGAGGTGGACCTCCTTGAGCAGGCACGCTTCGCTCACCAAAACCGCACGGAGCCTCGCTGTCGCCGGAGTCCTGTCGGCCGCACTGATCCCGGTCTCGGCAGCACCGGCGACGGCCGTCGCGTGCGACATGGCGGCCGCTGCCCGAGCCCCGAGCAGCAGCAACGACAGTGCCGTCCGAAATGCGTTGATCTGCCTCATCAATGCCCAGCGCACGCAGAGGGGGCTGCCGGCCCTCACCACGAACCAGGCCCTGACGACTGCGGCGCAGCAGCACTCCGCCGCCGCCGTGCAGCTGAAGTGGTGGGGCCCGGGCAAGGATTCGCACCGCAACCCGCAGACCGGTTCGACACCGCTGAGCCGGATCAAGGCCGCGGGCTACTGCCCGAACCCAAGGTCATGGGCCGTCGCCGAGATCACGTACACCGGCTGGGGCGGCTCGGGGACCCCGAACGCCGCGGTCAACTGGTGGATGAACGTCAGCACGTGGGGCCACCGCCAGATCATCCTCGACCCGTCGATGCGAGAGATCGGTGCCTGGGCACAGCCGGGCGCGGCGGACCCGGCCGGGGCCGGCGCGAGCCAGGCCGGAACCTACGTAGTGACCTTCGGGCGCTGCCAGCAGTGAACACCACGGCCCTTCCGCCGCCCGTCGTGGCGGTACGGGCCCCGCCCCCACTCGGGCGGATTGCCTTCTGTTCGCTGTCGGCTCGTGGACGAACCGACGTCTCGGCCAAGTCCTTCTCCTAGGCGATCTCGATGCTGAGTTGCGAACCCAGTTCCTCGAACCCCAGTGATGCCGCGACACGCCGGGAGGCCGCCACGCGGGCACGCCACTGCGGCAGCCGTTCTGCCGCGAGCGCGTGTGCCACCGCCGCCGAGCCCGTCAACCGGGCCAGTCCTTGCCCCCGCGACTCCGGCGCGGTCAGCACACTGATGTGGGCGGTCCAGCCCGGCCAAGCCCGGTATCCGGCAACGGCAACTACCTGACCGCGCTCGCGGACCACGAAGTCGGGAGAGGTGATCTCGTCCAGAGCGGCCTCGCCCGCGTCTTCATGGCTCGCCAGCTTCTCCAGCTCGCGAAGGTCCGGATGACCACTCGGTAGTTGTTCCACCGCCGGCGCACCAGGCCCTGCAGGGCGGAAGCCCGCTGGGGACACGTACGACAGTGCCGCCGGACCGAGCACCCGAGCCACCGGCAGGACCTCGCGGAGCGCGTCGGGATCCGCGACCGCCTCCACCGGCAGCATCGCCAGCGCGTCCCGAATGATCGCAGCCGTACTCGCGCTCGGCGCGGTCACGATCGCCGACCCTCCCAGAGTCACCACGCCGACCCAGCCGGCCGGGCTCAACCCTGATTCCGGCGAGACGACGACGCTCACCCCACCTACCGGGGCGAAGGACACCGGCACCCGGGCCAGCCCTTCCCACAGCCCCCGGGTTCTGACCAGCAACGGATCTCTCGACATGGTCGTAACCCTGCCGGTCCGAGCACGCTACCGACATGCGGAACGGGCCGACGAGTTCACCATCGGGGACCACCAAACCGCCGAGAGCACAGATCCTGACCATCGAAACCTCAGATGTGGCCGGGCATTCGGTCAAACCATGGGATCAGAACGCGTTGCTACGCGGATCAGGTCGGCGACGGCGCGAAGTCGGCTCTGCGAAGGCCAGGCGAGCACCGTTGTCACGGGCGGAGCGTCCAGGACCGGCGCGGCGGCGAGATCGCGGCGCAGGTCGGTGCCGGCGGACTCGGGGATGATCACGGTGGTACGGCCGAGCGCGATCAGCTGGAAGAGCTGCGTCAGGTTCCGTACCTCTGGCCCTGGTCCCTTCGGGTAGCTGCCGTCAGGACCGGGCCAGCGAGCCATCGGGAGTTCCGCCAATGCGGTGACCTCGGCCACCCGGAGCTGAGAGCGGGCGGCAAGTGGGTGAGAGGCGGGCAGGATCGCCACCTGGCCCTCGGTGTACAGGGTTTCGGTGTCGAGCCCGACCGTCGAATCGAACGGCAAGTGCAGCAGGGCCACGTCGGCTTGCCCGTCCTGCAGCAATTTCTGCTGCTGATGCGCCTCACAGAGCAACAGATCGACGGTGGCCGCGCCGGGCTCCGCACGGTAGGCATCGAGCAGTGCGGCCAACAACTCCCCTGCCGTGCCGGATTTGACGGCGAGGGCGAGGCGGGGGCTCCTTTGCGCAGCCTGCTGGGTACGCCGCTCAGCTGCGGCTACCGCGCCGACGATCGCGCGCCCCTCGGACAGCAGCACGGCTCCGGCCTCGGTGAGCGTGACCTTGCGGCTGGTGCGCTCCAGCAGCGTGACCCCGAGCTGTCGTTCGAGTCGGGCGATCGCGCGGGACAGCGGCGGCTGGGCCATCTCCAGGCGCTGGGCGGCCCTGCCGAAGTGCAGCTCCTCGGCGATGGCGACGAAGTAGCGCAGCTCGCGTATTTCCATGCGTGCACAGTAACTTCGGCGGACGGTCGATCGATGTCGCTCAGGCATTGCTGCATGACCGAGATGGTGTTGGTGCCTGGTCGAAGCACAGCCATGCTCGCTGTCATGAGTGAGAAGAAGATCGCGCTGGTCACCGGCGCGAACAAGGGAATCGGCTACGAGATCGCTGCCGGGCTCGGCGCATTGGGCTGGAGCGTCGGTGTCGGCGCCCGAGACGAGCAGCGCAGGAAGAACGCCGTGGCGAAACTGCGCGCGGCAGGTGCCGACGCGTTCGGCGTGCCCTTGGACGTGACCGATGACGAGAGCGTCACGGCGGCGGCGCAGCTGATCGAGGAGCGGGCGGGACGCCTCGACGTACTGGTTAACAACGCAGGCACTGCGGGTGATTGGCCCGAAGAGCCTACGACCCTCGACCTCGCGACCGTGCGGCGGCTGGTGGAGACCAACGTCATCGGCGTCATCCGGGTCACCAACGCGATGCTGCCGCTGCTGCGCCGCTCGGCGCACCCGCGGATCGTCAACCAGTCCAGCCATGTCGGCTCTCTGGCCCTGCAGACCACGCCCGGTGTCGACCTGGGAGGGATCAGCGGGGCGTACGCGCCGACGAAGACCTACCTCAACGCCGTGACCATCCAGTACGCCAAGGAGCTGAGCGGCACCAACATCTTGATCAACAACGCCTGCCCCGGCTACGTGGCCACCGACCTCAATGGATTCAGCGGTACCCGGACCCCTGAGCAGGGCGCGGTGATCGCCATCCGGTTGGCTGCTCTGCCGGACGACGGCCCTACCGGCCAGATGTTCGACGACAACGGGGTCGTGCCATGGTGATCTTCTGATCCGTTCCTGCCATCAGCGCCTGGCCCGGCCGCGGGACCGCTGCCCGTACCGCCCGGCCCCGCGACAGCATTCCGCGCCGTCTTCACTGGCACCCCATACGGACCGCCCGGGTGATGCCACTGCAGAGGCCCGGGCCTATCGTCCTCTTATGGGCGATATTCGTCCAAAGGTCGGGTGAGCGATCGTGCGGCACACGGGCGGGACGGACTGGACGGCCGACCGGGGTCGAGACCGGCTGGACGGGCCCTTGGCCGCCCTCATGGAGGAGACGGGCGCCTCCGTGGGCATGGTGTACCTGCTGGGGTCGGGCGAGCGGGTCCTGCGGCTCGGGTTCGTGGCGGGGGTACCCCCGCCCATCACCGCTCCGTGGGCACGCGTCTCCCTCGACGAGGCCATTCCCGTGTCCGACGCGATCCGCGAGCGGCGGCTCGTCTGGCTGGGCGGCGGCCAGGAGGAGATCGCCCGCCGGTACCCGCGGCTGGGGCTGGTACTCCCGTACGAGTTCCTCCTCGCCGCGACTGCGCTCGCCGACCGCGACGACGAGGTGCGGGGCGGCATCGTCCTCCTGTGGCCGGTCTGGCACCCGCCACGGCTCAGCGAGCGGGAGCGGGAGGCGATCGACACCTTCGCCCGCCACGCGGGGCAGCGTCTGCGGGAGGCCGCGGTGGAGGGTGGCGCGGAATGGCCGCCCGAAGGTGAGCCGCGCCTCCTCCCGGCACCGGTGCGGCGGCAGGAGGATCCCGCCCGGGCGGCGGCCGCCCTCGACTTCGCCGAACGGATGCCCCTGGGCTGCTGCGCACTGGACCTCGACGGCCAGATCACCTTCATCAACGCGGCAGGCGCCGACCTGGTCGGCAGCGAAGCGTCCCAGCTCCTGGGCAGGCGCCCCTGGGAGGTGCTGCCGTGGCTGCGCGATCCCCTCGTGGAGGACCGCTACCGGGCCGCCGTGGTGGCCCGCCAGCCGACGGCCTTCACCGCGGTCCGCCCACCTGACGTACGCTTGTTCTTCCAGCTCTATCCGGACGAGCACGGCATCAGCCTGCACATCTCCCCCGCCAGATCGGTCACCTCCGGCAAGGCCGACCCCGCCGCTCTCGCCCCCGCCCCGGCTGCGGCGCGGGTGTCGCACGTGGCGCAGGAGCCGGTGGGCGCCCTGGGTCTCTACCACCTGACGCACCTGGCCGCCGCCCTTGCCGAGGCCATCGGTGTCCGCGACGTGATGGAACGGCTGGCCGATCAGATCGTTCCGGCACTCGGCCCGCAGGGCCTGGTACTCATGGCGGTCGAGGAAGGACGGCTGCGGATCATCGGCCACCGCGGCTACGAGCCCGGGTTCATCGAACGGTTCGACGGCGCGCCGCTGACGTCGAGCGTCACCAACGCACAGGTGCTCGCCACCGGTGCCCCGGTCTTCTTCCCCAGCTACGAGGAGTTCCGCCGCGCCCACCCCACCGCGCCGCGCCAAGAGGGACGCAACGCCTGGGCGTTCCTGCCGCTGACCGCCTCCGGCCACCCGGTGGGCTCGCTGGTCCTCTCGTACGACCGGCCCCGGCCCTTCCCGGCGGCGGAACGGGCCCTGCTGACCTCGCTGGCCGGGCTGATCGCCCAGGCACTGGACCGGGCCCGGCTCTACGACGCCAAGCACGCCCTGGCCCACACCCTGCAGACCGGCCTGCTCCCCCACACCCTGCCGGGCGTCCCGAATCTGGAGGTCACCGCTCGCTACCGGCCGGCCGGGCACGGCATGGACATCGGAGGCGACTTCTACGACCTGATCCGACCCACCCCGTCGACAGTCCTCGCTGCCATCGGCGACGTCCAGGGCCACAACGTCAACGCCGCCGCGCTGATGGGTCAGGTCCGCACCGCCGTCCACGCCCACGGCACCGCCGGCGCACCGCCCTCGGAACTCCTCGCCCGGACCAACCGTCTGCTGACCGACCTCGACCCGGGCCTGTTCACCAGCTGCCTGATCGCCCAGATCGACCTCGCGCACGGACGGGCCCGGCTCGCCAGCGCCGGCCATCCGCCGCCCCTGCTGCGGTACCCGGGCGGATCCACCGACGTACTGGAGGTGCCACCCGGACTGCTGCTCGGCATCGAGCCATCCGCCGAGTACCCCACGCGTGAGATCTCCTTCCCGCCGGGCGCGCTCATGGTCCTCTACACCGACGGGCTGGTCGAAACACCCGGCGCCGACATCGAAGCGGCCACCGTGAGCCTTGCCCGGCACCTCGACGGGTCCGGAATGCAGAACCTGGACGATGTGGCCGACACCCTGCTGCGGCACGCCCAACACACCGCGCCCCGCACGGACGACATCGCCCTGCTCCTCGTGCGGGCGGCCCGGCAGCCCGAGGCATGAATGGCTCCCCAACGGGCGCGCGAGTCGGTGGAGCTCGCCGCCCCTCTGGCCGTTCCGGCGTTCACCTGCTCCGGGCCGCTACAGGTCGGGCGCTTCGGCGGTCTTCGCGGTGGTAGTGCTCAGCGAGGCGGGCCAGGGCGACGGCACCGAGCATCAGGCCGAAGTCGCGCAGCGCGATGTCGTAGTAGCCGGGGATGGTCAGCAGGTTGACGATGATGCCTGCCAGCCAGCCGGCCACCAGCCAGCCTCCGAAGCGCGGGGCGATGGCCACGACGATGCCCGCGACGATCTCGACCACGCCGACGGCATACATGGCGGCCTGCGCGCTGCCGGGGACGACATCGTCGATCCAGGGCGCGAGGTAGGACGGCCAGTCGACGAGCAGGTTCGTGAACTTGTCGAGTCCGAAGAGGAACGGGGCCGCCGTGAAGCCGGTGCGCAGGATCCAGAACGCTTGGCGTCCGGCTCGGAGAGCTCGGTGCGTCGGCGGGAGACGGGCGTGATGTTCGAGGCTGTCATGACACCCTCCTTCTATCAACAAGCTTCATTAACGATAGAAAGCTCGACGTCGTCTACGAGCGGCGCACCGGACGCACGGGACCCGGCGCAGGCAGGCCGGCCAAGCTCTACCTGCGCTCGGACCGGCACATCGCCGTCAGCCTGCCCGACCGGCGGTACGAGCTGGCCGGGAGACTGCTCGCGCAGGCGATGGAGGAATCGGAGGCCACCGGGGAACCGGTTCGGGCCGTTCTCCACCACAAGGCCGAGGAACTGGGCGAACAACTGGGCCGAGACGCGTCGGAGGGAATCGTCGAGACGCTGGAGCAGCACGGCTTCGAGCCGCGGCGCGAGGGCGACGCCATAGACCTGGCCAACTGCCCCTTCCAAGCTCGGCCCGGCAGCACACTCAGACCGTCTGCGGCATGAACCTCCACCTGCTGCACGGCATCCTCGCCGGACTCGGCGAGGATCGCCTCGAGGCGATCCTGACAGCGGAGCCCGGTCGGTGCTGCGTCCGATTGGAACCGGCCGCCTGAACCCTCACCGATCCACGGTCGGGCCCCGCCACGTCGACAACGGGCAACGCCGCCCCGTTCAGGGGACCGGTGCGGCGGGGTTCGGTGCCGGAGGGGCCGCTTCACGCTGGGTTCGGTGGCCGCGTACGCGAAGACGCCCGGCCGGGATGGTCCCGGCCGGGCGTCTTCGTTGCGTCTGCTGCTGTCCGCTGGTGGCTTAGTACCAGTGGTGGGTCTGCCAGAAGTTCCAGGCACCGACGGGGCTGCCGTAACGGGAGTTCATGTAGTCCAGGCCCCACTTGATCTGGGTGGCCGGGTTGGTCTTCCAGTCGGCGCCCGCGGAGGCCATCTTCGAGGCCGGCAGGGCCTGCACCAGGCCGTACGCGCCCGAGGAGGCGTTCGTGGCGGTGTGGTTCCAGCCGCTCTCACGGGAAACGATGTTGTTGAACGCCGCGAACTGCGCCGGGTCCTTGATCATCTGCTGGGCGATCGCCTTGGCGCTCGTCGGGGCCGCCTGAGCGGGAACCGTGGCGAGCATGGAACCGGCGACACCCACGGCGACGACGGCACCCGCGAGGGTCTTCTTCGAAGCGGCGATACGGCGGATGACGGACTTGGACACAGACAGACCTTCCGAAGGCAACAAGGACAGTCGCGGCATGCCGAAGACATGCGTGAGCCACTCACGCAAAGGAGAGGGATTCACCAGCGGCGGAGGTAAGCACCCGTGCCGCCCGGCGACTCATCCAGTTCTACAGACGCCCCCGCCCCCTGGCAACGACCCCACCTACTACGCACCCCCGGAGTCCGGGACCGGCGCCGCCTAAGCACACCGGAAGGGATCCGTGCAGGTGAGAGACGGTACGAGGAAGCGGAATCGCGCCGTGTGAAGGCTACTAGCCCGGTTCGTATGTGACGTGGGCCCTATGGGGCGGGTCACCACCGGGGACCCCGAATCTCACGCCGCGTGACCACACATACCCCCTTCTGCGGAGTGGCCGAACCCGGCCCAAACCCCTGAATCAAAGGAAACTGGCCCGCACCGCCCGGAGCCAGGAGGCCCGCGACAGCACCGAGCGCCGCAGCCGCCCGCGGAGGTCGACTACGGCGCCCGGCGCGAGGTCAGGAGGTGCGCTTCAGGGTCCAGGTGTTGGGGTTGAAGCTGGGGACCGCTGAGTAGCTGCAGCCGCTCGAGTAGTAGGTGCTGGTGATGGTCCAGCCGGCGGGCGGCCACGTGGACGCGCAGGCGTTGACCTGGGTGCCGACCGGGTAGCCTCTGAGGTCCTTGATCTGCTTGGTGTTGGGCGTGAAGCCGGAGCCGCAGCCGCCGCTGTTCCACCACTGGACGTCCACCCAGCCGTCCGGGGTGAGCGTGCTGGAGCACATGTTGAGTGTGTCGCCGGGTGCCGCCGAGGCGGGGCTCGCGGTGATCGCGAGGGCGGTAAGGGCCATGGTGGCCAGAGCGGCGGCGTAACGGGTGCGGATCACGAGACGTTCCTTTCAGCGCGCTGGGATCGCCGCCGACGGTCGGCAGGCCGTGCCAGGCGCCGTGTCATTGCTATCCGACAAGATCAAGCTACAGAAAGTCACCTTTTGGGCATAACTCTGCGGCGGTTTAAAGCCGTTGCCGATGATTGGCGCGGTTCCCACCGGTTTGGCGACCACGGCACGAACCCCGGCGGCGTACTGGAGGGCATGCCGGTCGACGTCGCAATCCGGCCACAGGGCATGCCCGACGAACCAGAGTCCATCAGGCAAGTCGCTTGTCGGGGGAAGGGCCTCTGTCGGGCTCTGTGACGGAGGTCTTCAGCCGACTGCTGTCGCGGTCAGTGGCTGTGGGATGTTCCGTGCGCCGGTACATCCTGGCGATGGCTGCGCACTGAAGCGCCATGGACAGCGCCATGGCCAGGCAGATGCCGGGCAGCCCCGAACCCGACAGGCCGTACGCAAGCGCGAGTTGGAGTGCCACGCCGCATGAGGTGATCCGCGCGAGGGCCGGGCTGCCGCCGCTGCCCTCGAACACCCCGCCCAGCGCGATGAAGCAAGCGAGAAGCACCAAGTACGGACCCAGGCAGCGCAGATAGAGTGCCCCCGCCTCGGCCACCTCTCCCTCGCCGCCGAAGGCAAGCATGATCCACGGTCCGGCGGCGAGCAGCGTGAGCATGGCCGTGAGTCCGAGTGTTCCGGCAAGGAGCAGTACCTGTCGTCCGATGGCCCGACGCTCGTCATGTCCGGTACCGAGCAGGTGGGCGGTGCGAATGGCGGCAGCCTGGCGTACCGCGTAGAAGGCCATCGTCGCGACGTACGTCGCCTTCGTCGCGACCCCGTATGCGGCGACCTCGCTGACGCCGATCCGGGCGACGATGGCGACGAGTGCGAGCGCCCCCGCCATCCGTGCGACGAAGTCGGCCGACATGGGAAGCCCGGTCGCCGCCGTTCTGCGCGCATCGGCGCCCAGCGAACCGGCCCGGTTCGGGGCCGCGTGGGCTGCCTGCCGCAGTACGCCGTTGCGGTGCAGCGCCACGAAACCGCAAATGAGCGCGACCGTCCGGCCCAGCACGGTGGCGATCGCCGCCCCACGCACCCCGAGGCCGAACCCCAGGATGAACAAGGGATCCAGCCCGAGGATCAGTCCGTTCGCGAGGATCGCGAGCTTCATCGGGGTGCGGGTGTCGCCCGCGCCCTTGAGAATGCCGTCGACGACGTTGGTGGCGAAGAACACCGCGATTCCCGGCAATGCGATCGAGAAATAGCCGGTGGTGAGGGGCAGCGAGTCGCCGCCGCTGCCGCCGAGCACGAGGTGGGCGAGCGGTTCACGGCACAGGTATCCGCCGATGGCGACCAAGGGTGTGACGAGCGCCCACAGGACCCACCCGCCGCGCACGGCGGAGCGCATCGCTGCCGGATCCTCCGCTCCTCTGGCTCGCGCGACGAGCACCGTCGTGCCCGAGCCGGCGACGAGGATGACGCCGAGCAGCAGGTTCTCGACATTCGTGGCGACAGCCACCGCGGCGACGGCGTCCGCGCCGAGCCGTGCCACCCAGACCATGTTGATGATCGCGGCCGTGACCCCCGCGAGAAGCTCGAAGTAGACCGGATACGCGAGCGACACCAGCGTGCGCCGGTGTTCTGCTGCCCCCATGACTGCACCCCTCTTTTCGCTGTACCTCTAATCGAGGTACAGCGAGAAGAGGTAGCATGACGGCGCGGGACGGGCAAGCGCGCCGACAGACGCAGGAAGGGGCACGGGGCATGCTGGAGCTGTCGATTCTGGGTTTCCTCTTCGAGGAGTCCCTGCACGGATACGAGGTGAAAGCCCGTATCCAGGGCCTCAGTGGCCACATCCGCCCGGTCAGTGACGGGGCGCTCTATCCGGCCATCTCCCGGCTGGTGAAAGCGGGTCTGGCCGAGCAGCGCACCGAGCCTGGAAGCGGTGCCGCGCCCCGCCGGATCCTGTCCCTCACCGAGGCGGGCCGCACCGAACTGCTGGCCCGGTTGCGGCACCCCAAGGAAGCCGAAATCACCGATGGGCAGCGCTTCTTCACCCTGCTCGCGTTCCTGCACCATCTCCCGGACCGTGCCGAGCAGGCCGCGGTCCTGCGCCGCAGGCAGACCTTCCTCGACATCCCGGCGAGCTTCTTCTACCGCGACGGCGAGCCCGTACGGGCCGAGGAGGCGCCGGATCTCTTCCGGCAGGGCATGCTGCGCATCGCTCGCGCCACCAGCACCGAGGAGAAGAAGTGGCTGGCCGAGGCAATCGGCAGCCTGGAGGGCTGAGCACAGGCCGGTGGCGGCGCCGATCCCGCCAGGGGTAGCCAGCGGGCCTCGGCGTCGCATCCGAGCGCTCTCTGTCCTTGCGCGCGGCCAGACTTCGGATCCAACTCGTTCAGCAATCGACGGTGGGATGGGCTATGGGGATGGTCGAGGAGCTGTGGCGGGCGGGGGAGATGCCGCTCCGCGACGGGCTGTACCGTCCGGACGACACCGGCTTGGAATTGCATGTCGACGGTCCGGGGGCTTACCACCCGGATGCCGGGCAGCCGATTCCTTTCCGTATCGGAGGGCCGTTCGACGTGGCCGAGGCCATTGAGGAGCACGGCATCGACGAGGTGGACACCTGTTTCGAGAGCCCGCTACCGGCCGGATCCGGGTGGATGTCCGGCGGGGGCGGCGGGATGGGCAACATCGGCTACCTCGCCCGCCTCGACGCCAGCCGTTCCTTGCAGTGGGTCGCCGTCATGTTCCGCTCCAACCCGTTCGTCAGGGTGCGCTACGAAGGCATGCGTGCCGTCTTGACCAACGACTGGGGGAACCGGCTGGTGCTTGATCTTGCAAGCCCTGCTCTCGGCTGACCCGCCCCTGCCCAAAACGGCACGCCGCAGCTCCGAGCTTCGCCTGCTCATGCCGGTGGCGGGCTGCACGGGCGTCACTTGCGATCACGCAGGAAGGTGGGGATCCCCTCGCGAGTGGGGAAGTTCGGCAGAGGTTCCGGTTCACCTCGGAGGAACGCGGTGACGACGGCGGCGGCTCGGTCGTTGTTGTCGTCCAGGCCGTTCCACATGTGGTGCCCGACTCCGGGCATGTACTGCGTGCGCTGAATGGCGGGGTCGTTGGCGAGGATGGTGGTCGCCCATTGGCGAACCTGGGAAGAACACTCGGCGATCATCAGCATGGCGGGCGTCTCCGAGCGCCTCAGCTGCGGGGCAATGGAGGAGGAGTCCTTCACCGTCTGCTGGATGCGGAGGCTGGCAGCGGGGCTGAAGGTGAAGTTCTGCGGCGTGTCTTCGGACGGGATGCGATGCGCGTCGCGCGCGCAGTAGGCAGATGCGGTGTCGCTGCCGAGGTCGGCGGCGGTGAATGCGTTGTCGCCTTCGGCTTGTCCGATCAGTCCGGTGTCAGGGGCGAGGAGTCCGAGTCGCATGAGGCCGAATGCCACGGCGTACCGGGGGGTGCGCGTTGATCGCGGTCCGGTCATGCTCGGTGCGAGATCGCGTGCGGACGGGCGTCCTTTGTGCCCGGTGATTCCCGATGTGGGTGCGTCCATCGGACCGGGCTCGGCGATGATCGCCCGGTGCAGCTGTGCGGCGACGGAAGGGTCGGCCAGGGCGCGGGTGAGCACAACCGCGCCTGACGAGAAGCCGAGGACGTCAGCCTCGCCCTTGCCCAGACGGTGGATGAAGGCGTTGAGATCACGGACCGATCTGGAGATCGCGTACTGGTCCATGGGGAGCAGGTCGCTGCGTCCGCCGCCGGCCTGTTCGTAGGCGTAGACGTCGTAGCCCTGGCCTGCCAGGAGTTGCAGGAACCGGTGGTCGAGTACCGATATGCCGCGGACCGGTCCCCCGTTGAGGTACACGAGCGGGATCGGGTGCCGGGTGCCGGGGTCTGCCGGCGGGTAGTGGTACACGGCGACCCTGCTGCCGGTGTCCAGGCTCCAGTGCTCGGTGGCCACGAAGGGCAGGGCGGGCGGGTACTGACGGGTCGTGGGAACGGTCGGAACGCAGACCGTCGCCGTCAACGCCGCCGCGAGAACCACCGGCACGAACGGCACGAGTCGCCCCGCCCGGGCACGACGCCGGCTCCGCCACAGTGCGGCGACAGAAGCAACTCCGAGGGCCGTCAGCCAAGCGGCGAGTCCCGAGCCGGCCCCGTCCGTGAGGACGATCAACACGAGAAAGACAACAACCAGCGCCGCGACGGCAGTCAGCGCCAGCAGTAAGCGTCCGGTGAAGCGGACAAGACGTATGGCGGATGTGGCCATGGCGAGCCCCCCAAGTTTCAGAACATTGTTTCAAAACGACGTTATCAGAAGGAGTAGGCTTCTCGTCATGGGCAGACCGAGGACGAACGACGAGGTGGTCAAAGAGCGCCTCGTGGCGTGTGCGACCGAGTTGCTGGCGACGGGTTCGCGGGAGTCGGTGACGGTCCGCGCCGTCGCGGCTGCCGCCGGCACGTCGACGACCGCGGTGTACTCCCTGTTCGGCGGCAAGGACGGACTGATCGGAGCGGTACGCGACGGGGCTGTCGCCGGCCTGTTCCAGGACTTGTCGGCGGTGCCGACCACTGAGGATCCCCTCGCCGACCTCTACGCCCTGGCCATCGCATACCGGCTATGGGGATGCGGACACAGCCACCTGTACACGGTGCTGTTCGGAAGGACGCAATCCTTCGATCCATCGGGCGCAGTCGGCACCCGTGACCCCATCCGGCCGCTCATCGCGGCGATCGACCGGGCTGTGACGGGTTCCGTCCTCGCCGGTGAAGCGACGCCGATCGCCCTCTCGCTGTGGGTCACCCTGCACGGACTGGTGACGCTCGAACTGGCTGAGGCCCTCGACGCCCACACGGCCGAGGCCGCCTTCCGATCGGCGATTCCCGCTGCCCTGCGCGGCTGGGCGACCCCCGCGGTGTTCGCCGGCCTTCGCCAAGCCGAATGTGAAGACACCACGTCATCCGAGGCCCGCGGCCCGGCCGCGGGCCCGCCTCGTCGGCGATGAAAATCCCTCTCCGATCGCCGGAGCACAGTGCTGGACAACCGGAGTGGAAAACAATCGGGAATTCCCCGACCTGCTGCGGCTGATCGACGAACGGTCGACCGCCTTCCGCGCCGCGGTCGCCTCCGCGCCCAGCCTCGACGTGCAGGTGCCGACCTGCCCCGAGTGGACGCTGCTCGATCTGGTCCAGCACCTGGGTGGAGGGGACCGCTTCTGGGCCGCCATCGTCGGCCCGCGGCCCGCCGACGCTCCCCCGGCCGAGGCCGCTGCCGCGCGCGCCGCCGTGGCTGCGCCGCGGGAGCGCGAGGCCTTGCCGACCTGGTCGGCCGAATCGACGCAGCTGCTGCTGAGCGCGCTGCGGGAGGCGGGCCCGGATCGCGGCTGCTGGACGTGGTGGGGTAGGTCGCAGTCGCCGCAGGACTCCGGTGGCGTCGCCCGGCACCGGGTCCAGGAGACCGCGGTGCACACCTACGACGACCAGCGCCTGGCCGCACAAGCCCGCCGCCTTCGACTTCCACGCCGCCGAGGGCCACTCCTGGCGCGTCACGGTCGACGGCAATGGCGCACGGCCCACCCGTCTGCCCACCACCGCTACGGGCGAGGGCCCGGACACGGCCGGCGCCTCTGTCCGGGGCACGGCCAGTGAGCCGGTCCTCTTCATCTACGACCGCATCCCGGCGGACTCCGTGCAGATCGACGGAGACGCAGGGCTGATCGACCTGCTCCGCGCCTGGGACCCGGAGGAGTAGGACGTAACGGGGCGCCACCCGCCGCGCCCCACACGGTGGTCATTCCCGAAGTTGTCGTCGTGGCTCAGCAGTTCGTGGCCGCCGTGACGTCCCAGCGGGTGACGTCGCCGCTCTCCTGGGCGACGTAGAGCGTGCCGTCGGGTCCGAAGGCGAGGCCGTGCGGTTCGCAGGCGGGGTCCGGCAGGGGGATTTCGGTGATCCGGCCGTCCGTGGTGACGCGGCCGATGCGGCCGGTAGCCCATTCGGTGAACCAGCACGAGCCGTCCGGTGCCACCGCCACCGCGTGCGGCCGGCACTGCGCGTCCGGCAGTGGGTACTCGGCGAACTCGATGCCGTGCGGGTCCAGTCGGCCGATGCTGCCGCTCCCGATCTGGGCGAACCACAGGGCTCCGTCCGGCGCCGCCGCCAGTCCGACCGGCGCGGCGCCGACCGTGGGCAGCGGGTACAGGCTGACCTCGCCGGTCACGGTGATCCGCGCCAGGGTGTGCGCCTGGTTGAGCGTGCACCACAGCGCGCCGTCGGGGGCGGTGGTGAGAAAGGACGGGTAGGAGTCCCTGCTGGGCAGCGGGTACTCGGTGATTTCGCCGTCACGGGTGATGCGGCCGACTGTTGCGGTGTGCAGCGTGGCGAACCAGAGGGCGCCGTCCGGCCCGGGGGTGATGCCGAATGGTCCGGGGTCAGAGCCCGGCAGGGCGTAGGAGCGGGCTTGGCCGTCGGTGGTGATGTGGCCGATGCGGTGGTCTCGGTTCCGGGTGAACCACAGGGCCCCGTCGGGGCCGGAGGTGATCAGGGTCGGGCCGCAGTCGGATGAGTCGAGCGGGAACTCGTCGATCTGCCCGTGCGGGGTGAGGCGGGCGATGCGTCCGGCGTGCACCAAGGTGCACCAGATGTTGCCGTCGGGGCCGGTGGTCAGTGCGTAGGGGCCGGAACCTGTGGTGGGGAGGGTGTAGGTGTGGATCAGGCGTGCGGGGGTGTGGGGGGTCAAGTGGGGCCTTTCCGGAGGGATTGGGGATGGCTTACGCCGCTGTTGCGGCGGCCGGTTCGGGGGCGCGCAGGACCAGGCGGTCACCCTGCCAGCGGGCGCACAGCCGGCGGTCGTGGCTGACCACGACCACGGCACCCGGGAACGAGGCGAGCGCCTCCTCCAGTTCCTCGGCCAGTGCGGGCGAGAGGTGGTTGGTCGGCTCGTCGAGCAGGAGTACGTCGGCCGGTTCGGTGACCAGCCGGGCCAGTGCCAGCCGCTGCCGCTGGCCGGCCGACAGGGTGGCGACCGCAGCGGTGAGCCGTTCGGGGACGAACAAGCCGAGCGACAGCAGTTGCTCGGTGTGTTCTTCGGGCGTTCCGGGGCGGCCTGCGGCAAAGGCCTCGAGGAGCGATCGGCGGGGCTCTTCCGTGTCGGTGTGCTGGGCCAGCAGTCCGGTTCGGGCGCGCCGTACGACGTGGCCCCGGTCGGGCGCGACGGTGCCGGCGAGGACGCCCAGCAGGGTGCTCTTGCCGGCTCCGTTCGGGCCGGTGACCAGGAGCCGGCCGTCGGCCGGCACGGCCAGGTCCAGCGGCGCGAGCCGCCACGCGACCGCCACGCCGTCCGCCGCGAGGACCACGCCGCGCGGGCCGTCGGTGCCGGCGGTGCCGGCGGTGCGCGGCACGGCGGTGAACCGCAGCGGCTCGGCCGGCGCGGGCACCGGCCGGGCCACCAGCCGGCCCAGCCGTTCCTCGGCGTTGCGCACCCTGCTCGCCAGGGACTGCTGTACCCGGCCTGCCGCACGGTCGTAGGCCATCTTGTTGCCGTCCTTCATCGCCCGGCCGGGAGCCACCCGGCGGGCAGTGACGGCGGCGGACTCCCGCAGCCTGTCCACCTCCGCGCACCACGCGGCGTGGGCCTGGGCGCGGCGCTGCCGTTCGGCGGCGCGCCCGGCGAGGTAGCCGGCGTAGCCGTTGCCGTAGCGGACCGCGCGGTGCAGGTCGCCGTCTACCTCCAGCAAGGACGTGGCTACGCGTTCGAGGAACTGCCGGTCGTGGGAGACGGCGACGGTGATGCCGCGGCGGGCGCGGAGATGGTCCTCCAGCCAGCTCAGGGCCGCGTGGTCGAGGTGGTTCGTGGGCTCGTCGAGGAGCAGCACCTCGGGGGCGGAGGCCAGGAGCGCGGCCAGCCGGAGCCGGACCTGTTCGCCGCCGGAGAGGTCGCCGACGGTGCGGTCGCGGGGCAGTCCGAGCAGTCCCAGGCCGTGCAGGGCGCGCTCGACCCGGGCGTCGGCGTCGTAGCCGCCGCGCAGTTCGAAGGCGGTGAGCAGGTCCGCGTAGGAGGTGAGGACCTCGGCCGTGGTGTCGCCGTCCGCCATACGGGCCTCCAGTCGGCGCATCCCGCCTTCCATGGCGCGGAGTGCGGCGAGGGAGCGGTCGACGACCTGCTGGACGGTCAGGTGGGCGGGCAGGGTCTCTTCCTGGGCGAGGTACCCGATGCCGCCGTCCGCGCGGACGGTGACCGTACCGCGGTCGGGGCGCTCGGTCCCGGCGAGCAGCCGGAGCAGGGTGGACTTGCCCGATCCGTTCTCACCGACGATGCCGAGGCGGGTGCCGACGGGGACGGAGCAGTCGACGGAGTCGAGGACGGTGCGGCCGTCGTAGGACTTGCAGAGGTCAAGCGCGGTCAGTTGTGCGGTCACGGAGCGGCTCCAGGGGTTCGGACGCGAGCAGGAGGGTGGCGGAGGTGGAGAAGTGGGTGAGAACCATCGGAGGACTCCCTATAGCGACGAATGTTGCTTTAAGATCGTTCCATGGATGCCACTGAGCACGCAAGCGAAGAATCCGGCCATGCGCACAACTCAGATCCGGCCACGCCGCGGCGGCGGACGGGCGGCCGCAGCGCCCGGGTCCGCGCGCAGGTCCTGGCGGCGGTGGGCGACCTGCTGGTGGCGGGCGGGTACGACGGGCTGACCGTCGACACGGTCGCCGAACGCGCGGGCGTGCACCGCACCACGGTCTACCGGCGCTGGCGCGACGTCGGCGGCCTGCTGGCGGACGTGCTCGACGCCGCGTCCGACGACACGTGGAGCCCGCCCGACACCGGATCGCTGGAGGGGGACCTCACCTCGCTCAACCGGGAGGTCTACGAGGCCCTGGCGGGCAGCGGGCCCAGCCTGACCACGGCACTGATCGCCGCGGGCTTCCGCTCGGCCGAGGCGGCCGGCGCCCTGGCCCGCTTCTGGGAGGACCGTTACGCACGCTGCGCGGTGGTCGTCACCCGCGCCACCGCGCGGGGCGAACTGCCCGGCCCGGTCGACGCGCGCACGCTACTGGTGGCGGCGACCGCTCCGCTCTACCACGAGCTGCTGCTCCTGCGGGCCGCACCGGACCCGGACCTCCCCCGCCGGGCCGCGGCGGGTGCCGCGGCCGCGGGGCGAGCGGGCGCCTTCGACACGACCCGGTGAACACCGGCAGCAGAGTCCGGGGGCGCGGCCCGCGCCCTCGGCTCGCGCGGGCCGGTGAACCGCGGTTTCGTGGTTACAGGGGCTGCTCGTCCCACCACGGCCGCGGCGTCGCGGCCGGCAGGCCCCCGACGCGACGGAGGAGGGCGGACGATGCCCCTACCCGGACCGGCAGGCGGCCGTCGCCACCGCGCGGCGGCGCTCGTCGCCGCGGCGGTCTGCTCGACCGTACTCAGCTGCCCCGGACCCGCCGCCGCCCAGGACGCGCCGTCGCCCTCGCCAGGCGTCCCCCGCCTGGACTGGAGCCCCTGCACGCCCGGCAGCCCGTACGACTGTGCCACCGCCCGTGTCCCCCTCGACCACGCCGACCCCGCCGGCCGGAGCATCGACCTGGCCGTGGTCCGCAGGAAGGCGACCGACGGCGCGCGGCGCATGGGAACCGTCTTCGTGAACCCCGGCGGGCCCGGCGGCCCCGGGACGGTGCAGGTCCCGCAGAACTACGACTCCTTCCCGAAGGAGCTGCGGGAGCGGTTCGACATCGTCAGCTGGGATCCCCGCGGCATCGGCAACAGCACGGCGGTGAACTGCTTCGACAGCACCGACGACGCCGAGGCGTGGGGGCGGGCCAAGCCGGTCGGGTTCCCCGTGGGAGACAAGGAGCGCAAGACCTGGATCGACGCCTACGAGGACCTCGGCCGGCGCTGCGAGAAGCATGACTCCGAGCTCCTGCGCCACGTGTCGACCGCCGACACCGCCCGAGACCTCGACCTGCTCCGGCAGGCCGTGGGCGAACCGCAGCTCAACTACTTCGGCGTCTCCTACGGCACGATCCTCGGCGCCACCTACGCAAACCTGTTCCCCGACAAGGTCCGCGCCATGGTCCTGGACAGCAACATCGCGCCCTCCGCATGGACGAACGGCGGCCGACCGGACGCCCGGACCACCACGCTCCTGCGCATGGGTTCCGACCGCACCGCCGCGGCCACCCTGGACCGGTTCCTCGACCTGTGCGGATCCGCCACCACGGACCGCTGCGCCTTCTCGGCCGGCAGCCCGAAGGCGACCCGCGCGAAGTTCGACCAGCTGATGCAGCGCCTCAGGGAACGCCCGGTGGACACGTGGACGTACGCCCGGACGGTCGCCGACACGGTGAGCAGCCTCTACATCGTCGACCCGGGCTGGGCGGACCTCGCCCGGCGCCTCCAGGACCTGTGGCAGGGCCGGGTCCCGAAGCCGCCCGTGTTCCCGCCCCCGCCCCCCGTCGCGCACCCCGCCCCGTACCTCGGCGAAGAACAGGCGGCGGCCGTGTGGTGCGGCGACAGCCCCAACCTCCGCGATCCCGCCGCCTACCACCGTCTGGCGGAGGACAGCGCCCAGCGGGCGGGCGACGCCGGCCGCTACTGGACCTGGTCCGGAGAGCCGTGCGCCACCTGGCCGGCCCAGGCCGCAGACCTCTACACCGGACCGTGGAACAAGCCCACCGCGCACCCCGTCCTCGTGGTCGGCACCAGGTACGACCCCTCCACGCCGTACGCGGACTCCGAGGTCATGGCGAAGGAACTGGCCGACGCCCGCCTGCTCACCCATGACGGGTACGGCCATACCGCCCTGTTCAACAACGCCAGCAGCTGCGTGAAGACGTACGAGAGCCGCTACTTCGTCGACGGCACGCTGCCACCCCCCGGGACCACCTGCCGACCGGACAAGCAGCCCTTCTCCTGAACGCTCGGGCCCGGGCCTGACCGACGCCCTCGGCGTCCCCGGCACGTCCGGCCGGGCACGGGCGGTCCACCACGGGGCCGGCTACTGTTTCAGACCGATTTCCGCGCATGCGGCCTTGAGCGCGTCGGTGCAGATCTCCTCGGCGGTGTAGACGCCGTCGAGGACCACGGTGGTCCTGATGTTGTCGCGGGTCACGGGCACGCTGGGAATGAGGACGGCGGGCACGCGCTTGACGGTGGGGCTGCTGACCACGTCGTTGATGACCCCGTCGGTCTTCTCGCCGTGGGCGAGGATGACGGCGAGTTCGGCTGCGGCCTCGGCCTCGCGGGCGTAGGACTTGTAGATGCTCGTGAACTGCTCGCCCGCCACGATGCGCCGCACGGCGGCGAGTTCGATGTCCTGGCCGGTGACCGGGGGCAGCGGGAAGAAGCCTGCGGCCTTGAGGGCGGCGATGACGCCGCCCGCCATGCCGTCGTTGGCGGAGTAGACGCCGACGATCTTGTCCTTGCCGAGTGCCGAGAGCGCGGCCGTCATGTTGGTGCTCGCGTTCTCCGGCTTCCACTCGGCGGTGTCGTACTCCTTGCCGATGTTCACCTTGCCGTCGAGGACGGAGTGGGCGCCGGCCTTGTAGCGGGCGGCGTTGGGGTCGGTGAGCGCTCCGTGCATCATGACGATCTTCCCGTTCCTGGCATTGCTGCCCAGCGCCTCCAGCAGGGACTTTCCCTGGATCCGGCCGATGTCCTCGTTGTCGAAGGAGGTGTACGCGTCGATCGGGCCTTCGGCCAGGCGGTCGTAGGCGACGACCGCGATGCCCGCGGCCTTGGCCTTCGCCACCGCCCCCGCGATCGCCTTGGAGTCCACCGCGTCGATGACCAGGACGTCGACCTTGTTCTCGATCATCGTGTCGGCCTGGGCGTTCTGCTTGGCCGCGTCCCCCATGGCGTTTGCGTAGATCACCTTGCCCTTGCCGAAGGTCAGGAGGGCGACCTTCTTCTCCATCAGCGGCTTGTCGAACTTCTCGTAACGCGCAGTCACGTTCTCGGGGAGCAGCAGGCCGATCCTGACCTTGTCACCGCCGCGCCCGTCGCCCTCGTCGATACTGCCGCAGGCGGCGAGGGTGACGGTGAGCGCCAGAGCGGCCAGAGCAGCAGAAGCACGCGGATACGGGTTCACGGGGTGGGACCTCCCTGACGGGGCCGTGTCCGTACGGCCGAGGTGGCGCGGAACACCTTTCCCTCTCCGCTGAGCCGGAGCGTGTCGCCGGCGGGTGCGTAGACGGCGCGGCCGGGACCGAGCGGCACCGAGCGTCCTTCCGAGGCGACGGTCGCTTCACCGCGGACACACAGCACGATCTGGGGTGCGTCGGCCATGAGCGTGCGCGGCGCGTCCGTTCGTACGAGGTCGAACCGCGAGAGGCTGAAGTCGTCGACAGGGGCCGGGTAGACGTGCTCCCCGGTCGCCGCGTCCCACCGCGCGGCGAGGGCTCGGACCGGGAACGCGGTGAAACGGACGATCTCCAGCAGTTCGGCCGCATCCACGTGTTTCGACGTCAGGCCGCAGCGCAGGACGTTGTCGGAACTGGCCATGATTTCCACGCCGAGGCCGGACAGATACGCGTGCGCGATGCCCGCGCCGAGGAACAGCGCCTGCCCCGGTTCCAGCTCCACGTGATTCAGCATCAGGGCGGGCAGCAGGCCGGGATCGTCGGGATGGGCGTAGGTGATGGCTGCATACGCGGCGAGGTCCGCCTCGTACGGTCCACCGTCCGCGGAGGTGCGCCGGACGGCCTCGGTGACGGCGGTGAGGAGAGCGGTCGGCGCTGTCAGGAAGGCGGTGAAGACCTCCCGGAGGGCGGCGTCGCCCGGGCGGGCGCGAAGCGCCGCGGCATACGGCGTGAGGTCAGGGACGTCGAGGAGTTCCAGGAGGCCGGCGCACCGCTCGGGAGCGCGGAAGCCGCACAGGGCCTGGAACCGGGTCAGGGCGACGATCATCTCGGGCTTGTGCTGGTCGTCGCGGTACGTACGGTGCGGAGCGTCGAGCGGGATCCCCAGGGCGTTCTCCCGCGCGAAACCGGCGGCGGCCTGGGCGAGGTCGGGATGGACCTGGACCGACAGGGGGGTGTCGACGGCCAGCACCTTCAGCAGGAACGGCAGTCGCGGGCCGAACCGGCGCGCGAGGGCGGGTCCCAGTTCGGCCATCGGGCTGGCGGCGAGCAGCTCATCGAGGGCGATCGGCCCTTGTCCCCGGTCGACGTGGGACGGGGCGGCGGGGTGGGCGCCCAGCCACAGTTCGGCCTGGGGTTCGCCGGTGGGCGGTATGCCCATCAACTCGGCGAGGGCGGTGGTGGAGCCCCAGTCATAGGGCTGGATGGTGGTGGTGAGCAGGTCCACGGTCGCTTGGCTCCCGTCGGTTACGGGTGGGCGGTGGGTAGCTGATACGTTCCGCGCCCCGAGTGCGACAGCCCGGCTACGGCGGCGGCTCCGATGAGTCCGGCGTCCGTCGCGAACTTGGCGGGCACGACGGGCAGGTCGCGGGTGAAGTCGAGGACGGCGTAATCGGCGAGGTGGCGCCGGAGGGGCGCGAGCAGTGTCGCGCCGGCCTGGGCGACACCGCCGCCGATGACGACCAGGTCGAGTTCGACGAGTGCCGCCGTCGCGGCGATCGCGGCGGCGAGGGCCCGTCCTGCACGGTCATATGCCGCAGCGGCTCGCGGATCACCTGCGCGGGCGGCGTCCGCGACCGCTGCGGCCGTCGGCTGGACACCGGCGGGCGGCACCCAGCCGGATTCCACGGCGTGGGCGGCGATGGCGGTGCCGCTGGCGAGCCGCTCCACACAGCCGCGCGCTCCGCACGGGCACTCGGGCCCCCCGGCGTGGTCGACGGTGAGATGGCCGATGTGCCCGGCGTTGCCCGACGGGCCGGCATACAGCGCCCCGCCCAGGATCAGGCCGCCGCCGATGCCGGTGGAGACCACCATGCCCAGGACGTTGTCCACTCCTCTGGCGGCGCCCGCCCAGTGCTCGGCGGCGGTCATCGCGACCGCGTCCCCCACCACAACGGGCTCGACGCCGCGCGGGACGCGGGGAAGCGCCCGTATCCGCTCGGCCAGTGGAAAGGCGCGCCAGGCCGGGATGTTGACCGGGCTGACCGTCCCGGCCACGGTGTCGACCGGGCCCGCGCTGCCGATGCCCAGGTGGGAGATCGCGTTCCACTCCGGGTGGACGGCTATGTCGTCCAGGACCGCCGCGACCGCGGCCATCATCTCCTCGGCCGTGCCGTGGGCCGGGGTGGCGCACTGCGACCGGGCCACCAGGTGGCCGTCGGCGTCGACGAGCCCTCCGGCGATCTTGGTACCACCGATGTCGAGTGCTCCGTACACGAGCGCATCCATTCTTTCTCTCGGGACTTCTCGCGGGCAGGCGTCACCGCGTCGCCGGGGTCGATCGCGTTGTCTCACGCCTGTCCGCATGGCCTGCCGGGTCGTCGCGCCCCGGAGCACTGCCGGGGCGCGACGTCGCAGGGTGGTGTGTTACTTGGTGAGCGGGGACAGCTTGGGGTCGTTGGCGTAGGCCTCGGCCGCGTTCTGCTTGGTCACGATGACCGGCTGGAGGAGGTAGGCCGGGACGACCTTGGAGCCGTTGTCGTACGACTTGGTGTCGTTGATCTGCGGCTGGTCGCCCTTCTGCAGGGCTGTGACCATGCTGATCGTCTCGGCGACGAGCTTGCGCGTGTCCTTGTTGATGGTGGAGTACTGCGCGCCAGCCATGATCGACTTCACCGACTCGACCTCGGAGTCCTGACCGGTGACGACCGGGACCGGCTTGCCGGCGCCCTTCACGGAGGTGAGGATCGCGCGGGCGAGGGTGTCGTTCGGCGACAGGACGCCGTCGAGCTCCTTGCCGCCGTTGTAGGTCGAGGTCAGCAGCGAGTCCATGCGCTGCTGGGCGTTCTCGGCCTTCCAGCCCTGGATCGCGGTCTGCTTGATGTCCTTCTGATCGGATCCGACAACGATGTCACCCTTGTCGATCAAGGGCTTGAGGACAGACAGCGCGCCGTCGAAGAAGACCTTCGAGTTGTTGTCGTCCGGCGAGCCGGAGAACAGCTCGATCGTCCACGGGCCCTGCGCCTTCTTGGCCTTCATGCCGTCGACGAGGGCCTGCCCCTGCAGCTGGCCGACCTTGAAGTTGTCGAAGGCGATGTAGTAGTCGACGTCGCGTGTGTTGGTGATGAGGCGGTCGTAGGCGATGACGGCCGCGCCGGCCTGCTTGGCCTGTGCCACCTGCGTGGCGAGCTGCGAGGCGTCGGTGGCGCCGACGACGATCACCTTGGCGCCCTTGGTGACCATGGCGGAGATCTGCGACTGCTGGTCCGCGACGGTGGTGGAGGCACCCGCGTACTGCACGTCGACCTTGAAGCCCGCCGCCTTCAGGCCGTCGGTGAACAGGTCACCGGCGAGCACCCAGTTCTCCGAGGTCTTGGACGGCAGCGCGACACCGACGAGGGAGTCCTTCGCGAAGCCCTTGGCGTCGGCGCTCCCGGTGCCGGTGGACCCTTCGCGTTCGTTGGAGCAAGCCGTGCCCATGGTGAGCAGGGCGACGGCGCCGACCGCGGCGATGCCTCTGGTGATGATTCTGCGCATGGTGAGTCGAGCCCTTCGTGCAGTGTTGTTGTGTTGCCGGGGTGACGTGCCACGGGCGGTGGCCCGCGAGTGAGTGGCGGTCAGCCTGTGACCAGCGTTTTGTCGGCTTCGGAAGCCGGGGCGGCCGGGGCGGCCGTTTTCTCCCGGCGGAAGGGGCGCATGAGCGAGCCGATGATCGAGAAGCGGCCCTGGCGCTTGTTGTAGACGTCGAGCGCGACGGCGAAGAGGAGGACCAGCCCCTTGATGATCTGGACCATGTCGGAGCCGACGCCCTCCAGTTGGAGGCCGTTGTTGAGCAGTGCCATGACCAGGCCGCCGACGATCGAGCCGCTGATGGTGCCGAGGCCGCCGGAGACCGCCGCGCCACCGATGAAGACGGCCGCGATGGCGTCGAGCTCCCAGCTCAGGCCGTCCTGCGGGCCGGATGCGGCGGACCGCGCCACGAAGATCATGCCGGCCAGGGCGGCCAGTACGGACATGTTCATCATGACGACGAAGTTGACCCGCCTGAGCTTCACACCGGACAGCTCAGCCGCGCGGGCGTTGCCGCCGACGGCGTAGATGTGCCGGCCGCCGATGGTGTTGCGGGTGTAGTACGAGTACGCGAGCACCAGGACGATCAGGATGATGCCGGAGATCGGGAGGCTGGTGCCGACGCGGCCGCCCGCGAAGCGCAGCGTCGCGAAGACGATGACCCCCAGCATCACCGCGAGGCGGATGCCCGTGATCCACAGGGGAGCCACGTCGGCGTTCATCTCGCGGCGGGTCTGCCTCGCCTTCCACTCGCGCCACACCATGCCCGCGCAGGCCGCAAGGCCCAGCAGCAGGGTCAGGTTGTTGTATCCGGTGTCCGGCCCGACCTCGGGCAGGAAGCCCGCTCCGATCTCGCGGAAGTCCTCGGGGACCGGCACGGTGTCGGCGTTGCCGATGTACTGGTTGCCGCCGCGGAACAGCATCATCCCGGCCAGGGTGACGATGAACGCGGGCACTCCCACGTAGGCGACCCAGAAGCCCTGCCAAGCGCCGATCAACGCGCCGACGAGAAGGCCGAGTGCGATGCCGAGGGGCCACGGGAGCGAGTACGCCTCCATCGCCTTGGCGACCACGATGCCGGTGAACGCCGCGACCGAGCCGACCGAGAGGTCGATGTGCCCGGCGACGATCACCATGAGCATGCCGATGGCGAGAATCAGGATGTAGGAGTACTGGCTGACGACCGCGATGAGGTTGCCGGAGGTCAGGGTCAGTCCCCCGGTCCAGATCTGGAACAGCAGGACGATCGCCACGAGGGTGAAGATCATCCCGAACTGGCGGGCGTTGGAGGTCGTGCCTCCGAAGAGGTTCTTGTGCAGGTCTTTGATTTTGATTCGGTTCATGAGGTCGGGCTCTTCTTCATCGCGGTCATCTGCTTCATCAGCACTTCGGGGTCGGCGTCGCGGCGTGGGACCTCGCCGGTGATGGTGCCTTCGAACGCCGTGTAGATGCGGTCGCACAGTCCGATGAGTTCGGGCAGCTCCGAGGAGATGACGATGACGCCCTTGCCCTGGCCCACGAGCCGCTGGATGATCCCGTAGATCTCGTACTTGGCACCCACGTCGATGCCGCGGGTCGGCTCGTCGAGGATCAGCAGGTCCGGGTCGGTGAACATCCACTTCGCCAGGACGACCTTCTGCTGGTTGCCGCCGGAGAGCTTGACGACGCCCTCGTCGACGCCGGGCGCCTTGATCCTCAAGCTCGTGCGGTAGTCCTCGGCGACGCGGTACTCACGCACCGGATCGACGACACCGCGCTTGGCGATCTTCGATGGTTTGGCTGCCACCACCGAGGTCTTGATGTCGTCCAGCAGGTTGAGGCCGATGGACTTGCGGTCCTCGCTGACGTACGCGAGTCCGTGGCGGATGGCGTCCGACACCGACTTCAGCTGGATCTCCTCGCCGTCCTTGAAGATCCGGCCGGACAGGTAGGTGCCGTACGAGCGCCCGAACAGGCTCATCGCGAGTTCGGTGCGCCCGGCGCCCATGAGGCCGGCGAAACCGACGACCTCGCCGCGCCGGACGTGGAAGGTCGACCCCTTGCATACGAGCCGTTCGCCGGAGCTCGGGTGCTGCACCGTCCAGTCACGGACCTCGAAGAAGACCTCGCCGATGTCGGGCGTGTGGTCGGGGAACCGACTGCTGAGCTCACGGCCGACCATGCCGCGCACGATGCGGTCCTCGTTGACGCCGTCCGCCTTGACGTCGAGCGTCTCGATGGTGCGGCCGTCGCGCAGGATCGTGATGCTGTCGGCGATCGCCTCGATCTCGCCCAGCTTGTGCGAAATGATGATCGAGGTGATGCCCTGCTGCCGGAAGCCGCGCAGCAGGTCGAGCAGGTGCCGGGAGTCGTCCTCGTTGAGAGCCGCGGTCGGCTCGTCGAGGATGAGCAGCTTCACGTCCTTCGCGAACGCCTTGGCGATCTCCACGAGCTGCTGCTTGCCGACGCCGATGTCCTTGATCAGCGTGTCGGGATCCTCCCGGAGCCCGACCTGCTCCATCAGCTCCAGCGCCCGGCGCCGGGAGGCCTTCCAGTCGATCGCGCCCCGCCTGCGCGGCTCGTTGCCGAGGAAGATGTTCTCGGCGATCGACATGCCCGGCACCAGCGCGAGCTCCTGGTGGATGATCACGATCCCGGCCTGCTCACTGGCCCGGATGTCATGGAACCGCATCTGCTCGCCGCGGTAGACGATCTCGCCCGAGTAGCTGCCGTGCGGGTGAACGGCGCTCAGCACCTTCATGAGGGTGGACTTGCCGGCGCCGTTCTCCCCGCAGATCGCGTGGATCTCGCCCTCTCGGACGATCAGGTTGACGTCGGCGAGCGCCGTGACGCCGGGGAAGGTCTTGGTGATCGACCGCATCTCCAGCACGGTCGGAACCGTGGTCATGGGCAGGCCTCCGCACTGCTCGGGCCGCGCAGAGTGCTCGGGGCCGAGCCTCGACGGATGCGGGGTTTCGTGGACATCAGCTTGCCTCCGATGGCACTCCGTGGTGCCTCGAGTCGGGGTTGCGACGACTGCGTGGCGAGACAGTAAATCCATTTGTTTTATTAAGTCAATGCCCCGGAGAATGTTGATACGGAGCCACAGAGAGGACCGGCGCGTGCGGCAGGCAGGAACCAACCTCCCCAAGGTGGGGCGGTACAACCAAGCGGTGGTGTTGGACCAGATCCAGCTGGCCGACGGCATCAGCCGGGTGGAGATCGCCCAGCAGACGGGCCTCACGCCGCAGACGGTCTCCGGCATCGTGCGCCGCCTGCTGGACGAGGGCATCGTCCGGGAGGACGGGGCCAGCAGGGTCGCCAGCGGCGGGAAGCCCCGCACCACGCTGCGGCTCAACGCGGAGTCGGGCAGTGCGGTCGGACTGCACTTCGACCCGATCGAACTGACCTGCTCCGTGGTCGACCTGCGCGGACGTCCTCTGGTCGTCAAGAGGCGCCCCACCCCGCCCAGCATCGACCCGTCCCATGTGGTGACGGCCATGGCCGAGCTGGTCTCGGAAGTACTGGACGAAGCGGATGTCCCGCGCGACAAGGTGCTGGGTCTGGGCCTCGCCGCCCCGGGGCCGATCGACCAGGAGCTCGGCATGATCGTCACTCCGCCTCAGCTCGCGCGCTGGACCCGGGTGCCGATGAAGAGAATGCTGAGCGAGGCCACCGGACTGCCGGTGACGCTGGACAACGACGCCACCGCCGCCGCGGTCGGTGAACGCTGGTCCGGCGCGGGCAAGGGCGTGGCGAACTTCGCGTACTTCCTCTTCGGCACCGGCATCGGTGGTGGCCTGATCCTCAACCACCAGGTGTACAGAGGCGGTTCGCTCAACGCGGGAGAGTTCGGGCACTCGTCCGTGCTCCCCGACGGGCCGGAATGCTACTGCGGCAACCGGGGCTGTCTGGAGCGGCTGGCGAATCCCTCGGCAATCGTGGCCGAGGTACACCGTCGGCTCGCCGACCGGCCTCGGGGCGACAGTGAACTGTCGCGTGCCTTCGACCGGGATCCGGCTTCGGTCGACCATGCCTCGATCCGGCTCGCCGCCGCGGCCGGCGACCCCGTCGCCGCCGCTGTCATCGACGAGACCGCCGAACACGTCGCGTCGGTCGCCGTCAGCATCGCCAACTTCATCGACGTGGATCTCATCGTTCTCGGCGGTCACGGCATCCAGCACGTGGAATCGCGCTACGTCGACGTCGTCGCCTCGGCACTGGCAACCAGAGCGCTGTCCCGCAGCATCCGGGTCGTCGAGGTCAAGGCGTCCCCCCTCGGCACGGACGCCGCCGTGGTGGGTGGCGCCTCCCTCGTACTGCACTCGACGTACTCGCCCCAGCTGTCCGCTCTTCTCGCTGACTGAGCACACCCGGAACGCCCGGCCTGACGGGACGCGGCGTCGTGCAGGGCGGCGCCGGGGACGGCGTCGGACGCCCTGGCCCCGGCCGGGACGAGGACGTCGTCGGCTGGCCGGATCGTGGCCGTTGCAACAGGCCACGACCCCATCGCCGCCTGTTCCCTGATCCTCAGGGGCCTGCGGCCGAAGGTGAAGGACCGCCCCCGCGCGGCCGCCCGCAACAGCTGGCGCGAAGGCTGGCAGGCCTTCTCGGCCCGCCCGTGGATGTGGGGGTACGCGCTCGCCGGAACCTTCGCCGTGCCCCTCTGGCTCGCGGGCGACCAGCGCCTCGGGCCGCTCATCCTCTCCGGCACGTCCGGCGGGGCGTCCCATTGGGGCTGGGCGGTCTCGCCGTTCTGGCCACTGCACCGCAGCTCCCCTGGCTGCTCGTCTCGATGCTGCTCAGCGGCATGAGCCTGGAACTGGCGGTCGTCTTCTTCGAGACCGCGAAGCAGCAGCAGGTTCCCGAACACCTCATCGGCCGAGTCACCTCGCTGACCATGCTCGGCGAGAACGCCCTCGTTCCACTCGGGTACGTCCTGGCGGGCAGCGTCGCCGACCGGCTGGGCGCATCCACCGTCATGTGGACCTGCGCCTTGGGAATCCTTCTGACGAATGTGATCCTGCTGTTCGTCCCCAGCGTCGTCAATCTTCAGGCCATCTCCCCGTCGGAGCCTGCCCGGGAGGGCGAGGTCCCGCCGGCAACCGGTGAACTCAAGCGGCAGGGCGAGCCGCTGAGCGTGTCGGCGTCCGCCGTGGCGCTGCTGGAGGACCTGGAGGTGGCGGGCGCGCGCGGGTCTTCGTGAGCGACGACCACATGGACTGTGATCGACCGCTAGGTGTGGTGGGTGTCGCCTGGGCGGAGGGCGGTGCGGACGCCGGTGATGACCACGGCGATCAGGCAGAGAGCGATGATGGTCTCGGCCCACAGGAAGGCGAACCAGTCCAGCACGCAGCCGATCGGGGGTGTGCCGGGGGCGGTGTTGCGGAAGGCCGAGAGGGCGAACAGGGTGGCGGCCATCCAGGCGAGGGCGGGCCAGACCAGGCCCTCGCGGCGGGTCGTCAGGTACCAGGTCCCGATGAGCACGGACGACGCCAGCGCCCACATCACGAGCATCATGAAGACCGCGAAGACGAGCAGGCTGCCCGATCGGGACAGCTCCAGCCACACGACGGCCGCCTGCCCGGACGGGATGGGTGTCGGGGAGATCGAGAAGAGCGTGTCGTTGTTGGAGAACTGCATCCGCACCGGCACCTGCTTGCCACCCACCGATGCCCAGAACCCGATGTCGGTCTCGTAGGTGTCGAACGGGTAGTCGCTGACCGATCCACCTGCGATCGCGACCTTCATGTCCCTGGTTGTGATCCGCTCGTGCGCCGTGAATTCCAGGTCGCCGAGTGTCGCCGTGGAGGTCTGGAGGCTGAGATCGGCCACCGAGGCGATTCCCTCCTGTTCGCCGAGGGCCCCTCGCGGGGTGACCCGGACCCTCAGTACGAGCTCTCTGGCCGCGGGGGCGACGCGTTGGACGGTGGCCTCCACGTCCACCCGGTCGGGGGCTGCGGATCCGACCGGGTGGACCGTGTCGATCGCCTGCTGCTCGGTGAACTGCAGCCACGACCCCACGGACACCGCCACCACGATCAGGACCGCGACGAGGAGCAGGACGGGCAGCATCGACGCCCCGAAGCGGCGTGGGCGAGGTGATTCCGAGGGTGGGGCCATGGGGACTCCGACGGGGTGGGAAGGGCCACGGGCCCGTCCGGCCCGACACCGGGAGCAGACCTCGCCGCCCACGCGGCGCGGTCTGCCGAAGCCGGGCGCGATCGTCGCGGGCGGCCGTCTTCTCCGAGGCGCGGGGCGGTGGCCGCGGTGCGATCCTCGTCCACCGGGCCGGTGATCCACCGCATCCGGGCAGGCGTGTCGGCGTGAGCCACCGCTGCTCCGGCTCAAGCCGCTCGCCCTTCCTCAGGGACCGACGGTTCGGGCATCGGAGTCTGACCGACCCGGACGGCCGGACCGTCGTCCTGACGATCCCGGAGCGAAGCAGCATGACCGACGAACTGACCGCGCGCGAAGCCGTGCGCCGCATCCTCGGGGACGCCGCGCAGACCGACGTACGGGTCCACCCCGGCGGCAACATGTCGATCACCATCACTGTCGGAAGACGCGCCGCGATGATCGACGGAGAGGACGCGACGGGTTGGGGCTGGAGCCTGGACCCAGGCCCCGCCGAGGGGTTCACCGGGCACGACCACACCGCGGAAGGAATCGAGGAAGCCCTCCGGGGCGTACGCGGGAAGATCGGTTCCAGCAGCTCCTGACAGCTCCGGGCGCCGGCCGGCGAGATCCTGCTCCACGTCCTCTGGTGCCCGCGCAAGCACAGCGACTGTCGCCGGGTTCTGTGCGGCACCGCAATCGGCGCCCGCCCCTGATCTTCGAGGCGGGCGCCGCCGTTGTAGGGGCGCGGGGCGGGCGACGGGCGAGGTCCGCAGCATCTTCCCGGGCCTACAGGCCCGCGTCAGGTTGGGCGTGGTTTCAGGCGCCGATTCCTCGGCGTACACCGATCAGGGCGTCGTCGAGGGTTTCCGCGATGTCCTCGTGCCCGGTGAATCCGTCGTCGGTTCCGGGGTCGACGGTCCAACCCCATCCGCTGCTGTCGTCGCCGTCGATGGTGGCCGTGTGGTCACCGCTGTGCACGCTGATGGACAGGTTTCCGCCGGGGAGGGTGGTCACGTCGGCATGGGCGGTGTCCCCCAGGACGCGGCGTACGGCGTCACGGGCAATCTGCTCTGTGGTGGTCATGATGGTGCTCTCTCCTTGGACGGCCGGAACGACGGTCCCCATCAGACAGGGCCGCTGAGAAGCTGCGGCACGGCACGCCGAGGTTGCGCGCCGCCCGAGGGCTATCGGGGGCGCCGCGTACGAGGAGGCCTTGGCGCGGGGCGGCCGCCAGGGAGCCGTCCGCCGTGCTGGTGGAGGCCCTGGGGAATGGGCCGGGCCAAGGGACGGAACCCATCGGAATGACGCCCGGGCGCCGGTCGTGGCGGGCCCCGCACGCCTTCGGCTCCCTGGCGGGAATCGGCCTTACCGTGCGAGCAACCCGTCCGGATTACCGGACGACGTCCCGCCACTCCGGCGTTCCCTTGGAGGCATGATGCCCAGTCCACCCCGGCCGTTCGGCACCGTTGTCAGCACCATCGGCGTCAACCTGCGGAAGTATCCGAGTACTGACTCCTCCATCATCGGCAACCTGAGCCACGGCGCCGAGGTCGGTCTGGGCAGCAAGGTGCACGCCCAGACCATCGACGGCAACAGCATGTGGTACCTGCTGCGCGACGAGGCCGCGTGGGTCGCCGCCCGGCACGTCGACAACACCGGAGATGTACCGCTGTCCAAGGACGTCGAACCGGCATCTCCGCAGGGCTAACGGCGGAACCGCCCCTTCAGGGCCGTCCAGAGCCGTCCCGGGGGCAGCCCCGTGGCTGTCCCCGGGCCCGGTGCGCGGCGGTGACCGGCGGGCCGGTCGGACGGGCGTCTTCAGGCCGGATGGGTACGTCCAGCCCTGTCCCGCGCCCAGGAGCGTTTCGTGCCACTTGTGGTCGTGGGTATCGAAGGCGAATCCCTGTTCGCTGTCCGTCTGGTGGCCTTCGGCCGCAGGCTCCGCCCGGCCGGCTCCGGGGCGAGGCGAGCGGCCGCTTCACGCGGAGCCGAAACCCGGGGCGCGTCGCGCGGGGCCGCACCCGCCTCCCCCGCTAGCGTCGGGGCATGGCGCTGCTCGACAAGATCTACTACGTCGACCGCTCGGACATCCTGCCGGGCCGGCTCGACGAGGCGAAGGCCGCCATGCGCGAGCGGGTGGCCTTCGTCGAGATGATGGAACCGCAGCTGCTCGCCTACCACTTCTGCGTCGACGACGCCGGATCCACCATGACGCTGGTGGCGGTCCACCCCGACACGGCCTCGCTGGAGCTCCACCTCGAACTCGGCGGGCCCAAGTTCCGCGCCTTCGTCCCCCTGATCCGCATGCGCTCCATCGACGTGTACGGCGACCCGGGACCCGCGGTCATGGACCGCCTCCGCGCCAAAGCCGTCCTCCTCGGCGGCGGCAACGTCACGGTCCACACCGCCGTCGCCGGCTTCACCCGCTGACGCCGACCGCGATCTCCCGGCAGCCGTCTTCGCTTTCGGCGGCTGCACCCTCCACCGGGTCGCCGTCGACGTGAGCGGGGATCCCTACGTGGACCTCGAACGCGAAGCCGAGGCCATGCTCGCGCGCGAGTAGGCGCCGGGACGTCAGAGCGGCCTCCCCGTTCGTGCCTCCAGGTGGTTGCAGGTGCCGGGGCCTCCCGGTCGCGGTACGAGTACTTCATGACGAAGGACAAGGACACGACGGGCGACGGGGCGGGCAACGAGCGGCGGGGGCAGCGCGGGCAGCGGGGTACCACCGTCGCCGTGCTCGCGGGAGCGCTGATCGGTGCCCTGGCCGGGCTGACGGGGAGCACGCTCGCCTACTTCGAGGCGAAGGACACGCACAGCCAGGAAGCCGACGCCCGACGGGCGGACATCCGGCGTGCCGCCTATGTCGAGCTCGCGGCGAGTACGAACAAGTACGTGCAGCAGGCCACCCAACTACTGGCGGTGAGCCTCGACCCCGCGAAGAGCGCCGAGCAGAGGCAGCGTCAGTTCGACGACAGATACGCCCCGGCCAACACGGACCTCGCGCGAGCCGTCACGACCGCGCGGCTCGTTACGACACCGGAACGCAGGCGCGACCTGGAGAAGATCGGCGTCCTCTCCGCTCGCCTGGGGGAGCTGGCGACTGCCAGGTACGTGCGGGGCCCGGAAGGCGCCGACCTGAAGAAGACCGGAGCCGAATTCGACGAGACGGTACGGCGCCAGCAGGCTGCGCTCCAGACGTTCATGGACCGAGCCGCCGACGAATCGTTGTGACGGCACTACCGTTCGGCCCACGAGGCTCGACTGTTCGCGTGCTGATCCAGACGCGGAAGGCCGGAACGCGTCCTCTCTCAGCTGGAGTGAAGGATCCGAAAGCGATCGGGTTCCGCCGGATCTCGATCAACGACTTGGATCGGCGTCCGAGCCCATTGCCACACGCTGATGCCTGGCGTGCGGGAGAACTGGATCTGCCCGCGGGTGCCTTCGACGGCAACGCGCGGCCAGGATGCGGCAATGCCCGCCCGGTCCGCCCCGTGAGAACGCAGCACATCGGCGAGGACGGCGACCGTGTCGTAGCCCTCGAAGGCGACGAAGGAGGGAGCTTCCGCCAGCCGCTCGCGCAGGGCCGTCTCGACTCGTGCACCGAGTGGGGTGAGGTGCTCGGGCAGGTAGCGCAGGAACGGGATCGCGGCGCTGTCGTCGCCCAGCAACGTCGCCCATTCGGCGAACTCCGGTTGCCCGGCCGGAGCACCGATCGTGATCTCGGCGAGGCGTTGGTCGCGGCGGACAGACTTGACGATCGGCACTGCCGGCTCCGGGTGGCCGACCAGAAGGAGGAGGGCTGTCGCGCGATGGTCGACGAGTTCGTCGCACACGGCGTCGGGCGTGAGCGCGCGCATGTCGAGTTCGATGACGCTGCCGCCGCGTGGAGCGAGGTGGTCCCGCAGAATGCGGGCACCGGATGCCCAGTAGACGCTCGGCTGGGTCGCTACGGCGATGCGGCTGTGGCCCGCGCCGAGGAGGAAGTCCGCGTACGTCTGCCAGCCGCGGGACTGCGGCGGGGAGAGGCGTGCGACCCATTGCGTCGGCAGTTCGGTGAGCGCGTCGAGAACGGCTGACGAGCAGAGGAACGGCAGGCCGAGGGCATCGGCCCTGGCGGCAGCGGCGCGGGCGACGACGCTGTGGTACTCCCCCGCCAAGGCGGCCACGCCCAGACGAGCCAGTTCGTCTACGGCCGCCGCGGCCCTCTCGGGATCAGCCGCGGTGTCTCGGACCACCAGCTCGAGTGGTCTTCCCGCGATCCCGCCGGCGTCATTGATTTCGCGAACGGCCAGCTCGAGTCCGGCGAGCAGGTGTCGGCCTGCCTCCACCCAGCCAGGCCGAGTCAGCGGAACAAGGGCGCCGATCTGGACGGACGGTCCGTCAGTCCGCTTCGCTCCAGGTGGCGATGGTGGCGTATTCATCCGTCGGCGTCTCCCGTGTGACGATTCGCTTGCAGTTCGCCCGGATCGCAGAGTGGCAAGGCCCGGCGGTAGGCGTTCATCCCATCTCGCCGTGGCGGGCGTACCTCGGTGACCGTGCCGGACATTGCATCCACCGCCATCGCCGACAGGCAACCGATTATTTGTTCGCCGGGCTGCCGGGCTTCAAGAACCTTGGCGGGCTCAAGGGATCAACGCACCACACGCGGATGATCACGTGGCTGTGGACCCGGCAGCTCCTCGTCGATGATCTCGCGGCTACGCCGGAGCCCGCCCGGCGCCGGTCTGGTCGGTGGGGTGCCCGGCGGGCACCGAGGACCCCTTCTTCGGTCGGTCGGCCGCCGACATGCCGATGGGGGCGGGGCTTTCACCCGGCCGGGCCAAGCGAAGGCGGTCGGCTGGTGCGAATGGCCCAGCGTCGGGACCTCGGACAGGCCATGAGTCGGATGAGATGCCTAACGTCGCTGACAGCAGATCGGTTCACGAGGCTTGTGGAGGCAGCATGTCCCATCGACGCCGCTGGCTGGCGGGCGCCTGCACAAGTACGGTCGCTGTCGGCCTGCTCGTCACCGGGGGCGCCCTCGCCACGCCGCCACGAGACAGGTCAGGCAGAGAGGTCGAGAGCGAGGTCGCAGTGGGCGCCTATCTCCACTACGACACGCCCGGCGTCGAGAAGATGAAGGACCTCTCGCGCTGGCTCGGCGGTACCGAGGTGCGCGCCGGGCACACCTACCTCCCCGGCGACACCTGGTCGAACATCGAGGGGGCACCCGATTTCCTGCCCAGCTGGGCACGGTGGCGCAAGGCGAGAGCCGATCGGCTGTTCGTCCTGAACGTGCCCATGCTGGCACGCAACGAGGCCGACGTCCCCGACGGCCCGGTCGCCGAGCTGCTCCGCTCCGGCGCGCAGGGTGAGTACGACCACCACTTCCAGCGCCTGGCCGAGCGTCTGGTCGGGCTCGGAGTGCCGGACACGGTCATCGTGCTCGGCTGGGAGATGAACGGCTTCGACTACACCCACCGATGCCGGCCCGACCCCGAGAGCTGGAAGAGGTACTGGCGGCGCATCGTGGCTGCCATGCGCTCTGTGGAGGGACAGCGGTTCCTCTTCGACTTCGCCCCCAACCGCGGCAGTGACGCGATCGCCTGGACCCAGTGCTACCCAGGCGACGACGTGGTCGACATCGTCGGCATGGACACCTACGACCAGCCGCCCGGCCACACCTTCGACGAGCAGGTCACCCAGCCGTACGGACTCCAGGCGCAGGTCGACTTCGCGGAGGCGCACGGCAAGCCGATCTCGTACCCCGAATGGGGGCTGTTCCGGAACGGCGACAACCCCGAGTACATGCGGGGCATGCTGGCATGGATCGCCGAGCACAAGCCGCTCTACCACAGCATCACCGACTACTGCCCGCACGGTGTGTGGCAGTGCAGCCAGAACCCGCGCTCCGCACAGGTGTTCCGGGAGTTCCTGTCCACCGAGCAGGGCGGCGGCCGGCCTCCCGGATTCGACCGTGAGGATCGCAGGTCCCGGCCGAGGGACTGAGCCCCACCGGGCTGCGGCCCACCGGTAGGCGCGCCGGCCTGCACCGATAGGGTGCGAGCCGGACGGCCGGGAGGGGCTGAGGATGAGACCAGGGCGAAGACTGTGGATCACGGGGCTGGTGCTGGTGCCCCTGGGAATGCTGCTGATGACGGGGACGTGGCGGCTCGGCGACTCCGCCTTCGGCGGCCACAGCGTCGGTTCCGATGCCATGCGGCCGACGTACGAGCAGGGCGATACCGTCTTTACGAAGAAGATCGGCGGCACCGAGGTCCATCGCGGCGACGCGGTCTTCTACTACCTGCCCGGTCGCTACACGGACACCGCTCTCGTCTTCCAGCGCGTCATCGGGGTCGGCGGCGACCGGGTGAGCTGCGACGGGCACCAGGTGCTGGTGAACGGCGAGCCGTTGCGCGAGACGTACGTCGCCGGGGGCGACCCCGTAGGTGACGGCAAGAGCTATGACGTGAAGGTGCCGGAAGGCCGGCTGTTCGTGATGGGCGACAACCGGGTCAACTCCCGGGACTCCCGCTACTTCCTGTCGGACGGACAGAGCGGCACGATCCCCGCGGACGCGGTCCGCGAGCGGGCGCTCGACGGCGCGGGCGCCGCGATCACGATGGTCGCCCTCCTGATCGGCGGGTTCGTCCTCGTGCTCATCGGGTTCGGCTGCGGTCTCGCCGGATATCTGACCATGCGACGGGCCCCGCGGACGGAACCGACGCCCGCGGCGCCCTACGCCTTCCGGTGACGTCAGGCCCCGGACCTGACGTCCGGGGCTTCGCCCGCGAACGGCCGTGAGGACGGCGCTCCGCCCCCTCGGACTCGGACCGGATCCCGTCTCCCCTGACCGGGTCCCCCACCGCAGGGGGGTCACAGCCGCCAGTACGTACCCGCACGGGAATCGACGTGCACCACGTGTCGCCCGACGCGCACCACGTGGTGGTCCGGACCGGACCAGGAGCCGGTGGCACCGTCGGCGCCGGGCAGTGGGGTCCAGATCTCCAGGAAGGTGCTGCCGTCCGGGTTGGTGCCCCGCTCGACGAGATGCGCACCCTCCCACCGGAAGGCGCCGGCGTCTTCGCCGGGCTCGCCCGTGAGGTGGTGGAAGCGCACCTGGGAGCCGTCGAAGGACGTCGTACCGGCGAAGCCGCGGCTGTCGGCGTAGTACGGGCCGGCCTGCAGCCACACCACTTCGCGGTCCTCGATCAGGGGTCCGCCGTTGCGGCTGATGCCGCGCCGCAGCCAGGCGCCGTGCTCGGGTACCGGGACGCCGGGGCCGCCCGGGAAGTCGCCCGCCGGCTCCGGCTCCGGCTCAGGCCCGGTCATCGGTGGCGGGCTCGTCCACGGCCAGGAGCGTCAGCGGTACGTTGCCGCGTACCGCCTGGGAGTACGGGCACACCGCGTCCGCCCGGTGCAGCAGGGGCTGGAGGTCCGCCGCCCGCCACCCCGGCAGGCTGACGGTGAGGGCCACCGCGAGGCCGTAGCCCGCGGGCGTGTCCGTGGTGCCGAGCTGCACTTCGCAGGCCACGCGCGCGGCGGAGGCATCCGCTCCGAACTCGGCGGCGACCTCCGCGAGCGCGGAGGTGAAGCAGGCGGCGAAACCGGCCGCGAACAGCTGCTCGGGGTTGGTGGTGCCGGGCACCTTCTTGCGCGGCGGGGCGAGGCGGACGTCCAGGCGCCCGTCGTCCGTGCGGACGGACCCGGTACGGCCCCCGGCGGCATGCGCGGTCGTCCGGTACAGGCTGCGGGTGAGTGGCACGGTCATGGCGTTCGGCCCATCTTGCTCGACGAGGACGCTGCCCGGGTGCGGACAGCGGACGGCGCTGCTGGTGCAGCACCTCGCGTCGTCGTGCGTAACCGGGTACGGCGCATCTCGTCCGGGGCCTTGGATCCGGCCGCCGGACAATCTAGCAACGGAGGCGGCGGGCCGGGGCCCCGCCCGCGGTGAAGTTCCTCACCCGCTGCCGGTCCCGCCGCGATCCGGGGACGCGGGCCGGTGTCGGCTGCCGTACGCCCGGCGCATGCCCTCCCACCGGGTGACGGCACGGACCAGGGCGCTCTCGCCGCTCTCTCGGTCCTCGACCGGCAGGTCACCGGCTCGCGCACCGCGCGTCCGCGCGGGCCCGGGGAGCTCAGGGCACATCGCGCCCTGCCCGGAAAGATGCGTCCCAGAACGTCCGATTATCGATCCTCGGGGCGGAACACAGCGCGCCTTCCCGTCAGTTCACAGGAGGGAACCGGGGCGAGCCCGCACGACTCGGCCTCGACCGGCAGAACAACGGCAAGGAGAACCCGTGCGCATACTCTTCACCGGACCGGCCGCGGCCGGCCACCTCTTCCCGATGATCCCGACCGCGCAGGCCCTGCGCGCCGCCGGCCACGAGGTGCTGTTCGCGAGCTCGCAGCCGCTGGACCGGCTCCGCGAGGCCGGTTTTCCGATAGTCGAGATCGGCGACGGCCGCACCATCCGGGACGTGTTCGAGCAGTCCACCGGCGAGGAGGTGCGCTACGTCAACCCCGACATGACTCAGGACCAGATCCTCGACATGGCGGCCCGCGCCTTCGCGCTCGTCTCCCGACCCACCGTGGACGGCTTGCTGGAGGCCGCCGACAACTGGGGCGCCGACTTGCTCGTCTACGACTCCTTCCAGGCCTCCGCCCCGCTGGTCGCGGCCAAGCTCAAGATCCCGTCGGTGATCCAGAACTTCGGCGTCACCTCCGGCCTCGACATGGTCGGCCGGCTCGCCGCCAACTTCACCGAAGCGTACGAGACGTACAAGGTGGCCGGCCCCGCCGAGCCCACCGCGCTGAACATCGTCCCCGCCTCGCTCGGCGGCGACCCGGGCGGCTTGCGGATGCGCTACCTCTCCTACAACGGCGGCGGCACCGTCCCCGCCGAGCTGCTGCGCCGCGGCACCCGCCCGCGGGTCGCCGTCACCCTGGGCACCGTGCTCACCGAGCTGGACGGCGTCCGCGCCATCGTCCGCCTGATCGAGGCCGCCGCCTCGGTGGACGCCGAGTTCCTGCTCGCCGTCGGCGACGCCGACCTCACTCCGCTCGGCACCCTCCCGGACAACGTCCGCCCGCTGCCCTGGATCCCGCTCGCCGAGCTGCTGACCGCCTCCGATGCGCTGATCCACCACGGCGGCTCCGGCACCCTGCTCACCGCCCTGCAGGCCGGCCTGCCCCAGCTCCTGCTCCCCCAGGGCGCCGATCACTTCACCAACGCCGATGCCCTGACCGCGACCGGCGCCGCCCTGCGCTCCGCCTCCGACGACGTCGACGCCCCGCTCCTCACCCGCCTCATCACCGACCCGGCCCTGCGCGAGGCAGCTACCCGCCTCCGCGCGGAGAACGCCGCACTACCGACCCCGGCCGAAACGGTCCCCGCCCTGGAAGCCCTGGCCGCCTAGGGCTCGACACAGGCGCTGGTGGCGGGGTGTCGACCAGCCCTGAGCGTCACTTCTGCGCCATCCCGAGCATGGCCCGGAACCGCCGCCGCGGGGTAGCGGCGGTTCCGGGGCCGGGTCAGGCGGCGTGCTGGGTGGCCGGGCGCTGCTTCTGGCCGTTCACCACACCCCGCTCCAGGACGGCCGTCCGCTCGATCACCGTTCCGGGCGCGGGAATGGCGGGCGACGAGCTCGTCGGCGAAGTCGGGCACCGTGTCCCTGACGGGCAGCCGGCCCAGCGCGCGCTGATGCCGCGGTGCGGCGCGCGTGGTGTTGCGCAGTACGTTCACGGCGATGCCCATCAGCCAGGGGCGCGGGCTGTCTCCCTCGTCTCCCCGGCTCGGATCCGGGCGTGCATTGAATGGTCCACGTCGGGTTCTTGTCTGCCGGTCCCGAGGCAGTTCCCGTCTCCCATGTCACATCACGGTGCTCAGGCAGGTACGCCTCAGTCGTCCTCGTCGGCTACGGCGTACTTCATGCGTTCCCTCGGCGTCCACGGTCCTCTGCCCGCCCGCGGCCGAGCTCAGCTCCGGCGCGACTCTCTCGAAGATCGCGATCGAGCCGGAATCCGAGGCGGAACTGGGCTAGAAAGGTCGGTATGGAACTCGCACAGATACGCCTGTTGGTATCCGACTTCCCCGCCGTCTACCGCTTCTACCGGGACGTGCTCGGGCTCAAGCCGCAGTTCGAGGCCGAGAGCGGCCCGTACGCCAAACTCAACCCCGACACCGGGCACGCCTCGATCGCGCTGCAGGACCGCGCGCAGATGGCGGGCGTGCTGGGGCAGTTGGGGGCGGAGCCCGGGGGGTACCGCGCGCTGGTCGTGCTCCGGGTGGAGGACCTGGACACCGCCCACGCCGAGCTCATCTCGCGGGGGGCGGAGTTCACCAGGGACCCGGGCCCGATGGGCGAGCGGATGCGGGTCGCCTACCTGGAGGATCCCGAGGGGAATCTGATCGAGCTGCAGGAGTGGCTGACGCTCCGCGAGCAGGCCGGCAACGCACCGGCGTAGGAGGTCCGTCCGCGCCGAGCGGTGCTCGACGCGATCACGGGTACGTGCCTGACCAGTGGCGGTCAGGCACGTACGAGACGGGGGAAGAGGAGCTCGGCGTTGCCTCGGTTGATCGACTGGAGCTGCCCGTCCTCCCAGTGCGGGTAGCGGTCCAGCCCGTCGTCGAAGCCGCTGCACCACTCCTCGGGCACCATGGGGAAGTCGCTGCCGTACAGGACGTGTCCGGGCGCGGCGAAGGCCAGGAGCGAGGGCAGCGATGCGGGGCCGCGCAGAACGCGGTGTCGAAGTAGAAGCGCCGCAGCTCGGCCAGGAGGTCCTCGGGAGCGGTGCCCGGACGCAGCCGGGCGGCGGCCGCGAAGCGGTGCGCGGCGTACGGCAGGAAGCCGCCCGCGCGTCCAGCTCGGCCCAGAGCGGCTCGAACTCCGCGTCTCCGAGGTAGCGCCCGTGGGCGTTGGACAAGACCATCACGCCGTCGGCACCCAGCTCGTCCAGGGCGTGGGCGGCTTCGGCGAGCGCTCCGTCCACGTCCGGCAGGGGGAGGACGGCGAAGTTGCCGAACCAGTCGGGCCGGTCCTTCACCAGCTCTGCGGTGAACTCGTTCACGTTCCGGGCCGTGGCGCGGGCTCCCTCCAGGTCGTCAGGAGCCCCGAGCGGAGCGGCGTACGAGAGGATGCCGGTGGCGATCGAGCGGCGGTCCATCATCGCGATCGCGCTCCGCCGGTCCCAGGCCGGTACCGGCCAGCCGAGGGCAGCGGCCCGGTCGGCGATCGCGCGGCGGCGGTCGGGCGGGATCACATGGTGGTGGACGTCGATGCGTGCGTGTTCGTTCATGCCGGTCCTCGTCTCCTCCCGCCGGTCTCAGGGGCGGCCGGTGCGTGGTGGACGGGAACGCGGCGGGCCGAACGCCGTCCATGACACTCCACGGACGCCGACCGCCGCCAGCACACGCGTACGCCGCCACAGCCGGTCCACCCGTCCGGCCCACGCATCCCGCGTCTGCAGGGTGACGCAGAGCGTTTCCGACCTTTTGCCGCGCGTTGGCGGGGAAGGCATCCGTCGGCCCAGAAGATCAGCGGCGACCCGCGCGGGTGCCGCGTGTCAGAAGTGGAGTCGGCCTTGGCGTCCGTACCGAACGGCACTTACATGATCACCCGTCCTCCCGAGCAGTTGCTCACGATGGAGGGCGGGGCGTCGGAACCCAAGACCCCCGTTGTCCTGCTACCACCCACCGGCAACCCGGGCGAGCAGGAATGGCAGGTGGAGGTACTCAGCAACGGCAACTGCACGATCCGCAATCTCCGGAGCGAGACCTATCTCTCCTACGACGGCGACCCGGAGATGAACAAGCCGGTCGTCGGGTTCCCCGAGCCGCGCGAGTGGGCGCTCTACCAGAGCGCTAGGCCGCAGACCTTCCACGTCGTCGTCCCTGGAGGCCCCGTCGAGGGCGTGGAGCTGGCCCTGGACCTCAGCCTGCTGCGGATCTTCCCTCCCCGCATCGCCCTGAGGCCGCTGGAGGTCGGCGACCAACGCCAGGCATGGACCTTCCAGTTCATGGAGTAGAAGTCCGGAGCTGAGTGCCCGGGCCGACGGTCGGCCCGGGCACCGCCCCCAAGGCGCGGCCCTGTCCGCCGGAGCAGTCGGGCGCTGCGCTTCAGACCGCCGCCGAGTTCCCGGCCGGCGCCGGCCGCGCGCTCCGGGCGGACAGCTCAGTTTGCGCCGACGGCCCGGCCTGAAGGTGCTGGGCGGCCTCGACTACGGCCTCGGCCGCGGTGTAGGAGGAGGCGAAGGTGAACGCGCGTGGGGACGGCCCGTGCGCCCGCAGATCCGCCAGTCGCTCCAGGGCCTCGCCGACGGTCGGGAGGTGCCCGGCCGGGACCCACCAGAGCACGAGGTGGGCCTCGACGTTCCGCTCGAACCATTCGCGGCGCCGCCGCATCACCTCCAAGTGCCCGCTGCGGTAGGCGAAGTCCCACAGAGCCTCCTGGGTCTCCCACACCGACAGGTTGACGATGACGTTCTCGCCTGCCGGGCGCAGGCCGGTGGCATCCGCCTCCCCGTCCTCCACGAGCCGCCACACGAAGCCGGGCGCGCCGTCGGCGGCGGCGTTGACCGGATCGAGCATCTCGACGAACGGCGCCACGCGCGGGTCGTCGAGGGAGTGGCGGAGCGTGGCGACGTTGAGCTGGGCGAGGTGGGCGGCATGCGTGGATGCGGGCATGGCCTCATCCCAGCACGGCGGGCTTTTCTATGTCAATCATCATTGTCTTTAGAAGCTTCGATCACCACGCAGCACTCCCCCGGCCGGGCGTCCATGCGGGCGCGAACGGGACCGTCCGCGCCGAGCAGCCCCTCCAGCAGCGCGAAATTCATGCCGCAGACGAGCGGCGGGAAGCGTTCGGCGACGGCATGGAAGGGGCAGTTGCGCATACGGACGACGCGTGCGGCCGCCCCCGCCGTCCCCTCGGCACCTTCGGCGCCCTGGACGCCCTCTGCGCTCTCGATGCCTTCCAGGTGCGGTTCGTAGCCGCGGGCGGCCAGCATCTCCATGGCTTCTTCGAGGCCGCCGCAGGGCGCCGCCGACCCACGCAGGGCCTCACCCCGGCGGCGCGCGGCCGCACAGAGCCCGGCGTCGAGCCCGGCCTCCTCGGCGGCCTCGGCGAGCAGCTCGGCGGCGGTGCGGTAGTCGCGGGCGGGCAGCGACACCGAGCGCTCGGCCGGCGCCCGCGTGTACACCTTGGCGGGACGGCCCGCCCCCGGCCCCGAGCGGCCCGTCAGGCGGCGGCTGCCGCTCTCCAGCAGCCCGGCCTCGGTCAGCCTGTCCAGATGGTGCGCGGCGAGCGTGCGCGCCACCCCGGCCGCCTCGGCGGCCTCGTTGCGGCCGACCTCGCGGCCCTGTGCCACCACGTACTCGTACAGGCGGCGCCGCACGGAATCCTGCAACATTGCGATCGCTTCGATGTCCTCCACCTGGCCATTCTAGAAACAACACAGGTTGGAGATAGATTGGCGGGCTGTCCTGCCCGTCGAAGTGGCCGTGACGCAGGAAGGCGGCGTCGAGCGCGGAATCCCGGACGTGCCAGCCGGCCATCCCAGCAGCCTTTCGCAGCCGTGTACCGCTCCTCTCATCATCCCGGCCACCGTGCCGGCCCCGCACGTCCAGACCTGGGTGCCGGCGTCCAGCGCGGGGCCGGGTGGCGGCGGCTCTGGCTGGCAGGCAATTGTTCGCTGTTTACCGAAATCATGGGGCATCCTGGGGCCATGAACGAGTTGTATCCCGAGCCCCCCGCGGACGGCCCCGCCCCCGCCGCCCGCCTGGCGGCCTTCGCTGCCGCCCTGGCTGACGAGACGCGGGCCGCCATCTGCATGACGCTGCTGGAGGGACGCGCCTGGACCGCGGGCGAGCTGGCCCGGATCACTGCGGTGGCGCCCTCCACCGTCAGCGGCCACCTGACCCGGCTGCTCGATGCGGGCATCTGCGTGACCGAGCGGCAGGGCCGCCACAGTTACGTGCGCATCGCCGACGCCGCGACCGCCCGCCTGATCGACGAGCTCGCCTCGTACGCGATTCCGGACCGGGACGCGGCGCACGCGGTACCCGTGGTCGCCGCACCGGACCCGCTGGCTCGTGCCCGGACCTGTTACGACCACTTCGCAGGGCGGTTCGGCATGGCGGTGACCGACGCGATGGAGCGGCGGGGGCTGCTGCGCACGGAGGGCGTCTTCGAGCTGACGGAGGACGGCCGGGCCTGGTGCGCCGAGGCCGGCATCAGCCTCGCCCACGAGGGGCGCAGGCCGCTGGCGAGCTCCTGCCTGGACTGGACCGAGCGGCGCCGCCACCTGGGCGGCGTCACCGGGGCGCGGCTGTGCGCGCACGCGTTGCACGAGGAATGGGTGGTACGCCCGGCAGGCGGCGGGCGGGCGCTGGAGGTGACCGGGGCCGGGGAGCGGGCCTTCGGCGACCTGCTGGGCATCACGCCGGAGGCATGGAGCTGAGCCCTGAGCTCCGGGACCGGCCCGCGATCCGCCATCCGCCATCCGCCGCGCACCGCCCGCCGCCCACCGTTCTGGAGTTAATATTTCGGTAGACGCCGAAATGTTGCCGTCGTAGGGTGAGCCCATGACGTTCCGCACGGGTCGAATCCCGCCCCACGTACTCACGGTCGGCGCCGTCTCCTTCACGGTGTTCGCCTGGGCCTCCGCCTTCGTCTCCATCCGCAGCGCGGGCGCCGCCTACTCACCCGGAGCCCTGGCTCTCGGCAGGCTGCTGGCCGGCTCGCTGGTGCTCGCCGTCCTGCTCCTGATACGCCGCCAGGGGCTGCCGCCCCGCGAGGCCTGGCGCGGAATCCTGCTGTCCGGTGTGGTGTGGTTCTGCGGCTACACGATCGCGCTGAACTGGGGTGAACGTCTGGTCGACGCGGGCACGGCGTCCCTGCTCGTGAACACCGGGCCGATCCTCATGGCACTTCTCGCGGCCCGCCTCCTCGGCGAGTCCCTGCCACCGCGGCTGCTGGTGGGCATGGCCGTCTCCTTCGCCGGAGCGGTGGTCGTGGGCCTGTCCATGTCGTCCGGCGACGGCGGCTCCACCTCGGTACTCGGGGTCGCGCTCTGCCTGCTCGCGGCGGTGGCTTACGCGACCGGCGTCGTCGCGCAGAAGCCCGCGCTCTCCTACGGAACGCCCCTGCAGATCACCGCTTACAGCTGCCTGACGGGAGCCGTGGCCTGCCTGCCCTTCACGGGGCAGCTTTTCGCGGAACTCCCGAAGGCGCCGGCGTCCGCGACCCTGAACATGGTCTACCTGGGCGTGGTGCCGACCGCCCTCGCCTTCACCACGTGGACCTACGCCCTGGCACGCATGCCCGCCGGGAAGCTGGGCGCGACGACCTACGCCGTCCCGGCCATCGTCGTCCTGCTGAGCTGGGCCCTCCTGGGCGAGGTACCCGCATGGCTGGCCCTGCTCGGCGGCGTGCTCTGCCTGGCCGGAGTCGCGGTGTCCCGGTACACACCGCGCTCCCCGCGAACTCCCGACCGGGACAGTCGACTTCCTGCCGTCCGGACCTGACCGGCTGCGGACCACCCGCTGGGCTGTCGGCGCCCTACCGGCCCGGGCGGGGTTCGGGCAGGATGATCCGGCGCACCGGAGGTCACCCGCGGCGGTGGCACCTGCCCGGCCCCGACCGTGATCCGGAGGTCCCAGTGACGTCGCACGACGACCAGGCACGGCGGGACGAGCTGTACCGCGACCCGTACCCGCTCTACGACCGCGCCCGCCGGGCCGAGGGGCTGACGTACGTGCCCGAGTTCGACGCCTGGCTGGTGGCGCGCGACCGGGACGTACGGGAGGTTCTGCTGCGCGCGGAGGACTTCTCCTCGGTCAACGCCCTTCTGCCGGACGTCGCGCTGTCGGAGGCGGCGCTCGGCGTCCTGCCACGGGGGTTCGGCCCCCGGCCGACCGTCGTGTCCACGGACGGCGCGGCCCACCGTCGGCACCGGGCCCCGCTGAACCGGGGGCTGTCCGCCGCCCGGGTGGCGGCGCTGGTTCCGTACGCCCGCGCGTGCGCGCGGGAGCTGGTGGACGACTTCGCCGCGGACGGGTCCGCGGAGTTGGTGGAGGCCTACGCCCGGCGGTTACCCGGGATGGTGGTCGGGCGGCTGATCGGGCTGGACCCCGCCGACGTGCCCGCGGCCGTGTACGGCGGCTACCGGGCCGAGGAACTGCTGTTCCGGCCACTGTCGCCGGAGGAACAAGCGGCTGCCGCCGAGGACGTGGTGGCACTCCAGCACCTGCTGGACGGGTACGTCCGCGACCGGCGCGCCGAGCCCCGGGACGACATGTGCTCGATCATGGTGGCCGCCCTCGCCCCCGGCGACGCCGAGCTCACCCTCGAACAGCGCCACGAATCGGTGACGAGCCTGCAGAACCTCCTGATCGCCGGATTCCTCACAACGAGCGCCCTCATCAGCACCACGCTGCTGCATCTGCTCAGCGACCGGCGGCAGTGGCGGATGCTCCTCGCCGATCCGTCACTCGTCCCGGCTGCGGTGGAGGAGGCCGCCCGCCATGACACCGCCATCCAGGCCTTCCGGCGGACCACCACCCGCCCGGTGACCCTCGCCGGGACGAAACTGCCGGCGGGAGCCACCGTGCTGGTCGCGTACGGTTCGGCCAACCGCGACGAGGAGCGGTACGAGCGGGCCGGGGAGTTCGACATCGCCCGGCCCGGGAACCCTCACCACCTCGCCTTCGGGCACGGACTCCACGGCTGCCCCGGTTCCCAACTGGCGCGCGAGCAACTCCGCCTGACACTGGACCTGTTCACGCGCCGCCTGCCGGAGCTGCGACTCGACGAGGGCCGTCCACGACCGCGGATCCGGCCCACGCTGATCCACCGCTCGCCGCAGGCCCTGCACGTCACCTGGTGAGGCGGTCCGGGAAAGGAGTCCGTTCAGCCGCTGTGGGGCTCTGCGGCTGACGGACGTCTTCCCGGCCCACGGGCCTGGCTACGCGGCACCCGTCATGCGGGCGAACACCACGACGTTGCTGTCGTAGTAGTGCTTCTTCGCGTCGAAGTCACCGCCGCAGGTGACCAGTCGAAGACCCGCGTGGTCGAGGTTCTTGTAGACCTCCAGCGTGGGGAACTCGGCCTTCGGGTACTCGGCGACACGGTCCACCGTGAACGTGACCGTCTTGTTGTCCTGTCGGGTCACCTTGATGGTGTCACCGGTCTTCATCGTCTTCAGCTTCTCGAACACTGCGGATGCTCCGTTCCACGTGACATGCCCGGCGATCACGGCTGGTCCCTGGGAGCCGGGGGTCGGCCCCGGCTCGTACCAGCCCGCGAGCGCGGGGTCCTTGGGGGTCTGCATGGTGCCGTCCGCGTTCTGCCGCAGCGTCTCCAGGGAGCTGGACACACCGAGGGAGGGGATCGTGATCTTCTGCGGTTCCGACCGGGCGAGGGCGGGCTCGGCCCGGCTCTCCCCCGCACCCGTACCGCTGTGCGATCCGTGCGTGGGTGACGCGGAGCCACCGCCGGCCGGCGTCTTTCCGGTGGGTGCGGCGCCGGCTGCGGCCGGCGCCTCGCCCTGAAGTGCTTGCCCCTGTGGGGCGGGGTGCACCGCGTTCTGGCCTCCGCATCCCGCGAGGAGCAGCCCGGCGAGGGCGGCGGCCGCCAGGGAGCCTGCCGTCCGGCGGCGGAGCCGCATGGCGGTCGCGACGGCTGCGGAGTGCGCGGGGGCCGGCTTCACGCGCCGCCCCCGGTGGTCTGCCTGCCGGTGGGTACGGCAGCGGCCCGCTTCCGCCCGATGGCCACCGCACCGGCCACCACCGCCAGTACGGTGATCGCCGCACCGTCACGGACCGTCACCGGCACCGTCGCACGCTGCGGAGAACCGCCGCCGGTCTCGATACCACCGACCGGAACGGACCCCACGGCCGCGCCCTTGACCTCCCCGCAGTTGGTCGGAGCCGTGGCCTCCTGGGGCAGCTTGGGGTCGAGCTCGCTCTTGCCGGCCCCCTCGAAGTCGTATTTGCCGTTCTTGTTGCGGTCGATGCCGTGCTGCACGACGTGCAGGTCCTTGATGTGGTCGACCACGTCCTGGCCGACGGCGATCGTCCGCTTGTAGGAGACCTTGCCCTGCTTGTCGGCGACGGGCATGCGGTCCACGGCGAGACCGCTCGTGGCCTTGGTGTCCCCGGACGTGGTGAGTGAGATGTTGATGTCGCCGTAGTCGTGCGTGGCCTCGGTGTTGCTGAGGACCCCGTCGCCGTCGGTGTCATCGCTGGCGTCCGGGCAGTGGAAGTCGTGCCCCTTCGTCGATCCGTGCAGATGCTGCGCCGACGGTGACCCGGGCACCATGCCCTCGGACGCGATTTGCACGGTGAGTTGGTTTCCCTTGAGGCTGAGCATGACCGTACCGCTGGAGCCTGATTCGTTCAGCTGCGCCAGATCGATCTGGTACGCCTTTCCGCCCTCCGCGAGAGCTGGTCCGGAAAGGCCGAGGGTCAGGAACGCAGCGGCGGGTACGGCGGCAAGTACCACGAGGCGACCGGCGCGCTTGACTATCACATTCGCTCCTGTTCCGTGGATCCCAGGACGGGAATCGCACTTCGTACGGGGTTGAGATGAGCTCATGGAGAGGTCTCGCCCCTTCTTCGGTGCCCCAACGCCTGCGGATGGGTGCCTATACAAGAAATTTCAGGCGGCTGCCATGGTCGACAGCCGACCACCGGTCATCCAGATGCGTGATATCGCATCGGCCAGGGCGGGGTATCGAGCAGCCTCGCAGAGCATTTCCGAGAGCACGAGAATTCCGTGCGCGGTGCACTTCGGATCGCGGTTCCGATGCAGCCAGATGACCGCGTTGCCCAGGGGGCGGCGCCCCAGGAAGATCCCCGAACGCCGCACGTCGGCAGCCGCCTCCAGGTCGGAGCGGCCTCCGCCGAAGGGCAGGGCCTCCGCTCGGCGAATCCCCGGTGGCGCGGCCGAGTCCCGCACGTGGCGGACATACGCCTCCGGCGGAGCCTGACCGTTCTCGAAGGTGTTTCGGAACCCGACGATACGAAGGTCCGCATTCTGCGGCCGGAGCTCGATGTAAAGCTCGATGAACAAACCCCGAAGTTGAATGCGCACGGGGAGGTAGGGCGTTCCTCCCTCCCCGCGCCCGGCCCTGCTGAAATCTCCCTGAGCCTCTCCCGCTCTCGACCGGATGGCCGACGTCAGGAGCCGGTACTCGTCCACCGATGCGTACGCCGAAGAGAACGCCACGGGTTTCAGCATGGCCGCCCGCATCAGCTGAAGGAGCCGGAACTCGGACCCCTCAGAAGTAATCTGGCCGCAATCGATTCGGTCCTGCTTCTGCACTCACACACGCGCATCCACCGCCTTCGACATCGTCCCGAGCGTCGACGGATGACATCATCCTCGCCGCCGGATTCGGTTCGGTGCGGTCCTTTGTAGTCGTCCTGAGAGCGACCGGGTGAATAGTTGGCCTCTGATGCTAAGAAATCAGCGCGTGGTCCCGGCGGCCGGACGGCTGCCGGTAGGCGTCAACGGCCTTGGAGGCGTTGCGGATTGGCGCCCCCTGCTCCGTGTCCAGGTCCTGCGACACCGCCGACGGCAGGCCGGCCCGACCGGTCAGATGCAAGGTCAGGGCGGTGCGACGTCTCGTCCGCCGCCGCAGGGCCTCGAAGCCGTCCGGCGTCAGATTCCGGCGTCCTGCAGTTGGGCGAAGGTGCCGACCGTCGCCGACCATGCCTGCTGGCCCGGTACCGGACGCCAGCCGATCAACGAGTCGGGAGTGACGCTGTCAGGCCAGATCATGTAGCCGAGCAAGACGAGTTCGCACCCCGCCGCGTGGGCGGCGTCGAAGGGAAATATCGGCCAGTCGGGCCAGTGGGAGAGGTCCTTCTCGGCAAGGGGCTCGCAGCTGCCTTCGCGGACCACTTGAAGGAGATAGCCGCTGTCCGCGGACTTGCAGACGGCGGTGAGATCACGGCGGCAGTTCTCGGTTGTCATGGCAGGACGCTAAGGGAAAGGCCGCGGAGGCACCGACGCCCGCAAGCGCCCCGGCGCCTACTGCGGCTTTGTCGCGATCTGGATCAAGTTGCCGCAGGTGTCGTCGAAGACGGCGGTGGTCACTGGTCCCATCGCCAGGGGCTCCTGGGTGAAGCGGACGCCGAGGTCGCGCAGGCGGTCGTACTCCGCCTCCACGTCGTCGACGGCGAACTGGGCGAGCGGGATACCGTCCGATACGAGCGTGTCCCGGTACGTTTTGGCGGCTGGGTGGCCGGCGGGCTCCAGGAGGAGTTCGGTGCCGCCGGGCTCATCGGGCGAGACGACGGTCAGCCACCGGTCTTTCTCACCCAGCGGGACGTCGTGCTTCTTCACGAAACCGAGGATCTCGGTGTAGAAGCGCAGGGCCTTGGCCTGGTCGTCGACGAAGACGCTGGTCAGGTGGATCTTCATGGGGTGCTCTCCTGCGATCCGGATGTGTCGGGCACGAGCCATCGCTCGGCGATCTGCCGCAGCGGGGCTGTGTTCAGGTCGTGGAACTTGCAGCGGCCCTCCCGCCTGGTCTCGACGAGCCCGGCGGCCTCCAGTACGGCGAGGTGATGAGACACCGCCTGTCGCGAGATGCCGAGCTGATGCTTCATGCTCAGTCGCGCGCACAGCTCGAACAGTGTCTGTCCGGACTTGTCCGCGAGCTCGTCGAGGATGATCCGGCGGGTGGAGTCGGCCAAGGCCTTGAAAACGTCGTCGGCGGCCACGACCACAGGATAGGCAAACGCTCACTTGCCTATCAAGTCGAGGTGGGCGCGAACCGGGTGGCACTGAAGCAGCCGGCCGTATCCGGCTGCCCAGCCGGCGTCCCGGCCGTGCAGACAGAAGCCCCTGCGTGACCCGACCGGGCCGGACAGGGGCTGATCAGCTGTTCAAAGGCTTCACGGGCTCCCGGCACGGTACGGGGAGCCGCATCACCGAGCCTCAGTCTCAGTCCGAGGCGGCCGAGGAATTCTCCGCGGGAGCCCGGCCGGTCTCCGGAGTGGGAACCCGGTCCGGGTTCTCCCGGTCCGAAGCTGCGGAGTCCGCCGCGTCCGGGGCCGGGGCGGGGGCCGGCTTGTCGGACTTGTGCTCGCAGTAGACCTTGCCCTGGTAGGACTTGCAGCCCGGCATGTTCTCCACGTCCTTGATCTTGCCGTGCTCCTTGTCCTCGTTGTTCCTGTGCTTCCTGGCGGCGTCCTCGTGACCGCTCTTCGCATGGCCGAAGTGACCGGCTTCCAGCGTGGCCGCCTCAACGCTCTGCGGCGCGGCCGGAGCGGCGATTGCACTGGTGGGCAGCAGCGCGCCTCCTCCGAGAAACGCGGCCGAAACGGCGATCATCGCAAAACGCTGCTTCCGGGACGTGCGGGCCATGAGGGCTTTCTCCAGTTCAGAGGCGGTGAGGGGGCGATTCCAGTAAGCCCTCCGGTGCCGGGGCGCGTCATGACCCTGCTTCTCGGGACTTGACGCGCGGCGGCAGGGAGCCTCATCCTGCGCCTCCGCGAGACGGCCTTGCGGGTCTCATCGGCAGTTCGGTGGCCGCGTACGCGAAGACGCCCGGCCGGGATGGTCCCGGCCGGGCGTTTTCGTTGCGTCTGCTTCCCGCTGGTGGCTTAGTACCAGTGGTGGGTCTGCCAGAAGTTCCAGGCACCGACGGGGCTGCCGTAACGGGAGTTCATGTAGTCCAGGCCCCACTTGATCTGGGTGGCCGGGTTGGTCTTCCAGTCGGCGCCCGCGGAGGCCATCTTCGAGGCCGGCAGGGCCTGCACCAGGCCGTACGCGCCCGAGGAGGCGTTCGTGGCGGTGTGGTTCCAGCCGCTCTCACGGGAAACGATGTTGTTGAACGCCGCGAACTGCGCCGGGTCCTTGATCATCTGCTGGGCGATCGCCTTGGCGCTCGTCGGGGCCGCCTGAGCGGGAACCGTGGCGAGCATGGAACCGGCGACACCCACGGCGACGACGGCACCCGCGAGGGTCTTCTTCGAAGCGGCGATACGGCGGATGACGGACTTGGACACAGACAGACCTTCCGAAGACAACAAGGACAGTCGCGGCATGCCGAAGACATGCGTGAGCCACTCACGCAAAGGAGAGGGATTCACCAGCGGCGGGGGTAAGCACCCGTGCCGCCCGGCGACTCATCCAGTTCTACAGACGCCCCCGCCCCCTGGCAACGACCCCACCTACTAGGCACCCCCGGAGTCCGGGACCGGCGCCGCCTAAGCGCACCGGAAGGGATCCGTGCAGGTGAGAGACGGTACGAGGAAGCGGAATCGCGCCGTGTGAAGGCTACTAGCCCGGTTCGTATGTGACGTGGGCCCTATGGGGCGGGTCACCACCGGGGACCCCGAATCTCACGCCGCGTGACCACACATACCCCCTTCTGCGGAGTGGCCGAACCCGGCCCAAACCCCTGAGGTTCAGTGGTTGGCCCATCGCGCAGCCAGTTCGGTTCGGTTCGCGTAGCCGAGCTTGGCGAGGATGTTGCGGACGTGGCTTTCCACCGTTCGTTCGGAAATGAACAAATCGGCGGCGATCTGCCGGTTCGTACGGGCCCGGGCCGCGAGCTCGGCGATCTGGCGTTCGCGCGGCGTGAGCGGGTCGGTGCTGTCTCGCTGGGCGGCGATTTCACCGATGAGGCGCACCGCGGCGGCGGAGGTTCCGGGCAGGTCGAGCTGGTCGGCGGTCGACAGGGCCTCCCCGGCGAGTGCGGCCGCGTCCACGAGGGCTCCCTTGTCGCGTTCGACTGCGGCGAGGTCCAGGCAGGTCAGCGCCACGTACGGTCGCGCGCCGAGGGCCCGGTTACGGATCAGCGCCTCGCGGAGCCGTTCCTCGGCCTGTGGCAGCCGGCCGGCTGCCAGGGCGAGACGGCCGAGGTCGCGGCTGACCGTACCGGAGAAGTACGCCGTGGGTGTGCCGAGCGCTCCCGGGTACGGCTGGAACACCGCGAGCTGGCCGTACGCCAGCCGCGCGGCCTCCGCATCGCCGGTCAGGCCGATCAGGTCGACCAGGTTCAGCAGCACCGCAGGCCACGGCGGGCTCGTCATCGGGAAGGGAAACAGCGGGCGCAGCCGGTCATAGGCCTCCAGCGCCTCGTCCCGCCGCCCGGCGAGGAACAACGCCCGTGCCCGCACGGACAGGAACAGCGGGTGCCTCGGCGCCCGGTCGAGGTCACGCCACATGTCCTCGGACATTTCTGCCGCGTCGCCGCGCACCACGGCCAGCTGTTGCTGCAGTACGTAGCTCAGGGCGGTCGCGGACTGGTCTCCGCCGGCCCGGGCGAGCTCGGTGGCCTCCTCGTTCCAGCGGCGGGCCTCGGCGAACCGTCCTTCCTGTACGGCCCGGGCCGCGCTGACGCGCAGCAGGTGCCAGCGGGTCAGTGGCAGCGGGGAACGGGCCACGACGGCCTCGATGCCGCGGATCGCGTCATCCACCAGGTCCAGCCGGCCCAGCAGGTATCCGGCCTGGACGCGCCACTGGTGGCCCAGAACGCTGGCGAGCGGGTCGCCGAGTCGCTCGGCGTGGGACACGGTCAGTTCGCCCAGGCGCAGGCGTTCGGCGGTGTCGTCGGGATGCGCCAGGGTCATCTGCACCGCCCGGGCGGCGTCGAGTTCGGACCGCAGGTCACCAGCGGCCTCGGCCAGTTCGAGGGCGGCGCGGGCCTGCTCGGCCGCATCCTCGGGTGCGTCGAGTTCGGCGGAGGCGGTGGCGAGCTGGGCGAGGAGCCGCGCGCGCATCGCGTCCGGCAGGTCCTTGACTGCCAGGGCCGCCCTGCACAGCCGGGTGATGGCTTGTGCGGCCTGGGGGAACGTGACCCCCTGCAGTACCAGGGCGACCTCGGCGAGCAGGGCCGGCCGGCCGTTCGCCCTCGCCGCGTCGGACGCCTCGTCGCAGTGGCGCAGGCTGGCGTCGTAGCGCCCGGCAAGGTACTCGGCGCGGGCCAGGTCGATGAGCGCCGGGGCGCGCTGCGGGTCCGCCGCATCGAGTACGGCGGCGGCGTCCGCCAGGCGGCGGGCGGCATCCGCGTAGGCGTGCCGTTCGCGGGCCAGGTCCGCGGCGATCCGGGACCAGTGCGCGGCGGCGGCTCGGTGCCCGGGCTCCGTGCCGGCCCGTCGCCAGTGTGCCGCGATACGGGCCGCCTCGGCGGGGTTCCCAGCCTGCTCCAGCGCCCGCGCGGCGGCCCGGTGCAGGGCACGGGCCGTCGCGGGGGTGGTCCGGCCCAGCACCTCATCGCGTACCAGATCATGGGTGAAGCGGTAGGTGCGTCCGGCGTCGGTGGCCCTCGCCGCGGTGAGGACGCCGGCGTGCCATGCCGCTTCCAGTGCCTGCGCGACCGCTGTCTCGCCGGGTTCCGGCAGGACGGCGGCGAGCTGCGCGGCGTCCAGTCGCTCGCCGAGCACGGCCGCGGCCCGTATGACGTCGCGCTGCTCGGCGGTGAGCCCGGCCAGCAGGCCGCTGACGACCGTGCGGGGTTCCGGAAACGTCGGAGGTAACGTCTTCACCGCCGACGAGGACGGCGAGTTCAGCACCAACCTGGTCTCCAACACCCACTCGGGCACCTACACGTACGTCGCCCTGGGCCAGCAGTCCAACCGGCAGGCCAGCACCACGGTCCGAATCACCCCGGGCCTGTGGGGCTGAGCCCCGGCAGGCAGCGGGCGGGCGGGGCCCTGCCGCCCGTCCGTCCGGGCGGGCGGCAGGTACCGGCATCCGGCAGGCCCACGGGGCGCTGACCGTACTTCCGCAGTGCCCGTCATGCGCAGTCCGGCTGTCGAGGGCGGGATGTGAGGTACGGTCAGCTGCCTCTCGCGGCCATGTCCCGAAACCGAGTCCTCGCAGATCCTGCGTAGCACCATGTCCGGAAAGTATGATCCAGCAATGTCTGACACGACCGAGACCACGCCCGGCTGGCTATCCACGGATGAGTTGGAGACGGCCCGGGCCCGGATGCCGATCCTGTACGTGGAGGCCGTGCCCGTACGCGTGGATGACAGCGGCCAAGTCATCAGCATCGGACTGCTGCTGCGCATCGGTCCGGACGGAACGGTCAGCCGGACCCTGGTGTCCGGCCGCGTCCTGCATCACGAGCGGATCCGTGACGCGTTGCTGCGGCACCTGGAGAAGGATCTCGGTCCGGTCGCCCTGCCCCGCGTTCCCCCCTCCCTCCAGCCGTTCACCGTCGCCGAGTACTTCCCCACAGTGGGTGTCAGCTCGTACCACGATCCGCGCCAGCACGCCGTGTCCCTCGCCTACATCGTGCCCGTGGCCGGCGACTGCCAGCCCCGGCAGGACGCGCTCGACCTGGTCTGGTTCAGCCCGCAGGAGGCGGCCTCCCAAGCCGTGCAGAGCGAAATGCCCGGCGGGCACGGGGTGCTGCTGAAGCAGGCACTCGGGCACGTGGGACATACGTACTGAGGAATCGACGGTCCGGGGGCTCTTCCGGAGTCCCCGGACAGCGGGTCGGCGACCACCTGGGCGGCGTCGGCGGGTCGCGGGCACTTGGCGCGTGGCCCCGCCGTTGTGACGTGGGGCGACGGTAGGGTGCCGCCGTGTCCGAGCATCAGCGCGACCTCGTCGGCTACGGCGCCCAGCCGCCGCATGCCGCCTGGCCCGGCGGCGCCCGCGTCGCCGTCAGCCTCGTCCTCAACTACGAGGAAGGCGGCGAGCAGAACGTCCTCCAGGGCGACCCGGCCTCCGAGGGCTTCCTGCACGAACTCGTCGGCGCGCCTCCCGTGGTGGGGGGCCGCGACCTGAACGTCGAATCGATGTTCGCCTACGGCTCGCGCGCCGGGTTCTGGCGCATCCATCGCACGCTCGCGGCGCACGGAGCGCCGCTCACCGTCTACGCCGTGGGGCAGGCGCTCGAGCGCAACCCGGACGCGGCGCGAGCGATGGCCGCCGCCGACTGGGAGGTGGCGAGCCACGGCTGGCGCTGGATCGACTACCGCCACGTACCCGAGGAGGCCGAGCGTGCCGACATCACGCGCTCGATCACGACGATCCAGCGGCTCGTCGGACGTCGGCCCGTCGGCTGGTACACCGGTCGGACGAGTCCCAACACGCGGCGCCTCGTCGCCGAGGAAGGCGGCTTCCTCTACGACTCCGACGACTACTCGGACGACCTGCCGTTCTACGTCCAAGCAGTCGGCCGGCCGCACCTGGTGCTGCCGTACAGCCTCGACGCGAACGACTTCAAGTTCCTGATCGTCCACGGCTTCACGACCGCCGACGACATGCTCGCCTACCTCGTGGACACGTTCGACGCGCTCCACGCCGAGGGCGCCGACCGGCCCCGCATGATGAGCCTCGGCATGCACTGCCGGATCATCGGACGGCCCGGCCGCATCCGCGCGCTCGACGGTTTCTTGAGGCACGTGGCGCAGCGCGGCGGGGCGTGGGTCGCCACGCGCGAACAGATCGCGCGTCACTGGCTCGCCACGCACCCGCCGCTGCGCTGAGCCCTGGCCGTACTCACGTCACCGGGCTGTCAGAGGCCGCGTTCCGGTCCGTCCGGCCGATAGGGGCTGTGCATGGTGAGAAAGCGGACGTCGAGGTCGGTTTCCAGGTAGTCCATGCGCTGCTCCCAGAAGGCTCGCATGTGGGGCAGGGCAAGGTGGGCGTCGAGATCGGCCTGGGAGCGCCAGGCCTCGTAGAAGACGAAGACACCGGGGTCGTTGCGATCCTCATGGAAGTGGTACTCCAGGCAGCCGGACTCCCGCCGGGTCGGCTCGACGAAGGAGAGCAGAAGCTGCTTCAGCTCCTCGGCTCGTTCGGGCTTGGGTCGAGCGGTGCCGACGAGTGCGAATGGCTGGGTCATACAGGTTCTCTCCCCGATAGGTACAATCAATCTCGTACCTGCCGGACGCTACCGAACTCGTAGGTACGATGCAATCCATACCTACAGGAAGGTGTCCCGTATGCCCGACGGCGAAGGCCACCCGGAGGTCGAGGAGATCGAGCTCGGCCCGGTACTCTCCGCGCTGGCAGATCCGCTGCGCCGCCGAGTGGTGCGTGAGCTGGCCGCCGAACCCGACGGCACAGCGCGGACGTGCAGCTCCTTCGGGCTGCCGGTCTCCAAGGCGACCGTCACGCACCACTTCCGTGCACTCCGCGAGGCCGGGCTGATCCGGCAGGTCGACCGGGGCAACAGCCGGATGGCCAGCCTGCGCCGGGCTGACATCGAGCAGCGATTTCCTGGACTGCTGGGCATCGTGGCAGCCGAGCCGGAAACGTGACGAACAGCCTGGCACCCGCTCAACGCCGGGTGAGGTTCTGGTAGTCGCGCAGAGTGATGTTCTCGGCGGCCTTGCGGGCGATGTTGGCGGCCATGTTCCTTCCCGGCAGGTAGGGCATGACCTTGTAGTAGCGGTTGAGGAGCGCAGCGAGGAAGCGGTTCCCGGGGACCATGAGCGTGGCGATGCCGTCGCCCATCTTCTGGCAGCCTTCCGCGTACTCACGCATCTCCTGCTCGTATCGGGCGAAGGCGACCCGGTGGTCGCCGCGCGCGGCGGCGAGTTCTCCGGCGAGGACGTACGCACCCACCAGAGCGAGTCCCGAGCCCATGCCCGAGAGGGACGAAGGGCAGTAGGCGGCGTCGCCGACCAGGGTGACGCGGCCGTGCGACCAGGTGTCCATGTGGACCTGGCCGACCGAATCGAAGTAGAAGTCGGGGGCGTAGCGCATGTCGTGGAGCAGGCGGTCGCTCTGCCAGCCGCTCCCGCCGAAGTGCTCGGTGAGCACGTCCTGCTGCCGCGTCACGTCGCGGCGGTTGAGGTCCAGCTGCGGCGAGCCGAAGTAGAAGACCGCCTTGGCCTGGGTGTTGTGACGAGCGCTGTACATCGCGACGAGCTTGCCCGCCGTGCGGTACGCGTGCCCGGTGTGGTCGAGCCCGAGATGGTTGGCCGTGGTGAAGATCGCGCAGTAGACGCCGAGGTGCTTCACGTACTGTTCCTCCGGCCCGAACGCCAGGCTCCGGGTGCGGGAGTGCAGCCCGTCCGCGCCGATCACCAGGTCGAACCTGCGCGGCGCACCGCGTTCGAAGGTGACGCTCACGCCGTCGGCGTCCTCGGTGAGGGAGGTGATGGAGTCTCCGAAGACGTACTCGGTGTGTTCCTTCGTCGCGTCGTAGAGGACCCGGGCCAGGTCGCCCCGGAGGATCTCGATGTCTCCCGCGAACAGGTCGGCGGGGAGCTTGGCCTGCGGCTTGCCCGCACTGTTCACGTACGACATGGAGCCCATTCCGGTGCGGACGCGTTCGAGATCGTCCAGGATGCCCATGCGGCGGAGCACCGACAGGTGTGCGTCGCCCCTGAAGTCGACGGCGTAGCCGCCTTCGCGCAGGGCGGGAGCGCGTTCCGCGATCGTCGCGGTGAAGCCGTGACGGTGGAGCCAGAAGGCGAGCGCGGGGCCGGCGACGGAAGCGCCGGAGATCAGGACCGTGTTGTTCTTCATGGGTGAGAGCATCGTGGGAAGCGCTCACCACGCACTCACGGCCGGCTCACCACGTCGATGACGGTCTCGGGCAGCCCCATCATGCGCAGCGCGCCCGCGGTGGCGTTGCCCATCACGGACGCCGCGTACTCGGCGGCTTCCCGGTATCGGACCACGGCCGCGGCGTGGCGGCCGCGTGCCTCGGCGACGCGGCCGAGCCCGGCAAGGGTGCGTACGCGGTTGCCGGCGCTCTTGATCCAGTGCGGATCGATCCGTTCCAGGGCCTCGGTGTACAGGCGTTCAGCCTCGTTCAGGTCCTGTTTCAGCAGGGCTATGTCGCCGAGCCCGCGCAGGGCCGACGCGAGGCAGGTGGGGCTTCCGGCGCGGCGGGCGAGGGCGGCGGCCCGGGCGTAATCGGCGGCGGCGGTCCCGGGGTCGTCGGCGAAGACGTGATCGCCCCGGTTGATCAGCTGGTCGGCGCTGTCTTCCAGGGCTCCGAGCTGCTCGGTGAGTGCATGGGCCTCATCGGTCAGTGTGATCGCCCTGGTGCGGTCGCCGCGTGCCCCCGCCAGCGTGGCGAGTGCGTCCAGCGCCAACGCGCTGCCCCAGCGGTCACCGGCCGAGCGGAACTCCTCGACGGCCTCGGCGAAGGCCTGTTCGGCGCCTGTCGTATCCCCTTCGGCGAGGGGGCCGAACCCCGACACGTACTGGGCGGCCGCCCGAACCCACGGCTCGGAGCAGTCACGCCGGCGGGACACGAGCGCGAACGCGCGCCGGGGGTCCGCCTCGGTCGCGTTCCGCATCATCCACAGCAGCAGGACGGCCGGGTAGCGGCCCTGCCGGGCGTCCGACCACGCGTCAGCCAGCTCCTGCTCGGCCCGGGTACGGTGTCGCCGCCAGACGGCGGGCCCGGCGGCACCGGCCGCCGCCAGCAGGAGGCACGCCACGTACTCCTCGCCGAGGCCGGCCGGAGGCGCGTCGCCGAGGGCATCGAGCAGCGCCGTCGCGTGTGGCGAGGCCGAGTGGGACACGCCGCGGATCCACAGATAGGTCGCGGCCGACGCGAGCAGCTTCAGGGAGGTCTCCACCTGCGCGGCCTCGACCGCCCATCGCACGGCTGCCAGGAGGTTGCCGTGCTCGGCGGCCAGGATTTCCAGCCATCGCAGCTGCTCGGCCCGCCGCAGGTACGGATCGGCGGTACGCACCAGTTCGAGGAAATGCTGGGCGTGCGCGCGCCGTACCGTCTCGCCTTCGTCAGCCGCTTCCAGCCGTTCGGCGGCGTAGGCGCGGATCGTCTCCAGCATCCGGAGGCGGCCACCCGACATCTCGAGGAGCGACTTGTCGATCAGTGACTCCAGGGTCTCCCCGTCGGCCCCGCATACCGATATGGCCGAATCGGTCGTCGCGCCTGCCGCGAAGACGCTGAACCGTCGCGCGGCCCGCTGCTCGGATTCGGAGAGCAGCCCCCAGCTCCAGGCGACCACCGCGCGCAGGGTGCGGTGCCGCTCATCGGCCGTACGGCTGCCGCGGGCGGCGGCCACGCCGAGCCGGTCGTCCAGCCGTCCCGCCAGGTCTTCGATGTCCAGCGTGCGCAACCGCGCCGAAGCCAGCTCGATGGCCAGCGGCAGGTTGTCCAGCGCCGAGCAGATCCGCCGCACCGTCTCGGGGTCGTCGGCCGAACCGCGCCGGACCGCGCCCGCCCGGTCGGTGAGCAACCGTGCGGCCGCCTCGTCGCCGAGCGGTCGGACCTGCCAGAGGTTCTCCCCCATGACGGCCAGCGGCTCCCGGCTGGTGGCCAGGACGCGCAGCCGCGGGCAGGCCGCCAGCAGCCGCGCCGACAGGGCCGCGACCTGTTCGACGACGTGCTCGCAGTTGTCCAGGACGAGGAGGATCACCCGGTCGGACAATGCCGCGACGAGGCGCTCGGTGGGCGTCTGGGCGCTGCTCCCGAGCTGGAGCCCGTTCTCGCGCAGCCCCAGTGCTCCCAGCAACAAGTGCGGCAGGCCGTCACCGTCGCTCAGAGGGGCGAGCTCCACGAAACACACGTCGCCGCCGACCCTTCCGGCGACCTCGACCGACAGCCGGGTCTTACCGACGCCTCCGGGGCCGACCAGGGTGACCAGTCGGGCCACGCGCAGCAGATCGGCGACCTCGCCCATCTCCGCGGCGCGGCCGACGAATGAGGTCAGCTGAGCGGGAGGCACCGCGTGGGAGGGCGACGGATCGGCGCTCAGCAACTCCCGGTGGAGCGAGACCAGCTCGGCCGAGGGATCAGCGCCCAGCTCATCGGCCAGGCGCCGCCTCGTCTCCTCGAACACCACCAGCGCTTCGGCCTGCCCGCCCTCGGCGAACAGCGCGCGCATCAACAGCCCCGCCGGCCGTTCCCGCAGGGGATGGCTGTCCACCAGCTCGCGCAACTCGGGCACGGCCGCCCGGTGCCTTCGCAGCCGCAGCTCGCCCTCGATCCGGTCCTCCAGCGCTCCGAGCCGGCACTCCTCCAGCCGGGCGGCGGCAGCCTGAGCCGTCCGGCTGTCCGCGAGATCGGCCAACGCCGGCCCTCGCCACAGTGCCAGTGCCTCCCGCAGGAGTGCCACCGACCGTTCGACGTCGCCGTCGGCCAGCGCGGACCTGCCTTCCTGCGCCAGCCGCTCGAACCGGCAGGCGTCCACGTCTTCCGGATCCACCACGACCCGGTACCCCGTCCCGGCCCGCTCGATCGTTGCCGGACCCAGCACCGCGCGCAGCCGGGACACCTGGGACTGCAGTGCGTGTGACGCCGACGTCGCCGTGTCCGGGGCGATCTCGTCCGCCAGCCGGTCGGCCGACACCACGTCGCCGGGACGCAACAGCAACAGGGCCAGCAGCGCTCGGCGGGCCGGACCGCCCAGCGCGATCTCGGCCCCGTCGTCGTGCCGTGCCCGGGTCTCGCCCAGGATGAAGAACTGCATGCCGGTGATTATCCACCGGAAATGATCACGCGAGGGGGCCGAGGTAGGTCCCACCGGAGACGTCGACGGTCTGGCCGGTCACCCACCGACCCGCCGGCTCCGCCAGGAAGCCGATGACGTCGGCGACGTCCTCCGGCTCACCGATCCGCCCGAGTGCGGTCATCGCCTCCAGCCCCGCGACCACTTCGGGGATCGAGGTGTAGCCGGCGGTCATGTCGGTCCGGATCGCGCCGGGCGCGACGGTGTTCACCGTGATACCGCGCCTGCCGAGCTCGTTGGCCAGCGACGGGGCCATCGCCTCCAGCGCCGCCTTGCTGACGGTGTAGCCGATCTGCGTGGCCACCGCGAACCGGCTGGCCGTCGACCCCATGTTGATGACGCGTCCGCCGTCGTTGAGCAGGGGCAGTGCACGCTGGATCACGAAGAACGGCGTGACGACGTTGACCGTGAGCAGCCTGGTGAACTCTTCCGGAGTGACCTGTGAGATCGAGCTGCCCGAGCTGATTCCCGCGTTGTTGACCAGGATGTCCAGACCCCGGCCGGCCAGCCCCTCTGTCAGCTGCTCGAACAGCCGGTCCACGGCTCCGTCTTCCCCGAACCGTGCACGTACGGCGAACCCCTGCCCGCCCGCCTTCTCGATCAGCGCGAGGGTCTCCCGCGCAGCCCCGTCGTCACCGCCGTAGTGGACGGCGACCAGGGCCCCCTCGGCTGCCAGTCGCAAAGCGGTCGCCCGCCCGATCCCCCGCGAACCACCCGTGACCAGCGCCGTCTTACCGCTCAGCATGCCCATCGCCTGCTCCTCGTCCCCTGACCGGGTCTCGACCGACCCGGTGACAGACCCCACCATCACGCCGACCGCTCACCGCACGCTCACCACGCCCTCACCGCGCACGCGGCCTCCCGTACGACGGCCGGGGTTCGCCGCGAGGGCGGCAGCTGAAACCACGAGTCGGCGACGCGTCAAGCGCCGGGGGCCGCCCGGGGAGTCCTCGGCCCGAAAGAGGCTCAACGAGCGAAGGTCTCGCGCGGTTTCACCCTCTGTGCGCAAAGCGCACCCATTCCGCCACGTTGAGTGAGCATGTATCCGGTGTCCGCGCCTGTGCCCGTCACGAGGGAGCCGCTCGTCATGCCCACGCTGCTGATCAAGGGTTCGTACCCTCTCATCGGAGGCCGCTCGGACGGGGACACCGTCCACTTCCAGCCGGACAAGAAGGAGGAGTGGCAGCTCGTCCCCGGCCCCCACAACGTTCAACACAACGGCTCCGGTCAGGCCAAGCTGCGGCTGGACGCCATCGACGCGCTGGAGACCCACTCCTCGCGCACCGGCCCCGAGGTCCACCAGCCGTTGCTCCACGCCCACGCCGCCCGGGACGAGTTGACGCGGTGGCTCGGCTTCACCGACGTGCAGCTCCCCGACCCCGCCAACCGGGTCACGCTCTCCGACCAGCGCGACGGTCTCGACGTACCGCGGCCCAAGATCGCGCACAAGATCGACGACCACTCCAAGCGGGCCCTGGCGTACGGCCATGCCCTTGCCCGCCGCATCTGGCAGCATCTGGAGGACACCGCCGGTGCCACGGAAGTCGAACCGCTGCAGCCGACGCTGAAGTTCAACGGCGGCCGCGCTCGCCCTGCGTACGGCCGACAGACTGGCCGCAGTGCTCTGAGCCGCACCGTGACCGTCACCACCCGGCTGGTCATCGCCCGGCACGGCGAGGCCCGGTGCAACACCGCCGGGCGCGTCGGCGGCCCGAAGACCTGCACCGGACTCACCGATGCCGGGCGCTTCCAGATCGAACGACTGGCCGCCCGGCTCGCCGCCGAGCAGGACGCCGGGAACCCTGTCGGCGCCGTGTACGCGGGGCCCCGCCGACGCCTCCAGGAGAGCGGCCGCCTCCTGGCGGACGGCCTCGGCCTGCCCCTCCTCACCGATCCCGGCCTCGACGGCCCCCGGCACGGCCAGGCGGACGGGATGCTCTGGCGTGAGGTCGAAGCCTCGTTCCGGGGAGCCCCGTACGCCCACCCGAACCGGCCGTGCGCCCCGGACGCCGAACCCTGGAACAGCTATCTGACCCGAGTCACCCGCCACCTGGCCGGTCTCCTCGAACGCCACGACGGCGGGCACGTCCTCCTGGCCGCGCACGGCGAAACCCTCCACGCGGTCTGCCGTCTCCTCCTCGGGATCCCTGTCAGCCGGAGCCCGGTCATGGGCTTCGGCGCCACCCACGCCGGTCTCACCCGCTTCGAACTGCGTCGCGACGATTTCGGCGATACCCGCTGGATCCTCGCTGTCCTCAACGACACGGCGCACCTGCGCGGGCCTGGCTGACTGACGGTGTGGTGGTGGCCGGTGCGGACTGGTCCCGCGTCGCGGTGGTCCGAGCCTAGAAGGCCGAGTGCGCGAACCAGTGGTCGAGCAGGTCCTGGTCGCCGAGCAGGTGGAAGGCGTCGCTCCGGTGGTCCAGGCGGCCGTAGAGGAGCAGCAGGAGGTCGGCGGCCGTTCCCCGGACCGTGGCGTCCGCCGCGCGGGCTTCGGCGCCGTCAGCGAGCAGGCCGAAGCCGTCGGGGCGCAAGCCGACCTTCCAGTCGCCGTCAACCACGCCGTCGCCGGCACTGTCGCCGTCGGTGCAAGTGAAGCGAATGGTCCGGTCAGGGGCGCGCAGTTGGGCGGTCAGCGGCGCGAAGGAGGATGCGAACGGCAGGTTGGTGAGGAACTCGTCGATGCCGTCGACCGCCAGTACGCGGTCGACGTGCGGTGAGACCCCGAGTGCGAGTTGGGCGTCGACCCGGTGGACGAGGGTCTCGAAGAGCATGCGCCGGACCCAGAACCGGGCGTGCTGGTCGACTCCCCAGGCCCACATGGGCGCGTCCAGGTCGGTGGCGGCGAACACCTCGGCGGCCTGCGCTGCGCTCGCGGAAAGCCAGTCCGGGAGCCCTCCGGGGTGCTCCGGCAGGCGCAGGTCGACCTCACGGCTGGTCGGCGGTTGCTGGATGCCCCGGCGAAGCAGCTCGGTGAACCACCGGTGCACGCTGCCGACGTGCTTCGTGAGGTCCCCGAGAGTCCAGCCGGGGCAGGTCGGCACCGGGGTGGTGAGGTCGGCTGCCGTGACCGTGGCGACGAATGCGGCGGTCTCGGCTGCGACGGCAGCTCCGTGCTGGGCGGGGTTCATGTCGGTGCCCTTCCTCTGATGGTCTGCCCCAGGCGGCGAGAATACTTAAGTAAATAGATGGTTTACATCCTTAAGTAATGGCGAAGGTAATTCGCGAGCGCCGAGGATGTCAACTTCCCGGGCGATTGGGCGAGCGGGATCACGCCGAGCGCGCGGGCGCGCAGCAGCGCGTCCCAAGTGGCGAGCCGAGCTCGACGGAGTCCGCGCAGGAGGCGGTTGAGCAGTACCGCACCGGCCGCGCCGGGGAGGGCGTAGGCAGCTGCCGCGAGCGCCACCCACATACCGCGGCCGTCAGCGGGTGCCGGCTCCACCGCCAGCCGGCCGACGTCGACCACGGCCATGCCGTCGACCAGGGACGAGACCGTGTACCCCGACAGCGGACGCCGCACCACCGGCAACCCCAGCCGGGGTCATCACGGTCCGGAGCCGGCCAGGTCCTCTCAAACGGATCACCGCGCGGCACGATTCCACCCTGCGCGTCGGTCAACGGCGCGGCTGGGCCGACGTTCTGATGATCTGAAAGATTTCGCCCACGCATTGTCATGGCGCATTCGAGCGAAATCATTACCGAAGCCGGAGCCACGATATCCGACCCGACATCCCTTGTGCTGGTCTATGTCCGTCACATCCGGCACACACGGGTCCTCCGTCTTGGGGCCCTGTCTGCCATGAGCAGCGAAAGGTGCATCTTCGTGATTCGAGGAACAAACGCGAACGGCGGAAAGCGGCGGCTGCGTACGCTTTCCGCGCTGGGCGCAGTGGGGATCGTCGCCGGGCTCGCTTCCAGCCTGCCGGCGTCACCGGCCGGTGCCGTCCCGGCTCCTGCGGCGGCTGTCGCGCAGCAGCGTCCCGATCGAGACGGCGTTGCGTGCGACGGACAGGTCTACGTCTCGTTCGGTGACCCGGACCAGCTCTACACCGCCGACAGAGGGCCCGGAACCGTCCAGTTCACGCCGCTGGGCGACCCGACACCGTTCCTCTACAACGCCATCGGCGTGAACCCGGACGATCGGTACCTCTACGGGACCACGTTCGGCAACGCGAACAACGACCTGGTCCGCTTCGACCGCAATGGAGACTTCACCAACCTCGGTGCCATTGCCGGCCTGCCGCCCGCCCTCTACATCTCGGGAACGTTCGACGACGAGGGCAACTACTACGTCCTGGCCGACAACACGGGCCAGATCTACCGGATCGACGTCACCTCCCGCTCCGTCACGGGTGTCATCGATGTCCCGGAGCTGGCCGACCCGGAACTCGACGTCTTCGACATCGCGTTCCGTGACGGATTCCTGTGGGGCTCAACCGACGACGGTGCCATCACGCGGATCGACATCGCCAATGAGAGCGTGGACTTCTTCCCGGGTGTTCTTCCGGGCGGCGAGGACTTCGGCGGCGTCTTCACGTACGGCAACGGCGACCTCGGATTCTTCCGCAATTCCGGACAGCTCATCCGAGTCCACGTGAAGAATGCGACCGGTTCCAACCCCTGGTTCACCGTGCTGTCGACGCAGACCACGACCCCGGCGACGAACCTCGACGCCACCTCCTGCTTCCTCGACTCGTCCGCCGACCTGGCTGTGCACAAGCACGGCCCCAAGAGCGTCGAGGCGGGCAGCGAAGTCAGCTATCGCATCACCGTGAAGAACCTGGGGAAGCACGACTCCTCCGGCTGGTCGCTGATCGACGACATCCCCGCGAAGATCCTGACGCCCACCACGCCGACCGAAGGGTGCGAGATCACCGACGGCATCCTCTCCTGCACGGGTGGTCCGCTGCCGAAGGGCGACCGTGTGGAGGTCGAGGTGACCGGCACCGCGGCCAACGTCTCGAAGCCCACCACCGTGAAGAACACCGCCAGGGTGTTCGGCGACGACGCGGACCCAAACAAGGAGAACAACAAGGACACGACGGCCACCCGCATCACGCCGAAGGACGACGCCTAGGCTTTCGGTTCACCTCGCTGACCGGATGAAGATGGTGGCGGTCCAGTCGTAGCCGACGGCCAGACCGCACCATCCGCCTCGCCTGCCACCCCGGCGGCAGGACCTTCCGGTCGTCGTACCTCCGAGGCAGCAGTACGTAGGTGCGCAGTGCCACCTGCTGCACGTGCCGCTGCTGATCAGCGGGTTGGCCAGTGGGCTTCAGCGGCGGCTTCCGCTTCGGCCTTCCACACGGGGCGCAGCCGTTCGACGGTGGCGGTCGCTTGGCCAAGACCCGCCCGGTACGCCGGTTCCCAGTTCGCCCTGTCCTGCAGGTCGGAACCGAAAGCCCGCACCGCATCCGGATCCGGACCGACGGTCACAACAGCCCACGCCCCGACGGCTGCCAGCTGCTGCTCAAGCTGCTCCCGGGGAAATACGTGTGCCAACGGCTCTACGACGACCAACGTGTGGGCACCGGCCGCGAGATCCGCGTTCGTCCCCGCGCGCAGGGCGCCGTCCATGTACCGCCGCCCCTGGACGGCGACAGGCGGCTCGGCCCCGGGAAAGGCGCTGCTCGCGGCCACCGCGTGCACCAGCGGCACGCCGCTCGTGCGGTCCCACACAACGGGCTCACCCGTGGCCGCGTCCACCGCGGTGAGCATCAGCTGCCGGTCCGGCCAGGTGGTCGAGCCGATCAGGGCGCCCCGCGCCGCGAGCAGCGCCCGTTCGTCGTCGGAACCGGCGTGGTCGAGCGCGATCCGGCCGACCCGGCGCCGGGCCTCCCCGGGATCCAGCCCCTCTTCACCGAGCACGGCGAACACGGAACCCATCACGGCGGCATCCACCTCACGCCGTGGCGCCGCCGGACCCGGCCGGCGCGCCGGGGCGGCAAGCCGGTCGAGGTCCTGACCGGTGGCCAGCAGCGCGCCGACAATCGCACCGGCCGACGTGCCGATGGTCAGGTCGGCTTCGCCGAGATCCACCCCACCGCGGCGCAGTCCGGCGGCCAGCCCGGCCATCCATGCCGTACCGACCAGGCCTCCTGGGCCCAGTACGAGTGCCCGGCCGAAAGTGGCTCCAGTACCGAGATGCACGAGCTCGTCCCCCTGTCATCAGACGGTGATCAACGCCGTCGACGGTAGGACCTCAACCCGACTTCAGGTCAAGCAGGCGGCGGGGACACCGCCTTTACCGGCTGACTGCGTCGAGCAGCAGTTTCGCGGCCACCGTCGCGCCGTCGGCGCGGATCATGCCGGCCACGCCCCTCGCCCGTACTCGGGTCTCGGGGGCCAGGGCCGTGGTGAGCGCGGCGGACAGGGACTCGAAGGTCGGCGTCGGGCCTTCGTGCGCCGCACCGATGCCCAGCTCGGCCACCCGGGCGGCCCAGTAGGGCTGGTCCGCGATCCGGGGGACGACCAGCTGAGGCGCGCCGGCCCGGGCCGCCGTCGTCGTGGTGCCCGCGCCGCCGTGGTGCACCACGGCGGCCACCCGGCGGAACAGTTCCTGCTGGTTGACCTCGCCGACGACGAAGCAGTCGTCGGCGTCGTCGATCGGGGCCAGGTCCGCCCAGCCGCGGGCGAGGAGTACGCGGCGGCCTTGCGCGCGGCTCGCTTCGATGGCCACCCGGGCGATGCCCTTCGGGGCATGTGCGGCCATGCTGCCGAAACCCACGTACACCGGTGGTGCGCCCGCGCCCAGGAACGCCTCCAGCCCCTCCGGGAGCGGACGGCCGTCGGGCAGGATCCACGCCCCGGTCTGCACGATGTCGAGGTCGGTCATGCCCTGCGACGGGCACAGCCTCGCGTCGGCCGCCAGCCACGGCCGGCCGGTGAAGACGTGGTCGCGGACGCTGTCCACCGGCGGCAGGCCGATCGCCGCCCGATGACTGCCCAGCGCCTCGCCGTACAACGCGTTCACCCTCTGGGCGTCCTGCTCCCACAGCACGCGGTTGTCGGTCTCGTCCTGCGGGGACTGCATGCCCGGTCGTGCCCCCGGACGGAAGTGCCGCGACGGCAGTCCGAAGATGTGGAAGCACGCGAACACGTAGGGGATGCCCAGCTTCTCGGCCACGTCCCGTGCGCCAGCCGGCATCAGGCCGGTCGCCAGCACCGCGTCACACCCTTCCGCCGCCCCGGTGAGCGTGTTGAACCGCGCGGCGACCAGCTCGGGAGCGAGCCGGAACGCGTCTTCCGCAGTCGGCGGCTTCGTACCGGCGACCACCGAGCGCACCGTCGGGCCGAGCGGCACCAGCGGCACGCCGACCCGCGCCAGCAGCTCCGCGAACTCCTCGTCCGGCGGCGCGCACACCAGCGCATCCGCACCGAACTCCCGCAACGCCACGGCCAGTCCCGCCAGCGGTTCGACGTCCCCGCGCGACCCCCACGTCGACAACAGCACACGCACTGCACATCTCCCCATTTCTGCAGATTCCGGCTCTGGGCCGACGATTCTGCGGTACGACCCGGGTCTTGCCGCAAGCCCCCCTGTGCGCTATAGGTTGATAGTGGCGAGGAGTTGGAGCTCCTTGCCTTTTGTTTTTGTCGTCCTCTGTGGACTGACAACCTCCTCGCGCAGCGACGACGGCCCGTCGCTGCGTGCCCGGGCCGGAGCCGTGTCCGCTGTGGGTGTGGGATCCGGGCGGCGATGCCACCACCAGCCGGCTGGGGTCGTATCCGCGGGCGCGCCGGTCAGTTCCCTGCGCAGGCTCCCCGACGGGTCTTCCCCTGTTGCTGCGGCGAACCGCCTGTCCAATTCCTCCAGTGCTCCGTCGAGCAGCTCGGTGACGTTGCCTGGCAGGCGGGCACCGATGGCGGCGAGTTCGTCGCGGGCTTCCAGCCGTTCTCGATAGAGGTCGGGTTACGGAGGCCGGGGTCGCCGTCAGAATCGGCCACGTCCACATCACCGACCGCGACACCGAGGCTGCCGGCAATGGCGACGGCCATGGTCTCGGGGCTGACGGCCGCGACGGTAAGCAAGTTGTATGTCACCGATACGTCCCCTTTTGATCGACACTGCTCCCCCTAAGGGACATCCGGGCAGATGCCCCGGCCCGCGAGACGGCTCCCCCAGGATCGTCGACGAGCGCCAAAAAAGATGCGGCCGACCATGTCGAGAAACCGTGGCTGGCTCCGTCCCAGCAGTGAACGCGACCACAATGGGTCGCACCAGCACCGAGGAGAACCACCATGGCCAAGTACTTGCTGCTCAAGCACTACCGCGGCGCCCCGGCTCCGGTCAACGACGTGCCCATGGACCAGTGGACGCCTGAGGAGATCTCGGCGCACGTGCAGTACATGAACGACTTCGCGGCACGGCTCGAGGGGACCGGCGAGTTCGTCGACGGCCAGGCGCTCGCTCCTGAGGGGCGCTGGGTCCGGTACGACGGTGAGGGCCGCCCGCCGGTCACCGACGGCCCGTTCGCCGAGACGAAGGACCTCATCGCCGGCTGGATGGTGATCGACGTCGACGGCTACGAGCGCGCCGTCGAGCTGGCCGGGGAGCTGTCGGCCGCCCCCGGGGCGGGCGGGAAGCCGATCCACGAGTGGCTCGAGTTGCGCCCCTTCCTCGCCGAGCCGCCCACCATCACGGAGTGACCTCTCCGATGAACGAGGCCCTGCTCCGGAGCCTCACGCCGAGCGTGCTCGGGATCCTCGTCCGCCGCGGAGCCGACTTCGCGGCGGCCGAGGACGCCGTACAGGACGCGCTGGTCGAGGCGGTCCGCGTCTGGCCCGCCGATCCGCCGCGGGACCCGAAGGGCTGGCTGGTGACCGTGGCCTGGCGCCGGTTCCTCGACGCGACCAGGGCAGACACGGCGCGCCGCCGCCGGGAGGATCTCGTCGACGAGGAGCCGGCGCCCGGGCCCGCGCCCGCGGTGGACGACACGCTCCAGCTCTACTTCCTGTGCGCCCACCCGTCGCTGACACCGTCGTCCGCGGTGGCGCTCACGCTGCGCGCCGTCGGCGGGCTGACCACCCGCCAGATCGCCCAGGCCTACCTGGTGCCCGAGGCGACCATGGCGCAGCGCATCAGCCGGGCCAAGCGCACCGTCTCCGGCGTGCGGTTCGACCGGCCCGGCGACGTCGCCACCGTGCTGCGCGTCCTCTACCTGGTCTTCAACGAGGGCTACTCCGGCGACGTCGACCTCGCCGCCGAGGCCATCCGGCTCACCCGGCAGCTCGCGACCGCGATCGACCACCCCGAGGTGTCGGGGCTGCTCGCCCTCATGCTGCTCCACAACGCCCGGCGCGCCACCCGGATCGCGCCCGACGGCAGCCTGGTGCCGCTCGCCGAGCAGGACCGCACCCGGTGGGACACCGAATCGATCACCGGGGGTGTCGACATCCTGCGGACCGCCCTCGCCCGCGACCGGCTGGGCGAGTTCCAGGCCCAGGCCGCCATCGCGGCACTCCACGCCGACGCGCCCACCGCCGAGGAGACCGACTGGGTGCAGATCGTCGAGTGGTACGACGAGCTCGCGCGCCTGACCGACAGCCCGGTCGTCCGGCTCAACCGCGCGGTGGCCGTCGGCGAGGCCGACGGACCGCGCGCGGGCCTGGCGGCGCTCGCGGAGCTGGACGACTCACTGCCCCGCCACGCCGCGGTGGCCGCATACCTCCACGAACGCGACGGCGACCTGGCGACGGCGGCGCGGCTCTATGCGGAGGCTGCCCGACAGGCGCCCAACCTCGCCGAGCGCGACCACCTGACGCGCCAGGCCGCCCGGCTCAACGCCCGCCGGCGTCCCTGACGGGTCCCGCTCGGATTCTCCCCGCCGATGCTCCGCCGCTGTTCCCTGCTGCGCGCCGCGCCGCGCCGCTCGGGCTCGGGCTCGGGGGCACCCTTCAGCCGATGGCCGCGCGAAGGTCGTCGGCCAGGACTGTGGCCGTGGCGTTCGCGGGGTCGACCAGGCGGGTGCGGGTGAGGGCGAAGGACAGGCCGCGCTCGCGGTCGGCGAACGCGATGCTGCCGCCGCTGCCGTGGTGGCCGAAGGAGGTCGGCAGGCCGGCCATCGCCGGCATCCCCAGGAAGTAGCCGAGCCCCTTCATGTGGTGCCTGACCAGCATCCGGTCCTTGCCATCCACCGCGATCGCCGCGGCTTGCGCCAGCCGCTCCGGCGACAGCAACCGGACCCCGTCGACCTCGCCCAGCAGCGCCGCGTACATGCGGGCGGCGGCCCGGGCGGTCATGGTCCCGCAGGCGAGGAGGTCGGCCCGCAGGTAGGCGGGGCGGTTGGCGAGGGCGGCGGTGGTCCACACTCCCCGGTTCGGTGCCACGAGCCGGGTGAAGGGCGCGCCCAGCGGGAGGCGGGCCAGATGCACCTCCCAGCCGCCCTCCACCAGCGGTGCGACGCGGGGCAGTTCGGACTCCGGGAGGCCGAAGTACACCTCGTCGGCGATCCCGAGGGGCTCGGCGATGTACTGGCGCAGTGCTCGCCCGGGGGTCAGGCCTGTGACACGGCGGATGGTCTCCCCGAGGATCCACCCGAAGGTCCAGCCGTGGTAGCCGCTGCCGGAGCCCGGCTCCCACAGAGGACGCGCCCCGGCAACGATCCCGCACATGGTGTCCCAGTCGCACAGCTCGGTGACGGTGAGCGAGCGCGGGAGCTGGGGGATCCCGGCGGTGTGGGTCAGGGCGTGGCGGACGGTGATCCCCGTCTTTCCGTGCGCCCCGAACTCCGGCCAGTAGCGCGCGACCGGGGTGTCGTAGTCGACCAGACCGCGCTCAGCGAGCACGTGCACCAGGGTCGCCGTGCAGCCCTTGCCGGTGGAGAAGCTGTGGATCAGCGTCCCGGGCCCTGGCACGCCCGCGTACGCCTCGGCGAGCGGCTCGCCGTGCAGGTACGCGGCGACCTGGAGCCCGCTCTCGGCGCCGGACGCGACGAGCGCGTCGACCGCCTTCTGAAGATCCATGCGGGCTCCCTTCCGGCGGATCGCCCACGCTAACTGCCACTCCACCCTGCGCATTCGAACGGCGCGGCGGAACAGGGAGGGAGGGCGGCAGGTTCCGCCCTTCGGCGGGTACGCGCAGCCGAGGTGCCCGGGTCGCCGGGGGTCAGGGCGCCCACTCGCGTGAGATCACCCAGCCCGCGAAGGCCTCGACCCCATCCACGACCGCCTCGAAGCGCAGCGAGTGGAAGAGGTCGAAGGCGTGCTGGGCGCCGGGGAGTTCCGCGTACACCACGGTGCCGACGGAGGCTTCCCGCAGGTCTGCGGCGAAGCGTCGGGCGATGTCGACGTGCACCATGGTGTCCCGATCGCCGTGCACCAGGAAGAAGGGCGGCGCGTCCGCGGTGATGTGCGCCGAAGGCGAGGACTCCGGTCCCTGGCCGTAGTAGGGGCCGTAGTAGCCGTTCAGTCCGATCACCGCGGTGACCGAGGTGTCGGCGGTCTCGAAGCCCGGCTGGAGAGCCGGGTCGCCGGGGGTGAGGGCGGCCAGCGCCGCCATGTGGCCACCGGCCGAACTGCCCGCCATGAAGAGTGTCGCGGGGTCGGCTCCGTAAGCGCGGCCGTGCTCGCGAACCCAGGCGATCACGCGCTTGGCGTCGATCAGGTGCTCGGGGTGCCGGACCTCCGGCCGTAGGCGGTAGTTGGCGCTGACGCACACCCAGCCGCGGCTCGCGAGCCGGTGCAGCAGCGGCAGGGACTGGGTGCTCTTGCGGCCCCCGCGGTAACTGCCGCCGTGCAGGTGGATCAGGACGGGGGCACCCGACGGCCGCGCGCGGTGGTGGTAGACGTCCAGTTGGTGACGCCGGCCGCCGGGACCGTACCGCAGGTCCGCCACCCGAACCACGGCGCGCGGGCGGCCGGCGAACGGCCGGAACAGGATGCGGGCCAGCGTCCTGTGACCGCGTAGCCCGACAGTCGCGTCGGGGGCGATCGCGGCCCGCCAGTCGATGCCCAAGCCCTCGGCCAAGGCACGCTCGACCTCGGTCCGAGCCCGCAACCCGCGCCGTACGACGAGCACGAGCCCTGCCGCGGTGATCACGGCCAGCGCGACAGCCGCCCAGCTGCCGGGCCCGTCAACGTCTCCCTGGGCGAAGGCCACCGCTGTCCAGAGCAGGAGCCAGGCCAGGGCGACGAACGGCAGCTCGCCGATCACCAGGCCGATGCGGAAGCTCAGGTCGGTGAGCGGCCGCGGCCGGCGCACCGGGGCGAGGGCGAACAGCGTTCCCGCGGCAACGAACACCACGGTCCACAGGTAGCCGAGAGGCACAGGGCTCCTCCTCCGCATCACAGCCGCCACGGCCTCACGCCCGCGGCAGCGGCACCCCATCCGTGGTACCCCAACTGTGGTACCACGGATGGGGTATCACGGGCAACGCGAGCGGGGACCCAAGGCATTCGCGGCGTATCCGCCGCATCCCAGGCCGTCCGGGACGCGCACACACCGTCCTGGTCCGCCGCAGCGCGTTTGGCCCAGGCCGGGACCCGGAAGTGTCAGTGCCGGGTGCAACGATCTCCCGTATGAACAGCGGACCCCTCGACCTACGACAGGTCACAGCCCCAGGTCACGTCACTCCGGAGCTGAGGCAAGCACTCATCGAATGCTGGATCGAGATCACCAATGCCGGCGGGGCAGCGGGATTCCCCTTCCCTCCCATCGACGCGAGCCAGGCCACCCCTGCGGTCGACTCCCTCGTCTCGGGCCTTGCTCCCGAGACGAGTCGCCTCGTGGTCGCATCGATCGACGGCCACCTCGTCGGGTGGCTGAATGTTCGGCGTGACCCCTTCGAGCTCATCGCGCACTGGGGAACGCTCCACCATGTCCAAACGCGGACCGGCCTGCGCGGCCGGGGCATCGGGGCTGCGCTCATGCATCACGTTCGTGAGATCGCCCGAGACGAGATGGGGCTGGAGCAACTCCGCTTGGCCGCACGCGGCGGCGTGGGGCTGGAGGACTTCTACCGACGCCTCGGCTGGAAGGAAATCGGCCGCTGGCCGGGCGCCCTTCGCCTCGCCCCCGGAGACGATCGCGACGAAGTCCTGATGATCCTGGCTCCGCTCTGACGACGGGAGAGTGACCATCTGCGCCGTACGCGCAGCCACGGGACCGCCAGACCCAGCACCGCCTGGAGAGCGGAAAGAAAGTAGCGGCGGGTCCCCGTGGTGCCGGAGGATCAGCATCGTGGAAAGAGTGATGCAGCGGGTTCGCACGTCTTGGACCAAACAGTCCGTAGCGGGCTTGAATCCTCCCGCCGCAACGCGGCCCCCGTCGCTTTCCCCCTGCCGTTCGCCTCACCTCCGTTCGTACACGAGGTCCTGATGCACGAAGCTGACGGATTCAGGCCGCGGTTCGAGACCCACAGTGTCCTGCCCGACTCCGATGCGGACACCTCCGTACTCCTCCAGGAAGGAGACGGGCTGGTACGGATCCAACTGACGCTGACGCCACCACTACGCACCGAAACAGCTCCCAGAACTCGTCCGGAGAACCGACAACCAGACACCGCACATGCCTGGATCCAACCGGACGGGGCATGCGCGGAAGACGGGTCTAGAAGTGCGGGAGGACGAAGTCGTAGTCAGCCCTGGCCTGGCGGCTGTGGGCGCCGCCGACGGGACAGCGGCCGCTGTCTTGGAAGCCGTAGAAGAACATGCCGTAGCACTTCACGCAGGAGCGCCAATTACCAACTGAACTCCCACCCCGCCGCCGGGCAGGCCCGCTCCGCCGCTACCCCTGCCGTCATGCCAATGCAGCCAGAACGGCTGCGAAGCGATCCCCACAACACCGGATCCCGGTCCAGCAGATTCAGCCGGTCCCGCTCAAGCCACGACTCGTAACCGACGTGGCCGCCCGAGGTATCGGCGCAGTACCAGCCCGCGAAGCTGACGCTGTCTTGTCCCCAGCGAAAACCGCGAACCGGTTCACCAAGCTCGAACCGCACGCCCCGGACCTGCCCACAAACTCAGCGATCGTGCTGTCGGCGCACCATCTCGGTGATCCAGATGGGCGCGTAGGGAGACGTGCAGCCCGGGGAGGTCGGGTAGTCCTTGAGCACCTCCAGGCGCTCACCGATCTCGATCGCACGGGCGCGGAACTCGGCGTGCTCGATGCCGATCTGAGCCAGGCAGTGGTTCATCGCCCACTGCAGGCGGTCCGGGGCGTCTTTCATCTCCGCCTCGATGACGTCGAGCAGCCCCGCGAGGTCGAGGCCCTCGGGCTTCTTCGTCACGCGTTCGGTGGTCAGCGCCCAGCCGGCGCCTGCGACCACTGGATCCGGATCCGCGGACCAGGCCACGCGCAGCTCTTCGGAGTGCGGGCTCTTCTTCACCACGTAGTTCACGAGCCAGTCGTGCACCTTGGGCGTGCGTGCCTCGCGCACCATGGAGTCCAACTCGTCACGCTCGAACGCCTTGGGGCGGCAGATCAGGATCGCCAGGAGTCTCGCCGCGGTGTCGTCCGTCTCCCAGAGCCGGCACGCGAGTTCCTGCTGCGTCTTCAGCCGCTTCGCGAGGGCGCGCAGCTTGCCGAGGTTCACACCGTGATCGTCACCGTGCTTCTCGTTCACCTCGCGTGCCTTCGGGTCCTCGAGTTCGGCGAGCTCGGCCATCACCTCGGCCACCGTCGTCTCGGCCACCTCAGCCTCCTGTCCATCACGTGCGGGATTCAGCCTACGACGGGCGTCAGCCTCCCGCCGCACACGCCGGTTCGACGGCAGCCGCCGATACGAAATCCCGCGTCTCCACGCATTGGCTCAGCCGCGTACCGCCAGTTCGTCCGGGAGATCGGGGCCGCACCACATACGTTCCAGCGCGATGTCCACTCACTCGTGGTGGTGCGGCTCCAACTCATCACCCGGCCATGCCCCCTGGAACTGCTCAGCCCCTGCCCTCGTGGGCGCCGACCTTCTGGGAGACCGCGTCCTGGAGCGGTTTCATGCGGTCCACGAGCTGCTGGAAGTCGGCGGTCCGGCCATCGGACCACTGGCCCATGGCGACCACCATGACCCGGCCGTGGCCCGTGAAAGCCTGCACCAGCCCGCTCTCCGCGGGCAGACGCGGCAGGCCGGATCCGGCAGGCGGGGCCTGCACAGCGACCTGGTAGTCGTTGAAGGCCATCGCCAGCTCGGTCACCAGCCTCACCGTGTCCTGCGGGTCCTTCATCGTGAAGACGGCCACGTTGAACTGGTTGTTCCGGTCATCCTTGTAGAGGGCGATCTGCTCGCCGACGCAGCCCGCGCTGTCCTCGATCATGGCAGCCAGCCGGGGTCCGACCCCGTCCGGCTCCGTGCAGGACTCCATCACGGTCGAGCCCAGCCGGGTGAAGGCGGCGCCGAAGGCACCCTTGACCTCGGCCGGGAAGAGTTCGGCGAGCGGCGCCATCGGCCGCGTGCCGCCGGCCGCGGCCACCGTGCCCCGCGACGGCGCGGTCGACGGCGCGGCGGAGGTAGCCCTGGCGGGCACGGACGCGGCCGGAGCAGGCGCGGCGGTGCTGTCGTCGGCTGACACTCCGGTGTACTTCAGCACGGCGAAGGCCGCGCCCGCCGCCACCAGCGCCAGCCCCAGGTTCAGCGGCCACACCCGCCGGGGCCGTGGCCGTGGCGCGGACTGCAGACCGGATCCTTCCGCTTCGAAACGCCGGACGAAGTCATTCCACTCATCGTCGTCCGGGCCGCTCCGACCCGCGGGTATCTCATTGTTGTTCGGCACGACCGAACCCTAGTGATCAACGCGGGTCAACTGAATAGCCGCAGGTCACAGCCTTATTACTCTGTCGGTCAAAGGGCGGTTCGGGCCGGGGCGCCCGGGCATGTGGAGGCTTTCAGCGGGCGCGCCTGGGGCCGCCGCGGTGCGGGCGGCGCCGGGAGACAGCTTCGGGAGCGGCCTCGGGGGACGAAAAGCCGCCGGCCACGGCCGCACGCGCCGGGACCGGTGAAACGGGGACCTGCGAAGCGGGACCCGATGCCTCAGCGGTACGAGGAGCCGTCGGCCGCTCGGCGCGACCGAGGACGGCGGTGTGGGAGATGAGGGGTGCGCAGGCCTGGCAGATCTCGGCGAGGGTCCAGACCTGGCCGATGGCCGGGTTGTGGATGAGGACCAGCAGCGGAGCACCGGTGCAGGAGGCTCTCGTGTCCTCGTGGAATCCGCATTCGGCGGCGCGGCAGGCGCACGCGGCGTGGGGGCGGACAGTGGCGAGCCGGGCGTGTGCGCGGGCGTGCTCGGCTGCGAACCGCCGCATGGCGGCTGTGTCCTTGGACCGGGGCGGCATGCGGCACGCCTCGGTGCTGCAGGTGACGGAGACGGTGTGGTCGCCGTGGCCGGTCAGACGGACCGTCCAGGTCCGCCCCGGAACACGGGATCCGGGAATCATGGTCAAAGGAGAGTTGTCCGTTCGCGTGTGCGGTGATGTGCCTACTGTTCGACAGTCTCACGTGTGGCGACAGTGAATTCCACGCGGCCAAGCGCCGGCGCGGGCACGCGTTGGACGGCCGGTCACGAGGAGAACCGCACCTCAGACGAGGCGACAGTGGCCGAACACGCCCTGTAGCTCTTTTTCGCACGCCGTTCGGCAAGTGTCAACGACATGGCGCCACACCCAGGCCGTCGAAACAATCCCGGGCCCATACGCCCCACTGCGGATGGACTGCGACGCGCGCCATCCACCCTTTACGCGTTTCGGGTTGAAAGCGGACTTTCCGGGATGGCTGCCGCGTGTAGAGGCGATGCCACGCCCGGAATCGGCAGGCGTGGGCGGGGCGAGCGGCGGGAGTCCGGCAGTATGACCCCGTGGCCCTGATACCCGGAACCTCTGACCGTGCCGCAGCCGCCGATCCGGTACGGACCCGTCTGGCGGCAGCGGGTGCCGCTGCGGTGATCGTCGGCGTGGGGCTGGGTCTCAGGGCCGTGGCGGCGGGGAGCGTGGCCAAGTACGGCGGAGACGCGCTGTACACCGCACTGCTCCTCGCTCTTGTCGTTGTCGCCGCGCCACGGGTGACACCCCTGAGAGCCGCCGCAAGTGCACTGACCATCAGCTGGGTGATCGAGTTCTTCCAGGTCAGCGGAGTCCCGGCGGAGCTCGCCCAGCGCAGTACCGTCGCCCGCCTCGTACTCGGTTCCACCTTCAACCCACCCGACCTGTTCTGGTACGCAGTCGGCGCGGCCGCCGGATGGCTCATCCACGCCACGGTCACGACCCGACATGGCCGAGGAAGCGGGTCCTCCAGCCGACACGCGACCGGGCACCCTACGCCGAGTGCCACCTCCGCCCGTCGGCGAGGCACAGCCGGTCCGGCCCGCGCACCGCACGACGAACAGCACCAGAACCTCAGCTGACCTGACATCACCGCCCTGCGAGATGCATTCGGGTTCGAGGCGAACACACGGGGCAGATTCCGAGCGGGGCCGCACCCCGGGCATTCTCCTTGCGAACGGTGCTGGCATCGTACGGGTCATGGGAGAGGCAGGAACGACACCGGAACGGGAAACCGCGACGCAGAGCGGCGGCATGTCCCTGCGTGAGGCGGCCTGGCGCTATCAGGCGGATGAGATCTACCCGGAAGACCTGCCGATGATCGCCGCTGAGGCGCTCGCCGCCGGGCTGGACACCCCGGTGCTGTGCGAGCTCGCCGGTCTGCCGCGCAACGCGGATGCCCGCGATATCCACGAGGCGTTCGAGGAGGCTCTCGCCGAGTCAGGAATGGAGTTGCCCGATCCCGTCCTGGCGCGGCGCCACGCTCTGCGCCGGCTGGCGGCGAAGTTCATTGACGGGGAAATCGCTCTCGCCGAACTGGCTGCGGGCGACTGGTGGGAGACGGAGGTCGAAACCGAGGAGGAGCGATCCTTCGTGTCGCTGATCCCGCAATGCGAGTGCTGCATCGAGTACACGTTGGGGTTCGACCAGCGGACCTGGGCACCACAGCTGCGGGTCGCCGCACTCGCCCTGACATCATCTCCACCACTCGGACCCAGCTGGTGACCCGGCCACGACGGCATGACGGCCGGCTGGGGCGGCCTGCGGCACACGACCCCGATCAGGAACGCGGGCGCATCGAGCGCAGCCGGTCGGCCACGTCATAGACGGTCAGGCGCAGGGCGCGGATGTCGGTGATCAGGTCGCGCCACGGCTCGAACGCCGTGTCCACGTCCTTGCCGGAGGCCTTGATGTAGGCCACGGCTACGCCGTAGCCGAAGTACTCGTTCCTGGCGGGCAGTGGGCGCAGCAGGACGATCTGTTCCAGCAGCGCCGCTGCCCGCCAGTACGCATCGGGTTCGCCGGTCGCCAGCGCCGGGGTGTTGACGCGGTGGCGGGCGACCGCGGCGACCAGACCCGAGTAGTCCAGGACCCCCAGCTCTTTGCCGAGCAGTTCCTCCTGGCGGTCCAGGAGCCACCGGATGTCGATGTGCAGCTCCAAGGTCAGGCCGCCCGGTTCGTGCTCGCAGACGTCGGCAGCCCGCCGAACTCACGGTCGAAGGCCTCCGCGATACCCGGCTGGGCGACGACCTCACGGAACGCGGCGGTCGCCCTGCCCAGGGCGAGCTGGTTCTCTTCTTCGACGGCCAGCTCCGCCAGATAGGCGCGCACGCTCTTGCCCCGGGCCCGGGCCACCGCGGCGAACCGGTCCCGGGTCTCCGAGTCGATCTTCACAGTCGTATCTGCCATGCCTCCGAGTATGCACTCATGAATACCTTCACGAATACCTTTCGGGAATCCGCCGATCGGGACCTCAGTGGCTGTCGTCGTGGGCGAAGTCGGGCAGCTCGGTGGACAACAGCTGCTCGGCTCCACCGTCGAGAAGCCGTGCCATCTCCGCCGAGCGGGGCAGCATCGTCTTCTCATAGGCGTGGATCGCTTCTTCGACGGTGTCCCGGTGGGCGATGGCGAGGGCGAGCTCGCAGGCATCCAGCATGGCCAGGTTCACGCCGACGCCGAGCGGGGGCATGAGGTGGGCGGCGTCGCCGAGCAGCGTCACCCTGGGGTTGCGCTCCCAGGTGTGCGGGACGGGCAGGGCGTAGATCGGGCGGTCGACGTAGAGGCCGTCGTTGTCGGCGATCAGCCGGCGCAGGCGGGGTGACCAGTCGCGGTAGCGGTCCAGGAGGAGGGCACGGATGCCGTCGGTGTCGTGGAGCGTGAGGCCGCTCGCGGTGATCCAGTCGGCCGGGACGCGCTGGATGGCGTAGACGCGGATGCGGTCGCCGCTGTTGCGCTGGGCGAACAGGCCGCGCTCCCCGTCAGCTGCGGCCGCGCCGCCCTGTCCGACGAGTGCGGCGATGTCGGGGTGCCGGCGGTCGACGTCGTGGAACCGGGCTTCCAGGAAGCTCACGCCGCTGTACCGGGGGGCGGCCGGGGAGAGGGCGCGGCGGACCTTGGACCAGGCGCCGTCGGCGCCGATGACGAGGTCGGCTTCGATGGTGGCGCCGTCGGCGAAGTGCAGTCGCCGGGGACCATCGGTCGGGCCGCTGATCGCCTGCAGGGCGTGGCCCCAGCGCAGGGTACCCGGGTTGAGGGAGTTGAGCAGCAGGTCGCGCAGCTGGCTGCGGTCGATCTCCGGCTTGAACCGCTCGGCCTTGTCCGGGACGTGGTGGAAGAGCATGGCTCCGGTCGAGTCCATCTGGCGCATCTCCTGCCCCTCGGGGCGTGCCAGCCGGAAGAACTCGTCGAGCAGGCCTGCTTCGCGTAGGGCGATCTGGCCGTTGTCGGCGTGCAGGTCGAGGGTTCCGCCCTGGTCACGGGCGTCGGGGCCGGCGTCACGGTCGTGGACGGTGGCGGTGATGCCGTACTGCTGGAGGATACGGGCGCAGGTCAGGCCGCCGGGCCCGGCTCCGATGATGGCGATGCGGGGTGCGGGATTGGTCTTCAAGGTGAGGCTCCGTTCATGTCGCACAGCGGTGGTGCGGCTGAGGGGAGAAATCCGTGCGCGGGCATGCCTGATCACCCTTCTCGGGGCAGAGGGAAAGGGATGACGAAGGGACCGCAGCGCCTCAGGGCCGCCATTTCAGAAAAGCACACCGGATGAATAAGTGCAACGACTGCACTTTTGAATCTGGGCAACCATGGCGATAGGGTTGGGGCATGCCCGACACCACGACCGACGCCTCGGTCCACTCGGCGGCTCCGCAAGGACGCCGTGAGCGGAAGAAGGCCGCCACCCGTCAGGCCATCGCCGACGCGGCCCTGCGCCTGTTCTTGGAGCGCGGATACGACAACGTCGGCATCCGCGAGATCGCCGACGCCGCCGACGTGTCCACCACCACGCTCTTCAAGCACTTCCCGGTCAAGGAAGCCCTCGTCTTCGACGAGGACGCCGACCAGGAAGCCCGCCTCCTCGCGGCCGTCCGCGAGCGGCCCGAGGACCAGTCCGTCCCCGCGGCCCTGCGGGAACACGCCCTGCGCACCCGGCTGGCCTCCGTCGACGACGACGCCGGTTTCACCGCCTTCACCAACCTGGTGAACAGCACCCCCGCCCTGCGCGACTACGTCCAGAGCATGTGGCTGCGCCACACCGCCGCACTCGCCCAGGTCATCGCCGAGGAGAGCGGCCTCGCCCCGGACGATCCCGCCTGCACCGCCTTCGCGCACTTCGCCCTCGAAGCCCCCCGCGCGGTGCACTCCCACGACGACCGCCGGGGGGCCATCACCCGCGCCTTCGACCTGCTGGAGCACGGCTGGAGCGCACTCACCCAGGCCGGTCGATGAGGTAGTGGCCGGCCCCGGGCAGCTCGCCCACCTGCTGCACTCCGGCCGCCGGAGCGCCAGGTGCCCGGCCCGCGGGAAGTACGCCGCCAGGGCCCGGCATACTCCCGGGCCCGCCGTTGTGAGAGGGTCGGGCGCGGTTCAGGGCGTCCGGCCGGGACCGGGGCCACGAGGAGGGCAGTGTGGGAGGCAGTACGACCACGGCAGTGGTGCTGGTCGCGGACGACGACGCCGCCATCCGGCGCTCGCTGGAGCGCGGGCTGCGGCTGAGCGGTTTCACCGTGGTCCTCGCCGAGGACGGACCCGGCGCTCTCGCCGCGCTCGCCGCACGCATACCCGACGTTCTCGTCCTGGACGTGTCCATGCCGGGGCTGACGGGTACGGAAGTGTGCCGGCGCCTGCGGGAACGCGGGGACGAGACCCCCGTCCTGATGCTGTCGGCCCTGGACGAAGTGGCCGACAGGGTCGCCGGGCTCCAGGCCGGCGCAGACGACTACCTCGTGAAACCCTTCGCGCTGGAGGAGCTGGTGCTGCGCCTGCACGCCCTGCTGCGGCGCAGCCCGGCGCGCAGCGCGCAGGACGTGCTGCGCGCCGGACCGCTGGAGGTGGATCAGGCGACCCGCCAGGTGCGCCACGGCGGGACGGAGGTCCATCTCACCCGGCGGGAGTTCGAGCTGCTGGCCACGCTGGTGCGCAACGCGGGCATCGTCCTGACCCGGGACCAGCTGCTGGACCGGGTGTGGGGCTATGACTTCGAGGTGCGCACCGACGCCGTCGACACCTTCGTCAGCTACCTGCGCCGCAAGCTGGAGGAGGGCGGGCGCCCCCGGCTGATCCACACGGTGCGCGGGGTCGGCTTCGTGCTGCGCGTGCCCGACGGGAGCGCTGCGTGAAGCTCGCCACCCGGATCGCGCTCTCGGTCACGGTGGTCACGCCCCTGCTGGTGCTGGCCGCGGGCCTGCTGGTGCTCGGGCTCGTCGGCCGCGACCTGCGCCAGCAGCAGGACGTACGGCTGAACGACCGGGCCTCGGCCGTCCTGCCCGACGTACGGGCCCTGCTCACCGCCGACCGCAACGGCCGGCCGAAAGCGGAGCAGAACCAGCAGCGCAAGGTGCTCGGCGACGTCCTCGACGCCGGGATCCGCGTACAGAGCGCGGACGGGGCGACCGTCCTGCAGGGCGGGCCGCAGCCGGCCGAAGGGACGCAGCTGCCCGAACGGACCCCGGACGGCCCGGTCACGGTCCACGTGAAGGGCCATGCCTGGCGGGTGCTGAGCGTGCCCGTGACCGGCCCCGCGCCCGGGAACCTGTGGATCCACACCCCGGCCTCGGCCACCGACCCGCAGCTCGCCGCCGTGCGGCGCCGGGTGCTGCTGGTGGCCCTGCTGGCCGCCCCGGTCTCCGGGCTCCTCGCGTACGGGCTGGCGGGGCGCGCCACCGCTTCCGTGCGGCGGCTGAGCCGCCGGGCCGCCGAACTCGACCCGGCAGCCGGGGCCGCGGCCTTCGTCGGCACGCCGGTGAACATCGCCGAGGTGGACGAACTGTCCGCGGCGATCGGCCAGCTCCTCGCCCGCTACGACGAGCAGGCCGCCCGGACCGCGCAGGCGCTGGACACCGCCCGCTCCTTCTCCTCCGCCGCCTCGCACGAGCTGCGTACGCCGCTGATGAGCATGCAGACCGACCTGGACGTACTCGCCGCCCACCCCGACCTCTCCCCCGCTGAAAGGGCCGAGGTGGTGCGGGACCTGCGCAGCGACCACGCCCGGCTGCTCGAACTGCTGACGGCGCTGCGGATGCTCGGGCTCGGTGACCTGGTGGAGGTGTCCGCGTTCGCGCCGCTCGACCTCTGCGAGCTGGTGGACGCGGCCGTCGGGGAGGCGGCGCGCCGGCACGGCGAGGCGGAGCTGGACGTGGAGCTGCCGGCGGAACTGCGGGTGTTCGGCTGGGACTCCGGGCTGAAGATCATGCTCGCCAATCTGCTGCGCAATGCCGTGGTGCACGGCCACCTGCCGGGAGCGCCGCCTCGGATCGCGGTCCGGCTGCGCACGCAGGGCGCTTTCGCGGTGCTCACCGTGGACGACGAGGGGCCCGGCGTGCCGCCCGCCGAACGCGCGGCCGTCTTCCGGCGGTTCCACCACCGGGCCGGCAGCCCGGGCTCCGGCCTCGGGCTCACGCTGGTGGCCCAGCAGGCCGCACTGCACCGGGGCACGGTCACGCTCGGCGACGCCCCCGGCGGGGCGGGTGCGCGTTTCGAGGTGCGCCTGCCGCTGGCCTCGGCGGACGAGCCGACGCTGCGCCTGCCCGCACGGCGCGACTGGATCTCCCGGGGCGACTGAGCGGGGCCCGGAGCCGGGATCGGGACCGGCGGCCGGGCGGCGGGGGTGCGGCGACCGGGCGGCGGAGTGCGGCGGCCGGGCGGCGGGGCGGGGTGCGGCGGGTCCCACGGTCACAAGGAATCCACAAAATCGCTCCCTAGCGTCCTGTCCGGCCGGTACGCCGACGCACCGGCCCGTCGCACCGAAGGGGATACCACCATGTTCCGCAACCGCAGGACCGCCGCTGCGATCGGCGCCGTCGCCCTGGCCGGCGCACTGCTGTCCGCCGGCCCCGCGCAGGCCGACAGCTCTTCGCCGAGCCCCACCACCGCACCGGCCAAGTCAGCGCCGAAGGGCGACGGCGCGAAGGCGATCTGCAAGCGCCTGCCGAAGACCGAGACCAGGATCAGCACCGCCCTCACCCGGCTGAACGGCGACGCCACCGTCGCGGGCTCGGTCGCCCGGCTCGAGCAGCGCGTCGCCGAAGCCAAGAGCGCCGGCCACACCGAGATCCACGCGTACCTCAATGACCGCCTGGCCTTCCGCAAGAACCTGGTGCCGACCCTGCAGCAGCGCCAGACGGACCTGAAGGCCGTCTCCACCTGGTGCTCCGCGCAGGGGTCCAAGTGATGTCCACCCGCCGCAGCGCCACCGCGCTCGCCGCCGTGGCCGCGGGAGCGGTCCTGCTGCTGACCGGATGTGGGGGCGGCGCGGACGCCCACCCCAAGGCGGAGCAGTCGGCGGGCGCCGACGGCCAGGCCGCGGAGATGCAGGCGAAGCTGGACGCCGCTGACAACGCGGCCTCGCAGGCGGACGCGGACGCCTCGCAGAACAACTGACCGGCCCGTTGTCCCGACGGCCCGCCCCGGCATGCCGGGGCGGGCCGTCGCCGCGTGCGCGTCAGCGGCTCAGGTCAGTCCCACTGCTGGTCCGCGAGGGAGCTGACCGGCTGCGGCTTGCCGATGACGGCCAGGGCGATGAAGAAGTTGATCTGGCCGATCGCGATGGTGAGGGTGGCCAGCGCCTTCTCGTCATAGTGCTTCGCCACCTCGGCGTACAGCGCGTCCGAGACCCGCTCCTCGCCGCGCGGGGCGGGCTGGAGGGTGGCCTCCACCAGGGCGAGCGCGGCACGCTCGGCACCGGTGAAGTACGGGGCGTCCTGCCAGGAAGAGACAGCGGTGATGCGCTCCTCGGACTCCCCCGCCTTGCGCAGGAAGCCCGTGTTCAGAATGGTCAGATAGGTGTTGCCGACGATCTGCCCCGCACGCAGGTGGACGAGGCTCATCGTGGTACGCGGCACCGAACGGTTGCCCGTGGCCCGGAACAGGGCGGCACTGATGTCCCTCAACTCGGGCACGAACTCGCCCGGGTCGGACATCCGGGAGATCGAGGGGTTCGTCATGACTGCACTCCTTCACATCGGCCAGATCGGCGTCTTCACAGCACTGACGGATGGGCTCACGAAGATGTGACAGGAACCGGGAAGAATTTCCTCCGGCGCTCTCCGGGAACGGCGCAGGACCGTCAGTGCGGCTCCGTCCAGCCGTGCCGGACGGCGTAACCGCCGAGCTGCATACGGGTTCGGACCCCGGCCAGGTCCATGAGGTGGCGCAGGCGCCGGTGCAGCGTCCGTGGTGACAGACCGAGTTGTGTCGCGGCCGAAAGGTCGGTCAGGCCGGCCAGGAGGAGCGCGAGGATCCTCCGGTCGAGGTCGGTCGGGCCGTTCGTACCGAGCTCGACGGCAGGTTCGGCCCCTCCGCCGAGGCCCGCCAGTTCGAGCGGGTGGGCGGTTCGCCATACCGTCTCGAACAGCGCGTCCAGCGCGTCCAGCAGGCCGCTGCGGTGCAGCAGCACGGCGCCGGGCTCGCCGTCCGGAGTGACCGCGAGCGGGACGAGGCCGAGGTCGGCGTCGGCCAGTACGAGTTTCATCGGCAGCTGGTCGGCGACACGCAGTTGCACGCCCTTGCGCAGCGAATCGATCGCATCGTCGATGATGCCCGGCTCTCCCAGCACGGCCCGGTCCAGTACCGCCCGGAATTGCACACCGCGGCCGATGGCCACGGGCTCGGCCGTGTTCTCGTCGGGCGCCAGGGCGACGAACGGTGCGGTGATGAAGCTTCGGACCTGTGTGCGGGCCGCCTGCTGCACCTGGAGGAAGCGATGACGGATGGCGTCGACACCCGTGACGACCTCGATCAGATCGCTGATGCTGCTCCCGGTCATCGCCGCCCGGTGTTCCTCGGCGAAGGTCACCAGTGCCTGCTCCGCCATGCGCAGCCCGTCCCGGCGCTGGGTGATGAGAGCGCCGAGGGCCACGGCCGGCGGTGCGGCGGTGAACTGTTCGTCCGCCGACCTGGTCACGAGGCCCCACCCGACCAGGCGGGACAACGTCTTGTCGACGTGGGCCTGCGGCAGGGCGAGCACGTCCGCGAGCAGGGTCGCTGTGGAGTGCGGCCGTCCGAGCAGCGCCCGGTAGACGCGCTCGTCATCGGGTTCGAGGCCCAGCACATCCAGCATCGGCGACCGATCCTCCTTCCCTTGCCGCGGCGGGGAGAGTATGCGCCATGGCGGGAGACCCTGAATAGTGCCTGCTGGGAGCACGTATGACGGGAAAGGCCCCGGGGAGTCGCCTCCCCGGGGCCCGACGCTGCGGTTCATCGCAGTCCGTACGCCCGGATGATCTCGTTCTTGACGCTGAAGCCGCTGTCCGTCTCGGCGCTCGCGCGCACGGAGACGAAGCCGCCGGGCTTCGCGGCCGTCGTGAACGAGCCCGTCCAGGAGCCGTCGGTGCCCTTGGCCAGGGTCACCTTCTGCCAGGTGGCGCCGTCGTCGTAGGAGACGTCCAGCGCCACCGTGGTGACGGTGCCCGGCACGGTGCCGAGGTCCATGGACACCGGCTTGAGCGCGATCTGCTGCCTCGCACCGGCCTTGAGGTCGCCGTGCAGGTCCGACTCGAGCTTGTAGTCCAGGTTGAGCACCGAGAACGGCTCGAAGGAGTCCGAGTCGACGGTGTCGGACATGAAGGTCCACGCGGTGTGGGTGCGCGTCGACAGCCGGAAGACGTCACCGGGCCGCTCCACGTCGAGGACGGCGCGGTAGGGCAGGTTGCCCACCGGTACCTCCTGCCACTGCATGTCTCCGCCGACCGGGTTGTCGTGGATCAGCCTGTCACCCTGGAACACCTGCAGGTGGGACGGAGTCTCACCCCACGGCAGGTAGCCGCCCAGCCGCATGGTGTCGCTGGCCGAGGCCCACGCCTGCACGTTCCAGGTCATGTGGTTCTGCCAGCGGGAGTTGTACACGCCGAAGGACTCGCTCTGGCCGGGCCTGGTCGCCGGGGCGAACCAGTCCAGCCGGGTGGCGCTGCCCTTGGCGTACGTGTTGTCGCCCGACACCATCGACCACGGCAGGACTCCGTCGACGCCCTGCGTGTGGAACTCCCGCCAGACCTGGCCCGGAGTCACCCACTCGGTGCGGGTGCCCGGGTGCCATTCGCGCTCGGGAAGGTTGAAGGACGGGCTGAGCGTGAAGTCGGACCGGTAGCCTTCCGCGGACCGGCCTCCCGCGGCGGAGTAGTAGCGGGCGTCGATCCGGGCGAGGTCACCCTTGGCCGGCTTGTAGACCAGAGCCCGGTCCGGCACCTGACCGGGGTAGTCCCGGGTGAGGTCGTAGACGAACGGCGTGTACCGGGTCTGCTTGACGGTCAGCTTGTGGGTGGCGGCTCTGGCCATCGCGACAAGGGCCTTGCCGGCGTCGCGGTGCACGGTGGCGACCGGGATGGCCGACTCTCCGACGTACTCCATCAGGGCTCCGACCCCGTCATTGACCACGATCAGCGCCTTCGCACCGGCCGCGACCGCGGCCTCGGTGCGCTCCTGCGGCGGAACCTCGTCGCTGCGTTCGATGACGACCGCCCTGCCCTTGGCCTTGACCTTCTTGTACGCGGCCGCCGCGCCGTTGCCCGCGTAGACGGCGTCCAGCCTGTCCGTGGCCGTGCCCAGGGAGCTGCCCGCCTGCACCAGCGTGTCGAGCTGGAGCCGACCGTCCGAGGTGCTCAGGCCGAGCTGCGGCTCACCCTTGCGCCAACGGGTGGTCAGCATGAACTCGCCCTGCTCCATCGGCTCCGTGGGTGCGACGTAGACGTCGTCGTACGTCGGCGGCAGCACGTACGCGCCGCGGTAGTCCGTGTACGGGTCGAGGCCCTTGTAGTGGACGTTGAAGTCGACCTTGCGCTGGCGGTCCTCGGTGCGCTCCGGCGCCTCGGTCTGCAGCAGGTGTGCGCGGCTCGCGTCCAGCACCACGTCGGCGGAGCCGTCCTTGAGTACGGTCTCCGGGTCGACCAGCACGGCCAGACCCGAGCGGTCCGCCTTCTCGCCGGCCACGTCGAGGTACCCCGCGACGGTGTACGTGCCCGGCGCCATGCGCATGGTGGTCGATCCGTCGACGTAGACCGACCACGGTGAGACGTCGCCGGCGAGGTTGATTCCGACCCAGCCGGCGGCGGGCTTGCCGTCCCTGCCGACCAGCTTGATGTTCAGGTCGTAGCGCTCCTCCTCCTTGAGGAGCGCCACGGAGGTGCGGGTCACCGGCTGTCCGGTGGCCGCGTCGGTGGCTGTCACGTAGTCGGCGTGCCGGCCTGCCGGGGCGGTTCGGGGGTCACCGGTCACGGGGACGGCGGCGGTGCCGCCCGCCGGGACGCTCACCGTGGTGGCTCCCAGCGTGAACGGGCCGCCGCCGGTCAGCGCCAGGTTCAGCGTGACGGCGGCGGGGCCGGGGTTGGTGAAGGTCAGGTTCTTCGTGACGGCGGCGTCGCTCGGCTCGTGCGGCCACGTGTGGTTGCCGAAGAGGAGCGATCCGGTACCGCGGATGGTGGTGTGCACGGCGGCGGCCACGTCGAGACGGCCGGTACCGACCTCGTAGGGCGAGTACCCGCCGTCCAGACCCTTCGCAGTGCTCATCAGGTGTTCCTTGAGCTGCGCGCCGGTCCAGTCCGGGTGCTGCTGGGCCAGGATCGCCGCAGCGCCTGCCACGTGCGGGGTGGCCATCGAGGTGCCGCTGAGGGTGCGGTAGGAGCCCTCTCCACCGCCGGTCATCTGCGACGAGCGGGGCGCGGTGATGTCCACGCCGGGAGCGGCGATGTCCGGCTTCATGCCGCCGGAGTGCGCCAGCGGACCGGTGCTGGAGAAACCGGCGAGCCGGTCCTGCTTGTCCGTGGCGGCCACGGTCAGCGCCGAGGCGGCCGCGCCCGGAGCGGAGATGCTCTCCGGGCCCGCGTTGCCGGCGGCTATGACGAACAGCGTGCCGTACCGCGCGGACAGCGCGTCGACCGTCTGCGACATCGGGTCGCTGCCGTCCGTCGGGTAGGAGTCGCCGAGACTCATGTTGACGACGTCCGCACCGGACTCGGCGGCCCACTGCATGCCGGCCATGACCCAGGAGTCCTGGCCGTAGCCCTCCGCGCCGCCGAGCACCTTGCCGACGAACAGGTCGGCGCCGGGGGCGACGCCCTTGTTGTCGCCTCCGGAGGCTGCGCCGGAGCCGACGATCGTGCCGGCCACGTGGGTACCGTGTCCGTTGACGTCGGTGACGGCCTCATCCGGTACGAAGCTGGCCGTGCCGTCGATCAGGCCGGCGAAGTCGGGGTGGTTGACGTCGATGCCGGTGTCGAGCACCGCGACCTTGACGCCCTTGCCGGTGTAGCCGGCCGCCCATGCCTCGGTGGCGCCGATCAACGGCACGCTCTCCTTCAGGTTGGCCTTCACCCGACCGTCGAGCCACAGCTTCGCCACACCGGCGCCCAACGTCGCGCTGCCCTGCGGCGCGACGGAACTCCAGAAGGTACGGGCCTGCTTCTTCTCGGTGCTGAGCACGGCGCCGTGGATGTCCTTGAGCTTGCGGGTCAGCCGGCTGCCCTGGGGAGCCGTCGGCTCGACCGCCGCGCCGGACCTCGGCTGGGTGTACGTCGCGATCAGCGGGACCGCGGCCGACTTCGCGTCGTCGTAGCCCATCTCGATCAGGTCGGTGACGTTGAACAGCCGTCGGTCCAGTCTGTCCGTGCCCAGCAACGGCACGGCCTCGTCCGGGACGACGAACAGGTCGCCCTTGATCTGCTGGATCTTCACACCGCCGACGGCACTGTCCGGCCGGTCGACGTCGGCGATCTGCTTGCCGTCGGCCGTCGTGGTGACCGTGACGACGTCGCCGGTGACCAGGGTGACCTTGTGGGTCGCCGAGGGCTTGGCGGTAGCGGTGGGCTTGCTCGGAGCGGCTTGTGCGGGCGCTTGCAGAACTGCGAGCCCCGACGCCAGCAGCGGCACCGCGGTAGCGGCCGAGAGCAGCTGCCAGCGCCTGCGCCGGAAGGCGGAGGACTGAGAGGAGGAGGACATGCCATGGGTCTATCGGCCGAGTAGCGCCGACGTGAAGGCCAGGGGGCGGCAAGTCCTCGCCATGGCAAGCATTTGTCAGCCGTGAACCGCCGGACACCGTGGCGTCCGACGGCGGGCGGCGAACGCGGCAGGCGGCACCCGCCTGCCGTCGCGCGCGGTGGCTCACGTAGCCTCCTGATCCTCCCACCCCTTCAGATCCGGACGGCCCAACAGTTGTGAGCGCACCCCTCAGCACCGAGTACGGAACGGAACGGCCGCAGGGCACTCGGGCCGTCACGGACCAGGTCGACATGCAAGGCGCCCGCCGCCGCATCGCGCCACGGGGAATCGTCGATCTGCGGGGGCGGAGCGACCAGGACATCGAGCTGTCCTATCCGTCCCACGCAGCGGTCATCGTCGCCGGCCTTCCCGGCAGCGGGAAGAGCACGCTCCTGCGTGCCTGGTCCCCGGCCGCCACCGTCGTGGATCCCCGCGCCACCCGCACCGCGTACGAGGCGTGGATGCCCGTGTGGCTTCCCTACGCGGTCTACCGGCCGTGGGCGCGGCTGAGACACATGCAGTGGACGCGTTCCGAGATCCGGCGCGGTCGGCCCCTGCTCATCCACGACTGCGGCGGCCGGGCATGGATGCGTCGATGGCTTGCGCACACGGCCCGCCGAGCCGGACGCCCCCTGCACATGGTGGTGCTCGATGTCGGCCCCCAGGAGGCACTGTCCGGCCAACACGCCCGCCGTCGGCTGGCTTCGCGTCGGGCCTTCGAAACCCACCGGCGGGGCCTTGCCGAACTGCTCTCGCACATCGAGGACGACGGCCTCACCGCCCGTACGGGCATCCGCTCCCTGGTTCTCCTCGACCGCGGCCTCCGAGACCGTGTCACCTCGGTACGGTTCGGCCTCCCCCAGGACTGATGGCATCACCCCGGCCGGGAACCCAGGTGGCGGGCGGGGCCCAGGCGCGGGTGGTCAGAGTTTGGCGGCTTCGTGCACCTGGTTCAGGTGGATGAGGATGTCGTAGGCCTGGCCGATTGCGAGGGTGGGGAGCGGGTCGTTCTTGAAGGACGAACCGGCGTTGTAGACGGGGCGGGGGGTGTTCAGCCAGTTGCGGCCCGCGACCGGCAGCGTGCGCAGGTCGAGGTAGTAGTCGCGGTGGCGGACCAGGTCGAGGGTGTACTCGTGCATGTCGGGGGCGGCCGCGGGGACGGTGACCTTGTCCCAGGCCCCGCCGAAGGTGGTCGCCGTGAGGAATGACCCCTGGGCAAAGGTGAATCCGATGGCTGCGTAGTCGCGGCCGAGGGCGTTGCGCAGGAAGACGCCTTGCGTGGTGGGGTACATCACGGGGTCGGTGGACAGGTAGCCGACGTGGCCGTTGTGCGCCGACAGCAGCATCTTGTCGCCGGTGCGGCGCTGCCACCAGGCGGTGTTGTCGGCCATGGCCTGGTCGCGAAGGAGCTCCGCGGCGGACACCGACTGCGGATCGGCCAGATCGAGGGAGGTGAAGGCGAAGGTCTGGGCGATGTTGCGGGCGTGCTGTTCGGCCCATTCGTAGGCGTCACCGCCGGTGCCCTTGTTCGCGGTAACCAGGTCGAGTGCCTGCTGGGTGGCCTCTCCCAGTCCGACCACCCTGGCGTCGCCGACCATGGCTCCCAGGGCCCGCAGGTCGCCGGTGTTGCCGCCGGGTTCCGTCGACCGCAGCGGGTGGGCGGCGCGCTCCAGCGCGCGGTGCGCGTCGGCCTGTCGGCCGTCCGTCGCCGTGGTGGCGGGTGTGGCAGAGGCTGCCGGGGCCAGCAGGACGGTGGCCACGATGCCGGCCGTCGCGGCGAGCAGCCCACGTCGGCCGATCACCCGCTTGTGCGCGGTCATGCTGATCACTCCTCGGTTCGGTGTTCCACTGGGGTGAAACGATCATGACCCGGGGTGTGAGCGGGTCGCGCTGCGGTCCGCCTCCGACTTGACCGGGGGATATCCCCCTGCCCCACACGGTGGCCGGCCGCCGGGAGCCAACCATCTCCGAGCGCCCAGGAGCGTCCCGATTGCTGCCAATAGCCCTGGCCTCGGGACGAGTTACCGGGTCGGCGCCGCTGCAACAGGACTGTGACGGGGACGTGGCAAACCATGATCATCCGGCGGGATAGGGTCGCCGTACCGGTCGGCGCAGGGGCGCGGACCGGACATCAAGAACCTCGGGGGATTCACATCATGCCGACCAGCCGCCTGCTCCGAACTGCCGCGCCGATAGCGCTGGCCGCCTTCGCGCTCACCGCCTGCGGGCCGGAGAACAGCGCCCCGGCCGCCGCGGCGAAGGGGACGTTCGCCGAGCCCCTCGCCCTGAAGACGTCGGCGGACGTGTCCGAGACGCACTTCCCGGACAACGCGAAGACCCAGCTGAGCGTCACCCCGGCCTCGGTCGTCAAGGGCGACAAGGCCGCGGTGGACAAGCTCGGCGTCGGGCTGCTGGACGGCAAGACGCCCTACTACGTCACGACCACCTACACCCACAAGGGTGGTGCGCAGGACGGCGTCGTCAGCTTCAACCACAAGCTGCTGCTGCACGGCACCGACCCGCAGCGCGCGTACTCCTTCGCCCCCTCCTGGGGAGCCAAGTTCGAGCCATGCCAGGAGGCTTCCGACAATGACCTGAAGCTGGCCGAAGGCAAGTCCGTCACCACCTGCGAGATCTACCTGGTTCCGGAAAACGTGCAGCCCCTGTTCGTCGGCTTCCAGGGCGAGCGCGACACCAGCTCCCCGAGCAACGAGACCGGCACCGCGCCCGAGGTCGTCTGGAAGGTGGGCTGAGCGGCCATCCGGGCGGCCGGCAGCGGCCACTGGGGGCTCTGACCAGCAGTCCCGCCTTCCGCTCCGGCACAACCAGGGGCGCTCCGTTTCGGTTACCTGGCCTCGCCTACTGGCATCGATGCCTTGACGGCATCGGCCAAGTCTGTCGCCGGTGTTATCGAGGACCGCCTGGGCGGGCAGGCCGTCTTCATCGAGAGCGATACTGGGCCGCACGTCCACTGGTCCGCCGGTGGCGACCCCAAGGTACTGATCCTCGGACACCACGACACGGTGTTTCCGCTCGGCACCCTCGAACGCCGCCCGTTCACGGTCGAGGACGGGCACGCCACCGGCCCCGGGGTCTTCGACATGCTCGGTGGTCTCGTGGCACGCGGGCCTTGAGCCCGAAGCCGGCGTCAACGCCCTGATCGAGGCCTCCCACCAGGTGTTGGACATCGCGGCGCTCGGGCGACCCGACCTCGGCACGACCGTCATCCCTACCGTCGCGTCGGCGGCACCATGGACACCGTCGTGCCCGCCGGGGCGACGGTTCTCGTCGACGTCCGTGTCGCGACGTCCGACGAGAAGGACCGCATCGAATCGGCATTCGCGTCTCTATCCCCGCACCTCGACGGGGCGCAGATTTCGGTCCGAGGAGCCATCAGCCGGCCCCCGATGCCCGAGTCCGCCTCGGCCGAACTCTTCGCGGTGGCGCGGCGGCTGCTTCCCGATTTCGAAGGAAAGGCAGTCGGTGGCGGAAGCGACGGCAACTTCACGGCCGCTCTCGGCGTGCCGACACTCGACGGCCTGGGAGCAGTCGGCGGCGGTGCGCACGCCGACCACGAGTACCTGGTGATTGACGCCATGGCCGAGCGAGCACAACTCGTCGCCGGCCTCGTGAACACGATCCAGAACGCGCAGAAGGGCGGCTGACGCTGCCCAGGCGGGTTGATGCCCTGAGCATTGCTCTTCGCCGCGCCGGTGGAATACAGCGGATCTCGCCAGGAGGGAACTACGGGCGGGTGTTGGTGGGTAACATCCGGCAGCAACACCGTGAGGTATGAGGAGAGTGAGCCGCAAGTGGCCAACGACCCGGACACCACGCCCATCCACAACGTGTACGCGCAGCGGTTCGCCGCAGATCTCGAGACCAACCGCAAGGAACAGGATCAGGTCTCCGCGCAGATCACGGAACTCGAAGAACGCCTGAAGCAGTTGAAGGCCGACGAAAGCTGGCTTCACGGCATGCAGGGTTCACTGCCCCCGGCCGCGGACGGGGCTGTGGCCTCCGGCGGCCAGGTGGCGCCGCAGCCCGGCCAGTCCCCCGCACATGACACCGCGACCGTTCCCCCGCCCCGGAAGGCGAGGAAGGCCACCGGCCGCGCAGCAGGAAGGAAGGCAGCACAGCCCAGGAAGACCTCGGGGGTCGCATCCAGCGCGAAGGCCAAGACCACCGCAGCCACCGCAGCCACCGCGAAGAAGACCACCGAGGCGAAGACGGGCAAGACGGCGGAGCCCCCGCTGCGCGAACTCGTCCTGGCCCTCCTCGTCAGCGCCGCCGAACCCCGCATGGTCAGCGAGGTCACCACCGAACTGGCCCAGGCACACCCCGGTCGGCCCGCATCCGGCCAGGTCGTCCGTAACGCCCTCGAAGCACTGGCCAGGAAGAACCTCATCGAAAAGGAACACAAGCAGGGCTCGGTCATGTACTCCGCGCCCGTCCAGCCCGCGGTGGGCGAGCAGCTGTCCACGGCGGCTCCGGCCACCGACACGACGGACGAGAGGGAAGCGGTAGTGGCCTGACCCGTCACCCCCGCTCCGTAGGCCACCCAACCCCCGCCTGCTCCGGCCCTGTCCGCGGCCACCTGCCCCGTGGATGGCCCGGCCGGGCCTCATGGAGGGGGCGGGTGGCCCCGAGTTCTGCACGGCGTTACTGACCGAACCGGCCGCACTCGGGCCGGCCTACGTGCACCTCGAAGGCACCGCCGACGCATTCGACCGGCCTGCGCCGCGGCCGGGCCAAGCCAGGCCAGGCCAGGCCAGGCCAGGCCACGCTGAGCCTCGGCGTACGGCGGACGGACCGCGACGAAAACCGGATCGTCAGATTTCGACGGCAGGGTAGGTCTCGACGTAGCTCTCGCCGTGGGCGCCGTAGTAGGTGCAGTTCCGCGCGTTGAGGTCGACGTCGTACCAGACGATGCCGGCGTTCCAGCAGCCCTGGACGAACTCGGCGAAGGTGGTCTGGCCGGCCTGGTCGGCACGCAGCGCTGTGACGAGTGCCTGGCGGTCGAACGGCATGACGTCGAGCATGCCGGTGGCCAGCGGTTCGCCCTGGACGGCGACGGGTCCTGCGTCGGTGAGGTAGAGCATGGCGTTCGACGGCACGGCCATCCGGCAGCGGGTGACTCCGGCCCGGCGCAGGGCCTCGGCCTCACGGCCCGGGCCACAGATGCCCACCGCGCGCTGACCACCGGCATCCCCGGCGACGAGATCGCCGCAGCGCGCGCCCTGCTGCGCCGCCTCATCGATCAGGTGCACCGCCATGAGGCCGACGGGCAGACTCCACCCGGGTGAACCGGCTGCGGGCTGCCGTCGATCAGGACGTGCTGTCGCTCTCGCCCGGGCCCGCAGACAGACCTTGGCGTTGCCGGCCCCGCTGAACTGCGCTGGCCAGGAGTCGGGCCGCCACACTGAGCAGCAGCAGATTCAGCGTGATCTGCCCCGTTGTCAGCAGGCGGGCCGGCTCGCTGCACGCAGTGATGTCCCCGAATCCGACCGTACTGAACACGGTCATCGCGAAGTACAACGCGTCCGTGCGCGACAGAGGTTCACTGAAGCTGCCCGACGCGCTGTGCTCCAACAGGAAGCATGCCGTGGCGTACAGCAGGACGAAGAGCGGCGCGGTGACCGCCATGGCCTCCATGGCCTTCAACCCGGGCCGCGGAGACAGTGTGATCGTGTAGATCTGCCAGGACAGGAGCACGGCCACGGCCACGACGCCACCGACGAGCACGATGACGGTCGTGACCGTGAAGGCCGAGTCCATGGGCAGCAGGTAGTAGGCGGCCACAAGGAGCGTCGCCGTCATCAGCGAACGCACGGAGGCAAGCAGTACTTGCCGACGGTGACCACCCACATTCCCGTTCACGACTCCACCCCGACTCAGCGCATGCCCTGACCCCAACCTCTCCGGTGAGACGGGCGCTGCGCGGCAGGCGCACCAGGAAATCACCGGCATGGCCCCACGCGTGGGTCGCGCCTTCCCGGTCCGGCCGGGCCGCGCGGCGCAACCGGACATGCCGGGGCCCAACTCGGCCATATGGGCCATGCAGTCCATGCAGTCCATAACAGGCCGTGACAGATGACCCGGGATGCTCATTGCTCGCTGCGGAGCTTGTCGATCTGCTTCCCCAGGGCTTCCGTCTCCGCGATCAGTTGGTCGTGCGCGTTCTCCTGCGACGTGTCGCCCTGCGCCTTGAACGCCTCGGTGAAATGCGGCTGGAGTTGGGTCCACCAGCCGTAGTCCAGCATCGCCCAGGCCTGCGGACACAGTGGGGCGCGGGACTTCGGCAGGTATCCCGCATCGACCAGGGGCCCGTAGAACTTCTTCGGGTCGCTTCCCTCGAGGTAGCAAAGGTAGTTGAAGACCCTTTGCTGGGTGACGGGGTGATCGCTCGCGAACCCCTCCAGCGTCAGCTTGCCCTCCGCGCGGGCGAGCTCGTCGAAAAGGATCGCGGTCGCCAGCGTCGGGCCCGGCCCTACCTCGTTGATGGTGTAGAACGACGCGAACCCGTCTGCGGCGTCCTCCTCGAGGCCGAGGTTCGCGAGCTGAAGCTGGCGCTGCAGAGCATGGCCCAGCTCGTGGCCGAAGATGAACTGGGTCGACAGCGCGGTCAGGTCGTCAACGTTGAACTTGGCCTCGGGCAACAGGGCGGGCCGTTTGACGGTCTTGACCACGCCACTGAGGGTCTCTTCGATCTGGGTCAGGAACGCCGGAGGCACGTAGATCGTCCTGCCGTCGGGCTGGGTGACCGCATCCGTGACACCCGGTGGGACCTTGTCGGTGACTTTCACGACCATGTCGTGCGGGAGGTCAACCGACTTGTTCACCCAGTCGGCGGCCTGCTCGAGCACGCCGGACTTCCGGATCACCTCTACGGCATGCCGGTTCTTCGGCTTGATCGCGTCGTCCTCGTAGACGACCGTGACCTCGCCACTCGCGCCGACCGCGTCGCCGCCGCACGAGACGACGGCGAAGGCGGCAAGGAACAGCGCCACCGCGAAAGCCGCCTTCCGCTTGGCCGAGTACCCACTACTACTCAGCACCCCGGCTCCTTTCCTCGGTCAAGGCGTTGCGGCGGGCGGTTGCACCGGCGGCCGCCGGAGCCGTTTCCCGATGCCGGAGCGGAACTCGAACCTGACACGCGGATTATGATCGACGAGCCCTTTGTCCACAAGAACCCTTTTTTGGTGATTCCTCCCCGCTACTTCAGGCCGGTCGCGCTCGTGCATCACGGCGCCTGGGGCGACGTGCACCGCTGCACCGCGTCGGCCGCCTCCTGGTACGGGAAACTCCGGCTCACCCTGCACCCTGCGCATCACCCAGATTTCGGGAGTCGCTGACGGGGGCGCGTGCCGCCGGAACCGGCCCGGGAGGCGGCCGTCGTGAGGGGCGGCCGGCTCAGCGGAACAGCATGGACGCGTCCCCGGCCGGGGTGGTGACCGAGCCCGGACACAGGAAGCTGCCCGAGGTCTTGGCGGCGGTGAAGGCCCGGTTGATGTACTTCCGGCTCACGCCGTCGCGGTCCCACACGATGTTCGTCGCCTTGTAGCGGCAGGAGATGAAGCTCTGCCTGCCGGTGATGTCGATCAGATCCGTCCGCGCCGTCCCGGCGGCGTCGTCGAAGGTGAAGGCGGGGTTGTTGTTGAGGGTGGCGGCTATGCCGCCACCACAGGCCAGGTTGCCGCCGGGGGCGTTGATCGTGGTGCGGTCGACGGTGAGGGCGTCCGGGGCAGCGGCGCTGGTGCTCGCGTTGGTCCAGCTGCAGCTGTTGCCGGCGACCACCATCACGCCGTCGACCTTCTGTTCGGCGGCCGAGGCGCCGGAGCCCTGCGCGAGGGCGGTGCCGGTACCGGTGAAGGCCGCGGCGACGACCAGCGTCGCGATCCCGACGATGCGTGTGACGCGGGTGCTGCGGGTCCTGCGGGTGCTGTGCCCCGCGTGAATTCCGTGCGTGATGGGCGCGATGTGCCTCATGATTCGCTCCTCCATGCCACGTACTGGTGGGGGTGGGCGAGGCGCTGGGCCTCTCAGGGGGTGCGGAGTGCGTGCCGGGAGCGTCCCACAGCCGCCCTGAAGTGTCAGGAGCCTGTCAGGGGCATGGCAACAATTGGCTGGAATTACCGGTCGGTACAAGATGGCGCCGGGAGGTGACGGCCGGGCGCCGTACGGCCCGCCACCCCGCGAAGCCTACGGCGTCTGCGTCGGGGTGAACTTCGTGAGGATCAGCAGGGTGTCGACGAGGTCCTCGGCCGGGGCGCCGGTCGCCAGCCGACGCAGCTGCTGCCCGAAAACCAGGGCGACGGCCACGCCGGCCAGGCGTTCGGGGTCCGGCACGCCGAGGTGGGTCAGGATCCGGGTGGCCAGCAGGTCGTACGCGGCGAAGCACTCGGCCGCGGCGGCACGCAGCCGTTCGTCGCGGCCGGCCTGGACGTAGAGCTCGAAGGGCGCGATGTGGCGGCTGTCGAAGGCGTTGCCGCCCGCGACCTGCGCCACCACCTCGGCCGCCTGCCCGATGTCGAAGCGCTCGTCGGTGCACGCGTCGGCGAGCTCCGTGAAGTGCCGGGTCTCCTCCGCCACGAAGTGCAGCAGGCTCTCGCGCAGCAGCTCGTGCTGGGTGGCGAAGTGGTAGGTGACGGAGCCGAGGGAGACTCCGGCCTCCTTGGCGATCCGCCGGTTGGTGACGGCGGCGATGCCGTCCTGCCCGATGATCCGCAGCACGGCGTCGATGATGCTCTGGCGGGTGTCGGAAGCATGGGGCATGTCGACATTCTGCCCCATCGTCCTACGTGGTCGCCCAGGCAGGGCTGGGGAGTTGGGGGCAACGGAGGTGTGGACAGGGGGCGGAGCGATCTCTACTGTTCGTTCGAACGAACAGTAGAGGGACGCCGCAGGGGAGTCGTAGTGGACATATCCGGATCGAACGTTGTGCTCACCGGGGCCACCGGAGGTATCGGTTCCGCCCTGGCCGCGCGCCTGACCGCGGAGGGAGCCCGCCTCACCGTCACCGGGCGGCGGGAGGAAGCCCTCAAGGTCACCGCGGACGCGTGCGGCGCCCGCGCCGTGGTCGCCGATCTGGCCGCCCGGGCCGACGTCGTCCGCCTCGCCGAGACCTGCGCCGAGGCCGACATCCTCGTCGCGAACGCAGCCCTGCCCGCCAGCGGCGACCTCCTGGACTACACCGAGGAGCAGCTCGACCGCGCCCTCGACGTCAACCTGCGGGCACCCGTCCTTCTCTCCCGACTGCTCGCGGCGCACATGGTCGCCCGCGGCCGCGGCCACATCGTGCTGGTCGGTTCCATTTCCGGCAAGGCGGCGACCAAGTCGACCTCCCTGTACAACGCGACGAAGTTCGGGCTGCGCGGATTCGCCCTCGCCCTGCGCCAGGAACTCAGGGGCACGGGGGTGGGGGTGTCCCTGGTCCAGCCCGGCTTCGTCCGCGACGCCGGGATGTTCGCGGCCACCGGTGCCGCCACGCCGAACGGCATCAGGACCGTCACGCCCGGCCAGGTCGCCGACGGCGTCGTACGAGCCGTCCGCCGCGACCGGTGCGAGGTCAACGTGGCGCCGCTGGAGCTGCGGCTGCTGAGTGCCATCGCCGGGCAGTTCCCCGGATTCGCCGAGCGGGTCCAGGCCCGGGCGGACGTCGACGGCTCCGTGCGACAGATCGTCGAGTCCCAGCGCTCACGCCGTTAGGGGGCGGCGGTCCCGCACCCCCGGTCGGGACCACCGCTCGCGCTGGTTCCCGCACCGTTCTCCGGCCCCGCCCTGGCCATCACCGGCGTGCCCGATGGTTCCCCCGGCGGGAAGAGCGGTCACCTTCCGGTGGTATTGAGGAATCAACTCCTGGGGCCCCTGCGACGGCGCGGGCGCCGACGCCCCGGGGGACGGCTTCGAGTGCGCGACCGCCCAGCTACCGCTGGACTACCGCCGGCCCACCGGGCGTACGATCCCGCTCGCCGTCACCCGGCGGCTCGCGGCCGACCGGGCCCACCGCACCGGTGTCCTGCTGCTGCACCCCGGCGGACCCGGCAACTCCGGCGTGGACTTCGCCCGTCGCCCGTAACCGCTACGCCGCGCTCCCTGCCTCCCTCCGTGACGCCTTCGACGTCGTCGGGTACGACATGCGCGGCGTGGCGCGCAGCGGTCAGGTGCAGTGCTGGAACGACAAGGAGTACTCCGCCGCCGCCGACGCCGCACGCGGCGTACCCGGCCCGGGAGCCCTGCGGGGCGCCGTCCGGCAGGGCCTCGACTTCGCCACCGCCTGTCAGCAACGGTCGACAGACCTCGTGCCGTTCATCGGCACCGGCTCGAACGCCAAGGACATCGACCTGCTCCGGCAGGCCCCCGGCGAGGAGGCGCTCACCTTCTACGGCCGTTCCTTCGGCAGCTACGTCGGCACCGTCCCGCGCCATGGTCCTGGACGGGGCCTACGAACCGCGGCACTACGCCGAGTCACGGACTACCTCGCCACCCTGGCGCTGCACCTTCGAGCACCGTGTCACGTCCGAGGCCGCTGAGGGCCTGATGTGGGAGAGGTCCTGGTCCGCGAGGTCCGGTCGGGCGGTGAGCGTGGCGTGCACCGCCTCCAGGATCGGGAGCGGGGCGTGGCCGGTGGCCAGGGCCACGTCCTTCGCGGCCAAGGCCACCGGGAAGTGGGAGGCGTCGGCGTACGTACGGGCCACCGCGCCGGCCAGCGGTCCGCGGGCCAGTTCGGCGCGGACCAGCTCCTGCGGCAGGCCCAGGACCTGGCCCAGCCTCAGGGCCTCCGCCACCAGTCCGACTCCGCCGACCACCGCGTTGATCAGCACCAGCTTGAGGGCGGCGCCGGAGCCCGCAGGGCCGCACACGGTGACCTCGCCGAGGGTGTTCAGCAGCTCGCGGACCGGGCCGGGCAGCGGGTCGCCGCCCGCCAGCACCCACAGCTTTCCCGTGGCGGCCCGGTCCACGCTTCCCATCACCGGCGCGTCGGTCAGCGTCACGCCCTCCGGCAGCCGCGCCGCGAGCGCCCTCACCGTGTCCGGCCCGACCGTCGAGGTATCGATCCAGTGGACGCCGGGCCGCAGGGCCGCCGAGTCCGACAGGAGGGCGTCGGAGACGGCCCGCAGGGCCGCCTGATCGGCCAGCATCGTGACGACGAGGTCCGCGTCGCGGACCGCACCGGCGGGTGTGGCGGCGACCGTCGCACCGGCCGCCGCCAGTGCTTCCGCCTTGTCCGGCGTCCGGTTCCACACCGTCAATGCGTGCCCCTGGGCGAGCAGGTGACGGGCCATAGGTGCACCCATGTGGCCGAGGCCGAGGAATGCGATCTTCTTCGCTGTGTCCATGCGACGACGCTAGGCCCGCCCCTGGCATGCGACAAGCGAATGTCTAGCATGGCTGCCATGCCCACACCGCATGAGTTGTACGAGGTCTTCCTCCGCGTGGCCCGCCTGGCCTCCTTCACCGCCGCCGCCCGCTCCCTCGGCTACACCCAGTCCGCGGTCTCCCGGCAGATACAGGTCCTGGAGGACGAGTGGGGCACCCCGCTTTTCGACCGCCTTCCGCGTGGGGTCCGCCTCACCGAGGCCGGCCGGATCCTGCTCCCGCACGCCGAGGCCGTCGGCGAACGGCTGCGTACCGCCCGAGCCGAACTCGACGCCCTGCGCACCGTCGGCGCCGGGCGGCTGCGGATCGGTGCCTTCTCCACCGCCGACGCCGCGCTGCTGCCTCGCGCGCTCGCGGCTTTCCGGACCCGCCACCCCGCCGTCGCCGTCACCCGCACCGAGGGCCCCTCCGCCAAGCACCTGGCCCTCCTCGCCGCCGGGGACCTCGACCTCGCCGTCGTCGCCGACACCTCCGGGCGGCCCCCGCAGGGCTGCACCCCCCACCACCTGCTCGACGAGCGGATGTACGTGGCCCTGCCGTGCGGCCACCGGCTCGCCGGGCGCGCCGACGTGAGGCTGGCCGAACTGGCCGACGAGGAGTGGATCGCGGGCGGCACCCGCCCCGAGGACACGCTGATGCGCTCCGCACTGGAGGGGGGGTTCCACCCGCGGACGGGCTTCGTCGCAGCCGACTGGATCGCCAAGCAGGGCTTCGTCGCGGCCGGGCTCGGCGTCACCCTGATCCCGGCGCTCGCCGCCTCCTCCGCGCGACCCGACCTCGCGCTCGTCCCTCTGCACCCGGACGACACCCCGCGCCGCCAGGTCTACGCGGCCACCGCGCGCGGGGGCGTCCCCTCCCCCGCGGCCCTGGCCTTCCTGGCCCTCCTGAAGGAGGCCGCGCACGGGCTGGCATCCTGAGCCGGGTGCGGACCGCCTAGCGCGGGTAGCGGGCAGCGGCCTCGACGAAACCCGCGGCGTTTCGGGGTACCGAGGCGACGAGGGCGACCCAGGAGCCGTCCGTGAACTCGATGTCCATGCGCCCCTTCTGGAGCACGCCCGTCGGGTGGGCGCGCACGGCGGAGACGGCCGATCGGGGCGCTTCCCAGCACTGCTTCATCACCGGTGTCATCTGCCACAGCTGTGAGACGTCGCTCAGGCCGAACCAGCGCCTGTCCGTGACGGCCAGTACCCCCGCGGCCGAGCCGCGCGCGTTGGCCCGGCCGATGACGAAGTGCCCGGCCGCACTCTGCCAGCCGCCCTCCATGCTCTTGCCGTGCATCAACCGGGTGCCGAGGTTGTCCACCGCGTCCGGCATCCGGTCGATCGCGCCCGCCGCGGCAGCCGGCCTCGACCTGCGGGGGTCGAGCACGCGGGACTTGGCCAGCTGCCTCAGCGGCCCGGGCAGCCTCTCCTCGATCCGCCGCTGGAGCGCAGACGGCTCCGGCGGGGCGAGCAGAGACTCGGGAGGAGCCGGCACTCCCGGACCGAGTTCGAAGGAGCACCAGGCCATGAGCCGCTCCCCCGGTTGCAGGAACTCCTGGGCCTGTTCGCGCCCCTCGTCGGTCAACGGACCTGCTCCTGTTCGTCGTCGGGCCGGCCTGTCCGGCCATCCGGATTCTCCCTCACGTGCCGACCTTCATGATCACCGGGGGCGGCGGTCCGGCGGGAGGGGTTCCGGTTCCGTTTGGCCGTCCGGTTGCCTGTCGGGCCGACGGTTCGGCGCCGGCGGTAGGCGCCGACGGTTCCCGGCGATCAGGATGCGGGCGCTGCCCGGCACGTCGATGCGGTAGCCCCGGCCCGTGCAGTACGCGGTGGCGAACATCCGGCTCCGCTTGCCGACGACGACGATCGGCTCGGCCCCGCCGCAAGTGGCCTGAAGATCACGCCACTTGAGGCGATCGCCTATCGTCTGACGAGCAGTGCCGAGACGAGGGGGATCCCGGAATGTTCGCAGTGATCTATCGATGGCGCCTCCAGGAGGGCAAGGAGCAACTGTTCGTCGATGGTTGGCACCGGGTGACGGCGGCGATCCACTCCCAGTGCGGCAGTTACGGCTCCCGCCTGCATCAGGCGGACGACGGCACGTGGGTGGCCTACGCACGGTGGCCCGACGCGGAAGCCCGCGAACAGTGCGCGATGCCGGATCCGCAGGGAGCGGCGATGATGACCGAGGCGATCGCGGAGCGCCTCCCGGAAACGCGGCTGCACATCGTCGACGACATGCTCGCGGAGCCGACCGGCCTCTGAAGGGCGCTGCAGAGCGTCGTGTCGGGCAACCAGCCCGGCCCCGCCGGTTCTCGGCGAACGTGCAGGTCGTCATCGAACCAGACACGCGACTGGTGGCCGCATCGCCGTGTCCGGCCAGACACGGCTGACGCTCCCCCGGCCCCGTGCCCCGAGCCGGCCCGAGCTCGCAGACACGGAGGGGGAACACACCACCGTCAGTGCCGATTCGGCCACTGTCCGCACTATGAGGCAATCCGCAGGGGCCAGGTGATGCAGAAGTCCGATCGTGCCCGGCGGACGGGCACGGACCGGAACGTTCGACCGTTTCCGGCATACGGGAGGTACGTGGTCCAGGGCGTGCGGGAGTCCGGGCGCCCTTCCGGATGGCCCCGGCCGGCCTGAAGTGCGTGCACCGGTGCCGTGCTCTAGCGTCGGAAGGGCGAGGGTGGCGGATGCGTCGAGCCGGTCGCCTCTCGGACTGCCTGCTCCGCGCCGCCCCCGCCCGTGGTCCGGCGCACTCGCGGATCGCGTGACCGACCGAGAGAGCAGGTGCATCCGCATGCGTCCGTCGGCTCGTGTCCCCAGCATCCTCGCCGGCCTGGCCCTCGCCGTCGGCGGCATCGCCCTCGCAGCCCCGGCCGCCACAGCCGCCCACGCGAACTCCCAGCAGTGCGAGCAATACGTCGCGCAACACAACTCGCAGGTCACGAACGACGTCCGGCAGGCGTGCTACGAGGGTCAGATCGGTAACCAGACCAGCTGCACCGCCAGCCTCGACGAGGCCGGCATCTCCAAGGACGTCGCGGACCAGGCCTGTCGGGTGGCTCCGAAGTAGCAACCACGAGGGCTCCGGGGACGGTTGGCGTCGGGGCCATCGGTCCGGCCGCGGCCGCCTGGTGGCGGGCCGCCCGGACGCAGAACGCGGACGGGCCCGCCGCACGTATGCGGCGGGCCCGTCCTTCTGGTGGCCGGGGCGGGATGTGAACCCGCGACCTCTGGGATATGAGCCCAGCGAGCTGCCGCCCCGCTCCACCCGGCGACCTCCACCGTAGGACGCTGCGGCGCGCGGAGGCGGACCTCCGGGCTGCGCTGCGTTGCGCCTCAGCCTCCGGTCGGCGGCTCGGTGCCGCCCCGGGTGCGGGGACCGCCCGCCGCAAGGGCGCTCGTCAGTGCCTGCCGCAATTGGTCGAGAGTGGGCAGGCCAGAGAGCCCGGCCGGTGTCCGGTACAGCCGGCACGACATCCCTAGCGGACGGCCGGGCTCGGTGAACGGGTCAAGGCCGTCGATCAGGAAGGTCGGTGAGCCTGTGAAACCGGACCGCTCGGCCTCGGCTTGACCAGGGATCACTCGCGTGACCACCGGAGCGCCATACGGTCCGACCTCATCGAGGGCCTGCCGCAGCAGGTCGACCGCAGGCTCCGTGTGAGGGCAGTCCGGGACGACGAGAAGCTCGATCCTCATGTCCCCATGGTCGCGCACCGACCGTGGTCATCGCCGGGATCCCGAGCGGCTCAGGCTTGCAGGCCGCTCAGGGCCATGGTTGCGTGCGGCTCTCCGCGGCCGGAGGGACCCTGGAGACATGACCCGGGTCAACGACAAGGTCGAGGCGTTGCTCCAGGAGTACGCCGACCTGATCGCGATCAGCGGCGGGGACGCCTTCAAGGCGCGCGCCTACGAGAAGGCCGCCCGTTCCATCGGGGGCAGTCCACTGGATGTCGCGAAACTCGACGCGAAGGGGCTCAAGGAGATCCCGAACGTCGGCGCGTCGATCGCCGAGAAGGTACTGGACTACCTTCGCACCGGCCGCGTCCCGGCCATCGACGAGGTCAGGGCGGCCGTCCCGGCGGGGGTGCGGGAGCTGACCCGGATCCCGGGGCTCGGCCCGAAGCGCGCCATGCTGCTCCACGAGCGGCTCGGGGTTTCCACGGTGGACCAGCTGCTCGACGCGATCCACGCGGAGCGGCTGCGCGACCTGCGGGGCTTCGGGGAGAAGAGCGAGGAGAACATACTCGCCGGCATCTCGCTGATGCAGAAGGCGGGCAGCCGCATCCTCATCGGCGCCGCGACCGAGATCGCCGAGCAGATCACCGGTGAGCTCTCGTCGGTGCCGGGCGTCGTACGGTGCGCGTACGCCGGGTCGCTGCGGCGGATGCGCGAAACCATCGGCGACATCGACGTGCTGGTGGCGTCGGAGCGGCCCGTCCCGGTGATGGAAGCCCTCGTGCGGCTGCCCGGTACGGCGGAGGTCCTGGCGCACGGCGCGAAGAAGACCTCCGTCCGCACGACGAGCGGACTCCAGGTGGACCTGCGGGTGCTGCCGCCCGAATCCTGGGGAGCGGGCATGCAGTACTTCACAGGGTCGAAGGCGCACAACGTACGCACCCGGGAGCTGGCCGTACGGCACGGGCTCAAGCTCTCCGAGTACGGGCTCTTCGACGCCGACAGCGGTGAACGGCTGGCCTCCGGGACGGAGGAGGAGATCTACGCCCGGCTCGGCCTGCCGTGGATCGCGCCGACGCTGCGCGAGGACCGCGGGGAGGTCGCGGCCGGGCTGCGCGACGAGCTGCCCGTAGTACTGGAGGAGGGCGACCTGCGGGGTGACCTGCACACGCACACCGACCTCACCGACGGGCTGGCACCGCTCGAGGAGATGGTGGCGGCCGCGGCCGCGCGTGGATACGCGTACTACGCCGTCACCGACCACGCCCCGAACCTCTTCATGCAGCGGATGACCGACGAGAAGGTCCTCGCCCAGCGGGAGCAGGTGCGCGCGCTGGAAGGGGCGCACCACGGGATGCGGTTGCTGCACGGCACGGAGCTCAACATCGGGCCCGACGGGGAGCTGGACTGGCCCGATGCGTTCCTGGCCGGGTTCGACCTGTGCGTGGCCTCGGTGCATTCGCATTTCGGGCTGGACCCCCGCGCGCAGACCCGTCGCCTGGTGCGGGCCTGCGAGAACCCGTACGTGCAGGTCATCGGGCACCCCACCACGCGCCGGATCGGCCGCAGGCCGGGCATCGAGGCCGACTTCGACGAGGTGTTCCGGGCCTGCGCGCGGACCGGCACCGCCCTGGAGGTCAACTCGCACCCGGAGCGGCTCGATCTGTGCGACGAGGACATCCTGCGGGCCAAGCGCTTCGGGGTGCGTTTCGCGGTGGACTCCGACGCGCACTCCCCCACCCACCTGCCGTACGTGCGCTACGGGGTGGGCACCGCCCAGCGGGGCTGGCTGACGAAGGACGACGTCATCAACGCGTGGCCGCTGGCCCGGCTGCGCCGGTTCCTGCGCCCCTGAGCGGGGAACCGGTCGGCGCCGACCCCCTCTCGGTGAGTCGCCCGCGCCGTCGGTCGACAGCGCGGAGCCGGCGCTCACCCCCGCGGGGGCTCGGGCCCGGTCCCCGCGACCGCCCGGCCGTGGCGGACCAGCACGGTCACGGTGGCCGCGAGGAAGAGGGCCTGCATGGCCGTCCGGGGGCCGAGCCGGTCCCACCAGGGCACGTCGCCGCCGGAGGCGTAGACGTTCGCGGGGAACATCGCGACCAGCAGTGCGGTGAGTACTGCGGCCGAGGCCCGGGCGGTCCGCGACCACAGCAGCCCCAGCGCGCAGGCGAGTTCGGCGAGGCCGGTCAGCGTGACGAGCAGCTCGGGGGCCGGCAGGGCCGGTGGCACCATGGCGACCATCTCCTCGCGCATCCCGACGAAATGCGCGGCCCCGGTGAGCGCGAACATGGCCGCCAGACCGCCCCTCAGGGCGGCGGTCGGCCGCCGGAACCGGACGGCGCCGAGCGCCCCGGCGAGCAGCAGCAGGCCTGCGACGGTGACGAGTGTGATGAGCGGTTCCACGTCAGGACCTCCCTTGCGTGACGCCCGGGTCAGGCGTGGTCGCCGGTCATGGCCTCGGCCGACCTACGGACGGTGTCCGGGTCGATCTGCTGGATCTGCACGACGACCCCGTCCGGGTCGGTGACCCGGATGCTGCGGCCGAAGTTCTCCTCGACGAGCTCGTACGGGTAGCCGCTCCGTCGGAGCCGCTGCGCGACCTCCTCCAGCGGCTCATCCGTCGCAAAGCCCAGTTCGGTGGCGCCGGGCGGCCGCCCCTGCGAGACGGCGGCGGCATGGACGCCGACGGCGCCCGCGGCTGCGGTCAGCCGGACCCAGACGGCCGCGCCGGGCTCCTGCCGGACAGTGAGCCCCAGCCCGGCGTAGAAGTCCCGGGACGCCTCGACGTCGGCCACGTACCTGATGGGAAGGACGGTCAACATGATCTGCCTCTCTCGTTCGGTCATCCCCAGCGTCCTGTCCGGTACTCGCGTGGGCGCTGTACAGTCGCCGCAATGGACGCAATCAGACGCATCGGTGCGATGTCATGACGCAATCCGTCACGCTCGACGCGCTGGACCGCCGTTTGATCCATGCTCTGCAGATCGACGGACGCGTCTCGTTCAGCAGGATCGCCACCGTGCTCGGGGTCCCGGAGCGCACCGTCGCACGCCGCTACCACCGGCTGCGGTCGGCCCTCGTGGTCCGAGTCGTCGGGCTCGTCGACAGCCGGCGGATCGGCATGCTCGACTGGTTCGTCCGCATCGACTGCACACCTGACGCCGCCGACGCGCTCACCGCCGCCCTCGCGCAGCGGGACGACACCTCGTGGATCGCTCCGCTCGTCGGCGGAACGCGGCTGACCTGCATGGTCCGCACTCCGGCCTCGGGTACGGACAGCGGGCGCGCGCTCTTCGACCATCTGCTGCGAACCCCGGGGGTACGGGATGTAGAGGCAGGCTGCGTGCTGCGCCAGGTTGCCGGTGTCGGCGGCTGGGCAGGGCGGACGAGCGCGCTGGAGGCGTTCGAGCAGGCGGCTCTGCTCGGTCCCGCGCCGGAGCCACCGGGCGACGGGGAAGCGCCCGATGAAGCGTCCGGCTGGGGCGAGGCGGAGGCACGGCTCGCCGGCGAACTGGCCCGGGACGGCCGGGCGGACGTGGCACGGCTGGCCGCCGTCACCGGCTGGTCGGCCTCGACCGTGCGCCGCCGCGTCGCCGGACTGCGGGCCGCCGGGGTGCTCCACTTCGAGGTGAACGTGGACCCGTCCCACTTCGGCTTCCCCCTGGAGGCGCTGCTGTGGCTGGAGGTGGCGCCGGCCTCGCTGGTCGAGGTGACGCGGGCGCTGTCACGGCACGACGCGGTCGCCTTCGCCGCCGTCACCACGGGCCGGGCGGCGGTCTTCGCCATGGTGCAGTGCCGTGACACCGATGCCCTCTACGACTACCTGGCCGACGAGTTGGCCGCGCTGCCGGGCATCGGCCGGATGGAGACCGCGCTGGTCCAGCGCCGCGCAAAACGGGCGGGCCCGCTCCTCGTGCCGGCGATGGCGGAACGGCCGGAACGGCGCGGTGCGGGACGGTACGGTCCGGGACGGGAACAGCGGCGCTGACCAGCCGACCCCTAACGGACGCCTCGGGCATCCCCGACGAAGGCTGCAGGACCCTGGCCGCGGGGCCGCTACGCCACCCGGTCGCGGGCAGCGCCGGGCCGGGCTGCACCCCTTGGCCCGGGGTGCAGCGCGCGCCCTTCGGCTGCACCTCCGGTTCCACGCGAAACAGTGACATGCATCACAGCGGCTTGGAGGGTCACGGAACCATTACGTCCACCACGGGCTCACCGACATGTCGAGATTTGTCCAACCGGGGTCGACATTCCCCCTGTCCACCGTAATGAGCACCTCAGGTTATGGGACGACCCGCTCCAACTTGCCACGTCACAGGTGTTTCTGATGGCCGTCACCTGCTTCACGCAGGCCGCCGAGCGCACGTCGAGCACGACTGTCCGCCCATTTCAAGTCCGCCGCACGGCGCCGCCGCGTGTGCCGGCGGCGAGACTTGCCAGCCCGTTCCAGGGCTTTTAAGAATGGCGGCCCGCCCGGCGTTCAGACAGCTCAGGCGCAGGACGCTTCGCAGAAACCAAGTGAGGCCCGTATGCAGAAGCACCGCAAGAGGAAGCAATACAAGAAGATATCGATCGCCGCCGTCACCCTGGGCATCGTGGGCATACCCACCGCCGCGATCGCATGCTGGGACACCCAGGAGACGGGTACGACGAGGGCCTCCGAGAGGCAGAGCGCACCCGCCTCGCCCAGCGCACCTTCGCCCGTCGCGTCGATCCAGAACCAGGCGGCACCCGTGGCCACCCCGACCGGGACGCCCGAGCCGACCGGGCAGCCGACGCAGGATCCGCAGACGGCGAAGCCCTCCACCGCGGCGACCCAGCCGCCCCGGGAGACACAGTCCGCCAAGCCGGCCCCGGCCCCGGCCCGGCCGAAGCCTCCGGTCACCTCGAAGCCCCCGAGCCCCCCGACCGCCGCGCCCTCCGGCCCTGCCGCCGAGGTGGTGGCCCTCGTGAACAAGGAGCGCGCCAAGGCCGGGTGCTCGGCCCTCACCGTCAATGACAAGCTGACGGCTGCCGCGCTGAACCACAGCAAGGACATGGCCGCGCACTCCAACATGTCGCACACCGGATCCGACGGCTCGGACCCGGGCGCGCGCATCACCCGCGCCGGCTACGCCTGGATGACCTACGGCGAGAACGTCGCGTACGGCTACAGCACGCCCGAGCAGGTCATGATCGGCTGGATGAACAGCCCTGGGCACAGGGAGAACATCCTCAACTGCGCGTTCAAGGAGATCGGCGTCGGCCTCGCACAGCCGAACTCCTACTGGACCCAGGACTTCGGCGCGGCCCGCTGACATCGACGACCCGGCCCGAGTGAGACCCGGGCGCCGGCAGCGACACCGAGGGGACGCCGGTTCACGGATGACGGGGCCCCGTACAGCAGATGCCGGAGAGGCTGTGGGCCTCTCCGGCATCTGCTGTACGGGCGGCTCGCCGGGACGGAATCCCGGGGGCCGCGGGGCTGTCGGTGTCGTCACTTACCGAGCTTCTGCTTCAGGTCCTGCTTGAGCTGGTTCTTGATGACCTGCTTGTTGACCTTGTTCACGGTGCCGCCGGTGCCGGTGCCGTCACCGCCGACGGCCGTGGCGTCGCCCAGGTTGGTGGCGTCGGCGCTGGCGTTGCCGCCTGTGGCGTTACCAGTGGTGATTTCGCACTTGCCCTTGCAGTTGCCGACACCTGAGTTCGCGGCGCCGCCGGTGGCCTCACCGCCGACCGTGGTGTTCTCGGCGTTGGCGTCGCCGCCGGTACCGATGCCGTCGGCGCTGTCGTCGCTATGGGCGAGGGTGACGGCCTGCTGCGGGGCGGCGGCCGGGGCGGCCATCGCGGTCGCCGGAAGGGCGATACCGCCACCCACCAGCGCCAGGGAAGCTCCGGCCAGAACGACACGACGGGTCGAGAAGAGCTCGAACATGGGAATTCTCCATTCGGTATAAAAAAGAGGGGTTCTGTACCGCCCCGGGGAAACGGGCCGGGATGATATTTCGACCTCATTTCCTCCGGGGATTCCCCGGTGAGGGCGTACTTCAAATAAACCCTGCCGGGGGACGTGCGTCACGCCACTCGAACACGTGACTGGACGTCGAGAACCGATCTTGGTACAAGGCTGCCGCAGCGCCGACGGAGGACCCGGCAAGGAAGGTCCCGCCGACCTTCGCGGCCTCGATGCGGGCGATTCCTGCCGGTCTCCCAAAATGCCGGCTTCAGACGCTTCCCACATCATGAGTGCTGTGTATGACGCACACAGGAGATCGATCGCTCTGTCGATCGTGGTTCCCATCTTCAGCGAGGAAGAGGTCCTGCCTGTTCTGACGGCCCGGCTCCGGCCGGTCCTGGACGGGTCCGGCGAACCGTACGAGGTCCTCGCCGTCGATGACGGCTCGACCGACAAGCCCCCCGCCTGCTGGAAGATCTGCGCACCGTCTGGCCCCAGCTGCGCATCGTGACCCTCCGGCGAAACAGCGGCCACCAAGCCGCCCTTACCGCCGGATTGCGCCGCGCCCGCGGCGCCTACGTGATCAGCATCGACGCGGACCTCCAGGATCCGCCGGACGTCATCCCCGAAATGCTCGCCCTGGCCCGGGCAGACGGTCTGGACATCGTCTACGCCGTCCGTGTCGACCGCTCCGCCGACACCGGATTCAAACGCCTGACAGCCGCCGCGTACTACTGGCTCATGCGCCGTCTGGCCGGCTCCTTCGTCCCCGCCAAGGCCGGCGACTTCCGCCTGCTGTCCCGCCCTGTCGTGGAAACCCTGAAGACCCTTCCCGACCAGCAGCAGATCTATCGTCTGCTCATCCCTTCGCTCGGCTTCCCCTCCGGCCAGGTCACGTACGAGCGCGGAGAGCGAGTGGCCGGCACCACCAAATACCCCCTGCACAAAATGACCCTCTTGGCGTTGGACAGCATCACCAGCTTCTCGGCAGCCCCACTGCGCCTGGCCACGGCAGTCGGCGCCCTCAGCATCCTCGTCTGCCTCGCGTTCCTCGCCTGGACCCTCACCGTCTACGCCACGGGCAGCACCCCGCCCGGCTGGACCTCCTTGATCATCACGTTCCTGTTCTTCGGTGCCGTTCAGCTCTTCTGCCTGGGCATGCTCGGCGAGTACGTGGCCCGCATCTACACTGCCGTCCAGGCCCGGCCCACTTATTTCGTCGCTCGTGACACAGACGAAGAACAGCAATGAAGGTCGCCGGTCACACGAGCACGCCGGCGAAGAACATCGCCCCCAAAAGGACGTACTGGATCGCACAAAATGCCAGCAGTGGCACCTGAATCCATCGGGACATGCTCCTGACCAGGACGAGTCCGACGAACATGTGCGCATGATTGCGATACCACGACATTTCCGCGCCGGCGAAGAACGGCAGCCAGAAGATCTCTACCGTCAAGATCAAGGCGGCCCACTCCGCAACGTCGAGCCGACGGTTCCGGATGAGTTGCGCCGCGGCCGTCGCCAGCACGAGCAGCATGAAGGCGAGGTTCAGCCAGAGCTGGGTCCTGTGCGCGGCAAGGCTGTGCTCCACCAGCCAGCGCAAGTGCCCTTTGGGCCTGTACCAGTCACTGAAGGGAAAACCGTAGGCCATCCGCATCTCCTCGAAGGGTTGGCGCAGGCCTCCTTGCCGGTAACTGGATTCCTGGATGGTCTCGTACGCGTTGTCACCAGCAGCGCTCGCCGACCCGGCCTCGCTTTCGATACAGGAGCGCACGGGCATGGGAATTCGCTCATCTCCAGCTCCGCGCTCGTCTCCCGGACCACAGCCGACGGCAGGGTCCCGACGGCTGCGGGCTTGCCGACGACCTCCGGTACGGTGCCCAGCTTCACGATCACTCTGGCGAACGCCTCGGGGAGCTGCATCTGGAGGTGCTCCTCCGGCCGGGCTGCGGGGCCCGCTGACGTACCCGGCCCTTACGGTGGCAGGATGGAACAGCGGATCAGTTTGGTCACCCTGGGCGTCGCGGACCTCACCCGCGCCAAGGGCTTCTACTCGGCGCTGGACTGGCGCGGCACCGAAGTCGAAGAGACGGTCTTCCACCAGGCGGGCGGTCTGGCCCTGGTTCTCTGGGACCGCCGGAAACTGGCTGCCGACTGCGGTCTCGCCGACGCCCCGGCGACCGGCTTCGGCGGCATCGCCCTGGCTCACAACGTGCGTACGGACGCCGAGGTCGACGCCCTCCTCGACGCCGCCGCCCGGGCCGGCGGCACCGTCACCCGGCCCGCCGCCGTCAACGCGATCGGTTTCTACTCGGGTGTCTTCACCGACCCCGACGGCCACGCCTGGGAGATCGCCCACAACCCCGGCTTCACCCTGGCCGAGGACGGCTCCCTGATCCTGCCCGACTTCGGCCGCTAGCGGACAGCGACGCCCGCCGCTCCCTTTGTGAACCGGTCGCCGAGGGGGTGCGGGGCCGGACACAGGGGGCCATCTCTACAGTTGTGGAGTGAGGGCGCGTCAGCTGTAGGGACGGCCCGAACCGGACGGAGAGGCGTTTCATGACACAACGTCACGCGGTGGTGGTCGGGGCCGGAATCGGCGGCCTCACGGCCGCCATCGCACTGCACCGGCGCGGCTGGCACGTCACCGTCTGCGAGCGCGCCTCCGAACCCCCGATCACCGGCGCCGGCATCGGCCTCGCCCCCAACGCCCTGCGCGCACTCGACGCCATAGGCGTCGACGCCGCCCGCGCCGCAGGCAGCGCCGTGCCCACAACGATGGGCGTACGGCGCTCCAACGGCCAGTGGCTCACCCGGACCGACACCGCGGACATGGCGGCCCGCTACGGCATGGCCCCGATCGCCGTCCCACGCCCGGCGCTCACCGCCGCTCTGGCCGCCTCCCTTCCGCCGGAGGCCCTTCGCTACGGCACCGAGGTGACCGCCGTCGACGACGCCGCGGGCCGCCCGACCGTCCGTACGACGGCCGGCCCGGACCTTCCCGCCGATCTGGTCGTCGCCGCCGACGGCATCCACAGCCCGCTGCGCCGCGCGTACTTCCCCGCCCACCCCGGCCTGCACTACATCGGCGAGACGGCCTGGCGGACCATCGTGGATGCCCCGGACCTGCGGATACCGGCCATGAGTGAGACCTGGGGGCGGGGCGACCGGTTCGGCGTGACACCGCTCTCCGACGGCCGGTTGTACCTCTACGCCACCGCGATGGTCCCGGCCGGCACCCGGTCGGCCGACCCTCGCGCCGAACTCCTACGCCGCTTCGGCTCGTGGCACGACCCGATTCCGGCCCTGCTGGACCGTGTCGGCCGCCTCGACCTCGCCGATGTGCTCCGGAACGACCTCTACGACCTGGCTGCCCCGCTCCCACGCCTGCACCACGGCCGGATCGCCTGGCTCGGCGATGCCGCCCACGCCATGGCCCCCAACCTCGGCCAGGGCGGCTGCCAGGCCATCGAGGACGCGGTGATCCTCGCCCACCTGCTCCCCGCCGGAGACGGCGGAGGAAGCGACGGGGGCGACGGGGACAGCACAGACCTCGTGCCGGCCGCCCTCGACGCGTACACCGCCGCCCGCCGCGACCGCACCGACGCCGTGCGCGTCCGTGCCCGCCGGGTCGGCCGCCTGGGCGCCCTCCGCAACCCGCTCGCGGTGGCGGCGCGCGACCTCGCGGTCCGCGCCACACCCGCCCGCCTTGCCCTGCGCGGCATGGACGACCTCTTCAACGGCTTCCGGCTCCCCGGGTAGCCGGGACCCGCTGAGGTCGGGGTGTCGTCGTCACCTCGTGAAGGCTGCCGGGGCTCTCGGGACGGCGTCACCCACTTCCGGCATCGGCGGTGTCGGGTGGCTGCGCCGTCGGCGCAGCCAGACGTAGAGCATCAGGCACGGCAGCAGCAGTCCGACGACGGTGAGCGTGAGGAACGCCGTGAAGCTGCTGATGTGGCTGATGAGCCACGCGAAGTTCTGCCCGAAGAAGCCGACCACGAAGGACAGCGGGAGGAACACGCTCGCGAGGATCGTGAGTCTCTCCATCGTGGCGCTCTGCCGAAGGTTGATCTTGTTCTGCTCGACGGAGATCACCGCGATGTTCGCTTCCAGGACGGTGGTCAGAAGGTCGCGTTGGGCAGCGACCTCCTCATTGACCAGCAGCAGGTGGTCGTGCACGTCTCGGAAGTACGGCAGGAGCGCGGGCGGTGACTTGCCGGACTGCAGCCGCCGGGCGAGCACGGCGAGCAGCGGGTGTACGGCACGGTAGAAGTCCGTGGCCTCACGGCGCAGGAAGTAGATCCGTTCGGTCGGGGCGATCGCCCCGGAGAACACCGTGGCCTCGATCTGCTCGATGTCGCGTTCGAGTTCCCCGACGACTGGGGCGTAGCTGTCGACGACCTGGTCGAGGATCGCCCACAGCGTGGCGGCACTGCCGGTCTTGAGCAGTTCGGGGCGACCTTCGAGTCGGCTTCGGGCACCGTGCAGCTCGCTCGCGATGCCCTGGCGGACGGTGATCACGAAGTGCTCGGCGAGGAAGATGCTGATCTCGCCGGTGTCGATCTCCTCGCGCTCGTCGTCGTAACGTGCCGTGCGCAGGATGATCAGTTCGGTGCCGTCCTCGTACTGCTCGGCCTTCGGCCGCAGGTGGAAGGTACGGGCGTCCTCGACGGCGAGCTCGTGCAGCCCGAAGATTTCCCGGACCCGGGCCAGCTCCTCCGGCCCCGGTTCGAAGATGCCCAGCCACACGAATCCGCCCTGCCTGCACTGGGCGGCGGCCTGCTCCAGGGGCATCGCGCCCTCGTGCTGCCGACGCCCGTCCCGGTAGTGTGCGCAGTCGACGATCATGGCCATCCTCCTCACGGTCGGCCGGGGTGCGCCACTCTTGCCCACCGGCGGCGTAGCGCGCCGTACAGGCCTCACATCAATAGATGCTCCTCCGACTCATACGGAATGTCCTCGCGTGCCGGAGCCGTCCCCCTCCGGCCCACCGAGAGCGGGACGGCGTCACCGTCGGCCTCGACAGACCACCGGAGAGTCACGCCGCTTCGGCAGGATGGAGGCGACATCCGTCGTCCGGCCGTCCTCGTACGAGCGGGCACGCCGTCATCCACCGCCGACGGCGCCGGTCAGAGGTCCCAGGACTTCGGGCGTTCCAATGCCTCCCACTCGGCACGGAGCAGGGACAGGACGGCGACGTCGTGGCGGCGCCCCCGGTGCAGGCAGGCTGAGCGGCGCACTCCCTCGTGGACGAATCCCGCCTTGCCCAGGACGTTGAGCGCGGCTGTGTTGCTGGTGTGGGTGACGGCCTGGAGGCGCTGCATGGGCAGTTCACCGAAGGCGAGGTCGGTCAGGGCGTCCACGGCGTCGGTGCCGTGACTCTTCCCCCGGTACTGCGGATCCATCACCAGGAAGACCTCTGCCGTACCGTCGACGATGTCCTGGTTGATCAGGGCGGTGTGGCCGATCGGCGTACCGTCGGGCAGCAGGACCATGAAGTCGTCCCGCTCGTGATCATCCCTGTCTCGCTCCATGCGCTCGCGGAGCGAGGACAGGGAGCGCGGCCAGAAGCCGATCTCATGGGCAGCGACCGGGTCGGACCTCCAGCCGTGGACCAGATCGGCGTCTTCGGCGTCGAGTGGTGCGAGGCTGACCGTCCGTCCGCGCCAGCACGTCACTCGGTCCGATGCCACGGCCGCGTCTTCCAACTCGTTCTCAGTCACGGGCGGATGCTACGGGCCGACGGAGCGGGAGAACCAGCGAATTGAAGCGTTCGCCCGTCGACGGCCAAGGACCCAGCTGAAGCCGGGATCGGGCACATCATGCCGAGTGCAGGGAGCGTTGACCGTCGTAAATCGGGCGGCTCTGTCGGTGCCGCTGCCTAGGGTGGGCGGATGAACGAGATACAGATCGTGTCCGGCCACGGTGCCTGGCGAGGTGGGTTCGAGGAGCGGGTACTGGCCGGGTACCGGGCTGCGGGGTGCTCGGAACCACTGGCCCAGGCCCTGCTGGAGCGGGCGCTGAAGGGAATCGACGACTGGACGGTGGCCACGGACGGCACCGGGTGGATCGCGGTCGAGGTGGCGGAGGACAACGGGGCGACCGTGGGCCGGATCCACGACCTGACGGTTCCCCAGGGGCGCGAGTGGGCCGAGCGGTGGTGCGCCGAGCACGGCGCCCAGCGGGTGGAGGTCCGGCTCAGCGGCGCAGCGGGAGCGTTCGCCGACTACCCGGTACGGGGACAGATCCGGATGCGTGCCGCGGCCGAGCGGCCCGAGCTGCCGCCGGGCCTGACGGTTCGCCGGCTCACCGAGGATGAGTACCCGGGCTGGTATGCCGGTGAGGAGGCCGCGTACGTCGCGGACATCGTCCGGGCCGGAGCCCTGACCCCGGAGCAGGCCAAGGAGAAGTCCGACCGGGACTTCGCGCGCTACCTCCCGCAGGGATACCTGACCCCGGGGCACGCGTTCTACGCGCTGGAGGCCGACGGCGGGGTGGTCGGCACCGGCTGGGTGAACCACGGCTTCCTGCCGGGCGCGACCTTCGGCTTCTCGCTGGAGGTGTACGAGGAGCACCGCGGCAAGGGCTACGGCCGCGCCGCGATGGCCGTCGGCGAGTGGGCCACCCGGCAGGGCGGCGACGAGGCGATGATGTTCAACGTCTTCGGCGGCAACGAGGTCGCGATGAGCCTGTACGACAGCACCGGCTTCGCCGTGCTGGACGAGTTCCGCTCGATCGAGCTCTAGCTCCGGCTCTCTGCAGTGCGGGACCGCCCGGCCCCGCACTGCACCCGCCCCCACCAGGCGTTCCGTCTGCCCGTGTGCGCGCGTTCGAGGCTCCCGGTATCGTCCAGTAAGTGCGATCCGCCCGAAATACAGCCCGGCCGGTCGGGCAGCCGTGGATGCCGGCAGAGGGACGCGATCACATGGCACACCACAGCATCAGCCCGAAGGGCCGAAGCCCGGACGACGGCCGGTCATCCGCAGCGCAGTCGGGGGACCCCGGGCGGCGGTCCGTCGGCACGTTCTCCGGAATCAACAGGGCCGCAGCAGCAGCTGCCTTGGTCCTCCTGGCAGGGGTCGGCCCGGTACCGAGCAACGCAGCGGCACAGGATGCCCGCGGAGCCGCGGCGCGGAGCGACGCGACCTCCGCGGCGCGGTTCGTGCCCGGTCCCTGCCCCAAGACGTCCGAGCCGGTCGCCGCACTGGACGACGCACGGTGCGGCTTCCTGGAGGTCCCCGAGAACCGCGCTCGCCCAGCCGGACGCACCATCCGGCTGGCCGTCGCGGCCATTCCCGGCACGTCGGCGAAACCGGCCGAGGACCCGGTCGTGTTCATGGCAGGCGGTCCCGGAGGCGACGCGTTCGGCGACATCCCCTTGCTCGTCGACGCCGGTCTGAACCACGACCGCGAGCTGATCATCATGGCCCAGCGCGGGAACCTCCACTCACAGCCGAACCTCGCCTGCCCGGAGATCGACCGGTCCTCCGCGCAGGCTGTCGGCCTCCGCTACGACGATCCGTCCGCGCAGCGGATCCTGCTGCGCGCGACGAAGGAGTGCCGGGACCGCCTCACGGCCGACGGCACCGACCTGAGCGCCTACAACACCGCCGAGAACGCCGCGGACTTCGCCGACCTGCGCACCGCGCTCGGTATCGGCGGGTGGAACGTCTATGCGTACTCCTACGGCACCGACCTCGCCCTCACCTACCTGCGTCAGCACCCTCAGGGAATCCGTTCGATGGCACTCGACTCGGTCACGCCACCGCAGAACGTGAGCCTGCCGTGGACGTGGATCAGCGCCCGGGAAGGCATCGGCACCATCCTGCGGGCGTGCCAGGCACAGCCCGGCTGCAAGAGCCGCTATCCCGAAGTCGCCCGTACGCTCACGGAGCAGGTGCGCCGACTGGAGGCGCGGCCCCTGACGATCAACGCCGCTCCACCGCGTGGCGGGAAGCCGGTGAAGGTCGTCCTCGACGGCGGGGCGCTGGTGAACCTGCTGGTCGGCAACGCCGTCCCGGCCGCCGACGTCCCGGCGGCCCTCGACGAGCTCGCCCGCGGACATCCGGAGCGCTTCGCGCGGGCACGCGCCGCCGGGGCGAACCCCGTCGTCGGCGAGACCGCGTTCGGCCTGACGGAGTCGGTGGCATGCAGCGAATGGGTGCCGGGGCACGGGAAGTCCGACCTGTTGGAGGCCGGCCGCATGGCCTTCCCCGGCTGGCCGGACACGGTCCTCGCACAGGCACCGCAGCTCCCCTTCCAGCACGAGGTGTGCCGTGTCTGGAACGTTCCCGACCGGACCGCCACCCAACGGGTGGCGGCCGTCAGCTCGGTGCCGACGCTCATCGTCTCGGGGACCTTCGACGGGAAGACCGGGGCGAGTTGGGGGACCCGTACGGCGCGTGACCTGTCCCGCTCGACCGTCGTGCAGATCCCCGGGACCGGTCACTTCGTCGTTCCCCAGTCGCCGTGCGCGCAACGCGTGCTGGCCTCGTTCCTCGCCCGTCCCACCGCGCCCGACACCAGCTGCGCGGCCGACGTCAAGCCGAAGCCGTTCACGATCGTCCCGAAGTGACCGGGAGGCCTGATGGCAACGAGGGCGTGCGGACGGCTCCGCCGACGGTGTTAGCGTGCGGGCATGCGCGCTCCCATCGGGCCATTCGACAACGCCGTACCCGCCCCCGACTGTCTCGCCGAGCTCACCCCACCCGTGGCGCGAGCGGTCGCCGGCTGGCGGGGAGACGTACCCGCCGGGCAGATCCTCTACGTCGACACCGACCCGGCCATCGCCGACACCGCCGCCTTCGTGGCGCACTTCGGGCAGGAGCTGATGGATCAGTCCGCGAACTGCGTGGTGGTGGCCGCCAAGCGCGGTGGCCAGACCACCCTCGCGGCCTGCCTCGTGCCCTCCGCGGGCCGGGTCGACGTGAACGGCGCCGTCCGGCGTCACCTGGGGGCGCGCAAGGCATCCTTCGCCCCGATCGAGGCGGCCGTGGAGCTGACGGGCATGGAGTACGGCGGCATCACCCCGCTGGGGCTGCCCGACGACTGGCCGCTGCTCGTGGACGCGGCAGTCCGTGACATGCCGTACGTACTGATCGGCAGCGGGCGCCGCCGCGGGAAGCTCATCGCGCCCGGGAAGCTGCTCACGGAGATCCCCGGCGTCGAACTGATCGAAGGCCTCGCCCTCTGACGCGCCGGCCGGCGCTCCGCAGGGCGGGAACTGCCGTACTCGGGCTGTCGTGCCGGGGAAGCAGGAAGGGGGTGGTCAGGATGAGAAGGCCGGCGATGGCGATCGCGGTGCGGAGGCCGGTGGTGCCGGCCAGCAGGCCCCACAGCCCGGTCATGGCGGCGACAGTTGCCTTGCTGGTGACCGACCACGCGGACAGGGTGCGGGCGATCCGGTCCGTAGTCGTCTGTTCGAGCCGGTAGGTCGCGAACACCGGATTGAACACGCCCATGCAGGTGATCAGTCCGAGCTCGACGGCCACGACGAGCACGAGTCCGCCCACGCCGGGCCGGATGAAGGCCAGCCCGAGCGGCCAGCACGCGCGCAGTGTCCCGGCGGTGAGCATGACCTTGTGCCGTCCGAACCGTGCGACGAGTCGGCGGGCCAGCCGCGAGCCGATGATGCCGCCGACACAGGGCAGGCCGAACGCGAGGCCGTACTGCCAGGGGGCGAACCCGAGGTCGCCGAGCATGAGGACGGCGAGCAGCGGCGAGGTTGCCAGGATCAGGCCGTTGACCAGGACCGTGTTGAAGAACAGGGGGCGCAGGGTCGGGTGGGTCAGGATGTACCGCCACCCTTCGAGCAGGTCGCCGGGCCGGAGACGCGCCCCGTGCGCACCGGTGCGCACGGGGCGCGTCTCGCTGCCGCTGATCGCCCGGATCCCCGCGGCTGAGAGCAGATAGCTGACCGCATCGGCAAATACGGTCATCACCGGGCCGAACAGCCCGATCGCGGCCGTGCCGACCGGTGGTCCGAGCACGGTTGCGGTCCAGGTCGTGGACTCGAACCGGCCGTTCGCGACGAGCAGGTCCTCCGGCCGCACGAGCGCCTTCAGGTACGCGCCACTGGCCGCGCTGAACGCGATGCCGGCCGCACCGACGACGACGGACACGACGAGGAGCTGGACGAAGCCGAGCAGACCCAGCGCGTAGGCGGCGGGGACGCTCATCAGCGTCACGAACCGGGTCAGGTCCATCGCGACCATCACCGGCCGCTTGCGGCGGAACTCCACCCACGGGCCGAGTGGCACCGCGACCGCCGCCCCGACCGCCAGCCCCGTTGCGGCCAGCAGCGACACCTGGGCCGGCCCCGCGTCCAGCACGAGGATCGCGATCAGGGAGAACGCGTCGAACGCGAGCCACGTGCCGAACGTGCTGACCGCGTAGGCCGCCCACAGCCACCCGAACTGCCGGCCGGGCGGTCTCCTGTCCACCATGCTCAGCCCACCCCTTGATGTCCCACCTGAACAAACCGACGTTGACAGGTAGGAGCAAAGCCACCAGCACAACAGCAGGTCAAACAACCAATCTGCCAGCGATCCACAACCAAGCGTTGTGCTCTAGGGTGGATCGGCATGGACCTCGACACCGTCCGGACCTTCGTCGCCGCCGCCGACGCGGGGCAGTTCCAGGAGGCCGCCGCCGAGCTGGCGGTCACCCAGCAGGCCGTCTCCAAGCGCATCGCCGCGCTGGAGCGCGGCCTCGGCGTGCGGCTGTTCACGCGCACCGCGCGCGGCGCCGAGCTCACCATCGACGGGCAGGCGTTCCTGCCCCACGCGCGCGAGCTGCTGCGCGTCGCCGAGCGCGCGGTCGCGTCCGTACGCCCCGGCCGCCGTCCGCTGCGCGTCGACGTCATCGCCTCGCGCGTCGCGCCGTCGGGCCTGATGCGCGGCTTCCACCGCGCCCACCCCGAGATCGACCTCGACGTGGTGATGCTGTTCGACATCGAGACGGCCGTCGCCGCCGTCCTGTCCGGTGCCATCGACGCGTCCTTCCGCGCCGTCGCCGTGCCCGGCCGACCCCTTCCGGAGGACATCGAGTCCGTCCGGGTGCTCGACGAGCCGCTCCAGCTCCTCACCGGCCCCGCCCACGCGCTGGCGGGCGCCCGGTCGGTGACCGTCGCCCAGCTCGCCGGGCACCGGATCTGGATGCCCGGGATCGTCCCCGGTACCGAGTGGGCCGCCTACTACGACGACCTCGTCGACGAGTTCGGCCTCACCATCGAGGCGACCGGCCCCAACTTCGGCTCCGACGCACTCCTCGACACCATCGCCGACACTCCGGCCCTGGCCACCTTCATGGGTGAACAGACCCGCCTCGTCTGGCCCGCCGGCCACGGCCTGCGCCGCATCCCGGTGACCGACCCGACGCCCGTCTACCCGCACTCACTGATCTGGCGCCGCGACAACCCCCACCCCGCGCTCGCCGCGCTCCGCAGCTATCTCGGCTCCGCACAGCCCGGCCACCGCCCCGACGGCGAGACGTGGGCACCCACGTGGACACAGCGGTGAGCAGGTTCGTGCCCAGAAGGCTCACACCCGGGTAACTGCCGGGAAATGACGCGCAGACGGCACCTTCGACTCAGGAGCCCGTGCTGCTGCCCCGCGGCTCCGGTGTCAGTTCCGCAGTGAGTTCATCCAGTGCTTCAAGTCGTCGAGCCGAGTCGGCCATGAGCGCGGCCGCCGCGACGAGGATGAGTTCCGTGACGGCGACTTCGTGGGTGAGCGGCGCGATGGGGCCGGCCGCCTCGCGGGGCAACCGGACCAGGACCTCGGCCTGTTCGGCGAGTGGGGACTCCCAGGCATCGGTGACGAGGATCAGCCGGGCACCACGTGAGCGGGCCGCGTGGACGAACCTGGCCGTGCTGTCCGCGTAGCGGCGGAAGTCGTAGGCCACGATCAGGTCCGATGGGCCCAGATCGACGAGCACCCGGGCTCGGGCCGCCGGGGTGTCCGGAACGCGGGCCACGGCTGGCCGAAGGGCCGCCAGCTGACGGACCAGGTAGTCGGCCGCCAGTTCGCTGAGCGAGCCGCCCAGCCCCCACACCCGTTCGCCGTCGGCCAGGAGACCCGCGATGAGGGAGAGCAGCGGCTCGTTCACCACCGACAACGGCTGGCGGTGCCACCTCTACCGACTGGCCGTTCACCCCGCGTACCGCCGTCAGGGCGTCGCCACGACACTGCTGGCAGCTGCGGAGGCGCGGTTCGCGGCGCTGGGCGGGCGGCGCGGCGACGCGATGGTGCTGGACGGCAACGAACTCGCCCACCGCGCTTGGCACGCGATGGGATACGAGCCGCAGCCACGCTGGACCCGATGGGTCAAGCCGCTGACCACCTAAGCGGCCTCGGGGAAGTAGGGCACGTGCCCGAGGCCGCTCAACCGTGGGCAGGTGCCGAGGAGTGGGCGTGCTGCTCGTAGAGGCGGTCGGCGAGCAGTGCGTGAGCGAGTGTGCCGCCCGCGCGGACGGAGGCGGTGACGAAGGCGGTCTCGGCGAGCTCCTCGGCGGTGACGCCGTGCCGGCGGGCGGCGGCGGTGTGGACGTCCAGGCAGTAGGAGCACTGGGTGACCAGCGCGACCGCCACCGAGATCAGCTCGCGGTAGCGGCGCGGCACCGCCCCGTCCTCCCGGTCCACGGCCTTCTGGAAGGCGATCCAGGCGGCGAACTCCGCCGGGGCGTTGCCGCCGACCGAGCGGGCGCGGTGGAGGTCTTCGGGGTGTGCGTACACGGGCGGACTCCTGCAACGGTGGGTGGGGGCGGCGGGCCTGTTGCCCGGCTCCTGGCACCACCTCACCGCGGGTGCCGCGGTGCTGTCCAAGACCGGTTTCGGGTGGGTGGGTTCGTTCGCGGTATCGTGGCCGGTCATGGACCTGCGGGCATTGCACTGTTTCATCGCCGTGGCCGAGGAGGGCCACTTCGGCCGCGCGGCGGTACGCCTGCATTTGGCCCAGCCGCCGCTGAGCCGCCGGATCCGGGAGCTTGAGGCCGACCTCGGGTGCCGGCTGTTCGACCGGATCCCCACCGGGGCACGGCTCACCCCTGCCGGTGAAGTGCTGCTTGCCGAGGCGCGGGACCTCCTGGAGCGCGCCGAACGCGCCCGCGAGCGGGTCCGCGGCGCCGAGGCCGACCGGGTCCTCGTGCTGGGTACGGTCGCGGGCGCGGGCCTGGAGGTCGGCCCGGCGGCGCTGGCTGCCTTGCGGCGGAACCGCCCCGGAGTACGGGTGCGGCTGCGCGAGGCGCCGGTCACCGATCCGACGGCCGGCCTGCGCGAGGGCCGGGTGGACCTCGCGCTGACCCGCCTGCCCTTCGACACCACGGGTCTGACGGTTCGGCAGCTCGGCGAGGAACCGGTGGTCGCGGCCGTCCCGACGGACGATCCTCTGGCGACCCTCCCGAGCCTGCGCGTCACGGAGCTGGCCGACCGCCCGCGTTTCCGCCTGCCAACGGGCACCGACGCCCGGTGGCGCGCCTACTGGCTCGCCGCCGAAAAGGACGCACCGGAGGACGCACCCGGCCCGGTGGTGGCGTCCGTCGAGGAGTGCTTGCACGCCGTTCTGTGGGAGGGCGCGGTCGGCCTCCTCCCGGCCGGGGCCGTGCTGCGGCACGCGCGTCCCGGCATCGCTTTCGTCCCCGTCGACGACTACCCGCCGAGTCGCGTCGTCATAGCCCGGCGGGCGGCCGTCACCGACCCGCTCGTCGATGCCCTCGCAGACGCCCTCGCCGCCGCCGGGGAGGCACGGGTGCGACAGGGGCGGCGCGCGTGACTCCCGGGGCCTCGCGATGTCATGCCACGGGGCCGAGGTCTCCTTCGAGGAGCGTCTGGATGATCTGGGGCCGGTCCCAGAGGGCCAGGATCTCGTTGGCGACGGCCACGGCGGGCAGGTGGTCCTGGCCCTGCACCTTGATGGCGGCGGCCAACAGGGTGCGCGGGACGGCTCCGGCGTCCAGGAGAACGCGCCATTCCTGCAAGCCGAGTTCCAGGAACTCCGGTCCGGCGAGCTCGGCGATCTCCAAGGGGTCGTCCAGCGCGCCGGGACAGGCTGTGAGCGTGCGCAGGCGGGGCAGTCCGGTGACGGGGGCGAGGCCGAACGGCGTCCCGTTGCACTCGCCGATGGACAGGACTTCCAGGGCGGGGTGGGCGGCGGCCTGGATGCTCTGCAGGCCTCCGCTGCCGACCGAGGCCACGACCGGGAGCTGATCCTCGCAACGGTCACGGCCTTCCTCCCGCGCCCCGTTCAGAACCAGGTCGGTGAGGGAGTCGGCCACGAGTTCGGCGCCGAGGCTCTGTTCGTGGTCGACCAGGATGACCTGGCCGACGTGTCCGCGCGGGCCGGGTGTCAGGTCGACCGCGATCTCGTCGCCGCCGTTGCTCCCGAAGACGATCCAGCCGGGTGATCCGGCCAGGCCCTGTACTGCGGCATCGGGCGGGGTGATGACCGCCTTCGTGGCCCCGAACTGCCAGCGGGGGTGACGGCTCGCCCCGTCGACGCTGTACAGGCCGTCCAAGGCCGAGAGTTCGTAGCCGACCGCGTCGGTGACACGATCCGCCGCTGCGTAGTCGTCGCCCCAGTCCTCCCGCCGTGCCCGGGTCACCCGGTAGAGGACCTTGAGCTCGTCGGGCAGCGTGACGCCCAGACGCTCTTCCGCCGCGGTGATCTCCTCTTCCGTCGCACCGATGGCGTCGGGCAACCGTTCGCGGAGCGTCCGCTCCAGCAACTCCAGGTCCGCCGAGGGAGCCGGTACCGCCCCTGGGGTCGGATCGGGCAGTCGGCGCCAGGGCTCGGGAAGAGATCCGTCGACCAGGACGAGCACTCCCAGGCCCGGGTAACCGATGGCGGCTTGCACGGCCGGGCTGGGCTCGACCAGGCCGAGCGTGGTCCTTCCGGTCGGCCGGATCTCCGCCGTGAACGCGACCTCGTCGCCACCGCCGCGCACGAGCGCCCCTTGTACGTGCTCCACCATGGCTCGCTCCGCCGGCGACATCCGCCCCCGGAGCGCCAGACTCCAGCCATGTCGCCCGACGCGTCCCGCCACACGGGCGGGCCGCCCCGCACGCCTCTCCGTGTCTTCGCCCAGCATGAGCCGCAGCACGGGCTCCCACGTGGCGAAGTCGCGCACCGATGACCATTGCGGTTTCTGATCAACCATGCGCAGACGGTACTCGGAACCACTGACACTCAGGATCGGCGAGTTCGTCCGGGGCAGCCGCCGGGACTGGCCGGCGGCGGACCGAGGAGTACGCTCCGGTGCGCTCCTACTTGGACACCCGGCAGGCGCTCACCGCGGTCCCGTTGGTCACACCGCCCGCTGTCAAGCCGGACACGCACTTGGCGTTGTCGCCGCCCAGCCCGACGTAACACGCCGTCCTGACGTACTCCGGGGCCTCGCCACCTCGTAGCTCCCGCTCGACCTGGTTGATGCAGGCTCTGACGTCCGCGTGGGCGGTGGGGGCCGCGAGGGCCGCGCCACCGAGCACGAGGGTCAGGCCGGTGAGGACACCTGCGATACGGGTCGTCGTGCGCATGGGACGTACCTGCTCTCGGGATCGTCGCGCGGCCCCGGACCTGGGTGTTGCCGGAACCCGCGGGAATGGCGCCGAGCGCACACGGCCGACGTAAAGCCACTGGGCCCGGGCCCCCGCACCGGACCGGCTCGGCAGGGCCTCCCTCCCTCTTTCGACGCTAGAGCAACCCCCTGCCGCGCGCACCCGCTGCCCCGCGGGCCATCTCAGGCACTCCCCGGGCCGAACGGAGAAACAGGTCGCCGACCAGCTCATCACACTGCACCACGGCGCCGGATGACGCTGCGTCACCACGACAGGCATGGGTTGCACAGCCGCCGCCTCGCACCGGCGCCGATGAAGCCGCCGACGGCAGGCAAGGGCGCTCCCGCGGTCGGCTGGAGATGCGGATGGCCCGGCGGCGGATCATCCTGGCATGGCTGGAAACCCACGCCTAAGGAGAGAGCCATGTCCGCACTGGACAAGCTCAAGAAGATGCTGAAAGGCCACGAGGATCAGTCGAGCCAGGCCATCGACAAATCCGGCGACTTCGTCGACGAGAAAACCCAAAGCAAGTACAGCTCCCAGGTGGACACCGCCCAGGAGGCCCTGAAGCAGCAGCTCAACCAGGACCGAGAGGAACGGCCCCCGCAGACCTGACAAAGGCAAGGCGCCGGCCGTTCATCGGGCGGCCGGGCGAAACGGGCCTCCTGGCGCCCGTACGGCGCCAGGGGGCCCGCCCTATCCGTCTCCGCCCCGGAGCTTCGTGTCCGGGGCGGAGCGGTGTCAGCTGCCGGGTCAGGCGGCGGTGATGTTCTCCGCCTGCGGGCCCTTCTGGCCCTGCGTGATGTCGAAGGTCACGGCCTGGCCTTCCTGGAGCTCGCGGTAGCCGGTGGAGTTGATGTTGGAGTAGTGGGCGAAGACGTCCGGTCCGCCGCCGTCCTGCGCGATGAAGCCGAAGCCCTTTTCGGAGTTGAACCACTTCACGGTTCCGCTGGCCATGATCATGCCCTCTCAGTCGATGTCGGATCCGCACCGCGCGGACCCGGAGGTGATCGCCCTGGTCCGGCACTGCACAGCAAAACGCCCACGCCAGGGCGCGGGCAGGAACTGCGAACCACGACAGCTGGAGCTGAAACTACACGCCGGAACGGCCTGTCACCAGAGAGCAACGATCCTCAGGTCGATGTGACCTTCTCCTGGGCCGCTTCACGGTGCCCGAAGAGCCCGAAGAGGGCGTATTTGGTGGGGCTCACCGTGGACGATCACGATGGGTCGCCCGTCGGGGTGGCTTGCAGGTCGAGGGTCCAGTTCTGGCCGACGAGGTCGCGGCCGAAGCTGTGGTGGGGCTCCTCTTCGGCGAGTGTGAATCCGAGGCCCTGGTAGATCTTGCGCGCGGACACCAACACGTCGTTGGTCCACAGCGTCACCTGCCGGTAGCCGGCCTGTCGCGCGAAAGCGAGGCACTCCTCGACAAGGCGGGTGCCCAGGCCGAGACCCCTGGCCTTCGGGGTGACCAGCAGGATGCGCAGCTTGGCCACCCCCGGTTCGTCGCCGGCGACGAGGAAGACACAGCCCGCGCGCTCGCCGTCGACCTCGGCGATCCACGCCGCCTCCGTCGACGGGTCGTGATCGGCGCCGTAGTCGGCGACGATCTTGGCCACCAGGGCCTCGAAATCGGTGTTCCAGCCGAATTGCCGATCGTAGATCTCACCGTGGGCCATCACCGCCCAGCCCAGATCCCCCGGACGGTCGGCGCGGCGCACGACGACGTGCGGCTGACGTTCCTGGTGCGACATGGCTTCCTCTCCTGGACCTTTCGACGGCATCCCTGCCACTGACACGACTGTTTCAGTAGCGCTAGGCTAGCCCCCGTGCCCCAGGAAGCGACAGTCCCGTCCGCCCGGCAGGCCGAGCTGCTGGAAGCCGCCTACCGGTACGCGCTCGCCCACGGCCTGGCCGACCTCTCCCTGCGTCCGCTGGCCACGGCCATCGGCTCCAGCCCCCGCGTCCTGATGTTCCTGTTCGGCAACAAGGACGGCCTGGTCAGAGCACTGCTGGCGCGAGCCCGGACCGACGAGCTGATGGTCCTCGAACATCTTGAACAAGCCGACCAGCCCATCGGCCTGACCCCTGCGGCGGAGCAGATCTGGTCCTGGCTCGCCGCCGAGGCGCATCGTCCGCTGCTGCGGCTGTGGGCCGAGGCGTACGCGCGGTCCCTCGTCGAGCCCGACGGCGCCTGGGCCGGCTTCGCCCGCGCCACCGTGAACGACTGGCTCGGCGTACTGGCCACCTGCCAGCCGGAGCCGGAACGCGGCAGCCAGGACGGCGCCACCCGCCGCACCCTGGCCCTGGCCGTGCTCCGCGGCGCCCTGCTCGACCTCCTCGCCACCGACGACGAGTCCCGCACCACCGCCGCCGTCCACCACCAACTCGCCCTGCTCCGGGGCGAGACACAGGCGACGCCAAGGACGGCGGACCCTCATGACGGACCCGACTAGTCAGCTCGTGCTGCGGGGCGCGGCCTCTTCGGCGTCGAGCTGGTGGTCGGCCCAGACGTAGCTTTCGGGAAGCAGGTCGCTGATCAGGACGGTTCGGATGCGGTCGTCTCGGCCGACGATGACCTTGAGGTCCGGGAAGTAGTCGAGGAGGACCTGACGGCATCGGCCGCACGGCGGAACGACCCCCCGGTCGCGATCGCCCACGGCGACGATCGTGTCGAGCTCGTACACGCCCTGGGCGGCCGCGGCGCCGATGAGGACCAGTTCGGCGCAGGGGCCTCCGGTGAAGTGGTAGGCGTTCACCGCGGTCGCGATCCGGCCGTCACGGCTTCGGGCCGCGGCTGCCATGGTGTGGTTGTCACCCCGGCACCGAGTGCGTGCGATGTGGGTCGCCGCCTGGATGAGTTCGTGGTCTACGTGTTCGGCGTGCGTGGTCATCTTCTCCGCCTTCTTGAGCTGCCAGGCGGCGGTGCCCCGGACGACGGTGGCATGCAAGCGGATATCGGGGCCGCACGACATGTGGCATCCGCTTCCGCTTGCCACAATGGCCACATGGCCGGTACAGGGCCCCCGATCGAGGGCCGTTACGGTGAGCGGGTCTTCCGTTCCGAGGACCGGGGTGAGGACGACCGTATCGACCTCGGGGCCCTCACCTACGACGAGACGACCATGGCACGGCTGCGGCAGCTGGGCGTGGGTCCCGGCTGGACCTGCCTGGAGGTGGGCGCGGGAACGGGCACGGTGGCGCGGCGGCTGCTCGGTGAGGCGGGAGTGGCACAGGTCCTCGCGGTGGACCGCGACGTACGTTTCCTCGCGGCGCACCCCGTACCCGGACTGACAGCTCTCCAGGCGGACATCACCTCCGAGGACTTCTCCCCCGGGCTGTTCCGGCTGGTCCACGCCCGGTTCGTGCTCATGCACCTGCCCTCGGCGCAGCAGATGGTCCCCAGGCTCGCCGGACTGCTCGCACCGGGCGGGGTCCTGGTGGTCAGCGACGCGGTCGACCTGACCACGGACTCGGCGCCCCTGACCCCGTACACCCGCGCCATGCGGGCCATGTGGCAGGGGCTGCGCGACAGCATCGGGACCGATGTCTCCCAGGTGCCCCACCGTACCGAGCTGATGCGTGCGGCCGGGCTGGAACCGGTGGCGGCCGAGATCCATGTGCCGCCGCTCCTGCCGGGGAGCGCGATCAGCCGGTTCTGGGCGGACACCTGGGGCCGGGCGCGGGCGGCCATGGTGGCGACGGGGCTGGTCGACGACGCCCAGCTCGACGAGGCCGTGCGCTACCTGGACTCCCCGCGGTGCACCGGATTGTCGCCGGGGATGCTCACGGCCTGGGGGTGGAAGCCCGAAGACGCGTCGTCCCCCTGACCCCCTCCCTCCCAGGGCATGTCGGCGTGTGACATGCCGCTTTCGGTGTAATGGCGGTGTTGGGCGGCCCGGCCGCTGCACGCTGTCGCCGACGAAGCAACGGCGTACGGTCGCGCGGACCGCGGAGCGTGCGACGGGCGAGCACGGACGCCTCACCGAAAGGCGCGGATGACAGACCTCGCCGATGCCCGAGCACCCCGGGCTCCCCGGACACCCCGGGCCTCCCGAGCGCGCCGGGCCCGGGACCGGTTCCGGGAAATCGCGCGGGCCGAAGGCCCGGCAGCGGCACGGATCGTGGTCACCGTCGCCGTCGCCTGGCAGGTCGCGCTGTGGCTGGGAGCCGACCAGCCACCGGTCTTCGCGGCAATCGTCCCGCTGGTGGCCCTGCGCGGCGACCCGATGACGGCCCTGGGCACATCGCTGCAGCGGGCCCTGGGTGTGGTGGCGGGCGTGCTGATCGGGCTCGCCGTACTGAACGTACTGCGGCCCTCGACCGCCACGCTGGCCCTGGTGGTGGCCCTGGGCCTGGGCGTCGGAATGGTCCTGCGGGCCGGCGGTGGGCTGAACATCCAGGTCGCGGCGTCGTCGCTCCTGGTCTTCGCCAACACCTCACCCGATGCCTACGCGCTGGACCGCGTGTGGGAGACCGTTGAGGGAGCGGCGGTGACGATCCTGCTCGCCCCGCTGCTGTGGCCACCCGCCCCGCACCGCGTCCTGGCCGTCATCACCGACGACTGCCGTGCGCGCCTGAGCCGGTCCCTCACCGGCACCGTGGCGGCCCTGGGTACCGGCCCGGCCGCCGCCCGCGAGAACCTCACCCTGGTGGATGCCGAGGTCGAAGCGGTACACGCGAACGCCGCACGCGCCCGCGAAGCCGAACGCGCCATGAGGTTCAATCCCCTGCGCCGACGTCACCGCGACACCGTACGGCTCCAGGCGCGGCACGTCGCCACCGCCGACAGGCTCACCGCACCCCTGGCGACCCTCGCCAGGGAGGTCGCCGCGCTCACCGGCCGGGAGGACCTCGCTGCGGACCTAGCCCGGGCTCGCCGTCGACTTCCCGAACTGGCCGCGCTCACCGCGCGGGCGATCGGACACACGCTGTCCGGGGAGGATCCCCGCCCCGCCGTGGCCACCGCCCGGAGCCGGCTGACCGCCTACGATCGCGCGGACTCCCGGCCCCTCGCCGTCGCCCTCCGCCGGCCCTTCCACCAGATCCTCGACGACCTCGACCAGGGATCCGTCCCCGGCGGGGAAGCGCCGTCGCCGAGGTGACGACGAGCCGACCGTCAGGGGCAGTAGGAGGGCGCGGGTGTGGTGGGTCAGCGGTCGGTGCCCGCCCGCGTCAGTCCCGCAGCAGCAGCACGAGGGCCGCCAGTACGATCCCCAGCGCGAGCGCCAGGACGCCGTAGACAGGCCGGTAGTCCCGGAGCACCGGCAGGAAGTGGTCCAGGGCGAAGCGGCCCGGGCCGGCCAGGGCCAGGGTGACGGCCGCTGCAATGATCAGGGCCTCGAATTCGACGCCCGTAAGGCCGAGCACGGCGCCGGTCCACTTGACGCAGATGGCGTTGATCATGATGCCGACGATCCCGGCGGCGGCGAGCGGTGTGAGCAGGCCGAGGATCACGCCGAGCCCGCCCAGCGTCTCGGTCAGGCCCGCGATCGCCGCCATGGTCTCGCCCGCCGGGTAGCCGGCCTTGCTGAAGAACATGCCCGTGCTTTTGATACCGAGGCCGTCGAACCACCCGAACAGCTTCTGGGTTCCAGGAATGAACATGATCACGCCGAGCACGACGCGCAGCACGGGCAGGCCGATGTCACTGGGGGTGATGCTGCCGGTCATGGTGCGGGGAGCGGTGAGGAGAGAGCTCTCAGCCATCATGGCGCTTTCTGTCGGAGGTGAAAGACAGGTACTTCACCCAGGGTGACGAAGAGCGAGGCGACATGCCCGGCATGCGGATACGCGAGTCGGCCGGTCGGGGACGCGCGTTCGAAATCGAGCAGGACGTCCGCACCGCCGTCGGCGCCACGGCCCCGGGCCGCTCCCCGGCCGGACCGGCCGCGCTCCGGCGGGGCGTCGGCGCCGACGACGAGGCCGCTCAGTCGGCGGCAGTGCCGAACCACTCGGTCAGCCGGCTGAGCAGCTCCTGCTGGTCTTCGCCGACCCACGCCACGTGGCCGTCCGGCCGCAGCAGTACCGCGGGCACGTCCAGTTCCTCGCTGACGTCGACGACGTGGTCGACCCGGTCCGCCCAGCCCTCCACCGACAGCCGGCCGGTCTGGTCGAGCAGGAGCCCGCGACCGCCGTGCATCAACGCGTAGAGACGGCCCCGCTTCAGCACCACGTCCCGCATCCGCCGGCCGAGCAACTCGTGGCCCTCACCGAAGTCGTAGCGGACCCCGACCGCGGTGACCGTCTCGGTCATGTACCGGTTCACCTCCTCGAAGTCCAGCAGCTTCGAGAACAGCTCCCGCAGCGCCTTCGCACCGGGATCCGCTTCCAGCAGCAGGCCCTGCGCGCGGGCTTCGGCCAGTACGAGGGCGCCCACCGGGTGGCGTTCGGCGTGGTAGCTGTCCAGCAGTCCCTCCGGCGCCCGACCGCCCACCTCGGCGGCCAGTTTCCACCCGAGGTTGAAGGCGTCCTGGACGCCGAGGCCGAGCCCCTGTCCCGCGGTCGGCGGGTGGATGTGGGCCGCGTCGCCGGCCAGGAGCACCCGGCCGACCCGGTAGCGCTCGGCCTGCCGGGTGGCGTCGCCGACCCGGGACACCCAGCGCGGTGAGTGCGCGCCGAAGTCGGTGCCCGCGAACACCCGCAGCCGCTGCTTGAACTCCTCGAAGGTCGGGGCGGTCTCACGGTCCTCGGCCAGCCCTTCGGCGGGCACGATGATGCGGTACACCCCGTCCCCCATGGGCACGGCACCGAACCGTACGTGGGTCTTGCGGATCTCGGCCGTGACGGCGGCCAGTGTCGCCGGGTCCTCGGTCACCTCCACATCCGCCAACAGCGTCTCGGCCTTGGCAGGTTCACCGGGGAAGCCGACACCGAGCAGCTTGCGCACCAGACTGCGGCCGCCGTCGCAGCCGACCATGTAGCGGGCCTGCAGCCGCGTGCCGTCGGCCAGTTCGGCGGTCACGCCGCGGTCGTCCTGGCTCAGCCCGACCAGTTCGCATCCGCGCCGGATATCGGCCCCGAGTTCGACGGCGCGCTCGGTCAGCAGGCGCTCGGTGACCGGCTGCGAGACGGCGATGCCGTAGGGGTGTGCGGTGTCCACCCCGTCGGGCCACGGCTTGACGATGCCGGCGAAGAAACCACCGGCCTGGAACTTCTCGCTGACGTCGAGGAACCGGTCGAGCAGCCCTCGCTGGTCCAGTATCTCGACGGTGCGCGCATGCAGGCCTCGCCCGCGGGACTGCCCGGTCGGCTCCGTCAGCTTCTCCAGTACGACCACGTGCACACCATGCAGCCGCAACTCGCCGGCCAGCATCAGCCCGGTCGGTCCACCACCGGCGACGATCACGTCAATCAACACAACCCCCATGTATTTCCGCAGGTTCTGGCTTCGACTGACAATTCTGCGGCAGGCTTCGGGTCTTGCCGCAAGCCGGGGGGTGCGCTATGCGGTGGGAGAGGGAAGCCCGAAGTGCGCGGCGATGATCCGCAACGTCCGGGAACCGTCGGCGTTGAAGCCGGGATCGATGTCGTACGCCGGGGTGTTCCGGCCGATGATCCCGGCGTCCAGCAGCTCGCGTACGAGCAGGTCGGCCGTGCCTCCGGCGCGCCGTGATTCGCGGCGTCGGCCGATGTTGAAGTAGGTGCGCTCGAACCCGCCGTGGCTGTAGGCGAACTGGAACGGGTGCTCGGCGCAATGGGGGACCATGTAGTTCTGCCCATGGGGACATTCACATGCGGGCGTGGACGCCAGGAACACGGTTTCCACGCGATCCGGAACGTCGGCGCGGTCCGCGTAGCGGTAGCCCGTGATGTCGCGTGCCAGCTCCCAGGCGCCCGTCCCCTGCTCGGCGGCGTAGGCGTCGTGCGTCACCCAGGCCCAACCGGACGATTCACCGCTGGAGTCGGCGGGGTGCCCCGCCTCGGTGAAGATGCCGGACAAGGTCTGCTCACGCATGCCCTTGCAGAAGGTGACGAACGTGTTCCGGGGCATCGGGGGCAGCCAGATCACCTCGCCCTCCCCTGTCGGAGGGGGCGAGGGCAACGCGAAATGGTCGGCGATCACTGTCACGAGGCGCTCGTGGTCGTCGTAGTGGTGGTCGAAGCAGGCATGACCGTCGTCGCCCTGTCGGCCGCAGCCCGCGTCGGGGCCTATGAGGTTGGCGGCCAGGAGCTCCGGGGAGAGGTGGTCCGGGTTCTCGCCCATGCGCTGCTGGACGTCTTCGAAGCTGAACCACAGGACCGTGCGGCCGTCCCGGTAGTACTCGAACGCGGGAGGGAAGCCCTTCGCGCTGCAGGGCTCGGTCACGAACACGACGATCTCGGCGCCGTCCGGACACATGCCGCCGTAGTCGACGTCGTCGTAGTCCTCGGCTTCCCAGTTGTGCATGTCGTGCACCGCCCATGCCCAGCCGTTCGCCTGACCGGCTGCGAGGGGTTCTCGCAGCCGGTCGCGAAGGCCTCGGGTGACCGCGTCGAGCGGTACTCCCCGTGCGAAGACGACATTCACCTCGTGGTCCGGGAAGGACCCATGTATCCAGCTCGTCATGCGAGCACCCTAGACACGGCCACTGACATTGATACTCGTAGCGGGTTCTGGTGGTCGTGGCTCTGCCACTGACTGACACCCTGCTGGGTTGTCTTCCCGCTGTACAGCGGGACGTCGGCCAGGGCAGCCTCGGGCGACGACAGTGGTGCGGCCCGTGGTGTCAGTCGCCTCCGCCGCCACCACAGGGCGAGCCGCAGGACGAGCCGCTACCGTTGCCGAACCCACCGCGCCGGGCTGCGGCCGTTACAGCTTGCGGCACAACAGGGCGTCCGGCGTCTTGCCCTTGGCCCATGCCCCGGTGAAGGCGATGCCCGCGGCGTACTCATCCGTGCCGCACTGCCCCTTGTAGTTGCCGGACGCGAACTCTCCCCCGGGGCCTGCGGCCGGCCGGTTGTCGCCCCGGTCGAACCAGACGGTACGGCCGTTCGCCCCCAGGTTCCTGCCCGCCTGGGCGCAGAGGACCGCGGAGACCGCCTGACCGCGCACGCTGTAGCCGATCATGAACTGGTTGGGCCCGCACTGGTACTTGGTGTAGCCGCCCGCCCAGTCTCCCTGCTGTACGTACCGCTCGTCGCTCACGACGGTCGGCACCAAGCTGGTGGCCGGCAGACCGGAGGACCCGGCATCGGTGCACAGCCCGCGCCCGTCACGGTGCGCCAGGCCGACGAGCCGCTGTCCGTCGGGGCACGTCCCCTTGCGGGCGCCCGAGTCCCAGTCCGCGAGCGTACGCATGTGTGCCGACTGGACCGCATCGGCGTGGTCGAGGTTGAGCATGTCCCACGTGTCGGAGACGGCGACCTGGCCGGTCTTCTGGGGCGAGGAGACGAGCCGGTTCCAGTTGGCGGCGCGCCAGTCGCCGTTGTCCAGGATGCCGGAACGGTGGCCCGCCGAGTCGAAGTTGAGGATCGACCAGGTGCCGTGTCCGGCCCATCCGACCAGGGGCCAGTAGGCGAAATCAGCGTCGTTGGCGATCAGATAGTCCACGAAATTGCCGAACCAGGCGCGCGCCTGCGGGTTGGTCTCGTCGCTGCCGATGCCGAACTCGCTGATCCACAGGGGTGCGGTGAAGTGGCGGCCGGATTCGGCGGTGACGTAGAACGCCTGGCGCTGCAGGGTCGCGAACAGGTCTTCGCGGGAGAGTTCCTGGTAGCGCGGGTCGTGGGTCTCACCCATGCCGGTCGCGCCGGTGTGGTTCGGCCCGGTGTAGCCGTAGAAGTGCGCCGCGTACACCAGCTTGTTCGAGGCGACGAGGGTGTGCGAGAGGGTACGTACCGGTTCGAGTGTGGGGCGCCAGTGGGGCAGCCCGTCGGCCGGGATGCCTTGCCAGTTGATGCCTTCGACGATCACCAGCAGGTCGGGGTTGGCCTCGGTGAGGAGCCGGTCGCCGAGGCGCTGGGAGGCGGCCCACCAGTCGTGGTCGTTGCCCCAGTTCCAGTTGGCGTCGTCGGTGATGGTGCGGCGGACCTCGTTGTAGAGGTCGGCGCCGACGACGCGCTTGTTGTCCTTGTAGCGGCGGGCGAGGCTGATCCAGTCGTTCTCCCACTGCGCGGTGGACTGGCTGGTGTTCCAGCGTTCGTTGCCGTCCAGGCCGCAGCAGAAGCGTGAGGTGTTGGTGTGGTTGTTGAGGACCACCGCGAAGCCTTCGGCCGTGGTGGCGGCGATGACCGCGTCGAAGACCTGGAGCGGGGTCTTGCCGCGCAGTTGGGGGTTGGCGGCGACCGAGGCGTCGGAGACCGGGCGCTGATCGTGCAGCATCTCGTTCGAGAACGGCAGCCGGATGCTGTTGATGCCGAGTTCGTGGAATCCGGCGAGGATCTGCAGGATCGGCGCGCGGTCCAGGTCCAGCGGCATCTGGTCGGCCTTCTCACCGTCGTGGTGGCTGGCCGGGTCGTTGATGTCGCCGGAGCCGCTCCAGGATCCCTGGGCCCCGTGCCAGTTCGCGGACTTGAGCTTGAAGCGGTTGCCCTCGGCATCGACGATGTAGCGGCCCCGGGTACTGAGGGGCGGGCGCCAGGAGTCGGACAGGACGGCCGGGGTGCCGGCCGTCACAGGAGTCGCGGCGGTTGCGGCAGTCGCGGCAGTCGCGGACTCGGCCGTGGACGCGGTCCCGGCCGCGACGGCCGGGGAGGCGCCGAGCGCTCCGAAGAGTAGTGCGGCGGCGAGTATTGCCGGTTGCAGGGGTCTTCTCACAGTGTCCTCCGATAGGGCATGGGGGGTGGACGTGCGTGGTGGAGCGGTTTCGGGCAACGGATCGGGGGCTCGCTCAGCTGCCGCCGCTGCCGAGGACCGCGACGCCTCGTGGTTCGAGGGTCACGTGGCGGACGAGAGGCCTGCGATCGTCGAGGAGGTCCCGGCGGTCGGCCGGCAGCGTCACCTCGTGTTTGTCCTCGGTGTGGTTGAGCAGGATGAGGACGTCGTGATCCGCGCCGTGCCGGATCGTCGCCTGGATGCCTGTGTGCAGTCCGGGCACAACGGGGTTGACCCCCGCGTCGGCGAGTGAGCGGTCGACGATGGCCCGCATCGTGACGGGATCGGGCCGGGTCGCGACGTAGCGGGCAGTCCCGGTGCCGTGGGTGTGCACCGTGGCCGCCGCGCGGTTCTCGTCCCAGTCGGGTCCGGCGAAGAAGAGTTCGGGGCGGGCGCCGGTGAGCTTCACGTCCTCGCGCCACAGCGACGCCGGCGCGGGCGCCGCGGCGTCCGCTTCCGGGGCGCGGAGCGGGACGGCCTCGCCTGCTGCGGCCGGCCAGAACTCCTCGACCCGTACACCCAGTACGTCACCCAGCGGAGCCGGATAGCCGCCCGTGTGCACGCGGTCGTGCTCGTCGACGATCCCGGTGAAGAACGAGGCGAGCAGGGATCCCCCGTCCGCCACGAAGGTGCGGATCCGCACGGCGGTCTCGGCCGACAGCAGGTAGTGGCTGGGCAGCACGAGCAACTTGTACGGGCCGAGGTCCGCGGAGGGATGGACGACGTCGATGCCGACGCCCGCTTCGAACAGGGGTGCGTAGTGGTCGAGGACGCGGTCGAGGCAGCGCACGCCGTCCGAAGGATGTGAGTCGAGTTCGAGGGCCCACCAGTTGTCCCAGTCGAACATGATCGCGACCTCGTTGCGGATGCGCGTGCCGGCCAGCTCGGGCACCCGGGCCAGTTCGCGGCCCAGCTCGCGCACCTCGGTGTGCACCCGGGTCCCGGCCCCCGCGTGGGGGACCATGCCTGAGTGGAACTTCTCCGCGCCGCCGCGGGACTGCCTCCATTGGAAGTACATGACGGCGTCCGCGCCCTGCGCGACGGCCTGCCAGCTCCACAAGCGCATCCGGCCGGGGCTCTTGGCACCGTTGCGGCCCCGCCAGTTGACGGCGGACGGGGCTTGTTCGGTGAGCAGCCACGGCTTCCCGCCTGCCGCACCGCGCAGGAGGTCGTACGACAGCGCCGCGCCGATGTGGGCCGCCTCCCCGTGCGGGTCCGGGTAGCTGTCGAGGGCGAGGACGTCCATCTCGGGTGCCCAGGCGTGGACGTCGACCGACTTGTGTCCGGCGAGGAAGTTCGTGGTCACCGGTGTGCCGGGGGTGATGCGGCGCAGCACGTCGCGTTCGAGGGTGAAGCAGGTGCGCAGGGCGTCGCTGCTGAACCGCTTGAAGTCGAGCTGCTGGGAGGGGTTGGGGTACGTCGGTGCGGTGCGCGGCGGCAGGATCTGGTCGAAGGAGGTGTAGCGCTGCGACCAGAAGTCCGTGGACCACGCTTCGTTGAGCGCGCCGACATCGCCGTACCGGGCCGCGAGCCAGCGCCGGAAGTCCGCGGCGGAGGTGTCGCAGAAGCATTCGGCGACATGGATCCCGTACTCGTTGCCGACGTGCCACAGGCCGAGCGCCGGATGGTCGCGGTAGTGGGTGGCGACGGCTTCGACCAGGCGGACGGCCCGGTCGCGGAAGACCGGGCTGGAGGGGCAGAAGTGCTGGCGGCCCCCTGGGGACAGGACGGTCCCGGAGGCGGTGACCGGCAGGATCTCGGGATGCTCGACGGCGAGCCACGGGGGTGGCGACGCGGTCATGGTGGCCAGGTCGGCGGTGATGCCGTGCGCGGCCAGGTCGTCCATGACGGTGTCGAAGAAGCCGAAGTCGTAGGCGTCGCGGGCGGGCTCGACGCGGCCCCAGGCGAAGATGGCGAGGTTGACGAGGTTGACGCCTGCCTCGTTCATCAGGCGCAGGTCCTCGGCGCGGGTGGCCGCGTCCCACTGCTCGGGGTTGTAGTCGCCGCCGAAACCGAGGCCGCCCAGTCGCGTGCCGAGGGCTCGGGCGCGGTCGTGTGCCGGAGAGTTCATCTTCCTTACCCCTTCAGGTACTTCAGCAGGGCGTTACGTCTCATGGGGGTGTAGCGGGAGGCCGCGTTCGCCTGACCCCTCAGACCCGTGGCGGCGCCGCGCTGTCCCGCTCCACCAGGGTCGGCATGACCGACACGAGGGACGAGTCCGTCGACGCGGCGCCCTCGATCTGGCTCAGGAGCCGGTCCACGCAGGCCGCGCCGACCTGGGAGAGGTCCTGGTCCACGGTGGTCAGGGGCGGGAGGAAGTAGGCGGATTCGGCGATGTTGTCGAAACCGACCACGCTCACGTCCTGCGGAACCGAGCGTCCGACGTCGCGGAGCGCACGGACCATCCCGAGCGCCATCTGATCGTTGGCGGCGAACACCGCGGTGACCTCCGGGAGGCCGGCGAGTTCCCGGCCTGCCCGATAGCCGCTCTCGGCGCTCCAGTCTCCGTGGACGGCCGGCGGGATCGGGGCGCCCGCCGCCCGGAGGGCACGCTGCCATGCCTCGGCGCGGCGGCGCGCGGGGTGGGAGTCCTGCGGGCCGGCCAGGTGCCACACCGTGGTGTGGCCGAGTCCCAGCAGGTGGGTCACGGCGATCTCCGCACCGGCCGCGTGGTCGGTGTGGACGCCGGGGTAGCGGTGGTCGTCGCCACCGTCGACGACCACGACCGGCAGCCCCGAGGGGAGCACCAGCGAACCGGTCAGGATCTGCGCCTCGTTCACGATGACCCCGTCGACCGCATGCCCACTCAGCCTCCGGAAGGCATCCAGCACCGCCTCCTGGGTCTGTGCCTGCGGGACGACGACGTTGACCGAGTACTCGGTGGACTGCACGGCGGAGACGATCGACTCCAGTGTGCGCGCGTTTCCGTGCGCCGTGAGATCGAAGCTGATGACACCGATCGTCCGGAACTTGCCGGTGGCCAGCGCCCGGGCAGCGGTGTTGGGGCGGTACCCGAGCATGCGTACGGCTCGGACGACCCGGTCCCGGGTCGCGTCGTCGACGCGGGCAGTCGCGTTGACCACGCGGGAGACGGTCTGTGCCGAGACTCCGGCCATAGCCGCGACATCGGCCATCGACGGGGGCCTGGGGCGGTCCGCAGCCGGGGAACGGGGCTTGCGTGGCCGCTGCCCATCCTTCGCCATGGTGCAGTTCCTCTCGCAACTGTGACGCCCGGGCGTCTCCTGACCGTCATCATGTTTGCGCGAACATGCCGCGTTGGTCAACAGGTTGCTGCGCGGCTCCGGGTGACCGACTGACCGCCGGAGGCCTTTCTGAAGCTCGAAACCCCTTGAAAAACATGATAACTGACGGAGCGACAGATGAGTCTGTCAAAACCCTTGACACTCTCCGAGAGCGATCGACACACTTCCGAACCGCGCCACCATGTTGGCGCTAACATGCATCGGAGGTCATATCCGTGAGAGTCGTCCAAGCCCCGGTCCGCGATGGGGACATCGCCGGCCGCCGCCACCGGGGACCGCGGTGAAACGGCGCGCTGTTCGGCGCAACCTCACCGCGCATGCGTTTCTCCTGCCGTTCCTCTGCGTCTTCGTCGTCGGAGTCCTCGCCCCACTGATGTACTCGGTCAACCTGAGCCTCTATCAGGAGCGCATGATCGGCGGGATGGTCTTCACGGGGCTGGACAACTACACCAAGGCGTTCAAGGACAACCTGTTCCACGCCGGCCTCGGCCGCGTCGCACTCTTCTTCGCGATCCAGGTACCGCTCATGCTCGGCCTCGCACTGTTGGCCGCCCTCGCGATCGACAGTGGCCGGCTGCGCGCGCCGGGGCTCTTCCGGATCGGCATCTTCGTCCCCTACGCCGTTCCCGGTGTGGTCGCGGCACTGATGTGGGGCTACCTGTACGGGGACCGCTTCGGCCTGGCCGGCGAGATCGGCGACCTCTTGCACACCGAGGTGCCCGACCTGCTCTCCGAGAGCTGGATGCTCGCTTCGATCGGCAACATCGTCACGTGGTCGTACGTCGGCTACAACATGCTGATCTTCTACGCGGCACTGCGATCGGTGCCCGAGGAGCTGTACGAGGCGGCCGAGGTCGACGGCGCCGGCGCCCTCCGCAAGGCGTTCAGCATCAAACTGCCGGCCCTGCGCCCTGCCCTGCTGATGGCCACGACGTTCTCGGTGATCGGCAGCTTCCAGCTCTTCAACGAGCCGAGCGTGCTCCAGTCCCTGGCGCCCGCCGCCGTCTCCACGAACTACACGCCCAACATGTACGCCTACAGCCTCGCCTTCGACGGGCGCCAGTTCAACTACTCGGCCGCCGTCGCGGTGCTGCTCGGCCTGGTGACCGTGATCGTCGCGTACGCGGTGCAGCGTACGACCGCCCGAAGGGAGCGCATGCTGTGACCACTGCCGCGCCCGGGACCGTCAGCAGGTCCGCCGAGGCCTTCACCGAAGGGGCACCGCGCCGTACCCCCTCCCGGCGCCGGGGCTCCCGGGGCCGGCCCGCCCGGCGCCGTCCGGGCAGGTCCACCTCCTTGACCGTGGCGATGGGCCTGATGCTCGCGTACACACTGATCCCCCTGCTCTGGCTCGCCATCAGCGCGACGAAGTCCAACCAGACCCTTTTCGACTCGCCGGGCCTGTGGTTCGGGGACGGCTTCCACCTGTTCGAGAACATCCAGGACGTCTTCACCTACGACCACGGGATCTACCTGCGCTGGTTCGGCAACACCCTGCTCTATTCGGTGGTCGGGGCTGGCGGAGCCTCCATCATCGCGACGATGGGCGGTTACGCCCTGGCCACGTACGAATTCGTGGGACGTCGGGTGCTGTCGGCCGTCGTCATCGGTGCGATCTCGATCCCGGCGTCCGCCCTCGCGGTCCCCACGTACCTGCTGTTCAGCGACATGGGCATCGTCAACACACCGTGGGCGGTCCTGCTGCCTTCCCTCGCGAGTCCTTTCGGGCTCTACCTGATGCGTGTGTACGCGACCGAAGCCGTTCCCGACGCGATGCTGGAGGCCGCACGCATCGACGGCGCCGGAGAACTGCGCATCTTCCTCACCATCTCGCTGCGCCTGCTGGCACCCGGTTTCGTCACCGTGCTGCTGTTCACCCTCGTCGCCACCTGGAACAACTACTTCCTGCCGCTCATCGTGCTCAACGACCCGGAGCTGTTCCCCCTCACGGTGGGGCTGCGCCAGTGGGACTCCCTCGCGCAGGGCGGCGCCGGCGCCGGCGCCACACCCATCCTCCCTCTGGTGATCACCGGCAGTCTTCTGGCGATCGTCCCGCTGATCGTCGCGTTCCTCTTCCTCCAGCGGTTCTGGCAGTCAGGTCTGGCCGCCGGCGGCGTCAAGCAGTAGCCCACGCCCACCCCTCTCCTCGCCTCGCCTCGCCCGGATGAAAAGGATTCGAAATGAGCAGATTCCGACGGCTGTCGGCTCTCACCCGCACACTCACCGCGGCCACCGTCGCGACCCTCTCCCTCGCCGCATGCGGCGGCTCCGGCACGCCCGACAGCGGCAAGAAGGGCGACCCTGCGGCCGTGCAGGCCGCGCTGGACAAGCCCGCCGAGATCACCTTCTGGACCTGGGTCCCGAACATCGACAAGACGGTCGCACTGTTCGAGAAGAAGTACCCGAAGGTCAAGGTCCACCTCGTCAACGCCGGCCGGTCCAAGGACGAGTACACCAAGCTGACCACCGTGCTCAAGGCGGGCAACGGCGCCCCCGACGTCGCGCAGATCGAATACTTCGCACTCCCCCAGTTCGCGATGAGCAAATCGCTGGTCAACCTCGCCGACTACGGTGCGGCCGGCCTGAAGGAGAAGTTCGCCGACTCGGCTTGGTCCCAGGTCAGCGTCGCGAACGGGATCTACGGCATACCCCAGGACTCCGGGCCGATGGCGATGTTCTACCGCAAGGACATCCTCGACAGGTTCGGTGCCGCGCCGCCGAGCACGTGGGAGGAGTACAGCGCACTGGCCCAGAAGATCCGCGACGCCGATCCGAGCGTCCGCATCACGTACGTGGACCCCGGGGACGCGGGTACGTCCAACAGCCTGATCTGGGACTTCGGCGGCAAGCCGTACACCGTGGGCGCCGCCACGGACGTCGCCATCGACCTCAAGGACGACACCGGCGCCAAAGCCTACGCCGACACCTGGGGCCCGCTGATCGAGAACAAGCTGGTCGACTCCACCGCGAGCTGGAACGAGGAGTGGTGGAAGTCGATGGCCTCCGGTAAGTACGCGACCTGGCTGGCCGGCGCGTGGGCACCGGCGGTTCTGGAGCAGAACATCCCGCAGAGCAGGGGCCAGTGGTCGGTCGCGCCCATGCCGGGCGGTGTCAGCGCGGAGAACGGCGGCTCGTCGGTCGCGGTCACCACGCAGGCGAAGAACAAGGAGGCCTCGGTCGCCTTCGCCCAGTGGCTGAACTCCGACCCGGAGGCGGTCAGGTCGCTCAACTCCGAAGTCGGCCTGTTCCCCGCGACCAAGCTGCTGCTCGACAACCCCGGCTTCCGCAGCGCCGAAGTTCCCTTCTTCCCCGGCAGCAAGCCGAACGAGACCTTCGCCGACATGTCGAAGGCCGTGCGGCCGGGCTGGCAGTACCTGCCGTTCCAGGTCTACGCGAACAGCGTCTTCAAGGACTCGGTCGGCCAGGCCTTGCAGCCCGGCGGAAACCTGCCCGGCGCGCTGGCCACCTGGCAGGAACGACTGAAGGCGTACGGCAAGGAACAAGGTTTCACCATGAAGTAGTCCAAGGCTGCCCCTTTCGCTCAGCGGCGGGCCGCCGGGACCCGAGACCGTCCGGCCCGCTCGTCCACCAGACCGGGAGAGACCCCCCAGGTATGACGACATTCGAACTCCCCCTCCTCGACGGGGAACACTGGTGGGGCGGAGCTGTCGCCGAAGGGCGGCACATGCCGTACCCCGACGGCTACACCTTCGACCTGCGTGACGTGCTGGCCAACCAGGGCATGCCGCTCCTGCTCTCCGACCGCGGCCGCTGGGTGCACAGCGAACGCACCTTCACCTTCACGATCTCCGACGGCCGGCTGACCGTGCACACACACGAACCGGACGCGGTCATCGAGCACGGCGAGGGGCACGGCGGTCTGCGCGAGGCGTACCGCCACGCGATCACCCACCGCTACCCTCCGTCCGGCACGATGCCGGACCCCCTGCTCTTCGCCGCGCCGCAGTACAACCTGTGGATCGAGACGGTGTTCGAACCGACCCAGGCGAAGGTGCTGGCGTACGCGGAGCGCCTGCTCGCGGAAGGCTTCCCGCCCGGCGTGCTCATGATCGACGACCGGTGGAGCAACGACTACGGGGACTGGACCTTCCATCCCGGCCGCTTCCCCGATCCGGCGGGCATGGTCTCCCGGCTCCACCAGCTCGGCTTCAAGGTGATGCTGTGGCTCGTGCCGTACGTGACCCCGGACTCCCCCACCGCGCGACAGCTGGGCGACCAGGGCCTGCTGATCCGCGACACCGGCAGCGGCGCGGACGGGCGGGCCAAGGTCGCTTGGTGGTGGAACGGCTGGAGCGCCGGACTCGATCTGCTCGATCCGCGGGCACGGGCGTGGCTCACCGGCCGTCTGGAAGCCCTGCGTGACGACATCGGCATCGACGGGTTCAAGTTCGACGGCGGCGACGCGCCCTGGTGGCGCTCGCTCGGGTGCGCGGACCCGGAGGCGTACACCCACGCGTGGAACCGCTTCGGTGCCGACTGGCCGCTCAACGAGTTCCGTGACGCGTGGCGCGCCGCCGGCCTGCCGCTCGCACAGCGCCAGCAGGACAAGTACCACCTGTGGGAGGGACGCTTCGGGCTGGACAGCCTGATCCCGAACGCCCTGGCCCAGGCAGTGACCGGCCACGCGTTCACCTGTCCCGACATGATCGGCGGCGGCGAGTTCCGCTTCGTCCCGGGCGAGGACGGCGAAGGTTTCGACGAGGAGCTCTTCGTCCGCTACTCCCAGATCGCCGCACTGTTCCCCATGATGCAGTTCTCGGCAGCGCCGTGGCGCGTGCTCTCCGCCGACGGCCTCGCCGTCGTCCGCGCGGCCGCCCGCCTGCACACCAAGCTGGGCCCGGAGATCCTCGCTCTCGCCGCGCACGCCGCGGCCACGGGCGAACCGATCCAGCGCCCCCTCGAATGGGCCTTCCCCCACCAGGGCTACGCGGCGGTCACCGACCAGTTCATGCTGGGCGACACCCTGATGGTGGCTCCGGTGGTGACCAAGGGCTCGGTCGGACGTGAGGTACTCATCCCGCCGGGCACGTGGCTGGCCGACGACGGCCGGTCGTACGTGGGCCCGGCCACGGTATGGATCGACGCGCCCTTGGCCCGGCTGCCGTATCTGCGGAACACGGCCGCGCCCGAGGGGTGAAGCGCCTGCCGGACGGCGCCGTGGCCGCCGCCCGGATCAGGCTCCGGGGCCCGGTTCCCCCGGAGCCGGTCCGGTGGTGGCCCGGATGACCAGCTCGGGATCGAACAGCAGTTCCCCGACCGGTACGTCCCGGTTGCTGACCAGTGCCAGCACGCTGCGGCCCACCTCCAGTGCCAGCCTGTCGGCCGGCTGCCGGACCGTGGTCAGGGGCGGGTCCGTGAACTCGGTGATGGCCGAACCGTCGTAGCCCACCACCGACACGTCGCCGGGCACGGAGCGCCCCTGGCGCCGGACGCCCCGGATCGCTCCGAGAGCCATGTAGTCGCTGGCCGCCACGATCGCGGTCGCGCCCAGTGCGAGCAGCGGGCCGACGGCCGCCTGGCCGCCCTCCACCGTGTAGGACTGCCGTACCACCCAGCGCTCCGGGTCCTCGATGCCCCGCTTGGCCATGGCTTCCAGGAATCCCCGAACCCGGCGGTCGGCGGGCTGGTTGCCCGCCGGCCCCGAGGCCATCCCGATGCTCCGGTGACCCAGCCGGTGGAGGTGGTCGACGGCCAGTTCGGCGGCGAGCGCGTCGTCCGTGGAGAAGACCGGGGTGGGCACTCCGTCCGCGAACTCGCCGTTGATCCCGACATAAGGGACCCGGCGCTGGCGCAGCAGTTCGTACGTCTCGGTGTCGGCGCCCTCGACGGTGTTGGAGGCGGACAGGAAGACGACGGCCGCGACACCCTTGTCGACGAGCGCGGAGATGAAGTCCCGCTCCTGCACACCGCCAGGGAAGGCGGGGCACAGGACCGTCTTCAGTCCGTGCGGGGCGAGTGCCGACTCGATGCGCTCGGCCACATCGGCGAAGAACGGATTGGAGACGAACTCGGTGATCACCGCCACCAGTTGGCCCTGCGTCTGCCGTTCGTAGCCGAGCTCCGCCATGGCCTGTTCGACCGCGTCCCGGGTCTTCTTCGACACGCCCTGGCGTCGGTTGATCACCCGGCTGACGGTCGCCTCGCTGACCTGGGCGCGAGCTGCGACCTCGGTGATCCCGACCTTCATCGCGGTCCTTCCGTGATCGTGAGCGATGCCAGACCGCCGCGCGGCACGGCCAGCGAGCGTGCTCCCGCAGGCAGATACGCCGGCGGACCGTCCATGATACGGCCGTCGGGCCCGTGGACCGTGCCCTGGATCCGGGCCCCGCCGCCCTGCACCTCGACCATCACCCGGTCCCGGTCCGAGCCGTTGACCAGGTGGAAGTGCCGGTGTGCGGAGACGTCCAGCGGGACGACCCGGTCGCCGTGCACGCTCAGCAGGCAGTGGTCCCCGGCGCTGGCCCGCACCAGCGGGTAGAGCTCGTCGGGTCGGCCGGGCTCGACCTCCCCGTCCAGCAGCAGCTCGCGGCGCAGCCGCCACTGCCGCAGCCAGAAGCCGACCGTCTCCCGGTGCGCCGCCGGTACGCGGTCCAGCCGTACGGAGATCTGCGGCACCGCGTGCAGGGCCCCGATCAGCTGCCGGGCAACCGCGGTCACGGGCGCGTCCGGCGACCACAGGAGCATGTCGGAGTGGACGGCGCCGCCGACGGCGAGCAGTGCGGTGTCGAGCGTGCGGACCCGGTTCGCGGTCGCGTCCGCCGGGCAGTCGAAAGAGCGCAGCATGTTGCCGAAGGGAGCCATGCCGGGTCCCGTGTAGGGCTGCCGCAGTTCCAGCAGCAGGCCCGGACGTACGGCTTCCAGGGCCGCGCGCAGCTCCGTCAGCAGGATCACCATGGCCTGTCCGACATCGCCCGCGCCGTCCTGCGCGTACACCATGGCCTGGTCGAGGAAGTCGAGCTTCAGTCCGTCGAGCCCGTACGCCCGGACCAGCCGGACGCAGTGCCCGACGACGTGGGCGCGTACCTCGGGGCGGCGCGGGTCGAGCACGTGCGCGCCGGGCACGGTGGCGGCGGCGGGCGCGCAGGGCGCCCACCGGTCGTGGCAGGCGGCGTCGGAGCCGAGCAGCAGGGGCGCCACCCAGGCCAGGTAGCGCAGTCCGTGGGCCCGGACCCGGGCCACGTGCCCGGCGAAGTCCGGGAACTTGGCCCGGTCGGGACGCCAGTCCCCGCAGCCCGCGTATCCGCGCCCGTGGCCCAGTTCCTGCCAGCCGTCGTCCAGGATCAGCGCACCGCAGCCGAGGCCCGCGGCCAGTTCGGCCTGGGTCTCGACGGCGTCCGCACTGACGTCCTGGTTGAAGGCGTACCAGGTGGAGTAGACGGGGGTGCGGGCCGCGTCGGGCACCGGCATGGGGGTGAGCGCGGCGGCGAACCAGGCGCGCAGTACCCGCGCGGCCGCGGCCACGGACGGTGAGCGGGGAACGAGCAGGAGCCGGTGGGGCTGCCGTGAGGCGGGCAGGCGGAGGTGGACGACGTGGGTGTCGTTCTCCTCGGACACGCCGAAGCGCAGGGCCGCCTCGGGGACCGGGTCGGCGGCGGCGAAGGTCAGGAGGGTGGCGCCGGTGTGGTCGTACAGGCATCCCGCGGCGTGTCCGTCGACCAGGGAGACCCGGGAGCGGCCTTCCCAGTCCGCGAGGAGGGTGCGCCGCCAGCCGCCCTGGGGATGCCAGTATCCGGCGGCGTCGCCCAGGGGCACGGAGAAGCGGATCTCGACGGGGGCGCCGTCGGCCCGCACCTCCAGCACGTGCAGTCCTGCCGTGAGTTCGCCGAGGGACCAGGCGGGGCGGACGCCGGGGGTGTGGGAGAGAACGGCGACCGACACCCCGTCGAGCAGCGGCTCGTGGCGGGCGGGCGCGAGCCCCGCGGTGGTCACGGCCTCGGTGCCGTCCGCCGGGGCGGTGGTGGTCTGCACGGTCACTCCTTCACGGCGCCGGCGAGCAGGCCGGACACGAACTGGCGCTGGAGCGCCAGGAATACGAGGGCCATCGGGATCGCGGCGGCCGCTGTTCCCGCGAGGATCGCGCCGTAGTCGGTGTCGTCGAGGCCCTGGAGGGAGGCCAGGGCCACCGGGATGGTGTACGAGGCGCTGTCGCGCAGGACGATCAGCGGCCAGACGAAGTCGTTCCACTGGTAGAGGAAGAGGAAGATCGCCAGGGCGGCCAGCGCGGGCTTCATCGGTGGGAGCACGACCTTCCAGAACAGTCGCAGTTCACCGCAGCCGTCGATGCGGCCCGAGTCGAGGAGTTCGTCGGGGAGCGCGGCCATCGACTGGCGCATCAGGAAGATGCCGAAGGGCAGGGCCAGGTTGGGCATGATCACGGCCTGGTAGGTGTTCAGCCAGCGCAGTTCGGCCATCATCTGGAAGAGCGGTACGAGGGTGACCTGGGCGGGGATGACGAGCCCGAGCATGAGCAGCCCGAACAGTGCCTCGCGGCCCCGGAAGCGGTACTTGGCGAAGCCGTATCCGGCCAGGGCGCAGACGGCTCCCGCGCACAGCGTGTAGATGACCGCGATGAGAAGGGAGTTGAGGACCACCCGGCCGAACTGGGCGGTGTCCTGGAGCGTTCGGAGGTTGGCGGCGAGGTGTCCGCCGGGCAGCAGCGGCGGCGGGCTGTCGAAGATCTCCGAGGAGCTGTGGGTGGCGGCGACCACGAGCCAGTAGAAGGGGAGCGCGAAGGCGGCGAGCGCTATGGCGAGTCCGGAGGTCAGCAGGATGCTCCTGCCCCGGTGGCGGGCGGCGGTCATGGCTTCTCCCCCAGGAGGCGGAACTGGATCATGCCGAGGATGCCGATGAGGACGGCCAGGGCGTAGGCGATCGCGGAGGCGTACCCGAAGTCGAAGTATTTGAAGGCGTTCTGGTACAGGTACACGCCGATGGTCAGGGTGGCGTTGTCCGGGCCGCCGCCGGTCAGCACGTACGGCTCGTCGAAGACCTGCAGGGTGCCGATGGTGGAGAGCACCGTGGTGAGCAGGAGCGCGGGGCGCAGACCCGGCAGGGTGACATGACGGAAGGACGTCCAGGCGCCGGCCCCGTCCACGGCCGCCGCGTCGTACAGCTCGGCGGGAACGGCCTGCAGGCGGGCGAGCAGGATCACCGCGTTGTATCCGGTGTAGTGCCAGGTCAGGGCGAGACCGAGGGAGGCCTTCGCCCACAGGGGGTCGGTCAGCCACGGCACGGGGTCCGCGCCGAAGAGGTCCAGCAGCCAGTTGAGCAGCCCGTAGTCCTTGCTCAGCAGCACGGAGAACAAGATGCCGTAGGCGACCAGGCCGGTGACCATCGGTAGGAAGAAGCCGAGCCGGAAGACCGCGCGGCCGCGCAGCAGGGTGGAGTTCAGGGCGACGGCGAGCCCGGTGGCGAGGGCCAGCATCAGCGGTACCTGGACGGCGAGGATCACCGAGGTGTTCTTCAGGGCGGTCCAGAACAGCGGATCGCCCAGCAGCCGGGTGTAGTTGTCGACGCCGACGAACCGCTCGGTCCCGCCGACGGTCTTGTGGAGGCTGATCACGAAGGACCGGCCGATGGGGTAGATCTTGAAGGCGGCGAAGAGCAGCAGCGCGGGCAGTACGAAGAGGTACGGGGCGACGCGGCGACGCGGCCGGGACCTCGGGGCCGCCCCCCGGGAGGGGGCGGCCGGGGCCGTGCGGCCGGTGAGCGTCGCGGTCATCGGGAGACCTTGCGTCCGGTCTGCCGGGCGAGCTGGTCGGCGGCCTCCCCCAGCACCTTCGCCGGGTCCGCGCCCCCCAGGAGCACCTTGGACTGGGCGTCGGTGACCAGCTTGAGGGCGCGGGCGTAGTCGGCGGTGTAGTTGAAGGCGGACGAGGGTGCCTTGAGGGCGTCCAGGAAGACCTCGCCCTTCTTCTGGCCGCTGAAGAACGGCGAGGGCTCGTGGAAGACCGCGTCGTCGTACGCCTGCATCAGGGCGGGGGCGATGCCCTTGCCCTTGTAGATCTGCACCTGGGAGGACGGGCGGGTGAGGACGAACTCGACGAAGGACCAGGCGGCCGCCTGGTGCTTGCTGCTGCCCGCGACGGCGAGGTGGGTGGAGTTGACCATGGCTGCGGTGGAGCCGCCCCGGCGTACGGCCGGGGGAAGCCGGACCTTCCACTTCCCCGCTTCCTCGGGCACCTGCTCCTCGACGACGCCGCCGAACCAGGTGGGCATGGGGAGGACGGCCGCGGTCCCTTGTTTCAGGGAGGTCATCAGGGTGTTCCAGCCCCCGGAGAGGTCACTGACCAGGCCGGCGTCGTTCATCGTCTTGATGAGCGTCATGGCCTTCACGGCCTCCGGAGAGTCGAGGGTGATGTCCCCGGCGAGGTTGAAGTAGAAGGTGCCCTGCAACTGCAGGAGCATCTGGAAGAAGTTGGCGGCGTCGGCCTGCGAGGCGGGCTTGTCTATGCCCAGCAGGTGGGCGCCGGTCTTCTGCTTGATCTCCTTGCCGGCCTCGATGGTTTCCTCCCAGGTCTGGAGGGCGCCGGCGTCGACCCCGGCCTTCTCGAAGAGGTCGGCGCGGTAGTAGAAGCCCGCCGAGTTCGCCTCCCAGGGAAGGGCGTTGACGCGCTTGCCGTCGGGGGTCACGGTCTGCCACAGGCCCTGGGCGAAGGCGTCCCGGTAGGCGTTCGCACCCAGCGGGCCGAGGTCGGCGAGGCCGCCGGGGAACTTCTCCACGTAGCCCGGCAGGTAGTCGACGCCGATGTGCAGGACGTCGGCGAGGCCCTGGCCTCCGGCTGCCAGACCAGTGGTGATCTTGTCCCAGATCGCCGGGTTGCCGATGTCCTCGATCGTCACCTCGATCTCCGGGTACTTCTTGTTGAACTCCGGGACGAGGGCCTTCATCTCGGCCGCCGGCCCTTGCCAGGACCAGACCGAGATCCTGCCCTTGTGCTTCTCGCCGGTGGTTCCGCCTTGGCCCGTGTCGCCGGTGCCGGAGCAGGCGGTCAGGCCGGTGAGCCCGGCTCCCGCGGCGATCGCGCCGCCGATCCGCAGCACTCTTCGACGTTCCAGTTCCATTGCTGACCACCCCTGCTCGCACCGTTGCGGAAGCCCGACTGGCCGGGACTGTAACAACGTCAACTCTCGACTTGCAATAGAAAGATGAAAACTTTCAGTTTGATCCAGCAAGCAATTCTGGTGAGATCCATTGCAAACCTTCAAGAGTGGTTGCTAGCGTGCCGCGCGCCCAGCTCACCGCAGACCGGTCGCCCCACCTCAACCCGGGAGAACCCGATGACGCGTTCCCGTGTGTCGCTGCTGTCCGCACTCGCCCTGCTCGCCCCGCTCACCCCGCTCGTCCTCGGCAGCCCCGCCACGGCGGCGCCGGCGCCCGCCCCGCTCACCATCGCCAACCCCGGCTTCGAACAGGGCGGTACGGGATGGCAGTTCACCTCCGGCACCGGAGTCGCCACGAACTACCCGCACGGCGGGGCGCGGCTCGCCTACCTCGACGCCGGGCCCGGAATGAAGGTGTCCCAGACCGTGACGGCCGCGGGCACGGGCGTGTACGACATATCCGCCTGGATCGCGACGGGCGGGCCGAACGGCCGGTACGTCGCCCGCGTCAACGGCGTGGTCGCCGCCGCGCAGACGCTGCCCAGCGCCTCCAACTACCGCCGCTACACGCTCAGCCGGATCTCCCTCACCCGCGGCGACAGGCTGGAGATCGCCTTCGAGTCGGGGGACGCCTGGGTCAACGCCGACGACGTGATGCTCTCCCCCGCCTCCCCGGCGGACCCCCGGATCAGCTCCTCCGACCCGAAGATCGTCGAGATGTTCGACTGGTCCAAGCGGAAGGCCAACAGCTGGGTCCACCTGCCCGGCACCCAGGGCCCGCTCAACGTCGACGAGAACAACACCGGCGGCAGCGGCACCGGCACCTACGCCGCCTCGTACTGGGCCGGGTACGCGAACCGCAGCGGCTACTACTCGCGCGACATGGCCCACCAGCTGGCCGGCGCCGGGGTCCTCGGCCTGCACGCGGAGAACAAGACGATGCTCCGCTCCTTCGCCGCGTCCGCCACTCCCGCGCACAAGTACTACCCGGCGTGGGCGCTCAACTTCGACGCGAAGACCTACCTCTCGATCGACTACAAGAGCCCCACGAACTTCGTCCGCGAGGTGCCCGCCACCTTCGAGCTGGTGCAGAAGTCCGAGGAGGCGTACCGCTGGAGCGGGGACCGCTCGTACGTCGAGGACCCGGCCCTGTGGGACTTCTACCGGCACGCCACCGACGAGTTCGTCACGCTGCACGACGGGCTCAAGGACAACGGCGCCGTCAAGGTGGCGGAGGGCACCGGCAAGGGCATCTTCCAGGGCACGGCGAGCTACAACGAGCAGAGCGGCGAGCCGCTCGCCGAGGCCGGCGACGCGATCGGCTCCCAGTACCAGGCGTACCTGGCGATGGCCTCGCTCGCCCGGGCCAAGGGGGACTGCACGCTCGCGGACCGGTACGAGTCCAAGGCCCGGGACCTGAAGGCGTACTTCAACTCGACCTGGAGCGGGACCGGTTCGGGCGCGGACATGGTGCGCGGCTACACCACGGACGGCCGCGCCCTGACCGGGTGGGGCAAGGAGAACAGCTGGTTCATGCCGATGAAGCAGATCGTCGAACCCGGCGCCCGCCGGGAGGCCTACCTGGACTACATCGACCAGCAGGCCTCGGGCGCGGGCCGGCCCTCCAACGTCGAAGCCCTCACCTACCTCCCGGACACCTTCTTCCGGAACAACCGCAACGACACCGCCTGGAAGTGGATGAAGGACGTCTACGACCGCAAGGACATCCAGCACGTGAACACCAAGCAGGGCACCAACGGGGACTACCCCGAGGTCTCCTTCACCCTGCTCGGCCAGACCGTCGAGGGCCTGATGGGTGTCACCCCCAACGCGCCCGCACGCACCCTGAGCACCCAGTCCAGGCTGCCGTCGGGCATGGACTGGCTGCGGATCGACGACCTCCGGGTGGGGGGCTCGGCCTTCTCCCTCCGCCACGACGGGGCGACGAAGTCGTCGCTCACGCACAGTTCGGGCAGCTCCTCGTACACCTGGGAGGCCCGCTTCACCGGCACGTTCGCCACGGTCACGGTCGACGGGGTGGCCCGGCCCGCCCGCACCAAGATGATCGACGGGGTGACCTACACCTACGTGACCCCGGTCGTGGCCCCGGGCCGCACGGTCACGGTCCAGGTCGGCTGAGGCGCCCGGGGCGGGCCGGTCGCGGCATGCGGCCGGCCCACGCCCGGCGGGACACCGGCCCAGCGGCCTAGCCTGGAGAGATGGGCGGTGAACTCGTGACGCTGTTCCTCGCCGGTGACGTGATGCTCGGCCGCGGCGTCGACCAGATCCTTCCGCACCCCGGCGACCCGGCCCTGCCGGAGGCGTACGTCACCGATGCCCGCACGTACGTCGAGCTGGCGGAGGCGGTGAACGGCACGATTCCGCGCCGGGCGCCCTTCACCTGGCCCTGGGGAGAGGCCCTGGACCTCCTCGACGCGGCCGCGCCCGACGCCCGGATCCTCAACCTGGAGACATCCGTCACCCAGAGTGACGATGTCGCCCCCGGCAAGGCGGTGCACTACCGGATGCACCCCGCCAACCTGCCCTGTCTGGCCGCCGCCCGTCCCGATGCCTCCGTCCTCGCCAACAATCACGTCCTGGACTACGGCCGCCCCGGGCTGGCCGAGACCCTCGACTCGCTCGCCGCCGCGGGACTGCGGACGGCGGGGGCGGGCCAGGACCTGGAGGAGGCGCGGCGGCCCGCGGCCCTCTCCCTCTCCGGGAACCGGCGCCTGCTGGTCCACTCCCTGGGCATGGCGTCGAGCGGTATCCCCCACAGCTGGGCAGCCACCGCGGACCGGAGCGGGATCGACCTCTCGGACGAGGCCTCGGACGCGGCCGCGGCCGAGGTGACCGGCCGCATCCGGCAGGCGAAACGGTCCGGCGACCTCGTGGTCGTGTCGGTCCATTGGGGTTCCAATTGGGGCTACGCCGTCCCGCGCGATCAGATCCGCTTCGCGCACGCACTCGTCGACGGTGGCGCGGACGTCGTCCACGGACACTCCTCGCACCATCCGCGCCCGTTCGAGGTGTACCGGGGCCATCCGGTCTTCTACGGCTGCGGGGACCTGATCGACGACTACGAGGGCATCGGCGGCCACGAGCAGTACAGGGACGATCTGCGGCTGCTGTACCTCATCTCGCTGGAGCCGGACACGGGCCGGCTCGACCACGCCCGCCTCGTCCCCCTGCAGGCCCACCGGATGCGCCTGCGGCACGCCTCACGTGAGGACACCGGCTGGCTCCACGAGGTTCTCGCCCGCACCAGCCGGGCTTTCGCCACCCACATCACCCACGACCCGGAGGGGACCCTCACCGTCCGCCCGCCGCAAGGACCCTGACGGCCGCACGGCGGCACGGTCGCGCGGCCGCACGGATCACCGTGCCGGCACGGCGAGTTCGCCTCCGACGTAGAAGCCCTCCCGTTCGTCCTCGACGTACGGGCCCATGGCCTCACGCCGTCGCTTCTCCGCGTCGGAGGACCGCCACGCGTCGCACGCCTGCCGGGAGTCCCAAAGGGACACTCCGGTGATCTCCTGCCCGTCCTCGGACCAGTACGCAAAGGCGCGGCGCATGCCATCAGGGTGGGAACCGGGGCGCCACGCCCTCTCGAACTCCTCCAAGGCGCCGGCCTTGATGCGGCGCGTCGTCACCCAGACGAAGTGTTCCTCCACGGCAGCCTCCTCAAGAGCAGGGAACGGCCCGCCCCCTCTTTGACCACAGTAGGTCCGCGGACCCGCTTCCGCCTCCCGGCTCGCTGCCGACCGACCCTGTCGTGCACCTCCCACCGCGGGCTCCCCTGGTGGCACGACGCGCGGCTCGGCTTCCACCACCCGGTCCCGGCGGGTGCCAACTCTCCGCACGCGGACGTAGAGGAGAGGAATTGGTCGCGGGTCGTCACCCGTGCATGATGGGGCCGCAGACATGGATCATCCGTTGATCACAAGGCGTAGTGACGTCCGTGATCGGGTGAACCGTGCCTGCTCTGCTCCCACATAGCAGGTGGCGTGCTCGGCGCGCCGCCGTTTCATGCGCAAGGAATTTCCCTGATGACTGTCAACTCCTCGTCCCCTCAGCCAAACGGGTCGTGGCCGGCCGGTCCGGCCATGGGCCAGACCCCTCCCGGCTACGGTCCCCAGCCGCCCACGGGGTGGCCGGCGTCCGGTCCCGGCCCGGGCCATCCGGGGGCGGCGGCGATGGTCTGCCGCCATTGCGGGGCGTTCCCGGCGGTCCCGGTGACCTTCCGTCTCCACCAGGGCTTCCTGGTGCTGATGCGATTCCACAAGATGGAAGGCCCCTTCTGCCGTGGGTGCGGGACCTCGTACTTCCGCGAGATGACCGCGCGGACGCTGTGGCAGGGATGGTGGTCGCCGCTGTCGCTGGTGCTGTTCACGCCGTTCACGCTCATAGCCAACCGGGTGGCGCTGGGGAAGGTGAACCGGCTGCCCGAGCCGTCCGGAGGCCATGCGCGGCTGCAGACCGGGGCGCCGGTGCTGAAGCGTGCGACGAGCCTTGCCGTGCTGCTGCCCGTGGCCTGGGTGATCTGGGTGATCGCCAACATCATCAACGACGTCACTTCCTGAGCCGACCGGCCCGGGGCGGCGGTGCCGTCACGGTGTCGCCGCCCTCGCCCGTGCCGGCCAAGTCCGTTGCTTCACGGAGGACTTGATCTATTGGGTTGCCGCCGGCCACCAGAGTCGGATAGGAAACTTGCATGCTAAAAGGCAGCAAGGTCGGGCTCAGGGCCCGGCACGAGGACGACATCCCGATCCTGCGGACCGAGCTCTACGACGACGTGGTCAACTCCTCGCGGGCCGAAAGCGGGCCGTGGCGGCCGATCACGCCCGGGTCGAAGGATCCGCGGCTCGTGGTGGACGACAAGGAGCAGGGTCACGTCCAGTTCTCGGTGGTGGAACTGGAGGGCGGCACGCTGGTCGGCAGCGCGGTGCTGTGGGGCATCGACAACCACAACCGCTGCGCTCACATCGGGCTGGGGCTCCTGCCGTCCTGCCGCGGCAAGGGCTACGGCACCGACGTGGTCGCGGCGCTGTGCCACTACGGCTTCGTCGTGCGCGGCCTGCAGCGGCTGCAGATCGAGACGCTGTCGGACAACGCCGCGATGCTGCGCTCCGCCGAGCGCAACGGCTTCGTCCGCGAGGGCGTGCTGCGCTCCTCGGCCTGGGTGATGGGCGAGTTCCTGGACGAGGTGCTGCTCGGGCTCCTCGTCCAGGACTGGAAGCAGGACTCGAAGGACTAAGCGGCCTCGGGGACGTGCCCTACTTCCCCGAGGCCGCTGAGACAGCCGGGGGAGCAAGATCCGGAAGGGGCGGCTCGGCCGCGTCCTCCGAATCGGGCCGGTCGGCGATCTCCATCGCCCAGGCGCGAAAGGCCGCCCGGTCCTGCGGCCGGATGCGCAGTTCGGCGGGGACGAGATCGGAGGCGGCCGCGTCGAGGAGGTCGGCGAGGCCGAGGTGGAACCAGTCCCAGTGCACGCCGTTGTAGGCGGCCATGAGGGGACCGACCCGCTCGCGGATCCGGTCCGCTTCGGCCCGCCCGACCCCGTTGCGCGCCAGCCGGTCCAGGGTCTCCGCCTGGTGCCGACCGTCGAACCGGGTGTCGAGGAACGGTTCGAGCAGGTCGCCCCAGATGTCGGGGCGGCGGCGTACCGGGATCCGGTTCTCGGCGCAGAACCGTTCCAGCCTGGCGGTGTCCCGGGAGGACACGAAGACCGTGTCACCCGGGACGGTACGCAGCTCCGGCGGGCTCGCGGCGGGGTCGGCGTCCCTGACGGCCGCCGCAGGCAGGACCTTTCGCGGCGTGGCGGCGTCCGCGGCGGGCACGGAGTCCGGAAAGCCGCCCCAGTCGGCGAAGACGTACATGCTCACCGAGCCATCCTGCCCTACGGCATGCCTTGGGCAAGGGCGTTCAGGCGTCCACGGGCTGCCAGGCCGGGCCGTCCCCGTCGTGCCGGACGTGTCCGAACACCACATCGGCGAAGTGGACGCCGAAGCCGATCGTGCCGGGCTCCGCCAGCTCGGCGACGAGGCGGTGGCGGTGGTCGGCGGTCCGGGTGCCGTCGTGGTCGAAGGCCGAGGACCAGCCGGGGTGGTCGATCTGGATCGGTGAGTGCACGGCGTCACCGAAGGCGATCAGACGCCGTCCGCCCCCGGTGATGACGTACTCGGCGTGCCCGACGGTGTGGCCGGGGGTGATCCGCACCCGTACGCCGGGGAAGATCTCCTCCCCGTCCGTGATCGTACGTACCCGCGGCGCGAGGGCCGCGACCTGCTCGGTCATGCCCTGGGCCTCCAGGAGGTCGCGCCGTTCCCACTCCGGCTCGGAGATCAAGTAGTCGGCGTGGGCGAACACGGGCCGCACGCCGCCGGGAGCGGGATGGCAGGCCCAGCCGAGGTGGTCGGCGTGGAGGTGGGTGAAGGCCACCGCCTCGATGTCCTCGGGGCGCCGGCCGAGCTCGGCAAGGCTGCGCGGGAGTGCGCCGCCGTGGATCGTACCGAGGGGGCCGTCCGGCTCCTCGTGCGTCTGCGGGCCGAAGCCGGCGTCGATCAGCAGCGCGCGGTCGCCGTGCTCCACCAGCAGACCGCCGACGCTCCCCACGAGGTGGCCCGTGGCGTCCAGGTACTCCGGGTGTGCGGCCCACACCTCGTCGGTGGTGTCCTGGAGCAGTTGCAGCGGACGGAGCCGCACGTCGCCGTCCGGCACGTACGACACCTTCGTGTCGCCCAGCCGTATCGAGCGGATCCCCGCCGGCCGGCGCAGTCGTACGTCCTGATCCACCGTCAAGTCAGCCATGAGTGCTCTCCCATGAGTCGTCATCACGTCGCTGCGGGGCGTTTCCCGCGGCGACGACGGCAACCATAAACATCAAGCTTGAATCATTCAAGTTGTAAATATGTTGTCTTGACGGACTTGCTAGGGTGGTGCCATGACGACGCCCCCCGAGTCGCAGGTCCTCGCCGAGCGGCAGCTGTGCGGTCTGGTGAACGGACTGGCCCAGCGGATCGCCGAGCACGTACGGGAGCGCGCCGCCACCCTGGGCCTCACCGCGTCCCAGGCGACCGCGCTGCGGGAGATGAGCGGGCCGATGACCATGCGGGAGCTCGCCGAGCGCATGAGCTGCGAGCCCTCCAACACCACCTTCGTCGTCGACAAGCTCGAGAAGCAGAGCCTGATCGAGCGCCACCCGCACCCCACCGACCGCCGCGCCAAGCACCTCGTCCTCACCGACGAGGGCACCGCACTGCGGACACGCCTCCTCGCACTCCTCGCCGTGGACTCCCCGCTGTCCGGCCTCACGCCGCAGGAGCAGCGCGTCCTGCACGGCCTGCTGGAGCAGGCCGTCACCTCTCCGTGAGCCGGCGTCAGCGCGAAATGCACGGCGAGGCCCCGGGACGGACGTCCCGGGGCCTCGTGCTGTCACCGTTCACCGTTCACCGCTCACCCGCTGCCAGGCGGGCGGGTGCGGCTATTTCACCGAGCCCGCCATCACGCCCTGGACGAAGTGCCGCTGGAAGGCGAAGAAGACGATCAGCGGGACGACCAGGGACAGGAAGGCCCCCGGTGCGAGGACGCCGATGTTGCTTCCGAACTGCCGCATCTGGGACTGCAGCGCGACCGTGAGCGGCTGGGACCCGCTGTCCGCGAAGAGCAGCGCCACGAGCATGTCGTTCCAGACCCAGAGGAACTGGAAGATGGCCAGGCTCGCGATGGCCGGGCGGCCGAGCGGCAGCACGAGCCGGGAGAAGATCCGCCACTCGCTGCCGCCGTCCATCCGGGCGGCTTCCAGCATTTCTCTCGGTATCTCGGCGAAGTAGTTGCGCAGCAGGAAGATCGCGAACGGCAGCCCGTAGGCGACGTGGAAGAGGACGACGCCCGCGATCGAGCCGAACAGTCCCACCGCGCCGAAGAGTTTGGCCACGGGCAGCAACCCGATCTGCACGGGTACGACCAGCAGCCCGACGACCACCAGGAAGATGCCGTCCCGGCCGGGGAAGTCCAGCCACGCGAAGGCGTATCCGGCGAGTGCCGCGATGGTGACCACCAGGAAGGTGGTGGGTACGGAAATCAGGACGGTGTTCCCGAAGGCCGCCGCGATGCCTGAGTCCTTCAGCAGGGCGCTGTAGTTGTCCAGGGACAGCTGGGACGGATCGGTGAGCGCGGTCCACCAGCCGTCGGAGGCGTTGTCCCGCTCGGAGCGCATCGAGGACAGGAACAGGCCCGCCAGCGGCGTGATCCAGACGAGGGCGACAAGGATCAGCGCACCCTGGACGACGGAGTTGCTCAGCAGGCGCGACAGCCGGTTCCCGCGCCGCGGCCCGGGCACGGGCGGTGCGGGCACGGGCCGGACCGTCGCCGCCCGCCGGGTGGCCGCCCGCCGGGGCGGTCGGCGCTCGATGGTGCTGTGGCCGCTCATGCTCCACTCCTTCGGAAACGCCGGATGTTGAAGACCATCGCCGGGACGACCAGCAGGAGGAGCACCACGCTGAGCGCGCTGCCGAGCCCCTGGTCGTTGCCGCCACCGAAGGAGACCAGCCACATCCGGGTGGCCAGCACGTTCGCCTCTTCCAGGACCGGTCCGGGCGCGATGATGTAGACGAGGTCGAAGACCTTCATCACGTTGATCACCAGGGTCACGAAGACGACGGTGAGTACCGGTGCGAGCAGCGGCACGGTGATCTTGCGGAAGATCTGGCCCTCGGTGGCGCCGTCCATCCGCGCGGCTTCCAGCGCGTCGCGTGGGATGGCCGCGAGGCCGGCGCCGATCAGGACCATCGCGAAGCCGGTCCACACCCACAGGTAAGCGCCGATGATGGCCGGCGTCACCAGCGTCGGACCGAGCCAGTTCACCCCCTGGTAGGGGGCCGCGAAGTTGGCCGCGGGCAGTCTGACGGTGTACTCGCCGTCTGCCAGCCCGGTGAAGCGGAACGACCCGTCGTCGGCGCTGGTGGCGGTCGCTGCCACCCGGCCGTCCCGTACGGCCTCGACCGTCATGCCGGGCAGCCCCTTCTCGCCCGGGTCGACCTTGCCCGGCGTGCCGGCACCGCCGGGGGCGAAGTCGAGGTAGACCACTCCGCCGATGCCGTCCGTGCCCGGCGCCGGGGCGGCCGCGGCCTTCGCGCCGACGGGCATCGCGTCGGGTGCCACCCCGACGAAGCCGAGGCTGACCGAACGGCCGGGACGTACGGCCTCCTCGGTGCTGTACGGGCCGCCCGCCCCGCCCGTGAGGCCCTGGCCCTCCCGGGCACGGGCGGTCGGATAGGCGGCGGCGTCGTCGAAGGTGTCGTGGACGCCGACGACGGCTGCGTTGAGCACGCCCCGGCCCGGGTCCTGTTCGTAGGCGAGCCGGAAGATGATGCCCGCGGCGAGGAACGACACGGCCATCGGCAGGAAGAGCACCAGCTTGAACGCGGTCGCCCAGCGCACCTTCTCGGTGAGCACGGCGAGCATCAGCCCGAGTCCGGTCAGCAGGGTGGGAGCGACGACGACCCAGATGGTGCTGTTGCGGATCGCCTTGAGGGTGGCCGGGTCGCGGATGATCGCCGCGTAGTTGCCGGCTCCGACGAAGCGGTCGCCGCTCGCGTCGAAGAAGCTGCGGCCGAGGGAGAAGAGGACCGGGTAGACGACCAGCGCGCCGAGCAGCAGCAGGGCCGGCAGTACGAAGACGACCGCGAGGCGGCGCTTCCTTCGCTGGGCCAGCCGTCGCCCGTCGGCCGGGGCGCGGGCGGTCACGGTGTCAGCCATGGGAGCCGCCTCAGTTCCCGTAGGCCTTGGCGGCCTCGGCTTCGAGCTTCGCGGCCGTGCCCTGCGGGTCCGACGGGTCGCGCAGGAAGTCCTGGAGGAGCTTCCACTCGCCCGCGCCCTTGGTGCCGCCGAACGCGGCCGGGGCCTGGTCCGACATGTCGAAGCGGATCGAGTCGCCCGCCGCGATGAGCGACTCGGCGGTGCTGCGGGTGACGGAGTCGCCGTACGCGGCCATGTCGACCTGGATGTTCGGGGACAGGAAGCCGCCCGCGCCGGCCCAGACCTCCGCCGCCTCGTGGCCGGCCAGGAATTCGAGCAGCTTCATGCCCGCCTTGCTGTTCTTCCCCTGCTTGAGGACGACGGCCGCGTCACCACCGCTGACGACCGGTGCCTTGCCGCCGTCGACCGCGGGGAACGGGAAGAACTTGGCGTCCTTGCCGGGCTGCTTGCCGAACTGGTCCTTGGCGACGCCGCCGACGAAGTCGCCCTCGTAGACCATGCCCGCCTTGGGCTCGGGGCCGAAGACCTGCTCGACCGACGAGGGGAAGTCGGTACCCAGCGCCGTCTGGGCGCCGCCGGCGACGAGCTGCTTGTCCTTGAACAGGTCCCCGAGGGTGGTCAGCGCCCTGACGACGCTCTCGTCGGTCCACTTGAGCTTGTGCTGGGCGAGCTGGTCGTACTTCTCCGGCCCTGCCTGGGAGAGGTAGATGTTCTCGAACCAGTCGGTGAGGGTCCAGCCGTCCTCCCCGGCTATGGCGAAGGCCGGACGGCCGGAGTCGGCGAGCGTGCGGCCGGCCTTCAGCAGGTCGGTGTAGCTCTTGGGCTCGCTGACGCCGGCCTGGGTGAACGCCTGCGGGGCGTACCAGACGGTGGACTTGTGGGCGGCCTTGAAGTAGAGGCCGTAGTACGTGCCGTCGACGGTGCCGTAGTTCTTCCACACCGGGGCGAGGGTGGAGCCGGCCGTGTTGGCGGCCTGGTCGGACAGGGGCTGGAGCCAGCCCTCCTTGGCGAACTGCCGGAGCACACCCACCTGGGGAACCATCACCACGTCGGGGGCGTTGCCGCCCTCGATCTTGCTTCCGACGAAGGTGGAGACGTTGTCGCCGGAGGGGACGAAGACCGTCGTGGCGCCGGTCTTCTCGGTGAAGGCGTCCAGGACCTTCTTGAAGTTCTTCTGCTCGCTGCCGGTCCAGACGCCTGCCACGGTCACGGTCTGGCCGCTGAGTTCACCGCCGCTCGCGGGGCCGGTGGTGCCGCCGCAGGCGGTGGCACCGAGGGCGAGGGCGAGGGCGGCCGCCCCGGTGGCAGCGGTCCGTCGGGTCGTCTTGCTGGGTCGTCGCATGATGAGGTCCTTTTCGAGGAAGGCCGGGGCCACGGGGTGGGTCATGGCTTCACTTGGAGGGGTTTCGCGCGGGGAGGGGGAGGTCAGGGTCAGGGGGCCGGGCACTCGCCCGTCCACCAGGCGGCGGTCGCCGCGGGGAGCACGCCGTCGGGACAGGGGCCGCTGGCGAGCAGCGGAGTGCCGGGGACCGGGGCGGGCACCGGCTCCGTGCCGAAGTTCACCGCGCAGACCAGGCCCTCGCCGCGGGCGATCGCCAGCACCTGCGCCGGCGCGTCCAGCCAGCGCAGGGTGCCGTCGCCGAGCTGCGGCAGGGTCCGGCGCAGTTGGAGTCCGTCGCGGTAGAGGTGCCAGAAGGAGCGGGTGTCGGCCAGGGCGCGGTCGGTGGCGTGCTCGGCGAACCACTCGGGCTGCGGCAGCCACGGCTTGGCTCCGACCGCTTCCCGGCTGAAGCCGAACGGGGAGGCGTGCCCGGACCAGGGCAGTGGCACGCGGCAGCCGTCCCGGACGTGCTTGCGGCTGCCGGTGCGGTGGAAGATCGGGTCGGTGAGGACCTCGTCGGGCAGGTCGAGGACCTCGGGGAGGCCGAGCTCCTCGCCCTGGTAGACGTACGCGGCGCCGGGCAGGGCGAGCATCAGGAGGGCGGCGGCGCGGGCGCGGGCGGATCCCAGTCCGCTGCCTTCCACCCCGGGCTCCCCCGCGTAGCGGGTGACCGTGCGGACCTGGTCGTGGTTGTTGAGGACCCAGGTGACGGTGGAGCCGGTGCCGGCGATGTCGCGTATCGCCTCGGTGATCGTCGCGCGGAAGGCGTCGGCGTCCCAGGGCGCGCTGAGCAGGTCGAAGAAGAACGCTTGGTGCAGTTCGTCGGGGCGGACGTACTCGGCGTGCTCGCGTGCGGTCGGCACGGACACCTCGCCGACCAGCAGCCGCTCGTGACCGTCCCGGGCGGTGTACTCCTCGCACACCGAGCGCCAGCGGCGCCACACGCCGTGGACCTCGGGCTGGTTCCAGGCCAGCTGGTTGACGGCGTCACGGGCCCGCTCGTCGGCTTCCGGGTCGTCCGAGTCGGGCAGTTCGGGGTGCTTGAAGAGTCCGGCGGCGACGTCGATGCGGAAGCCGTCGACACCGCGGTCCAGCCAGAAGCGCAGCACCCGCTCGAAGTCGTCGCCCACGGCCGGGTCGCGCCAGTTCAGGTCCGGCTGCTCGGGCGTGAAGAGGTGCAGGTACCACTCTCCGGCGGTGCCGTCGGGCTCGGTGATCCGGCTCCAGGCGGGACCGCCGAACATGGCGCGCCAGTTGTTGGGCGGCTCCGCCCCGTCCGGGCCGCGGCCGGGCGCGAAGTGGAAGCGGGAGCGCGGTGCGCTGCCCGGGCCGGCGGCGAGCGCCTCGCGGAACCACGGGTGCTCGCTGGAGCAGTGGTTGGGGACGATGTCGAGCAGCAGCTTGAACCCGAGCCGACGGGCGTCGGACACCAGCCGGTCGAACTCGGCGAGGTCGCCGTAGACGGGGTCGACGCCGCAGTAGTCGGCGACGTCGTAGCCGTGGTCGTGCTGCGGCGACGGGTAGAAGGGGCTGAGCCAGATGCCGTCGACACCGAGCTTCCTGAGGTAGGGAAGCCCGGCCCGTACGCCGGCCAGGTCGCCGACGCCGTCCCCGGTGCTGTCGAGGAAGCTGCGGACGTAGACCTGGTAGATCACCGCGTCGCGCCACCAGGGGGCAGCCGGGGCGGCGGTGCGGGAGGGGTGGCCGGTGTCGGCCGGAAGGGTGCTGAGCATCTCGCGTCGACCTGTTTCTGCTGAATGCGAGAGCGCCCTGGATCAGGTGCGCTGTTATGCATGCATGTTAAGTAGCAGGGACGGGAAGGTGTCAACGATGTGTCCAGAAACAGCCGAAAGCTGGGATGATTTGTGCGAGATGTCCGCATGCACGACTGAGGGCCTCTACTTAACATGTAAGTAGAGGCCCTCAGGGGAGGCGGAGGAGAGTGCGATCAGCCCTTGCGGGAGATGGTCCCGAGTTCGCGCGCGAGCCGCGCCACTGCCTGGTCGGGAGTCTGGCGCTGCGCCATCAGGTCCTGCGCCACGGCCTGCACGGCGAGGGTCACCTGGTCGTAGCGCGGACTCTTGGGGCGCGGCACCGCCGACAGCACGCTCTGGCGAAGCGTGGGCAGGTACGGATACGCGCGGATCAGCTCGGGATCCTCGTACAGCGCGGCGCGCACCGGTGGCAGCGAGCCCTCGGTGAGAACCTGCCGCTGGACCCGTTCACTGGTGAGGTAGGAGATCAGATCGGCCGCCGACGCCGGATGCCGCGACGTGCTGCTGACGGCGAGGTTGGAGCCGCCCAGCACGCTGGTGCCGGGCCCGTCGGGTCCGGGCAGCGGTACGGCGCCGAACCTGCCCGCGACCTTCGATCCCTCCGCGCTCGCGTCCGCGTACACATAGGGCCAGTTCCGCAGGAAGAGCAGCCGGCCGTCCTGGAACGCCCGCCGCGACTCCTCCTCCTTGTAGCCGAGCGCGTCGCGGGAGATCCAGCCGTCCCGCACACCGTCCGCGAGGAACCGCAGTCCGGCGCGCGCCGCGCCGGAGTCCACGCTCACCCGGGTGCCGTCGCCCTGCAGGATCGAACCGCCCGCCGAGTGCACCGCCTCGGTGACGTTGACGGTGAGCCCTTCGTAGGGCAGGAACTGGCCGGCATAGCCGTCCAGTCCGTACTTCGGGGCGATCGTGCGCGCCTGGCGCACCAGCTCGGCCCAGGTGCGCGGCGGTTGCTCGCCCTCCCGGTCCAGGACGTCCTTGCGGTAGTAGAGCAGGCCCGCATTGGTGACGTACGGGACCGCGTACAGCCTGCCGTCGAAGGTCGCGGTGTCGACGACCGGCCGCAGGAAGGTGTCCAGCGGGAAGCGGTCGCGCTCCAGGGGGGAGATCCATCCGGCCGCCGCGAACTCGGACGTCCACGCGACGTCGATGTTCAGTACGTCGAACCGGTCGCGGCCCGATCGCAGTTCGCTGATCATCTGGGCCCGGGTCTCGTCGGCCGAGTCGGGCAGTTCGACGAGCGTGACGTGCTCGCCGGGGTGGCCCTGGTTCCAGTCGTCGAGCAGCGGGGAGAGGTAGTCGGTCAGGTCGCCCGCCGTCACGAGCGTCAGGGGGCCGCGTCCCCCGGCGGCCACGCCCGTGTCGGCGCGCACGCCGAAACCCGCGTATCCCGCCAGCACCACCGCCGCGACCAGGAGAGCTCTACCCGCGGCACGCATCCACCGCATAGATTCCTCCCAGTGCACGATCCGGCTGCGCCGCCGACCATCGCGGCCTATATATACCCGTTAGGCATGGGCGATACTAGACGTCCAGGCAGACGAGACGGACGGCGGCGCCACTCGGTCCGTTGCCGGGTGAACTGTTGACTACGGAGCGGGAAGGAGGGGGAGCGAGTGCGGCTGGCGCTCCTTGCACTCCTCACCCGTAGCCCCGCGCACGGTTACGAGCTGAAGCAGGACCTTGAGAAGCTCCTGGGCGCCGCGTACCCTCAGCCGAACGTCGGCCAGATCTACGTCACCCTCGGCCGGCTGGAGAAGAGCGGCCTGATCGAAGGCGAGGACGTCGAGCAGTCGGGCCGGCCCAACAAGCGTACGTACAAGCTGACGGACGCCGGGCGCGAGGCCGTGCTGGCCTGGTTCGAGGACACCGCGGAGGAGCCCCGGGTACGGGACGAGTTCTTCATGAAGCTCGCGCTCGCACCGCAGTCGGGTCTGGCCGATCCGGTGGCGCTGATCAACAAGCAGCGGCGACAGTACCTCAACACCATGCGGGACCTGTCCAAGCTGGCCGCAGCGGAGGACCGCGACAACAAGATCTCCCAACTGCTGATCGAGGGCGCCATGCTGCATCTGCAGGCCGACCTCGACTGGCTGGAACGCTGCCAGGAGGAGCTGGAATGAGCGACGACGCCATCGCTCCTGCCGTGCCCATCGTGCGCGCCGAGGGCCTGACCAAGACGCACCACGGCGAGGGCGCGGCGGTACATGCCGTGCGCGGGGTGGACCTGTCCGTCCAGCCGGGCGAGTTCGTCGCGGTCACCGGGCCGTCCGGAGCCGGCAAGTCCACGCTGCTGCATCTGATCGGCGGCCTCCAGCGGCCCGACAGCGGGAAGCTGTGGCTCGGCGGAGAGCGGGTCGACGAGTACCGCGAGGCCCGCTGGGCGGTGCTGCGGCGCCGCAGCATCGGCGTCGTCTTCCAGTTCTTCAACCTGGTCTCCAACCTCACCGTCGCCGACAACGTCGAACTGCCCGCCCTGCTCGCCGGCGCCTCTCCGAAGGCCGCCCGCGAGTCCCGCGCGGAACTGCTCGCCGAACTCGGCCTCGAAGGCCGCGAACGGTCGATGCCCGGCGAGCTGTCCGGCGGCGAACAGCAGCGGGTCGCGCTCGCCCGCGCGCTGGTCAACCACCCCACGCTGCTGCTCGCCGACGAACCGGCCGGCAGCCTCGACAGCAAGGGCACCCGCGAGGTGCTGCGGCTGCTCTCCCGCTTCCACCAGCGCGGCCAGACGATCCTGATGGTCACCCATGACGCCCGGATGGCCAGCGCCGCCGACCGTGTCATCAGCTTCTTCGACGGGCGCATAGCCGACGACGCCCAGCTCGGCGCCGGGCGCCGCGAGCCGGCCGGTGGCGTCCGCGGCGTACTCGAACTGAAGGAGTGAGCGTGCGGGCCACGCTGCGCTGGGCGCACGCCGACTTCCGCGCACACCGCGGCGAAGCCCTCTTCGTCGTGCTGGCCAGCGCCGGGATCATCGCCTCGCTCCTGCTGGCCGGCGCGCTGTTCAGCTACGCCGCGAACCCGTGGCAGCGGATCTTCAACCAGTCCCAGGGCGCGCACATCTGGCTGCACACCCGCGCCGGGGCGGACATGAAGGCCCTGTCCGGCGTGGACGGGATCGCCGCCCTCTCCGGGCCCTACCGCACGGCGGCGACGACGGTCGAGTCGCGTGGCGCGCGGGCCGGGGTGACGCTCCGCGCGGCCGAGGCGCTGCCTCCGGCAACCGGGCGGCCGCTCGTCACCGCCGGCAGCTGGCTCGCCCGGCCGGACGGCGGAGCCCAGGCCGAGGCCGGGGCCGGCACCGTCGTGCTGGAGACCTCGGTCGCGCGGACGCTCTGGGCGGAGCCGGGCGACACGGTGCGGGTCACCGGACCGGACGGTGCCCCGCACACGCTGCGGGTGAGCGGGATCGCCGAGGTGGCCGAGCCCCGCTACCAGCCGGGCGGCGGACCCGGCATCGGCTGGGTACTGTCCGGCACCCTCGACGAGATCGCCCGTGGAGACACGGGGCAGAGCGTGGGGCTGCGCCTGGAGGATCCGGACGACACCGACTTCATGGTCCAGCGCGCCGTAACCGTCCTCGGTGCCGACCGGGTGGCCCAGGTCACCAAGTGGCAGCAGGCCCGGGCCGAGGCAGGCGGCGACGACCGGCTCCTCGGGCAGATGTTCGCCGTCTTCGGGCTCGGCGCGCTGCTCACGGCGGCGCTCGCCGCGTCGGGAGCGATCGGCGCCCGGGTCCGCGGCCAGCTGAGGGACATCGCCGTCCTCAAAGCCGTCGGCTTCACCCCCGGCCAGGTGGCACGCGGCTTCCTCGTACAGCATCTGGCCTTCGCGCTCCTCGGTGTGACCCTCGGCACGGCGGCGATCGCCCTGCTGGGTGCCCGAATACCGGGGCGGATCGGGGACGCGGCGGCGATGTGGCAGGACCTGCCCGGCCACACCGCGCTGATGATCGGCATCCCCTGCGGCGCGGTGCTGCTGATCGCGGCCGCCACCGGGCTCTCGGCCTGGCGGGCCGGACGGGTGCCACCGGTTCCGGTGGCCCGGGCTGCGCTGCCGTCGGCCGCGCCGATGACCGCGCTCGGCAGACGGGCGCTCGGCATGCGGGTGCCCCCCGCCATGGTCCTGGGGTGGCGTGCGGCGTTCCCGCGGCGCGGCCGGACGCTCGCACCGGTGGCCCGGCTCGCCCTGCCGATGGTGCTCATCACGGTCGCGCTCGTCGCGTGGTCGACGCTCGACCAGTTCCGCAGCCGGCCCGCGCAGATGGGTCTGCCCGCGGCGCTGACCGTACGGGCGGAGCAGCCCGCCGGGCCGTCGGACGCGGAGCTGGAGAAGACCCTCGCGACGATCCCGGACATCGCCGCGGTCCATCCGGGCGCGGAGATGGCGGCGCTCGTGCCCGGGCAGACCGGCACCATCACGCTCCGCGGGCTGGGCACGGCCCGGCACCCGTATCCCTCCGCGGTGGTGGAAGGGCGAGCGGTCGGCGGTCCGGACGAGGCAGTGGCCGGGCAGGGGCTGCTCGACCTCCTCGGGGTGCGGGTCGGCGACTGGGTGCGGATGACCGTCGAGGGGCGGCCGCAGATCCTGCACCTCGTCGGCCGCACCATCGAACCCGAATCCGGCGGCCGGGTGATCACCACGACCATCGACGCACTGCGGGAGCGTGATCCGCAGCTGCGGCCCGAGTTCCATGCCCTGGTGCTGCGCGAGGGGGCGGACCCCCGGGCGGTGAGCGGCACGCTCGCCGTGGCGGCAGGTGGAACGCTGGAGATCCGGGAGACGCCCAATCCGGCCGACCGGCTGGAACCGGCACGCGGAGTGATCGCCGCACTGATCGCGGTGCTGGCACTGATCGGGCTGACCGAACTGCTGACGCTGATCGGCACGGGCGTACGCGACCGGGGCCGGGACCTGCTCGCGCTGAAGGCGATCGGGCTGACCCCCCGGCAGATCGGGTCGATGATCGTGACGGCCGCCGGTCTGACCGCGCTCGTATCCGCGGTGGTGGGGACGACGGTGGGTGCGCTGTCCGGCAGCTGGCTGGTTAACGCTCAGGGCGCGTCGAGCGGGATCGGCGCGGGGATCGCCCAGCTGCCGCCGTTGCCAGTGCTGTTGACGGTGATCGTCGGGGCGGTGCTGGGTGCGGTGGCGGCGGCGGCGCTGCCTGCGGCGCGGGCGGCTCGGCGGCGGCTGGCGGACTCGCTGAGCGAGACGCTCTGACCCCCAGGACCCGGAGGGCGTCGGGTCCTTGTCTTCGGCCCTGACGGCACCTCGCCCGCCCGTCCCGCCTTCGTATCCGGCTGCCGGGCCGCCCGCCGGGCCGGCCTCCGTGTCGCAGTCACCAGGCGGGTGTCAGGCGCCCGTCGCGCGCAAGCCGCGGGTGTGCGAATCGCCACGTCCCACGCCATGAAGGCCACCTCTTTGTCCCGTTATGTCCACAATTTAAGGGGTGGCAAATAGGGCAAGAAGGACATGCATCGCATTCAGCTTGATTTCTCGTCATATGCCCCTTGATGGTGTGTCAGTTGCGAACGCCCGAGACATAATCGGGCCCGGTCGTCTCCGGAAGCGGTGGAGCCATCGGGACGCCGAATCACCCCCTCGGCAGAGTTCCGCACCGGACCGATCCTCAAGGCGTTGCAGATGTCCCTGGCCAGCCGCACCCGCATCGCTGCCCTGCTCGCCGCGCTCACCGTCGGCGCCGCCGGGGTGACGACCTGGGCCTACGGATACGGGACCACACAGGAGCCGGGCGCCCTCGAGGTGGTCCTCCGCCCGAGTGTGACCGAAGGCACGGCCCTCCAGGTCGTCGCGCACCCCGACGACGACCTCTTCTTCATGAACCCCGACCTGAGCCGCTCCATATCCACCGGCGTCAAGGTCACCACCGTCTACCTGACCTCGGGCGAGGCCGACGGCAGGAACGAGGCCCACAGCCCGCACCTGGAAGACCCGGCGGGCCCCGCCGACCGCGCCGCCTACGCGGAGGCCCGGCAGAACGGCATACGGGCCGCCTACGCGGAGATGGCCACGGGCGAGCGCACCAGCGTCTGGCAGCGCACGTCCGTACCCACCGCCGGCGGCGGGAGCGCCGAGGTGGACGTCCTCGTCGCCAGGCCCGAGGTCAACCTGGTGTGGATGCAGCTGCGCGAGGCGCGCAGCATCTCCGGCGACAATCCGGACAGCCTCCGCGGACTGTGGGACGGCAGGGTTCCCGCGCTGGGCGCCCAGCTGACCTCCGGAACGCCGGTCAAGCCCTGGTTCTCGTACACCAAGGACCAGGCCGTGGAGGCCATCGCATCCGTCTTCGCGATGTACCGGCCGACCACGATACGGACGCAGGACCCGACGCCCGGCCGGACGCAGGGCGGCGGCGTCTTCCTCGACCACCAGGACCACATCTACGGCGCCCGGTTCGTGCAGGCCGCGGCCGAGCGCTACGCGAAGACCACGGACCGGCCGCACTTCTCGGTCCAGAACTATGTGAGCTACCCCAACAGCTCGCTGCCCCCGACGCTCGACCCGCAGGCGGCCGCGGAGAAGCTCGGGTACCTCAAGACCTACGCCTGGACGGACCACCAGGACTGGTGCGGCAGCCCCGCCGGCTGCGGCGACCGCAAGACCGCCACCCGGCCCACCGGCGCCGGATGGAACCAGACGATCCGCTACAGCCGGGGCGACGGCACCTCCTGGATGGCCGAGGGCGCCTCCGGCCGGCTGTGGGCCTTCGCCGCCCTGGACGGCCGGATGGCGTACTGGACGCGCAGCGGCCCCAAGGCCCCCTGGCAGGGGCCCCAGTTCCTCCCCGGTGACGGGATCGACGCGGGCGCGACGACGGCGCGGCTCCCCGACGGCAGGATCGCGGTCTTCGGCACCCGCACCACCCTGGGCACCACGCCCCAGGAGTACGGGCGCGACCTCGTCTACGCCGTCCAGGCCGCGCCCGACGGCGCCTTCGGCCCGTGGCAGTCGCTGGGCACCCCGGACAAGGTCGACATATCCGGCACCTCGGCGATCAGCGCGCCGTCCGTCGCCGTCGACCCCGCGGGCCGGATGACCGTGTACGTACGCGACTCCCTGCGCACCCTGCACGCCCGCGCACAAGCGGCCCCGGACGGCACCTTCGAAGCGTGGCAGGCCCTGGGCGGCGCCGGCCTGCAGGGCGACCCGGTCACCGCGACCGACGGGGCGGGGCGGCGCCACGTGTACGCGGCCACGGACCGGACCGTGCTGGCCTGGGTCCAGCCGGCCCCGGACGCCCCGCTCAGCGGCCCCTTCCCGACGGGGCTGCCGGCGACGACCGGTCCGCTCTCGGCGAGCCCGCAGGGCGACGGCGTCCGCCTGTACTTCCGCCACCCCGGGACGGGCACCGTCGGTACGAGCCTGGCCACCGCGGGCTCGCCCGCGCCGACGTTCTCCCCGGTCACCGAGGTGGGCGGCGAGGGCGGCTACGGCGCCGTCGGCGTCGCGGGCCAGGTACTCGCGGGCCGCGCGGGCGTGGGCACGGTCGGTATCTCGGGCCCGGACGACGCGCCGTCCTGGTACGAGTCACAGATGCTCTACACGGGCGCACCGGCGGCCGTGGCCGAGCCGGACGGCACGGCCGTCGCCGCAGCGCTCGGCCTGGACGCCGGTCTGCACGTGACGACCGCTCCCCCGGCCGGGTCCGCGCCGCCCGGCAGCCGCCCGCCCTCCTCCCCGTGGCACCGGGCGGTCCGGCCTCCGGCGATCGCGCAGGCCGCGCGCGCGGCGGCCGTGTGGCAGCCCTGACCGGTGTGGGCGAGGATGGCCGCCGGACCACGTCGGGGCCCGGCCGAGGCCGCCTCCTGACCAGCTGACCACCTGACCAGCGGCGATCGGGGCTCCCATGACCCCTTGCTCCACCGTTCGCGGGCGCGCGGGACCGGGAACGCTGCGCGCCGTGGCTGCCGCCGCCGTACTGGTCGCCCTCGCCGCCGGGTGCCGGAACGACGCCGCTCCGTCGTGGGGGTACCCGGAGCTCGGGGCGACCCTGCGATCGATGTCCCGGACCCTGGAAGAAGGCTGTGCCGGGACGGTCCCCGAGAGTTGTGCCGACGCACTCGACCGGCTCGACGCCCTGGCGGAGCGCGCCTTCGCCGAGGTCCTCGACCACCGGCTCCTCGACGACGCGTACGTCGGGGCCAGGCACGAGGTGGACCGGGCGAGGCGGCTCCGCCTCGCCGCCGCGGCACAGGCCCGGTCACGCCGTGATCCGCACTACCTTCCGCTCGGGCGGGCGGTGGCGGCCGAAAGGCTCGCCTATCGGCACCTCCTGGCCGCACTGGAGCGGGTCCGCACCGCGCCGCCGCCGGGTGACGGGACGGAGCCCGTCTGAGTCCCTGACCCGCAAGGCGCGTACTACGGCCGCAGGGGCGGGGTCGGAAGCGCCGTGCCGTCGAGCGCCACGAGGGACAGGACGGCGATCGAACCCGTCCACGCGAGGGGAGCGACCGAAACGGCCCTGCCCTCCTTGTCCACCTTCTCCGGCAGCTCCCCGAGCGAGTTCCTCTTGGAGAGGACCCAGTCCAGGACCTGTCCGGCCTTCGCCGGCTCGCCCGTCCCGGCCCATGCGAGCGCGAACAACGCCGTACTGGGCGTCCAGGCGTTTCCTCCCCAGGGCGCGGCGGGGTCGTTTCCCGGGGTCAGCCCGCCGTTGGGCAGGAGCAGCGCCCGGTACGTGGCGTCCAGTGCCCCGGGCAGGCCGACGGGGGCCGTGTTGAACGGAGGTGCCATGAAGGTCACCGCGCTGTCGTGCCCGTGCCGTCCGTCGGTGGTGCGCTGGTACCTCAGGGGAAGGAAGTTCGCGGAGATCGCGGCGGAGAGCCGCCGCGCGGCCCGGGCCCAGCGCGCCGCGTCGTCCGGCCGGTTCGCCTCCCGGGCGAGGTCCGCGGAGGCGTTGAGCCCGGCGAGCAGCGGCGCGGCCGTACCGATGTTCGCGGTGGTCGTCATCAGCTCCCAGTAGTCGGGGGAGGCCGGGGGCAGCCCGTCCCCCCGCAGGGAGCCCGCCGCGTGGTCGGCCGCCTTGCGGATCATCGGGTAAAGGGATATGAGCCGGGCGTGGCGGGTGGCCCCGGGGGCGGTCCGGTACCACTGCCAGGTCGCCCAGGGGACCCAGCCGTTGGCGTCCAGCTGCCACCGTCTGCCGTCGGGCGGGCCGGACCCGTCGAGTTCCGTGCGCGCCTCCCAGGTGCCGTCGCTGCGCTGGGTCGCGGCGCTGTAGCGCAGGATCCGGTAGGCCTCGGCGTCGTGGCCGGTGTGCGCGAACGCGGCGGAGGCGAAGCTGGAGTCGCGCGGCCAGGAGTACTTCCAGCCGGGGCTCCACCCCGCCGCCATGGCGCCGTTCGGCCGGAGCAGGGCGCGCATGGCCAGGAGGGCCCGCTCGGCCGCCGCGCGCTGCACGGGCGACCGGCCCGGGACCCGGCCGGAGGCCAGCCAGGCGCGGCTCTGCTCGATCTGCTGCATCGCCGGCGGGTGGTCGGCGGGGACCACGGCCGACGTCGTCATGGCGGCGGGAAGGTACATCCACCGGCCGGACGCGAGCCGCAGGACGTTGCTCCCGTCGACGTACCGCGCGCCCCTGGCGACGGCAGGCGGAACGCCTTCGGCGGCGGTCGTGTTGGACAGCACACCGACGGTGCGGGCGGCGAGCATCGCCACGGGCGCGTAACTGCGCTCGACCTCACCGCCGCTCCCGTGGCTCCCGGTACACACGGGAACGGTGACCCCCGCCAAGGCCGCTGTGACGACCGCCCAACAACCGAGCAGGACACCGGGCATCGTCACTCCCTCCGCCGGGCGTGCGTACGCGCGGACCCGGATTCCCCATCCTGGAAGAGCCGTGCGGAGGCTGCCACGGAACACCCGCCGCCCGGGTGAACGAGGGGTGCCGAGGGCTTCGTGGCCGCGTGCCCGTCCTGGCCCGCCCGGGATGCCGGTGGCCGCGAACCGTGCCCATCATGGGTGTTCGCGGGCCGTGCGGTCGCCGCAGTCGGCGGGCGCATCGGCCGACTCACCGGCCGGCCCCGCTGCGAAGGGGTGGTGAATGAACGCTGCTGCGGCCCGGGGCGAGGACGTCCGGACCCCTTCCTCCGCGGTGGGCCAGGGAACCGGCCGCCGCCCCCTCCCGCGCGGGCTCCTCCCGGCGGCCGGGGCGACGCTCGTCGCGGCGGCCGGAGCCCTGGTCGCCGTCGGATGCTTCCTCGGTCTCTACGTACGGCCCGCGTCCGACGACTGGTGTGCCGCGTGGAAGGCCCGCGATCTGGGGATCCTCGGCATCACGTCCGATTTCTACATGACCCAGAACGGCAGGATCGCCAACGCCTTCCTGAGCGGTGTCGTCTACGGCGACGGACTGGCCGGGACCAAGATCCTGCCGACGGTCATAGCCGTCGCCTTCACCGCCGGGCTGGTCCTGCTGGGGTGTCATTTCATCCGGTTCCTCGGCGGCAGGCCCCCTGTGCTGGTGCTGACCGCTTGCGCCCTGGCCGTCCAGGCGCTGCTCTACTTCGCGGGCACCCGCAGCTATCAGGTACTGCTGTGGGCCCCCGCCACGATCTCCCACACCCTTCCGAGCCTCATCGGCCTGTGGGCGTTCCTGCTGGCCGTCCGGACCGTCCGCCATCCCCGTGCCGCCGTCCGGGTGGCCGGCTTCACCTCGGCGTTCCTCATCGGCTTCGCGCTCGGCACCCTGAGCGAGCCGTTCGCGCTCGTCAGCGGGCTGCTCGCCGCCGCGGTCGGGCTGCTGTCCGTGCCCCGCCTCGGCCTGGCGCGGAGCTGGCATCCGTTCACCTGGTGCCTGCTCTGGTGCTCCGGCCTCCTCTGCGGTCTGGTCGTGCTCTACACCTCCCCCGGCGCCCGGTGGCGCCGGGCGCAGCAGCCCGACAAGGAGTCCGTGCTCTCCGCGGCAGAACTCGGGGGCGCCTACGAGGACTGGCTGCGCATGTGGGACTCCGTCACCGGCCAGTGGGCCTACCTGGGAGCCGCCGCGGTCGGCGTCCTGCTGGGCCTGGCGACCGGGCTGCGCGGGCCCACGCCCGGGAGGCGGGAGCCGCGGCGGACCGTCCCGCGCAAGGTGCTGATCGCCCTGCTCCTGCTCCCGGTGCCCGTGGTGGTGCTGGGTTCGTTCGCGGTGGTGGTGGGCCTGCGCAGCGGCTACGGCCCGAGCGGGTGGACGTACGCCCGCAGCTGGACGAGCTTTCTCGTGCCGATGGAACTGGCGCTCTGCGGGTACGGCGCGCTGCTGGGCGCGTGGGGCGGCCGGTGGCTCTCGGGCCGCCGCGCCGCCGGCCCGGTCCTCGCGGCCGGCGCCGTGGCGGCGGGCTGCCTGACGCTGGCCTCGGTGGCCGCGCTCGTCCCGAACGTCCAGCAGCTCACGACCACGACGGTCGCCCGTTCCGTGGCCTGGGACGCCCAGAACTCCCGCATCCGGAGCGAGGCCGCACGGGGCGCCACGGACGTGGGCTACCGGCCCCTGTACATCGGCGGTCTCGCCGAGCCCTTCTTCACCGGCAGCTACGAGCGGGACTGGGTCGCCGCCTGCGTGTCGAAGTGGTACGGCGTCGACCGGATCCACCGCCGCTGAGCCGCGACCCGTGCGGCCCGCCGGAGTCACCGTCTGCTCATCCGCACCGTGTCTCCCATCCGTCCGCCCGCGAGGACGTCGATGCGCACGCCGGTCGCGGGATCGGTGAAGGTCTGTCCGGGTGCGTACGCGGCCAGGTCCGTCGGGGTGCAGCCGGTGGTCGGGGTCGTGGTTCGGGCCGGGGGCGCGTTCATGACCCGCACCGGGCCCTCACCGGTCCGGACGGCGGAGTCGACCTTGTAAATGAGGACGCCGGCGGAGCAGGCGGTCGCGTCGTTTCCCTGGGCGCGGCGTGACTCCGCCACGTAGGCCGTCGTCTCACCGGTCCGCAGCACGGCGATCCTGGTTCCGCCGGGACGTTCCACCGGGGTCAGCGACACCGTACGGCGGCCGGAGCCGGGCAGGCAGGCCACCTGGTCGTCTCGGGTCCAGCCGAGCTTCCAGGAGTGCCAGCCGAGGTACTGCGGGGCGTGGCCCGCGATGTCGCCCATGACGTCCCAGCCGCCCACGTACTGGTGGGTGGCTCCGGTGAACGAGTACAGGTCGGGCAGCCCGAAGGTGTGGGCGGTCTCGTGGGCAGCGACCTTGTGGCCCCAGCGCCACATGTCCTGTCCGAAGGTGACGGCCCATTTGAGGCGGGTGCCGTCGGCGGTGATGCCGGGGCCCGCCGGGTCGTACAGGTAGGTCGGCGAGAAGGGGATGGCGGTCGCCGTCCTGGCGGGGACGACGTAGACCATGTCGTAGCGGGAGAAGTCCGCGTAAGGGTCGGCGGCCGTGATCGCGTCGCGCAGGTACTTCTCGTGGGCCTCGAAGGTGAGGCCGCGCGCGAAGCCGTAGGAGGTGGAGTCGGCGGGCATCCGGATCCAGCGGTGCAGCGGGGTGTTGTCGACTCGCAGACGACCGTGGCTCGCGCGGCCCATCCAGTCGGCGGCCGGGGCGAGCGCAGCGGCGTACGGCTCGGTGGAGTCGGCGGCCGGGGCGTCGGGGAAGTCCACGTACAGCGTCAGGACGCGGCGGGTTCCGGTGGCGGGCTGGAACTGGGTCCGGTCGGTGTCGTGGCCCTCGTCCGTCCAGCCGGTCCGGCCGGGGAGGGCGCAGCGGGCGGCGGGGGGCGGTGAGCCGGGGGCCGCGGCCGCGGTGGGGGCGGCCAGGCAGGAGACGAGAACGACGGTCGCGGCGAGCGGCCGCAGGCGGCGGAGCGGGGTGGTCATGTCTCTCCCGTCGGAGGCAGGTTGAGGGGTACGGGGTCCTTGGCGCGCGTCGCTACGCGCGGCCCGCGGCCAGGTCCATCAGGCGGGAGAGCACGCGGCCGCCGGAGGCGGTGACGCCGTCGTGCTCCCATTCGTTGGTGACCCACACCCGGGTGGCGCCGACCTCTCTCGCGGTGCCCAGGGAGAGCCCGGCGTCCACGTACATGTCGTCGTGGTAGACGACCGCGGCGAGCGGGACCCGGTTGGCGGCGAGGCGGTCGGGGTCGTACAGCGGTGGCCAGTCGGGGCGTTCGGCGAGCAGTTCGGCGGCCTCGGCGAAGGGGCGCAGGCCCCGGATCTCGCGGAACATCCAGGGGTAGATCATTTCTCCGGTGAGCAGGAGGGGGTCGGCGTCCTCGGCGAACTCGGGGAAGGCCGACAGGGCTCTGGACGCCGCCCAGCCCGTCGGCCCCGCGCCCTGGCCGTACAGGGTCTCCTGCATGACGGCGAAGAGCGGATTGTCGGTGAAGCCGGTCAGTGCCATCACCTGGTGCAGGAACGTGTCGGTCGGCTTCGCCTCCTCGTCGAGGGATTCGTCGAGAAGCCAGTGGAGCCGCTCGAAGCCGTCGCCCATGCCGAGGGCGAGGCCGAGCGTGCGCAGGCGGTTGGGGGTGAGCCGGTCCCCGTCGGGCAGGCGCACCTCGGTGGCGGTCAGGAGGCGGGCGATCTCGCGCAGCCGGGCGGCGTCGTCGGGGTAGCGGGCGTAGAAGTCGAGGACGCGGTCCCGCACCCGGGGGTAGGTGCGGGCGTAGACGTCGTCGGCGGTGGCCGAGAGGCCGGGCAGGCCGCCGGTCACGTAGCACGCCCGTAGTCCGTCGGGGGCCCGGGAGAGGTAGGTGAGGGTGATGAAGCCGCCGTAGCTCTGGCCGAGGGTCTCCCAGGGTTCGTCGCCGCACAGCTGTCGGCGGATCAGTTCGGCGTCCGCGACGACCGAGTCGGCGCGGAAGTGGCCGAGATGGCCGGCCAGCCCGGCCGGTGAGGCGAAGCGGGAGGCCGCCCGGGCGGTGAGGGGGGTGGATCGGCCCGTGCCGCGCTGATCGAGGAGGAGGACGCGGTGGGTCTTCAGGGCCTGGGGCAGCCAGCCCGGTGAACCCGCCGACGGCCTGGGCGACTTGCCGCCGGGGCCGCCCTGCAGATAGAGCAGCCAGGGCAGCCGCCCGCCTGCCCGGCGCGCATCGGCGACCTCGCGGGCGAAGATCTGGATGGTGGGACCGTGTGGGGCCGCGTGGTCCAGGGGGACGGTGAAGAGGTGGTCGACGGTCGCGTACGCAGGGTTCATGGGTCCCTTTCGCGGCCCCGTGGCTGCCTGACCACCTGGCCGCACAGTGACGTGTGACATTGCGCTACAGCATGGCGCGGCCAACGACGGCCGTGGAGCCCCCGGTTGTCCATAACTCCGTGCTATGGAGGACCGACAGTTGTGGGTGCCATTTCACATAACTATGTTATCGGTCACATTGCAGCCAGCCTCCTTCGGCCGCCCGACTGTTCACGGAGTGACCATTGATGAACAAGCGCACTCTCCACGCCGTCGCCACCGCCCTGGCGGCGACCGTCGCCCTCGGCATGGCCGGCTGTTCCAACGGCGGCCACTCCGGCGGCGGCCAGCAGGGCAAGGACTCGAAGAGCCCCGCACTCGCCAACGCGGGGGCCACGGTCGGCGGCACCCCGCGCAAGGGCGGCACGCTGACGGTCCTGTCCAACCAGGACTTCACCCACCTCGACCCGGCCCGCAACTGGGTGATCGGCGATCTCGACTTCGGCACCCGGCTGCTCTACCGCACGCTGGTGACGTACAAGGCGCAACCGGGCGCGGCGGGCGGAGAGCTCGTCCCCGACCTCGCCGAGGACCTCGGCGTCTCCTCCAACGGCGCCAGGACATGGACCTTCACGCTCAAGAGGGGCCTCACCTATGAGGACGGCACCCCGATCACCGCCCAGGACGTGAAGTACAACGTGGAGCGGTCCTTCTCCCCCGACCTGCCCGGCGGCCCGGACTACGCCGCCCGCTACCTGGCCGGCGCCGAGGGCTACCGGGGCCCCGCCCAGGGGCAGCACCTTGACTCCGTGAAGACCCCCGACGACCGCACGATCGTCTTCGAACTCCGCAAGCCCTTCGCGGAATTCCCCAACGCCACCGTCCTGCCCACCTTCGCCCCGGTGCCCAGCGCCCAGGACAAGGGCCCCCAGTACGACAGCCGCCCGTTCTCCTCGGGCCCCTACAAGATCGAGTCGTACGACCGGGACAAGCGGCTGGTGCTGGTCCGCAACCCCCACTGGGACCCGGCGACGGACACCGTGCGCAAGGCCTACCCGGACAAGCTGGTCGTGGTGATGGGGCTCAGGGCCAACCAGATCGACGACCGGCTCATCGCCTCGGAGGGCGCGGACGCCTCGGCCGTCCCCTGGGGCAAGCTGCGTCCGGAGAGCACCCCCAAGGTGCTGACCAAGGCCGACGTCAGGGCGCGACTGCTGGCCGAGTCCACCAACTGCACCGAGATGGTGCAGATGCACACCGGTCGCGCCCCCTTCGACAACGTCAAGGTGCGGCAGGCCGTGCAGTACGCCCTGGACCGCGAAGCGGTACTGACCGCCTCGGGCGGCCCGGCCCTCAACGACCCCGCCACGGCGCTCATGCCCGGCTCCCTCTTCGGCGGCAAGCAGCCCGACACCCTGGGGATCCCGGCCACGGGTGACGTGGAGAAGGCGAAACAGCTCCTGAAGGAGGCCGGCAAGCCGGACGGGCTCACGACCACCATCACCGTCTCCAACGGGGACAAGGGCGTTGCCGAGGCGATCCAGCAGTCCCTGGGCCGGGCGGGGATCAAGGTCACGATCGACGCCGTCGACCCGTCGGCCTTCTACGACACCATCGGTGACACCAAGAACCGCACCGACCTCGTCTACACCGGCTGGTGCCCCGACTACCCCTCCGGCTCCACCTTCCTGCCCTTCCTCTTCGACGGCCGCTACATCAAGGAGAAGGGGAACTCCGGCAATCACTCGCTCTTCCGCGACGAGCCGACGATGAAGCGGATGGACGAGATCGCCGACATGACCGACGCCGCGCAGGCCAACACGGCGTGGCGGCAGTTGGACGGGGAGATCCTCGCCAAGGCCCCTACGGCGCCCGCCGTCATCGAGCGCATGCCGTTGCTCCTCGGCACCAACATCGCCGGCGCCTTCGGCCACACGTCCTTCGGCGGGCAGCTCGACTACGCCACGATCGGGCTCAAGGACCCGGCGAAGGACGGAAATTGACCCCACATCACACGGCGCCACCCATCACCATGTGTGACATTTCACATAGGACTGCCAGAGGTCAGCTCCTGTCCGAAAGCCGTCGTCGCTCCATAACATGCGCGGCATGGAACTGGAGGTACGGCACCTGCGTGTGGTGTGTGCGATCGCCGAGGCAGGCAGCCTCACCCGGGCCGCCGCCGCGCTGTCCATGACACAGCCGGGCCTCAGCACACAGTTGCGCCGCATCGAGTCGATGCTCGGCGGTGTCCTCTTCGACCGGCGGCGTTCCGGAGCCACGCCCACGGCCTTCGGTGAGCTGGTGCTGGCCCGGGCCCACGCCGTCCTACCGGGTGTCGACGCGCTGCTCGCCGATACCGCCCGCGCGGCCCGCCACCTGGCGTCCCCGGACCGGGTCCGCGTCGGATCGGTCGGTGCTCCCCTGATCGGCCACCTCGTCCTGGCCATAGGGTCGTTGCTGCCCGAGGCCGAGGTGACGTCCCGGTGCCACTACTCCCCCGTCACGCTCCTGGACGACCTATCCGCCGGCCGCCTGGAGGCGGCGGTCCTCGGCGACCACCCGGAGCAGGTCCTGCCGCCGCGCGACGGGGTGATCCTCACACCTCTGGTCACCGAGCCCGTCTTCGCCCTGCTGCCCGCGACCCACCCGCTGGCCGGCCAGGAGGCCGTGTCCCTGACCGAACTCGCCGACCACGACTGGGCGATGCCCCGGCCCGACGGCGACCGCACCCGCGAATACTGGTCCTCCGTGTGCGCGCTGACCGGCCGCCGCCCCTCCGCCCCGCACGAGGCCGAGGGACGCCAGCTGGTCGAACTGGTCCGCGCGGGCCTGGCCGTCAGCCTCTGCCAGGCCACCTTCGCGCAGACCCCCGGTGTCGCCGTCCGTCCCCTCGCGGGAAACCCGCTCTGGTACCGCCACGTCCTGGCCTGGCACCGCGACGGCCCGCTGGCCCCCCACGGCGACGACATCCTGCACACGGTGGCGGCCGGTTACCTGGACGCGTGTGCCGCCGCCCCGGTCTACGCGGACTGGCGCCGACGACACCCGGACATGGCCCAGCTCCCGCCCACCGGCCCCCGGCGGCCCCAGCTGCCCGGCGGGCCTTTGCGTCTCAGGGGGCAGGCGGCGTGAAGCGGGCGTAGCGGTCGGCCAGCCGGCGGAGGTGGGTGACCAGCTCCTCGGGTTCGGTGACGTCGAAGCCGAAGTCGAGCATGCCCAGGTAGGCGGCGAGGGTCTGCACCGTATCGGCACCGGTGACCAGGACGCAGCTGTCGGCGTCGAGGGCTTCGACCGTGCCGACCGCGGGGTTGATCCGCTCGATCACCGCCGTCGCCGGGGCATGGACGGTCACCCGCGCGCAGTAGCGCCAGGCCGCGCTGGACACGCGTCGGGAGACGTATGCGGAGATGTCGCCGCCGGGCAGTTCGCGTGGGGTGAAACGCGGTCCGGTCGGAGTACGGGGCTGGATCCGGTCGACCCTGAAGGTACGCCAGTCCTCGCGCTCGACGTCCCACGCCACCAGGTACCAGCGCCGCCCCCAGTTCACCGCCCGGTACGGCTCCACCACCCGGCGGGTCGGCGAGCCGGTGTGGTCCAGGTAGTCGAAGCGCAGTCGTTCCTGGTCGCGGCAGGCGGATACCAAGGTGGTCAGCACGTCGGCGGAGACGGTCGGCACCGGACGGTCCGCGGGCACGGCCACGGTGTACGCCGTGAGGGTCCGCACTCGGCCGCGCAGCCGCGAGGGCAGCACCTGCTCCAGCTTGGCCAGCGCCCGCAGCGAGGTTTCCTCGGCGCCGGGGACGGCGCCCTGCGCGGCGGTGCGCAGCGCGATCGTCACCGCGACGGCCTCCTCGTCGTCGAGCAGCAGCGGGGGCATCGCCGCCCCGGCGCCGAGCCGGTAGCCGCCGGTGGCTCCCCGCGTGGCGTCCACGGGATAGCCGAGCTCGCGCAGTCGTTCGACGTCGTTGCGGACGGTACGGCCGCTCACCCCGAGGCGCTCGGCGAGTTCGGATCCCGGCCAGGCCTTCGGGGTCTGCAACAGAGAGAGCAGGCGCAGCAACCGTGCGGAGGTATCGAGCATGAGGACCAGCCTGTTGTGCCATTAGGAACGCAGCGTGCCTATATCGAGAATACTGTCTTACCCATGGAGAGCAGCAGCAACACCGACGCCCGGATCCACCCGTTCCGCATCGATGTCCCGCAGGACGTGCTCGACGACCTGCGCCACCGGCTGGCGCGTACCCGCTGGGGCAGCGAGATCCCCGGCGCCGGCTGGAGCCGGGGTGTTCCCACCGACTACCTCAAGGCCCTGGCCGCGTACTGGGCCGACGGTTTCGACTGGCGCAAGGCGGAGGCGGAGCTCAACGAGTTCCCCCAGTTCACCACCGGGATCGACGGCCAGAACATCCACTTCCTCCACGTCCGCTCGCAGAACCCGGCAGCCGTCCCACTGCTCCTGCTGCACGACTGGCCCTGCTCGTTCGTGCAGTTCGTCGAGGTCATCCGGCCGCTCGCGGAGGACTTCCACGTCATCGTGACCTCCACGCCCGGTACCGGCTTCTCCGGGCCGCTCGGCGAGGCCGGCTGGAACACCGGCCGCATCGCGGGCGCGTTCGTCGAGCTGATGGGCCGGCTCGGCTACGGCTCCTACGGTGTCCAGGGAACGGGCGGCGGCGCCTGGATCGCCGCCGAGATGGGGCGCCAGGCGCCCGACCGGGTCGTCGGCGTCCACGTCAACGGCCTGATCACCTTCCCCTCCGGGGATCCTGCCGAGTTCGAGGGGCTGACCGCGTCCGAGCAGGAGCGGCTGGCCCGGCTGGAGGATTTCCAGCAGGACAAGATGGGCTTCAACGCCATCCAGTCCACTCGCCCCCAGACCCTCGCCTACGGGCTGCACGACTCGCCGGTCGGCCAGCTCGCGTGGATCGCGGAGAAGTTCATGGAATGGACCGACCCCGCCGCCGAGCTCCCCGAGGACGCCGTGGGCCGCGACCGCCTGCTGACCAACATCAGCGTCTACTGGTTCACCGGCACGGCCGGCTCCTCGGCGAACCTGTACTACGAGGCGGGCCACGACCCGGCCGCCTGGGCCCCGAAAGCCCGCGGCACCGTCCCGACCGGCGTGGCCGTCGCCCTGCACACCGACATCGCCATCCGCCGCTTCGCCGAGCGGGACCACAACATCACCCACTGGAGCGAGCTGGAGCGCGGCGGCAACTTCCTCGCACTGGAACAGCCCGAGGCGTTCGTCACCGACGTCCGCACCTTCTTCGCCGCGCTCGGCGCCTGACACCTGCGAGCGCCCGGGCAGCCCACGGCTTTGAAGATCCAGGACCGTGGACCGCCCGGGCCGACGAGGGGCGTGGGTGTGTCGGTGCCGACCCGGAACTCTGCCGTCCGGCACGGTGGGGCGCAGTGTGCAGCCGTCCGCGCGTGACGGCTCCCAGGGCACCTGTGAGGGGTTCGCATGTCCGAGAAAGACGCCTCCCGGACCAGCCGTCGTACTGTTCTGCTGGCTGCAGGATCCGCCGGGGCCGCGCTACTGACCGCGGGCTGCTCCGGCCCGGCCGGGACCCGGGGTGCGGCGGGACAACCGTCGGCCTCGCCGCCCCGGCCGTCGGGCAGCGGCAGCAGCAGCCCGGCCTGCGTCCTCACCACCGAAGCGGGCGCGGGCCCGTACTACGTGGACCTGGACCGGGTCCGGTCGGACATCACCGAGGGCCGGAGCGGGGTGCCGTTCCGGCTGGACCTGACGGTGGTCCGGGTGTCAGCGGGCTGCCGACCGCTCGCCGCCGCCGGCGTCGATGTGTGGCATGCCGACGCCTCCGGCGCCTACTCCACCGGCGGGTCCACGTTCCTGCGCGGCACGCAAGTCACCGACGGCGCCGGCCGATGCGTGTTCCGGACGATCGTGCCCGGCTGGTACGCGGGACTGGCGCCGCACATCCACTTCAAGGTGCACCCCGACACCCGTACCGAGACGACCTCTCAGTTCTTCTTCCCCGAGGACCTCCTGCTGAAGGTGTACGCGCTCCAGCCCTACGCGCGCCGCCCCGCACCGGAGCACCCCAACCGTCGGGACAGCCGCTACAGGGCCGCCGGCGCCGCCATGACGCTGGCCCTCTCACCCGACGGCGACGGCTACCGTGCCGCGTACACCGTGGGAATCGCCTGAGCCTTACCCACCCTCAGGTCGGCTCTAGGCCTGACGGACCTCGCCGTAGAAGCCGGAGAAGGCTTCGGCGGCCTCCCGCCAGTCCGGCAGGTCCGGCGCTCCGGTGGCCGTGGACACCGCGGGCCGCGCGGGCGCGGCGACGGCCCGCTGCCAGCTCCGTACGGCCAGGTCGTCGTCCCACGGGTCGACGACGGCGGAGCCGTCGAGCAGCGCCCGGTAGCCGTCGGTCCCCACGGGCGGCGGGCTGAGGATCCGGCACCCCGTCTGCGCCGCTGCCACCAGCACACCGCTCGACCACACCCGCCGGTACGGCAGGGCGACCCATTCCACGCGTTCCAGGAGCCGACGAACCCGGGCCACGGATGGAACCCCGGGAGGTACTCGACCTGCTCGTGGGCGGACGCGAGCCGGGTGAGCTCCCGGGCCCAGTCCGGGGTATCGGGGGTGGGGAAGGGGCAGGGCCGGCGAGGGGGGCGCGCCGCGGATCTTTCGTGCGAGGTGCTCGTGTTCCTTGGTGAAGAAATGGACGCCATGGGTGAGGGAGTCGACCGCGTCGATGAACGACACCGTCCCGTTCGCACCGGGCTCGTGCGGCGCCAGGTCGTAGACGGTCTGGACGAGGCGGGCGCCCCGCGCGGTCATGGCCCGAAGGAGATCGAGCGCCTCGGCCAGCAGTCGGCCGAGCATCTCGGGCCAGTGCACGTGCACGATGTCCGGGACGTCGCGCAGGAGTGCGTCCCGTACGCGGCCGGAGACATCAGCTGAGGTGAACCCGGGCTCGTCGCGGCACAGCCCGGGCCGTATGACCTCGACGCCCAGTGCCGCCAGATGGCTCTCCTGCAGCCGCACGTAGTCGTTCCATGCGCAGGTCTCAGGTATCTGCAGCACTCTGAGGGCGCTCACGCTTCTCCACCAACTCTTCGCGGCCGGGATCTTCGAACAGATCTTCAGACGGAGTCTCACGGACGACGAGCCGCTCGGGCTGCCGCTTGGCCCATGTGGCTGGATCGCGTCCCCTGCCATGCGCCTGCCATGCGCGGTGAGGGGCGTCGGAGGACTCAGGAGGGAGGACTCAGGAGGCGCCGGCCCGTGGCGTACTCAAGGCCGCGTGCAGACGCGCGTACGTGGGCGCGAGGCGCCGCAGCAGCGCCGTTGCCACTTGGTCGTCGCCCTGCACGAGCGGATACTGCAGACTGCCCAGGATCCGGGCCTGGTGCTGCGCGATGGACGCCGCCTGCGGCAGTCCCAGCAGGTCCAGGCACAGCGCCGCATCGCTGAGGCGGCGTGCGCCCACGCGGACGCCGAAGGCGGTGAGCATGGTGCGGATGCCGGGGTCCAGGCCCTCGGCCACCATGTCGGCGAGCCTCTCGACGGCGGCTGCTCCGCCGAGTGAGCCGGGCGGCATGGGCAGGTCGTCGCGGCCGGCCAGCCACTGCTCGGCCGCCGGCAGCGACTGCCTGAGCGCGTCGACAGGAGTGACCCGGCGCCGGCGCACGAAGCCGGTCCGCAGCACGAACGGAGCGTCGATGTAGCTGATCGTCTTGGCCTCCCAAGCGGTCAGGAAGGCTTGCGTGGGCAGGGTCGCGTACGGGTGGCCGTGGGGGTCGTGGAGTTCGATGCCGTCCTGGTCGGCGGCGAGGACCACGACGTAGTGGTCGCCGCCGTCGGCGTTCGGTGTGCCGGGCTGGTACAGCAGCAGGCCCATGTCCACCGGCCCGACCAGGACCGGTCCCCGCGAGCAGGCGTCCCGCAGCCGTTCGAGCGCCTCGGCCGGCGTTCCGCCGTCGCTGCGTTCACGGTCCCAGCCCAACAGTGCGATCGCGGCGTCGAGGCCGGCCTCGGGGTGCCAGCCGTACGGATCGAACAACGGCAGGGACCCGGCGATGAGCTGTGCCCCGAACGGCGATCCCGTCAGCGTCTCGATGACCGCGGGCGAGGGGGACTCACCGCCCAGCATCATGGCCAGCGAGTTCGAGTAGCAGTAGGGACCGGAGCCGACGTAGCCAAACACGAGGAACCCTTCATCGGGACTGAGGTGATTCCCCCGGCCGATGGCCGGGCAGGTGAGAGAAATCAACCGCCTCACACGGTGTGAGGGTCAACTCCTGACTCCAGGGGCGTGCTACGCGGTCCACGGCCGGAGCTTCTCGGGGTTGCGCACCGCCCAGATGTGCGTGATCCGGCCGTCCGCGAGGCCGAACGCGGCCACCGTCACGGTGACGCCGCCGCGCTGGGCCACCAGGCCGGGCCGACCGTTGACCGAACGCTCCAGGAGCGTCATGCCGGGTGCCCTGCTGCCGATCTCGACGATGTAGCGGGCGATCCGCTCGCTGCCCGCCACCGGGTGGAGCACCGCGCCGACCCGGCCGCCGCCGTCGGCGATCATCGTGGCATCGGGGTCGAGCAGGCCGACGAGGGCGGCGATGTCCTTGGCCTCCCACGCCTGCTTGAAGTCCCTGATGACGCCGGCCTGTCGGGTCGTCGGAGCCACGGGGGTCCGGGCCGCACGGATGCGACGGCGGGCCGACGACGCAAGCTGCCTGCACGCCGCCGGGGTGCGGCCGACGATCCCGGCGACTTCGGCGAAGGGGTACCGGAAGACGTCGTGCAGGATGAACGCGACCCGTTCGGCCGGGGTCATCGATTCGAGCACCACGAGGAAGGCCATGTCGACCGACTCGTCCAGGGTGACCCGGTCGGCCGGGTCTGCCGGGGCACCCCTGCTGTCACCCGGCCGCCCGCCCATCCATTCCGCACGGTCGGGCAGCGGCTCCGGGATCCACTGGCCCACGTAGCTCTCGCGCCGCGCCCGCGCCGAGCCGAGCAGGTCGAGGCAGATGCGACCGGCCACCTTCGTCAGCCAGGCCCCTGGGGACTCGATGGCCTCCTGCCGCTCCTGGGACATGGCGTACCAGCGCACGTATGTCTCCTGAACGGCGTCCTCCGCCTCGGCCAGGGAGCCGAGGAGCCGGTAGGCGAGATTGATCAGCTGCCGGCGCTCGCTCATGATCGCGCTCAGACTCGGATCGGGGTGGCCCTGTCCTGACGCGGCATCGGACTCGGACACGGGCTCGGACTCGGGTTCGGACACGGGCTCGGATCTGGTGGTCATGGTCTCGACGACTCCCTTGTTGGCTTGTCCGGATCTTCCTCTCACCATGATCGACGAGACACCGCGACGAAATGTGAGGCCGGTGAGCCGTCTCACCCGGCACGGGCGAGCCGCCGCCTGGCCTGCAAGAGCACGCGGCCGCCGCCGGGGCCGCCGCCTCTTGATGGAAGGCACGGCGGACACCAGAAATACTGGTGAATATGGCCGCGCTGACCGAAAATCCTTGGCCAATTTGGTGACAAGCACGCCAATGTTTCATGATTGTGACTGCACGTCACCTTTCGGCGTGCATCGAGGAGGCGGGGGCGCCGGGGGGTCCCCCGTTCACACCGGTCGATCCCGCGGCTGAGTTCTCACTCGCCGCGCCCCGCCGTGGCTCCCGTCCCATTTCCCGTCACCAAGGCAAAGGCCCATGTCCGCCCAGCAACTCTCGGACCTCATACGTTTCGCCCGCCACAACTCGCCCTTCTACCAAGACCTTTACGCGCCCCTTTCGCCGCACGCCGACCGCCTCACCGACCTGCCGGTGGTCGACCAGCAGGAGTTCTGGGAGGCCAACACCCTTCATGGCAGCCGGGTACTGACCGGCCCGCTCAGCGAGGCCACGGTCTACAAGACCGGCGGCACCACGGGGGCCCCCAAGTTCTCCGTCTACACGCGCGACGAGTGGCGCACCTTCGTCACCTCCTTCGGCCAGGGACTCGTGGACACGGGTCTGCGCCCGGGACACCGCGTCGCCGACCTCTTCTACGCCGGGGAGCTGTACGCCAGCTTCCTCTTCGTCCTCGACTCGCTCACCCACGCGCCCGTGGACAACGTCCGCCTGCCCATCGGCGGCGGCGCGCCGCTGGAGTCGACGATCCCCACACTGCGCGATCTCGCCGCCCAGGTACTGGCCGGCACGCCCACCACCCTGTGCAGGCTCGCCGAACAAGCCGTCGCGTCCGGTGCCCGGCTCGACTCGGTGGAGTTGCTCCTCTTCGGCGGCGAGGCCCTCTTCGACGACCAACGGCGCTTGCTGGCCGCCGCGTTCCCCCGCGCCGAGGCGCGTTCCATCGGATACGCAAGCGTCGACGCCGGCCTCCTCGGCCGCCCCGTACCCGGCACCGACACCCGCGTGCACCGGGCCTTCACCCCGTACTCGGTCGTCGAGATCCTCGACGACTCCACCGATGAGCCCATCACCGAACCGGGTCGGCCCGGCCGGGTCGTCGTCACCAGCCTCTTCCGCCGCCTCATGCCGATCATCCGGTACCCCGCCGGCGACCGGGCCGAGTGGACCGGAACCGGGCCCGGACACTTCCGGATCCTCGGCCGCGCCGAGGAGGGCGTACGGGTCGGCCCCGTCTCCCTCTACACCCAGGACGCCCAGGACGCCGTGGCTTCCGCGGACACCGCGGGGCACGTGGTCGGCATGCAGCTCGTCGTCCGCCGGTGGGACGGCCGCGACGGGCTCGTCCTGCGGCTGGCGACGGCCCCCGGCGACGACACCTCCGGTGCGGTCGACGGTGGCCGGGAGGCACTGGCCAAGGCGGTCCTCACGGAGCTGGAGACCGTACGGCCGCTGTATCCGGACAGCGTGCGCGCCGGATTCGTGCACCCGCTGTCCGTGGAGTGGGCGCGCCACCGCGACCTCACCGTCAACCCGCGCTCGGGCAAGCTCGTCCGGGTCCTCGACGAGAGGCCGACCGCGTGACCGCCTCACCCGTTTCCGTACATGAGACCGAGACCGGGACCGGCGCGGAGACCCGCGCCGAGGCCGGCGGGCGGCGCGCTCCGCTGATCCTGCGCAACCGCGCCTTCGGCGCCGTGTGGCTCGGCCAGGTCCTCGCCCAGGCCGCCATCCGCATGTTCCAGGTCGGTGTCTCCTGGTGGATCGTCGCGTACGCCGTGCACGACTCCCGTGGTCTGGCCTCCGGGCTGTTCATGGCCGCCTGCACGCTGCCCGCCGTGGCGCTGGCGCCCGCCGTGGCCGGGGCCGTCGCCCGGTTCGCCCACCGCTCGGTGCTGCGGACCGCCGCCGGGCTGGCCGGGGCCGCCTCGGGCGTCCTCGCGCTGTGGGCGTACGGCGGCGGCCTGCCGCTCCCCGCCGTCTACGCCGCGGCTCTCGCCCTGGCCACCTGCCAGGCGTTCTTCGACCCCTGCCTGACCACCTCGGTGCCGGAACTCGTCGACGACGCCGACATCGAGACGGCCACCGGCTTCGAGCTGTCCACCCAGTCCCTGGCCGGTCTCGGAGGAGCGCTGCTCGGAGCCCTCACCGTCGACCGGGCTGGCGTGGCCGGGCTGGCCGTCGGCTGCGCGGCCGCCTACCTCGGCGCCGCCGTCCTCGTCGCGAGCGCCCGCTTCCGCGCGGCCCCGACCGCCGCATCCGACCCGACGGCAGCCGTGCCCCGGCGGCGGGGGCTCCGCCGCATCCTGGACGAACTGCCCTACGTGCGGCGGATCCTGATCTGCTTCACCGCGGCGAACCTCTTCACCACCGCCGTGTTCGTCGTCATCCCCCTCTACACCCGCTCGGTCCTCCAGGGCGGTGGCGGCACCGTGGCACTGCTGGAGGCCTCCCTGGGGGCCGGCACCCTCATCGGCGCCTTCACCGGCACCCGCGTGCCGGGACGGCCCACGGTCGCCGGCGCCTACTGCCTGGGCCTGATGGCCCTCGCCCTGGCACTGCCCGGGCTGGTCGCGCACCGTGCGGTCGTCGCGGGCTGCCTGGCCGTGGCCGGCTGGTGCGCCGGGGCCGTCGGCGTCCGCTTCGTGGCCCTCTTCCAGCGGCTGGTGCCTACGGCGGACAAGCCCGGGTTCTTCGCCGTGATGCAGGCCGTACTGGGCGCCTCCCTGCCGGTGGCATCCCTGGTGTTCGGCTCCGCCGGCGACTTCTTCTCGCCCCGGACGCTGTGCCTGGTGCAGGGCGTCGGCCTGGTCCCCGCCGCCTGCGCGCTGGCCCTGCTCGGGTCCCGTACGGCCGCGCCGCCCACAGCGGATGCGGGTACGGATACAGACCGCGGCCCGGAACCCGTCGGAGGCGAGCGGTGAATCCCGTCATCACCCCGGCCGCCTGCGCGGACATCGCCGAATTGCGCCAGCTCTACTACGCCGTCTACGGGCCCCACTACCCCGTGGCCCTCGGCACGGACCCGGCCGAAATGGCCCGGCTCATCGAGGACCCGCACTCCCTGTGGCTCGTCGGCCGCTGCGCCGACACCGGGGCCCTGACCGCGTCCGCCGCCATCCACGGTGAGGCGGGCAGTCGCATCGGCCGCCTGGAAGGCATCGCCGTACATCCCGAGCACCGTTCCGCCGGCCTGGCCGCAGCCCTGACCGAGGCACTGTGCGCCGGAATGCTGGACACGGGCCGACTGGACTCGGTGTACGCGACCGTACGCACCGTCAGCGCCGGTCCGCAGCGCGTCGTGGCGCGCAACGGCTTCCGTCCGCTGGGCATCCTGCCCAACGCGGTCGATCTCCGCAGCCGCGAGAGCCTCGCACTCTACGCGCGTCACTCCACCGGTGTGCTCGATCGCCGGATGCCCGTCACCGAAGTGCCCGCCCCGCTGCTGCCGTTGCTGCGCACCGCCGAAGCCACGCTCGGCATCGGCTACCCCGGGGTCCGGGCCGCCGCCGACCCGCTCCCGGAACCCGCGCCGCAAGGGGCCGTCGAACAACTGGAGATGATCGAGGCGCCGGCCTTCGTACGCCGCCGCTTCCGCGAGCAGTTCCCGGGCGCCGAGGGCTGGTTCTACCCGCTGCACACCCCGAACGTGCTGCTCACTCCCGAAGACGGCCGGTTCGAGGTCTACGCCTACCTCAACCGCGCCGGAGGGTACTGCTCCCTGTTGACCGCCCACCCCGACCCGGCCGCCGCGGCCGCGTACCTCGAACCCGTCACCCGGGCCCTGGCCCGCGCGGGCGCCGGCTACGTCGAGGCCCTGGTGCCGCTCGCGCACCAGGAGGCCCTCTCGGCCTTCCTGGCCCAGGGGTTCGTCGCCGGGGCTCTCTACCCGGCGATGCGCGCGGACGGCGACGGCTTCCACGACTACGCCGTCCTGTCCCGTTCCAGCGAGCGGATCGACTTCCGCGGCGTCGCCGTCGAACCGCCCCTCCAGCCCTATCTGGACTGCTACGTGTCGGCCTGGGCGTCGGCACACCTGCCCACATCATCCGAGGTTGCCCTGTGAACCCCCATCTCGCGCCGGTCGCCGTACCCGACCCGGCCCTCCTGCCGCACGTACAACAGCTGTGCGACCTGACCGACCCGTACGCCTGCGGGCCCGCGGAGGACGAACTGTTCGCCGCCGCCATGGCGGAGACCAACGCCTGGCACACCGAGCGTTCCTCCTTCTTCCGCTCCCTGTACGAGGCCACTCCCCCGGCGGAGCCGTACCGGGCGCCCCTGGTCCACGCGAACTTCTTCAAGTGCCACGAGGTGCTCTCCATCCCCCGCGAGGAGGTCGAGCTGCACCTCACCTCCTCCGGCACCACAGGCCAGAAGTCGCAGATGTTCTTCGACCACTGGACCATCCGATCCGCCCAGCGCATGGTCGCCCGGATCTTCGAGCGCAACGGCTGGATCACCCCCGACCAGGAGGTCAACTACCTCCTGTACAGCTATGAGCCGGCCCCCTCCCTGAACCTGGGGACCGCCTTCACCGACAACTACCTGTGCGATTTCGCCCCGGCGCGCAGCGTCGAGTACGCGCTGCGCAACACCGGCGGCGACCACGAGTTCGACCCCTTCGGCTGCATCGCCGCGCTGCGCCGCTTCGAGCGGGAGGACGCCCCGGTCCGCATCCTCGGCTTCCCGGCCTTCCTCTTCTTCACCCTGGAACGGATGCGGGCCATGGGGCTGCCTCCGCTGCGCCTGCCCGAGGGCTCCCTCGTCGTACTCGGCGGAGGCTGGAAGGGGCACGCCGACCGGCGGATCGGCAAGGAGGAGCTGTACGCCCGCGTCACCGAGCAGCTCGGCATCCCGGGTGAGCGGATCCGGGACACCTTCGGGTCGGTGGAGCACTGCATCCCGTACATCGAGTGCGACCACCACCGGCTGCACGCCCCCGTCTGGTCCCGGGTGACGATCCGCTCCACCCGCACGCTCGAACCCGTGCCGTACGGGGAGCGGGGCTATCTGCACCTCGTGTCGCCGTACATCACCTCGGTGCCGGCGCAGAGCGTGGTCATGGGCGACCTCGCCTCCCTCCAGCCGGGGGACGCCTGCGGGTGCGAGCTGGAGACCCCCTGGTTCACCGTCCACGGCCGTGCCGGGGTGAGCCGCAACCGCAGCTGCGCGGTGGCCGCAGCGGAACTGATGAAGGGCATGGCGTGACCGTGACGGAGACCAAGGCCGCGAACGACCGGCACGGCAGCGGCGACGGCGCCGCACCCCACTACTGGCAGGGCACCTTCATCGGCGACGAGGAGGCCGGGCGCCACCTGGCCGACCTGCCGGCGGCCGTCGAGGCCGCGCTGGCCACGGTCCTGGAGACCGAGACCGTCCTGGCCGCCTGCGACGCCCTCGCCACCGCCCTGCGCGACCCGGCCCATCCGGTACGCGCCCGGCTCGCCGCGCACCTGCCCGAGGGCGAGGACCCGGCCGTCCTGGCCGAGCTCGGCAGCCTCCTCGGCCGGCGCGAGCTGACGCGCAAGCTGCGCCGGGAACTCGGCAGCGCCACTCCCGGGCGGCTGAACCGGGCCGATCCGCGCGAGACGGTCTACGAGGCGTGGGCGCCCGTGGGCCTGGTCGCCCACATCGCCCCGGGCAACGCCGCGACGGTCGCGCCGCTGAGCATCGTCGAGGGCCTGCTCGCCGGAAACGTCAACATCCTCAAGACCAGCAGCGCCGACACCCTCCTGACCCAGCATCTGATGGCCGAGCTCGCGGCCCTGGACCCCAGCGGCGCACTGGCCGGGCGGATCGTCGTCCTGCGCTTCCCCTCGTCCCGGCAGGAGTGGCTGCGACTGATGTGCGCGCCCGCCGACGCCGTCGCCGTATGGGGCGGAGAAGGCGCGGTCGAAGGGGTGGCGGCCCATGTGCCGTCCGGATGCCGACTGGTGGAGTGGGGGCACCGGATCTCCTTCGCGTACCTGACGGGCGACGCCTGGTCCGATGCCGGCACCCTCGACGCCCTCGCGGACGATGTGTGCCTGCACGAGCAGCAGGCGTGTTCCAGCCCCCAGGTGGTCTACCTCGACACCGAGGACGAGGGCGAGGTGTTCGCCTTCGCCGAGCGTCTCGCCGCGGTCCTCGCGGCCCGGCCGCCGGCCGTGACCACCGCGTCGGCGGGCGGGGCGGGCGGGCCTGATCCCGCCGAGGAGGCCGAGCTGACCACCACCGAGCTGGTGGCCCGGCTGGAGGAACACCTGGGCCTGACCCGGGTGTTCGCCGCGCCCGACGGGTCGTGGCGGGTCATGGCCGACACGCGCTCCCCGCTCACCGCCTCGCCGCTGCACCGCAGCGTGTGGGTCAAGCCGCTGCCCCGCAAGCGGCTGATCGCCACCCTGCGCCCGATGCGCCGCTATCTGCAGACGGCGGGCCTCGCGGGCAGCCGGACCGACATCGCAGAGCTCTCCCGCACCGCGCTGGCCGCGGGCGTCACCCGCGTCACGCCGGTCGGCGCCATGCTGGAAAGCTACGCGGGCGAGCCGCACGACGGCGTCTACGCCCTGCAGCGCTACAGCCGCCGTGTCGCGGTCCAGGCCGACCCGGCCCGCTTCGCCACCACCTCCTGCCTCGACGACCTGGCCCGGCCCGTCGTGCTGCCGCAGCCCGCCGGTCCGCTGCTGGGCAAGGAGGACGTGCAGGAGTCGGCCCGACAGGTGGCGCGGGCCGATGCCGAGCTGTACTTCCGCAGCGGCGGCAGCACCGGCGCGCCGGCCCTGTCGATCTTCAGTTACGACGACTACGACACCCAGATGCACGCCGCCGCCCGCGGCCTGCTCGCCGCCGGCTACGACCCGGTCGGGGACCGCACCGCCAACCTCTTCTACTGCGGCGGCATGTACGGCAGCTTCATCAGCTTCTTCTCCGTACTGGAACGGCTCGGCGGGGTGCAGCTGCCGCTGTCCGCGGGACCGGACCACCGGGCGACGGCCCGGGCCATCATCGACCACGGGGCCGACACCCTCTTCGGCATGCCCTCCTACCTGTGGCAGCTGCTGCACGCGGAGGCGGACGCACTGCGCGCGTACGGAGGTCTGCGCAAGGTCTTCTACGGCGGCGAGCACTTCACGCAGGAGCAGCAGCGCACGCTGAAGGACACGTTCGGCATCGAGGCCGTCCGCTCGATCACGTACGGCAGTACGGACCTCGGCCCGCTGGGCTACCAGTGCACCGAAAGCTCCGGCGGTGTCCACCACCTGCACGCCGACCTCCACACGATGGAGATCCTGGACCTGGCCGAGGACCGGCCGGTGGCCCCGGGCGAGACGGGCCGGCTGGTCTTCACCACGCACGCCCGGCGCGGCCAGCACCTGGGCCGGTACGTGATAGGCGACCTCGGCCGGGAGGTCCCGGGCCGCTGCCCGTGCGGCCGGCACGCGCCCCGCTTCGAGCTGCGGGGGCGCACCGGTGACGTGATGCGGGTGGCGACGTACTTCCTCAATCACCGCCGCTTCCTGGCGCTGGCGGAGGAACGCGGCGGGCACCGCGGCGAGCTGCAGATCCGGCTGGACGCCGCGGACGCACGCGAGCGGCTGACCGTACGGGTGGAGCGGGCCGGGGCGACGGACCCGGAGCGGCTGCGGGAGGTCTTCCTGGCCGGCTACCCGGAGCTCCGCTCGGCGGTGACGGAGCGTCTGCTGGACCTGGTGGTCGAGGCCGTGGACGGCGCGTCCCTGGACCGCAGCCCGACCAGTGGGAAGCTCCTCGCGGTGGTGGACGCGCGCCGCTAGTCTTCTGAGTCGGGAATTCTGTTCAGATAGCTGGCGAGGCGTTCGAGGATCTCGTCTGCGGTCTTGGTCCAGACGTAGGGCTTGGGGTCGGTGTTCCAGGCGGCGATCCAGTCACGGATGTCCTTCTCGAGGGCCTGGACTGACTTGTGGACGCCTCGCCGTATCTGCTTGTTGGTGAGTTCGGCGAACCATCGCTCGACCAGGTTCAGCCAGGACGACCCGGTCGGGGTGAAGTGCAGGTGGAACCGGGGGTGGCCGAGCAGCCACTTCTTGATGTCCGGGGTCTTGTGGGTGGCGTAGTTGTCGCAGATCAGATGGACGTCCAGGCCTGCCGGCACTTCCTTGTCGAGCTTGACCAGGAACTTCTTGAACTCCTCGGCCCGATGGCGGCGGTGCAGGGAGCCGATCACCTTGCCGGTGGCCACGTTGAGTGCGGCGAACAGGGTGGTCGTGCCGGCCCGGACGTAGTCGTGCGTTGACCGCTCCGGGACCCCGGGCATCATCGGCAGCACCGGCTGGGACCGGTCCAGGGCCTGGATCTGCGACTTCTCGTCCACGCAGAACACCAGCGCCCGCTCGGGCGGGTCCAGATAGAGGCCGACGACATCGTGGACCTTGTCGACGAAGTACGGGTCGGTCGACAGCTTGAAGGTCTCCGAGCGGTGCGGCTGCAGGCCGAACGCCCGCCAGATCCGTGAGACCGAGGACTGGGACAGGCCCATTTCCTTCGCCATCGACCGCGTCGACCACTGCGTCGCGTTCTTCGGCTTGGACTCCAAGGTCCTGGTGACCACCGCGGCAACCTGCTCGTCCGTCACCGATCTGGGGCCGCCGGAACGCGGCATGTCTCCCAGGCCCGCGATCCGGTACTGCACGAAACGGGCCCGCCAACGGCCGACCGCCTGAGGCGTTGATCCGAGACGGACGGCCACGTCCTTGTTCGAGACACCCTCGGCGCAGGCCAGGATGATCCGGCACCGCAAAGCCCACGCCTGCGGCGTGGAACGACGCCGCACCCACCCCTCCAGTGCGACCCGTTCCTCGTCCGACAGCGTCAACTCGGCCTTCGGCCGCCCCATCCGCGCCATAGGCCAACCCTACACATCTGAACAGAACTCAAGACTCAGAACACTAGGGCCTGTCGTCACGGAGAGCCGCCGGCTCTGGTCGGTCGACCGGGGCCGGCGGCTCTCCGCTGCCGGGCACGCGCCGGGACCCAGCCCGGCCAGCCCGGCCTCGGTCACCGGCAGGAGGTACGGGCGAGTGCGGCGAGCAGGTGACGCAGCACGGGGCCGGGCGGGCCCGGCGGTACGGCGAGCGAGGTGGTGAGGGCGGGCTCGGCCAGCGGGCGCAGGGCCACCTGGTGGACGGCGGGCAGCCCGACCACGTCGTAGAACACGGTCCAGGAGGGTGTGCCGGCGCCGATGGCGGTGAGCGTCTCCTGGAAGGTGGTGAACGAAGGACCCAGGAGCGGCTCGGCTCCGACGGCACGCACAGCGTCGGTGATCAGGTCGTGGAACGGCGGGTTGTGCTCCCGTGGAGCGAGCCGCAGGGGCAGGCCGGCCAGCTCCTCCACGTGCAGGACGGGGCTGTTCGCGAGCGGATGCCCCTCGGGCATGGCCACGTACAGCGGGTCGCTCCACACCGGCAGGACCTCCAGTCCCGGTGCCGCGTCCAGGCCCCGTACGAGAGCCGCGTCCAGCTCGCCGGAACGCAGGGCGGCCAGCCGTTCCGCTACGGGCAGGCGCCGCGGCCGGACCTGGAGCCGGGGACTGGTGGCCGTCAGCTCGTGCAGGAGGCGGTAGACCCGGTCGCCGGGGCCGTGGACGGTGCCCAGCCGCAGGACCCCGTCGTGGCCCGAGGCGATCTCGGCGGCCACCTGGCGCGTGCGGTGCGCGGCCTCGAGTACGGCGCGCGCCTCCGGCAGCAACCGCTCGCCGGCACCCGAGAGGTGCACGCGCCGGGTGGACCGCTCGAAGAGCACGATCCCGAGTTCGCGTTCGAGGCGGCGGATCTGCCCGCTCACCGCCGACTGGACGATGCTGAGCCGCTCGGCGGCACGGCTGAAGCCGCCCTCCTCGGCGACGGCCACGAAGTACTGCAGCTGCCGCAGCTCCACGCGCCCCTCCGATTGATCTCGATCGGTGATTTCTGCAGGTGACAACCGCCTGTGGTGCACCGCTTCTTCCCGGGATCGAATGGGACCCGAACCGAGCGGTTCGCGAGAGGAGACCAGCAGATGTCCGAGGAAGTCCCGGATGCCGCGCCCGCGCTGATCGTGCGGTGCGAGGAGGCCGAACACGTCCCCCTGCCGCACGGCGGAGGCTTCCGCCTGCTGGCGGACGCCGGAGCGACGGGCGGCGCGCTGGGAGCCAACCGACTGACCCTCGGTGAAGGGGCCGACGGAGCCAGGCCACACCGTCACGACCTGTCGTCCGAGCTGTTCTACGTCCTGGACGGCACGGTGGAGTTCTTCCTGGACGGGGAGACGGCGTCGGTGGGGCAGGGCGGACTGGTCGTCGTCCCGCCGGGGATGCCGCACGCGTTCGGCGCGGCCCGGGGCTCCACGGCCGACCTGATCGCCGTACTGACGCCCGGCGTCGACCGCTTCGGCTACTTCCGCGCGCTCGGCCGCATCCAGCACGGCCAGGACTCCTTCGAGAGCCTTCTGCCCGAACAGGACCGCTACGACGTGCACTTCCTCGACGACACGGCCTGGCGGTCCCTGCGGGCAGCCTGCTGACGGGCGCCCTCGGTCGGCGACGGTGCACACGCACGGCCGCCGCCGGGACCGAAGTCCCGGCGGCGGCCGGCCACATGGGTTCAGGAGGGCTTGGTCGACGAGAACGCGGTGACGGTCACCTTGTTGTCGCACTCGGCGAAGACGCCGTCATCCATGGCGATCTGATGCGAGCCCGCGCCCGGCACACCGAGGACGAGGGTCGGGAAGCTGGCGGGCGTGGCGCCGGATACGCAGTAGCCGTCCGCCTCGCCTTGGACATTGACGAACGTGAGCTTCGTCCAGGCTCGGGCCCCCGGGGCCAGGGTCACCGTCGAGGCCGAGCCGCTCTGGGTGACGGCCAGCGGCAGGTTCTTGCCGGGCGAGCCGTTCCCGGCTCCTGCGACCGTCGGGAATCCGTTGAGTGTGCAGGGAGCCTTCGAGGTGTTGGTGACGGACACGATGGCAGCTCCCGTTCCCGTACCCGGCGGCCGGTCGTCGGCCTGGTGAGCATCCGAGGCCTTGATCTGGTCGATCTTGCACGCCTTCGTCCCGCCACCCGTACCGCCCGTACCGCCTGTACCGCCTGTACTGCCCGTACCGCCGGTACCGCCCGTGCCGCCCCCGGTGGAGGACGAGCCCCCGGTGGGCGTCGGCTTCGCCGGCTCCGAGCCCGCGGGCGGCGTCGACGGCTTGGCCGTCGCGCCGTCGTCGCCGGTGGGCGTGCAGCCCGCCGTCAAGGCTGTGACAGCCGCCGCCGTCACCAGCGCTGCCGCGATCCGGCAGACACCTGCTGTGTACTGCATTGGGCGCTCCCCGAGGTTCACGACCGGTCCCACACCGGCACTCGCGCATGGACACGGCACTGCGCCCCTCCCGGGTTCCCAGGCTGCGGCGCTGTGGCGGTTCCGTGACGCGACCATGACGAATGTCGCCGACCCGCCGGTGCCGGCTCCTCAGACGACCGGTTCGCCGATGCCCAGCAGGTTGCCCTCGCTGTCCCGGAACCAGACGGCGCGTTCACCCCGGGCGCCCTTGCTCGGGTAGTTCCCTTCGATATCGGCGATCCCGCCCCTCGTGCGGAAACCGGGCACGTCGACCTCCTCGAACACCACGCCGCGCCGTTCGAGCTCCGACACGACCGCCTCGATGTCGTCGACCTCCCACCCCATCTGGGTGAAGGTGCCGGGCGAGGATCCCGTCGACTTGAACACCGCGAATTCCGCGCTTCCGCACCGGTACAGCAGTCCACCGGGCCGTTCGTCGACGGGCTCCAGACCGAGCTTCTCGGAGTAGAAGCGCCGCGCGCGGTCCAGGTCCCCGGCGGGAAGCCTGGTCGCCGCGCGTGCCCGGGCCAGTGCGCTCCTGTCGTCTGCGTTCATGTCTCCACTGTGCCGTGAGCGGCGGCCGACGGGCGGGTGGCGGAGCGCAGTGCGAAGGCCATCACCACTTCGAACACGCCGAGCAGGACGAGCCACAGTCCCAGCAGCCGTGTCAGAGCGACGGCCGAGTCCACCGGGAAGCAGAGTACGACGATGCCGGCGACGGTGCCGAGGGCGCCCAGGCCGAATAGCAGGCCGCGATGCACGAGCGTGCGGTCGGCGATCGCGACGTACGCCGTGAGCACTCCCGTCAGCAGCCAGAACACGCCGACGATCAGGGACAGCGCGCCGATCGTCTGCATCGGATGCCGCAGTACCAGGACGCCCGCCAGGAACGCCAGCATCGCGATCAGGACGCCCGCCAGTCTGCTGCCGCCCCCGTCGCTGCTGTGCGAGAAGGCCGTGACGAAACGGAAGACACCCGCGACCAGGAGCTGCAGACCGATGATCACGGCCAGGATGTGCAGCGTCTCGTCGGGCCAGACGAGCACCAGGATGCCTGGGATCAGGGTCGCGAGGGCGAAGCCGAGCGCCCAGCGCCAGGAGCTGCCGACCTGCTTGAGCGCGTCCTCGGGATCGTTCTGCGTGTGCTGCGGTGCCGCGTCGGGGGGTACGGTCATCACGCCTCCCAGGCCAGCCGCACGGCCCATAGGGGCACCTCGGAGCCGCCGGAATACCTTGTGTACCTTTCCGGGTCATTTTAGGTCGTTGTAGTACGACTCGCCGCTCCGGCGGGTGAGGCCATGCGCCGAGGCCGGGGCGGGGCGGTGGCGGCCGCCACCGCCCGGCCGGCCGGCGTCAGGAGCTCGTGAGGATGACGAGTTGCCGGGTCGCGCGGGTCATCGCGACGTAGCGGTCGACCGCTCCCCCGACGCCCTCGCCGAACGCCTCCGGGTCGATGAGGACGACCAGGTCGAACTCGAGCCCCTTCGACAGTGCCGGGGTCAGCGACCGGACCCGGGACGTAGCCGGGAAGGTGCCACCCCCGATGTCACCGGTACCGATGACGCAGGCGACCCCGTCGGCATGTGCGGCGAGCCAGGCGTCGAGGACCGAGTCCAGATCCGAGACGGATCCGTGGACGACGGGGACGCCGCTGCTGCGGATGGAGGCCGGCACGTTGGCGTCCGGGAGCACGGCTCGGATGACCGGCTCGGCTTCCGCCATGACCTCTTCCGGGGTCCGGTAGTTGATGCTCAGGGAAGCCATGTCGATCCGGTCGAGCCCGACCCGTTCGAGCCGTTCCCGCCACGACTCCGTGAACCCGTGCCTGGTCTGGGCCCGGTCCCCGACGATGGTGAAGCTCCGGGACGGGCAGCGGAGCAGCAGCATCTGCCACTCCGCGTCGGTCAGTTCCTGAGCCTCGTCCACGACGATGTGCGCGAACGGGCCTGCGAGCAGGTCCCGGTCGGCGCCGGGCAGTGCGGTCTCGTCGATCAGGCTGTCCTGCAGGTCCTTCCCCCGCAGCATCGTCACCGCGCCCTCACCGTCGGCATCGGCCGCGAGCACGCTGTCGATGACGCCGGCCATGCGCTCGCGTTCGGCCGCGACAGAGGCGTCCCGGCGACGCTTTCGCGCCGACGCCTCCGAATCACCGAGCCGCTGCCGGGCCGCGTCCAGGAGCGGCAGGTCGGACACCGTCCAGGCCTGGGCTTCCTCACGCTGCAGCTTGCGGACCTCGTCGCGGCTGAGCCAGGGAGCGCACTTGCGCAGGTAGGCGGGTACGGTCCAGAGGTCTCCGACGAGGTCGGTCGCTTCGAGCATCGGCCATGCGCGGTCGAGGGTCGTGACCAGCTCCCGGTTCTGCCGTAGCGACCTGTGGAACAGCTCGGGCGAGACCTCGTCGCCGTCGTGCTTGTCCAGCAGGATCGCGACCAGTTCCTCCCAGATCTGGTCGCGCGCCTCATTGTGCGGAGTACCGGGTTCCGGCGCTTCGAACGCCGCCGCCCAGTCGTCGGCGCTCAGCCAGATGTCGGACCAGTGGGTCGAGACCGTCATCCCCTTGGTGGGCGGCTCTTCGTAGATGCCGACGGCCGGCTCGATCGCCTTCACCATGTCCGCGGACGACTTCAGCGAGGCCACGTCCGGGTCGCGCTCGATCGCCGCTCCGGCTCCCTCGGCGACGAGGTCGCGCAGGATGCAGGTCTGCACGCCCTCCTCACCGAGGCTGGGGAGGACATCGGCGACGTAGTCCAGGTAGGGCCGGTGCGGACCGACGAACAGCACGCCGCCGCGACGGTGACCGAGGCGAGGATCGGAGTAGAGGAGGTGGGCGGTGCGGTGCAGAGCGACGACGGTCTTGCCCGTACCCGGACCGCCGTCGACGACGAGGGCGCCGCGGGATCCCGCCCGGATGATGGCGTCCTGATCGGCCTGGATGGTGCCGAGCACGTCCCGCATCCGGGACGACCGGTTGCTGCCCAGACTGGCGATGAAGGCGGACTGGTCGTCGAGCGCGGCGTGCCCTTCGAGCCCGTCCGAAGTGAACACCTCGTCCCAGTAGTCGCCGATCCGGCCGCGGGTCCAGCGGTACCGTCGGCGGCTTGCCAGACCCATCGGGTTGGCGTGGGTCGCCGCGAAGAACGGCTCGGCCGCGGGTGAACGCCAGTCGAGCAGCAGCCGGCGACCCGCGCTGTCGGTGAGGCCGAGTCGTCCGATGTACACGGGCTCGGAGCTGTCCGTGCCGACGATGCGTCCGAGGCACAGGTCCAGACCGAAGCGGCGCAAGGCACGCAGACGACCGGTCAGCCGGTGGATCTCCACGTCCCGGTCCATCGCTTCCCGGCCGATGCCGCCGGGCGCCAGGCGCGCGGCATCGAGACGGTCGGACACTTCGGCGATCGACTGCTCAAGGCACTCGGCGATGGCCGCGAAGTGCTGCTCGTCGCCGTCGATCAGCGTCGGGGCGGCCTTGGGTGAGAGGTGGTCGGGAAGGTCGAACGCGCTGGTGGTCAGGTGGTTCATGCCATCAGCCCCGATCCGGGGACGCGCCCGTGAAGCCCGGCAGCGCGCCCACCCGCGCCTCGGCGCCCCGGTGCCCGGTGCCTCAACCGCGACGCGAGTCCCGCCACCGGCTCGGCCTCGCCGCGCACCCCATAGAACGACAACAACAAATGCACTTCGTGAATCCCCCGTTTTCGCAGGTCCTGGCCTCGGTCCGCGATTCTGCCCCACGGCCGGGGCCTTGCCGCAAGCCCCCTGGTGCGCTATAAGTTGAGAGTGGCAAGGAGTGGTTACACCTCCTTGCCTTTCGTCTTCTCCACCCGCGATCGCGACCAACTCATCGGCGTCGCACGGACGTCCGGATCACCTTCGAACCCGAGTCGGTGCCCTTCTCGCTGGTCCGGCCCTTGGCCTCGCAGATCAATCGCTCGTCGCCGCGCACGGCTTCAAGGTCGGTCCAGCGGTCCGGTCGGGGCAACCGGCGTCCAGCCTTGGGCCAGTAGTCAGGTCCGGAACGCATCCGTGACCCGGCACTCGTCGCTGCCCCGTGCCAGGATCTTCGTCAGTACGGACAGATCCGCTTTCTGGTTGCGGCGCAGACGCCCGCGGGCGTCCGCGTCAAGGTCGGCCGGGCGGAGCACGACGAGCCGCAGACCGTGAGCGGGAATCTCCGCATCGCGCCTGGCGTCGTACAGCGCCCGCTGCTCACCCCGATGGACCCCGCTGATCGTGAGCCTGTCAGGCTTGTCGAAATGGGGCGTCGGCTGATCGTGCTGCAACTCGCGGTACTCGACCACGAGTTGATGCCCGGGCCAGTAGGCATCGACCGGCAGCCTGGCCCGCCGCCCGCCGGATCCAGGATCCCCGACCAGCCAGTCGAACCTGTGCTGCGCAACGGCCGTCTCGCCAAGCACCTGGTCGCACAGGCCGACTACGTACGCCTCATCGCTGTCATCCCTCGTTCCCATGACTCCGCATCATGACACCTGCCCCTGACGGCGACAGGCGAACGTACTCGGGAGGTCACGGCGCGCTGGGCGGCAGCCGGCCCGTGTCGCCGCCAGGGCCGGGCTGCCCGGGGCGGAGCCCGTCCATGACGACGGTGATGTAGGCGGCGGCAAGTCCCTCGGACGCGGGCTGGGCCTGCGCCCGGGCGATCGCATAGGCGGTCTGGCCGATCAGGGTGGTGATGACGGCGGGATCGAGGTCGGCGCGGATCGCGCCGTCGCGCTGCGCCCTGGCGACCATTTCCTCCACGGCCCGCACCAGTTCCTTCCGCAGGGCCGTGGTGGCGGGAAGTTCCAGGCTGCCCAGCTGGTCGCCGATGGCGTGGTGCGCGGACTGGAAGGCGATCAGTTCGGTCAGGAAGGTGCGCAGGGCCTGTTCCGGGCGGGTCTCGTCCAGCAGTTGCCCAGCGCGGTGGACCACCGGTTCGAGCAGGCCGGAGACCGCGGCGTCGAGCAGCGCGTCCTTGCCGCCGAAGGCGCGAACCACGGTCGCCGCGCCCAGGCCGGCCTTCTTGGCGATGGCCTCGACCGTGAGGGGGGCGCCCGGCTCGGCCAGAAGTTCGTCGACGCCGACGACCGCGGCCTCGCCCGCATCGACACCCGGGACGCCGACGCGGTCGAGATCATGCGCGGCGACCTGGTGGCGCTGCTCCACCAGGCGACCGACGCGGGCGTGGAACACCTCTGGGGCGACTCCGTCAGCCGACTGGAGCAGGACGACGACGGAGTGACGGTCGCCTTCGAGCACGCGGACACCCGCCGCTTCGACCTGGTCATCGGCGCCGACGGCATGCACTCCACGGTCCGCCGCCTGGCCTTCGGCCCCGAAGCGAAGTTCATCCGGCACAAGGACCACCACTTCGCCTTCGCCGACACCGACGCGGCCCTGGGCGAGGACCGTTGGGTGACGATGTTCAACCTGCCGGGCAAGATGGCCGGGGTCTACCGCTCCGGCAACCACGCCCGAGCCAAGGCGTACTTCATCTTCCGCTCCGGCCGCCTGGCCTACGACCACCGGGACGTCGAACAGCACAAGCGTCTGGTGCGCGCGGCGTTCGAGGGCGAGTCCCCCTGGCGGATCAAGGAGTTGCTCTCCACGGCGCTGGACGATCCCGACTTCTACTTCGACGCGCTCAGCCAGGTCCACATGGAGTCATGGTCCACGGGCCGGGTGGCCCTGGTGGGCGATGCCGCCTGGTGCGCCTCCCCGGCCTCGGGCGCCGGCACGGAACTGTCCCTCGTCGGCGCCTACCGGCTGGCCGGGGAACTCGCCGCGGCACGCGGTGACCACCGGGCCGCCTTCCTCCGCTACGAAGCCACCCACCGCGACCTGGTCCGCAAGAAGCAGCGGATCGGAGTCAACGTCCGCCTCATGGTCCCCAAGACCGCCGCCGGCAGGCGCGTCCGCGACACGTTCGCCCGTCTGCCGCTGCTGCGCGCCCTCGCCGCAGCAGAACGTCTCATGCGCCCCAAGGACGCCCTCCCGCTTCCGCAGTTCACCCCAACCCTCTGACTCCCGGGGCGCGCGATGCATATTCGATGCACAACAGCACGCTTCTGGTGCAGACTCGGTGCACATTCGGCCGACAGAAAGGCATTGCCATGGATCAGCTCCCTTCCCACCCCGACAGCGAGCGGTACTCCGTGACCCTGTGCCCTCCCGCCGTCACCGTGGTCGGCGACCTGACCGCCGCGACGGGAGTCAGCAAATCCGACGTGATCAACCGGGCCGTACTCCTGCTCGGCTTCATCGAGCAGGAACGCGCCAAGGGCCACGACCTGATGGTCCGCGACACCGCCGGATCCCTGGAGCGCATCCACATCATCTGAGCCGGGAGCCGATCGGCGAGCTGCTTCCGTCGGCGGGGACGACGTGGCCGGTCCAGGTCCAGGGCTCCTGACGCGGATCCCAGGTCACTTCGACGGCGGAGTCGTGGAAGTCGCGCGCGAGTTCCTTCAGCATCGTCGTGGCGGCGGCCAGGGCAGCCTCGGGGTCGAGCAGCTCGTCGCTGAGGCGGCCGCAGAGCATGCCGTCTTCCACCGTGAGGACGCTGTGGCGCCAGCCGTCCGGCGTCGCAAGCAAGACGATTCCCTTCGGCATGCCGAAGGGAGGCCGCTTGTCCTTCTCCCTCTTCCGTCTCACCATGCCACCATCCAACATCGCCGGATCCATGGCGGTGACGTCGGGTCGAGGCCTGCCCCGAGCCCGGCAGCCGTCGGGGGCCGGGCTCGGGTCAGCAGCCTGGGACGCTAGCGCCAGGTCTGGAACGGGCTCCTGGCGCTGTGGGTACCGCATGGGAAGGTGCGGAGGTGGTGTTCGAAGCTGTCGTCCAGGCACAGCCCGGTTGCCTGGTTCTTCAGCTCGACGGCTCCGTCCGGGTAGCGGTGGACGATCCAGCTCTCGTCCTTGTCCTTGTCACAGGGATGGACCGAGACGCTGCCTCGCGGGAAGTCGGTGAGGCAGCGTCCGGTCTTGAGGTTCCTGAGCTCACGGGTACCGTCGGCCCACCGGTGCACGTTCCACTTCTGGTGGTCGTTACCCAGGCAGGTGTAAGTGCGGACGCCGGCATCGCTGTCGTCCAGGCAGACCGATGTCGCGCCGTTGCGGAAGGTCTGGACGCTGTCGAGTGCGCCGGCCGGCACCGCCGCACCGGCCGTCGTGGTGGCCGCGGCCAGTCCGATGGCGAGCAGGATGCCCGTCAGGGCTGCTCGGGACTTGATCGTGAACGCAGTGGTGTTCATGTGTGCTCCTTGGTCCGCGGTGACCGGGGGGTGATCCGGTGCGGGTGAGGGCCCCACCCCCCGCCCGCGGTGGTGCGGGCGGGGGGTGGGGCGCGGGAGTGGGATGGCTGCGACTGCGACTGCGGGAGGTCAGCCCACGATGTTGACGGGGCGGTAGGCGTGGTAGCCGTCGCGCCCGTTGACTCCGTAGGAGTGCTGCTTCCAGCGGGTTCCGACGCCGCCGGCCTGCTCGTAGGACTTGTAGACGGTGTGGGCGCTGTTGGCCCAGCCGTCGAAGATGACGACGTGGCGCTTGTCGGCGCTGTTGCTGTCGGCCTTGATGACCAGGTCACCGGGGGCGAGCTGGCTCATCGAGATCCGGCGCGTGAAAGCGCCCTTCTTCAGGGCGACGGTGTTGGGTCCGGGCTTGGACAGGCCCAAGGCCATGGAGACGAAACCGGAGCAGTCCTGCCGGTAGCCGTCCTTCCACCGCTTGTTCTGGCTGTACGGCACGGGACGGCCGTTGTCGGCGGTCAGCCAGGTCTTCGCCCGCGCCAGTACCTGCGCACGGCTGGTGCGGGGAGCAGCCTGGACGGCCTCGCCGTACCGGCTCTCGAAGGAGGCGGTCGGCGTCCGGGGCGTCGTGGGCTGCGCCGCGGGTGCCGATGGGGCGGTCAGCGCGGCCGAGCCTGCGCAGACGACGGCGGTCAACGCCGCCATGCTCCAGCGACGGGTGGTGTTCTTGGACATCTCGGTTCTCCGATTGCTCGTAGGGAATGACACCGGCCCGCGTGAGGGAGGGCGACGGGGCACGGCTCCGCAGACCCCTGATGGGGTCGAAAGAGCCCTGGTGGCCGAGGAAAGGCGTTCCGTCGGCCTCACCCGTCATCCCTCCCGGGTCACCGTGTGCGACGCAGGTGTTCCTGCCTCTGCACGGGCTGCGGAGCGGGGTGATGACGAGTTTGTGGGGGCGCGTCGGGGCGTCGCAAGGCTGTCCCGTTTGCTTCACCGATGTCGGGATCCCTAGGGTTCTGACCTGCTGGGACATGACCATCCCGGGACAAGCGCGGCCTGCCGGGGCAGCACATGTGGCGCCGGCCGGAAGGGGCGAACATGGCAGGCGTCGACGGGCAGCACGCCGGGGCGGGAAAGCAACTGGCGGATGCGCTCAAGGAACTGCAGCAGCGCTCGGGGCGCACACTGCGTTCCCTCGAATCGGAAGTGATGATCAGCGACTCGTCGCTGTCGCGTTACCTACTGGGCCAGACGGTCCCGCCTTGGGACACCGTCCGCGATCTGTGCCGTGCGCTGGACGCGGATCCGGCGGACTACCTGGTGCTGTGGAAAGCGGCGGACCGGTGCCAGCCCAAACCGCCTGGCGGCGGCAGCAGCAGCAAGCCCGCAGCCGAACAGGGGCCCCCGTCATGGTGGCGCCCATGGCAGCGGTTGGGCGTCGGCCGGATCCGTGGCCGACACGCGGGGGCCGTCGGCGGCGTGTTCGTCGGCCTGGTCCTCGGAGCCGCGCTGACCTGGGCCGTTCTACTGCCGGGCAGCCCGGCGTCCACGCGGGATCCGGCGGCGGCACCGGCGGACGGCGAGAACGCCCAGGACCACCGTCCGTCATCGCACGACGAGGTCCGGAACTTCGTCAACCGGGCCACCGGCAACTGCCTGGACCACAGCCTCGACAAGGGACTGCGCTCGTTCGCGCCCAACGGGATGAGCTACCAGCGGTGGACCGTTCACCCGAACCCCGACGGCACCAGCGAACTGCGCAACCACGCCACGGGGGCATGCCTGGACAGCAGCGGCTCCGGGCTGCACGCCGCGGCCTGCGGCAGGACCTCGTCCCAGAAGTGGTCCCTCACGTCGTGGGCCGACGAGTCGGTCCAGGTCAGGAGCCAGACCACCGGGACTTGCCTGGACGACGGCGGCACCGCCGGGCTGCGCGCCGTGCCCTGCAACCGCTCGGACCAGCAGAAGTGGGGCTGACGCGGCTCAGGCCACCGCCACGCAGTCCAGCTCGGCATAGCGCTCGCCCTTGGACAGACGAACGGCGTTCCAGCCCTTGCGCAAGGTGACGGACACCGCCGACTCGTCCCAGCGGTCCCAGCCGGTGTGCGGATAGTTCACGGCGCCCGCGGCCCGGCCGTTGACCGTCAGGAGGTGCGAGGCCGGTGCCGGGCCGTCGGCGCTGTTCCGGGAGCCGTTGGCGAATCGCGCCCAGAGGGTGTGGGGGCCTTCCGAGGCGGCGAAGACGGTGAATTCGGCGAAGCTGTCTTCGTGGTCGATGTAGCCGACCGCCCTCCCGTCGAGGGCGCCGACGGCGTCGCGGACGACCGCGCGGTTCACCCGTGCGCTCTCTGCCTGGTAGACCACTCTGCTGCCCCGGACCACCGGAAGGCCGTCGGCGAACCCCAGGTCGGCCGCATACATGACGCGTCGTCGGACACCGCCGTCGCGCCAGCCGTGGAAGACGATCCGGTCCCGTCCGTCGGGTCCCGTCACCACGTCCTGACCCCCCGGACCGTGCACCGCACCGCTGAAGGACGCCGTGGTCATCAGCGGTGCGGCCGCCTTGGTGTACGGGCCCGTGAGGCTGGCCGCCACCGCATAGCCGGTCTTGTACCCGTCGCCGTCGTAGAAGTCGGCCGAGTAGAACAGCACGTAGCGGCCGTCCCGCTTGACGAGGGTGGGGGCTTCGACCACTCGCCCCTCCCACTCCCGGTCCTGCTTGATGAGTCGGAGAGGCTCACCCGTGGTCCGGGTACCGTCCCAGGAGACGGCCTGGAGATGGAGCCACGTGTCCATCTCGCAGCAGTTGCCATCGTTCTTCCACAGCAGGTACCGCTCGCCGTTCTCCGTGTAGCTCGCGGCATCGATGGCGCCGCCCTGGGCGGCCGGGCAGACCAGCGGCCCGACGCCGACGGGCCGGAACGGTCCGTCCGGGGAGGAGGAGAGGGCGACGCCGATGCACTGCCTACCGCTCGCGCGGTCGAGGGCGGTGTAGTGCATGGTGAAGCCGCGGCCGTTGTCGAACACCTCGGGCGCCCATACCTGCCGGTGGTCCGGATCCGCCCAACCCCCGACTTCGGGCAAGGCGTCGGAGCCGGCCATCGACCAATGCGCCAGGTCCTGGGACGTCGTGTGCTGAATGTACTTGCTGCCCTCATTCGTCGCGTACGCGTGGTAGGTACTCCCCACCTTCACGATGTCCGGGTCCGCGAACTCCCGGTCGAAGACCGGGCCCGCCACATCGGCCCCGGCCGGAGCGGCGGCGAGGGCCCCGATGGCGCACACGACGGTGGCCGCGACCGCGAGACTCCGTCCGATCCGGTGCACAGCCGCACGAAGCACGTCGTCTCCTCCAAGTGGTCGGGGGCCCGATCGCCGGTGCCGCGGGAGCAAGGGCGCACGCGCCCGCCGCATGGATTTCTGCCGTACGCCACTGATGAACGACGGAGCGGGGCACGGGTTGCGCCGCCACCGGCGGCCACGCCGAGGCCGGCGTCACGGGGTGGCGGGTTCCAGGAGGTGGGGCCCGTTGTTGCGGACGCTGTTGACCGCGGTCGAGACCGCGGTCACCGCGAGACGGCCTCCGGCCGGGGTGTGGAGGAGAGCACGGAGATCGGCTGTGTCCTGGTGGGCGGGATCGAGCCAGGTGTCGTAGTCCCCCGGGTCGAGGGCCAGCGGCATGCGGGGGTGGACGCGGCCGGCCAGATCGGTGGCCTCGGTGGTGATGATCGTCGCCGTGGTCAGCCACGCGGACGGGTCGTCGTCGTCCTTGACGCCCGGATCGCGCCAGAACTCGTACAGCCCGGCCATGGCCATCACCCCCGCGTCCTCGGGGCGGATGAAGTACGGCTGCTTGTAGGCCTTGGCCGAGCCGGTGGCGGGCACCGCGACCCACTCGTAGAAGCCGTCCGCGGGCAGCAGACACCGCCGCCGGGTGAACGCGCGCCGGTACGCCGGCTTCTCGTGCACGGTCTCCACCCTCGCGTTGATCATCCGCGAGCCGACGGCCGGGTCCTTGGCCCACGACGGCACCAGGCCCCAGCGCACCGGCCGCAGCTGCCGCGCCACCTCTCCGGTACCGCGGTCGGCGCGCTCCAGAACCGCCCACACGTCATCGGTCGGGGCCACGTTCCACGAGGGCCCGAGTTCCCCGGCGCCGGGATCCCGCTCGGCGTCGAAGAGGCCCGCGAGGTCCTCCGGGGCCCGGGAGGAGGCATAGCGACCACACATACCCCCACCCTGCCACCCCGCCGAGGGGAACGGGCCGAACCACACCCGGCCGGGACCCGCGTACCGCCGAACTCAACTGTCGCCCTCGACGTTTCCCGTCACCGGCTTGAAGTCGTCGGAGGTGGTCAGCGTGAAGTCCATGCCGTTGGGGTACGTGTCGGTCACGGTGAGTACCCCTAGCCCAGCTCATCTCGGCACTCGGTCACCGCCGCGATGCGCCTCGGGGGCCACTGCGCCGCCGAACACCCTGCCGCCCGTTCCTCCGTGACAGCGGCCGACACCGCTGCCGTGCCAGTCCCGCCTCTTCCGTCTCACACCCGAGGAGCCCTCGTGGCCGTCCTCACCACGATCGTCGTGGTCCTCGGCGCCTGGTGCGCCACCAGCGTCATCACCGCCGCGCTGTACACCGCCGTACGCACCCGCCACATCCGCCGCCAGCGGGCGACGGGGTCCGTGCTGGACGGCGCAGCCCGCCCGTGCACGGCGGCCGCGGAGCCCGCCGACCTCGGTATCTCCGCCCAGTCGCTGGCGGGTTCGGACGCAAGACCGGGCTGACGGAACGGAAAGCCGTTGAGCGGTCCTGGACTTCGTCCAGCGGGGGCACCCGCCATCTTCCCTCGGCCCGCTACGAGGATGCGGTCGGCGAGCCGTCCGGGCCGTCGCCGCTGCGGTGTACGCGGGAGCCGCCGACGGGAAGGTCCCAGAGGTCCGCGGCGGGGCGTCCCGCCTCCGCCCACGCGGCCCGCACCCGGTGCAGGGGCTCCAGCGGCGGCTCGGCCGAGAGCAGGAACGTCGCCCAGTGCATCGGCGACATGATCCGCGCGCCGAGATCGGCGCAGGCGCGGACGGCCTCCTCCGGAGACGTGTGGACGGGCGACAGCATCCAGCGCGGCTCGTACGCGCCGATCGGCAGGAGTGCGACGTCGATCCCGGGGTAGCGGGCGCCGATCTCCCCGAACCAGTGTCCGTATCCGGTGTCCCCCGCGAAGTAGAGGCGCCGGCCGTCGGGCGCGGTCAGGACCCAGCCGCCCCACAGGCTCCGGCAGGTGTCGGTCAGGCCGCGTCGGCTCCAGTGGTGGGAGGGTACGAAGTCGAAGCGGACCGGGCCTGCTTCGCCGATCAGTTCCGCCGCTTCCCACCAGTCGAGTTCGGTGACCCGTTCGAAGCCCCGGCCGCGCACCCAGCGGGCGAGACCGGCCGGCACGAACACCGGGGTGTCGCGCGGCAGTCGGTCCAGGGTGGGAGCGTCGAGGTGGTCGTAGTGGTTGTGGCTGATGACCGCGGCGTCGACCGGCGGAAGGTCTTCCCAGGCAACGCCGACGGGCGTCACCCGGTCCGGGGTTCCCACGATCCGCCGCGACCAGACCGGGTCGGTGAGGACGGTGAGGCCTCCGATCCGCAGGACGTAACTCGCGTGTCCCACCCAGGTCAGGGCCAGGTCCGCGGGCCCGGCCTCGGGCAGCGGGCCGGGCTGGAAGGGCAGGTCGGGGATCTGGGCCCGGTTTTCGGCTGACGGGCGCAGGCGTTCGCCCCGCAGGGCGAGGCGGACGAAATCGGCGATCCCCGGCAAGGGAGAGGTCAGCCGGTCCGTGAAACCGCCGGGCCAGCTTCGGAGTTCACCGAGCGGTCGGGGCTCGGACAGCGGAGGGTGCGCTCGGGTGGTCACTGCTGCTCAGGCTCACCGTCGAGATCGGGACGGCTGCGCTCCCGCAGTCCCTGGAGGAGCAGTTCGACCAATCGACGGGGGTCGTAGCGGGGATCGTCGCCACGCCCGATGCAGAGGTTGCCGATGCCTCGCATCAGTTCGTAGGCGTGCGTACCGGGCCTGATCTCGCCGGCGTCCTCTGCGGCTTCGAGCAGCTGCGCACAGACGGGCACCAGGCGGTCGAGGAAGTACCTGTGCAGCGCGTCGAAGCCGCTGCTGTCCGATTGCATCGCGTTGGCGAGTCCGTGCTTCGTGACCAGGAAATCAACGAAGAGGTCGACCCACTGACGGAGCGCCGCGAGCGGAGAGTCGGCGCCGGCCAGCAGGGCCGGGCCCGCCTCGGCGCAGGCATCGACCTGGTGGCGGTAGACGGCGACGACGAGATCGGCCCGATTGGGGAAGTGTCGGTAGATCGTCCCCATCCCGACGCCGGCCCTGGCCGCGATCTCACGGATCGGCGCGTCGACGCCTGAGGTCACGAACACCGCAGCGGCGGCGTCGAGCAGCGTCTGCTGGTTGCGCCGCGCGTCGGCCCGTTTGCTTCGGGCCGGCACCTCCCCGGAGTGGCTCGTACTGGGCACCACGCTCTCCTTCCGACGGCCGTTGACAAAGCGGAACAGTGCTCCGTATATTAAACGGAACGACGCTCCGCTTTGAGTGTAGCTGAAGCGGGCCTCCCCCAACCGCCTCACCCGCTGCCGGCCACATGAGACCGGCACGGAGGCCATGAAAGGGACATGCGAATCATGAGCGAATCGACTCGCGCAGCCGACGCCGTCACCTCACCCGCTCCCGTCCTCTCGGTCGCTCCGGTTGTCCTGCCGGCTCCCGGCCGAGCCGTGGACCTGCAGGTACGGGTCTCCGCGCCGGTGACCGGGAGCGAGCTGCCGATCATCCTCCTCTCGCACGGCCAGGGCTACTCGAACAACCTCTCCTCGCTGAACGGCTACGCACCACTCGTCAACTTCTGGGCGGCGCACGGCTTCGTCGTGATCCAGCCCACCCATCTGAGTTCGACGACGCTGAGCCTGGATCCCGATACCTCCGGGGCGCCCCTGTACTGGCGATCGAGGGCCGAGGACATGAAGCACATCCTCGACCGGCTCGACGTGATCGAGGCCGCCGTCCCGCAGCTCCTCGGGCGCCTGGACCGAAGCAGGGTCGCGGTAGCCGGGCACTCGATGGGCGGGCACACCGCGAGCCTGCTGCTGGGCGCCCGGCTCACCGATCCGCACGACGGAACGGAAGTGGACCTCGCCGAGCCCCGGATCAAGGCGGGTGTGCTGCTTGCCGCGCCGGGCAGAGGGGGCGACTCCCTCACCAAGTTCGTGGCCGAGACCTACCCGTTCTTCTCGACCACGGATTTCTCCCGGATGACGACGCCCACGCTCGTGGTGGCCGGCGACAAGGACACCTCTGCCCACCTGACGGTCCAGGGCCCGGAGTGGCATACCGATCCGTACGTCCTCTCACCGGGCCGCAAGGCCCTGCTCACCCTGTTCGACGCGGAGCACGGGCTGGGCGGGGTCTCTGGATACGACGTCGCCGAGACCACGGACGAGAACCCCGAGCGGGTGTCCGCGGTCCAGCGGCTCACCTGGGCCTACCTCCGCAGCGAGCTCTACCCCGAAGACCCCGCTTGGCAGGCGGCGCGTGACGCTCTCACGGCCGGCTCCGACCCGCTGGGACGGGTCGAATCCAAGCAAGCCCGGGCGGCCCTGTCCCTGTAGCGGACCGAGTCCCTGTAGCGGAGCGACGGCACGGCCGGCTGCGGCGCGGGCTCCCGGGTCGGATCCCCGGCCTGGGAGCTCCGGCGTCATCCGGCGCTGCCTCGCCAGATGTTGTCGAAGGCCGCCTCTTCGATGGCTCGGCGTTGCCGCACGGACTCCAGTTCCAGCAACGCGTCGTTGACCGCGGCCAGCACCGTCGCGACGGCGTCGTCGGTCACCTCCGGAACGTCTCCGGTCCGCTCGCCGCCGATCCCGGCGGCCTCCGCGAGGGCGGCGAGGACGGGTTCGTCCGATGCCCAGCGGTCGGCGGCCCGGCGGCGTGCGGGCGAATCCGCCAGCACCGGCTGACCGGCCCCGAAGGCAATCCCGCGGCGGCGTTGCCGGATGAGGTCTCCGTCTGCTTCGAGCGCGGCCTGGTAGGTCGCGGACAGCCCGCGGCCCCTGCGCCACAGCCAGTCGTCGACCGACTCGTAGGGCGCCTCCCGGACGAGCGACGCGGCGGCCTCGTCCAGCAGGCGGTCCGCCGGTACCGGCTGCCGGCCCGGCACGATGTCATCGCCGTCCAGTCCGACGGCTTGGGCGGCGAGGAGGTCGATGATCTCGGCGCCCGCGAGAGCGAGCGACAGGGTGCCCTGTTCGGCAGGGCGACCGGCCTCCGTGTCCATGGCGACGATCAGCAGGTCCCTCGGTGTGGTCATGAAGGGCTCCACGTCCCATGCATCCGCAGCACATCCGATCCCTGAGCAGCTGGTCCGGCGATCGCCACCGCACGGGGTGGGCGAGGTCGGCCGCCGGGCTCTCCCGCGCCCGAGCATACGGAGCGAGGGCGGCGGCCGCATCCGCTTCGGCGGACACGGCCCGGTCGGACCGACCTCACGGCGTCGCCGCGCCCGGCGCGTCTGCTCCCTTCGGTACGGTCGACGTACACGGAAACGGACACGCCCCTCGCTGATCCCCACAGGCCGGGGCGGGCTGGTGGAATGCCTTCCTCGGCCCGGCTGCCCGGGGCGGACGAGCGAGGGAGGCCAGATGGCGGAGCGGGACGGCTCGGCAGCACGCCTGCACGCCATGGAAGAGGCCCTCGAAAGTATCGGAACGTCCCGGGACGAGCGGGAGACCTGCCGGGAGCTGGCCGGGTTCCTCGTCCGTACGCTGAGCGGCGCCGCGGCCGTGGACGTGACCGGCCGGGGCGGCAGGAGCGAGCGCGTGGCCACCGCGGGCGCGACGGACCTGCTGGAAGGCCCCGCCGCCGACAGCGCACCCGCGGTACGGGCGCTGGACCAGGGCCGGCCGTTGCGGGTGTGGACCGGGCGCTCCGCGCAGGGGCCCGTCCACTTCGTCTCGGTTCCCCTGGTCGGCCGGGACGAGACCTACGGACGGCTCCTCGCGGCCCGGGCCCCCACCGGCTTCGACGACCACGAGACGGCGACGATGCACTTCGCCGCCCGGCTCGCCGGCCTGCACATCGGCCTCGCCCGGCGCCTGGCGGCCGCGGAGAAGACCGCGCTGGACCTGCAGCGGGCGCTCGTCGCCGAACCGGGCCGCCCCCACCCGAACCTGGAGATCGCCAGCCGCTACCTGCCGGTCGGATCCCGCGCCATCGTCGGCGGCGACTGGTTCGAGACCGTGCGCCTGCACTTCGGCCGCACCCTGCTGGTGGTCGGGGACGTCATGGGACACGGTCTGGACGCCGCCGTCGACATGAACGCCTACCGTTCCGTCCTGCGCGAGGTCGCCTCCACCGACCTCGCCCCGCACCGGGTGCTGCGGCAGCTCGACGCCCTGTCCGCGGCGGACGAGTCCCGTCGGCCCGCGACCTGCCTGCTCGTGCGGATCGATCCGGCCCGCGGCATGGCCGTGTACGCCAGCGCGGGTCACCTCCCGCCCGCCGTGTTCACGCGCGACGGCCCGGGCGAGCTCCTGGAGGTACCGGTCGGCCCGCCGCTGGGCACGGGTGTCGGAGGGTACGAGGCACTCGCCCGGCCCATCACGGCGGAGCAGACGCTGCTGCTCTACACGGACGGCCTGGTGGAACGCCGGGGCGAGGACATCGACACCTCACTCGCCCGCCTCGCCGCCCTCCGCCCGCCCACCACCGGGCCCCTCACGGACGTGGTGGACGCGGTCTGCGGCGCACTCGACGCCGCCCACGCCGAGGACGACGTCGCCATCCTCGCCGCGCGGCTGCGCCTGCGGGCTCCGTACGACGACGCCGACGCCGACGCCGGAAGCGGCACCGGCACCGGCACCGGCTCTGCCGCGTACTGATACGGGCAGCGCGGCCGAGCGGGCGAGTTCACGGCGGGCACGCAGGAAGGGCCTCGGCCGGTCGACGGCCAGCACCGCCGTCGTACGGCCCTCACGCTCGTACACGCACAGGAAGCTCCCCTCGTCCGTGGAGCCTTCGACGACGCGGACCGTGTCGCCCTCGCCCCGTCGCCCCGCGAACTGGATGCGTGCGCCGTACTGGTCCGACCAGAAGTAGGGCAGCGGGCGGGCACTGTCCACCGTCCGGCCCGCCAGCAGGTTGCGCACCGCGACGGCGGGTTGCTCGGTCGCGCTGGTCCAGTGCTCGGCGCGCAGCCCTCCCACGCGGGCGACGTCGCCGACCGCGACGACCTGCGGCAGCGCGGTGACGCAGCCGTCGTCGCAGAGCACACCGTCGCCGAGCGGGAGGGTGGAGCCCGCGAGCCAGCCCGTGTTGGGTACGGCTCCGATGCCCACGACGACGAGGTCGGCGGGGACCCTGCGCCCGTCGGTCAGCTCCACGGCGGTGACGGCCCCCTGCCCCAGCAGCCGGGAGACGCCGGTGCCGGTGATCAGCTCCGCTCCGCCGCGCCGGTGCAGCGTGGCGCACACGGCGGCCATCTCCGGGCCGAGTTGCGGGACGAGCGGCAGCGGCGCCGCCTCCACGACGGTGACCTCATGGCCGAGCGAGACGCAGGTGGACGCGGTCTCGGCGCCGATGAATCCGCCGCCGATCACGACGACCCTCCGGGTGCCGCCGCTCAGGTCGTCCCGCAGCGCCGTCGCGTCGTCGAGCGTACGGAGCGATCGGACGCCCGCGAGTCCCGAGGTGCCCGGCAGGCGCCGGGCACAGGCCCCTGTGGCGATGACGAGTCCGTCGGTGAGCAGCGTCCTGCCGTTGTCGAGGAGCAGGGTGCGGCCACCCGCGTCGAGCCCCCGGGCGCGCGTGGCGAGCAGCCACTGCGCGGCGAGTCCTGTCTCCTCCTCCGTGTCGCAGAGGGCGAGTTGGTCCTCGTCCGCCCTGCCGGCGAGGAAGTCCTTGGACAGGGGCGGGCGGTCGTAGGGGCGGTGACGTTCCTCGCCCACGATCACCAGCCGTCCGTCGAAGCCCTGGGCACGCAGCTCGCGGGCGGCGTACAGGCCGGCGAGCGAGGCGCCGACGACGGTGACGGTCCTCATGCGGCGGTGTCCTCCTGAGCGGCCGGGCGGACGTGGATGACGCCGTCGGCGACGACGACTTCGTGGGTGCGGACGGGACGACGGGCGGGCAGACCGGTCGGCTGCCCGGTACGGACGTCGAACGAGGCGGCGTGGAGCGGGCATTCGACGAGACAGCCTTCGAGCCACCCCTCGGAGAGCGAGGCGTCCTGATGGCTGCAGGTGTCGTCGATGGCGTACAGCTCTCCGTCGGCGTTGAACACCGCGATGGGCGGTGTGGTGTCGATGCGGACGGATTCGCCCGCGGGGAGGTCTTCAAGGCGGCAGACGGGAATCACGGGCCCCCCTCGGTCCAGGACTCTTCGGCAGGACTCTTCGCTAGCATGAGGTTGCGTATGGCGCATGATGGAGCGTGATGCGCAACAGAATCCGGTCGGGGTGCCCGCCGCGTCAAGGGCTTCCCGAAGATGGGTGCCCACCTGTGTACCCAATGGACCGCACGATGGCGAGAGTTGAGCTATGACCGGCGACCAGGCAGTGGCTGAACAGAACGAGGAAGCGCAGGACCGGGCGCCCAAGACGGGGGCGGGGGCGATCCAGTCCGTGGACCGCGCCGTGAGCGTGCTGGAGATCCTCGCCCGGCGCGGCGAGGCGGGCGTCACCGACATCGCCGACGAGCTGGACGTGCACAAGTCCACGGCGTTCCGGCTGCTCTGCGTGCTGGAGAACCGGGGCCTGGTCTCGCAGGCCCAGGACCGCGGCAAGTACTTCCTCGGGGCGGGCATCCTGCGCCTGGCGGGGGCGGCGGCCGTACGCCTGGACATCTCCCAGGAGGGCGCCCCGGTGTGCCGGGAACTCGCCGACGAACTGGGCGAGACGGTGAACATCGCGGTCCTGGACGACGATGCCGCCGTCAACATCATGCAGGCGCGCGGCCCCGCCTCGGTCACCGCGCAGAACTGGCTGGGCCGTCGCACTCCGCTGCACGCCACCTCCAGCGGGAAGGTGCTCCTGGCCCATCTGCCGGCGACGCTGCGCGAAGGACTCCTCGCCCGGGCCCTGCCGCGGTTCACGGAGCACACGGTGACCAGCGCCGGCATGCTGCGGGCCGAGCTGGACGCGGCGTACGCGCAGGGCTTCGCGATCGTCGCGGAGGAACTGGAACTCGGCCTGAACGCGGTCGCCGCGCCGGTGCGCGCGCACGACGGCAGGGTGCTCGGCGCGCTCAGCGTCTCGGGCCCCGCCTACCGCCTCGGACGGGACCGGCTGCCGGAGCTCGCCGCGCGGACGGTCGTCGCGGCCGACGAGCTGTCACGACGGATGGGTTACGGCTTCTGAGCCATTCCGCCGAGCGGTGCCCACTCGACGCGGGGCCGGGGAGACCCGGCCCCGCGTCGTCGTATGCGGGGAGGACGCGCGTGGAGCTCGTGCCGAGGGCGTTTCCGCGGGCCCGCACGGATTTGCCAGTCGTTAACACCCGCCCCTTGACGGCGGGTTGTCGCCGTTCCCACTATGTTCCCCATCGCGCAACACATCGTGCACTCCGCAACAGCTGAGGAGCCCATCGTGCCGCATGAGGTCCGTGCCGTCGTTGCCGTGAAGAAGGGGGCACCCGTCGAGGTGCAGACGATCGTCGTCCCTGATCCCGGGCCCGGCGAGGTTCTCGTCTCCGTACAGGCCTGCGGTGTCTGCCACACGGATCTGCACTACCGGGAAGGCGCCGTCAACGACGACTTCCCCTTCCTGCTCGGCCACGAGGCCGCGGGCACCGTCGAAGCGGTCGGGGAGGGCGTCACCGATCTGACACCGGGCGACTACGTGGTCCTCGCCTGGCGCGCTCCCTGCGGCAACTGCCGTTCCTGTCGCCGCGGCCGCCCCTGGTACTGCTTCGACTCCCGCAACGCCGCACAGCCGATGACGCTGCTGGACGGCACGCCCCTCTCCCCCGCCCTCGGTATCGGCGCCTTCGCCGAGAAGACCCTGGTCGCAGCCGGGCAGGCAGTGAAGGTCGACCCGGCCGCCCCGCCCGAGGCCGCCGGGCTCATCGGCTGTGGAGTGATGGCCGGCTACGGGGCCGCGGTGAACACCGGGAACGTCGGCCGGGGCGACACCGTCGCGGTGATCGGCTGCGGCGGCGTCGGGAACGCGGCGATCGCGGGAGCCTCGCTGGCCGGGGCCCGGCGCGTCATCGCCGTCGACATCGACGACCGCAAACTCGACGCCGCGACCCGCTTCGGCGCGACCCACACGGTCAACTCCCGCGGGACGGACGCCGTCGAGGCCGTACGCGGACTCACCGGCGGGCTCGGGGTGGACGTCGCCATCGACGCGGTGGGCCGGCCCGAGACCTACCGCCAGGCCTTCTACATGCGCGACCACGCGGGCGTTCTCGTGCAGGTCGGGGTGCCCGACCCGGACATGCGGATCGATCTGCCGCTCATCGACCTGTTCTCGCGCGGAGGCGCGCTGCGGTCCTCCTGGTACGGGGACTGTCTGCCCAGCCGTGACTTCCCCGTCCTCATCGACCAGTACCTGTCGGGCCGGCTCGACCTGAACGCCTTCGTCTCCGAGACGATCGCACTCGACGAGGTGGAGAGGGCCTTCGCCAAGATGCACCGGGGCGAGGTCCTGCGTTCGGTCGTGGTGCTGTGACGAACCGGCAGAGCGGCCGCCTGCGCGCCGAACGGGTCGTCACCTCGGGCACGTTCACCCTCGACGGCGAGACCTTCGACGTCGACAACAACGTCTGGCTCATCGGCGACGACGAGGAGGTCCTCGTCGTCGACGCGGCCCACGACGCCCGTGCGATCCTGGCCGCCGTCGCGGGACGCCGGGTCACCGCCGTCGTGTGCACCCACGGCCACGACGACCACATCGGCGCGGCCGCCGCGCTGGCCGAGGCGACCGGTGCTCCGGTCCTGCTGCACCCGGCCGACCGCGAACTGTGGGACCACGTCCACGCGTCACGTGCTCCGGACGGTGAACTCTCCGACGGGCAGCGGCTGCTCGTCGCGGCGACCGAGGTGCGCGTTCTGCACACCCCCGGCCACACCTGGGGCAGCTGCAGCCTCCACGCGCCCTTCCTCGACGCCGTGTTCACGGGCGACACCCTCTTCCGCGGCGGTCCGGGCGCGACCGGCCGCTCGTACTCCGACCGGCCGACGATCCTGGCGTCCGTACGGCGCCGCCTGCTCACGCTCCCCGGCGCGACCGTCGTCCACACCGGGCACGGCGAGGACACCACCGTCGCCGCCGAGCGCACCACCCTGCCGGCCGTCCGCTAGGCCGTCCGTCCCCACCCGACTCAAGGAGGGGCATGTCCCACGCGCCCGCACCCAGTCCCCGTGTCGTGGTCATCGGCGCCGGCATCGTCGGCTGCTCGCTCGCCGACGAACTGACCGCCCGCGGCTGGAGCGACGTCACGGTCCTCGAACAAGGCCCGCTCCCCGCCCCCGGGGGTTCCACCTCGCACGCCCCTGGTCTCGTCTTCCGGACCAACCCGTCGAAGACGCTGAGCGCGTTCGCCGGGTACACCATCGAGAAGTTCGGCGCACTCGAAGTCGACGGTCTGCCCTGCTTCAACCCGGTGGGCGGTCTGGAACTGGCCACCACCGAGGAGCGTCTGGCCGACCTCCACCGCAGGGCCGGATACGCCGCGTCCTGGGGCATCCGCGGCGAGCTGGTCTCCGCCGAGCGGTGCAAGGAGCTGTGGCCGCTGCTGGACACGAGCAAGGTCCTCGGCGGGTTCTTCACCCCGGACGACGGCCTCGCCCGCGCCGTCCTCGCCTGCCGCGCCCAGATGGAGCGCGCCGAGGGCCGCGGCGCCCGGTTCCTGGAGCGGCACACCGTCACCGGCATCGAGCGGGAGGACGGCCGGGTGACAGGGGTCGTCACCGACCGGGGTGTCTTCTCCGCCGACCACGTCGTATCGGCGGCCGGCTTCTGGGGTCCGGTCGTCGGCCGGATGGCGGGCGTCGACGTGCCCCTGCAGCCGCTCGCCCACCAGTACGCGAAGACCCGCCCCCTGCCGGAGCTCGCGGGCGCGGGCGACCCGCGCACCGAGGCGTCCCGGCCGATCCTGCGGTTCCAGGACCGCGACCTGTACTTCCGCGAGCACACCGACAGGATCGGCATCGGCAGCTACGCCCACCGGCCGCTGCCCGTCGACCCCTTCACCGTCCCGGCCTACGACGAGGCACCGGTCATGCCGTCCTCGTACCCCTTCACACCGGAGGACTTCGCACCGAGCTGGCAGGACTGCCGGGAACTGCTGCCCGCGCTCGCCGGAAGCGAGGTCGAAGAGGGATTCAACGGCGTCTTCTCCTTCACACCGGACGGCATGCCGCTGCTCGGCGAGTCCCGCGCCCTGCGCGGGTTCTGGCTCGCCGAGGCCGTGTGGGTCACCCATTCGGCGGGGGTTGCGAGGGCCGTCGCGGAGTGGATGGTGGAGGGCCGGCCCCGGATCGACGTCCACGAGTGCGATCTCACCCGCTTCGAGGACGCCCAGCGCTCCCCCGCGTACGTCGCCGACCGCGGGGCCCGGCAGTTCGTCGAGGTGTACGACGTCCTGCACCCGCTGCAGCCCATGGAGCAGCCGCGCCCCCTGCGGGTGAGCCCCTTCCACCCCCGCCAGGAGCAACTCGGGGCCCGCTTCCTGGAGGGCGGCGGCTGGGAGCGACCGCACTGGTACGAGGCGAACGCCCCGCTCGCCGAGTCCATCGACCTGCCGGGGCGGGACTCCTGGTCGGCCCGCTACTGGTCGCCGGTCGCCGCCGCCGAGGCACGGGCGACCCGTGAGAAGGTCGCCCTGTACGACATGACCCCGCTGCGCAGGCTGGAGGTCACCGGCCCCGGCGCCCTGGCCTTCCTGCAGCGCATGACCACCAACGACCTCGCCAAGAAGCCAGGCGCGGTGACCTACACCCTGCTGCTCGACGAGACCGGTGGCATCCGCTCGGACCTCACCGTGGCCCGCCTGGCCGCCGACCGCTTCCAGATCGGCGCCAACAGCCGCGCCGACGAGGACTGGCTGCTGCGCCACGCGCCCGACGACGTGCGGATACGCGACATCACCTCCGGCACCTGCTGCATCGGGGTGTGGGGCCCTCTCGCCCGCGCGCTGGTGCAGCCGCTGACCCGGGACGACTTCTCCCACCAGGGCTTCGGCTACTTCCGCGCCAAACAGACCTACCTCGGCCACGTACCCGTGACGGCGATGCGGCTGAGCTACGTCGGCGAGCTCGGCTGGGAGCTGTACACCGGCGCCGACCTCGGGCTGCGGCTCTGGGACACGCTCTGGGAGGCCGGGCGGGAGCACGGCGTGATCGCCGCGGGCCGCTCCGCCTTCAACAGCCTGCGCCTGGAGAAGGGCTACCGCTCATGGGGCCACGACATGACCGACGAGGACACCCCGTACGAGGCCGGGCTCGGTTTCGCCGTACGCATGGACAAGGGCGACTTCGTCGGACGGGCTGCTCTGAAGCAAGCGGGCGAGCCCCGGCGCAAGCTCACCGCACTGCTGCTCGACGACCCCGCGGCCGTCGTCCTCGGCAAGGAACCGGTGTATGCCGGCGGTCTGCCCGCGGGGTACGTGACCAGCGCCTCGTACGGCTACACACTGGGCCGCTGCGTCGCGTACGCGTGGCTGCCCCCACTCACCGCGGGCACCCCGGTACACATCGAGTACTTCGGCGAGAAGGTCCCCGCGACCGTCGCCGACGAGCCGCTGTTCGACCCCGGCATGAGCCGCATCCGCCGCTAGGGAGCGTCCGAGGAGGACCCCACCGTGTCACCCACCTATGACGTGATCGTCGTCGGCCTGGGCGGAATGGGCAGTGCCGCCGCCCACCACCTGTCCGCGCGCGGTGTGCGCGTGCTCGGCCTGGAGAAGTTCGGACCGGTCCACAACCGCGGTTCGAGCCACGGCGGTTCGCGCATCACGCGGCAGTCGTACTTCGAGGACCCCGCGTACGTGCCGCTGCTGCTGCGCTCCTACGAGCTGTTCGACGCACTGGAGCGAGACACCGGCCGGGACATCGCCACGCTGTGCGGCGGCGTGATGGTCGGCCGTCCCGATTCCCGGACGGTGTCCGGTTCGCTGCTCTCGGCCCTGCGGTGGGACCTGCCGCACGAGATGCTCGACGCGAAGGAGATCCGCCGCCGCTTCCCCACCCTCACCCCGGCCGAGGACGAGGTGGCGCTGTACGAGGCGCGGGCCGGGCTCGTCCGGCCGGAGAACACGGTTGCCGCCCACCTCCAGCTCGCGACGCGTTCTGGCGCGGATCTGCACTTCGAGGAGCCGATGGTGCGCTGGGAGCCGTACCGCGACGGGGTACGGGTCCACACCGCCGAGGACACCTACACCGCGGGCCAGCTGGTGATCTGCCCGGGTGCCTGGGCGCCGCAGCTGCTCACCGACCTGGGCGTGCCGTTCACCATCGAGCGGCAGGTCATGTACTGGTTCCAGCCCGAGGGCGGCACCGGTCCCTTCCTCCCCGAGAACCATCCGATCTACATCTGGGAGGACGCGGACGACGTCCAGTTCTACGGCTTCCCCGCGATCGACGGTCCCGGCCTCGGCGCGAAGGTGGCGTTCTTCCGCAAGGGCACGGTGTGCACGCCGGAGACCATCGACCGGATCGTGCGCGAGGAGGAGGTCGCGGCGATGGCGGAGCAGCTCTCCCGGCGCATCCCGTCCCTGCCCGGCCGTTTCCTGAAGGCCGCCACCTGCATGTACTCCAACACCCCCGATGAGCATTTCGTGATCGCCCGCCATCCGGAGCACCCCGGCTCGGTGACCGTGGCGTGCGGGTTCTCCGGCCACGGCTTCAAGTTCGTGCCCGTCGTCGGCGAAATCGTCGCCGACCTGGCGCTGAACGGCGTCACCGAGCACCCCATCGAACTCTTCGACCCGCGCCGGCTGTCCGCGACGACCACGCCCGCGCCTTCCGCCTGAGGAGTCCGCCTTGACGGCCACCGACCTCCCGCCCAGCCTGATCGCCACGCTCCCCGGCCGCTTCTACACCGACCCGGACGTCTTCCGGCGGGAGCAGGAGCGGCTCTTCGAATCGATGTGGTTCTGCGCCGTACGCGGCTCCGACCTCGCCGGACCCGGTGCGTTCCGTACCGTCCAGGTCGGCCGCGAGAGCGTGATCGTGACCCGTAACCGGGCCGGAGAGCTGCGCGCCTTCCTCAACGTCTGCCGGCACCGCGGCGCCCGGCTGTGCACCGAGGAGTCCGGCGAGGTGCGGCGCGCGCTCCAATGCCCGTACCACGCCTGGACGTACGACCTCGACGGCAAGCTGATCGCCGCTCCCAACCTGGTGAAGATGCCCGACGTCGACCGCACCACCTACGGCCTGGTGACGGTGCAGCTGCGCGAATGGCTGGGCTACGCGTGGGTGTGCCTGGCCGACGAGGCGCCGTCCTTCGAGGAGACCGTGATCGGCGCGGCCGTGGAGCGGCTCGGCGACACGGCGTCCATCGAGCGGTACGGCACGGAGGATCTCGCGCTCGGCCGAAGGATCACGTACGACGTGAAGGCGAACTGGAAGCTGATCGTCGAGAACTTCATGGAGTGCTACCACTGCGCGACGATCCATCCCGAACTCACCGATGTGCTCCCGGAGTTCGCGGAGGGCTACGCGGCGCAGTACTACGTGGGGCACGGCGCGGCGTTCGCCGAGGAGGTCGAGGGCTTCACCGTCGACGGCAGCGCGGGGTTCGCCAAGCTGCCCGAGGTGGCCGAGGAGCAGGACCGGCGCTACTACGCCATCACGGTCAAGCCGACCGTGTTCATCAACCTCGTCCCCGACCATGTGATCCTGCACCGGATGTTCCCGCTCGCCGAGGACCGCACGGTCGTCGAGTGCGACTGGCTGTACGCGCCGGAGGTCGTCGAGTCGGGCACGGACGTGTCGAAGTCCGTGGAGCTGTTCCACCGGGTCAACGTCCAGGACTTCGACGCCTGCGAGCGCACCCAGCCCGCGATGGCGTCGCGCGCGTACCGGGCGGGCGGCGTGCTGGTGCCGGCCGAGCACCACATCGGGATCTTCCACGCCTGGCTGACCGAGAGGCTGGGAGGCACCGGTGCCTGATCTGTTCATCGGCGGCGTGTGGACGGCTGCCCGCGACGGGCGCACGCGGGAGATCCGCTGTCCCGCCGACGGCACTCTCGTCGCGGAGGTCGACGAGGCGGACGGCAAGGACACGTCCGACGCGATCGCCGCGGCCCGCCGGGCGTTCGACGAGGGCCCGTGGCCGGGTACTTCCGCCGCCGACCGCGGCGACCTGCTGCTGCGCGTCGCCGATCTGATCGCCCGCGACATGGACGCGCTGGCCCGCGCCGAGTCCCTCGACACCGGCAAGCGGCTGGTGGAGAGCGCGTACGACATCGGCGACGTCGTGAAGTGCTTCCGGTACTTCGGGCGGCTCGCCCCCGTCGAGACCGGACGGGTGATCGACACGGGCACGGCGAACGCCGACAGCCGGGTGGTGCACGAGCCGGTCGGGGTCTGCGGGCTCGTCACGCCGTGGAACTATCCGCTGCTCCAGACGGCGTGGAAGGTCGCGCCGGCCCTCGCCGCGGGCAACACCTTCGTCCTGAAACCGAGCGAGCTCACCCCGCACACCGCGATCCACCTGATGCGTCTGCTCGCCGAGGCGGGACTGCCCGACGGGGTCGCCAACCTCGTGCTCGGCGCGGGCCCCGAGGTGGGTGCGCCGCTCGCCGACCACCCGGGCGTCGACCTGCTCTCCTTCACCGGTGGTCTGCAGACCGGCCGCCGGCTGATGGCGGCGGCCGCCGGGACGGTAAAGAAGGTCGCGCTCGAACTGGGCGGCAAGAACCCGAACATCGTGTTCGCGGACGCCGACTTCGAGACGGCGGTGGACATGGCGCTGACCGCGGTGTTCCTGCATTCGGGGCAGGTCTGTTCCGCGGGGGCGCGGCTGCTCGTCGAGGACGCGCTGCACGACCGGTTCGTCGACGAGATCGTGCGCAGGGCCGGCGAGATCCGCCTGGGAGGTCCCTTCGACGAGCGGGCCCGGACCGGGCCGCTGATCTCGGCCGCGCATCGCGCCAAGGTCGAGGCCTACGTCACGCGGGGCGTCACCGAGGGCGCGGTGCTGCGCTGCGGCGGCGCCCGGCCCGAGGGGCCCGCGTACAACCGGGGCTTCTACTACCTGCCGACGGTCCTCGACGAGTGTCACGCGGGGATGTCGGTGGTACGGGAGGAGTCCTTCGGCCCGGTCCTGACGGTGGAGCGGTTCCGCGACGGCGACGAGGACGAGGCCGTGCGGCTCGCGAACGACACGGTCTACGGTCTCGCGGGCGCGGTGTGGACGGGCGACGAGGGCAGGGCCCGGCGCGTCGCGGGACGGCTGCGCCTGGGCACCGTATGGATCAACGACTACCACCCCTATCTGCCGCAGGCGGAGTGGGGCGGGTTCAAGCAGTCAGGCACGGGGCGGGAGCTCGGTCCGACCGGTCTCGCGGAGTACCGCGAGACGAAGCACATCTGGCGCAACACCGCACCCGAGCCGCAGGGCTGGTTCGCCTGAAACAACCTCTACTGTCCAGGAGTTGACCCATGGAAACTGCTCCACCCTCCCCGCCGGGCGACGACGCGGAACTCGCCGAGTTCGGCTACCGTCCCGAACTCAAGCGGACGCTCGGCAACTTCCACACCTTCGCGGCCGGCATCTCCTACATCTCGATCCTCACGGGCACCTTCCAGCTCTTCTACTTCGGATACGCCAGCGGCGGTCCCGCCTATTGGTGGTCCTGGCCGATGGTCTTCGCCGGCCAGTTCATGGTCGCGCTCTGCTTCGCCGAACTGGCCGCCCGCTATCCCGTGGCCGGGTCCATCTACAACTGGGCTAAGAAGGTGGGGAACGGACACGTCGGCTGGCTCGCCGGCTGGATGATGCTCATCGCCTCGATCGTCTCCATCGCCGCAGTGGCCCTCGCCTACCAGCTCACGCTTCCTCAGATCTCGTCCGTCTTCCAGTTCGTCGGAGACGGGACCGGGACGTACGACGTGGCGACCAACGCGGTGGTCCTCGCCTCCGTCCTGATCCTCTTCACCACGGTCGTGAGCGCCTTCGGCGTCAAGCTGATGGCGCGGATCAACACCGCGGGTGTCTTCCTCGAACTCATCGCGACCGTGGTCCTGATCGTGCTGCTCGCGGTGAACGTCGTACGCGGCCCGCAGGTCGTCACCGACACGGCCGGCACCGGCTCCGGCCAGCCCCTGGGCTATTTCGGGGCGTTCCTGATCGCCTCGCTCGCCTCGGCCTACGTGATGTACGGATTCGACACCGCGGCCTCGCTCGGCGAGGAGTCCCTCGACCCCTCGCGCAACGCGCCGCGCGCCATCATCCGCGCGATCGTCGCCTCGTTCGTCCTGGGCGGCCTCGTCCTGATCCTCGCGCTGATGAGCGTGTCGAGTCTGCGCGGCGAGAAGCTCTCCACCGACGGGTTGCAGTACGTCGTCCTCGACGTCCTCGGCCCGACGGCGGGCAAGGCGATGCTGTGGTGCGTGCTGATCGCCGTCACCGTCTGCGCGCTCGCGGTGCACACGGCGGCCGTCCGGCTCGCCTTCGCCATGGCCCGGGACAACAATCTCCCCGCCTCCTCCCGGCTCGCGAAGGTCAGCCCGCGGTTCGGCACCCCGATCCTGCCGACCGTGATCATCGGGGTGCTCGCCCTCGCGATCCTGCTGGTCAACATCCGCCAGCCGCAGATCTTCACCGTGGTCACCAGCATCGGCATCGTGCTGATCTACGTCGCCTATCTCCTGGTCACCGGGCCGATGCTGGTGGCGCGGCTGCGCGGCCGGTGGCAGCCCGCCGAGGGCAAGTTCTCACTCGGCCGCTGGGGACTGCCCGTCAACATCGTCGCCGTGGTGTGGGGGGCGGCGATGACCCTCAACCTCATCTGGCCGCGGTCGGCCGTGTACAACGCGGCGGCCCCGTACCACTGGTACCTGCGCTGGGGCGCGGTGCTGTTCGTCGGCGCGATCGCGCTGGGCGGCTTCGCCTACTACTGGTTCGTCCAACGGCACCGTACGGGCGTCCTCGCCGAACACGCCGCCGTGGCCCGCCCCGAGCCCGTCGCACTGGAGGAGGTCACCCCCTCATGAGCGGAGAGGCCGGAGAGTTCGACTACGTCGTGGTCGGCGGCGGAACCGCGGGCAACGTCGTCGCGGCGCGGCTGAGCGAGGACCCGTCCGTCACCGTGTGCGTCCTGGAGGCGGGTCCGAGCGACGTCGGGGACGACAGCGTCCTGAAGCTGGAACGGTGGATGGGCCTGCTGGAGTCCGGCTACGACTGGGACTACCCGGTCGAGCCGCAGGCCAGGGGCAACAGCTTCATGCGGCACGCGCGCGCCAAGGTGCTCGGTGGCTGCTCCTCGCACAACTCCTGCATCGCCTTCTGGGCGCCCGCCGAGGACCTGGACGACTGGGCGGCGGCCGGCTGTGCGGGCTGGAGCGCGGCGGACCTGTTCCCGCTGTACCGGAGGCTGGAGAACAACGACGCTCCGGGGGACCACCACGGCCGGTCGGGACCGGTGAAGCTGCGTACGCTCAAGGGCGAGGACCCGTGCGGCGCCGCCCTCCTCCAGGCGTGTGCGCAGGCGGGCATACCGACGACCCCGTTCAACACCGGCTCGACGGTGGTGCGGGGTGCCAACTGGTTCCAGATCAACGCCGACGAGAACAACATCCGCCAGTCCTCCTCGGTGGCCTACCTCCACCCGGTGCTGGGCAAGCGCCCCAACCTGGAGGTACGCACCGGGGTGCGGGCGAAGAAGCTGGCGTTCGACGGGCCGCGGTGCGTCGGCGCCGAGTACCTGGACCCGGATCTCGTCCACACCCGTACGGTCCGCGCGCGCCGCGAGGTGGTCGTCTCCTGCGGCTCGATCGACACTCCGAAGCTGCTGATGCTGTCGGGCATCGGCCCGGCGGAGCATCTGCGCGAGGTGGGCGTGGAGGTGCTCGTGGACTCCGCGGGGGTCGGCGAGAACCTCCAGGACCACCCCGAGGGCGTCGTCATGTGGGAGGCGAGGCAGCCGATGACCACCAGGTCGAGCCAGTGGTGGGAGGCGGGCATCTTCTACGACACCGAGCCGGGTCTGGACCGGCCGGACCTGATGTTCCACTACGGCTCGGTGCCCTTCGACATGAACACCGCGCGGCACGGCTATCCGACGTCCGAGAACGCCTTCTGTCTGACGCCGAACGTGACGCGTGCCAGGTCGCGCGGGACGGTGCGGCTACGGACGCGCGACTACCGCGACAAGCCCAGGGTCGACCCCAGGTACTTCACGCACGAGCACGACACGCGGGTGATGAGAGCCGGCATCGGGCTGGCCCGCCGGATCGCCGCGCAGCCGGCGCTCGCCGGGTGGGCGGGGGCCGAGCTCGCCCCGGGCCCCGACGTCCGCACCGCCGACGAGCTGTTCGACTACGTCCGCAAGACGCACAACACCGTCTACCACCCGTCCTGCACGGTGAAGATGGGGGCCGACGGCGATCCCATGGCGCCGCTCGACGCCCGGCTGCGGGTCAAAGGGGTCGACGGGCTGCGGGTCGCGGACGGATCGGTCATGCCGGATCTCGTCACCGTCAACCCGTGCATCACGACGATGGTGATCGGCGAGAAGTGCGCCGATCTCCTGCGCGCGGACGCGTGACGACCGGCCCCGTGGCCGAACGCGGAGGACCCCGGCCTCGGGCCGGGGTCTTCCGCGCGAGGTGCCTCGCCGGTGGAGCGGTCGCTACGCCGCCGTCGCGGCGGGAATGTCCACGCGGGCGGCCCGGCGGGCCGGCCAGAGCGAGGCGACCAGCGCGCCCGCCAGGGCGATGAGCACGCCGAGAGCGAGGCGACCCCAGGGAAGGACCAACGTGTAGCCGGCGACGCTCTCCTGCAGCGTGCGCCCGAGCGCCCAGCCCAGGAAGACGCCCAGGACCGTGCCGACGGTCGCGCCGAGCGCGCCGACGAGCAGGGCCTCCAGGCGGACCATCCGGGTCACTCCGGCACGGTCCAGGCCGAGGGCGCGCAGCGTGCCGATCTCCTTGCGGCGTTCGAGGACGGACATAGCGAGGGTGTTGGCGATGCCCAGCGCGGCGATCACCAGGGCCATGCTCAGCAGGGCGTAGAAGACGTTGAGCTGGTCGCCGATGGTTCCGCTGTCCTCGGCTCGAATGGCGGCCCGGTCGAGGACGGCCAGGGCGGGGTTGTCGCCGAGGGCGTGGGTGATCTTGCCGAGCGCGGCCCGGCCGGGTCCGCCGTCCGTGGCGACGAGGATCCCGGCGGTGTGCGGGGTGGAGTCGTAGCGGGCGACGAGGGAGTCGGGTGCGGTGATGCTGGGCAGCAGGTTGCTCTGCTCGTCCGCCCGGTAGACGGCGCCGATGGTGACGCTGCCGCGCTGGTCGTCCTGACGCTCCAGGGGGAGCGTCTGACCGACGTGCCAGCCGGCCTTCCTGGCCTTGAAATCGGCCACGGCGATCTGGCCCTTGGCGAGGCAGTCGAGAGAGCCCTCGGCCACGTCGTAGCGCAGCAGTCGGCCGATGGCGGCGGGGTCGACGCCGGTCAGCACGGAGGAAGTGCCGGCCAGGCGGTATTCGGTGGACTGGTTGAGCGGGCTGACCGTGGCGCCGGGCAGCTTCCGCAGCGCCTCCGCGGTGGCGGGGGTCATCCGCATGCCGCCCTCGGCGGCCTTCACCAGGTAGTCGGCCGTGAAGTCGTGGGTGGTCGCGCGGTCGAGGTACTGGGCGGCGGAGGCCCCGAGGACCGACAGGCCCGAGGCGAGGGTGAGGGCGATGGCGAGCGCGGCGGCGGTGGCGCCGGTGCGGCGCGGGTCGCGGACGGTGTTGCGGGCGGCGAGGTTTCCGTGCACCGGGTGGAGACGGTTCAGCAGCGGCTGGAGCAGGGCGACGAACGGCCGGGACAGCAGCGGGATGAGGCCGATCGCGCCGGCCAGGGTGAGGGCCGCGCCGAGGCCGATGACGGTGCGGGCGTCCTTCCCGGTGGTGAGGGCCCCGTACACCACGGCGGCGGTGCCGGTGAGCACCAGCGCGGCACTGATGCCGCCCCGCAGGGAGCCGGCGCGCGCGGGCGCCGTGGGCTCGGCCGCGCCGAGCGCGGCGACGGGCGGGATGGCCATGGCCCGGCGGATCGGAAGCCACGCGGCGACCATGGGCAGGGCCGTGCCGGCCAGCATGGACGTGATCACGGTGCCCGGGGTGAGGACGAGCGGGCCGGCCGGGGTGTCGGCGGCGGCGAAGAGCGTCCGGAGCAGGGCGGCGACCCCGGTGCCGACGGCGAGTCCGGCCGCGGAGGCGACCGCGCCGACGAGCAGGGACTCGGTCAGCAGGATGCGGCGCACCTGCCCCCGCGAGGCGCCGACGGCCCGCATCAGGGCCAGCTCCCTGGTGCGTCGGGCGATGAGCATGGTGAAGGTGTTGGAGATGAGGAAGGTGGCGACGAACAGGGCTACGGCGGCGAAACCCAACAGGATCTGGCTCATGGTGTCGCTGTCGCCGGTGGCGAGGTTCGCCTGGATCCGGGCGAGCTGGGCACCGGTGGCTGCGCCGGCGTCCTGGGGCAGCACCGACTCGACGCGGCGCAGGAGCTGCTGCGCGTCCGTGCCGGGAGCGGCCGTGAGCTCGACGATCTGGTAGCGGCCGGGCTGGAGGAAGAGCCGCTGGGCGGCGGCGTCGGTGAACAGTGTCAGGCTGCCCCCGGAGGATCGCGTGGTCCCGTCGGTACGGAAGACCCCGCTGAGGGTGTAGGAGGAGGCGCCCTCGTCCGTGCCGACGCGCACGGTGTCACCGACGCGGTAGCCGCCCCGCGCGGCGGTCGTCTCGTCGAGGGCGACCCTGTCGTCGCCGGTCGGCCCGGAACCCTGGGTGAACCGGTAGGCGGGGTCCGTGCCGTCGGCTCCCGGGGAGAAGTTCCCGCCCTTGTGGGACGATCCGTGGCCGAGCAGCTGGCCGTCGCGGCCCGCGACCGCGGCGAAGCCGTCGACCCGGCCCGCGGCGACGGCGACGCCGGGGACCCGGGACAGGGTGGTGACGGTACTGGCGTCGAGCCCGGCCGGGCGGCCGCCGCCGGTGGCGGAGGACTCGGGGAAGACGCTGACGGCGATGCGCTCGTAGCCGTCGGTCGCCCGGGCGGTGAGGGCACGGTTCAGGCTGTCGCCGAAGACGAGGCTGCCGGAGATGAAGGTGACGCCGAGCATGACCGCGAACGCGGTCATCAGGAGGCGGGCCTTGTGCGCGGACACGTTGCGCAGGGCGGTACGGAACATGGGATGCGGATCCTGGGGGGCTGGCTCGGCGGATGCGAGCGGGTGGCTGCTTCGATGCGCGTTCGGTGCTGGGTCAGCTGGTGCGCGAGCGGGTGTCGAATGCCTTCATCCGGTCCAGCACCCGGTCCGCGGTGGGACGTGTCATCTCGTCGACCAGGCGGCCGTCGGCGAGGAAGACCACGCGGTCGGAGTAGCCCGCGGCGACGGGGTCGTGGGTGACCATGACCACGGTCTGGCCCAGCTCGCGCACGGAGTCGCGCAGGAAGCCGAGGACCTCCGCCCCGGCACGGGAGTCGAGGTTGCCGGTGGGCTCGTCGCCGAAGACGATCGCGGGGCGGGAGACCAGGGCGCGGGCGACCGCGACGCGCTGCTGCTGCCCGCCGGACAGCTGTCCGGGACGGTGGTCGAGGCGCTGGGAGAGGCCCACCATGGAGACCACGTGGTCCAGCCACTGCTGGTCGGGCCGGCGGCCGGCGATGGTCAGCGGCAGCGTGATGTTCTCCAGCGCGGTCAGTGTCGGCAGCAGGTTGAACGCCTGGAAGATGAAGCCGATCCGGTCCCGGCGCAGCTCGGTGAGCCGGCGGTCGTCGAGCGTGCCCAGTTCGGTGGTGCCGATGCGGACGGAGCCGGAGCTGAACGAGTCGAGTCCGGCGGCGCAGTGCATCAGGGTGGACTTGCCGCAGCCGGAGGGACCCATGATCGTCGTGAACTCGCCCACCCGGAAGGAGATGCTGACACGGTCCAGGGCGACGACGCGGGTGTCTCCGCTGCCGTAGACCTTCGACAGGTCGGTGGTGGCGGCCGCGGTCCCGGTCGTCGGGTGCGGCGTGAGCGTGGCGATCACGTCACGGGGGTCGGCGGTCACGGGGACTCCTCTTCGGGTGCGGTCTTCGGGTGCGGAAGGGTGCATGCCAAAGGGTGTCCGGGGGACGTATCAGGAACTCAGCAGCCGTGTATCGGCGTCCGCTCCGCTTCGTAGCGGTTCTGCGGGGCCGGGCGGTCAGGCCGGCAGGCGCAGGGTGGCGACGGCGCCGCCGTCCGGGGCGTTGTCCAGGCGCAGTTCGGCGCCGAGGAGCCGGGCCTGGCCCTGGGCGATGGTCAGGCCCAGGCCGTGGCCCGAACCGCGCTCCGGCCTGCCCGTGTGGAACCGGCGCGGGCCGTCGCGCAGCAGATCGGGCGGGAAACCGGGACCGTGGTCGCGCACGACGACGGTACGGCCCTCGACGGTGACCTGCACCGGGGTGCTCCCGTGCCGGTGGGCGTTGACGACGAGGTTGCTGACGATCCGTTCGAGACGGCGCGGATCGGTCTCCACGGTCTGCGCGGTCTCCGCCTCGGCGACGGCGACCTCCGCGTCGAGGCCGGTACGCGCCACGGCCTCGGAGACGACCGCGTCGAGCGGGACATGGGCGCGCACCGGCTGTTCGGCGCCGGCGTCCAGCCGGGAGATCTCCAGCAGGTCCTCGACCAGACCGCGCAGATCGCGCACCCGGGCACGGAGCAGGTCCTCCGTCTCACCGGGCGGCAGCAGATCGGCGGCGGCCAGCAGACCGCCGACCGGAGTACGCAGCTCGTGGGCCACGTCCGCGGTGAACTGGCGCTCGGTGCGCAGCCTTCGGCTCAGGCTGTCCGCCATGCGGTCGACGGTGGCGGCGATGTCGGACACCTCGTCGCGGCCCTTGGTGGGCCCGGTTCGGGCATCCAGGTCCCCGGCGGAGATCCGGCCCGCGGTCTCGGAGACCCGCCCCAGCCGGCGGCCGAGCAGCCCGGCTCCGTAGACGGCCAGCGGCGTGGCCGCCGCGAGCGCGACCAGCGAGGCCACGGCCATGATCACGTCGAGCCGGCGCAGTTCGTGGAGTTCCGAGCTCATGTTGACGTGGACGGCCAGCACCCGGCTGCCCGAGCCGTCGACCCGCTGGGCGCCCCAGACGCTCGGGCCCAGATTCCCGAGGACCTGTGCGTCGTAGGCCGTGTGCCGGGCGTCGTCGGCCGGGCGCCGCAGTGTGGCGGGCAGCTCGGCCGGATCGAGCTCGGCGCCGTCCGCCAGGATTCCGGTACGACGGTAGGTGTCCATGGCCGAGTACAGGCTGTTGAAGGCCTGCCCTTCGGCCCGGCTCCGGATGTCCTGTGCGGTCCACAGGTGCACGAGCACGCCCACGGCCGCCGCGACCAGGCAAGCGGTGGACGCGGCCAGCGCGGCGATCTTCCAGCGCAGGGGCACGCGGGCGGACCGCGGCCGGTGGAACGGGCGCACCGGGCTCAGCGCCTGAGCTTGTAGCCGAAACCGCGGACCGTCTCGATCCGGTCGCGGCCCAGCTTGCTGCGCAGCCGCTGCACGCACAGGTCCACGACCCGGCTGTCGCCGTCCCAGCCGTACTCCCACACGTCCCGCAGCAGGGTGTGCCGTTCCAGCACGATGCCCGGGTGGGCGGCGAACTCCAGCAGCAGCTTCAGTTCGGTCGGGGTCAGCGCCACCGGGCTTCCCGAGACGAACACCTCCAGGCCGCCGGTGTCGATGGTCAGGTCCCCGAAGACCAACAGCTCACGCCCGGACGGTGACGGCCCGTCGCCCGTGGCCCGCTCGGGTTCCGGGGAGGGCGCGTAGGTCGCCCGCCGCAGCAGCGAACGGATGCGTGCCACGAGCACGTAGGTGTCCACGGGTTTGACCACGTAGTCGTCCGCCCCGGCCTCCAGACCGGCGACGACGTCGAGTCCGTCGCCGCGGGCGGACATCATCAAAACCGGCACCAGGCTGGTCTCCCGGACCCTGCGGCACAGGCCGATCCCGTCCAGGCCGGGCAGCATCACGTCCAGAATCAGCAGGTCGAAGCTTTCGTCGCGGAAGAGCTCCAGCCCCGCCAGCCCGTCGGCCGCGGCCTTCATCCGGTATCCGTAGCGCTCGAGGGCGACGGTGAAGGACCGGCGCATCAGGTCGTCGTCCTCCACCAGCAGTACGCGCACGGGGCGCGGAGAGGCCGGGGCCGGGACGGACGAGGGCACGGGCAGATCACTCCTGTTCGGACGAACGGACGGACGGACGGATGGTCGGGAGGTACGCGCCGCGCGTGCGCTCACGCGCGGCCGATGACCTGAACGAACGATAGGGCAGACACCGGGCGTGGCCGTTGCGTCGCATACCGGACACGCGTCACAGCCGTGGCAGCACCTTCCATCCGCTGACGCCCAGGTCAGGCCGGTCGGCACGGCTCAGTCGGGGGCCAGGTCCACGACACTCCGGCTCCGGGCGGCCCCCTTCGGCACTGCCCGGCACACCGATTCGATGGACAACCAAGCGCTCCCTGATACCTGCCCGATACGAAAGCCGTCCGGGGCGGTGCGCCGCTCCGAGATCACGGCACCGGTCGGGCGCGGGATGTCGCGCTCATGGAGAATCCCGCCCGATCTGAGCGATCGGACGGGATTCTCACGATGGAACGGGGAGCCTCGCCTGTGCGGCTACTTGCCGGTGGGCCCACCCTGATGCGGCGCGGGCGCGGGCGCGGGAGCCGGTGCGGGTGCGGGCGCGGGCGCGGGGTCGACCGGCTTCGGGTCGATGGGCTTCGGCTTCTCGGGCTTGAACTCGCAGTACACCTTGCCGCTGACGAACTTGCAGCCGGGCATGTTCTCGATGTCGCGAGCCCTGTTGCCCTTCTTGCCCTTCTTGTTCTTGGTACCGCTGTTGTGGCTCTTGTTCTTGCCCTTCGGGTCGCCGTGCGCCGGCTTGCCCTGGACAGCTGTCGTGGTGACACCGGCGTGCGTCGTCGCGGGGGCGGCGAAGGCACTCGAGGGGAGCAGGGCGCCTCCGGCGGCCAGGGCCGTCGACAGGCCGAGCATCACGAAACGCTGCTTGCGGGTAGTGCGGATCACGGTGGTTCTCCTTCGGGAAAGGGTTCGTGGTGTGTGGTGTGCGGTGCGGGCTGAGGGGGTCATCCGTCCTCGGTGAACCCGCATCTCCAGTAAGCCCCGCCGAGCAGACAAGGTCATGTCCCCACATTTCGTACCTTGACAGACGGGGACACCTCTGGGCCGCGGATTCCCGGCCCTCCGTACACGGCAGGCGCCCCCGGGGCACGTCACATGGCTCTCTGACTCCCCTGCGCAAGCTGGCCCTCGTAGCGGTCTCCGCCGCCGCGCTTCTCGGTGCCGGATCGGCGTACGCCGCATCGAGCTCCGCCCCTCTGTCAGACGATCCCTCAGGGGCGAGGGCCCTGCGCCAGAGTTCGGTGAGGAGCGCGTTCAGCTCCTCCACTCCACACAGCGCGTATTACTACTACTACGTACAGGAGCGCTGACCCGTGTCGTCGATCTCCGTGCCTCCCGGTCCCCTCGGGACCGGGAGGCACGGCAGCAGACGCGCATTCGACCGGGACCGGCTCGGCTTCCTGCTCCACCAGCGGGAGTACGGCGACCTGGTGCGCTTCGACGACGAGCTGTACGTAGTGAACTCGCCGGGCCTGGCGGAGGAGGTGCGCAAGCACACCAACAGCACCTACACCATCACGCGGGACCTGCTGGGCGAGGAGGCCGACGGAGGCCGCGCCTCGGAGGACCTGGCCCGGTGGATGCGTGCCCGCAGCCTGGCGGGGCGCGGCCTGAACCGGAGCGGATTGCGCGCCGCCGGGGACGGCCTCGCGGCGACGGCGGCCCGTCACGCGGAATCCTGGCGGGCCCGGGGCAGGATCGAGGCGATCCCCGCGCTGGAGGAGCCCAGCGCCCGGCTCATCGCCGAGTTCTGTCTGGGGCCCGAGGTCGGCCAGGTCCCCGCCTTGGTGGCCCGTCTGCAGGATGCGCGACTGCCCGGCACCGTGCCCCTGCCCCTGCCCGCCCGCTGGCCGTCGCCGCGCAGGCGGCGCCTGCACCGTGTCGGACGGGAGCTGACCTCGGAGGTGTCCCGGCTGCTCGACCTGCGCAGAAGGCGGCAGGAGGACTCCCCCGGAGTCGTCGCGGACCTCCTCAACACCGCGTGCGACGAGGACGCGATCACGCGCGAGGAGGCGGTCAGCATCGTCGTCGCCAACCTGTTCGCCGCCCACGAGACCACCGCCGCCGCGCTGGCCTGGCTCTTCCTCCTCCTCGACCAGAACCCGCAGGTGCGTCGGCGGGTGCTGGCCGAGGTCGACCGGGAGCTGGCGGGCCGGCTGCCGACCGCGGCCGACCTGCCCCGCCTGGTCGTCACCGAGGCGGTCGTGAAGGAGACGCTCCGGCTCTACCCGCCGCTCTGGTTGCTGGAAAGGACGGTGGACCAGCCCACCGAACTCGCCGGCTACCCACTGCGCCCCGGCCAGCGGGTCGCGGTCAGCCCCTTCGTGCTCCACCGGGACCCGAGCAACGTGTCGGCGACGTCGCGGGCCATGGCCACAGCCCGTGCGACCGGCAGCGGGCCCGTGCGCAGGATGTCGGCCAGGGTCCGGCCGTCGATGTACTCCATGACCAGGAACGGGACGGCCTCGGCGCCGTCGACGTCCTCGCCGACGTCGTACGGCGTCGCCACGCCCTGGTGGGAGAGGGCCGCGCCGGTCCGTGCCTCGCGGCGGAACCGTTGGCGGAACTCCTCCTGACGGGTGAGTTCGACGGGTAACACCTTCACGGCCACGGTACGGCCGAGCTCGCGGTCGACGCCCTTCCAGACCTCGCCCATGCCCCCTCGGCCCACCAGCCGCAGCAGTTCGTACCGCCCCGCCAGAACGCGCATACCCGAGTGCCCCCCGCCGCTCGACGGCCATTGCCGCGGCCACCGTACCCAGCGGCGTCCCGGGTGGACAGGGCGTGCGCCCGCCGGGCTCGAACGCCGCTCTCCCTTTCCGCGGCGCAGCGGACGCGGTCAGCACATCTGGACGCCCACCTGGGCCGCGTACCGCTTCGCTCCTTCGGCCGTCTCGCCCGCCCACCCGACGTAACCGTCGGGCCGGACGAGGAACACCCCGTCCCCGTACAGCTCGTACGACGGGATCCGCGCGGTACGGCAGGTGGGGAGCTCCGGCAGGTCCGGGCCCGTGCCGACCGCCAGCAGTGTCCAGTGCGGCCCCTGGAACACGTCGAAGAGCCGTACGCCGCCGCGGATCCCGTCCGGCGCCCGGTCGCCCGCCCGCAGGACATCCTCGGACAGGCCGGTGCGGGTCTCCACCGCGAGGGATGAGCCCCGGTAGCCCAGGCCAAGCTGGTTGGTGGCTTCGCCGCGCCGGACCTCGCCCCGGTGGACCCGGGTGGACAGGCCGAGCATTTCCGCGGCGATGGGCAGCCGCTCCTCCTCGTAGGAGTCGAGGAGGGACTCGGGAGCCGCGCCGCTCAGCACCGCGCCCAGCTTCCAGCCCAGGTTGTACGCGTCCTGGACGCTGGTGTTGAGCCCCTGGCCGCCCGCGGGCGAGTGGACGTGCGCGGCGTCCCCGACGAGGAAGACGCGGCCCTCGCGGAACCGGTCGGCCATCGCGGCCCGCGGCCGGAAGTCCGAGGCCCAGCGCACCTCGGTCACGGCGTCGGGCGCGAGGTGCGAGTACGCGGCGACGAGCTCACGGATGCCGTCGAGGGAGAGGTCTGTCTCCGAGCCCGCCGGGAGCTGCGCCGCGACCTGGAAGTCCTCCGTGCCGGCCAGCGGGCAGATCGCGAGGAAGCCCCTGCCGTCGGCGGGCGGGAAGACGTGCCAGTTGTCACGGTCGAGCCCCGTGATCCGGACGTCGGCCACCAGCATCGGATTCGGGTCCACGGTCTCGCCGGTCATGCCGATCCCGAGGGCGCGCCGCACGGTGGAACGGCCGCCGTCGGCGGCGACGGCGTAGCGTGCGCGGACGGGGGCGCCGGAGGCGAACTCGGCCGTCACGCCGCCCCGGTCCTGCGTGATCCCGACCAGCTCCCGGCCGAAGGCGACGTCCGCGCCCAGCTCCGTCAGCCGCGCGAAGAGGATCTCCTGGGTGCGCCACTGCGGCACCATCCAGGTTTCGCTGTACGGCGAGCCCTCGCTCGACCCGCTCTCGTCGAACATCCGGTGCTCGCCCTGGCGGTTGCCGTCCTGCCAGATCATCCCGACCGGGTAGGACGCGCCCGCGGCCCGGATCGCGTGGTGCAGGCCGAGGTCGTCGAGGACCTCCAGCGTGCGGGGCTGAAGACCCTTGCCCCGCGATCCGGGGAAGAGCCCGACCGCCCGTTCCACGAGGAGGGCCCGCACCCCGCGCCGGGCGAGGTCGACGGCGAGCGCGAGGCCGGCGGGGCCCGCTCCGACGATCAGTACGTCCGTGTCCACGACATTCTCCTTAACAGCGTTAAGTTCCATGCCCCAGAGAGTGCCCTTAACGGTGTTAAGCTGTCAAGCGTGGTTACCCGGAAATCCCCCAAGATGGACAAGAAGCAGGCCGTCGCGACCGGCCTGAGGCTGCTGAACGACGCCGGACTCGACGGGCTCACCCTGCGGGCCATCGCCAAGGAGCTGAACGTCCAGGCGCCGGCCCTGTACTGGCACTTCAAGAACAAGCAGGAACTGCTCGACGAGATGGCGACGGAGATGTACCGCCGGATGGTCGCCGACTCGCGGCTCACCCCGGGCGCCACCTGGCAGCAGCGGCTCCTGGACGTCAATCGAGGCCTGCGCACCGCGCTGCTCGGCTACCGCGACGGCGCGAAGGTCTTCAGCGGATCGCGCTTCACCGGCACCGAGCACGCGGTCCAGATGGAAGAGAACCTCCGCGCCCTGGTGGAGGCCGGCTTCGAACTGTCCGCCGCCGTCCGGGCCACTTCCACGGCCTACTTCTTCACCCTCGGCTTCGTCACCGAGGAACAGGGCGTCGAGTCGCTCCCGGGCGAGCGCAGGGAGGGCTACGACGTCGACGAACGCGCCGCACGCATGGGCGACTTCCCCCTCGCCGCAGCCGCGGGCGCCGACCTCTTCCAGGACTTCGACGCGGGCTTCGAGGAAGGCCTGCGCCTGGTGATCGCGGGCATCGAGGCGCGGTACGGGGTCGGCTGACCACCGCCGCACCAGGCACCGGCGGCCGACCCGGGTCTTGCGCTGTGCGTCCAATGGACTCATTATGTGCGTCCAACGGACGCACATCGGAGTGAGGCGGGGCGTGGACGAGGCGACGGGCATGCAAGGGCACGACGGGACGGACGCGAAGCCGGACACGGCGACGGACGCGAGGACGGGCCCGGCGACGGGAGCCGCTCCGGGGGACGGCGGCGGGCAAGGGCTGCGCGGCAGCGCGTTCCTCCCGCGGCAGGAGAACCTCGAACTGCCCCTGCCGCCCGTGTTCACCGATCCCGCGCGGGAGCGCGAGCACCGCAAACAGCGGCTCGCCGGCGCCTGCCGCGTCTTCGGTCGCCTCGGCTTCTCCGAAGGGGTCGCCGGGCACATCACCGTGCGCGACCCCGAGTACCCGGACATGTTCTGGGTCAACCCGTTCGGCATGTCCTTCCGGCACGTCCGGGTCTCCGACCTGATCCTCGTCGACCACGAGGGACAGGTCCGCCACGGCAGGCGCCCGGTCAACCGGGCCGGATTCGTGATCCATTCCGCCATCCACGCCGCCCGTCCCGACGTGGTCGCCGCCTGTCACGCCCACGCCCTCCACGGGAAGGCCTTCTCCAGCCTGGGACGCCTGCTGGACCCGATCACCCAGGACGCGTGCGCCCTGTACGAGCAGCACACCGTCCACCGGGACGGCGCCGGTGCCGTGGTGGTCGAGGAGGAGGCCGGCCGGCAGCTCGCCGCCGGGCTGGGGCCGCACAGGGCCGTCATCCACCAGAACCACGGCATCTTCACCGTCGGCGAATCCGTCGACGAAGCGGCCTGGTGGTTCATCTCCATGGAGCGCAGCGCCCAGGCGCAGCTCCTGGCGGAAGCCGCGGGCACTCCGCACCTGATCGACCCCGAGGCCGCCCGGCACACCCGGGACCAGACCGGGTTCCCGCTCGCGGGCTGGTTCTCCTTCCAGCCCCTCTGGGACGAGATCGTCCGCACGGAACCCGACCTCTTCGAGTAGGCGCCATCCATGACACCCCAGCCCGAAGCCGAAGCCACCGCCGCCCGCCAGGAGCCCGGATCCCCCGCGTGGTGGCAGGCCCGCTACGCGGAACGCGACCGCCGCAGGCCCCGCGAGGGCGGGCTGACGCTCGACCGGATCACCGCGGGAGCGCTCGAACTGGCCGACCGTGAGGGCCTGGAGGCGCTCACGATGCGCCGGCTCGGCGACCACCTCCAGGTCCGCCACACCTCCCTGTACCGGCACGTCGCGAGCCGGGAGGAGCTGTTGATCGCGACCGTCGACCACATGCTGGGCGAGATCCGGCTGCCCTCGCTCGACGGGGACTGGCGGGCCGGTCTGGAAGGCGGGGCCCGGGAGTTCCGCCGGGTCCTCGCGGCGCACCCTGCGGTCGTCCCGCTGCTGACCACCGGTCAGTTGCTGGGTCCCCATGCCCTGCGAGCCCGTGAGCACGCCCTCGAGCAGCTCCTCGCCCACGGGTGGTCGCCCCGGTCGGCCGTCCACGTCTACCTCACGGTCACCCACTTCGTGATCGGTGCCGCGGTCCTCGACTCCGGCGGCGCGGCGCGCACCGCCGGACAGCGTGCCGCGATGGCCGACCTGTTCGCCTCCCTTTCCCCGCGCACCCACCCGGTGGTCCACCGCCACGCCGAACTGCTCAACTCACTCGACTCCGAGGCCGAGTTCGAGTTCGGCCTGCGGACACTGCTGCACGGGCTGAGCCACCTGCACGCCGAGGAGGCCTCTGGATGACCGGCGACCGGGTCCTGCCGCCGCTGCGCCGCTGGACCGAGGGCGGCGGCACCGTGCGGATCGGCGGTCACTCGGTCTTCGTACGCCAGGACGGGCTCGCGCACGGCGCGCCCGTCACCCTCGTCCACGGCTTCCCGACCTCCTCCCACGACTGGGCGGCCGTGGTCCCGGCCCTCGTCGCGGCCGGACTCCGGGTCACCACGCTGGACCTGCTCGGCTTCGGGGAGAGCGACAAGCCCCGACGCCACCGCTACTCGGTGCTCGACCAGGCCTCTCTCGTCGAGGAGGTCTGGCGCCGGTACGGGATCGGCAGCACCGCCCTGGTCGCGCACGACTACGGGGTGAGCGTCGGCCAGGAACTGCTGGCCCGCGACCCGGCCCGGATCGCCCGCATGGCCTGGCTGAACGGCGGGCTCTATCCCGATCTGCACCGCCCCGTGCCGATCCAGCGCCTGCTGCACGGCCCGCTGGGGCCGCTGCTCGCGCCCCTCACCACGGAGCGGCGGTTCGCCGCGACCCTGCGCGGGGTGCTGGGACGGCCGGTCCACGACGAGGACGTGCGCGACCTGTGGGCGGCGGCGTCCCGCGCCGGCGGCCACCGCCTCGCCCCGAGACTGCTGCGGTACATCGACGAGCGCCGTCGGCACGCCGCGCGCTGGACCTCGGCCCTGGAGGGCTTTTCCGGGCCCACGCTGTTCGTGTGGGGGCCTGCCGACCCGATCAGCGGCGCGCACGTACTCGCCCGGGTCCGGGCGCGCATGCCGCGGGCCCACGTCGTGGAGCTCGCCGGGCCTCCGGCCGTCGGACATTACCCGCAACTGGAGGATCCGGAGACGGTCGCAACAGCGCTCACCGGGTTCCTGGCGCCCTGAGGCGAACCCGCTGGGCCTCGGCGCGCAGGCCCGGGTGACCGGCGGACGGGGTCCGGCGCTCGACGTCAGCGGCGCCGGTCGGGGTCGTCGAAGCGGAGTACGGTGTTGACGCCCCGGCGCAGGGCGCGCGCCGTGGGCGGTGGGGCGTAGGAGAGCCGGAACAGGAGCAGTTCGGTCTCGCCCGGGTGCCGCGGGACGAGGGCGGAAAGCCGCTTGCGCAGCTGTGCAGGGTGGCGGTTTCCGTCGCGTCGAGTCCGCCGCCGTCGCCGCGCTCGACGCGGGCCAAGAGGTACAGGGTGTCCCGCACCGCCGTCGCCTCACCGCGGGCCAGTATCCCGGTCAGATCCGACCGTTGCCCGGGGTCGCCCGCGGCGAACAGCCGCGGACGCCAGTGGCTCGCGCCGTCGGCCGCCCGGGCGGCGGAGTTGATCTGCGCTTCCAGACTCATCGTGCACCTTCGGCAGGTCGTGGTCGGGGGCGTCGGCCAGGGTGCCGACTGTACCGACGAGTACGCGGCCACCGCGTGCGGTTACCTCACTCGGTGTCGTCCCGGGCGAGTTCGAGCGCCACTTCTTGGAGGACCTGCTCGGTGGGCCGCTCCGGGTCCATCTCGTCGTAGGCGTCGGCCACCGACTCGAAGGCGAGGATGAATCCGCTGATCAGTGCGCTGAGGGGCTCGGAGAGCTGGCTCAGCACCGACAGCCCGGCCTCCTCGGGTCCCGCGGAAGCCGGAACGATGAACTCGTCGGGGATCACCTCGCCGAGCAGATCGGACACGAATCCTTCCTCGGCGCCGCCGCGCAGGGCTGTGAGGGCGGCGATGGCCTTGAGCTTGATCTCGTTCTCGGTCACGTTTCGAGCGTAGGAGCAAGGCGGCCGGGAGGCCGCCCGACCCACGGTTCGGACTGCGGAGACCGGGAGCGTTTGGAGGGGCCCGAACGGGTTAGGCGCAGCGGAGTAAGAGGTTCCAAACGATGGGAGTGGATCGTGTCGGGCGAAGAGAAGATGAAGGCCAAGAAGGAACAGGCAAAGGGCAAGGCCAAGGAGACCGTGGGCCGCACCGTCGGCAACGAGAGCCTCACCGCGAAAGGTCGTGGGGAGCAGGCCAAGGGCGACGCCCGCGCGGCCAAGGAGAAGATCAAGGACACCTTGGAGGACTAGCGGGTGTGGCAGGCGGGTGCGCAAGCCCGCTCCTCCCTCACGACGGCGCCCCCGGGCCGATGCCCGGGGGCGGCCTCATGACGCGGGAGGGCGACATGAGCAGCCCCGGGCCGGCCGTCATGGGCCCGTGCGGCGGTGGTCACGAGCCCGTGTAACGGAGGGCCACCGCGACGCCGTCTTCGAGCGGCAGCTCTTCGTCCGGTACGGAGATCAGGTCGGCCTGGGTTCCCGCCGCCGCGCGGATCAAGGCCGCGCCGGGTGCCGGCTCCTCCCAGTAGTAGTGCAGGCCGAAGGCGCTCAGCTCCTCGCCCGTCAGAGCCAGGTGGACGGGGGCGGCGCCGACCCACAGGTGCCGGTCGAGCCGTACGGGCCGGCTGAGGATCAGGGTCTGGGCCTGCCCGCGCTGGAGGGCGGCCACCACGGCGGCGAGTCCTTCGACGTACTCCGGGTGGCGGGCGCGTTGCGCGAGGAAGGTGTCCACCTGGTGCCTGTCGCGATCGCAGAGCCTGCCGTCGAGCAGGATGGCGAGCTCCTCCTCCAGAAGGGCCCGGCCGGTCTCCCGTCGGCGGTGCTGCCCGTCCTTGAGCTTCACGAGCGCGCCGTGCAGCCGGCTCGGTGCGGCCCTCATGAGGCTGTTGACGGCCCACGGGTCCCCGGCCACCACGACCATCTCGGTACCCGTCTCGTCCATCCCGGTCACCAGTTCCCCGACGAGCCGCTCGACCTCCCCGGGCCAGCCGTCCACCGGTATCCGCCGGCGGGAGCGCGCCCCCGGCGCGACGCGGCTCGTCGGCCACCGGCCGCTCTCGCAGTCGATCTCGAGCTCCTCGTCCGCGCCGGGGTGCCCGCCGGTGTGCTCGGGGACGTGCACGCGGTGCAGGATGACCACCGCGTACGGGATGTCCGGGGTGTGCTGAAGGGCGAGCGACAGCGTGTCGGGCAGCATGCCGTACAGCGCCGTGTCACGGGCCGGGGGCTCCGGGAGGCACTCGGCGAGGACGAGCTCCCCGTGGGCGGCGAAGACGGCCTGGCCGTGCCGTCCGGCCACCTCGCGGCCCGTGCCGACGGCGCCGCCGATCGCGTCGACCGTGGCCCGGTCGGCGTCGTGGGCCAGCAGGCTCTTGCGGAGGTCGTGCCATCGCAGTTCCACGGCCCGGTCGGCGTCGTCCAGGTCACGGGAGGTGTCGAGATACACCGAGGCGACGGGGCCGGGATGGGCGTAGAGCGGATCGAGGAACTGCAGCTTCACGGCTTCCTCCCGCGGAGAAGGAGTGCGCGTCGGCGCATCGGCCGCCTCCCCTACAGCGACGGCGGCCGCGGGCTCCCGGGTGCCGGTTCGGCGTCCGGGGCGGGGTTCGGTGCGGGGCGCGGGGCCTGCGGATCACCGGGCCGCGGATGCGTGGGAGGCGCCGGGCTGGGCTCCGACGGATCACGCGGGTGGGGATGCGTGGGCGGGCCGGTCTTCTGATGCCTCATGCTGCGCCCCTACCCCCGTCGGGGAGCCGTAGACGCGACGGGAAAGGGCACCTGCCGACGGGAGGCGGAACGCGCCCGCTCAGACCGCGTCCCGGGGAGTGGACCGTACTTCGAAGCCGAAGAGTTCCTCCGGCGTGCCGGTCACCTCGCGGACCTCGACGGCGCGGACCTCGGCCGCCGCAGGCCCCGTACGCGCCCACCGCACCATCGCCGCGACGGCGTCCTCGCCCCCTTCGAACCATGCCTCGACATCGCCGTCGGGCAGGTTCCGCACCCACCCCGACACACCGTGCGCCAGCGCCTCACGGCGGCACGTGTCCCGGAAGAACACCCCTTGCACGATCCCCGACACGATCACGCGCTTGCGTACCATGCTCCGACCATAAGGCCGGCCGCGTCCACATTCCGGGCCGCGGGCCCGGGTCGTGCCACAGGTGTGTCGGGAACACCCGACGGGACGCCGCGTGGGCCAAGGTGGGGACATGGTGCATGTATTGGGCAGCAGGATTCTGCTGCGTCCCACGGATCCCGAGCGCTCACGCGCCTTCTACGGCGACACCCTGGAGCTGGCCGTCTACCGCGAGTTCGGCACCGGCCCCGACCGGGGCACGGTCTACTTCCTGGGCGGCGGGTTCCTGGAGGTGTCGGGACGCGCCGAGGCGCCGCCCGCGCCCGGGCTGCAGCTGTGGCTCCAAGTCGCGGACGTGCAGGCGGCGTACGAGGAGCTGAGCGGCCGGGGTGCCGAGGTGCTGCGGCCTCCACGGCGCGAGCCCTGGGGCCTGATCGAGATGTGGATCGCCGACCCCGACGGCGTGCGCATCGCCGTCGTGGAGGTGCCGGCGGACCACCCGCTGCGCTTTCGTCCCTGATCGGGCAGCCCCCTACCCGGGGAACGACACCCCGGTGAGATCCTCCGACACCCGCCACAGGCGGCGGGCCCGCGCGTCGTCCCGGGCCTGGGGGCTCAGGACGGCCGGGCCGGGGTGCCCCCGCAGTTCGCCGCGGCCCTGCGGGCCCGTGTAGCTGCCGCCGGGCAGCGGCTGGGTGGCGGCGTACAGGATGGGCAGGGCGCCCATGGCATCGGACTGGGCAATGAACCGGTTGGTGACCTTCATGATCGCCCGCTGGACGGGGCTGCCGCTGCCGCCCTGGAGGTTCGTCGCCGCGTACCCGGGGTGGGCGGCATGCGCCGTGACGGGTGAGCCCGCTTCGGTGAGGCGGCGCTGGAGTTCGCGGATGAAGAGCAGGTCGGCCAGCTTCGACTGCTGGTACGCGCGCCAGGGACTGTAGTTCCGATGCGAGTTGATGTCGTCGAAGTCGATGTCGACGCCCTTCCTGCGGTGGGCGTTGGAGGCGACGGAGACGACACGGCCGGTGATCCACGGCAGCAGCAGGTTGGTGAGCGCGAACGGTCCCAGGTGATTGGTGCCCAGCTGCATCTCGAAGCCGTCGGCCGTGCGGCGCTCCGGGACGGCCATGACCCCGGCGTTGTTGATCAAGGTGTCGAGCGGCCCGTCCCACTGCGCGGCGAAGGCCCGGACGGAGGCGAGGTCGGCCAGGTCGAGCCTGCGGACCTCGGCGTGCCTGCCGCAGCCGGCCGCCACGGCGTCGCCCCGGGCGGTGTCCCGGACGGCGAGTACGACGTGGGCGCCCACCCGCCCGAGCTCACGGGCCGTGACGGCGCCCAGGCCGCTGCTGGCGCCCGTCACCACGATCGTGCGGCCCGTGAGGTCCGGCAGGTCGGCCGCCGACCAAGCCGCGGGGTACGCGCTCATGGTCACCAGTATCCCGGCGCGGCTGCGATGTGCGCGCCCGAGTGGAGTGCGGCGCGCTCAGCCCGGATGATGGGAGAGGGCGAGGTGAGCCGAGGAGGTGAGCTCCATGACCATGCAGACCTCCTACCCGCCGGTCACTGTGACGGCCAGGCTGGACGCTCCGCTCTCTCGCTGGCTGTGGCTGGTCAAGTGGATCCTGGCCATTCCGCACTACATCGTGCTGACCTTCCTCTGGATCGCCTTCTTCGTGGTCGGCGTGATCGCGTTCTTCGCCATCCTCTTCACCGAGCGTTACCCCCGGGCCCTCTTCGACTTCAACCTCGGGGTGCTCCGCTGGTCCTGGCGGGTCTCGTACTACTCGTACGCCGTGCTGGGGACCGACCGGTACCCGCCGTTCAGCCTCGGCCCCGAGCCCGACTATCCGGCCCGCCTGGACATCGCCTACCCCGAGCGGCTCTCGCGGGGCCTGGTCCTGGTCAAGTGGTGGCTGCTCGCCATCCCGCAGTACCTCGTGGTCGCCATCCTCACCGGGACGGCGCAAAGGGGCTGTTGGAGCGGTGGCCTGATCAGCCTGCTCGCACTGTTCGCGGTCGTCGCGCTGGCCTTCACCCGGAAGTACCCCCGCGATCTGTTCGACCTGCTGATCGGACTCAACCGCTGGGTGCTCCGCGTCACGGCGTACGCCGCGCTGATGACGGACGAGTACCCCCCGTTCCGTCTCGACATGGGCGGCGACGAGCACCCGGCCGCCGCAGCGCAGGACTGAAGCGCCGCACAGACAGGATCCGACCGTGTCCGCACCACCGCTCGACGCCACCGCGGTGCTCGCCCTCATCGAGGACGCCGTCACCGCACCGTCCATGCACAACGCCCAGCCGTGGAAATTCGTCCTGTGGCCCCACGACCGGAGGATCGAGCTGCACGGTGACCCCGAACGTGCCATGCCCCACACCGACCCGGATCTGCGGGCCCTGCATCTCGGCTGCGCCGCGGCCCTGTTCAACCTCCGGGTGGCCGCGGCGGAGCGCGGCTGGGAGGCGGCCGTCACGCTCCTGCCCGACAACGACAGACCGTGGCACCTGGCGGACGCGGTGCTGCGGGAGACCACGGCCGCGGACCCCGCCCTCACGTCCCTGTACCCCGCCGTGCGGCGCCGCCACACCAGCCGCTTCCCCTTCACCGATGAGGAGATCCCGCCCGCCGTACAGGACGGCCTGTGCGCGGCGGCCCTCCTCGAAGGGGCGCGGCTGTTCCTCCCCGACGTCTGGCACACCGAAGCCGTACTGGAGCTCGTACACGACTCCGAGCACCGCGAGGCGATGGACCCGGCGGCACAGGAGGAAACCGCCCGGTGGACCCGTACGGACGCGGCGCCCGACGGGCCGACCGACGCGGGCATCCCCGCGTACGCGTTCGGCCCCCGCCAGTCGGGATCCCGTGCGCCGGTACGGGACTTCGGCAGCTGGCGCCCTGTTCCGGGGCGTGAGTCGGCCGTCTTCGAGCAGAACCCCCGCATCGCGCTGCTCGGTACGTCGGAGGACACTCCGGCGGACTGGCTCCGCGCCGGCCAGGCGCTGCAGCGCGTCCTCCTGCGGGCCACGGCGGACGGGCTCGTCGCCTCGATGACCTCGCAGCCCCTCGAATGGCCCGAACTGCGCTGGGCCGTCCGCGACCCGGTAGCGCCGATGGGCCACGTCCACATGGTGCTGCGCCTCGGCTACGGCCCCCAGGGCCCCGCCACGCCGCGACGCCGGGCGGCCGATGTGCTCGACGTACGGTAGCCGCAGCGAAGCGGTGTCAGCGGCGCGGGGCGGGGAGCGGCAGGGAGAACCAGACGGCCTTGCCCTCGGCCGTCGGGAGGGTGCCCCAGGACGTGGCGAGGGAGTCGACGAGGAGCAGACCGCGGCCGGATTCGGCCTCGGGTGCGGCGAAACGGGCCTGGGGCAGGACGGGGCTGCCGTCGCAGACCTCGACGCTCAGTTCCCGGCCGGCTTGACGCAGTCGGAGGCGGACGGGGCCGCGGCTGTACCTCACCGCGTTGGAGAGCAGCTCGGAGGCGAGCAGGCAGGCCGTCTCGCGGAGCTGCTCGTCGTCCGTGCCCCACGACGCGAGGGTGGAGCGCAGGAAGCGTCGTCCCTCGCCGACGCTGCTCGGGTCGGCGGCCAGGACCACGGTCTGCGCGGTCACCGGGGTGTCGGGGATGCGGGCGAGCAGCAGGGTGACGTCGTCGGGGTTGTCATCGGCGTCCGGCAGCAGATCGGCCAGCAGTCGGTCGGCGGCGCCCTCCAGGCCGTCGGCCGTCGCGAGGGCCTTCTCCAGCGCCGCGGCGAGCCCGTCCACCTGTCCTTCGATGTCGCTCCCCGGAGTTTCCACCAGCCCGTCGGTGTAGAGGGCGAGCACGGAGCCGGGTTCGACCGTGTGACGGCTTTCGTGGTGGGGCACCTCGCCCACGCCGAGCGGCACGCTCACCTCGGCCGGCAGCCGGCTCACCTCCCCGCTCGCGGCGACCAGCAGGACCGGCAGGTGCCCGGCCGAGCAGACCGTTATTTCGGCGGCGTCGGCGTCGACGACCAGGTAGCAGCAGGTGACGAACTGGTCCGGGAGTTCACTGACCACGGCGTCGAGGGCGCGCATGAGCTGCCAGGGAGCCATCCCGGTCTTGGCCAGGGCGTGGGAGGCGGATCTGAGCTGTCCCATGACGGCGGCGGCGTCCAGGCCGCGTCCCATCACATCGCCGATCATGACGCCGACCCGGCCGCCGCCCAGGGGGATCAGGTCGAACCAGTCGCCGCCCACTCCGGCGCCCTGCCGGGCGGGGAAGTAGCGGCTCGCCGTCGGCATGCCCGGCACGTCCGGCGGTGACCCCATGAGGCTCCGCTGGAGGGTGAGGGCGACGTGGCGCTGCTGTTCGTAGAGCTGGGCGAGCATCTCCTCGGCGGCCTTGCGGTCCGTGACGTCGCGGATGGCCGCGGAGACGAGGGTGCCGTCCGGCGTCTCCAGGGGGCTGAGGCTGATCTCGACGGGGAACTCGCGCCCGTCGCGGCACAGTCCGTACAGCTCCAGCCCCGCACCCATGGGCCGGACCTGGCGGTTGACGAAGTAGCTGTGCCGGAAATCGGAGTGGTGTCCGCGGAACCGCTGCGGGACGAGCACTTCGACCGGCCGCCCCAGCAGGTCCTCGCGGGCGTAGCCGAAGAGCGCCTCCGTCTGGGCGTTGACGAGCTGGATGATGCCGCTCTCGTCGACGATCACCATCGCGTCGGGCGCCGCCTCCAGCAGCGCCCGGAAGCGCTCCTCGGCGACCCTGCGTTCGCTGACGTCCCGCACGGCCGCCGAGATCAGCAGTCCCTCCGGGGTCTCCAGGGGGCTGAGACTGATCTCCACGGGGAACTCGCGCCCGTCGCGGCACAGTCCGTACAGCTCCAGGCCCGCGCCCATGGGGCGGACCTGGCGGCTCGCCGCGTATCCGAGCCGGTGGGCCGGATGGTGGCCGCGGAACCGCTCGGGCACCAGCACGTCGATGAGGTGCCCCAGGAGTTCCTCCCGGGGGTAGCCGAACAAGGCCTCCGTCTGTGCGTTCACGAGCCGGATCACGCCGGCGTCGTCCACGATCACCATCGCGTCCGGTGCCGCTTCCAGCAGAGCCCGGAACAGCTCTTCGGTCGTCGCTGTCACGCTGCGCCTCGCACTCGTCGAATCCCGCAGAAGCAGAAGGGGACATCCGACCACGTGGCCGAAAATCGCACCCCCGATTGACCGGCATGCGCAGGCAATTGACCAGTTCTGCTCGACGCCGTCGCCGACTCTGCACGACATCCGCGGTGCGCGGCGGCCTCGCCGGTGTGACACCGGCGAGGCCGTGATCCCGCTCAGGGCACCGGCGAGGCCGGGACTCCGTGCGTCAGAGGGCGCTCTTCGTCGCGCTCCCGACGACGCACTCCTTGAACTCGCTGCCGTCGCCCTTCCCGGTGTAGGCCGTCGTGGCCTCGGCCTGCTGGGACGCACCCGCCTTGACCTTGAGCGCGGTCACGTTGGCCTGGGCCAGGTCCGCGGTCGAGGTGGCGCCCCGGAACTTCATGGTGATGTTGTAGGTGTAGTCCACCGAACCGCTGTTGGTGACGGTGAGCCGGGCGACCATCTTCTTGCTCGCGGCGTCCATCTTGCAGTTGTCTATCTTGATGTCGCGCTCGGCCTTGTTGTTGCTGCTGGAACCGCCGCTGACGGTTCCACTGCTGGTGCTGCCGCTGGTGCTGTTGCTGTCGTGGCTGCCACCGCTGGTGCCCCCGCTGGAGCTGCTGTGGCTCGAGCCGTGACTGCCGCCGCAGCTCCCGCCGTGGGAGCCGCGGGCTCCGGTGAGTGCGACGATCGCGATTCCGAACACGGCAATGGCGCGGACATGGCGAAGCTTCACGTTCAACCCCGTTGAAATATCAGTGACTGAGACAGCCCGTCTTGACGGGCGCACGTCACCCTAACAGCGGGCTCGGACAATCTTGTCCGAGCGCCGCCGCGGGGCGGGAGTTCGCCCCGCAGGCCACGCGAACGGGCCGCCCACCAGGTGGTTTCGGAGCAGCCCCGGCCTTCACCGGCGGGTGCGAGGGAGCCGTCGGCGCATTGTTCGGGGAATGTACGGGTGGCGGCGCGTCCAGCGGAAGGCCGGATCGACGCGGTTAGCATCGACGGTGTTCACCGTATGCGAAAGGCAGTGATGACGGAGTCCAGGGGCCTCGTGCTGATCGTCGAGGACGAGCGCCACATCTCCGATGTGCAAAGGCTCTACTTGGCGCGCGAGGGATTCGGTGTCCACGTCGAGGCCGACGGGACCGCCGGGCTCGCGGCCGCGCGGCGGATGCGCCCGGTGGCGATCGTGCTGGACATCGGCCTGCCGGGCATGGACGGCATCGCCTTCTGCCGCGCCCTGCGCGACGCGGGCGACTGGACGCCGGTACTGCTGGTCACCGCGCGCGGTGAGGAGGCCGACCGGATCCTCGGCCTCGAACTGGGCGCCGACGACTACCTGACCAAGCCGTTCTCGCCGCGCGAGCTGGTCGCCCGGGTCAAGACCGTACTGCGCCGGGCGGCGGGGCCGCCCGGCCGGCCGCCCGAGAGCGTCGGCCGGCTCAGCGTGGACCCGGTCAGCCGCACCGTGCGCTGCGACGGTCAGCCGGTCGAGCTCACCGCCACCGAGTTCAATCTGCTCGCACACCTGCTCCAGCACGTGGGGCAGGTCTTCACCCGTGAGCAGTTGCTCGCCCAGGTATGGGGGTACCCGGGCTACCGAGACACCCGGATGGTCGACGTCTTCGTCTCGCAGCTGCGCGCCAAGCTCGGCGACGCCAGCCCGATCCGCACGGTCCGCGGCGTCGGGTACAGCGCGACGGCTCCCCGCACGTGAACCGCCCCCGTTCCGGCCCCCGTCGTGGCTCCCTGGCACGCAACATCGTGGTGCTGACCACCGTGGTGGCGGCGCTCGCCGTGGCGCTGACCGGGCTGGTCGCCTGGCAGACCGCCTCGCACGGCGCGGAGCAGCGCGAACGCGACCAGCTGACGCGTCAGGCAACGGTGCTCAGCCGCCTGCCGGCCCTGTCCGAAACGCTCTTCAACGGCGCCCAGGTACTGGCGGGGCCGAACGGTGTGCAGCTCGCGGTCATCGCCCCGGACGGCACGGTGAGCGGAACCGCCACCCCGGCCGTCGACCGGACCTCGAAGTCGGCTCTGCTGTCGGGGGAGCCGGTGTCCACCGACGGCATCCTGGGCGGCCAGGACGTGCTGCTGGTGGGGCAGCCCGGCGTGCGCGGCGGGGCGGTGGTGCTGGCCGAGCCGTACACGGTCGTCACCCGGAACACGAACCAGATCCGTCGCAACGTGATCGCGCCGCTGATCGTCGGCATGCTCGGCGCGGCCCTGGCCGGAGCGCTCCTGGCCCGCCGCATCGCGCGTCCGCTCGTGAAGGCCGCGCAGATCTCGCACCGGCTCGCCGACGGCGAACGCGGCGTACCGGCCCCGGTCGACGGTCCCCGGGAGACCGCGGACATCGGGCGCGCCCTCAACGTCCTGGACGAGGCGCTGGCGCGCAGCGAGAACCGGCAGCGGGAGTTCCTGCTCTCCGTCTCCCACGACTTGCGCACGCCGCTGACCGCGCTGCAGGGGTACGCGGAGGCGCTCGCCGACGGTCTGATCGAGCCGGAGCGGCTGGCCGAGGTCGGCGGCATCCTGGCCGACGAGACCCGCCGCCTGGACCGGTTCCTGGGAGACCTGCTGGACCTGGCCCGGCTGGAGGCGGACGACTTCCGCCTCGACGTGGCACCGTCCGACCTCTGCGCGGTCGTCGGCGAGGCCGCCGCCTTCTGGACCGGCCTCTGCGCACGCCACGGTGTCGATCTCCGGCTTGAGCAGCCGGGGCAGCCCGTCGTCGTCGAGACGGACGCCTTCCGGGTCCGGCAGCTGATCGACGGCCTGGTGCAGAATGCCCTGCGGGTCACGCCCCAGGGCGCACCCCTGGTCCTCGCCGTCCGCGCGGCCGCGGGCGGCGGGGCCGAGCTGCAGGTCCGCGACGGCGGACCCGGCCTCACCGACGACGACGTGCGCATCGCCTTCGACCACGGTGCCCTCAACGAGCGCTACCGGGGCACCCGCCCGGTCGGCAGCGGCCTGGGGCTGGCCATCGCCCACCGCCTGACCGGCCGCCTCGGCGGCGCCATCCGCGTCGACGGGCACGGCCCGGAAGGCGGCGCCTGCTTCACCGTCGCCCTGCCGCCGGCACCCGACGCGGCTTGAGGACGCGCGGGCCCTCGTCCCGGCCCTGATCCCGGCCCTCGTCCCGGCGGGCGCGCCCTCACCCGTACATTCCCCGAACAATGCGCCCACAGACGCCTTACACGCACCGCGCACAGTGAGCCCCATGAACACTCAATCGGCCGAGGGGCGCGGACTCCTCCACCGCAGCGGGCGCTGGTGCGCACGGCATGCTTGGCGGGTCGTGGCCCTGTGGGTGCTGCTCCTGATCGGCCTCGGGCTGGCCAACCACACGTGGGGCGGCACCTTCGCGGACAGCTTCTCCCTGCCCGGTACCCCTACCCAGACCGGCGCCGACCTGCTCACGGCCCACACGAGCGGTTCCGGTGGCACAGCCGCCCCCATCGTGATCACCACCGACCAGGGTTCGCTCACCAGTCACCGGGCCGCGATCGATTCGGCCGTCGGCAACCTGAGCCGCCTGCCGAACGTCCTGTCGGTGGCCGACCCGCTCACCACACCCGGGGCGGTCTCCGCCAACGGCGGCATCGCCCAGATGACCGTCCGCTTCAACGGCAACCCGGCGACCTTCGACCCGTCCTACCTCGCCGAGGTCGAGACCGCCGTCCAGCCGCTGCGCGCCGACCAGGTCACCGTCGAGTACGGGGCCCCGCTGGGGCAGCTGGCCACGCCCAAGTCCGCCGACCGCACCTCGGAGGCCATCGGTCTGGCCGTCGCCGTGCTCGTGCTGCTGATCGGCTTCGGCAGCGTCGCCGCCACCGGGCTGCCGCTGCTGACGGCCGTGACCGGCCTGGCCGTCAGCCTGGCCGGTCTCGGACTGCTCGCCCGGCAGTTCGACTTCGCCCAGGCGTCCCCGACCCTGGCCGCGATGATGGGTCTCGGTGTCGGCATCGACTACGCGCTCTTCCTGGCCACCCGCTACCGGGCTCTGCTGCACTCCGGAACGGAACCCGCCGAGGCGGTCGGGCGTACGGTCGCCACCAGCGGCCGTGCCGTGCTGGTCGCCGCCGCCACGGTCGCCATGGCCCTGGCCGGGCTCTGCGTCAGCGGCGTGAGCTTCATCGGCACCCTCGGCGTCGCGGCCGGGCTCAGTGTCGTCGTGGCCGCTGCCGCGTCCGTGACGCTGACTCCCGCGCTGCTGGGTCTGCTCGGCCGCCGGATCGACCGCCTGCACGTGCGTACGCCGGTCGCCGAACCCACCGGCGAGTCGGACGTCTGGCACCGCTGGGCCGTCAAGGTCAGCCGGCGCCCCTGGCTCTTCCTGGTGAGCGGCCTGCTCCTGCTCGGCGTCCTCTCCATCCCCGTCGCTTCCATGCAGCTCGGCCACGTCGACGCCGGAGCGCAGCCCACCAGCCGGACCGACCGCCGCGCCTACGACCTGATCACGGAGGGCTTCGGCCCCGGAGCCAACGGCACCGTCACCGTCGTCACCCACCTCGACAGCCGGCAGGTCGCCGACCAGGGCGAGCGCGGGGCCCTCGCCGACTCGATCCAGCAGGCGCTGGCCGAAGTACCCGGCGTCGCCTCCGTGACGCCCCCGGCCCCCAGCCCCGACCACGCCCTGCTCATCACCACGGTCACTCCCACCACCGGCCCGCAGGAGCGGGCCACCACCGACCTGATCCACACCTTGCAGAACGACACGGTGCCGACCACGCTGTCGGGCACCGGCGCCACCGGCTACGTCTCCGGCACCGCCGCCGCCACCCAGACCTTCACCGACACGCTCACCACCCAACTGCCCCTGATCATCGCCGTGGTGGTCGCCGCCGCGTTCCTGCTGCTGCTCACCGTGTTCCGCAGCCCGCTGATCGCGCTCAAGGCCGCCGTGCTCAATCTGTTCTCCATCGCCGCCGCCTACGGCGTGGTCGTCGCGGTCTTCCAATGGGGCTGGGGCGGCGCGCTGTTCGGCGTCACCGAGAAGGTGCCCGTCGAGTCCTACGTGCCGATGATGATGTTCGCGATCGTCTTCGGACTCTCCATGGACTACGAGGTCTTCCTGCTCTCCCGGATCCGCGAGACGTGGCTGCACCGCAAGGACAACCACCTGGCCGTCGCGACCGGCCTCGCCGCCACGGCCCGCGTCATCACCTGCGCGGCCCTGATCATGACCAGCGTCTTCCTGGCGTTCCTGCTCTCCACGAACGTCGCCGTCAAGATGCTCGCCCTCGGCCTCGGGGTCAGCGTCATCATCGACGCCACCGTGGTGCGCCTGCTCCTGGTGCCCGCGTGCATGTACCTCTTCGGGCGGGCCAACTGGTGGCTCCCCGGCTGGCTCGACCGGCTCCTGCCGCATCTCGACCCCGAAGGGCCCCCCGCCGCACCCAGCTCCCCGCCCGCCTCCCTGCCCGCCCCCGCCCTCGCGCCCGCCCGGGGAGAGCGCCGATGAACCAGCGCGTGACGAAGACCCGGGCAGCCATGCGCCGCCACCTCGTCCTCACGGTCACGACCGCCGTGCTCCTGGTGGCCGTCGTCGCCACGGGCGCGGCCGAGTACACGGCCCGCAACATGATCCGTGACCACATCGCGCAAGCGGCACCCGGCCTCGGCGACGACGTCGCGGTCAGCGCGTCCGGCGACTGGGTCCTGTGGGACCTGGCGCAGGAGAGCATCCCCCGGCTGGACATCAGCAGCGACGACGCCCGCCTCGGACCGCTCTCCCAAGTCTGCGTACGCGCACGGCTCGACGACGTCCGCCTCGGCGAGAAGACCACCGTCGGCAGCACCCACGTCCAGGTGACCGCCTCCCCGCAGTCCATCGCCACCGCGATCCGGACCGCCGCACCGTCCGTTCCGGTGACCACGGTCACCACGGACCCGGCGAACGGAACCGTCCTCGCCGCCGTCGGCCCGGGCGGCGTCGGACAGCTGACACTGCGTCCCGTGCTCGCGGACGGGAAGGTCACGCTCGCCGTGGACGGGCTCACCGTGTTCGGCCGCTCCGTCCCCACCAGCCGGTTCGGGATGGGCGACGGCGCTCTCGGAACTGAGCGGGGCGCGCTGAAGGAATACCCGCTCGGGCTCAAGGCCACGTCCGTAGACGTCCGGCCGGACGGCCTGCACGTCACCCTGACGGGCGGCTCCAGCACCCTGGTCGGCGCTTGACGTCCGCACTCCGCTTCCCGGCCCGTCCGGACATGCGAAGCCTTCGACCGAATGCTGCAATGACCGAGGAGGATTTCGCGATTCAGCAGGCCAGGCTCCTCGCCTGAAAACGGACGGCCAGAACCGAGACGGGACACATCCCATGACGGCATCGGATCCGCGCCCCTCGGAGCAGCCTGCCGGAGGGGCACAGCCCGAAGAGGCGGACCGGCTGCGTGCGCTGTTGCGCAGTCCCGGTTATCTCAAGGCGCTCGTGTTCTGCGCCCTCATGGGTATTCCGGTGTCGCTGGTGGCGTTCTGGTTCCTCGTCGCCCTCCACCAGCTGGAGCACCTGATGTGGAGTGGTCTGCCGGAGGCTCTGGGGTGGGACGCCCCACCCTGGTGGTGGCCGTTGCCGCTGCTGCTCGTGGCCGGCGTGGCCGTCGGGCTCGTGGTCACCCGTCTGCCCGGCGCCGGGGGCCACATCCCCGCCGGGGGACTGCACACGGGCGGTCTGTCGGCGAAAGCCCTGCCCAGTGTGATCCTCGCCGCCATGATCAGCCTTCCCCTCGGCGCCACGCTCGGCCCGGAGGCCCCGTTGATCGCCCTCGGTGGCGGCTTGGCGCTGCTCTTCAGGGATCTGGCGCGGGTGCCGGCGACCGCCCAGAGCACGGCACTCCTGGGCGCGGCCGGGGCAGCAGCGGCGGTCGCGGTGATCTTCGGGAGCCCGCTGATCGCGGGGGTGCTGCTCATCGAAGTGGCCGGGGTGGGCGGGCCACAGCTGTTCGCGGTCATGCTGCCCGCGCTGCTGTCGAGCGGGGTGGGCTCGCTCGTGTTCACCGGCTTCGGCCGCTGGACCGGTCTCGATGCGCCCAGCCTCTCCGTGAAGGTGGGCGTGCCGGTTCCGCACATCGATGCCGGGGACGTGCTCTGGGCGGTCCCGATGGCAGTGGCCATCGGCGCCCTCCTGCATCTGATCATGCGAGGAGGGCGACTGACCGCGCGGTTCGTCGCGAAGCGCACCGTCGCCCGTACGACCCTGTGCGCCCTGGCAGCGGGCGTCTGCTCCGCCGTGTACGCACTCACCACCGGCCTGTCGCCCGCTGACGTGTCGTCCTCCGGCCAGGGGACGCTGAGCCGGATGGCCGCCGATCCGCATGCCTGGGGGGTCGGGGCCCTGATCGCGGTGGTGCTCTGCACGGGCGCCGCCTACGCCCTGTGCCTGGGCAGCCTGCGGGGCGGCCCCGTGTTCCCGTCGCTGTTCCTGGGCTGTGCGATCGGTGTGCTGCTCGCGCCCCTGCCGGGGCTGGGGGTCGTACCGGGAATGGCCGCGGGCATGGCGGCCGCGACGACCAGTGCCTTGCGGCTACCGGTCAGCAGCATCGTGCTCGTCGTCGTGGTGCTCGGCAGCGTCGCCATGACACCCGTGGTGATGCTGGCGGCCGTCGTGTCCTTCGTGACGACCCAGTTGCTGCCACCCGGGCCCGTCATTCCACCCGTGGGCAAATCCGCGGAACCGCCGGCCGCCCATGCCCCCGCCCCCGCCCCCGGCGCGTCCGGCTCCGCCTGAGGCCACCGCCGTACCCCCGTTTCGCCCCATCTCCGTCGCACGGTCGCCGAGGTGCGCCGCGGACGGCGCGCGCCGAGAGTGGAAGTACCCGGCCGGAACCGGACGGGCCGGTCGTACCGCACCGTCACCGCACCGCACCGAGGAGGCCGTATGGCACGCCACCACGTGCCCGCAGCCGTGGTGCTCGTGACGGGCGTGGCGGGGTCGGGGAAGTCCACGGTGGTGCGGCTGATGGCCGACCGGCTCGGCTGGGCGCAGGAGGACGCCGACGACTTCCACTCTCCGGCGAACCGGGCCAAGATGGCGGCCGGCGAACCCCTGACCGACGAGGACAGACGCCCGTGGCTGGCCGACGTCGAGGCATGGATCGACCGGCGGATCGCAGCGCGGGAACCCGCTGTCGTCGCCGTATCCGCCCTCAAACGGTCCTATCGGGACCAACTGGCCCAGGGACGGCCCGAAGTACGTCTGGTCTATCTGCACGGTTCACGGCAGCTCATCCGCTCCCGGCTGATGTCCCGGCACGGCCACTTCTTCCCCGCACGGCTGCTGGACAGCCAGTTCGCCGACCTCCAGGAGCCGGAGCCCGACGAGCACGCCTGCATGGTGGACATCGACCAGCCCCCGGAGGCCGTCGTCGATGCCGCCATCGCCCTGCTCGACGCCGGCGCCCGCACGGCGCCCTCCCCCACCGCACCGACCGAGGAGCCGCACATGCCCCCCACCGCATCGGGAGAACAGTGGCGGCTGCGTCACGCCGCCCACGAGGCGGTGGTGGTCGAGCTGGGCGGCGCGCTGCGCCACTACGAGGTGGGCGGGCGGGCCCTGCTCGACGGGTTCGCCGCCGACGAGCGGATCACCGGCGGACGGGGGCAGCTTCTCGTGCCCTGGCCGAACCGGGTGGCAGGCGGGCAGTACCACTTCGGTGGCGAGGACCTGCAACTCCCGCTGACCGAACCGGAGAACGACAACGCGATCCACGGGCTCCTGAGGTGGGTACCGTGGCGGCTGCTCGGCCGCAGCGACGACGCGGTCACGGTGGGCACCACCCTCTTCCCGCAGCCCGGATACCCGTACCAGCTGGAGGTCCACGCCGAGTACCGGCTGGGCCCGGAGGGGCTTGAGACCACTGTCACCGCCACCAACGCGGGGGACGCCGCCGCGCCCTACGGCGTGGGCCAGCACCCCTATCTGACCGTGGGCACCGGCCTGGTGGACACCGCGCTGCTGACCGTGCCGGCCCGCTCCCGGCTCGTCACCGACGAACACGGCCTGCCGACCGGCGAGGAACCGGTCGAGGGCACGGCGTACGACTTCCGCACCGCCCGGCCCATCGGCGAGGAGCGACTGGACACCGCGTACACGGGTCTCGACCACGACCCCGCAGGCCACTGCGCGGTCCGGCTGGCGCACCCTTCGGGGAGGTACGGCATCGACGTACGGCTCATCGAGGGCGTCCGGTACGTGCAGGTGTACACCGGGGACACGCTGCCGGAGCCCGGGCGGCGCCGGCGCGGTGTCGCCATCGAGCCGATGTCGTGCCCGGCCGACGCGTTGCGCAGCGGCACGGGGCTCACCGTCCTGGAACCGGGCGGCAGCCACGTGTTCCGCTGGGGCCTGGTTCCGTGGGGGGCCTGGTGACCGCGGCGGCCGGGCCGTCGACGCCGCGGCCCATGACCGGTGACGCCTTTCGCGCGTTGTACGAGGAGCTGCGCGGCATGTGCCCGCGCGCCCCCGACGACCGCCGCGGCACACTCGGCCACCTGACGCCCGAGCGCGTGGTGGCCGCCACCGCCGAGGTCCGCTCCGGACTCACGGTGTCCCTCGCCGCGCCCATCGAAACCCTGTCCGGCCCGGACAATCCCGAACCCGCACGTCACAGGATGATCGCGCCGTCCGCCGGTGAGGCCGTCGCCGACGGGTTGCACTTCGCGCGCGACCGGTTCTCGATGAACGTGCACGGGGACGCGGACAGTCATCTCGACGCGCTGTGCCACGTGCTGTTCGACGGGGAGCTCTACAACGGCGTGCCGGCGAGCAGTGTGACGCCCGAGGGCGCCGGCGCGCTCTCCGTCGAAACCGTCCGGAACGGCATCGTCGGCCGTGGCGTGCTCCTGGACGTTCCGCGGCTGCGGGGCGTGCCCTGGCTGGAGCCCGGGGATCACGTGACCGCTGACGATCTGACCGCGGCGGAGGCGGCCCAAGGCGTCCGGGTCGGCCCGGGAGACATGCTCTTCGTACGAGTGGGGCATCGCCTGCGGCGCCTGGAGCACGGGGCGTGGGACGCGGAGCGGGCCCGGGCCGGACTTCATCCCACGGCCGTGCGGTTCCTGGCCGAGCGGCAGGTCGCCGTGCTGGGCGCGGACGGCAACCACGACACCGCCCCGAGCGCGGTGGCCGGGATCGGCTTTCCCGTGCACGTACTGGCGATGCACGCCATGGGACTGCACCTGATGGACTACCTGCAGTTCGAGGACTTGACCGAGGCGTGCACACGCGCGGGCCGGTGGTCCTTCCTGTGCGCGGTCGCGCCGCTGCGGCTTCCGTCGGCCACCGGCTCGCCCGTGAACCCGATCGCCGTTCTGTGACGGCCGCGTGCGGGGCCCCGTCCGGTCGCCACGCACGGCAAGGGGGGATACGTTCGAAGAGGTGGGGTGGCTGCCGTGTCCCGGCAGAGCGCAGAGAGAGGGCCCGGTAACAGGGCGGGCCCACGAGCGCAAGGAGTGTGGTCGCCGTGGGCGACTCCCCGCACTACGACGTCGTCATCATCGGTACCGGCGCCGGCGGCGGTACGCTCGCCCACCGGCTCGCTCCGTCCGGCAAACGCGTACTCATCCTCGAACGCGGCGACTACCTCCCCCGCGAGCGGGACAACTGGGACTCCACCGCCGTGTTCGTGAAGGGCAAGTACCGTGCCCCGGAGTTCTGGCTGGACAAGCACGGCGACGAGTTCCCGCCCGAGGTCAACTACTACGTCGGGGGAAACACCAAGTTCTACGGCGCCGCCCTCTTCCGGCTGCGGCCCGAGGACTTCGGGGAGCTCCGCCACCACGACGGGCTGTCGCCCGCCTGGCCGATCAGGTACGAGGACCTGGAGCCCTACTACACCGAGGCCGAGCACCTCTACAAGGTCCACGGACGGCACGGAGAGGACCCGTGGGAAGGGCCGTACAGCGACCAGTACGCCTACCCGCCGGTCGAACACGAGCCGCGCATCCAGCAACTGAGCGACGACCTGGAGAAGCGCGGCCTGCACCCGTTCCACCTGCCCATCGGCGTCGACCTGCGACAGGACGAGAACGGGCGGGCGACCCGCTCCAGCGTCTGCATCCGCTGCGACCGCGTGGACGGCTTCCCCTGCCTGGTACGCGGTAAGTCGGACGCCCAGGTGATCTGCGTGGAGCCCGCGCTGCGGCACCCGAACGTAGAAATGATCACCAACGCCCGGGTGGTCCGGCTGGAGACCGACCCGGCCGGACGGAGCGTCAGCACGGTCGTGACCCGGGGCGAGGACGGGGTGGAGGCCTCCTACTCCGCGGACATCGTGGTCGTCGCCTGCGGGGCGGTCAACTCGGCGGTGCTCCTTCTGGCCTCGGCCAACGACCGCCACCCCCGCGGGCTGGCGAACAGCTCCGACGTGGTCGGCCGCCACTACATGCGTCACAACAACCTCGCCCTGATGGCCATTTCGAAGGAACCCAACGACACCAAGTTCCAGAAGACCCTGGCCCTGCACGACTGGTACCTCGGCGCCGACGACTGGGAGTACCCGCTGGGCGGCATCCAGATGCTCGGCAAGTCGGACGCCGACCAGATCCACGGCGAGGCGCCCCGCTGGGCGGGCAAGGTGACCCCCGACATGCCCTTCGAGGTCATGGCCCACCACGCGGTCGACTTCTGGCTGTGCGGCGAGGACCTTCCCCTCCCCGACAACCGGGTCACGGTCGACGGCGACGGCACCATCCGTCTCGTGCTCGACGAGAAGAACAACATCGCGGGGCTGAAACGCCTGCGGCACAAGCTCCAGGGCATGCTCGGCCATCTGGGGATGCAGGAGCACCATCTCCTGTCGCGCAGCCTCTACCTCCACAAGGGCATGCCGATCGGCGCCACGGCCCACCAGGCCGGCACCGTCCGGTTCGGCGACGACCCGGCCACATCCGCACTGGACGTGGACTGCAAGGCCCACGATCTCGACAACCTGTACGTGGTCGACACGAGCTTCTTCCCGAGCATCGGCGCGGTCAATCCGTCCCTCACTGCGATCGCGAACGCCCTGCGCGTGGGCGACCACCTCGTGGAACGGCTGAGCTGACCGCGGAGCTTGCTCCGACCGGGGGTTGGTGCTCGGCCGCGTGGCCCAAGAGCACCCCGCCCGGGCTGCCGATCCGCGAAGAGGGTGCTTCCGTGGCGTTCGGAGCCTGTCGGGCCGCGGTCCGGCGGACCGGATCCGGACCGGGCAGTCGAGGAGGCAGTCGATCGTGAGTTCCACCGAGGGCGTACCGCAGGACGTGTTCCCCGCTCACCTGCTCAAGGGCCAGAAAGCGCTGGTCACCGGCGCCAACAGCGGAATCGGCAAGGCGACGGCCATCGGCCTGGGCCGAGCCGGCGCCGACGTGGTCGTGAACTACGTGGCCGGCAAGGAAGAGGCCGAGAAGGTGGTCGAGGAGATCGCCTCGTTCGGCGTGCGCGCCGCCGCGTACGAGGCGGACGTGTCCCAGGAGGACCAGGTCGTGGCCATGATGGACCGGATGGTCCAGGAATTCGGCACGATCGACATCCTGGTCGCCAACGCCGGGCTGCAGCGCGACGCCGCGTTCGAGGAGATGACGCTCGCCCAGTGGCAGAAGGTGCTGGACGTCAACCTCACGGGCCAGTTCCTCTGCGCGCGGGAGGCGACGAAGGAGTTCCTGCGGCGCGGCGTCGTCCCTGAGGTGTCCCGGGCGGCCGGAAAGATCATCTGCATGAGTTCCGTCCACCAGATCATTCCCTGGGCGGGTCACGCCAACTACGCCTCCTCCAAGGGGGGCGTGCACATGCTGATGACGACCCTGGCCCAGGAACTCGCGCCCAAGAAGATCCGCGTGAACGCGATCGCTCCGGGAGCCATCAAGACTCCGATCAACCGCGACGCGTGGGAGACGGAGGCGGCGCGCGAGGATCTGCTCCGGCTGATCCCCTACGTGCGCATCGGCGACCCCGAGGACATCGCCCACGCGGCGGTGGCCCTCGCCTCCGACCTCATGGACTACGTCGTGGGCACCACGCTCTACGTGGACGGCGGGATGACCCTCTTCCCCGGTTTCGCCACCGGCGGCTGACCCCCGCCCACCAGTCATCCCGAGCGGCAAAGGAACGTATGCACACCACGGTCCACCTGCTGGCGGCAGACGCCCCCGCCCAAATGCTCCCGGCCAGGGAACTCATGGCGTTCACCCTCGCCTCCCACATCCTCCTGGTGCCGATGGGAGTGGCACTGCCGCTCATCACCCTCGTCATGCACTACCGCGGCCTGCGCCGGAACGACGCCACAGCCCTGCTGCTGGCCCGGCGCTGGTCGGCCGTGATGGCGGTGCAGTTCGCGATCGGCGTCGTCACCGGCACCGTACTGTCGTTCGAGTTCGGCCTGCTCTGGCCGGGACTGATGGGCCGGTGGGGCGATGTCTTCGGCGTCGGGTTCGGCGTCGAGGCCTGGGCGTTCTTCCTCGAAGCGGTGCTCATCGCCATCTACCTGTACGGCTGGCGCAGGCTCAAGCCACGCACCCACTTCCTGCTCGGGCTGCCGCTGCCGGCCACCGCGCTGCTCGGGGCCTTCGGCATCCTGGCCGCCAACTCGTGGATGAACACCCCACAGGGCTTCTCGCTCGACTCCGAGGGCAACCCGGTCGACGTGGACGTCTGGAAGGCCATCTTCACCCCGATGTTCGGGCCCCAGTACTGGCACTTCGTGATGGCGATGCTGGTGACGGCGGGCTACGTCGTGGCAGGCGTCTACGCCGTCGGATGGCTGCGCGGCCGCCGGGACCGCTACCACAGGCTCGGCTTCACGGTCCCCTTCACCATTGCCGCGGTGGCCACTCCGGTGCAGTTCATGCTGGGCGACTCGATCGCCCGGCAGGTGTTCCACAAGCAGCCGGTGAAGTTCGCGGCGATGGAGATCGTCTGGAACACCGACACCCACGTTCCGGAGTACCTCTTCGGCCGGCTCCACCCGGACGGGTCGGTATCCGGCGGCATCAAGATCCCCCAGCTCGACTCCATCCTGGCCGGTTTCAAACCGGACACCCAGGTGACCGGGCTGACCTCCGTACCGGCGAGCGACCGGCCGAACGCCACGCAGGCCACGATCGCGCACTGGGCCTTCGACGTCATGGTCGTCATCGGCTCCCTGCTGGTGCTCCTCGCCCTCTGGTACGGCCTGATCTGGCTGCGCCACCGCCGGTTGCCCCGCTCCAAGTGGTTCTACCTCAGTGCTGCCTGCGCCGGCGCCGCCTCCCTCGTCGCCGTCGAATGCGGCTGGATCACGACCGAGGTGGGCCGCCAGCCTTGGATCGTCTACCAGAACATGCGCGTCGCCGAGGCCGTGACCTCGACCCGCTCCTCCACCCTCTGGATCATGTTCGGCCTGGTGATCGTCGTGTACGTGTTCGTCTTCGGGTCGTTCGTCGCCATCCTGCTGAAGATGCGTGACCGCTGGCGCCTGGCCGACGAACAGGCAGGTGGGCAGCACGTCGAGACACCGGAGTCGGTCACCCCCTACGGTCCGCGACCTCCGGTCCCGGCCGGCGACGCCCGGTCCTCGGAAGACGGCGGCTCCAGCGGCTCCGGGGGCGATGGAGCGTGATGGCCGACTTCGTCGCTTTCGTGATGCTGCTCGCCGTGACCGCCTACGCCTGCGCCGGCGGGACCGACTACGGGGCGGGCTTCTGGGACCTGACGGCCGGCGGAGCCGAGCGCGGCAAGCGCCCCCGATGGCTGATCGACCACGCCATGGCTCCCGTGTGGGAGGTCAACAACGTCTGGCTGATCTTCGTCCTCGTCCTCATGTGGACCGGGTTCCCCGTGATGTTCCAGACCGTGTTCACCGCGATGTGGCTCCCCCTGGCGCTGGCGGTCCTGGGCACGGTCCTGCGCGGCGCCGGATTCGCCCTGCGCAAACCCTCCCGCCGGCTGGCCCGCCGGCGCCTCTACGGCGCCGTGTTCGCCGTCGCCTCCCTGCTCACCCCGTTCTTCCTCGGGGCGGCCGTCGGCGGCATCGCCTCCGGCCGGGTCGCGCCCGGTACCAAGGCCTCGGCGGACGCGTGGGCCAACCCCACGTCCCTCCTGTTCGGGCTGCTCACCGTCGCCGCGACCGCGCTCCTCGGCGCCGTGTTCCTGACCGCCGACGCCGTACGCTTCGACGCACCCGACCTCGTCGGCTACTTCCGGCTCCGCGCCCTCATCGGTCTCGTCGCGGTCGCCCTGACGGCCGTGGGCGTGCTCCTCGTCACCCACGGCGACGCCCCCTACGTCTGGCACGGGCTCACCCACGGTGCGGGGCTCGCCCTCGTGATCGTGTCCGCGGTGTTCTTCGCCGCCACGGCGCTGTTCGTGCTGCGGGGCGAGGTCCACCGGGCCCGTTTCAGCGCCGTCGGCATCGTCGGCGCGGCCATCTTCGCCTGGGGGTTCGCCCAGCGCCCTTACCTCATCCCCACGTCCCTGACCATCGCGGACGCCGCGGGCGATTCCCAGACGCTGGCCTGGCTCCTGGTGGTCAGCCTCGTCGCGCTGCTGCTCGTCGCCCCGGCCGTCTTCTTCCTCTACTGGATGGACACCCACGGCGAGCTGGAAGCCCTCACCGAGTCCGACCTGCGCCGGACCCGGACCTCGCGGGGCGACGCGGCCGACGGCGACTGACCTCGCGGGGCCACACCGGCCCGGTGGCCGCGGCCCTGTGCACCCGATCGGGGCCGGCGGCCTCCGGAACCCTGTCGAGCCCCCATCACGCCCGTGCAGCGAGGAAGGAAGCCGCTGTGAGCGAGAACGACATCCTCCTCGGCATCGCCCTGATCGTGGCCCTGGCCACCACCTGCCAGATCCTCGCGAGCAAACTGCGCGTCCCCTCGCTGATCCTGCTTCTGCCGGCCGGTTTCATCGCGGGCGCCCTGACCGACATCATCCATCCGGACCAGCTGATCGGGGAGTCGTTCTCCGCTCTGGTGTCCTTGTCCGTGGCAGTGATCCTCTACGACGCCGGACTCGGCCTCGACCTGCGCAACCTCACCGGCCACACCCGCACGATCGTGGGCAGGCTGCTGCTCTTCGGAGTGACCTTCACCTTCCTGGCCGTCGGGGCCGTCGGCCCGGCCCTGTTCAGCATGTCGCTGCGGGTGGCCGCGATGGTGGGCATGATCCTCGTCGTGTCCGGGCCCACGGTCGTGGGGCCCCTGCTCCAGTACGTGCGGCCGACCGACAAGGTGCGACGCCTGCTGATCTGGGAAGGGACGCTGACCGACCCGATCGGCGCCATCCTCGGGGCCATCGTCTTCCACGCCGTCGCGACGACGCACCAGATCGACATCGGTCGCGGGTACCAGATCGGCCAGTTCCTCATCAGCATGGCCGTCGGCCTCGTCGGCGGATCCGTGGGGGTCGCGCTGCTCTGGCTGACCCTGCGCGTGCTCCGGCTCGGCGAAGCGCTCGGAACGCTGGCGCAACTGGCCACGGTGATCGCAGTGTCGGCAGGATGCGACATCGTCCGCGACGACACCGGGCTCATCGCCGCGATCGTCACCGGTATGGCCGCGGCCAACATCCGGGGCTTCGACATGCCCGCTCGCCGGCCCTTCTTCGAGACACTGGTCCAGCTGATCATCGGGCTGCTGTTCATCTCCATCTCGTCCAGCGTCACCCCGGCCTCCCTGACACCCGTGCTCCTTCCCACGCTCGTCCTCGTCGCGTTCCTCGTCCTCATCGTGAGGCCGCTCGTGGCCTTCACCGCCACCACGGGCAAGGACATGAGCGTGGGGGAACGGGCGTTCGCGGGATGGATGGCCCCGCGCGGCATCGTCGCGGCCTCCACCGCGGCGGCCTTCTCCGCGAGCCTCGTCGAACTGGGGCTGCGCGGCGCTTCCAAGATCCTTCCCATCACCTTCCTGGTGATCGTCTCGACGGTCGTGCTGTACGCACTGACCGCAGGCCCCGTGGCCCGGCGGCTCGGCGTCGCCACGCCGAACCTCACGCGGCCCCTCCTGGTGGGCGGCGCTCCGTGGGCGATCGCACTCGGAAGGGCCCTGCGGTCCGCGGGGCTCGACGTGCAGATGTGGGCGGGCGCGGACGAGGAGCGCGCACGGATCAAGGACGCCGGGATCACACTGGCCAGAGGGGACCTGCTGGCGACGGCCACCAACCCCAGGGCGCGGCTGGAGGGGGTCAACGCCGTCTTCCTGCTCACCGATGACGACGACTTCAACGCGCTCGCCTCGGTGCTGGTCGAGGACAACGTCGAGGGCCCCGTCTACCGTGTGGGACCGCCCCATGAGAGCCATGGTGTCGTCGCGCCGTACACGGGCGGCGCCGTCCTCTTCGGCGGTTCGCTCGTCCGTCACGTCCTGGCGGCACGGTACGAGCAGGGCGCGCGGTTCCTGGTACAGCCGGCCTCCGATCCACTCCCGCCAGGACACGAAACGCTGTTCGTGGTACGTGCCGACGGCCGACTGGAGCCGGTCGACGAGAGCCAGGCCGTCATCCCGGAAGAGGGCGACCTCGTCGTGCTGCTCGGCCCCGTGCCACTGGGGCGGCAGCACCTTCCCGAGGACTCCTAGCCGCCGCCCTGCCGCATGCGGTTGAGGGTCTCATCGAGGGTGATGGCCGCATCGATGAGCGCCAGGTGGGTGAACGCCTGGGGAAAGTTGCCGAGCTGCCGGCCCGTCAGGGCGATCTCCTCGGAGAACAGACCCAGGTGATTGGCGTACGTCATCATCTTCTCGAGCACGAGCCTGGCCTGATCGGCCCGCCCGGCCCGTGCCAGGGCGTCGACGTACATGAAGGTGCACAGGGAGAACGTTCCTTCGGAGCCGCGCAGACCGTCGGGCGAGGCCTCGGGGTTGTAGCGGTAGACCAGGCTGTCGGTGACCAGCTCCCGGTCCATCGCGTCCAGGGTGGTCGTCCACATCGGGTCGTCGGGCGTGATGAAACCCACCGTCGGCATCCGCAGCAGCGACGAGTCGAGCACGTCGCTGCCGTAGTGCTGGACGAATGCCTTGCGCGTCGGGTCCCAGCCCTTGGCCAGGACCTGCTCGTAGATGTTGTCGCGCTCGGCGGCCCAGCGGCCGCTCTCGGCAGGCCGACCGTGGGCGACCGCCAGCCGCAGCGCGCGGTCGAAGGCGACCCAGGACATGACGCGGCCGTAGGTGAAGTGCTTGCGCCCACCGCGGGTCTCCCACAGTCCCTCACCGGCCTGGTCCCAGTGGTCCACGAGCCAGTCGAGCAGCGTGCGCAGCGATGTCCAGCCCTGGATGTCCAGGTGGATGCCGTGCTGGTGGGCGAAGGAGATGCTGTCGAGTGCCTCGCCGTAGATGTCCAGCTGCAACTGGGTCGCCGCGCCGTTGCCTACGCGCACCGGGGCGGATCCCTGGTACCCCTCCCAGTGTTCCAGGGTCTCCTCGTAGAGGTCGGAGGAACCGTCCACCCGGTACATGATGTTCAGCGGTCCCGTGTCGGTGTCGCTGCCGGCCTTCTCCTTCACCCGGTCGCTCAGCCAGCCGATGAAGGCCCTCGCCTCCTCCGTGAACCCCAGCCCCAGCAGGGCGTACACGGAGAAGGACGCGTCACGGATCCAGGTGAAGCGGTAGTCCCAGTTGCGCTCGCCGCCCAGCTGCTCCGGCAGGCCCGCCGTGGGGGCCGCGACCAGGGCGCCGGTGGGTGCGTACGTCATCAACTTCAGCGTCACGGCGGAGCGCTCCACCGTCTCGCGCCATCGGCCCGTGTACCGGGACTGGCGGAGCCACGACCGCCAGTACTGCCTGGTGTCGTCGAAGAGCTCCTGGAACTCGGCGACGCGGATCTCGCGCGGCGGCCCTTCCGCGGCCGACTCGATGACCAGGCCCCGCTGCTGTCCCGCCTCCAGCGCGAGCGAGACGCGCAGGTCGTGCTCGCCGGTGAGCCTGTGCACCACCCGTTCGTCCTCCGGCTCCCGCACCACGCTGAGGGTGAGTTCCAGATCGTCCGAGGCGAACACCGCTCCGTTCTCGGTGACGTGCAGCGTGTGGGGCGCCCGCCCGTAGTCGAACCGTGGGGCGATGTCGATCTGGAAGGTCATGCTGCCGCGTACGCACCGGAGCATACGGACCAGGCGATGGCGGTCCGTGGCCGTTCCTCCGGTCACCGGCATGAAGTCGACCACCTCGCCGGCACCGGACTCGGTCATGTACCGCGTCACGAGGATCGCCGTGTCCGGCAGGTACAACTGCTTCGTGGTGTACGTCTCTTCCGTCGGTCTGACCGAGAAATGCCCGCCCTTCTCCCAGTCGAGAAGAGCCCCGAACACGCTGGGGGAATCGAAACGCGGGCAGCAGAACCAGTCGATCGTTCCGTCCGTGGTCACCAATGCCGCGGTCTGCAGATCACCGATCAGGCCGTGATCTTCGATCAGCGGGTAGTCAGCCATGGGAGAACCCCTTCCGACGCCACCCAGTCAGCTTAAGCACGGAATACCGGGCCAGCCCGCCGAGCGGGCTGCACCTGCACCCCCCGGGAAACGGCTCTAGCATGGAACGGCACGAACGGGATGTTCAGGCCGCATCGCACCGCCGGATCCGGAGGCTGCCCGTGCCGTCGACCCTTGCACCGGCTCCCGAAACCTCCGGCGGTCCGCGGTGGGGACCGCACGGGAGCGGACGATGATGTCCTGGGCGGCGCGCTTCCGGTTGAGGCAGTACGCCAAGGCGAGCCTGTGGATCATCCCGCTGATCGGACTCGTCCTGGGCGCGTTGCTCGCCGAGTGGCTCGCAGACGTGGAGCCGGCGGGCTGGGTGCCGGACAACTGGCAGTACTCCGCGACGACCGCGAGCAATGTGCTCAGCTCGGTCGTCGGATCCATGGTCGCGCTGCTGGGGTTCGTCGTGACCATCGGTGTGCTCGTCGTCCAGCAGGCCACGGGAACGCTGTCCCCGCGCTACATGCGCCTCTGGTACCGCGACCGGCTGCAGAAACTCGTGCTGGCCACGTTCACCGGCACGTTCGCGTACGCCTTCTCCCTGCTGCGCAAGATCGAGTCGGACAACGTACCCGACCTCGGGGTGACCCTGTCCGGTGTGGCCGTCTCCGTCAGCCTCGTACTGCTGCTGATCTACCTCAACCGGTTCACCCACAACCTCCGGCCCGTGGCCATCGCCGACCTGGTGGGGCGCTTGGGCGGGAAAGTGCTCGTCCGCGCGACGGAACGCATCCATGGCGCCGAAGCACGCGACGGGTCTCCCCTGCCGCCGACCGGTCCGGTGACCCGCATCCGGTCCGAGCGGGGCGGAGTCATCCAGGCGTTCGACGCGACGGGGATGATCGCCGCCGCCGTCCGCCTCGACTGCGTCCTCGTACTGGCCCACCAGGTCGGCGACTTCGTGCCGCCCGGCACCACCCTCGTCGAGGCCCACGGCTCCGCGCGGACGCCCGACCCGCGGCAGGTGACCGGGCTCGTCGCCCTCGGGACCGAACGCACCATCGAGCAGGACCCCGCCTTCGCCCTGCGCATCCTCGTCGACATCGCCATCCGCGCCCTGTCGCCCGCCGTGAACGACCCGACGACCGCCGTGCAGGTGCTCAACCACATCGACACGTTCCTGCACGCCGTCGGCCGGGCCGGGCTCCGGAGCCGGTACGTGCTCGCCGACGGCCAGGGCCGGCCGCGGCTGGTGGTGCCGGGCCGCGGCTGGGAGGACTACCTCCAGCTCGGCGTCACCGAGATCCGCGAGTACGGAGCCACGTCCTTCCAGGTGTGCAGGCGGCTGCGCGCACTGCTGGAGGACCTGCTGGAGACCCAGCCGGCCGAACGTCTGCCGGCGGTACGGGCGGAACTCGTCCTCCTCGACGAAGCCGTCCAGCGGTCGTTCACCGACCCCGCCCGCCGCGCGAGCGCGCGGACGGCCGACCGGCAGGGCATCGGCGGTGCGCGGCGTCCTCGGAGCGAGCCCTCCCCCTGAGCCGTCCGCCCGTCCACTCACCTGCTCGCCCACTCGTTCACCCACTCGGACGCGGTTCACTCGCGTCCGCCCGCCCGGCGCGGTCCCCTGCAAGGTGAACCCCCATCGCCGGGAAAGGACGCGCCATGACGGACGAAGGTGCAACGGGACGCCCTGGCGCGGACCCCGAGCGCGCTGAACTCGAACACCTGCGCTCCCGGGTGGCGGCACTGGAGGCGGCGAAGGCGGCCCGGGAGCCCCATCACCGGTGGAAGTCCTTCTTCGCCGCCGTGCTCATCATCATCGGCTGTGTCCTCGCCCCGCTCGCGGCCGTCGCGGCATGGGCGTCGAGCGAGATCGGCGACACGAACCGGTACGTGCAGACGGTCGCCCCGCTCGCCTCCGACCCGGACATCCAGGCGGCAGCGGCCAACCGGGTCACCAACGCGGTGATGGAGCACATCGATATCCCGGCGCTGCTGGAAGGCGTGGCGCCCACCGACCGGCCGCTTCTGGAGAAGGCACTCGGCAAGCTCGGCAACTCGCTCGAGAGCGCGGTCCGCAGCTTCGTCCACGACAAGGCGCAGGACGTCATCGCCTCCGACACCTTCGCGCGGATCTGGACGGACGCCAACCGTCGCATCCACACCGCGGTGGTGAAGGCCCTCACGGGCAGCGGCGACGCCGCGGTGAAGATCAAGAACGACTCGGTGACCGTCGACCTCGGCCCGGTCGTCGATCAGGTCAAGCAGCGTCTCGTCGACGAAGGCATGACGGTGGCCTCGAAGATCCCCGAGGTGCACACCGATTTCACGGTCCTGCGGTCGGACGACATCGGCAAGGTCAAGACCTACTTCCGCCTCCTGCAGCTCGCCGGCACCTGGCTGCCGGTGCTCTCGGTGCTGCTGGTCGCCGCCGGCGTGCTCCTCTCCCGACACCGCCGCCGCGTTCTCGTGACGGCCGCACTGGCCTTCGCCTTCGCCACGCTCATGCTCGGCGTGGGCCTGACCGTCTTCCGCGTGATGTACCTGAACGGGCTGCCGGACAGCGTCTCGCAGCCCGCGGCGGAGAGCGTCTACGACGCGTTGACGCGCTACCTGCGTACGACGGTCCGGATGACCGTGGTGCTCGGCGTGGTGATCGCGCTGGCCGCCTGGCTGAGCGGCCCCGGCCGCTGGGCCACGCTCGTACGACAGGTGTGGCACTCGGGCATCAGCGCCGTCCGCTCCACGGCGGACCGGGCGGGCATGCGCACCGGCCCGGTCGGCCCGTTCGTCCAGCGCCACCGCGGCTGGATCACCTGGGTCCTGGTCGCCGCGGCCGTGCTGACCTTCGTCCTGTGGAGCTACCCGACGGGCCTGGTCATCCTCGTCATCGCACTGGTGCTCCTCTTCGCGATGGCCGTGGCGGAATTCCTCGCGGAGGACGGGAGCGGCGCGAGCGCCGGGAGCACGGCGCGCGCAGGAGGGCACGAACCGCCGGCACGGTGACGTGAGCCGCCGGCCGCCCACACCGGCAGCCGGTGGCCGTCCGTCTACAGGTACGGGTCGAAGGCGATGCCCGCGGGCTTGGCCTCCGCCAGGTGGGACGCGAAGGCGCCGTCCTTCAGGCCGAAGTGCGCGCTGCCGAAATCGGCCGCGCTGAGCTTGTCCCGCAGTGTCGCCGGGTAGCCCGACCACCCGACGAGCGCGGGGAACTGCCAGGTGCGGCGGTGGTTCTCGGGCGGTTCGTCGTTGGTGTTCGCCGCGCGGAAGCAGTGCGTGCTGATGCCGTCCTTGTGGTAGACGATCTTGGGGTGGGTGCCGTCCCAGCGGATCTGGTCGCGCGTGTGGATGTTGAAGTCGCCGTGGGCGGAGGTCGAGACGTACTTGGCTTCGTTGCCCTGGATCCACACCACCACGTGTTCCCAGTCGTGGCGGTGGCCTCCGAGGCTGCTGCCCGGGAGGGCCTGGTCCTTCTCGAAGTACAGCGCGTACATCACGGCGCACCAGCCGTTGTTGCAGGTCCAGCGGGAGTAGCCGTTGGTGTTGTCGAGGTCCGAGGCGTCCCGGCAGCTGCCGTTGAGGGCGCCGGTGGGTTTGAGCCCGCCGTTCAGGACACCGTTCGAGCCTATGGCGGGTGTCGGGTAGCAGCCGTCGGTGTCGTAGTCGTAGGCCGGCTGGAAGGTCATCTCGATCGCTTCGGCCTGGGCGGGCAGGGCCGGCGGTGGCGCCGCGAAGGCCACTTGGGTAACGCCGACGACCAGCGCGAGGGTGGCGCCGGCGACCACGATGGATCTCCGGATGTGACGGTTCGTCCGCAAAACAGGCCTCCCGGGCCGGTCGGAATCAGGTGGCGGGACGGACCACGACCACCGTCGGCCGACACGCCGGAAGCATCATTCGCGAACCGGGGCGGCACAGCAAGGGTCCGGGCACCCCTTCTTCCTGGCACGGGTGCCCATGAACAGCCTTCGATCGAAAGAGAGTTGACAGAGAGTCAGTGATGAGCGCAGGCCGCGACGCAGCTCGGGCCACGGCTCCTACGGCGCAGGGCCCGGCGCCCGAGGCACGGCGCACGGCGCACGGCACGGGGCAGCTCGTCACGGCCACGTTACGGCGGGCAGGTGCGGCACCGGTCCTGGGCGGGGGCGGACCCGTCGGCCACCGGGGACACCTCGCCGCGCGGCGCGGGAGGCCGAGCGGGGTGTGAGCCGAAGACGGCCTCAGCCGTAGAGGCGGGTCACCGTCTCGCGGTGATCACCAGACGGTGTTCATCAGGATGATGACCAAGAGGTCCAGGAGGATGACGGCGACGACACCGCCGACCATGCACCAGGCTCTGCGTGATTCGTCCATGCGTACGACTCACCTTCCGGCTCGGACGTGCCGCCACGTGCAGGTCCGGCGGCCGCACGAAAGCCCCGCCGGTCTCCGGCCATGATGACCCGGTTCCACGCGGAGCGCTCGCGACCGCGGGGCCGTTTGCCGGGGGGCCGGCGAGGAGCCCGGCTTCAGCCGAAGCGACTGTCCGAGGTGAGGGTGGCGGCGGCCGCGAAGAGGCGGGCGCAGCGCTGCGTCATGGCCTCCGGGGTCTGCTCCGGGTGCTTGACCCACCAGCGGACGAGGGTGGCGACCAGGTCCCGCCAGACGTACTTGAGCGCGTCGGCGTCCAGCGGGTCGGCGGATCCGGCCGCGCGCAGCAGTTCGGCGGTGCCCCCGGCGGCGAGCCGGTCGATGGCCGACCAGTACTCCGCCGCCCGGCGCGCGGCGTCCCCGCCGGGCGGCAGGGTGGTGTCGTACAGCACGAACCACGCCTCCCGCTGCCCCTCCAGGGCGGTGAAGATGCCGCGGAGTACGCGCAGCGGCGTGTGCGGCCCCGTCCCGTCCGGGCTCATCGCGGTACGGATCGCGTCCAGGAGCCGGTCCCCGACAGGGACCAGGCAGGCGATGTACAGCTCCTCCTTGGTGCCGCAGTACTGGTGCAGCAGCGTCTTGGTGACGCCCACGCGCGCGGCGATCGCGGGAAGCGACGCGGCCGCATAGCCACGGATGCCGAACTCCTCCGTGGCGGCGTCCAGCATCTGCTGCCGACGGTGGTGCTTCGGGACTCCCTTGGTGCCGGCTTTCGAAGAAGGGGTTGCCATGAGCGCATATTATCAGTAGGTAATTTACCACTAGGTAAATTATTTGACCTCTGGAGCGCACCCATGGCCGGCACCACCCCGCAGCCGACGTCCCGCACCCGCTCCTGGTGGGGCTGGGGTTGGACGGACGCACATCCCGACGACGACGAATGCGCCGCGATGGGCGCCCTGCTCCCCGGCACGCTCGGCCACCCGCTCCCCGTGCCACGCGTCCGCGACCTGGGCATTGGGAGCCCCGCCGTCGAACCCCCGCGGAGCCTCGACCACCTGGTCACCGCCGATCCCGGGGACCGCGCCGCCCACGCCATGGGAAAGGCGTACCGCGACGTGGTGCGCGCCCTGCGCGGGCGACCCGGCCGCATCCCCGATCTCGTCGCCCGCCCGACGGACGAACGGGGCGTGAGCGACCTGCTGGACTGGGCCGGTGACCGGCAGGTCGCCGTCGTCCCGTACGGAGGGGGTTCCTCGGTCACCGGGGGCGTGGAGTACCGCGGCGACGCCCACCGGGCGGTGATGTCCCTCGACCTGACCGCCATGGGCCGCGTCCTGGAGGTCGACACCGAGGGCCGGGCCGCGCGCATCCAGGCCGGCACCCTCGGGCCGAGCCTGGAGGACCAGCTGCGGCCCCACGGCCTCACCCTGCGGCACTTCCCGCAGAGCTTCGAGTTCTCCACCCTGGGCGGCTGGCTCGCCACCCGCGCCGGCGGCCACTACGCCACCGGCCGCACGCACATCGACGACTTCGTGCAGTCGCTGCGCGTCGTCACCCCGGCCGGTACGAGCAGCTCCTGGCGACTGCCCGCCTCGGGGGCGGGCCCCTCCCCCGACCGCCTGTTCCTGGGCTCCGAGGGGGCCCTCGGCGTCATCACCGAGGCATGGGTCCGCCTGCAGCTACGCCCCCGCCACAAGGCGTCCGCCGCAGTCGCCTTCGCGAACTTCCACGACGCGCTCCGGGCGGTGCGCGCCATCGCGCAGTCCGGCCTCTCCCCCGCCAACTGCCGTCTGCTGGACGCCGGTGAGGCCGCGCTGTCGGGCGCTGCGCGGGACGGCTGCGCCGTGCTGGTCCTGGGGTTCGAGTCGGCGGACGAACCGGTGGCCGCCCGGCTCGAACAGGCCGTCGGCCTGGCCCGCTCGTACGGCGGCCGGTACGACGCGACCACCGGCCCGGACGGGACCTCCGGCGGGGCCCCGGCCGGCGACGCGGCCGTGAGCGCCTGGCGCTCGGCCTTCCTGCGGATGCCGTACCTCCGTGACGGCCTGGCCAGGATGGGCGCCGTCGCGGAGACCTTCGAGACGGCGGCCACCTGGGACCGGATCCCCGGGCTGATCGACGCGGTGCGTACCGAGGTGGGCGAGGCGGCCCTCAAGGCCACCGGACATCCCGCGACCGTCAACTGTCGCCTGACGCACGTGTATCCGGACGGCGCGGCCCCGTACTTCACCGTCCTCGCCGCGGGCCGCGCCGGTGACGAGGTCGCCCTCTGGGACGACCTCAAGGCCGTCGCGAGCGAGGTCCTGCACCGCCACCGGGCCACCATCACCCACCACCACGCCGTCGGCCGGGACCACCGTCCTGGCTACGACCGCCAGCGCCCCGAGCCCTTCGCCCTCGCGCTGCGGGCCGCGAAGGGGGCGCTCGATCCGCGGGGCATCCTCAATCCGGGCGTGCTCGTGGACTGAACGGGGCGGTGCAGACCCTGCCGGCCACGGCAGGGCGCCGCCCCGGACCGGCCGATTCCGCAGCGCTCAGGCGCCCTGCACTCGGCGCGGTCCGGACATCGGACGTGGGGTGGTGGCCGACTGCAGGACATATCCGAACAGCCCGTGGTCACCACCGACGTAGAGCGACCGGCCGTCGGGACCGAACGCGAGGGTGTGGAGCCGGCTGCGGGTGCGCATGAGCGTCAACGCCGCCTCCTGGCCGGGGTCCCAGATCCGCACCGTCATGTCCGCGCCGACGGTGGCGATCCTGGTGCCGTCGGGGCTGATGGCCACCGCGTTCACCGGGCCGGTGTGGCCGCTCAGTGTCCGGATCCGTATCCGGTTGCGGACGTCCCAGATGTGGACCGTCCCGTACGCGTAGGAAGCCGCCAGCCAGGTGCCGTCGGGGCTGATGGCCACGCCGGTGACCGCTCCGGAAGCGTCGTGGAGCTTGTGGTGGTCCTCCCTCCACCAGGTGGCCCCGGCCCACACCTCGATCGCGCCGCTCGAACTGGCGATCGCGAACCAGGCCCCGTCGGAGCTGACGGCCACGTCGTTGGCCTCGCCGGTGTGCTGTGCGATTTCGTAGGCCATCGACAGCCGTCGGCATCCTGCCGAGCCGTCCCGGTTGAGCGTGATGACCGTCTCGTTGTCCGTCATGACGGCCAGCGCTCGTACACCGCCTCGCCGGCTCGACATCGACTCCCCTCCGGTGATGCGGTCGAAGAGCCGGACGGATCCGTCTCTCGCACTCGTCGCGATCGTGGTGCCGTCCGGGCTGATCGCCACCGCGTCGAGGATGCCTCGATGACCGGTCAGCGTTCCCGTCTCCTCACCTGTCGCCGGGCTCCACGTGCGGACCAGCCCGTCCGTGCCGGTCGTCGCCAGCCAGGTGCCGTCCGGGCTGATCGCGAGGGTACGGACGGCGACGGCCTGGCGTGATCCGCCGGTCGGCTCCGTACCGGAGGACGTATCCCAGGTGCGTACCGCGCCGTCCCGCGTGATGGAGGCCAGCCACGTGCGATCGGGACTGATGACGATGCTCCGCACGTGGTCGATTCCAGTCAGGGTGCGGAGTTCGGCTCCGTTCGCGGCGTCCCACAGCCGCACCGTGCCCTCACTGCCACTCGTGGCCAGCCACGCGCCGTCCGGGCTGACGGACAACGCGTCGACGGTGCGCGGGTGGGCAGTCAGCCTCCGGAGTTCGGCGCCCGAGTCCATGGCGCGCAGACTCACGGTGCCGTCGCCGTCGGCGATGGCGAGCCACCCGCCGTCCGGGCTGACGCATGCGGCGCGCACGGGGCCCGCACCGCATGTCACCGTGGCGGCCAGGGTCCCGTCGGCGGTGTTCCAGGTCCGCACGACACCCGCCGAGTCGATCGTGGTGAGCCGTGCGCCGTCAGAGGTCGCGCCGACCGCCCGTACGGCGTACGGGGACCAGGTCGCCGGTGTGCCGCTCGGCAGGGCGAGGGTACGCAGCGGGCGCCAGGAGGCGGTGTCCCACAGTCGCGTGGTGCCGTCACGGTTGACGGTGGCGAGCCATGCGGCGTTCGGGTCGGCGACGAGTTCCGTCACCCAGCTGGTGTCGCCCGCGAGCGTGTGTACCTGGGCCCCGGACGCCGTGTCCCACACGCGTACGGTTCCGTCTACACCGGCGGTAGCCAGCCACGTGTCCGTCGGGCTGATCGTCAGGGCGGCCAGGGGGCCGCTGTGGGCTCCTCCCAGCGTCCGGACGTCCGCTCCGGTGCTGACGCTCCGGATGCGCACGGCGCCGTCCCGGCCGGCGCTGGCCAGCCACGTGCCATGGGAGTTGACGGCCAGAGCGGTCGCGTCGTGGGTCGTGTCGACGTGGCTGCGCATCAGCAGGGGATCGGGCAGGTCGGGCGGCGCCCACATGTTGACCAGCGTGGGAAGGGAGCCGGTGAGGGGGACGTGGCGGGTGCGCCAGTGAGGGAGCGGCCCGAGACGGCTGCGGAGCACCGCGTCGAGGGCGTCGGGCGGGTCGGTCGGCGTGAGGAGGTGGGCCGCGCGGGCCAGGTCCCGCGCCATGGTGCGCGTGGCAGGGGTCCGGACGCGGTCGAGGTCGCGGATGGCGGCGTTGGGACCCAGCCGCTCCAGGTGCGCCCGTATCCAGCGCAGGTCGCCGGCCAGCGCCTCTGCCAGGTCTCTGCGATCGGCGTCCATGAAGTGCTCGACGAGGTGGTCGTGCAGGTACCGGCTCTCGGTCCGCCACCATGCCCTGACCACAGGCGTCGCGATTGCCGAGGAGGAGGAGGAGGAGGCGTACGGAAGCTGCGGGGCCAGGGAATCGACGAACACACCGTTCACCGCGGCCAGTTCGCCCGCCAGCTCGGCGCGCAGATAGTCCCGGACGACGTCGTGGACGCTCACGACGCCGTCGGTCACGGTGGTGTCGAGGGTGAGCAGGGACAAGTCCGCCATCTGCTTGCACAGGTCTCGCGCCCGCGCCTCTTCCAGATTCCCGGTGGCCTCCCAGAGCCGCAGTACCAGCGGTACGGGGATGGCGTCGTCCTCGGCGAAGATGCCCAGCTCGGCGAAGCGGCGGGCGCCGTCCGGCGGCAGCAGCGTGGTGGCGGCCTGGATGCTCGCCCGCACGGCGGCGTTGCGCCGCTTGGGGTCGTTCAGGTCCAGCGGGACGTCGGGGTCGTCCGCGCCGGTCGGTCCCTGGGCGCGCAGCCGGTTGAGGAGCTGGTAGGCGGCCGCGGCGGCGTCGGCGCCGGTGGCGGCCTGGGCGGCAAGGCGCTGATTGGCCATGCGCAGGAGCAGCGCCCACCGGCCCGTGGCGTCGACCAGGGCGCGTGAGATCGCCTCGGGCAGATCGAGGCCGTGCGTCAGGACGGCGAGCGCTTGATGCGACGACATCCGGTCGACCGTGACCGGCGTCGATCCCGGGGGCAGCACACCCGGGTTCCGCGTGGTGACCAGCCTGACGCAGGTGCGGTGGGCACCTTGCAGGAACGGCGCCAGTTGCTCGGCCTCCCAGACGTCGTCCAGGACCAGCAGCATGCGGGGCCGCCGTGCGAGGAGGCCCCCGAGGTGCTGCCCTGCCAGGTCGGGGTCCTGGCCGGTCTCGCGCGCGTCACCTGTGAGGTACCGGGTCACCTCGGCCACCTTCGCCGCGATCGCCGCCCGTCCGCGCACGTCGCGGCCGATGGTGACGACGTAGACGTGGTCGCGGAAATGGCGGCGGACCTTCGGATCCGCGCACACCACGTTGGCCAGCGTGGTCTTCCCGAAGCCGCCGGCTCCGTGCAGGCCGGTGGTGATGCCCACCGCCGAGCCGCCCCGCCCACGGCACACGGCCGCGACGACCTCCCTCGCTTCGGCCCTGTCCACCACCCAGTCCGGCACCGGCGGCGCCGTGGACAGGGGGAGCCCCGCCTCTGAGGTGCTGCCGGTGCCGGCGCCGGCACCGGACGTACGCAACGTCACGATGAGGGCGGCGATCCCCGCGGTGGCTCCCAGGACACTGGCGACCGGGTCCGCCTCGCCCCAGCCGTCCCGCACCGCCATCGTGCCCAGCCAGACCGCGGCGGCCACGCAGCAGACCACTCCCGTACCGATGCCCCAGTTCCTTCCCCGACCCATGGGGATGATCCTCGCTGCCCACCCGGGCGGCGCGCCATCCCTTCGCCGCACTTGCCGCTCGTGACCCTGATTCATAATCAATTTTGTTTGCTATCAAGCAAGTTCGCGTCATGGGGCGTGCCTGTGCGGCGGAACACAGCTCGGCATCGCCGGAGACGGCTGGTACCAGGACCTGGACCTGCGGCCGGAGGAAATGGTGAAGGCGTTGTGCTCGGCGGTGGGCCGGGCGTTCACGGCCGACGAACGCGCGCTGGTGCCCTCGGGAGCACCCACGACCCCGCCCTGCGAGGGGACGTGGGACCGGACCGGCGGGCTACACGGACCGGCCTCAGCCCGCGGCTAGCCCGATGAGCTCGCCGATGCGTGCCTCGTCCGCGGCGGTCAGCTTCGTCAGGGCGTAGCTGGTCGGCCACATGGCGCCGTCATCGAGATCCGCGAGGTCGCTGAAGCCGAGCGTGGCGTACCTCGCCTTGAACTTCTGCGCGCTCTGGAAGAAGCAGACCACCTTGCCGTTCCTGGCGTACGCGGGCATCCCGTACCAGAGCTTCGGCGAGAGGTCCGGCGCACTGGCCTTGACTATGCGGTGGATCCGCTCGGCGAGGACGCGGTCCGCCTCCGGCATCTCGGCGATCTTCGCGAGCACCTCGCTCTCCGTGTCCGGCTTGGCCGCGCGCGGGCCGCGGCGCGCGGCCGTCCTCAGCTCCTGCGCACGCTCCTTCATCGCGCCGCGTTCCTCGTCCGTGAATCCGTCGTGCTCCTTGTCGACCGCGCTGGTGCTGGTGCTCTTGGCGGACGTCTGCGTGACCTTCATGGCAGGTTTCCTCTCTCTTGCGCGACGTGACCGGAAGGCATGTCCGTCACGCTGGTTGCGGCTCGGTCGCCGACGCTTCTCGATTCCTGACCTGTCCGGTCGGCTCTTCCGGCACGCACGGCGGCGTCCCCGCAGCCGCCGCCGCGAGGCGCCGGTAGGTGCTGGGCGGGACGCCGACCCGCTCGGTGAAGCGGGTGCCGAAGATGCCCATGGACGGGCAGCCGACCGCGGAGCAGACCTCGGTGACACCGAGGTCACCGCGGCGCAGCAGCGCCGTCGCACGCTCGATGCGGCGTGTCATGAGATAGGAGTACGGGGACTCGCCGTAGGCGAGCCGGAACTGCCGGCTGAGGTGCCCGGCCGGCATGTTCGCGCCGAGGGCGAGCGCTTCGACGTTCAGCGGCCGCGCGTACTCCCGGTCGATCCGGTCGCGGACGCGCCGCAGTCGCGTCAGGTCGCTCAGGTGCTGCGCGGCGGTGAGCGCGCGCCCCCACGCGGGATGGCACATGGAAGAACTCCTTTCTTCGATGTTCGAGGAGCAGCCGGGTGCCGATGCCCGAGCGGCCGGCGGCGAGGTGGGCGCCGGCCACCGAGGGCGGACCGGTAGCCGAACGGCTCAGCGAAGCTCTTGGATGCGGATCAGGTTGCCCGCGGGATCGCGGAAGGCGCAGTCACGCACGCCGTACGGCTGATCGGTCGGCTCCTGGACGACCTCGGCGTCGGCGGCCTGGACCTTCTCGAACGTGGCGTCGAGGTCCCGGGTCGCCAGCAGGATCCAGCCGAAGGTGCCCTTGGCCATCATCTCGACGATGGTCCGGCGCTCGTCCTCGGTGACCCCGGGGTCGGCGGCCGGCGGTGCCAGGAGGATGGACGTGCCGGGTTGGTCGACGGGGCCGACCGTGACCCAGCGCATCTTGCCCTGTCCGACGTCGCTGCGGACCTCGAAGCCGAGGATGTCGCGGTAGAACGCCACGGAGGCGTCCGGGTCGTCGTGCGGGAGGGAGGTCGTGTGAATGGTGATGTCCATGGCTGTCACGGTAGTTGGGTCCGGGGACCGGCGCTTCTCGATTCCTGATCTGTCCGGCCGCCGGTCGCGCGCGCCCGCACCAGGTCCCGGCAGCTACTCCGTGCCGGTCCGCCGCGTCCCCGCGTACACCGGCCCCGGCGCGGAGGTCTGCGACCCGGAACCGTTCCTCGCCCTGCTCCGGTCGCGGGACCACGCGCCCGCACCGACCAGCACGGCTGCCCCGAATCCGTACACCGGCAGCCACAGGGTCGTCGTGGCCGCCAGGCATTCGGCAACGGCCTTGCGGCTCTGGGTCTCTTGGGCGTACGCCACAGCAGCGCCGTCGCCGCCGGCCAGGTCCGCCACCGCGGCCTTCGTCCGGATGGCCTCGTACCTGCCCAGCCCGCCGCACCCGCTACGAGTGCCCGGCATCGGGAACAGCCAATCCCAGCGCTGCATCATGGGGGCCAGGGCGATCGCCAAGCACAGGCCGACGACCATCGCGTACGCGACAAGACCACGCATGTACGCCGACCGGAAGCCGGGGGTCCACGTCCTCCGTCCCTGAAAGGCAAAGATCACCGCGAAGAGCGTCATACCGATGAATGTGGCGAACCACTGCCAGGAACCCTGGGCGAGTGCGAACGTCAGCACAGCGGCGAGTCCGATGCCGATGACCCCGGCCTGGTCGGCGGTTCCTGCACCTGTTCCGGTGGATGCCGACTTTGGGGTTCCCCGAGGGCTGGACTCGTTCACGGGCCTCTCCTCCAGGGTCGGAGGCATCAGCATCCGCCGTGCGGCGCGGCAGGCCCTGGCGCCATGCCGGACGGGTTCGCTGCCCCGCCCGGTTGGGGGAGCCGGATGGCGGGGCCTGCGCCCACACCTTTCGGATCGGTGCCACACGAGATCACGGGTTACGCGACGAACGCCAGGACCCGATCGAGAGCCGCCCGGCCCGCGGGGCCCCATGTCGGCTGGCCGCCGGGGAGACCTCGTTCCCCGGCCCGGCCGATGTCGATGAGGGAAAGGCTGCGCAGGACCGCCCACCCCCGCGCCCGAAGGATCAGGGCCTCGTCCACGTGTCCGCACGCGTCTGCGTACGCGTCGAGGAACCGTGAAGGCGCGCCTTCCGGAAGGAGCAACCACGCGGCCGCGAGGTCCGCCGCCGGATCCCCGGCGCAGAGTTCCCCGAAGTCGATCACGCCGGTCAGCGTCGCGCCCGTGACCACGACGTTCGCGGGATGGAGATCGCCGTGCAGCCACAGCGGCGGCCCCTGCCAACGGGGAGCGGCGACGGCCTCGTCCCAGATGCCTCGAACCTCGGTGGCAACGCTCCCGGAGACGGCGGCCTGGAGCTTCCGGTCGAACTCGGAGGCGAGCCCCTTGAGGGGAACGCCCCGGTTCGAACTGGCCGGCGCCTCGATGGGCGCGGGCCGGTGAAGGGCTCCGAGAAAGCCCGCCAGGGTGTCGGCCGCGTGCTCGCCACGGCGGACAGGCGAGCGGTCAGCCGGCTCGCCGGGAACCCATGCCGCGACGGTCCACGGCTTCGTGAAGCGGGCGCACGGTTCACCGGCCCGCACGGGAACCGGCACCGGGAGCGAAAGCCGCGGGGCGAGGACCGGCAGCCACCGGCGCTCCTTGAGCAGGAGGGACGGGGCGCGTTGCGTGCGCGGCAGGCGTACGGCCATCTCCTCCCCCAGACGCCACAGCTGATTGTCCCAGCCCGCGGCCACCGGACGCAGGTCGCCTCCCGCGAGGTCCGGATGCTGTTCGCGCAGCAGGAACCGCACCAAGCTCTCGTCGATCTCGACGCCGTCCATCTGCAGAACCCCCCGTGGTGTCGGCCGCCAGCCGGCTTCGTTCATGATCGCCCGAGCGGGCCCGCGGGGTCGGCCGACGTCGTCGGCGGCGCCCCGCGGATAATGGCACCACCCTGGACCGATCCGAGAGATGAAGAACCATGACCCTGAAAGAAGGCCAGCGGGTCAAGCTGGCGGCGGACACCCGGCTCACCGATTGGGCCGCGATGACGGAGGACTCCTCGACGTCGACGGGAACCGTCGCCGGATCCCTGTCCCTGGCAGCGGGCACCGAGGGCACCGTCGAGCGCGTGGTCGAGCACGACCATCAGAGCCAGGAGGTCCGCGAGTACGAGCGTCTCAAGTCGCTCCTCGACGCCTTCGGCCACGAGATGCCCACGGAGAGCAGGAGGCAGCTCGAAGAGAAGGTCGGCTCCCTGGAGCCCGAGTGGATCGCCTACCAGGAGCAGGGGCGCCGCGCAACGGTCCGGGTCCGCTTCGACAACGGGTTCATCCTCGACGACACGCCCGAAGACGTGTTCACTCCCGCCTGATTCGGGGTTGTCCCACATTTCCCGGCCCCGGCGAGGACGATGAGAGAAGGGACGCGGCGAGGAGGAACGGATGAGCACACGTCACTTACGCGCTTTGCTGGTTTCCGGGGCGGTGGTCCTGACCACGCTCGGCACCTCCACGCCGGCCCAGGCACTGCCGGCGTGTCCGAGCAACGCGATCTGCCTGTGGAGGTTCCAGGACGGGACCGGGGACGTCTACGTCTGGCGAGGCGGTTACGTGGACCTGCCCAGCAGGTTCGTCGACCACGTGTATTCGTTCCGGGCCAACAGGAGCGGCGCCTTCATCGACTGGGCGCACGGCAAGGAATGCCACACGGTCAGGAAGGGTGACTACGCCAGCAACTACGGGGCCCGCTTCGGTTCCAAGATGGACGCGGTCGGGGACAACTGCTGACCCTGAACCGGCCCGGCGGCGGCGGTGCCTAAGCTTCCAGCATGAACGACACCACGCATGGCATACGGATCAGACCGGGCGGCCCGGCCGACGTACCGGCCATTCTGGGCATGCTCGACTCGGCGGTGGTCTGGATGAACAGCCGCGGCAACACCGAGCAGTGGGGCACGACACCGTTTTCGCAGAACCCCGCACGTGTGGCTCGGGTCGAGCGGTACGCGACCGAGCATGACCCGTACATCGCGGAGTTGGACGGAACACCCGTCGGAACCCTGGTGTTGGACTCCGGGCCCAGCCCGCAGATGCCGATCGCGCCGGCCGGGGAACCCGAGCGGTACGTGCGGCTGCTGGTCTCCGACCGACGGCACGCCGGTCTGGGCATCGGAGCGGCGCTGCTGGCCCGTGCCGTCGAGGAGACCCGGCGGGCCGGGGTGGCACTGCTGCGGGTCGACTGCTGGGCGGGCGGCGGGGGCGAACTGGTCGCGTTCTACGAGCGCAACGGTTTCACCCCCACCGACCGGTTCCTGTCCCAGGCCTGGCCGGGGCAGGTGCTGGCCCAGCGGGTCAGCTGACGCCGCGGGCGGCGGTGACCAGCCAAGAGCTGCTGCGCAGCCACACCGCGCCCTCCTTCCCGAACGGGCACAGCGTGTCGGTCAGCGTCCGGCGGGCATCCTCCCGTACGTCGGGCCCGACCTGGCTCAGCAGGTGGCGGCCGGGGCCGGAGTCGAGGAGGAAGGCGGCCGCGTCTTCGGCGCTCCTCCCCCAGTTCCCGGCCGCTTCCACGCCCTGCGCGCGGGCGTCCTCGAAGCCGGCCTCGGCCAGGAGGGCACGGGTGCGGTCGGGGTCGGCGAGCTCGGCGCCCCTCGGCAGCCGCCGGCCGCCTGACCCATCGGTGACGACGGGCGGCCCCGAGGAGCGGGCGGCGACCGAGGGGCGGCATGCGCACCCGCCCCTCGGTCCCCGCCGTGCGGGTCAGACGCTCGCCGGCTCTGCGCGCCCCCCGGCCGCCACGGGAGCCAGGCGGCCGCTGCGGTGCAGCCCGTACAGCGCGGTGGTGCAGGCGAGGCCGAGCGCGAGGAGCGCCAGCCAGGGCAGCGCGGACATTCCGGCGTCGCGCGCCGCGTCCAGTACCACTCCGGTGAGCAGGTTGCCGAGCGTGATACCGACTCCGCAGATGGTGTTGTACAGGCCGTAGTGCGTGGCCACGAGCCGGTCGCCGGCCAGGCGGACGATCGTGTCCATCTCGAACGGGTACGCGATCATCGTGCCGAGCGCCAGCAACAGGGCCGACAGCGCGGGCGGTACTGCGGCCAGCAGCCACAGCCCCGCTCCGCCGCCCGGCACCGGCACGGCCGAGGCCAGGAGCAGCGGTACGAACGCCGCCGCCATCGTCAGCAGACCCCAGGTCAGGGCGCGGCCCGGTTCCCTCCTGGCCTTGCACCAGGCGGTCACCTTCGTCTGGAAGAGGATCGTGCTCAGCCCGGAGACGGCGAACAGGAGCGCCACCGCGGCCGTGCCGAAGCGCCCCTCCCCGCTCAGGCGCCGGACCTCCAGGGGGAGGGCGAGGTAGACCTGGAAGGACATGACGTACGACCCGATCATGGCCACGGAGAAGAGGAGGAACGGGCGGTTGGCGAAGATCCCGCGCCACTGGGTGAGTACGCCCTCGCGTCCGCCGTCCCCGGCAGCCTTCCTGGCGTCCCCCCGGCGGGCGGGCAGGGCCCGGATCTGCACGAGGCCGAGCAGGGCGAAGATGCCCGCCGCCACCAGGCAGGTGACGCTGAAGTCCACCCCCGTCAACACCATCCCCACGAGCGGCCCGAGGAGGATTCCCGCCTGGTAGAAGACGTTGAACAGTGCGAACGCCTCCACCCTGCGCTCCCCCGCGTCGGCAGCCAGGTAGGCACGGGTGGCGGGGTTGAACAGGGCTCCGGCCAGCCCCGTCGCCGCGGATGCCGCGAGCAGGGCGGGTACGGAATCCACGAGGCCCAGTGTCGCGAAGCCGGCCGTACGCAGCACCAGCCCGGCGATGATCAAGGGCTTGTAGCCGAGGCGGTCGGCCAGGGTTCCGCCGATCAGGAACATCCCCTGCTGGCTGAAGTTGCGTACGCCGAGGATCAGTCCGACCAGCCAGCCGGTCAGCCCCAGCGGGCCCGCCAGGTACGTGGCCAGATAGGGCATCAGCATGTAGAAGCCCAGATTGATGGTGAACTGGTTCACCATCAGCAGCTGCACGCTGCGCTCGTACGAACGGACCTGCGCGAGGGTCCCCTTCATCACGCCTGCTCCCCGGAGCCGTCCCGGGCCGTCTCGCCGCCGAGGGTGAGCGGGTCGACCACCGTCGCGCAGCGCGTCCAGCGGGTGACCTCCTTCTCGTCCAGGCTGCCGATGAGGTCCGGTTCGGGGGCCGGCGGGGCGTCGAGCAGGCCGTGCGCGGCGCAGTAGTCGTCGTCGTAGACGGTGCCGAGGTAGCGCTGGGGGCCATCCGGGAAGACGGCCGCGATCCGGGTCCCCCCGGGCAGCGTGCGGGCCTTCCAGCCCGCGACCAGCGCGACGGCGCCGACGCTCCATCCGCCGCTGGCGTAGTGCGACCCGGCCAGCTGACGGCAGGTCCAGACCGCCTCCGCCGGGGAGACCCAGTGGACCTCGCCGAAGTTCTCGTACGCCACGTTCCGCGGGTAGATGCTCGATCCCAGGCCGCGCATCAGCCGGGGCCGGGCGGGCTGCCCGAAGATCGTCGAGCCGATGGTGTCCACGCCCACCAGCGTCAGGTCGGGATACAGCTGCCGCAGTACGCGGGAGATGCCCGCGGAGTGTCCACCGGTGCCCACGCTGCACACGAGGACGTCGATGTGCCCCAGCTCGGTGGCGAGTTCGAGGGCGAGCGGCGTGTAGGCGGTGGTGTTGTCCGGGTTGTTGTACTGGTCGGGGCACCAGCTGTCCGGGTGCTGCGTCAGCAGCTGGGTGACGCGGTCGCGGCGGGCCTGCTGCCAGCCGCCGGTCGGGTGGGGCTCGGAGACGACGTTGACCTGGGCTCCGTAGGCGGCGAGGAGCCGGGTCATGGAGGCTTCCAGGCCCGGGTCGGTGACCAGGGTGACGGGATGGCCGTGGACCATGCCCGCGAGGGCGAGGCCGAGCCCGAGGGTTCCACTGGTGGACTCGATGATGCGGCCGCCCGGCTTGAGGTCGCCGCGGGCGCGGGCACGTTCGACCATGTGCAGGCCGGGGCGGTCCTTGATGCCCCCGGGATTGAAGCCTTCCAGCTTGGCCCAGAAGCCGCGGCCGGCCGGCGCGAGGGGCTCGGAGATCCGCAGCAGCGGCGTGTTGCCGACGAGCCCGGACAGGGTGGAGCGGATGGGTGATGACGTGTCGGTGGCAGAGGAATGCATGACTGCGCTTTCGCTCGGTGATACGCGTCGAGTACTCGTTCACGTGGCATGCCGACGCGCACGGGAGGCGGAGAGCCGACCCGGTGGTGGGCATGCGGCAGCCGGTGGGCACGACTGCGTGACGAGTGGCCTAGATGCGCCACCGGCAGACGCTGGTGAGCGTGCTGCGGCCCGTTCGGGCTATGCGGGTTCCTCCCGCGTCGGGAGGCACGTGCGGCGCGCCTGCGACCGGCCGCTCGGAGAGGAGGGCGGGGAGCAGGACGTTCGCCGGGTCGGCCGGGCGCTGCAGGGCTCCCCCGGCCAGGAAGGGCAAGGCCGGGAGGGAGCAGGAGGCGCCGTGATCGTGCTGGGGCCGCTCAGGAGCGTGGGACTCGCCCGGCGAGTGCCGCGGGGCGTCCTCGGAGACCGACGCGACGAGCGAGAGATGCCTGTGGTCGTCGCCGGAGAGGTACGAGGAGCAGTGGACCGCCGCGAAGAGCAGCCCGCTCAGCAGGCAGGCGAGCACGGTGCGCAGCCAGGACGAGTGCCGTGGGGCGAGGCGCGCGGGGTGTGGGCGAGGCACAGTTCCTCCGTGCAACAGTCACCTTCCGGAGCCCGGTGGGCGTGTCGTGGAAGTGTCGTCAGCCGTTCTCGTCTGCGCGCGATCGCGGGGTGTCCGAGGGATCAGAACCTGATGGGCTCCGAACATATCGCCATCTTGTGGACAAAACCCGCAATGCATCGAGTGTCGTCGGAACCGCCCGAGGGCGGGCAGGCCGACCGGCCACCGGAACCCGACCAAGCTGTCACCATGCCGTGATCGTAACTGCTCCTGCGTGCCCGTCGAGCGCACCTTCGAGAAGTAGGGGCGAACAACTCACCCGCGAAGGCGGCGACTTGGAGAAAGCGCCAATCGCGGGCCTCAGAGCGTCAGAGCAGGGGTGCGACGTCCTCGCCCCAGGCGAAGAGGGTGTCGACGGCCCGGAAGCGGTGGGGGCCGTCGCCGAGGGCCGCGGCGCGGACCTGGTCGCGAAAGGCGGGGGCCCGGTCGGCGAGCGCGGGCAGGCGGAGCAGGGGCAGGAGCGCGCCGAGGGCGGCCTCGCGGACCTCGGGCGAGCCGGCGGCGAGGAACGGGCGCACGGCCTCGCACAGCTCCGGGGCGAGGTCGAGGAACGCGTCGAGGTCCTCCTCGTCCCCGAGGGGCCGATCCTGCTGGCCGATCGCCTCCACGGCCGTGTCGCCCAGCCAGGCCAGGAGGCCGACGCGCAGCGGGAACGGGGTCTGCGGACCGAGGTCGTACTCCTCGTGCGTGCTGCGGTCGGTGACCGGCGCCAGGGTTCTGGGGTCCCCCAGGATCGCGGCGACGTACCGGGCCGCGGGAGCGGTGGCGGTGTAGAAGACGTTCCCGCGGGTGAGGGCTTCCGCCAGATCCCGGAAGGCGGAGCCCTGAACGCGCGGGTCCTCGTCCAGCAGCTCCCGAAGGATCACGGGCGTCGCCGGCGCCACGTCCGGGCAGCAGTGCTCCACGGCGTTCCAGTCCGTCCGCAGCAGCAGGTCCTGCGGGTCCACACGGTCGTCGAGCTCACCATCGTTCTTCATCGCGCCAGTGTCGCAGCCGCCTCTGACACCGCTCACACCGTCGGCGAAACGCCCTCCGTCAGCTGCTGGTACGCGTCCGTGACGTCGGCCGCGTGCAGCGTGGTGATCTCGTCCTGCGACGGCACCCCGGAGTTGCCGTGGAGGTCGTAGACGCGCAGGTCCCGTACGGCGGCGACCTTCCGCGAGAGCTCACGTGCGAAACGGCCGTTGCCCAGCGTGTCGATCAGCCCGTCGCCGACGGCGAGTTCGCACGAGGCTCGCAGCGCGGCCTCGGCTTCCTCCGTGAGGACATCGCCCTGCGCGGCGAGGAAGGAGTGGGCGATGAGCACGAGTTCGTCCGGGGAGTAGGCGGGGAAGTCCACGCGGGTGGTGAACCGGGACGCGAGTCCCGGGTTGGTGGCCAGCAGCTCCGCGATCTCGTCGGAGTACCCCGCGAGCACGACGACCAGGCGGTGCCGGTCGTCCTCGGCCCGCTTGAGGAGGACCTGGAGGGCTTCCTGGCCGAAGGCGTCACCCCCCGAGTAGCCGGAGTTGGACAGCGCGTACGCCTCGTCGATGAAGAGGACCCCGTCGATGGCGCCGTCGACGGCCTTGCTGGTCTTGATCGCGGTCTCTCCGAGGTGCTGTCCCACCAGATCGACGCGCTGCGCCTCCACGACGTGTCCGCGTTCCAGCAACCCGAGTCCGGCGAAGATCTTTCCGACGATCCGGGCGACTGTCGTCTTGCCGGTGCCCGGCGGCCCCGCGAAGACGAAGTGCTGAGGCGCCGCGGAAGCCGCCAGCCCCTGACTGCGGCGGACGGCCGCCATCCGCAGCTGCGCCGACATGGTGCGCACCTGACGCTTCACCGGGCCCAGGCCCACCATGGCGTCGAGCTCGGCCATCGCCTCGTCCAGGAGCGCCCCTCGGGACTCGTCGGTGAGCGCGGTCTCGCCCGCCGTACTCGCGGAAGGCGCGGGCCCCACCCGGGAGTCGGGGACCGCCTGAGCCGGTACGGAAACGGGCGTCGGCGCCGGGACCACCTTCGCCCGCTGGGCCACGTCGGCGAGGCGTGGGCTGTAGCGGTAGGCGGCCTGGAACTGCTTCAGCCCTTCCACGGCGTCGCCGAGCCCCTCGTGAGCACGCCCACGCAGGTAGGCGACCTCGCCGAGGAACCCGGTCTCGCTTCCCAGAGCCTGCGGCAGCGGTCTGAGTACGTTGAGGGCCTCGTGGAAGACTCCCTGCACGACCAGCGCGGAGGCGACGTAGAGCTGCGACTCGTCGCGCAGGAACCGATCGCCTATTCCCTCGGCGAAGGTCAGGACGAGTGGCCAGTCCTTCTTCAGGAAGGCATACCGCGTACAGACGAACCGGGTCTCGTCACAGTCGAGCGTCGCGGACGACAGCATGCGCCACGCCTCGTCGAGCCGGCCGTCGTCGAGCAGCTTGGCCGCCGACGCGAGCCACAGGTCGCGCGGCCACTCCAGACGGAAGCGTACGTAGCCACCGATTTGGAACTGGGACGCCAACCGGGTCTGGAACTGCGCGCGCAAGGCTCCGAAGGAGCCCTGGTACCGGGTCATGGCCTCCAAGGCCTCGTCCTGGAGCCGAGCCGTCGAGTGGAGTCCCAGCCAGGCATCGGCTGCGAGCGGATTGTGTGAGACGGCCGCCTGGAAGGCATGGGCCGCCGCCGTCCGGTCCCCCTGCCTGATCAGCGCGACACCGTGAAGCCACGCTTCCTCACACATCCTCATCGAGCGTCGCGAAACCGACGGCTCCGGCACTGCTGTCTCCTCTTGTCGTGTCTGATGTACGTGCGCGCCGGCGGCGGGCGTGTCGCTGGGAGGCCCTAGCTCCAGCCGTGAAGGGCCACTTGAACCGTGCCGTCCAGGTACGCGCGGAGGGCCCTGTTCGTGGAGGGGACGAAGGCCTCGGGGATGGCCTCGGCGTCGCTCCAGCGGACCTGGGAATGCTTGCCGGGTTCGCGGTTCTCGGGTTCGCCCGTCCATTCGTGGGTGGCGAAGACGACGGTGAGGAAGCCGTTGGGGGATTCGACGCCCCACGCGGCGTGGATGATGTGGGCGACGGTGAGGGACTCCGGCTTCACCACGAGCCCGGTCTCCTCGTACAGCTCGCGCACCGCGGTTCGCGTGATCGGCTCGCCCGGCTCGCTCTTGCCCACGGGGAGGTCCCACAGCCCTTGGCCGAACTTGGCGTTCTCGCCGCGCTGGAGGAGCACGACCCGGTGGGTGGCCCTGTCGTGCACGATGACCGCCGCGACCAGCAGCGTCATCGATTCGAGCGCCGGCGCGAGCGCTGGGGAACGGCGGTCGCCGATGGGCTGGCTCACGGGGTTTCCTTCGTCTGACGGGTTGTTGGGCATGTTAGGCGAGAGTCTCACGGCCGACGCCCCCGGGCGGCCGGGGATCCGCTGGCGACCATGCCGTTTTGCGCCAACTCTCCCGTATTATGGGCGAGTTACTACCGCTCTGACCTATGTTCTACGGGGCATACCAGCTCGCCCCAGGAGGTCAGATTGCAGTCCAGGCGCTTCCTCGCCTCAACCCGCCTGATACGCCGTTCCCACCTGCTCATCGCCTTCGGCATAGGCGCGCTGCTGATCGGCGCGATCCCGTGGCTCGGGATCGCGAGCCCGGCAGTGGCCGGCCGCGTCCCGGCCCCCCGAACCGCACCCGTGCCCTTCGAGCAGCAGCCGGCGACGCAGTCACCGCACCACGGCATCGCCCCTGCGAACGCCATGGAACCCGCGGCTCCCGTTCTCGACCGGACCGGATGGACGGCCACGGCGAGCGACGAGGAGACCGGGGGTGAGAACGGCCGCGCGGCCAACGTGCTCGACGGCAACACCAACACCATCTGGCACAGCAAATGGACGGGCACACCCACCCCCCTGCCGCACAACATCACCATAGACATGCAACGCACGACACTCGTCTCCGCGCTCGTCTACCGCCCCCGTGCCGACGGGGCCAACGGGCGCGTCGGTGAGTACAGCATCAGTCTCAGCGCGGACGGACGGAGCTGGGCGAGCCCGGTCGCTTCCGGCACGCTCGCGGACGACGGCACCGCCAAGACGCTCGGGTTCGCCCCGCAGGGGGCTCGGTTCGTACGGCTGACGGCCCTCACCGAGGCGGGCGGGCGCGGGCCCTGGACCTCCGCCGCCGAGATCAACCTGCTGGGCGACCCCGGCACCCCGGAAGCCACCGTCGACCTGTCCCGGACCGGATGGACGGCCACGGCCAGCGACGAGGAGACCAGTAGCGAGGACGGCCGCGCGGCCAACGTGCTCGACGGCAACACCAACACCATCTGGCACAGCAAATGGACGGGCACACCCACCCCCCTGCCGCACAGCATCACCATAGACATGCACCGCATGACACCCGTCTCCGCACTCGTCTACCACCCCCGCGTGGGCGGAGCCAACGGCCGGGCGGGCGCGTACACCATCACCACCAGCACCGACGGCACCGCCTTCGGCGCGCCGGTCGCCGCCGGCACCTGGCGGGACGACGACACGGTCAAGACCGCCACCTTCACCCGGGCCGAGAGCGCGCGCTTCGTACGTCTGACCGTGACCACCGAGGCCGGCGGCCGCGGTCCGTGGACCTCTGCCGGTGAGATACGCCTGAGCGGACCGGCCAGCCCGGCCGTCCACGGGGCCTGGGACCGGATCACCGGCTTCCCCCTGGTGCCCGTGGCCACCGCCGCCCTGCCGGGCGACAAGCTGCTGGCGTGGTCCGCCTACGCGGTCGACCGCTTCGGCGGCAGCAACGGCTACACCCAGACCGCGATCCTGGACCTGAAGACGGGCAAGGTGACCCAGCGGCGTATCGACAACACCGGCCACGACATGTTCTGTCCGGGCATCGCGATGCTGGCCGACGGCCGGGTGCTGGTCACCGGCGGCAGCAACGCGGAAAAGGCCAGCATCTACGACCCGGCCACCGACGAATGGTCCGCCACCACGAGCATGAACATCGCCCGCGGCTACCAGGCCATGACCCTTCTCTCCACCGGTGAGGCCTTCGTCCTGGGCGGATCCTGGAGCGGGCCCGCGGGCGACAAGGTCGGCGAGGTGTGGTCGCCGGACACCCGTACCTGGCGCAAGCTCCCGGGCGTCTCCGCCACCCCGGCGCTGACGGCCGACCCGGCCGGACCCTACCGGGCCGACAACCACATGTGGCTCCACGCCACTTCGGGCGGCAAAGTACTGCAACTGGGTCCGAGCAAGCAGATGAACTGGATCACGACCAGCGGCACGGGCAGCATCACCCCCGCAGGCCCCCGGGCCGACAGCGGGGACGCCATGACCGGCAACGCCGTCGCCTACGACATCGGCAAGCTCCTCACACTGGGCGGCTCGCCCGCCTACGAGAAGACCCCCGCCACCCGTCGTGCCTACACGGTGAACGTCTCGGGCAGCCAGGTCCAGGCCGCCCGTACGGGCGACATGGAGCACGCCCGCGGTTTCAGCAACAGCGTCGTCCTGCCCGACGGCAAGGTGGCCGTCTTCGGCGGGCAGTCCTATCCGGTGCCGTTCAGCGACGCGACCTCGGTCCTGACCCCCGAGTTGTGGGACCCGTCGACCGGCAGCTTCACACCGCTCGCCACCATGGCCATTCCGCGCAACTACCACAGCGTGGCCAACCTGTTGCCGGACGGGCGGGTCTTCTCCGGCGGCGGGGGCCTGTGCGGTGACTGCGCGACCAACCACCCGGACGGGGCCGTCTTCACGCCGCCGTACCTGCTCAACGCGGACGGCTCGCCGAAGCCGCGTCCCGTCATCACCGGGGGCGTGCCCTCCCGGACCGCCCCCGGAGCGTCCCTCACGGTGAGCACCCAGAGCCCGGTGGCGTCCTTCGTCCTCATGCGGGCCGCGGCCGCCACCCACTCCACGGACAACGACCAGCGCCGGATCCCCCTCGTGTCCACGGCCACGGGAACGGGCGCGTACACGGTGACCGTACCGGCCGACACCGGAGTGGTCCTGCCGGGGAACTACATGCTCTTCGCCCTCGACGCCCAGGGGGTACCGAGCATCGCCCAGTTCGTCACCATCTCCTGACCTCACGGGTGGTGTCCCGGCCCTCGAACCGGCCGGACACCACCCGTCAGGCGGGCCGACGCTACCGGCCGGTCAGCGGCAGCACGGGGATGGTGTGGTTCCGCCAGATCAGGCGGGAGGTCTCCTCCGGATAGGCGGTGACAGCCGCTCGGGCGTCGAAGACCTGCACGAGGCGTCGTCCGGAATCGTACGCGGGCCAGCCGGGGTCGCCGTGAGCGGCGAACGCCGTCCACGCGGCACGCATGCGGGCGGACAGCGCCTGAAGACGTCCAGGGCGCTCGCCGCCTGCTGCGGTGTCACCTGCCCGCGCAGGCCGTCGAGCGCGGTGAGCAGCCGCTGTTCGTCGCGGGTGTGGCCGACGAGGAGTTCGACGTCCCGGCCGGCGCCGTCGGCCAGGGCCCGCCACGGGGTGACCGGCAGGGCGTCACCGTCGACGACCGGTGAGAACGGGATCGACCTGTGCGCGGCCTGCCCCCAGCGTTCCGCCCGCCGGCCCATCGCGGCGCCGACCGCATCACCGGCGGTGGACAGCCGGGCGGGGGCCACCGTGGACAGGCCGGCCACCGTGGGCTTGCGCCCCAGCTCGGCGGCGCAGGCGGCGGCGATGTCGGAGGCGAGCTCCGGCGAGAAGAACGTGCCCTGGACGCTCTGCGCGACGGCGCGGCCGAAGAGTCCGGCCGCACGCGGCATCGCCAGCAGCGCGGCCACCTATCCGGCGCCCGCCGACTGGCCGAAGACCGTGACGCGGGCCGGATCGCCGCCGAAGGCCCGGACCCGCGTATCAGCCCGGCGTGGCCACGAAGCGATCGCGCGGTTCGCCGTGCAGGCGTCCCGGCGGCAGCTTTCGGCCGTATGCGAGCAGGAGGAGGTCCTGTGCGGCGCCGGCCAGCGGCTCTCCGGAGCCGAATGTCCAGTCGAGATCGGTGGCACGGAGTTCGATTCCCTTGAGGTCGGCTCCGAAGAACTTCAAGGTCCTGGCGTTGACGCTCCTCAAGAGGATGCGCACGCGGTCCTCGGGAACCCGGCGGTCGAGGCCCAGGGCGACCGTGATGTCCAGGCCGTGGATCACATCGTGGCCCAGGGCCGCCTCGATCCCGCCGACCGGCGGCTTCCAGGGATGGTCCGCGTTGTCACCGAGGAACGCGGCGAGCTCGCGCGTCGTATGGGCGGCCGCGTCCTTGCGGGCGCATCGATCTGTCATCCGGTGGAGGTTGCCCCGTGCTCTGAGGAGTTCCCGCACCGTGGTGGAGAGGGAGTACCGGAACCCCATCGTCATGTGCGCCGCGACCTCCCGTACCCGCCATCCCCCGCACAGGGTCGGAGCGTCCCAGTCCTGCGCCGGCAATCCGTCGAGCACGGCAGCCAGTTCCCGGCGCTCGGCCGCTATCGCCGCTCTGGTGTCCGCCGCTGATCTCCGGTAGGTCGTGTTCTCCATGTCGTCAAGGATCCCGGCAACCCCTGCCACAGGTCCAAGAGTTTGCACGTCTCGCAGCTAGCATGATCAGTTATGGACATCAGGCAGTTGCGGTATTTCGTCACGGTGGCGGAGGAAGCCAACTTCACCCGTGCCGCCGCCCGCCTGCACCTGGCGCAGCCGGGCGTGAGCGCCCAGGTACGGCAGCTCGAAAGGGAGCTCGGGCAACCGCTGTTGGACCGTTCCGGCCGGTCGGTGACCCTGACCGAGGTGGGCTTGGCCGTACTGCCGTACGCGCGGGCCGCCCTGAGCGCGGTCGAAGCGGTACGGCAGACCGTGGACGAGTTCACGGGGCTGCTGCGTGGCCACGTCACGATCGGCTTCCTCTCGGGAGCCGCCGCCCACACGTTCGACCTGGCTTCCTTCCTGGCCGGCTTCCACCGCGACCACCCCCAGGTCGAGGTCACCCTGACCGAGAACACGTCCGAGCGGATGCTCGCCGCGCTGCATCGCGGCGAGCTCGATGTCGCGGTGGTCGGACTCGCGGACGAGGAACCCCCACCGGGCATCTCGCTCCAGGTCCTGATCGACGAACCCCTGGTCGCCGCCGTCGCCCCGGACGACCCCGGCCTCACGCACACGGGCCGCACGGGCATTCCGTTGGCCGAGCTCCGCGACCGCCCGCTGATCAGCCTGCCGCGCGGCACAGGCACCCGCGGCGTACTCGAGCGCGCTTGCGCGCGGGCCGGGTTCCAGCCCCGTATCGCCTTCGAAGCGGCCGCGCCCCTGTTCCTCGCGCAGCTCGCCGCCCGCGGGCTCGGCGTGGCGGTGGTGCCGGCGCTCCAGGCCCACGAGGCATCAGCCTTCGGGGTGCGCACCCTGGAGATCACCCACCCCCGGCTACGCGGCCGCGTGGCGCTGGCCTGGCGGACGGACGGACCGGCAAGCCCGGCCGCAACGGCCTTCCTGGGCTTGCTCCGCGCGACCCTCACCGCGTCGGGAACCGTCTCGACACATCCCGGGGATGTGTCGTAGGGCCCGACGGGTGCGGGCCCGGATCATGCTGGACGGAACACGGACCACTGACCTCGCGCGCCACGGCGAAGGAGACTCCATGCAGACCGTCACCCTGAACAACGGTGTCCGGATGCCCGTCCTCGGATTCGGCGTCTACCAGATCCCGCCGGGGCAGACCGAGCAGGCCGTCACCCACGCCCTGGCCGCCGGCTACCGGCTCCTCGACACCGCCGCCGCGTACGGAAACGAGGAGGCCGTCGGCCGCGCCGTCAAAAGCAGCGGCATCCCCCGCGAGGAGCTGTTCATCACCACCAAGGTGTGGATCCAGGACGCCGGCGAGGAGAACACCCGCCGCGCCTTCGACACGTCGCTGCGCAAGCTCGGTCTCGACTACCTCGACCTGTACCTGATCCACCAGCCCTACGGCGACGTCTACGGCTCCTGGCGCGCCATGGAGGGGCTGAACCGCGAGGGCCGCGCCAAGGCGATCGGTGTCTCCAACTTCTACCCCGACCGGCTCGTCGACCTCATCGACCACAACGAGGTCACGCCCGCGGTCAACCAGATCGAGACCCACCCGTTCTTCCAGCGCACCGCCGACCAGGACCTGATGCGCGGGCGCCGCGTCCAGATCGAGTCCTGGGGGCCGTTCGCCGAGGGCAGGAACAACCTCTTCTCCCACCCCGTCCTCGGTGAGATCGGTGCCCGGCACGGCAAGTCGGTGGCGCAGGTCGTGCTCCGCTGGCTCGTCCAGCGGCAGGTCGTCGTCCTCTCCAAGTCGGTCCGCGCCGAGCGCATGGCGGAGAACATCGACGTCTTCGACTTCGAACTCACCGACGGTCAGATGGCGTCCATCGCCGCCCTGGACACCGGCCGCTCGCTGTTCTTCGACCACTGGGACCCGGCCGCCGTCAGCCAGCTCGGCAACGCCCGCATCCACGACTGACGGCCTCGGCCTCAGGCGCGGAGGGATGCGCGCCTGATCGCGTCGAGTGCGCGCGCCACGTCGTCGTCGGTCGTCGACCAGTTGCTCACCGAGATGCGCATGACGCGCCGACCGTGCCAGGTGGATCCGCTGATCCACGCCGTGCCGTCGTCCAGCAGCCGGGCGAGTACGCGTTCCGTGCGTTCGTCGTTGCCGAACTCGGCGCAAACCTGGGTGAACACCACGTCGTTGAGGACCGTCGCGCCGTCGATCCCGGCGATGCCGGTGGCGAACGCGGAGGCGTGCCGGCACAGACGGTCGACGAGGTCGGCCACACCTGATCGGCCGAGGGACCTGAGTGCGGCCCACACGGTGAAGGCCCGGCCGCGCCGGGAGAGCTCGGGGACCTTGTCGACCGGGTCGCCGTGTTCGTGCTGGATGAGGTAGTCGCCGCGCTGGCCCATCGCCGCCCGGAGCGCGGACGGATCGCGCACGATGGCGAGGCCGCAGTCGTAGGGGACGTTCAGCGTCTTGTGGGCGTCCGTCGCCCAGGAGTCGGCGTCTCGGCAGCCCGCCGTCAGGTGCGCGTACGTCGGGGAAGCGGCCGCCCACAGACCGAAGGCGCCGTCGATGTGCACCCACGCGTCCGCCTCGCGGGCCGCCCTGATCGCCTCGGCGAAGGGATCGAAGGCTCCGGAGTGGATGTCTCCGGCCTGGAGGATCACGATCGTGGGGCGCTGCCCGCCGGCGGCCAGGGCGCGGCGCAGGGCCTCGGGCTCGACGCGTCCTTGATCGTCCGCTTGCACCAGTTCGGGCTCGCCGAGCCCCAGGTAGCGCAGCGCCAGGTCGACGGCCATGTGGCGGTCCTCGCCGGCGATGACGTGTACGTCCGGCCCACGTGCCAGTCCGTCGCGGGCGACGTTCCAGCCGGTGCGTCGCAGCGCCGCGTCGCGTCCGGCGGCGAGGCAGGTGAAGTTCGCCATCGTGGCACCCGTGGCGAAGCCGACGGCGCTGTCGCCCGGCAGGTCGAGCAGATCGAGCAACCACGCGCCGGCGACCTCTTCCGCCGCCGCGTACGCGGGCGAGGCGGCGCGCATCACGCAGTTCTGGTCCCAGGCGCTGACCAGCCAGTCCGCGGCCAGCGCGGCGGGTTCGGTGCCGCCGACCACGAATCCGTAGAAGCGGCCGCTGGGAAACGCGGTGAGCCCCGGCTCACAGGCCGTGGCCAGCAGGTCGACGACATCGGGGGGTGCGCTGGGACCGTCGGGCAGTTCGCCGCCGAGCTCACGCACGATCTCCTCGACCGAAGCGCGGGCGGGAACCCTGCGGTCGGACAGGCTCGCCAGCCAGCGCACGGCATGGCCGTACGCCTGTCGCAGCGCCATCTCGCGCGCGTCCATACCTTGGACTATGGGACAGCCGCCGCCACGACGCAAGCCACACCATTCATGCCTACACTGCTCGAATGATCTTCATCGTGGTGAAATTCGCCGTCAAGCCCGAATACGTGGAGCAGTGGCCCGACAAGGTCGCGGAGTTCACCCGCGCCACCCGCGCCGAGCCCGGCAATCTGTGGTTCGAGTGGTCGCGCAGCCTGGAGGAGCCCGACACCTACGTCCTGGTCGAGGCGTTCCAGGACGGGGCGGCGGAGGCGCACGTCACCTCTGAGCACTTCCGCACCGCCCTGGAAACCATGCGCCCCCTGGTCACCCGTACGCCCGACATCGTCAGCACCACCATCGAGGGCGCCACCGGCTGGAGCCGGATGGGCGAACTGCAGGTCGACTGAGCGCGGCCTGCTCCTCGGCCGACCGCAGACGGGCCAGCAGCGCCGGGTCACCCGTCACCTGGCTGCTGACGGACAAGAACCCCGGCCGTCGTGGCCGCGGCCACGACGGCGATGGCCGCCCGCCGGGCTCCGACCCGGAATGGGGCCGGCGGCCGGGCGGGGGCGGCGACGGAGCGTTCGGGGTGCTGTACGGGCACGTTGATACCCCCTCAGGAGCGGTCCGGGCGGCCGGACCTGACCGGACGCCGGACGCCGGGTTCCGGGACCAGCATCCGGTCGCACCGGCACCACCGCCCTCCGCCTGCTCCATCCGGCCCCAACTCCTCACGGCCACTGTCGTCCGCGTCGGTCGCCCCGTCGGCCGGGCGTCCGATCAGCGGCCCGAAGGGGGCGTTTCGATGGGGGCGGCGGCGCCCGTCGTGCGCGACGGTGGTCCCCCGGCGTTTCTGAGGAGGCTTTCCATGAAGTGGACGCTCGAAGTCGTGCTGGTCCCCGTCACCGACCTGGACCGGGCGAAGGAGTTCTATGCCGGCTGGCTCGGCTTCACGGTGGACGTCGACGCCGAGGTCTCCCCCGGTGTGCGCGTCATCCAGATGACTCCGCCCGGCTCGCGGTGTTCGATCGCGATGGAACGCGGGTTGCCCCCGGCGCCCGGTACGAAAGCGATGGCGCCGGGCGCGCTGCAAGGCCTTCAACTCTGTGTCACGGACATCGAGGCGGCACGCGCGGAGCTGGTCGAGCGGGGCGTGGACGTCTCCCCGGTCCGCCACGTCGGCGCGTCGGGCTGGATGGACGGCAAGGGCGGGACCTGGAACTCGTTCATGTCCTTCCAGGACCCGGACGGCAACGGCTGGGTGGTCCAGGAGGCCCCGTCGGAGCTGTCGGAACGCTGACGGCTGCGGTCCGGACCGCAGCCGTAAGAACTTCGTCACCAGGGCGGATATGGTGCCCGGATCCCTCGCCGCATTGAATGCAGGTGGTATACGGACAGACCGGCGAGGAAGAGGCTATGACGGTGACAGCGACACAGGCGAAGCGGCGGGGACGGATACGGGCCGGGGCACTGATCGCGGTGGTGGTGCTCGGCGCCGGGCTCTACTGGTTCCAGCCGTGGAAGCTGTGGCAGGACCAGACGGTCAAGGAGACCTTGCCGACCGCCACCGCCACCGCGGCGCCGCGATCCTCCGGACCGGCACCGTCCGGCCCGCAGGTCATCGCCGAGGGCACCCTGATCAGCCACGAGCACGCCACCACCGGGACGGTGAAACTGATCCGGCTGCCCGACGGCTCCCGCACTCTGCGCCTGGAGAACCTCGACACCAGCAATGGTCCCGACCTACGGGTATGGCTGACCGATGCGCCGGTGAAGGAGGGCACGGCCGGCTGGCGGGTGTTCGACGACGGCAAGTACGTGAGCCTGGGCAAGCTCAAGGGCAACAAGGGCGACCAGAACTACGAGATCCCGGCCGATGTGAACCTGGCCGACTACACCAGCGTCACCATCTGGTGCGACCGCTTCGACGTCTCCTTCGGCGCGGCGGCTCTGACCTCGGCCTGAAGCCGGCCGCACACGGACGAGGGCCTGCGGCGCGCGTGCGACCGCGCGGCGTAGAAGAGTGGGTCCATGACGTTCGACGAGGGACTCGCCCAGCGGATCCGGGAACAGCTGGGCGAGGGGCCTGCGGCACTCACCGAGAAGCGGATGTTCGGCGGCCTCGCCTTCCTGCTGCACGGAAACATGACGGTGGGGGTGGTCGGTGACGAGCTCATCGCCCGCGTGGGTCCGGACCGCACCGCCCAGGCCCTCGCCCGGCCGGAGGCCCGCCCCATGGATTTCACCGGCCGTCCGATGCGGGGCTGGGTGACGGTCGGCGGACCGGCTCTGGCAGAGGACGAGGTCCTGCGCCACTGGATCACGGCGGCGACGGAATTCGCCCGCACGCTCCCGACCAAGTGACCTCCGGCGCGACCGCATGACGGAAGTCTTACGGGCCGCGTGGGAGACCCCTCGGTCGACGCGGACTGCGTAACGTCCGCGGCATGCGCGTACTCGTCACAGGAGGAGCCGGGTTCATCGGCTCCCACATCGTCACCGCCCTGAAGGGCCGGGGGCACGACCCCCTCGTCCTCGATGCCCTGCTGCCCGCCGCCCATCCCGAGAAACCGCCCCTGCCGGACGCCGAGTTCCTCCGGGCGGACGTACGGGACGCGGACGCCGTGCGGGCCGCGCTGCGCGGGGTGGACGCCGTGTGCCACCAGGCGGCCATGGTCGGGCTCGGCAAGGACTTCGCGGACGCCCCGGCCTACGTCGGCGCCAACGACCTCGGGACGGCGGTGCTGCTGGCGGAGATGGCCGCGGCCGGAGTCCACCAGCTCGTCCTGGCCGGGTCGATGGTGGTGTACGGGGAGGGCCGGTACGAGTGCCCGCGCCACGGGGTGGTGCGGCCCGGGCCCAGGCAAGCGGCGGATCTGACGGCCGGCCGGTTCGAACCCCGCTGCCCCAGCTGCGGAGCCGAGCTCGCACCGGGCCTGGTCGGCGAGGACGCGCCGGCGGATCCGCGCAACGTGTACGCCACGACGAAGCTCGCGCAGGAGCACCTGGCCGCGGCCTGGGCCCGGTGCGTGGACGGCCGGGCGGTGGCCCTGCGGTACCACAACGTGTACGGGCCGGGCATGCCGCGCGACACCCCGTACGCCGGGGTCGCGTCGTTCTTCCGCTCCTCGCTGGCCCGGGGCGAGGCTCCGCAGGTCTTCGAGGACGGCGCGCAGCGGCGGGACTTCGTCCATGTCGGGGACGTGGCCGCGGCGAACGTGGTGGCCTTGGAGGCCGCCGGTGCAGGGCCCGCGGGCACCCTGACCGCGTACAACACGGGAAGCGGGGAACCGCACACGGTCGGGGAGATGGCAGCGGCGCTGGCCTCGGCGCACGGGGGGCCCGCTCCCGTCGTCACGGGCGAGTTCCGCCTCGGCGACGTCCGGCACATCACGGCAGACTCCGGCCGGCTGCGCCGTGAGCTGGGGTGGCGCCCGGCGGTCGGCTTCGCGGAGGGGATGACCGAGTTCGCTCTGGCCGGGCAGCGCGCCTCGGCGGGCGCCGTCCGCTGACGCCCCTCGCCGCTCGCCCCTCGCCCTTCGCCCTTCGCCCCGGAGGCGAGCCTCGTGACCGGCTCCGGCGGCGTCGGAGCCGGTCGGGCGGAACAGCTCAGGCGGGTGCCGCCACCGGGAGGGTGACCTCGAAGCGGCAGCCGCCCGGGACGTTGCGTACGTGGGTCCGGCCGGCGTGCGCCTCGACGATGCCGCGGACGATCGCCAGACCCAGTCCCGCCCCGGCGGGCGGTGTACGGGCCTCGCTGCCGCGCCAGCCGGTGTCGAAGACCCGCGCGAGATCCTCCTCCGGAATGCCGCCGCAGCCGTCGGTCACGGACAGGACGACCCCGTCCGCCCGGCCCTCCGCCGTGACGGCGACGGTGCCGTCGGCCGGCGTGTGGCGGATTGCGTTGACCAGGAGGTTGGCGATGACCCGGGCCATCTCCTTGCCGTCGACGTCAACCGGTACGGCGGCCACCCCTTCCCCCACCAGCCGCACGCCGTGTTCCCGGGCGAGCGGATCGGCCCCGGAGAGGGCGTCGTCCACGAGGTCGTAGAGCGAGATCCGGCTGGGGTTGAGGCTGAGCGCTCCGGCGTGGATGCGGGAGAGTTCGAAGAGGTCGGTGACCATGGAGTTGAGCCGGTCGACCTCCGTGCGGATCTGCCGGTGGTAGCGGGCGGGGTCGGCGGCCACGCCGTCCTCCAGGGCCTCGGCCATCGCCCGCAGTCCGGCGAGCGGGGTCCGGAGGTCGTGCGAGATCCAGGCGACGAGCTCGCGCCGTGAGGCCTCCAGGGCCTGCTCCCGCTTCCGGGACGCGTCGAGCTTGGCGCTGGTCGCGGCCAGTTCCCGGGAGAGCGCGGCCAGTTCGGCGGTGGCTCCGGTCCGGGGGGCCGCGAACCGGCCACCGTCACCGAAGTCGCGGGCGGCGACGGCCAGTTCGCGGCTGCGGGCGACGACCCAGCGGCCGAGCAGCATGGCGGTGGCCAGTGCGACGACGGCAGCCACGGCCACGACCACGGTGACCACCCACAGGTCGTGCCGGGACAGGAACATCGCCTCGGCGACGGCCAGCGTGCCGGCCAGCATCGCGGTGACCGTGACCGCGGCGACCACGAAGAGGGACACCGCGACCGAACGGTGGCGGACCAGGCGCAGGGCGAGCGCACCGACGAGCCCCGCGCCGCCCGCGCCGCCGAGCGCGAAGAGGGCGATGAGCAGGACGTCCTTCACGACACGGTCTCCTTTTCCCCGGTCTCGAAGCGGTATCCGACGCCCCATACGGTCTGGATCAGCCGGGGCTGGGCGGGGTCGTCCTCGATCTTCGCCCGGAGTCGGCGCACGTGAACGGTGACCGTGGACAGGTCGCCGAAGTCCCAGCCCCACACCTCGCGCATCAGTTCCTCGCGTCCGTGTGCCCGTCCAGGGTGCGACAGGAAGTGGGCGAGGAGGTCGAACTCCCTGAGCGTCAAAGCCAGTTCGCGCCCCTGCTTGGCCGCGCGCCGGGTCGCGGGGTCGAGCACCACGTCGCCCGCCCGGAGGACCTGCCGGGACGGGGCGGGGTCCTGCCGCCGGCTGCCGAGGCTGCGGCGCAGGACGGATTCGACCCGCAGGACGAGTTCCCTCGGGCTGAAGGGTTTGGTGACGTAGTCGTCGGCCCCGAGCTCCAGGCCCGCGATCCGGTCGTCCTCGTCGCCGAGCGCCGTCAGCATGATCACGGGAACCGGAGCTGTCGCCCGCAGCCGCCGGCACACCTCCAGGCCGTCGAGACCGGGCAGCATCAGGTCGAGGAGCACCAGGTCCGGCCACCGGGCGGCGGCACGGCGCAGGGCGTCGGGGCCGTCGGGTGCGTGCTCGACGGTGCAGCCGGCCCGTGCGAGGTAGCCGGAGACGACTTCCGCGACCGTCGGGTCGTCTTCGACCACCAGGACATGGGGGCACGGTTCGGTATGGCTCATGGGTCCAGGGTCGCATCAGCCCGGCGCCGGCAGCGGAGCCAGAGGGCCGGTGAGGGTGACGTCCGCGTTTCGTAAGGAGTGGAAAGCCCTTTTGTGCCGCGCGGATTCCTACGGTGAGTCACGTGACCGTAGATGTTGTACTCCCCTGTCTGAACGAGGCCGAGGCCCTGCCCTGGGTCCTCGCCCGCATCCCGTCCGGCTGGCGGCCGCTCGTCGTGGACAACGGATCCACCGACGGCTCCGCCGCCCTCGCCCGCGAGCTCGGCGCGACCGTGGTCGAGGAGACCCGCCGCGGCTTCGGCGCCGCCTGCCACGCCGGGCTGCTGGCCGCCGAGGCCGACGTGGTCTGCTTCTGCGACTGCGACGCCTCGCTCGACCCCGGCCTCCTCGCCGGTTTCGTCCGGGCGGTGTCGGACGGTGAGGCGGATCTGGTCCTCGGGCGGCGCCGCCCCCAGGGGCGGGGCGCCTGGCCCGCGCACGCCCGGGCCGGAAACCTCGCCCTGTCCCACATGCTGCGCCGGCGCACCGGACTGCGCCTGCGGGACCTCGGGCCGATGCGGGCCGCCCGCCGCGAGGCCCTGCTCGGGCTCGACCTGACCGACCGGCGCAGCGGATATCCGCTCCAGATGGTCGTCCGGGCCGCCGACGCGGGCTGGCGGGTGCGCGAAGTGGACGTCCCGTACCTCCCCCGGTCCGGGAAGTCCAAGGTGACCGGCACCTGGCGGGGCACCTGGCAGGCCGTGCACGACATGCGGCGCGTACTGGCGGAAGCCCCTCGCAAGCCGGCCGCGGACGGTGTCCGGTGACCCCTCCCACGACCACATCCACATCCACGACCGCGCCCTCGACCACCTTGCTCGTCATCGCCAAGGAGCCCGTTCCGGGCCGGGTCAAGACCCGGTTGACCCCGCCGTTCACACCGCGCCAGGCGGCAGCGCTGGCGGCGGCCGCCCTGGCCGACACCCTGTCCGCCGTGGCCGCGGTACCCGCCGCGCGGCGCGTACTCGTACTGGACGGGCGGCCCGGCCCGTGGCTCCCGCCGGGCTTCGAGGTACTGCCGCAGTGCGCGGGCGGCCTGGACGAGCGGCTCGCCGCCGCCTTCGCCTCGTGTACGGGCCCGGCACTCCTCCTCGGCATGGACACGCCCCAGGTGTCCCCCGCCCTCCTCGCGCCCGCCCTCGCCTGGGACGCGTACGACGCCTGGTTCGGCCCCGCCACCGACGGCGGCTTCTGGGCGCTCGGCCTGGCCGAGCCCGACCCGGCCCTGCTGCGCGGGGTGCCGATGTCCCAGCCGTACACGGGTTCCGCGCAGTACGAGCGGCTGCGCGCGGCCGGGCTGCGGATCGGGCACTTGCCGGAGCTGTGCGATGTGGACACCGCCGAGGACGCGCTGCGGGTGGCCGCCGAGGCGCCGGCCGGACGGTTCGCGACGCTCCACGCCGAGCTTGCTTCCACCATCGAGGTGCGTTCGTGACCGCGCCGACCGCCTGGCGGGCGGATCCCTACAACGACGCGCTCCGGTCCGGCCAGGGGCCGCTGTTCCTGCGGCGTGGGGACGGCTGGCTGCTTCCCCTGGAGGTGGAGCGCTGGTGCGAGGCTCCGGACGAGGCCGACTGGTCCGTGCTGCGGCGCTGCCGAGGCGCCGTACTCGACGTCGGCTGCGGCCCCGGCCGGCTGGTGGCGGCCCTCGCGGCCCGTGGGCGCCGGGCGCTGGGCATCGACCTCAGCCCCGAGGCGGTGGCCCGCACCGAGCGGATGGGCGGACCGGCGCTGTGCCGCTCGGTCTTCGACCCCCTGCCCGGGGAAGGCCGCTGGGGCAGCGTGCTGCTGATCGACGGGAACATCGGCATCGGCGGTGATCCGGTCGTGCTGCTGCGCCGGATGGGAGAGGTGACGAGCCCCGGCGGGAAGATCATCGTCGAATGCGCCGTCGCCGATGTGGACGAGCGGTGCGAGGTGCGCGTCGCCGACGGCCGCGGCGCACTGGGCTCCCCGTTCCAGTGGGCCCGGGTCGGGGTCGACGCCCTGTGCGCGTACGCCGAGCGGACCGGCTGGCGGCCGGCCCACCGGTGGAGCGCGGCGGGCCGGCCCTTCGTGGAGCTGGTCCGTCGGTCTTCCCCGCCGTTCTCCCGCGGCGCGGAGATCTGGGCCGCATGAACCACCCTCGCCCCGCCCATCCGGTCCGCGCCACTCTCACCACGGCCGTACTGCTGACGGCACTGACCGCCGTGCTGGTCCCGACGGTGCGCAAGGACGGCTACTTCGCCGACCCCATAGGTCTGACCTGGTGGTACGCGTCATCGTGGGCGCTGTTCGCCGTTGCCGTGGTGAGCCTGCGCAGGGTTCCGGCCCGGGCCGTCATCCCGCTGGTGCTGGCGGGTTCGGCCGCCGTCGCCCTCACCGGGCTGACCGCCGCGCCCCGGACGAGCACCGACTCGTTCCGTTACGCCTGGGACGGGCGGGTCCAGGCCGCCGGGATCTCGCCGTACGACCACTCCCCCGCCGATCCTGCGCTCACGGGGCTGCGTGACGCCTGGCTGTTCCCCGAGGGACCGGCCTGCACGGGGCGGCCCGACCTCGCGCCCGTCACGGCGGGAGTGTGCACCCGCATCAACCGCCCGCAGGTGCACACCATCTATCCCCCGGTCGCCGAGGGGTACTTCCTCCTCGTCCACGCCCTCTCCCCCGACGGCGTACGGCACAAGGCCCTCCAAGTGGGCGGCGTGGCCGTGTCCGTCGGGGTGACGGGCGTTCTGCTGCTGATCCTGCGTCGCCGACGGGGCGATCCGCGCCACGCGGCGTACTGGGCCTGGTGCCCGGCCGTGGCCGTGGAGGCCGTCAACAACGCCCATGTCGACGCCCTCGCGGTGCTCCTGTCGGTCGCCGCCCTCGGGGTGGTCAGCCGCCGTCGGGTGGCGGGCGGGGTGCTCTTCGGCTTCGCCGTCGCGGCGAAGCTGCTGCCCGCCGTCCTGCTGCCGGGAGCACTGGCCGGGGTGCGCACGTGGCGGCGCGCGGCCGCCGTGCTGCTGCCCGCCGCGGCGACCGTGGGCCTGCTGTACCTGCCGTACGTACTGGTGTCCCGGTCCTCCGTCCTCGGCTACCTGGGCGGGTACGCCGAAGAGGAGGGGTACGAGGACGCCGGGGCCCACGGCCGGTACGCACTGCTGCGGCTGGTGCTCCCGGACGACTGGGCGCTGCCCGCCGTGGCCGCCGTGATGCTCGCCGTGACCGTCTACGTATGGCGCCGGGGCGACCCCGAACGCCCTTGGAGCGCTGCGCTGTTGGTGACGGGAACGGCCTTCCTCCTGATGACTCCCGGCTACTCCTGGTACGCGCTGCTGCTGATCGCCCTCGTGGCCCTCGACGGCCGCTGGGAGTGGTTCGGCGTCGCGATGGCCGGCGCCGCCGTGTACATCGCCGGGCGCTCACTGGGCCCGGACACCGGCACCGTCGCGTACGCCCTCGCGGGCGCCGCCGTCGTCGCGGGGTGGCTGCTCCGCCGCCGGCGCCCGACGGGGCCCAGATGCAACCCTGAGGTTGCACCCGGGGCACCGACGTGCAACCCTGTAGTTGCATTCAATGGGGCACAGCGAAGGAGTCTCCTCATGAGCATGGACCGGATCGAACGCGAAACCCTGATCGCGGCATCCCTGGACCGGGTCTGGTCGCTGGTGGCCGAGCCCGGCTTCTGGGTGGCCGACCAGGGGACCCTGACCGGCAGCACGGCCAGGGAAGGCGAGTCGCTGGTGGCGAAGAACGCCGAGTACGGGAACTTCCCGGTGCGTGTGGAGAAGGTCGAGCCGCAGACCTACCTGGCGTACCGCTGGGCCAGCGCCTTCCCCGGGGAGGAACTGCGCGAGGACAACAGCACGCTCGTGGAGTTCACGCTGACGCCGGAAGGCGACAAGACGCGGCTCCGCGTCGTCGAGAGCGGGTTCGCGGCCCTGGCCGGCCCCGAGGCGCTGCGCGACAAGGCGGTGAAGGACAACACCGGCGGCTGGCCCCAGGTGCTCGACGCGCTCCGGACGCGCGCCGAACAGCCGTCCGCGTGACCGACGGACGCCGCGGCGCCGCCGAGGCGGTCGACGGCGTCCTCGCGGCGCTGGCCGACCCGACACGCCGCCGGCTGCTCGACCTGCTCGCCGCGCAGGGCGAGGCCACCGCGACGACGCTCGCCGAAGGCGTGCCCGTGTCGCGCCAGGCCGTGGTCAAGCACCTCACCGTCCTCGACGCCGCCGGGCTGGTCTCGGGCAGCCGGGTCGGACGCGAGGTGCGGTACGCGGTACGGCCCGCGGCCCTCGACGCGACAGCGCGGTGGATGTCCGCGCTCGCCGCCGACTGGGACAGGCGGCTGGCGCACATCAAGCGCGTCGCCGAGGCCGCGGAGCGGGACGCGGGCTGAGGCACACGCCTCGCGCGCACCTGCCGCTCCCACCACGACGCCGGCCGACGGCCCCGCCGCCGTCAGCCGGCGTCGTGGTGACCGCGGCCGTGACCGCGCTCGCGGTCGACCGCTCAGGACACGGGGGCGTCCGGTTCGGGTCCGGCGGACCATGCGACGCGCGGCGGCCTCACGGCGGCACACAGGAGCTGCCCCTTGGCGTCGGTCAGGCCGAGCGGGGCGAGCAGGAGTCCGGACAGTACGGCGCTGCGGACGGTGGCCGGGTCCAGGTGAGGCCCCCTGAAGTCGAAGCCCGTGGGGGTGGTGGCGACGTCGCACTCCAGCGTCCAGGAGACGGCCGAGGCGTCACCCGGCTGCGGACCCAGCAGTTCGCCACGCGGTGACCGGAGTTGGACCGCGACGTGGACATCGGCATAACCGGGGAACCCGGGGCCCGCGGCGCACGTGCGGCCCGGCAGGTCGAAGGCCTCGATGCGGATCTGCACGGGGCCATCATCCCCGGTGCGCCCGCCGTCCGGGGCGGGCAGAACCTTGGCCGATTTCACCGGCGGCGCCCGGCGCTGTGGGATGGTTGTCGTGTGAATCTTGAGGATCTCGTCCGGCTGCGCCGGGCCCGTGACCTGATGGACCGCGAGTACGCGGAGCCGCTCGACGTTCCGGCGCTGGCGCGTTTCGCCCTCATGTCGCCGGGCCATTTCTCCCGCAGCTTCCGCGCGGCCTTCGGGGAGACGCCGTACAGCTACCTGATGACGCGCCGCATCGAGCGGGCCAAGGCGCTGCTCCGGCGGGGGGACCTGACGGTGACGGAAGTCTGCTTCGCCGTCGGCTGTACCTCGCTGGGATCGTTCAGCTCGCGGTTCACCGAGCTGGTCGGCGAGAGTCCGAGCGCGTACCGGGCCCGCCCGCATGACGAGGGCGCCGCCATCCCGGCCTGCATCTCCAAGATCCACACGCGACCGGTCAGGAACGGAGAAGCGAAGGCCGCCCACCGCCCCTAGCGTGGAGCGCATGGACATCAAGCTTTCGCAGTGCTTCATCGCCGTCGACGACCACGACAAGGCGCTCGCCTTCTACCGGGACGTGCTCGGCCTGGAGGTGCGCAACGACGTCGGGTTCGAGGGGATGCGCTGGGTGACCGTCGGGTCGCCCTCCCAGCCCGATGTGAACATCGTCCTCGAACCGCCCCTCGCGGACCCGAACGCCTCACCCGCCGACAAGCGGGCCATGGCGGAACTGCTGGCGAAGGGCCTGCTGCGCGGCGTCATCTTCTCGACCGAAGACTGCGACGCCACCTTCGAGCGCATCAGCACGGCGGGCGGCGAGGTGCTGCAGGAGCCGGTCGACCAACCGTACGGCGTGCGCGACTGCGCCTTCCGCGACCCCTCCGGCAACCTGCTGCGCTTCACCCAGCCCCGCAAGCAGTGAGCTCGAACGACGTCGACCACCGGCGGCGGATCGGACCGGTGACGGTCCGTAGCCGACGGAGCGCGGAGCGGCGTGGCGATCGAGCGCGTGGCGGCTCCCCTGGGGGCCCTTGCCTGGGCGGCGTAATCTGGTCAGAACGTCACATGTAGCCCAGATGGCGCATGCGGTACGGGCTGACCCAGGGAGGCGGCGCGTGACCGATCCGTTCGGCTTCCTCAGGATCCCCCGCAAGCCCGTCCCGGCCCGGCCCGTCGAGGAGCGGCTCGGCGACTGGCGCGAGGTCCACGCGGGGCAGGCGCTGCTCCCCCTCGTCTCGGAGCAGGCGGACCGTTGCATGGACTGCGGCATCCCGTTCTGCCACAGCGGCTGCCCCCTGGGGAACCTCATACCCGAGTGGAACGCGTACGCGGCACACGGCGACTGGCGTGCCGCGTACGAGCGGCTGCACGCGACCAACAACTTCCCCGAGGCCACCGGCCGGCTCTGCCCGGCCCCCTGCGAGGACGCCTGTGTCCTGACGATCAACGCGGATCCGGTGACCATCAAGAACGTCGAGCAGGCGATAGCGGACGAGGGCCTGCGGCGCGGCTACATGGTGCCGCTGCCGCCGGAGCGGCAGAGCGGCAGGTCCGTGGCCGTCATCGGCTCGGGACCGGCCGGACTGGCCGCGGCGCAGCAGCTGACCCGGGCCGGGCACGGCGTCACCGTCCACGAACGGGCCGACCGGATCGGGGGCCTGCTGCGCTACGGCATCCCGGCCTTCAAGATGGAGAAGGCGTACCTGGACCGCCGGATCGAGCAGATGCGGGCCGAGGGCACCACGTTCGTGACGGGCGCGGACATCGGCGGCGCGCCCGGCGTGGCCGGCGCGGTCGGCGCGGCCGAGCTGCGCAGCCGGTACGACGCGGTCGTCGTCGCGGTCGGCGCCGAGGAGCGCAGGGAGCTTCCGGTCCCGGGGCGCGACCTGCGTGGCATCCACCAGGCCATGGACTACCTGACCTTCGCCAACCGGGTACGGGAGGGCGACTACGCCGTGCCGCCCGTCACCGCCGAGGGCCGGCACGTGGTGATCGTCGGAGGCGGCGACACGGGCTCGGACTGCCTCGGTACGGCCCTGCGGCAGGGCGCGCTCTCCGTGGTCCAGCTCGACATCAATCCGGAACCCGGCCCCGACCGGGCCGACGGCGAGCCGTGGCCGGTGTACCCGAAGGTGTACCGGATCTCCCACGCCCACGAAGAGGCCCGCGGGCGCGAGGGCTCCGACCCGCGGCTGTTCGCCAGCGCCACCCTGCGCTTCGAGGGGGACTCCGCGGGCCGGGTACGGGCGCTGCACCTGACCGCGGTCGAGCCCCGGGCCCGTACGCCCCTCACCGGCACCGAGCGCGTGATCCCGGCCGGTCTGGTCCTGCTCGCCCTGGGCTTCTCCGGCCCCGAGCGGGCGGGCGGCCTGCGCGAGCAGCTGGGACTGGAGCTCGACGACCGCGGCAATTTCGCCCGCGGCGTGGACTTCGCGGCCTCCGGCGGGCGGGGGCGCGGAGTGTTCGTCGCGGGCGATGCCGGCCGGGGCCAGTCGCTGGTGGTGTGGGCCATCGCCGAGGGCCGGGCGGCGGCCGCCTCCGTGGACCGCTACCTGACCGGGTCCACCGCCCTCCCGGCCCCCGTCGCCGCCCACGACCGCCCCATGACGGCGCTGGGACGGCTGCGCTACGGGATCTACTAGGAGCTGTCCGGTCGATCATGTGACCGTCGGTTGATCGGCTCGTTCTGGGCATGGGGTGGGTTGAGCGTGGTGATCTGTCGGATGCGGAGTGGGAACGGCTGCGGCCGTTCCTGCCGGTGAGTAATGGTCGGTGCGGCCGGTGGCGCGATCACCGGCAGGTGATCGACGGGATCCTGCACCGGGTACGGACTGGCATCCAATGGCGGGACCTGCCAGATCGGTTCGGACCATGGAAGACGGTCTACGAGCGCCATCGGCAGTGGTCGGCGGACGGCACCTGGGAACATCTTCTTCAGCAGGTTCAGGCCGCAGCCGATGCAGCGGGTGAGATCGACTGGGACGTGGCGGTGGACTCCACCATCGTGCGCGCACATCAGCATGCGGCTGGCGCCCGAACCGACCCGCCGCCCGCGTCGGCCGCCTCAAAGGGGGACGAAGCGCCAGAACGTCAGAACGAAACGCCGTGGCAGAGCCTGGTCGGCCGCCTGGCGGAGGTGGTGCGGGAGGTGAGGGCCTGGGCCGCTCGCGTGGCGGCTTCACCAGCAAGATCCACCTGAGTGCGGACGGGTGCTGCCGCCCGCGTCCCTGCTCATCACCGCAGGACAGCGGGCAGACTGCACCCAGTTCGTGCCGGTGCTGGAGAAGATCCGCGTTCCGCGCCTCGGCCCGGGCAGGCCCCGCAAGAAGCCCGACAGCGTCGCGGCGGACAAGGCCTACAGCAACGGCCCCTGCCGCGAATATCTGCGACGCCGGGGCATCGGCACACGATCCCGGAGAAGGCCGACAGCCGGGCGGCCCGCTTACGCAAGGGATCGCGAGGCGGACGGCCACCGGCCTTCGACGAGGAGCGGTATAAGAAACGCAACACCGTCGAACGGGCCATCAACAGACTCAAGAACTCCCGGGCCGTTGCGACCCGTTACGACAAGCGCGGCTACATCTTCCTGGGCACCGTGACCGCAGCCTCGCTGGTCATCTGGCTGCGGTCATGACGGCTGAAGCTACTGGCCGGCGCGGCGGTTGAGCCAGGACTTCTCCAGTTCCGACAGCGGTGGCGGTGGCACCGGGCCGGTGTCGTTGTAGAGGGCGATGGGGTCGTTCGGATCGGACCATGAGCCGACCGTCACCAGCCGGTAGACGAACTCGCCGCTGTCTGGAAGCGGAACCGTGATGGTCGCAGGCGCCGGCGGGCCGGGGATGCAGCGGCCGACGTCCTCGCCATAGGGCCCTCCGCCGAAGATGGCGTGCATCCAGCCGCTCGGTGGCCGTCCAGTCAGATCGAATACGTCTTCCATGCCCTCCCCCTCAACTGCCGAGATCGTACGGCAACAGATACTGCAGACGGTCTATCAAGATCGGCCGGACAGCTCCTAAGCGGCCTCGGGGACGTGCCCTACTTCCCCGAGGCCGCTTAGAGCCGACGCACTTCGCCGGTGCCCAGGGTGATCGCGACGCGGGGTCGCATGGGCTCCTCGCCCCGGCGGGAGAGCAGCACGATCTCGTGGACCTGCGCCGACATGGCGCCCAGGCGGGCCTCGCACTCCGGAGCCAGCCGCCGCGGGTCATGGGTGCGCCCGAGTGAGAGGTGTGGTGTGAAGCCCGGGAACCGGCTGCGGCACAGCGGGAACGGCTCCGCCAGGGCGCTCTGGAGCGCCGTCCACGGAGCCAGACCGGCCGCGGCGGGGTCCAGCCACACGGTGGCGTACGCGCGGTGGCGGAAGGCGTGCACTCCGCTGAGGCGGATGGCGAAGGGCTCCCGCTCGGCGGCTGCGGCCGCCAGCAGTGGGGCAGCCGACGCGAAGTCGGCCTCCGGGACGAAGCCGAAGACGAGGTTCACGTGCGGTGGCCAGCGGCGGATCTGGGGGTCGTGTTCGGCTCGGATGCTCTGGATGGGAGGCCACAGCCCTTCCGGCGGGAGCCATACGACAGCGGTCCGGGGTGTGGGAGCGACCTCGAGGAATGCGGGGACGCCGGCTCCGCCGCCGGCTGTCGGGGGGACGTTCACCCGCCCATGATGCCCTTGGCCACCCCGCGAGCCACCGCAACGTCCGCGCGGCGACCGACACGCCCGTTGGGCCGACCGAGCCGAGCTGGGCGCGTTGGGAGCAGGGGTTCCCGTGGCCCGTCGGCCCGAGACGTAGGGTCGGCCTTCGCGTCTGGGACACCCGGTGTGAGGAGTGCGGATGAACGGCTGGGCCGTCGTGATCGCCGGGAGTGTGATCGTCGGCTACGGGGTGCTCTCGCGGCGCCTGTCGACCACGGTGGTCTCAGGACCGTTGGTGTTCATGCTGGTCGGTCTGGGGATCGGCCCGCTGGGCCTGGACCTGTTGGACCGGGCGCGGGATCCCGAGGTCACGCGGACGCTGCTGGAGAGCGCCCTGGTCCTGACGCTGTTCACGGACGCGGCCGGGATCAGGGCCCGGGACCTGCGCCGGGAGGAGTTCCTGCCGCTGCGGCTGCTCGCGGTGGGTCTGCCGGTCACGATGGCTCTGGGGTGGCTCGCCGCCTGGCCCCTGCTGACCGGTCTGAGCGTGTGGGAGCTGGCCCTGGTCGGCATCATCCTGGCGCCGACGGACGCCGCGCTCGGGAAGCAGGCCGTCTCCGACAAGCGGGTGCCGGCCCTGGTCCGCGGCGGCCTGACCGTCGAGTCCGGTCTGAACGACGGTCTGGCGCTTCCGTTCTTCGTGCTGGCCCTTGCGGCGGCGGGCGGGGGCCATGGCCATCCGGGCGTTGCCGAGACCTTCCTGCGCGCGCTGCTGCTGAGCGGCGCCATCGGAATCGCGGCGGGCTGGACCGGGGCGAGCCTGTTGCGCTGGTCGCTCGCCCGAGGGTGGAGCAGTTCCGACTGGCGCCAGTTCCTGGCGCTCGCCGTTCCGGTCATCGCGTACGCGCTGTGTGTCCTGACCGAGGGCAGCGGCTTCATCGGCGCGTGGGTCGCCGGCCTGGCCTTCGGCGTCCTTCTGCGCCGGATGCCCACCGACCGGGGCCTGCGTACCGAGGACGGGGATCCCGCGCAGAGCACGAGGTTCACCGAACGCCTCGGGCTGCTGCTCGCCTCGCTAAGCTTCCTCGTCTTCGGCGCGGTCATCCTGGGGCCGGTACTCCAGCACCTGACGTGGCGCATCGTGGTCTACGCGCTGATCAGCCTGACCGTCGCCCGGATGCTGCCGGTCGCTCTCTCGCTGCTCGGCACCGGTCTGCGCCCCGCTTCCGTGGCCTACATCGGCTGGTTCGGTCCGCGCGGTCTGGCCTCCCTCGTGTTCGGCCTGCTGGCCTTCGAAGAGCACCTGCCCGGGGGAGCCTCGCTGGGTGACGCCGTCGCCGTGACCGTGGGCCTGAGCATCCTTCTTCACGGGGCCACGGCTCCCTTCCTGGGGGGCCGCTACGGCGACTGGTTCGCCAGGACACTCCGCGTCGAGCCGGACATGCGGGAGAACGCACTCGCACACGACGACGCGCCCCGCTGATGCTTCGGCAGGCCCGATCTGCCCTGACGGGGCACAACAAGGGAAAGGCCGGCCCGGCGTCAACGACGCCGGGCCGGCCTTTCCGGTGGTTCCTGGTCAGTCCGTGCCGAACTCCATCGCGGCGCGGTCCAGCATCTCCTCGTCGTCGGACACCTCGCCGCGGGAGGCGATCGCCTCGGCGCCGCCCTCCTGCAGGGTGCCGATCAGCCCGGTCGCGGCCGCCTGGGCGGCACCGATCGCAGGGTGGTCGGTGCCGATCAGGCCGAGGCCGGCGTACTGCTCCAGCTTGGCGCGCGAGTCGGCGATGTCGAGGTTGCGCATGGTGAGCTGGCCGATCCGGTCCACCGGGCCGAACGCCGAGTCCTCGGTGCGCTCCATGGACAGCTTGTCCGGGTGGTAGCTGAACGCCGGACCCGTGGTGTCGAGGATCGAATAGTCCTCACCGCGCCGCAGCCGCAGCGTCACCTCGCCCGTGACGGCCGTGCCGACCCAGCGCTGCAGCGACTCGCGCACCATCAGGGCCTGCGGGTCCAGCCAGCGGCCCTCGTACATCAGCCGGCCGAGGCGCCGTCCCTCGTTGTGGTACTGGGCGACGGTGTCCTCGTTGTGGATCGCGTTGACCAGGCGCTCGTACGCCGCGTGCAGCAGGGCCATGCCCGGCGCCTCGTAGATGCCGCGGCTCTTGGCCTCGATGATCCGGTTCTCGATCTGGTCCGACATGCCCATGCCGTGCCGGCCGCCGATGGCATTGGCCTCCATCACCAGGTCGACGGGGGAGGCGAACTGCTTGCCGTTGATCGTCACCGGGCGGCCCTGGTCGAAGCCGATCGTCACGTCCTCGGCGGCGATCTCGACCGAGGGGTCCCAGAACCGGACGCCCATGATCGGCTCGACGGTCTCCACGCCGGTGTCGAGGTGCTCCAGCGTCTTGGCCTCGTGGGTGGCACCCCAGATGTTGGCGTCGGTGGAGTACGCCTTCTCCGTGCTGTCGCGGTAGGGCAGGTCGTGGGCGAGCAGCCACTCCGACATTTCCTTGCGGCCGCCGAGCTCGGTCACGAAGTCCGCGTCCAGCCAGGGCTTGTAGATCCGCAGGTGCGGGTTGGCGAGCAGGCCGTACCGGTAGAACCGCTCGATGTCGTTGCCCTTGAAGGTCGAGCCGTCGCCCCAGATCTGTACGTCGTCCTCGAGCATCGCCCGGACCAGGAGGGTGCCCGTGACGGCGCGGCCGAGCGGCGTGGTGTTGAAGTAGGAACGCCCGCCCGAGCGGATGTGGAACGCCCCGCAGGTGAGCGCCGCCAGACCCTCCTCGACCAGTGCCGCGCGGCAGTCGACCAGGCGCGCGATCTCGGCACCGTAGGTCTTCGCGCGGCCGGGCACCGAGGCGATGTCGGGCTCGTCGTACTGGCCGATGTCGGCCGTGTAGGTGCAGGGGATGGCGCCCTTGTCGCGCATCCACGCGACCGCGACCGAAGTGTCGAGGCCGCCCGAGAAGGCGATGCCGACGCGTTCGCCGGCGGGGAGGGAGGTGAGGACCTTGGACATGGAAAGAGTATGCACCATCTCGCATATCCATGCAACGTCGCTCGTCAGTGGCCGATGCGCACGACCATGAGCGCGATGTCGTCGTCGGCGGCCGCCGGAACGAGGTGGGTGATCAGCGAGTCGCACACATGGTCCAGCTGACTCTGACGATCGGCGAGCAGCCTCATCAGCTCGGCCAGCCGCTCGTCGAGGTCGTGTCCGCGGGCTTCGATCAGTCCGTCGGTGTAGAGCACGAGCACGCCGCCGGCGGGCACGTCGAACTCGGTGGGGGTGAAGGGGACGCCCCCGACCCCCAGGGGGACCCCGGGCGGGGTGTCCACGAGCCGGACCGTTCCGTCGGGCAGTGCGAGTACGGGCGGCGGATGTCCGGCCCGGGTGACGGTGCAGTGTCCCGTGGCCGGATCGCAGACGACGTACAGGAGCGTGGCCAGCATCGGCTCGGCGAGGTCGCAGAGGGCGGCTTCCAGCTGGTGCAGCAGCCGGACGGGCGAGAGGTCCAGGCGTGCCAGGGCCCGTACGGAGGCGGACAGCCGGCCCATGACCGCGCCCGCGGCGATGCCGTGCCCCATGACGTCGCCGATGATCAGGCCCGCCCTGCCGCCCGTCAGGGGCAGGACGTCGTACCAGTCCCCGCCGACCTCGTTGACGTCACTCGCGGGCAGGTAGCGGTGACTGACCTCGATGCCGGGGGGCGGGGAGATGTGCTGGGGGAGCATGCTGCGCTGGAGGATCACCGCGGTCTCGTGCTCACGGTGGTAGAGCCGCGCGTTGTCCATGCTGAGTGCGGCGCGTGCGGCGAGTTCGGCGGCGAGGGTGACGTCCTCGGAGCCGAAGGGTTCGCTCGGGCGGGTGCGGTAGAAGGTGGCGACGCCGAGCACCGAATCCCGCGCCACGAGGGGGGCCATGAGGAACGAGTGCACACCCATGGCGAGCAGTTCCGCGGGTTTGGCCGAATGCGGGGCGGCGGGGGCCACGGCCCGTTCGTCGAGGCGGGCGATCAGGAAGGGCTGCCGGCCCGCGAGGGCCTGGGTGTAGGGGGCGGCCGCGGGAAAGACGAGCTTCCCGCCGAGGCGGGCGAGGACCTCGGTCACCCTGGATCCGGCCAGCGGAGCCTTGCCCAGCCTCCGCAGGACGACCCCGCCGGCCAGCCCCGTGCCGGGCTCGTCACCGCGGGCGAGGGCGTCCAGGATGTCCACGGTGGCGGTGTCGGCGAGGCGCGGCACGGCCAGGTCGGCGAGTGCCTGCGCGGTGCGCTCCAGATCCAGGCTGGACCCGACGCGCATGCTGGCCTCGTTGAGCAGGGCGAGCCTGCGCCGGCCAGCTTCGGCTTCCTCGTGGTCGCGCTGCTGCTCGGTGATGTCGACGAGCGAGGCGATGACACCGATCGGCATGCCGGCGGGATCCTCCACCCGCACGTAGGAGCACGACCACACCCGGTCGCGGTCGGATGCGGTCGGTGTCCGGCCGACGCGGCGGCGATCCAGAACCGGCTCCCCGGTCTCCATCACCTGCCGCATCGCCTCCTCCATCTCCAGGGCGTTCACCTCAGGGAGGATCTCGGCCAGGCGACGGCCCACGTGCACCGATTCGGGCAGCCCGTTCATCGCTTCGAGTGCGGCGTTGACCTGCAGGAACCGCAGCTGCGTGTCGAGGATGGCGATGCCGACGGGTGAGCGGGCGAACAGGCCGTCCCATACCGCCGACGACCCCCGGATGCGGCGTGCCGCGTGGGCATCGGCGGCGAAGACCAGCACCGTGGCCGCCTCGTGCCGGCGGTCGGACACCGGAGAGGCCCAGATCTCCAGCTCCAGCGGGTGCCCGTCGCGGTGCCAGGCGGTCACCGTGCCCATGACGCCCCGACCGGAGGCGGCGGCCTCCCAGAGTGAGCGCCCGAGGCTGCGATCGGCTCCTGGGTGAACGAGCTCGGCGATGTTGTGCCCCAGCATTTGCGGTGGGGTGTAGCCCAGCAGCTCCTGCGCGACCTGGTTCCAACGCACGATCGTCCCGTCGGCGCTGGTGGCCACCAGTGCGACCGGCAGCGAGCCCAGCCAGCCGCCGGCGGCCTGTGCGGCGCCGCTGATCAGCTCGTCGACCGGGATGTGCTCGTTCATGTGGCACCTGCACCCTACGCCGTGCCGCCCTGGCCCTGCCTGCGGGGATCCGCGTCTCCACGAGTCCATCGTCTGCCGTCCGGCGCGGCGGCGCCTCCCGGCCGTATTCGGCGACGCCGCTTCGCCGGAGGTGCCGGACGCCGGAAGCCGACGCGATACGGAAGCCGCCGGGCGCGGAGGGTGTGCCCACGGGTCCGGGGCGGCACCCCTGACGATCGGTCAAGTGCGCTCGCTACGCCTGCTCAGCGAAGTGGTCGAGGAGCTTTTGCTGGAGGTCCTGGAGCACCCGGGTGTGCTGTTTGAGCATCGCAAGGCGCTTCACCGCCGTGTCCGCGTACTGCGCGTCCCCCTCGACGTCACTCGATGCCGCGGCGATCAGATATCCGCTCAGCGCGTCCATGGCCGACACCGCGTCGGAATCATGACCTCGTCGAACCAGGTACCGGTCCAAGGGAGTGTCGTCGCTGGCAACGACGTTCGCGACCACCGACGGCTGCCAATCCTCCGCGTTGTTGAGCGAGTGATGCGTGTCGAACCGCACGGTGACCGTCGCGCCCGCGGGAATTTCCACGTCGTATCGGCCCTCGTCGTTGGTGAAGACGTGGTCGATGGCCGTCAGATCACCGCGATAGACGCTGACCTTGATCATGAGGATCGGATCTTTGTCATGGAGTGATCGCACATGTCCGAACATCGGAGTCTCCTCCCGCCCCTGACACCCCCAACCAGTCTGTCCGAGCCCTACCGATGCCGCCAGTTGCGGCCATTGTGGGTCGCCACCGCCCCGGTGGCGGCCCGACGCCGGCTCGCCTGACGCCGTACGGCCCTTGGGGTGCGATGCGGCGGTGGCCGCCGACCAGGGGCGAAGGCGGCGCCTAGAAGGCTGATGAAAATGTTGGGTTCTGGCCCCGCCGCGGGAGCGGCGGGGCAGACTCGTTTTCGTGGTTCAAGGGGAGTGGGTCGGGGAGACGGTCGGGCCGGATGTGTGGGCTACGTGCCGGGAGTTAATCCCGGTCGGGAGCGTGTTCGCGTTCCTGGCCGAGCACCGTGGGCAGCTATTTCCCGCGGTGATGTTCGAGGACATGTATCCGTCGGCGAACGGCCGTCCGTCAATGCCTCCGCAGGTTCTGGCCGCGGCGATCACTTTGCAGGCCCTGCATGGGATGTCGGACTTCGAGACGGTCCAGGAATTACGCTGTGACCTGCGGTGGAAGGCCGCGTGTGGGCTCGGCTTGCACGATATGGCGTTCGATCCTTCGCTGCTGGCCTACTTCCGCCGCCGCCTGGCCCGCTCGGCCCGCCCGAACCGGGTCTTCGAGGCGGTGCGCGAGGTCGTGAAGGCCACCGGCGTGCTGAAGGGAAAGCACCGGCGGGCACTGGACTCCACCGTCCTCGACGATGCGGTGGCCACCCAGGACACCGTCACCCAGCTGATTTCCGCCGTGCGGGCAGTGATCCGTGAGGTCCCCGGCGCCGGACCTGTCGCGGCCGTGCAGTGCACCGCCCACGACTACGGCGACCCGGGCAAACCGAGGATCGCCTGGAACGACCAGCAGGCCAGGGCGGATCTGGTGGACGCCCTCGTTGGTGACGCGCTGCGGCTGCTGGGCCACCTGCCCGAACAAGAACTCGGCGAGAAGGCCGCGAACGCGGCCGGCCTGCTGGCCCTGGTCGCAGGCCAGGACGTCGAACCGGCCCAGGAGTCCGACGGCCGTGACGGACGCTGGCGCATCACCCGGGGGACCGCACCCGACCGCGTGGTGTCCACGATTGATCCCGAGGCCCGGCACATCCACAAGAACCGAACCCGCCATCAGGAGGGCTTCCGTGCGCATGCCGTGTTCGAGCCCGAGGCGGGACTGTTCACCGAGGTCGCTCTCACCGCCGGCAGCGGAGCCGACAACCACGAAGCCGCCGTCGCCCCAGACCTCCTTGCCGAGGAGGACCAGGAACTGACCGTCCTCGGCGACACGGCCTACGGCACCGGCGACCTCCGCCAGAGCCTCGAAGCCGACGGCCACACCCTGGTGATCAAGCCGCCGCCACTGCGGCAGGCAGTCCCCGGCGGATTCAGCACGGACGATTTCCAGGCCGATACCCAGGCCGGGACCGTCACCTGCCCGGCCGGCCACACCAAGCCCCTCGGCCGCCCCCTCGCAGGAGGCAACCGCCAGGCCCAGTTCAAGAAGCTCTGCCTCGATTGCCCTTTGCGCGACCGCTGCACCAGGTCCAAGACCGGACGCGTCTTCAGTGTCCATCCCCAGTACGACCTCCTCAAAGCCGCCCGGGACCAGGCCGCCACCAGCCAGGAATGGCAGGACGAATACCGCCGCTGGCGACCACCCGTCGAACGCGCCATCGCCTGGCTCGTCGCCAGAGGCAACCGCCGCGTCCCCTACCGCGGCGTCCTCAAGAACAACACCTGGCTCCACAATCGGGCAGCCGCCCTAAACCTCCGCCGCCTCATCAACCTCGGACTCACCCACACCGGCACCACCTGGGCCCTCACCCCCGCCACCACATAGACCCAGGGGCCACCCGGCCTACGGCCGGACAGCCCCACAACAAGATCTTCATCAGCCTTCTAGAGCGGCACCCCCTCCCCCGCCGGGAAGGCGCCCCCGTGGCCCGGGACGATCACGTCGGCCGCCGCCACGACACGGAGGCGGGAGGTGCGCAGGTCGTCCCGGTCCGGGGCCACCGGGTCTTCGGCCGGGCCGTCCGGGCGCCACCAGAGGTCACCGGCGAAGGCGACCACGCCGTCGGCGGTGCCGGCGAGGAGGGTGATGTCCTCGGGGCTGTGGCCCGGAGTGCGGATCAGACGCAGGGACTCGGTGAGCTGATGGCCCTCGGCGTCCCGGTCGGTCCACTGGTCGTTCCGGTACTCCGCCTTGTGGTCGTGGACCCACGCTTCGGGGAACAGGCCCACGTTCATGGTGTTGTCGGGGTGGTGGTGGCTGAGCACGACATCGGTGATGTCGTCCGGTCCCAGGCCCAGTTCCGCGAGCGGGCCGAGGATGCGGTCACGGTGGGCCACCATGCCCGGGTCCACGATCACGTGCCGGTCGCCGTCGGACACGTACGAGACGGTGGCGGCGACCCCCGGTCCGGTGGAGGTGGTGTAGCCGGTGGTCAGGACGGTGTACACGGCGCTGCGGCCGAGGGGCTTGTCTGTCATGGCTCTAGCTTCGCGCCACGGCCGACGGGCCACGAGTGGCTCTTCTGCCGATGATCGCAGGTTTCGTGCCATGCCCCTCTGCCACGCGCCACGCCGCCGCCCTCGGCTACGGCATCAGGCGAGCGGCACCGACCCGGTGAAGATGGATGACGATGTCGTACGACTGCCCGAGTGCGATGTCGGCCTCCGGCCCGTAGGGCCCCGGATAGGCCCCGCCGATACTCCTGGCGGGACGGGCCGTGGCCAGCCAGGTACGGGCCGCGGGCGGGGCGGTGCGCAGGTCCAGTACGTAGTCGCGGTGGCGCACCTTGTCCAGCGTGTGCTCGTTGCTGCCGGGTTTCGCGGGCCCCACGGCGAAGCCCTTCAGCTGCCCGTCGTCTCCGACGGCGTTGAACGAGCCCTGGTCGAAGGTGGAGCCGATGCTCAGGTAGTTCTTGCCCAACTTGTCGCGCAGATGGCTCCCTTGCACCTCGGGATAGTGCTCCGGGTCGTGGGTCCGCAGGGCGACGTGCCCGTTGTGGGCCGCCAGCACCACCTTGTTCCCGGTGTGCCTCTGCCACCAGTCCACGTTGTCCGCCATGATCGCGTCCCGGTAGCTCATGGCCTGGGCGCCCTGCTGCTGGTCGTCGAAGTCGAAGGCGTATCCCCTGGCCGTCTGGTCGATGGCGGTGGCGTGCTGTACCGCCCAGTCGTACGCCTCGGTGTCGGTCCCCGCGCCGGGCCCCTGCCGCTTGAGCAGTTCCAGGGCACGCCCGGTCCTGTCGGCGATCTCCTTGCGTTCGGCGAGCGGCCGCCCGGGATATTCCTTCATGTGGGCTTCGGGGGTGGTCGCGGGCCGCAGGCCGCGGTACAGCTCGGTGAAGCGCGCCATCAGTGCCGGGTGGGCCTGGGCCACGTAACCGGTGACCTTGTCGTAGAGCTCCGGACCGGCGTACCCGAAGTCGTCGCCCATGAACTGCACCGGGTCGTGAGGATGCCGGAGGTTGTAACCGCGCATCCAGCGCAGCAGGTTCAGGTATTCGGCACTGTTCCAGAAGACGTAGCTGCTCTGGAACTCCGCGCGCATGATCCGCTCCGGATCGCCCTCGCCGCGCAGCACGTAGTCGTTGAGCCGCAGTCCGGTGCTCCAGCTCCCCTCCAGGGCGAAGGTGCGGAAGCCCTTCTCCTCGACGAGGTAGCGGAAGACCCGGTGCTTCATGGTGAGGAATTCGTGCGAACTGTGGGTGGCCTCGCCCAGACCCACCACCCGGGCGTCCTTCACCATGCGGCCGACCGGGCGCAGATCGGCCAGGTCCGCCTGGGGGTCGGTGGTGCGCAGAGCGTGCGCGTCGCGTTCCAGGGCAGGCACCGGCGACTGTGCCGAGGCGACGGGCGCGGCGGCGACCAGCCCACCGAGGGAGAGGAGCAGTACGGCCAGGTTTGCCTTGTTTCGTTTCATGATCCGAGACTTCCCGCCGAGCGGGACGGCCGCCATGGGCCCAGCCCCAGTCCGGAACTGGAGCTGTCCCCACCGCCCCTGCGGCAGTTGGCTGCCGGGGCGGCCGCGGAGGCGCGGCGGGTGAGGCCCGCCCCGTGCGCCGTACCGCCCGGGTACGGCGCACGGGGGTGGGCCGGGCTACTTCGGGGTGACCCAGACCTGGCGCTTGTTGGTGTTCGCCGTGTAGAGCTGGACCACGGTGCCGTTGGCGGTCGCGCCGCCGGTCACGTCGAGGACCTTGCCGGACGCCACGTGGACGATCTGGCCCTTGGCGTTGACGGACCAGCGCTGCGCCGCGGAGCCGTTGCAGTCGTAGAGGCTGATCTTGTTGCCGTTGGTGCTCGCGTTGCGCGCGTTGTCCAGGCACTTGCCGAACGCGCGGAACGTACCGTCCTTGCCGAGGATCCACGACTGCGCCGCGGAGCCGTTGCACGTGTAGAGCTGGATCTGCGTGCCGTTGGCCGCCTTTCCGCCCTTGACGTCGAGGCACTTGCCGCCGAGTCCGCTCACCTTGCCCTGCGGGGACAGCGCGGCGCCGGCACCGGCGGCGAGGAGGCGCAGGCCTTGCACGTCGAACTGCTGGACGTAGGTGCCCGCGCGCTTGTCCTGGTAGGCGTACGTGGGTGAGCACATGACCGGGAACTGGCCGGAGTCGGTGCCCTTGACGCAGTCGCTCTTGGTCAGGCTGCGGTTGGCGTGCGTCAGGCCCAGCGTGTGCCCGAGTTCGTGGCTGACGTGGTTGCGCATGTACGTCTCGCCCATGGCGGCCGTCGGCTTGCCGGCCGAGGTGAAGAACTCGTCGTCGATGTAGGCGTGTCCGCTGGTCACGGTGTCGGCCAGCGAGGACGCGGTGAAGCCGCAGCTGAGGTTCGCGCTGCCCGATCCGTCGCGGACCACCTTCCAGCCGGTACTGCCCATGCTGCCTTCCCCTGCGGGCGGGAGGCACGGGCGGTGCAGGACCCCGATGACCACTTCGCCCCTGGGCCTGACGTAGTCCCAGCCGACCGGCCTGGTGTCGACGGAGACCGGCAGGTTCGTGATCCGCCGCAGGTCCGCGGCGGATGCCTGTACGTACGGGGCCAGCCAGTCGGCGGACTTCTGGTCGTAGAACTTGATCGTGTAGCCGGTCTGCAGCCACTTGGTCGCGCCGCTCAGCTTCCACCCTTCACCCTGGGGCGGTGCGGGCGCGGCGGCCGCGGCCGACCTCGCCGCGGGCCGGGCTCCCTGTGCGCCGAGCGACATGACGCCGTCCTTGAAGGCCGTGGTGTCGCTGACCTGGGCGGCGGAGTCCTCCGCGTGCGAGTCGGGTGCCTCCGTGTGGGCGTCGGGTGCCTCCGCGGCCGGCGGCGCCGACTCGGAACGCGCCGCCTCAGGCGCGGTGCTCTCCGTGGTCCCGGTGTCCTCGGTGCCGAACGCGCTGGAGGGGAGTTGCAGACTTCCCACGATCGCCGCCGCGGCCGCCGCGGCGACGATGGATATCCGGTGCTTGCCTGTCAATCGCAAGTGCTCGTTGCCCTCTCATCGAGAATCTCTTCCCGCCTGCCCGCGCTGGCACGGGCGGCGGAAATCGGATCGATGATAGGCCAGCGCGCCAAAGGCCCACGCAGCCAGCCGAGTTGGCGGCCACGCGGGCCTCACCCCCTGTCAGGCGGGCCCGCTGCCGAGGCCGTGGCGTCCGGCTCCGGAAGCGAACCGGGCTGCCCCGGTCACGGCTTCGGCGGCGAGCGGGACGGTGCCGTGCCCGAATTCGATGGCAAGGGCGGTGCTCTCGTCGAGGCCTTCCTGTTCGAGGACCGACATGCGGTCGTGGCGCATGCAGGTCTGCGGGAACTGCGCCAGCTGCGCGGCGAGTTCCTGGGCCTTCTCCAACGCCTCTCCGGCGGGGACCACGCGGTTGGCGAGGCCGATGTGCAGGGCCTCGGCGGCATCGACCGCCCGGCCGGTGAGGATCATGTCCATCGCCCTGCTCGTGCCGATCAGGCGGGGCAGCCGTACGGTTCCGCCGTCGATCAGCGGTACACCCCAACGGCGGCAGAACACCCCGAACACCGCGCTTTCGTCGGCCACCCGGAGGTCGGCCCAGAGCGCCAGTTCCAGGCCGCCGGCAACCGCGTGTCCGCTGACGGCGGCGATGACCGGCTTGGAGAGCCGCATCCGGGAGACGCCCATGGGTCCGTCGCCGTCCGCGGCGACCCGGTTGCCCCTTCCGTCACTGATGGCCTTCAGGTCAGCACCGGCGCAGAAGGTCCCTCCCTCACCGTGGAGGACGGCCACGGCCGCTTCCGGGTCGGCGTCGAAGGCGCGGAACGCCTCGGCCAGCGCCGTCGCGGTGGTCCGGTCCACCGCGTTGCGGACGTGGGGCCGGTTCAGGCTGATCGTCGTCACCGCCCCCTGACGACTGACGCGTACGGGCTCGGAGGTCGTGCCGTGCGGTTCGTCGGTCGCACCGCCGGTCTTGGCCGTATTCATGACCGGCAGCCTAAGCGCAATGCCGTTGCTTTATGGCGGTTGGATCACGATGGCGTCGTGTGAGGGCCGGGTTGGCTGGGGCCAGTCGCGGTGGCGACTGGCCTTGGCCTTGTAGTTCGACATCTTGCGTTTGACGACCCGGGGCTGGCTGCGCAGTCGCCTCGGGGGCAGGAGCCGCTCGGTGACCTCGGCGCGGAAATGCCGCCAGGCCCTGTGCAGGTGGTCAGGGGGAAAAAGAGCCGGGCAGGATGGTCACGGTGCGGCGGGCCGCCCGCAGGGCGGTGGTGAAGGAGAGCCGGTCGCAGTCGACCGGCTCGGGACTACCGGCCGCCGCTTCGGCCATCAGTGCGCGCAGGGCGTGGTGCACCAGCAGGTGGGCATAGATCTCCTGGCGGACGCCGGTGGGGGTCTTGCTGGCCAGGACAACGGTCTTGGCGCCGCGCTGATGGGTCTTGATCTCGTCCAGGACGCTCTCGCACTCCCAGCGTTGCGGGTAGAGCGCGGCCAGGTCGGCGGCCGGGGCCCGGACCGGGTCCAGGACCGAGGTCAGCAGCACGTACTGGTCCTCGCCGGGTCGTCCCGGGTCGTCCAGGCGGTAGCGGATCACGCGGACCGCCACCGGCTCGCGGCCGGCCTTCTTGTCGTCTCCGGCCTGGATCACGGTGAGCCAGGACCCGTCGGGCAGTGTTTGCAGGACGGGCAGGCGGCGGTTGGTCTTGGCGCGGAAGCACAGGTCAGCGCCGCTGCTGGTCAGGGCTCGCCATAACCGGGTCGAGGGCAGGTTGCGGTCGCCCAGGACGAGCATGTCCTCGGTCAGTGAGCGTTCCAGGTCCTCGGCGAGGCGGACCTCGCCGTCATGCCAGCCGCCGAGCACCGCATCGACGACGGCGTGGGTGCCGCATTCGACCAGAGCGACGACCTGGACCTGCGGATATCCGCCGGTGCCTTCCCCGCGGCCGGTCCCAGGGCGGCCGAACTCAGCGGCGTTCGCCGCACTGTCGGCGACATCGAAACGGGTGCCGTCGATGGCCATCAGCCGCCAGCCCCTCCAGAACACCCCGGGCATCGCGGGCGTGCCCAGCGGTCGGGCGCATCTGTCGAACAGCGCGGCCATCGGTTCGACCCCGAGCCGTCCACGCGCCCGGAAGATGGCAGCCTTGCTCGGTGGATGCCACGACCCCCACAGCCCCGCCCACCGCAGGCCCTCAGCAAGGTGCCGCATGACCTCCAGATACGGCGCGGGCGAGAACAATGCCATCGCCAGCAGGAAGTACACCACCAGCCGGGCCGGCAACAGCCGCCGACGCTTCTCCGTCCGGTCGCACTGGGCCACGACCTCGTCCACCAGCCACGGCGGATACATCCGGGTCAGCACACCCACCCCGGCCAGATCCGGCAGAGACGACGCCATGCCACCACCCCCGATGACGTCGTCTCACCGATCCAGATCAATGTCAACGGCATTGAGCCTAAGCGGCCTCGAGGAGCCCGGGGAGTTCGCCCATGTCGTGGAAGACCGTGGTGCCGGGTCCCTCAAGCCGCTCCGCGGGGGTCAGCCCGCCCGCGTAGCCGAAGGCGCGCATTCCGGCAGCGCGTGCGGCCTGTACTCCCGGGCGGCTGTCCTCGACCACCACGCAGGCAGCGGGGTCGACGCCCATCTGCCGGGCGGCGTACAGGAAGAGGTCCGGGGCCGGCTTGCCCTGCGAGACCTCCGTGGCGCTGTAGATGCGGCCGGCGAAGCGTTCGTAGAGACCGGTCCGCCCGAGGGTGTGGCGCATCTTGTCGTGCGAACCGCTGGAAGCGACGCAGGTGGGCAGGGTGATCGCGTCGAGTGCCCCGGGCAGCCCCTCCACGGGCGACAACTCCGCGTCGACCGCCTCCCGGTGGAGTTCCGTGAACCGCTCCGTCCAGGTCACGGCTGCTTCCCGACCGAGCCGGGCGGCCACCTGCTCGGCGACGGACGCGTTGGAACGGCCGATGAACCGGTCGATGACCTCGTCCTCGGTGATGGGCCAGCCGAGTTCCGCTCCCAAGGCCACCTGGACGCGCGCGGCGATGCGCTCGCTGTCCACGAGCACTCCGTCGCAGTCGAATATCACCAGCTCTATGGGCTTGATCATCCCCGCAGCGTAGGCGGTTCCGTGCGGAGCGCACCACCGAGGTGCCTCAGAGCGGGCGCGGGACGGTCGCCGTGTCCCAGAGGCCGCTCAAGTGCGCGTGCAGGACGTCCTGGGCCTCCTGCGGGGTGAGGTGACCGATGAGGACGTGCGCGGTGAGGCCGTCCGCGAGCGCGAGGACGGCGCGGGCCTCCCGTCGCGCGTCGAGGGGGACGGCGCGTACCGCGCCCTCGCAGGCTTCGGAGATGAGACCGGTGAACGCTTCCTGCAGGGCCGCGTAGTTCGCCTTCAGCGTCTCGGCGAGCGCCTTGCTCACGGCGGCCTGCGCGACGAAGGCGAGCCAGACCCTGGCCTCGGCACGGTGCTCCTCCCCGAGCAGTGCGATCTCGGTGGCCGCGTGGCCCAGGGCTGAGGCTGCCGACTGGGCCGGGCTCCTGACGAGGCGGGCCTGTACGCGCTCGCCGATCCGTTCGCCGATGGACCCGAGAGCGAAGACGAGCATCTCTTCCTTGGTGCGGAAGCACCGCTGGACGGCGCCCATCGACACCTGTGCGCGGGCGGCGACGTCGCGCAGGGTCACGCCCTCCAGCCCGCGTTCGTCGGCGAGACGGCAGACGGCCTCGGCGATCAGCCGGCGTCGGCCCTCGTGGTCCACCTGCCTGGGCATGCCCGGTCGTCTCCCTGTTCCACCGCGGACTGTCGTGCGGCCACTCTATTCGATGCGAGCGCATCGGATCCCGGGCTATTGTTTCCGTTGTTCCGATGCGAGCGCATCGGAACAATCGAGTGGGGAGCGTACGAGTCATGCAAGAGGGGTTGTGGCAGAGGCCGGCCGCCGCGCAGGCGGAGGCCGTCCGCAGCGGAGAGGTATCGGCGGCGGAACTGGTGGAGAGCCACCTGGAGCGCATCGCCGCGGTCAACCCGCGGGTGAACGCGGTCACACAGCTCCTGGCGGAGCGGGCGCGCGAGGCGGCGGCGGACACCGACCGCAGGCGGGCCGCCGGTGAGGTGCTGGGGCCGCTCGCGGGCGTGCCGTTCACGGTGAAGGAGACCACCGCGGTCGAAGGCGCGGCGACCACGTTCGGCGTGGCGCGCTTCCGCGATCTGGTCGCGGCGGCGGACGCGCCCCCGGTGGCCCGGCTGCGCGCCGCCGGGGCCATCGTGATCGGGCACAGCAACGTACCCACCCTGATCCTGGCCGGGATGCACACGCGCAGCGAGCTGTTCGGCGACACGGCCAACCCGTGGGACCCGGCCCGGACGCCGGGCGGCAGCAGCGGGGGCGACGCGGTGGCCGTCGCCACGGGCATGGCGGCGCTCGGCCTCGGCAACGACTCCGGTGGCTCGATCCGCGTCCCGGCCCAGTTCTGCGGAGTGGCGGGGCTGAAGCCGACCACCGGGCGGTTCCCCGCCGACCACCGCGTCCTCGGCCCGGACGACCCCGGCCCGGCGTCCCAGATGCTGGTCACCGACGGCCCGTTGGCCCGGACCGTGGGCGATCTGAGGCTGGCGTACGAGGTGCTGGCGGGGACCGATCCGCGCGACCCGCGGGCCGTACCGGTGCCGGCGTACGGCGAACCCCTCCGCGGCCCGGTGAAGGTCGCGGTCGTGGCCGACCCGGGTGGGCACGGCGTCCATCCCACGGTGCGCGCGGCCGTCGAAGCCGCGGCCGGGGCACTGAGTGCCGCCGGATACGACGTGCGGGAGGTGGCGGACGTACCGAGGCTGGACGAGGCGCTGGACGCCTACGGCCGGATCACGGTGACCGAGTTCGCCCCGACCTGGCCGGCGGTGCGCGGGCTGCTCGGCGAAGGCGGGGACCGCTACATCGGGATGGCGATGGAGCGGACCCCGCCCGCGAGCGCGGACGAGCTGGTGAAGCTGATGGGAACCTGGATGAGCATCCGCCGCTCGTGGGCCGAATTCCTGCACGAGTACCCGCTCCTGCTCGGCCCGTCCTTCACCGAGCCACCGGTGGAGCCGGGGCTGGAGTCGCGGGACAGGGCGGGGCGGGACCGGGTCGCTTCGGGAATGCGGCTGTGCACGGCGACCAGTTTCGCGGGCGTGCCCGCCGTGGCCGTGCCGACGGGTCCGGCCGACGGGCTCCCCTGCGGAGTGCAGATCGTCGGACGCGCCTTCCGGGAGGACCTGTGCCTGGACGCGGCCCAGGCGGTCGAGGACCGGCTGGGAGTCCTCACACCGATCGACCCGCGGGGGGCCGGTCCGGCGGATTGAGCCCGCCGGTCACGCCCCGCGTCAGGCGCCGTCCCGGCTCTCCGTCGGCACGTCGTCGAACGCCGCCAGGGCTCCCCTCAGCGTGCCGATCGTCTCGGACGCCAGCTCGCGCAGGAACGCGGGACACACCCACGCGTCCAGCGGCTCGTCCTCGCCGGGCCCGTCGCCCCCTTCGCCGTCCTCGCCGTCCTCGCCGTCCTCGTCCCACCCGTCATACTCGGCGATCTCGGCACGGCCGCCCGGGCTGCGCAGCAGGTAGCCGACCTGGCTCGCGTAGTCCGGGTCGCCGGTATCGGGATGCTCACCGGGGCCGTGGGCGCACGGACCGTCCTCCAGCAGCGCGACGGCGGCCTCGACCCCCTTGACCATCGAGGCCGGTACCGAGCGGTCGGTGATCCTCTCCGACGCCGCGTACCAGCAGGTCGCGTTCATGGTCACGAGGTAGCCCGCGAGCACTCCGCGGGTCGGCCGGGCAGGAAGGCAGGCGGCCTCGTCGATCAGCACGTCGTGCGGATCGCAGTACGGGTAGTCGTTCACGATCCCCGACAGGGTGCTGATGGAACTCTGGTGGTCCGCCGGCGCGCCCACGGGGATCCGGCGGACGGTGAGCGGCGCGATCACGTCCACGGCGAGGCGCGCCCAGCCCGCCACGTTGCCCGGGCACAGCACCTTGCCGGCGTCGACGTCGGCGTCCTGTCCCGGGAGTTCGCCGGTCAGCAGCCCGTTGTCACCCAGCCAGATCTCGTCCTCGATCCAGTCCATCTCCGACTCGTACGGGTGGTCTTCGTGCGAGCAGGCCCGGCGACCCAGCTCCTTGACCGCGGCGCGCAGGGCGTCGAGGGCGGCGCGCTCGGCCTCCCGCACCGGACGCCGGGCGAGGTGGCCCGACATCGCCAACAGCCCGGACACCCACACGTGGGCCTGTTCCCCGCCCGGGTCGGCGGAGAGCCTGCGGGCGCAGTCCAGGACGAAGGGGTCCGCTTCGTCCGCGGGGGACGTGTCACGGATGCGCTGCCAGGCTTCGGCGAGCTGCTCGACGGTGAGGTCGGTAATGTCAGTCACGACCGACACGACGAAGATCGCTCCCCGCGCGGTTCCCACGCGCCGGGTGCGGACCCGCCCGAAACCCGCACAGCTGATGAAGTGTTCACGTCAACTCCACCCCGGGATGGGGCACCGGCTACGAACCGTGCCGAACGTGGTCACGATCTGTTCCGACGTGAAGGAGCCGCTTCGTGCCCCTCTCCCGCATTCGACGGCCGGGCGTGATCGCCGGCGTCGTCGCCCTCGCGGCGCTCGCCGCGGCCGTGCCCGCGCAGGCCCACACCTCTCGGACCGGGCCCGCCCCGTTGCCGGCGGTCACCGCCCGGGCCGAGACCGCCGCCCTGTACGACGACGAGGCCGGCGGCAACGCGAACGCCGACGACCCGGCGATCTGGCGCAACGCGGCCGACCCCGGCCGCAGCCTCGTCGTGGCCACGGCCAAGGAGGGAGGGCTGCGGGTCTACGACCTCGACGCCCAGCAGATCCAGTCCGTGCCCGCGCCGAGCAGCCCCGCACCCGGCGACGCACCCGGCCGCTTCAACAATGTGGACCTCGTCCACGGGCTGCGGCTTTCGACGGGACGCGCCGACCTGGCCGTGACCAGCGACCGCGGAAACGACCGGCTGCGCTTCTACCGCATCGACCCCGCCCGGCCCGGCGGGCCGCTCACCGACGTCACCGATCCGGCGGTCCGGCCCGTCTTCTCCGCCGACCAGCACGAGGTCAACGAGCAGCGGACGGCCTACGGCCTCGCCACCTGGACCGACCGGGCCACCGGCCGCGCCTACGCACTCGTCAGCCGGCGCAAGACCACCACCGTCGCCCTGCTCGAACTCGTGGCCACCGGCTCCGGCACCGTCGACTACCGCAAGGTCCGCACCCTCGACCTGCCTTCCTCCTTCCGCCTGCCGGACGGCGCTTCCTGGTCCCCGTGCGCGGAACCCGGTGAACTGCCCCAGGTCGAAGGCATGGTGGTCGACCCGGACGACGGCACGCTCTACGCGGGCCAGGAGGACATCGGCATCTGGCGCCTGCGGGCCGACCTCACGGCGGCCCCGCAACTGGTCGACAAGGTCCGCGAGTACGGAAGGCCCGGCACCTACGACGCGGAGACCGAGGAGTGCACTCCGGGGCCCGATCCCGGTTTCGGCGGCCGCCGGCTCGCGGCCGACGTCGAAGGGCTCACCTTGATCACGCAGCCTGACGGCGACGGTTACCTGCTCGCGTCGAGCCAGGGCGACAACACCTTCGCGGCCTACGACCGTGAGAGCGACGAGGGCAACGAGTACGAGGGCGGCTTCCGCGTCACCGCGTCCCGCACCCTGGACGGCTCCGAGGAGTGCGACGGCGCCGCGGCCCTGGGCGCCCCTCTCGGGAGCAAGTACCCGAAGGGCCTCCTCGTCGTCCAGGACGGACACGAGACGCCCCAGGCCGCGGAGCGCACCGCCACCGGCTTCAAGTTCGTGGACCTCGGCAAGGTCCTGGAAGCCCTCGACGACTGACGGACCGGAGCCGATCCCGCCGCGCCGGCACCCTAATCCCCGGGCGGCGCGATCATCCGGCGTACGGACTCCACCATCGCCGCCCGGTGGCGGGCGAGTTGCCCGGGCGCCCAGGCGGTGCCGGTCTCGTCTGCCGCCGGACCGCCCACCGCGCCGAACCACGCCTGGGACATGGCGATCACCAGCGTCAGCACATCGGCGGCGTCCATCCCGGCGTCGATCCGCCCCGCTTCCTGCGCCCGCCGCACGGCCGCGATCTTGCCCCGGTAGGACGCGGCCGTCGTGTCCGTGTTCCCCGGACGCTCCAGCTGCTTCCAGAGCACCAGACGCATCAGCGACGGCCGCTCGACGAGGTGGTCGAAGACGGCGCCCGCGTAGCCGGGCAGGTCGTCGGCGTCGAACGGTACGGACTCCGATCCGACCTCCAGGGCCTGCTGGAGCACGGCGTCGAAGAGCTGCTCCTTGTTGCCGTAGTAGACGTAGATGAGCCGCTTGTTCGCCTGCGCGGCCTCGGCGATGCGGTCGACCCGCGCACCGGCGATGCCGTACGCGGCGAACTCGGAGAAGGCCGCGTCGAGCAGGCGGGCCTTGGTCGCGCTGGAATCCCGTGCCATACCTCACACCCTAGCAAGTAACTATCTGGTTATTGACATCGCCGCAAGGCAGGGTGCAAGCTCTATCTATCCAGTTAGTTACTTACTCGCCAGGGAGACCCCGATGGACATCCGCACACTGGGCAGCCAGGGACTGAAGGTCGGCGCCGAAGGACTCGGGCTGATGGGCATGAGCGCCCACTACGGGGCCACGGACGAGACCGAGTCCCTCGCCACCATCGACCGCGCCCTGGAGCTCGGCGTCACACTGCTCGACACCGCCGAGGGCTACGGCCCGTTCCGCAACGAACGGCTTCTCGGAAAGGCGCTGACCGGCCGCCGCGAATCCGCCGTGGTCGCGACGAAGACCGGCATCGAGTTCACCGACGAAGGAGCCTTCGTCGGCCACAACGCGACCCCCGACTACATCCGGCGCTCGGCCGACCGCTCCCTGCGCCACCTGGGCACCGACCACATCGACCTCTACTACCTGCACCGCATCGACCCGGACGTGCCCGTCGAGGAGAGCGTGGGCGCCCTGGCCGATCTCGTCGCCGCCGGAAAGGTCCGCCACATCGGCCTGTGCGAGGCCGCGCCCGCCACCATCGCCCGCGCCCACGCCGTCCACCCGCTGGCCGCCGTACAGACCGAGTACAGCCTCTTCGAGCGCGGCATCGAGCACGACGGCGTCCTCGACACCCTGCGCGCGCTCGGCATCGGGCTCGTCGCCTACTCCCCGCTCGGCCGGGGGTTCCTCTCCGGCGCCATCACCAGCCCTGACGACTTCGCCGCCGACGACTTCCGCCGCACCGACCCGCGCTTCCAGGGCGAGAACTTCCACCGCAACCTGGCCGTCGTCGAGCAGGTGCGCCGCCTCGCCGCCGAGAAGGGCGTCACGCCTTCGCAGCTCGCCCTGGCATGGACCCTGCACCAGGGCGCGGTGCCCATCCCGGGCACCAAGCGCCGCCGCTACCTGGAGGAGAACATCGCCGCCGCCGCCGTGACGATCAGCGACACGGACCTGGCCGCCATCGACGCCGTGGCCCCGCACGGCGTGGCCTCGGGCGACCGCTACTCCCCCGAGCTGATGAAGTCGCTGAACGGCTGACCGGCCCACGGGACCCGGACCGCGACGCCCGGCGGGCCGCGCGGGTTCAGCGGCCGCCGCGGTGGTCGTAGACCGTGAGGGACAGGGCCTTCACCGCCGCCTGGGCCCGTTCGGCGTCCAGGCCCTGGTCAACGGCTTCCAGGGCCGCGGCCGCCGACACCCTTACGGCCAGGGGCAGGCCGTCGTAGGCGGCGACCCGGTAGGCGACGGTACGGCGGGCATCGCGTTCCGCGTCGGTCACGCCCTCCGCAGTGAGGGGGAAGACCGCGGACTGGTAGGTCGCGATGCTCACGAGGACCGCGTCGGCGATCCCTTCCGCGTACCCGTCGACCCGGGTGACGGCCCGCTCCGGCTGGAAGAACTCCACCACCTGGCGGCGGGAGAGGAACGAACCGATCCCCGCGCCCAGGCCGGCCGCTCCCCCGGCGACCAGAGCCGCCGACCGGCCACCCAGGAGAAGACCGAAACAGGCGCCGCCGACCGCCCCGCACGTCACCAGCACAAAGGTGATCATCAGGTGCAAGCGGGAGGCGATCGTGGACGTCATGACCAGCAGTATGCACAGCGCCCCGGGAGCACGAAGCGGCCGTCGGAGCCGAAGTGGGCCGCGTACGGACGATTTGCCTGATGGCCCCACCGCTGTCGGACCGCTGTACTACCTTTTCCCCGTGGACCAGTTGATCACCGAAGACCCGATCCGCATAGGCCCGTACCGCCTGATCGCCCGGCTGGGCGCCGGCGGTATGGGCCTGGTCTATCTGGGTCGCTCCGAGGGCGGCCGCACCGTGGCCGTCAAGGTCGTGCAGGCCGAGTACGCCGGGCACCCCGAGTTCCGCCGGCGCTTCGCCCGTGAAGTGGCCGCCGCGCGGCGCGTGGGCGGGAGTTGGACGGCGGCCGTGCTCGACGCCGACCCGGACGCCGCCGTGCCCTGGGTGGCGACCCAGTACATTCCGGGGCCCGATCTGCACACCGTGGTGGCCCAGGACTTCGGGCCGTTGCCCGAGCACTCGGTGCACACGCTCGCCAACCGCCTGGCCGTCGCCCTGCAGGCCGTGCACGAGGCGGGCCTGATCCATCGTGACCTCAAGCCGTCCAACGTCCTCGTCACCGTCGACGGGCCCCGGGTCATCGACTTCGGCATCGCCCGGGCGATGGACAGCCTCACCGGGGACAGCCTGCACACCCACACCGGCATGCTGATCGGCTCCCCCGGCTTCATGTCGCCGGAACAAGTCCGCGGTCTCGAACTCACCCCCGCCAGCGATGTCTTCTGCCTGGGCGCCGTCCTGGTCTACGCCGCCACCGGGCGCCTCCTGTTCGGCGCCAAGGACACCGGCCTGAACGCCCACCTCTTCAGGATCGCCGAGGAGGAGGCGGACCTCACCGGCGTACCGGAAACGCTGGTCGACCTCGTACGCGAATGCCTGCACAAGGACCCTGCGAGGCGGCCCACCCCCCAGCAGGTGGCCGCGCGCACGGCGACGGATCAGGCGACGGATCAGGCGACGGAGTGGCTGCCGGGCGCGGTGTTGGCACAACTCGGCCGCCATGCCGCCCAGTTGCTGGACTACGCCCCCGCAACACCCGCTGGATCCCCCACCGAAGCCCCCGCCGAGGCACCCACGGCGCAGCCGGACCCCCGCATCCCGCCCCCGCGGCCTCAGCCCCAGGACCTGGCCCGGGCCCAGCCGCTGCCCCCGCCGCCGCCCGCGTACTCCCCGACGACTTTCGCGCACGGCGGCCCCGGGCAGGGCTTCGGACCGCCCCCGGGCCCCTGGCCCGCGCCCCCGCACCCCCGGCGCTGGTGGGGTCTGCCGGTCATCGCCCTGGCGCAGCTGTTGGTGCTGCTCGACACGGCGACCTTCAACATGGCGGTACCGGCCGTACAGGCCGACCTCGGACTTCCCTCCCACGGTCTGGCCTCGATGTTCAGGGCCTACGCGCTCGCCTTCGGCGGCGTGCTGCTGCTGGGCGGGTACGTCGCCGACCTCGTGGGGCGCAAGCTCGTCTTCGTCATCGGACTGGCCGGATGTGCGGCGGCCTCCGCGCTCGCCGGCTCGGCCGGCGATTCCGGCCTGCTGGTCTGGGCCCGCGGCTTGCAGGGCCTCTCCGGCGCGCTGCTGACGGCGTCCGCGCTGGCCCTGGTGGCCACGGGCTTCACCGACCCGAAGGAACGCGGCAGGGCCTTCGGGATCTACGCCGCGATCACCGGCGGCGGTTCGGCGCTCGGGCTGCTCACGGGCGGCTGGCTCATCGAATCCCTGAGCTGGCGGGTGTCCCTGTACGCCTCCGTCCTCCTCGCCGTGATCGCCCTGATCAGCGCGTTCCCCCTGGTCCACGACCGCCTGGGCACTACCGGCGCCCGCTTCGACGGGCTCGGCCTGCTGCTCGGCACCGGTGCGCTCGCCACCCTCACCTACGGCCTCACCGAGGTCGATGCCCTCGGCTGGACGGCCCCTCTGGTCCTCGTCCTGTTCGCGGTGGGCGTCGCCCTGTTCGTGACCTTCCTGTGGTGGCAGACCAGGACGGCGGGCCGGCACCCTTCGCCGTACGGCGTCGCGGGCCGCGACCGCGTCGGCTGCGTCCTCGTCATGCTCCTGGCCGGCGTCGCCGTCCTGGCCTCGTTCCCGTCCATGACCTTCTACCTGCAGAGCGTCCTCGGCTACACCCCGGCCATGACCGGAGTGGCCCTCCTGCCCATGGTCGCCGCGGTCGTCATCGGTTCCACCCAGCTCTCCGCCCGCCTGCAGCACCGCTTCGCACCGCGCGTCCTGATCGCGGCGGGCCTGGTGACCGCGGCTCTGGGGCTGGTGCTCCTGACCGGACTCACGGTCGACGGGGCCAACGTGGTCCAGGTACTGCCCGGCATGCTCCTCATGGGCCTCGGCATCGGCGTGGCCTTCATGCCGGTCCTCGCCGTCGCGACCGCCGTCGCCCCGCAGCACTCCGGCGCCGCCTCGGCGACCGTCACCGTGGCCCAGTACGTGGGCGGGGTGCTCGGCAGCGTGCTGCTCAGCAGCATCGTCGTCACCCGCCTGCGCAACTCGGCATGGCCGTCCGGGCCGGCCGGCGAAGCACTGCTGGGCGGCTACACCACCACCCTCTGGTGGGCGGTCGGCAGCATGCTGCTCGCGGGGCTGCTCGCCGGGCTGCTGGTCACGGCCAAGACGCCCGAGGACGACGTACCGGCGGTGCACCCGGCAGTCCGGTAGGACGTCAGGCGGCCGGTGGCGGGGTGACCTTCAGGATGTGGGGCGCCCGCGTGAGCGGCGTGGGCAGGCGCAGCGGCGTGCGGCCCGGGGTCAGGGAGCCGAGGACCCGGGGGCCTGCCGCGCCCGTGCACTGCGCCGCCGTGCCAGGCAGGCCGTGCAGGGTGAGGTAGCCCAGCACGGCGAAGGCGTACGCCTCCTTGGCGGCGCTGGGCAGCCCGACCGCGTCCGAGGTGCGCAGCCGTACCGCGGCGCCGAGTTCCTGCCCGAGTGCGGCCATCAGGACGGGGTTGCGGGTGCCGCCGCCGGAGGCGAGCACCTCGGTGACTCCGTACGGGCGCAGGGCGTCGGCGACGGTGCGGGCGGTGAGCCGGATGAGGGTGGCCAGGACATCGGGGGCCGGGAGCGGGCCGACCGCGTCCAGGGCCGTACGCAGGTAGCCGGAGTGGAACAGCTCCCGGCCGGTGGTCTTGGGCGCGGGCAGGCCGTAATAGGGCTCGGCGAGCAGGTGGTCGAGCAGCGGCCGGTGGACGGTGCCGCGGGCCGCCAGGCGGCCGTCGGTGTCCCGGTCGAGGCGCCCGGCGGTGAAGTGGCGGGCCGCGGCGTCGAGTAGGGCGTTGCCGGGCCCGGAGTCGAAGGCGGCCGGGGTGCCGTCCGGGGCGAGCACGGTGGCGTTGGCGATGCCCCCGACGTTCAGCGCGGCCGGTACGCCGCGGTGCCCGCGCAGCAGCATGCGGTCGATCAGGCCGATCAGCGGCGCGCCCTGTCCGCCGGCGGCGACGTCGCGGGTCCGGAAGCCGGAGACGACGGGGAGTCCGGTCGACTCCGCGATCCACGCGGGTTCGCCCAGCTGAAGGGTGCCGTGCACGAGGCCGCCGTCCGCCCAGTGGAAGACGGTCTGGCCGTGCGAGGCGATCAGATCCGCCCGGCCCGCGCAGAGTTCGCGATCGGCCCGGGCGGCGAGAGCCGCGAACGACTGCCCGATCCGGGTGTCGAGCCGGCACACGTCGGCGAGGGTGGTGCGGCCGGGCGGGAGCGCTGCCGCCAGCGCGTGGCGCAGCTCCTCGTCGTACGGCTCGCTGACCATGCCGAGCGGGGTGAGGCGCAGCACGGGGCCGTCGCACGTGATGCGGGCGGCCGCGGCGTCGACGGCGTCGCAGGAGGTGCCGGACATCAGGCCGATGACGGTGGTCGACGGCTCGGGCGATGCGGACGGTGCGGGCGGCGCCGTGGGGTGGGTCATCGCAGGGGCCTTCGGTGGTCGTCGGAACGCAGCGTGAGCAGGGCGGGCAGGGACAGCGCGCAGGCGCCCGCCGCGTAGAGGGCCGGAACGTCCGGGTTGCCGGTGTGCCGTACGAGCGCGGTGACGATCAGGCCCGCGCATCCGGAGAAGACGGCGTTGGAGAGCGCGTAGGCCAGGCCCAGTCCCGTGCTGCGGACGCGCGTCGGGAACATCTCGGCGAGCAGGGCGGGGCCCGGACCGGCCAGGAGTCCGATCATCGCGCCGGCCGCCGCCAAGGTCGCGGCTTTGGCCGCGACGGAGGTGCCGGGGTCGCGCAGGAGGTGCAGGACCGGTACGGCTGTCAGGACCACGAGGATGCTGCCGGTGAGCATGACGGCACGTCGGCCGACCCGGTCGCTGAGTGCCCCGGCGGGCAGGATCGCGGCGGCGAACCCGAGGTTGGCGATGACGGTGGCGGCCAGGGCCTGCTGGAAGGTGGTGCCCAGGGTGACCTGGAGGTAGGAGGGCAGTACGACGAGGAAGGTGTAGCCGGCCGCGGACCAGCCCATGATCCGGCCGACGCCGAGGACGACGGCGCGGGCCGTGCCGGCCGCTCCCGGGGCGGCCGCCCGGCCGTGGGCCCGGCCCGGGGTGCCGGCGGACCCGGGCGTCACGTCCCCCGGCCGTCCCCGGCCGACGGGCGCGGCAGCGGCAGCGGCGCCGGGCGTGGCGGTCTGCGGGAGTCGGAGCCGCAGCGACAGTGCCACGGCGCCCAGCGGCAGGGCGAGCAGGAACGGGATGCGCCAGCCCCACGCGTACAGGGCGCTCTCGGAGAGCAGGGTCGCCAGGCCGGCGGCGACGCCCGCCCCCGCGAGGAGCCCGAGCGCGACGGTGCAGGACTGCCAGGCGCCGTGGCGGCCACGACGGCCCGCTGGCGCGTTCTCGGTCAGGAGGCTCACGGCGCCGCCGAACTCGCCCCCGGCGGAAAAGCCCTGGACAGCGCGCAGCAGGGTCAGCAGCCACGGTGCGACCGCGCCGGCGGTGGAGTACGCGGGCAGGAATCCGATCAGGGTGGTGGCGCCGGTCATCAGGGAGACGGCGAGCACGAGCGCGGTCCGGCGGCCCGCCCGGTCCGCGAGCCGCCCGAAGACGAGAGCGCCCAGCGGACGGAAGAAGAAGGCGATGGCGAAGGCGGCGTAGGTCGCGATGAGCGCCTGGGTCCGGTCGCCGCCGTCGGGAGTGAAGAAGCGAGCTGCGATGACGGTGGCGAAGGAGCCGTAGACACCGAACTCGTACCATTCCGCGAAGTTGCCGACGGACCCGGCGACGAGTGCGCGCCGGGCGGAGGGCATACGGACGGGCGCGGACGGGGCCGCGGGCGCGGCGGACACCGCGGGCCGGCTCGGTGGGCGGGAGGCGGGGAGGGCCACAGGGGCTGGCTGCCCGGGCGGGCGCCCGCCGATGCGCGGTGCGGGCGGTTTTCAACGGATCGGCCGCACGGTGCGGCGGCCGGGGCGCGCACGGGGGCCGCGAGACGATGCACGGATGCCAGACACCTTCACCAGCCGGACCATCGACGTCCGCACCGGCACGTCGGAAACCGTCCACGACCTGACCACCGCGTGCGCGGAGTTCTTGAGAGGGGCCGCCCGGGGGCGGGACGGGCTGCTCAACGTGTTCACCCCGCACGCGACGGCGGGACTCGCCGTCATCGAGACGGGCGCCGGCAGCGACGACGACCTGCTGGGGGCCCTGCGTACGCTGCTGCCCGCGGACGACCGCTGGCAGCACCGGCACGGCTCCCCCGGGCACGGCCGCGACCACGTGCTGCCCGCGTTCGTGCCGCCGCACATGACCCTTCCGGTGGTCGGCGGCGAGCTCGCGCTGGGGACCTGGCAGTCGGTCGTACTGGTCGACACCAACCGGGACAACCCCGACCGCACGGTGCGGCTGTCCTTCCTGGGCTGATCCCGGTACGGGCGCCCGCCCGACCGGCACGTCCGTCCGTGTGTGGTGGCTTTCCCCGGGCGGCCCGATGCTGGAGTCATGGGCGCCCAACGCGACGCAGGCGTCGGCCGCGGCCCCGCGAGCGTCACACAGCGCGCGGTGCGCACCACCCTCGCCGCGTGTGCCGGGTTCTTTGTATGCCTGTACGGGCTGGACCGGACCGTGGCGGCGACGTACGCCCTGTTCTCGGTGGTGTCCCTGGGGGCCCTTTCCCACATCCCCGGCACCGGGCGCCAGCGGGCGGCCGTCATGGTCAAGGCCACGCCCGTGGCCTGGGTGCTGATCACGGCCGGCACCTACCTCGCGGTGCGGACCTGGAGCGCCGTGGCCGGCATGCTGCTGATCGGCTTCGTCCTGGCCTTCGTGGCGGCTGCCGGGCCCCGGGCGGCGGGAGCCGCTCCCGGGCTGCAGCTGCTCTACATCCTGCCGTGCTTCCCGCCCTACGCACCGGACACCCTCGGCGACCGTCTCGCGGGGGCGACCTTCGGCCTCGCACTGCTGCTCCTCGCCGAGATCTTCGTGCTGCCCGAGCCGCCCACCCGCGCCTACCGGCTACTGGCCGCCGAGGCGGCCGGCACCGCGGCCCTCTGTGCCGCCGAGCTCGGCCGCGCACCGTACACGCTGTCCGCCGCTTCGACGGAGGCGGCCCGGGCGGCCGGAGAGTCGCTGCGGCCCTCCCGGGTCGCCGAGGCCGACCGCCCCGCCGGGCCGGGCCTGCGGGACCGCGCCCTCGCCCACGCGGGCATGGTCTGCCGCACGCTCCTCGGCCGGCTGGCGAACCTTCCCCCGCCGCCCGGCGGCGGCCCGCCTCCGGCGCAGGGGTCCGACCTGCTCTTCGCGGTCGGCGGGGCCGCCACCGAGAGCGCGGCCCTGCTGAACGGAACGGACGAGGCGACCGACGCGGCCGGCGCCCTGCGGCGCGTACGGGAGGATGCCGCGGAAGCCGCCGCGGTGGAGCAGCTCTCGACCGCGGCACGGGGCCGGCGCCGGGCGGCGCTGATGGAGGCGGCGGCCGCCGCCGTGGCCTTCACGACGGCGTCCGAACTGGCGGTACGGGGCCGGCGCGCGCCGCTGCCGGCCGAGACCGACCGGGCCCGCTTCTGGTACGCCGGTCAGCGTGCGCCCCGCCTGTGGTGGCACCGGCTGGTGGCACACGCCGGGCCTCGGTCCGTGTACTTCCAGAACGCCGTACGGATCAGCTTCGCGCTCGCCGCCGCCCGTACGGTCGCGGGCGTGGACTCATTGCCCCACGGCTTCTGGGCGATGCTGGCCGTCCTCAGCCTGACCCGGACCACGGCCTCCCAGACCCGCGCGACCGTGCGTCAGGCACTCACCGGCACGCTGCTCGGCGCCCTGGTCACCGCGGTCCTGCTGTTCCTGATCGGCGGCCGTACCACCGTCTACGCCGTCGCCCTGCCGGTCATCATGCTGATCGCGTTCCGGGTGGGGCCGGTACGGGGCGTGGGCTGGGCCCAGGGCATGTTCACCCTCGTCGTGGCCTTCGTCTTCGCGCAGCTGGCACCGGTGACGTGGCAACTGGCCGAGGTGAGGTTCCTGGACGTGATCGTCGGCAGCCTCATCGGCGTCGTGTTCGGGCTGCTCGCCTGGCCCCGGGGCGCGCAGGAGGAACTGCACAGGGCGGTCGCGCTGCTGCTGACGCGGGCCGCCGAGACGGTCGAGAGCGCCTCGGCCGCCGCGGTGGCGGGCCGACCGGGACGTACCCTCGACGACCGGCCGCTCCGGAAGGCGCTGCTGCTGGCGGAGTCCGCGTTCGCGCAGCGGCAGGGCGAGCCCCGCGGGCCCGCCGACGCCGCGCCGGACTGGCAGGCGGCCATGATGGCGGGCCATCACGTGCTGTGGGGATCGCGGCGGGTGCTCGGCCACGGGGGGCCGGCCCTCGACGAGGACAACGGGGCGTGGCTGCACGGCCGGGCCGACGGGGTGACCAGGCGGCTGCGCGAGGCCGCGCGATGGGCGGGTACGGGCCTGGCGCCGGGCGGAGCACCCGGGCCCGGCGGCGGGCTCACGCCCGAGCCCGATGGCGGCCCGAATTCCGGGCCGGTCGCCGGGCCGGACGCCGGGTCCGATGTGCCGCCGCACGTCGCCCCACTGCGGTTCTTCACCGCCCTCGCCTGGCTCGATTCGCTCGCCACCGACATCGAGCGCATGACGGCATCCGACCGCTCCCCCGGCCCGGCCGGCCCGGCCTGATCACCTCGGCGCCGGACGGGCGGCCCCCACTGCCGGGAGCCGTCCGCCCGGTGTGGACCGGTGGGTCAGGGGGCCATCTCGTACGCCCCGGCCAGTGCCTCCACGCGCGCCCAGACGCGCGCCGAGCGGTCGGCGTCGACGACCGGGCGCCGGACCGCGCCGAGGGCCCAGCTCTGCTGGTCCGCGGTGGCGGAGTCCTTGCCGTACAGCTCCACCGCGTGCTCGGAGAAGTCGCGCACGAGGACCCCGAACAGCTCGTCGAGCACGTCCTCGTCCAGACCGGACAGCTGTGCCTGCTCCAGGATCAGCTGGCCGTGCACGACCAGCGCGAACAGCTGGCCCACGGCCAGAAGGAGATCGAGGTCCCGGCTCTGCTCCTCGCCGGGGGCGGCGGTCGTGACGAACTCGCACAGGGCGTCGGCCTGTTCGCGGAAGCGGCCGACGTTGGGCACGGCCGCGTGCGCGTCGAAGGCCGTGCGCCAGTCGTGGAAGCGTACGGAGCCCAGGCCGCGGGCCGGGCCCTGGCGGAAGAGGAAGTCGTCGTCGGCCGCGTCCAGGCGGGTCGGCACGGCCGGGTACTCGACCGGCTCCAGCAGGTGGTTGCGCATGAACTTGAGGATCAGGGCCAGGTTGACGTGGACCGTGCCCTCCAGCTTCGGAAGGCCGCGGATCTCGACCGCCGCCTGGGCGAAGTAGGTGTCCTTCTCGAAGCCCTTCGCCGCGATGACGTCCCACATCAGGTCGATGACCTTCTCGCCCTCCGTGGTCACCTTCATCTTGGTCATCGGGTTGAACAGCAGGTACCGGCGGTCGTCGGGCCCGGCCGAGCGGAAGTAGTCGACGGCGCGGTCGCTGAACAGCTTCATGCCGACGAGGCGGACGTAGGCGTCGGTCAGCTCGCGGCGCACGTGCGGGAAGGCGGTGACGGGGCGTCCGTAGAGGATGCGGCCCTGCGCATGGGTGACGGCCTCGTACATCGCGTGCTCGCAGATGCCGATGGACGCGGTGCAGAGGTTGAACTTGCCGACGTTGACCGTGTTGAGCGCGGCGTCGAAGGCGGCGCGGCCGGTGTGCAGGACGTCGTCGGCGCCGACCGGATAGTCGACGAGCCGGAACTCGCTGACGTACTTGGAGGAGTCGACGACGTTCTTCACGAGCTGGTACGCGGGGTGGCGGCTGTCGGCGGCGAAGAAGACGTAGCCGTCGGGGCCGTCGATGTCGGTGCGGCGGCCGAACACGGAGACGAGACCCGCGGCGTTGCCGTTGCCGATGTAGTACTTGGACCCGCTGGCCCGGAATCCGCCGTCGCCATCGGGCTCCAGCAGCATGTCGGTCGAGTAGATGTCGGCGCCGTGGGCCTTCTCGGAGAGGCCGAAGGCGAACACCTCGCCCTCGCGCAGGAGTTCCGCCGCACGGCTGCGGGCGGCGGCGTTGTCGCTCTGCCAGACCGGCCCGAGACCGAGGATGGTGACCTGCCAGGCGTACCAGTAGTCCAGGCCGTAGAAGCCGAAGATCTCGTTGAGCGCGGCGATCCGTGCGGTGTCCCAGCGCTTGTCCGGCTCGTCCTGGCCCGCGGCGGGGGCCGGGGTCAGGAAGGTCGCGAAGAGCCCCTCCTTCGCGGAGAACGCGAGGAAGTCCCCCAGCCACGCGCGCGAGCGGTAGTCCTCGATCAGCCTGCGCTTGCCGCGGTCCTCGAACCAGTCGACGGTGGCGCGCAGCAGCCTGCGCGTCTCGGGGTCGAAATGCGCGGGGTCGTAGGTGCGCGGGTTGAACAGCAGCGGGTCGGTCATGGAGGTTCGCCTTTCGGTGGTGGATGAGGGGTGCGGGATGAGGGGTGCGGGATGAGACGTACGGGGTGAGCGGTGCGGGTGATCAGGGGGCCGCGGTCCGCCGGAGCGTGGCCAGTACGTCCTCCAGCCAGGCGAGCTGCATCCGCTCGTAGGCGATGCCGCCGCGGAGAACGACGTGCTGGAGCTCCCGCCCGGCGTCCGGCGCCGCGGGAGCGTCAGAGCCGGTGAAGTCGCGCAGCTCTCCCGCGAGGTAGTGCGTGAGCCGGTCGGCGTGCGCGCGGTGGTGCCGTTCGACCTCGCGGATCAGTGCGGCCGGGTCGTCGAAGGCCGCGCCGCGGATCTTCACGGCGAGTTCGTGCCGGACGCTGTCGGGCTGGATCGGCTCGTGGAGCCAACCGGAGAGGGCGGCCCGGCCCGCCGCGGCGACGGAGTACTCCTTCTTGTCCGGCCTCGTCTGCTGGGGCACCTCGCGGACGTCGAGCCAGCCGTCGCCCTCCATGCGCTTGAGCACGCGGTAGATCTGCTGGTGGGTGGCGGTCCAGAAGTAACCGATGGACCGGTCGAACCGGCGGGCCAGCTCATATCCGGAGCCAGGCTGCTCCAGCAGGGAGACGAGGATCGCGTGCTCAAGTGCCATGCCTCCGATCCTTCTATGCAACTCGTTGCATAGACAAGCGTCACCGCCCCGGTGAGACGCGGCTCACGGCGCCGGCTCCCGGGTCCGCACCGATGGCCGGCCGCGGCCCGTCGAGGAGCAAGTCGGCGTTCACCCGGGCGCGTTGCCGTCGCGGGAATCGGGTTAGATTCCTAGAAACTGTTTCTAATTCGAGCGGGGCTGACGTGTTAGAGCTCAGGGGGAGCGGGGCCGAGCCTCTGGAGGCGGGGGATCCGCACCGGATCGGGTCGATTCCGCTGGCGGGCAGGCTCGGGGCCGGAGGCATGGGGCGGGTGTACCTCGGGGTCCACGAGGGCCGGTACGTCGCCGTCAAGCAGCTGCTGGCCTCCGTCGTCGGCGAGGACGAGGACTTCGTGCGCCGTTTCGGGCACGAACTGGACAATCTCGCCCGGCTTCCGGCGGAGGCCACCGCGCCGCTGCTCGCCAGCGACCGCACCGCGAGGCCCCCGTGGTTCGCCACCGCCTACATCCCCGGGCTCACCCTGCGGGAAGCCGTCGGGCTGCACGGCGGCCCACTGCCCGCGCAGGCCCTGTGGCTGCTGCTGCGGGAAGCGGCGGCGGGCCTGGCGGCGGTGCACGCGCTGGACATGGTGCACCGGGACCTCAAGCCGTCCAACGTCATGCTGACCCTCGACGGCCTCACCCTCATCGACTTCGGCGTCGCCCGGGCCGCCGAGCAGAGCCAGCTGACCAGGACCGGCATGGTCGTGGGCACGCCCGCCTACATGGCACCCGAACAAGCCTCGGGCACACGGCGGCTGAGCGGCGCCACCGACGTGTTCGCGCTGGGCTCGGTGCTGGCGTACGCCGCGTGCGGACAGCCGCCCTTCGGCGACGAGTCGGGGCCCGGGGTGCTGTACCGCATCGTCCACGAGGAGCCCGACCTGGAGCCGTTGCGGGAGCTGGAACCGGAGCTCGCCGAGCTCGTCGCGGCCTGTCTCGACAAAGACCCCGAAGGCAGGCCCACCGCCGCCGAACTCCTCGAACGCGCCGAACAGCACATCCCGGCCACCGCGCCGCCATGGCCGGCGGCCGTCGCCGAGCGCCTGGCCGAGCGGGCCGCCTTCGCCGCGAACGTGCAGGCGGTCGACGTACCGACAGTCCCCCTCACCGGCGAAAACCCCGAACCGGAAGGGCTGAAGGGACCGGAGAAGGAGCCGGAGAAGGCCCCCGGGGCGGAGCCCACCCCCGCGGTGGAGCCCCTTCCGGCACGGCCCGAGCCGCGGCCCGAACGGCCTGAACGGCGCCGCCGTACCCGCGTCTTCCTCGCCGTCGTCCCCGTCGTCGTGGTCGCGGGCGGTACGACACTCGCGATCCAGCACCTCCCGAACACGACCTCGCCGCAGGCCGGGGCCCGGACCACCCCGTCCGTCCAGATCACGGCGCCGGGCGACCCGACGGCCCCGCCGGCGAGCGGCAGCCCGTCCGGGACGGCGTCACCCGCGCAGTCGCCCGCCCAGGACAAGCCCGAGGGGGACGGCAGCGACAAGGGCCGGTCCGGGCCGGGCGGCGCCCCGGTCGCGGTCGCCGGGGGCGCCGGAACCGGCCCCGGAGGCGGAGCGCGAGCGGCGGTCAGAGCGGCTCGGGCGGATCCGGAAGCTCCGCGAACGCGGGCGGCACCGGCACCACGCGCCCCACCGGCGGCGGGACGACCACCGCCCCCACGGCCCCGGCGCCCCCGGAATCCGGCACCTACCGCTACCGCAACGGCAACAACAGCAAGTGCATCACCCAGATCTACGGTGCCTCGGACTTCGGCGACTGCGCGAACGCGACCGCCCGATGGACCGTGCAGAGCACGTCGGACGGCAGTTTCAAGCTCGTCAACCAGCAGAGCGGCGGGTGCCTGTACTCCAACGGTCTCGGCCAGGCCGTCTTCGTGGGCGACTGCGCCCAGGACTTCGGCCGACTGTGGCGTACGGGTTCGGGCGGCAGCCTGCGCAGCGACTACGGCGGCGGCTGCCTCGACCTGGGCATGGCCAGCGGCCTGGTGACGAAGACGTGCGGCGGGGAGGCGTCACAGCGCTGGACGAGGCAGACCTAGGCGGACCCGGGCGGACCCGACCCGGGCGGACGGGACACCTCCCGGGTCTGCCGCCCCGGCTACCGGCCCGCGGGGTCCTGCTCGTACGGGAACCGGGCGAGCGGGGCCTCGCGCTGGAAGAACGTCTTCGCTCGGATCGCCGCGCGCTCGTCGTCGCGTACCTGGCCGGGGCGGGAGCCGTTGCCGAGCAGCACACCGCCGAACCGCATCCGCAGGTACGCGGCGGTGTGGTTGAGGCTGGTCGCCAGACCGTCGGCGACCACCTCGTCCTCGTCCGCCATGACCGTCACCCCCCACAGGGTCCGGCCCGCCATCCGCTGCTTGAAGTCCAGGCCGGGCACCGCGAGCCAGCCCGACCAGTAGTCGAGGTAGCGCTTGGTGTGCGCGGAAAGGGCGTACCAGTACAAGGGCGAGGCGATGACGATGTCGGTGGCCTCCAGGGTGGCCCGGCGCAGTTGTTCCTCGTGCTCGCCGACGGTCCAGGAGCCGGTGTCGTGCCGCCCGTCCTGGAAGTCGGGCAGCGGCAGCCGGGCCAGGTCCACCCAGCGCTGCGGGACGCCGGCGGGCAGCTGTTCGGCGGCCGCCCGCGCCAGGATCTCGGTGTTGCCGTCCGGACGGGAGCTGCCGAGGACGAAGAGGAACGAGCGGTCTGCGTCGCGGGGCGTCTCGGTGGTCATGTCTGCTCCGGTCGTCGGACCCCCGGGCACCAGGGGGAATCGGATGCTTCCACCCCTCCAACCCCCCGGGTCTCAAAGGTTATTCCGGCAGACGGCAGGGCGAACTCGACCTAGGCGCAGGCCGGGCACAGCCCGCGGTAGGTGATCTCGACCTCGGACACCGTGAAGCCGAACCGCTCCTCGGCCGGGAGGCCGGCCAGCGCGTCGCCGGCCGGGCGGACGTCGCGGATGAGGCCGCAGTCGGAGCACACCAGGTGCTGGTGCGGTTGGTGCGCGTTCGGGTCGTAGCGCTTCGCACGCCCGTTGGTGGAGACCTCCACGACCTCGCCGAGGGAGACGAGCTCGCCCAGGGCGTTGTAGACCGTCGCGCGGGAGATCTCGGGCAGCAGCCGCACCGCGCGGGCGTGCACCTCGTCGGCGGTGAGGTGCACGTGCTCTCCGTCGAGGACCTCCGCGACGACCCGCCGCTGGGACGTCATCCGCCAGCCACGCCCCCGCAGCCGCTCCAGCAGGTCACTCATATATCGGTTCCCCTCTTCGGTTCGGTGGGATGCCCCGGCGTGTGTGCGCAGACGTCCGGGATCCGACGGCATATGGGGTTGGCGGCCTTCTTGACTTGGATTCTGTCCATCGTAGGATCGGTTTCACAGATAGCAAAGAGGCAGGACGACTCCACAGCGGCGGGAGACAGAGACGTGACGGACCACCGCCGAGGAGCCCAGCGGTGCCGGCATGCCGCAGGTGACGGCCGCTCGCGTCCCACTTGTTCGAGACCGTCCGGGACGGTGACCACCTCGGCGTCGAGGAGATCGACACGGCCGAGGACATGTGCCGGGGCCCGGAGCCCCGGCTGTTCCACCGCATTCAGTTCCTGAACACCGCGATCCGCCTGGTACGGAAGGATTCCCATGTCCGAGAACCATGATGCAATCGTCGTAGACGCGAAGGCCGAGGGCGTAGGTGGCTGCCCGGTCGCGCACGGGCGCGCGCCGCACCCGACGCAGGGCGGCGGAAACCGCCAGTGGTGGCCCGAGCGGCTCAACCTGAAGATCCTCGCCAAGAACCCGGCCGTCGCCAACCCGCTCGGCGAGGAGTTCGACTACGCCGCGGCGTTCCAGACCCTCGATCTCCCGGCGGTCAAGCAGGACATCGCGGAGGTGCTGACGACCTCGCAGGACTGGTGGCCCGCCGACTTCGGCCACTACGGCCCGTTCATGATCCGGATGGCCTGGCACAGCGCCGGCACCTACCGGATCAGCGACGGCCGCGGCGGCGCCGGGGCCGGCCAGCAGCGCTTCGCCCCCCTGAACAGCTGGCCGGACAACGGCAACCTCGACAAGGCCCGCCGTCTGCTGTGGCCGGTCAAGAAGAAGTACGGCCAGAGCCTCTCGTGGGCCGACCTGATGATCCTCACCGGTAACGTCGCCCTGGAGCAGATGGGCTTCGAGACCTTCGGCTTCGGCGGTGGCCGCGCCGACGTCTGGGAGCCCGACGAGGACGTCTACTGGGGTCCCGAGACCACCTGGCTCGACGACGAGCGCTACACCGGCGAACGCGAGCTGGAGAACCCCCTGGGCGCGGTCCAGATGGGGCTCATCTACGTCAACCCCGAGGGCCCGAACGGCAACCCGGACCCGCTCGCCGCGGCCCGCGACATCCGTGAGACCTTCCGCCGGATGGCGATGAACGACGAGGAGACCGTCGCCCTGATCGCGGGCGGTCACACCTTCGGCAAGACCCACGGCGCGGGTCCCGCGGAGAACGTCGGCGCCGATCCCGAAGCCGCCTCGATAGAGGAGCAGGGCCTCGGCTGGAAGAACGCCTACGGCACCGGCAAGGGCGCCGACGCGATCACCAGTGGTCTCGAAGGCATCTGGACGAACACCCCGACCGCCTGGGACAACAGCTTCTTCGACATCCTGTTCGGCTACGAGTGGGAGCTGTTCAAGAGCCCCGCCGGCGCCCACCAGTGGCGGCCGAAGGAGGGCGCCGGGGCGGGCACCGTGCCCGACGCCCACGACCCGTCGAAGAGCCACGCCCCGACGATGCTCACCACCGACCTGTCGCTGCGGTTCGACCCGGCCTACGAGCAGATCTCGCGGCGCTTCCACGAGGACCCCGCCGAGTTCGCGGACGCCTTCGCCCGCGCGTGGTTCAAGCTGACCCACCGCGACATGGGCCCGGTCGTGCGCTACCTCGGCCCCGAGGTCCCGGCCGAGACGCTCCTGTGGCAGGACCCCCTGCCCGCCGTCACGCACGAGCTCGTCGACGCCGCGGACATCGCCTCCCTCAAGAGCCGGATCCTCGCGTCGGACCTGTCGGTGTCCCAGCTCGTCTCCACCGCGTGGGCGGCGGCCTCGTCCTTCCGCGGCAGCGACAAGCGCGGCGGCGCCAACGGTGCGCGCATCCGCCTCCAGCCGCAGAGCGGGTGGGAGGTCAACGAGCCCGACGAGCTCGCCACCGTCCTGCGGACCCTGACGGGGATCCAGGAAGCCTTCAACGCCGCGCAGACCGGCGGCAAGCGGATCTCGCTCGCCGACCTCATCGTGCTGGCCGGCGGCGCGGCCGTCGAGCAGGCCGCCAAGGACGCCGGCTCCGAGATCACGGTCCCCTTCGCACCGGGCCGCGCGGACGCCTCGCAGGAGCAGACCGACGTGGAGTCCTTCGCCGCGCTGGAGCCGACCGCCGACGGGTTCCGCAACTACCTCGGGAAGGGCAACCGGCTGCCTGCCGAGTACCTGCTGCTCGACCGGGCGAACCTGCTGGCCCTGAGCGCCCCCGAGCTGACGGTCCTCATCGGTGGCCTGCGCGTCCTCGGCGCGAACCACCAGCAGTCCGCGCACGGTGTCTTCACCACGACCCCCGGGTCCCTGACGAACGACTTCTTCGTCAACCTGCTCGACCTGGGCACGGCGTGGACGGCAACGTCCGGGGACGCGAACACCTTCGAGGGCCGCGACGCCGCCACGGGCGAGGTCAAGTGGACGGGCACCCGTGCCGACCTCGTCTTCGGGTCGAACTCCGAGCTGCGCGCGCTCGCGGAGGTCTACGCGAGCGATGACGCGAAGCAGAAGTTCGTGAAGGACTTCGTCGCGGCGTGGGACAAGGTCATGAACCTCGACCGGTTCGACCTCGCCTGATCAGCGGGTCCGGGCCGGCCCCGCCGGCCGGCCCGGACCTCCTCGGCGGAATTCCGCTACGCGGAAGCCCTGCCCCGGCCCGTGGGCCCGCCGTTCGTGGGCGGGTACTCCGGCCTCGCCGGTATCGACGGCCGCGCGGGCGCCGAGGGCGCCGAGGGCAGCGGCGGGAGGGACGGCTCGTACAGCCAGGCCGAGAACACGTCGTCCATCGGCGTGGCCGCGTACCGGACCACATGGTTGGTGAAGCCGGCGGTGGTCACCACTCCGTGGCGGTGGATGGTGGCCCAGTCACGCAGCATGCGGAAGAACGCGCCGTCGCCCAGGGCGCAGCGGATCGCGTGCACGGCGAGCCCCCCGCGCTGGTACAGGCGGTCGTCGAACATCAGCTTGCGGCCCGGGTCGACCACGTGCAGGTCCTGTGCCTGCGAGGCGAGCAGCCGGTGTGCGGCGGCCGCCAGCTCGTGCGCGGTGCGTCCGCCGGAGCGCTCCGACCAGAGCCATTCCGCGTACTTCGCGAAGCCCTCGTTCAGCCAGATGTGCCGCCAGTCGGCGATGGTCACGCTGTTGCCGAACCACTGGTGCGCGAGCTCGTGGGCGATCAGGCGCTCCGAACCGCGTACGCCGTCCACGTGGTTGGCGCCGAACAGGGAGAGGCCCTGGGCCTCCACGGGGACGTCGAGTTCCTCGTCGGCGACGACCACCGCGTACTCGCCGAAGGGATAGGGCCCGAACAGTTCCTCGAACAGCTGCATCATCGCGGGCTGCCGGGCGAAGTCGCGGGAGAACCGCGGCAGCAGGTGCGCCGGCACGTGGGCGCTCTGCGCAACGCCACCGAGCCCGGGATCGCCGAGCAGCACCGTCTGGTACATGCCGATGGACAGGCCGACCAGGTAGCTGGAGGTCGGCGCGGACTGCTCGTACACCCAGGTGGTGGTACTGGCCTTCGTCGTCCGGGTGAGCAGCCGGCCGCAGGCCACCACCGTGTAGGCGGAGGGCGTGTTGACGGAGATCTGGTACGAGGCCTTGTCGGCGGGACGGTCGTTGCACGGATACCAGGAGGGCGCGCCGACCGGCTGGCTGGCGACCAGCGCCCCGTCGGTCAGTTCCTCCCAGCCGAGGCCGCCCCACGGGCTCCGCACCGGCTTGGGGTTGCCCGCCCAGTGCACCTCCACGGTGAAGGCGGCGCCCGCCGGAAGCGGCTTGGCCGGCCGGATACGGAGTTTGCCGCCCCGGTGCGCGTAGTGCGGGGCCCGGCCGTTCACCAGCACCCGGCCCACTTTGAACTCGGCCAGGTTGAGGTGGAACTCGGTGAGGGGCGCCCGCCCGGCGATCGCGCTGAGCCGGGCCGACCCGGCGAGCCGGTTGGGGCCGGGACGGTATTCCAGAGCGAGTTCGTACCGGTGCACGCGGTAACGGGGGTCTCCGTTGGCCGGAAAGTACGGGTCCGATGCCGCTGTCTTCTGGCCGCTCACTGCCGCTTCCGCTCCCTGCGCTGTGCTCGTACGACGTGCTGGTTCTGTCGAGGACGGGCCGCCGTTCTCAGGACCGCCACGCCTCGATCGGATTGCCCAGCCAGCGGGTGTCGGCGGGGACGGATTCCCCGGCCATCACGAGTGACGCGGGACCCAGTGTGCTGCGGGCCCCGACCGTGCTCCCGGGCAGGACGATTCCGCCCGGGCCCAGGGTGGCGCCCTCACGGAGAACCACAGTATCCGTCCTCAAGATCCGGTCATGGAAGAGGTGGGTCTGGAGCACACAGCCACGGTTCACGCTGACGGCGTCGCCCAGCACCACCAGGTCCGTCTCGGGCAGCCAGTAGCTCTCGCACCACACGCCCCGGCCGATCCGCGCCCCGAGTCCGCGCAGCCACAGGGCCAGCAGCGGCGTACCGGGCACCGATCCGACCAGCCACGGCACGGCCAGTACCTCGACGAAGGTGTCGGCCAGCTCGTTGCGCCATACGAAGCCGCTCCACAGGGGGTGCTCCCCCGTTCGGTGCCGGCCCACCAGCAGCCACTTCGCGGTCACGGCGACCGCACACGCGGCCGCACCGGCGGCGAGCAGGGTCGCTCCGGACAGCAGCGCCGCTCCCCAGATCCCCAGGCCGCTCGCCGTGATCAGCGCGCAGAGCGCCGCCACGGTCAGCACGGCCAGGGCGGCCGAGCAGAACACCGGGACGAGTCGGCACAGCTCCACCAGTCCGCGCGCCCACAGCAGCCGCGCGGGCGGGTCGTACGTCCGGCTCCGGTCGGCATCCGAGGCGGAACGCGGCAGCCGGACCGGCGGCAGGCCCAGGTACGAGCTGCCCTTCTTGGCCTTCTTCGGGGTGGCGGACAGCACGCCGACCAGCCCGTCGTCCGGTACGTTGCGGCCCGGCGCGGTCATTCCGGAGTTGCCGAGGAAGGCCCGGCGGCCGATCTCGGAGTGTCCGATCCGCATCCAGCCGCCGCCCAGTTCGTACGGGGCGGTCAGGGTGTCGTCGGCGAGGAAGGCGCCTTCGCCGACGGTGGTGAGGCTCGGCAGCGCGAGCACGGTGGACACCTCCGCGCCGCGGCCGATCTTCATGCCGAGCAGCCGCAGCCACACCGGTGTGATCAGCCCGGCGTACAGCGGGAAGAGGGTTTCCCTGGACAGGTCCATCAGCTGGGTGACCGTCCAGGCCTGCCAGCCGATCCGGCTGTGCGTCGGATGGTTTCCCGTACGCAGCCCGAGGCTCAGCAGCCGTACCGAGACCAGCAGGAGCAGCGCGTACGCGAACCCGTACGCGAGCGCCCCGGGCACCACGGCGAGCAGCGCCCCGCGCAGGGCGTCGGCAAGGCTCGCGTCGGCCGGCACGAACCGGCTCAGCACGAGCAGGGCGGGCAGGGTGGCGAGCACGGGCAGGGCCGTGAGGCCGAAGCCGGCCGCCCCGTATGCGGCCCGCCAGGGGAGCCCGCGCGGCGGGCGTTCCTTGGGCCAGTTCCGCTTGGCCCTGCCCAGCTTGCCGGCGGGCGCTCCGGCCCAGCGCTGGCCTGTGGGGATCTGGCCGACCACGGCGGAGCCGGGGGCCACCTCGGCGCGCTTGCCGACGCGCGCGCCGGGGAAGAGGATGCTGCGGGTGCCGACCACGGCGCCCGCGCCGACCTTGACCGGGCCGATTTCGAGGCGGTCGCCGTCCAGCCAGTGCCCGGAGAGGTCCACCTCGGACTCGACGGCGCAGCCGCGGCCGAGCTTGAGCATGCCCGTGACCGGGGGCAGCGAGTGCAGGTCCACCTCGGGGCCGATCTTGGCACCGAGAGCGCGTGCGTAGCGCTCCAGCCAGGACCCGGTGAGTGAGGTCGCGCCGACGTACTCCGCCAGCCGCTCGGCCGTCCACAGCCTCAGGTGGACGCTTCCGCCGCGGGGGTGGCGTCCCGCCTTCACCCCGCGCAGCAGCAGGCGAGCGCCGCCGGCCGCGATCGCGAGGCGGCCCGGCGGGCTGAAGAGCAGCACCACGCCGGCGGCGACCAGCCACCAGGAGGCGGTCGGCGCCCACGGAAAGGGCCCGAACAGGTGCAGCACGTTGCCCAGGGCCAGCAGCGCCACGGTCCAGCGCAGGCCGACCAGGGTGAACAGCGGGAGCAGCAGGAGCGACTGGATCACCTTGGACCGCAGCGGGACCGGGAGGATGGTCCGGGCCGCGCCGTCGTCCTGTACGGACTTCTCCAGCCGCCGGGCCAGCTTGCGCAGGGTGGGCTGCTGGTAGATGTCGAGCACCGCCGCGCTCGGGTAGCGCGTGCGCAGCCGGGTGGTGAGCTGGGCGGCGGCGAGGCTGTTGCCGCCGATCGCGAAGAAGTCGTCGGCGGCGCCGGTGACGGCCACGCCGAGGGTCTCGCTCCACTGCTCGGCGAGCCAGGCCTCGGTTCCGTACAGTTGTTCGACTGGGCCGGTGGTCTCCAGTTCGGGCAGCGGCCAGGGCAGCGCGTCCCGGTCCACCTTGCCGGAGGTACGGGTCGGCAGCTCGTCGACCGGCGCGAGCAGCGGTACGAGGGCGGCGGGCAGCTCGGCGCGCAGCCGCTCCACGGCCGCCGCGCGGTCCCAGCCCTCCTGGGTGACCAGGTAGCCGACGAGCAGCTGGTTGCCGCTGCGCGCCGTGCGCACGGCGGCGGCGGCGCCGGCGACGCCGGGCAGGGCCTGCAGTGCGGAATCCACCTCGCCCAGCTCGATCCGGCGGCCGCCCAGCTTGATCTGCTCGTCGCCGCGGCCGAGGAAGACCAGCCCCTCCGGTTCCGCGCGGACGAGGTCACCGCTGCGGTAGGCGCGCTCCCAGCCGAGGGATTCCAGTGGGGCGTACTTCTCGGCGTCCTTCTCGGGGTCGAGGTAGCGGGCCAGGCCGACGCCGCCGATCACGAGCTGGCCGCTGCCGCCCATCGGCACCGGCTCACCGGACTCGTCGACCACGGCCAGTTCCCAGCCGTTCAGCGGAAGGCCGATCCGGATCGGCTCCTCGCCGGTCAGCAGCGAGGCGCAGGCGACGACGGTGGCCTCGGTGGGGCCGTACGTGTTCCAGACCTCGCGGCCCTCGGTGACCAGGCGCTGGGTCAGCTCGGGCGGGCAGGCCTCGCCGCCGAAGATCAGCAGCCGGACCTCACCCAGGTCGTCCGGCTCCCAGAGCGCGGCCAGTGTCGGCACCGTGGAGACCACGGTGATCTCCTGTTCCACCAGCCAGGGACCGAGGTCGGCGCCGCTGCGCACCTGGGAGCGGGGTACGGGCACGAGGCAGGCTCCGTGGCGCCAGGCCAGCCACATCTCCTCGCAGGAGGCGTCGAAGGCCACGGACAGTCCGGCCATGACCCGGTCGCCGGGTGCGATCGGCTCCTCGGCGAGGAACAGCGCGGCTTCGGCGTCCACGAAGGCGGCGGCGCTGCGATGGCTGACGGCGACGCCCTTGGGCTTGCCGGTGGAGCCGGAGGTGAAGATGATCCAGGCGTCGTGCTCGGGGCCGGGCCGCGCGGCGGAAGGGGTACGGGCGTCCGCGTGGCCGGTGGTGTCGATGCGCGCTCCGGCGCCCAGCACGGCCCGCACCCCGGCCTCGCCGAAGACCAGCTCGGCGCGCTCGTCCGGGTCCTCGGCGTCGACGGGCACGTAGGCGGCACCTGCGGCGAGGACGGCGAGGATGGCCACGTACAGCTCGTTGGTCCCGGACGGCACGCGTACGCCGACCCGGTCACCGAGCCCCACTCCGGCGGCCGCGAGGGCGCGCCGACGGCGCTCGACCTCGACGGCCAGTGTCCGGTAGGTCAGCCGGGCGGAGCCGTCGTCCAGGGCGAGCTCGTCGGGGTACTCCCGTACGGAGGCCTCGAAGACGTCGACGAGGGTACGCGGCGGGGCGGCGGGCCCGGCGGACAACCGGGCGGACTTGCCGGACTCCTCGTACGTCCCCTCGTACGACTCCTCGTGCGTCTCCCGGTGCGTCTCACCCTCGTCGAGCAGAGTGAGTTCACCACGCTCAGGTGTGGCTGCCATCGGCCCTCGTGTCTCGTTTCCGGAAAACCTCCGGGTCGCCGGGCGGAGCCCGGGTTTGCCCAGGTTGTTCCGGTCCAGCGCCAAACAGCCCTCCAGTCTAGTGCGTCGTCAAGGATTTTCCGGTTGAACCCTTGCGCGTGGCTGGGAAGGAACGGTATTGCGCATCGCCTAGTCTGCGAGAACTGACATCTCATGAGGAAAGGGGAATGTCATGCCTTCTCGACTTAATCCTTACATCAGCTTCGACGGCAACGCCCGCCAGGCCATGGAGTTCTACAAGAGGACCTTCGGCGGCATCCTCACGCTGAACACGTACGGTGACTTCGGCGGGCAGGAGGCCGGGAACGCCGGAGGGCCTCCCGGCGAGGCCGCTGAAAGGATCATGCACGGCATCCTCGAGACCGACAGCGGATTCACCCTGATGGCTGCCGACAACCCACCGGGAACGACGCACAAGCCCGGGAACAACATCGCGGTGAGCCTGAGCGGTGACGACGCCGGCGAACTGCGCGGTTACTGGGACGGTCTCTCCGCCGACGGCACGGTCGCGGTCCCGCTGGACAAGCAGATGTGGGGCGACGTCTTCGGCATGTGCACGGACCGCTTCGGCATCACCTGGATGGTCAACATCAGCGCCCAGCAGGCCTGATTCGACATGCGGGCGGTCCCGCAGGTCGGAAGACTGGAGACATGGCAGACAAGGCAGCGCTTGAAGGCGGCCCGGACGACCTGCGCGAGCGGATCGTCCCGGCCCCCGCCCCCGGAGAAGACCTGAAGATCCCGCACCTCGGCGGATACGAGCACTTCAGGCCCACGTCGCGGCACCGGGCCGGACCGGAGGGCGAGCTGCCCGTGTACGAGTGGTGGGAGCGGACGGAGATCGCCGAGTAGAGCGGTGACCGCGTCGTATCACCCGCCCGCTGCACGCGCGGCACGCGCCGCCACAGGGCACGGCACGGCCGGCGCCAGGGCCGGCTCCGCATCAACGGCTCGCCCGGCGGGAGCCGTTGGGAGGCGCCGAGGACGGTGCGGGCCGAGCCTCGCGGCCGGTCGCCCGCGCCGGAGCTACGGTGAGGAAGTCCCCCGCCCTGCGACCTGCAGATGAGGCTGACAGCTGTGTCGACGTCGAGCCATGAACTCTTTGGTGCACCGTGCTGGGTCAGCCTGATGACTCGGGATCTGGACTCCGCCCGGCGGTTCTACGGCGCCGTGCTGGGCTGGGAATTCCGCAGCACGCGCATCGGTGACGGTTTCACGGTCGCCCTGCGCGACGGAACTCCCGTCGCGGGCATGGGCGCGCTGGCCGAGGGCCTCAGTGTGCCGGTGGCGTGGACGCCGTACTTCGCCGTCGACGACGCCGACGCCACCGCCGCGCGCATCCGCGAACGCGGCGCGACCATGGCCGTCGGCCCTCTCGCCTTCGGCACCGGGCGGGCCGCCCTGGCAGCGGACCCCGCCGGGGCCGTCTTCGGCTTCTGGCAGGGCGAGGTCATCCCGGACTGGGCGGTGGGCCGGGGAAGCGCTCCGGCGTGGCTGGAACTGCGTACGCGCGACGCGTTCGCCGCGGCCATCTTCTACGGCGAGGTCCTCGACTGGGCCGCCGAGCGGCCCGGCTCGTGCACCGTCTCCTACGAGCACGACCACGTCGTGCTGCGGCACGGTCACGAAACCGTCGCGCGGATCAACGGTGGCGCTCTGGAGGAGGCCCCCGACCCGCTGGTCCGCCCCCGCTGGCACGTCCACTTCCACGTACCCGATCTGGAGCGTGCGGCGGACGCCGCCACCGCACTGGGCGGCCGGATCGCCGGTCCCGTCCGTACGACGAGCGCCGAGCGCTCGGTGACCCTCGGCGACCCCGAGGGCGCCCTCTTCACCGTGATGAGCCCCCAGCGCCCATCGGCCTGACTGCTGCGCCGCCTCGCGGCCGCGCCGTCAGTACACGAGCTTGTACGACACGTCCTTCTTCGCGTCCGGGTACGGCGCGTTGTCGGGGTAGACGAGCCGGATCATGGTGAAGCGCCGGACATGGTCGCGTTCCGGCCAGGGCTGCGGTTTGCTCAGGGTCACGGTCACCGGGTAGGGGTGGAAGCGGCCTGCGGCGCAGTTGGGGCTGCAGTCGTTCACCATGTCGGTACCGGTGGCCGTCGCGGTCCGCTGCCCCCAGGTGTCCCAGCGCAGCTCCACGAGGCGGTTGTTGCCGTCCCCGCAGGCCAGCAGGTATTCCTCCGGTCGCACCTGGGCCTGGTCGAAGCAGTCGGCGACCACGACCGTTCCCGGCTTCGGGGTCGGGGCCGGTGCGGCCCCCGGCTGCGCGGAGGCCGGAACGGCGGCCGCCACGAGGGCCGCTGCCGCGCACAACAAGGTGGCCGTCCGCACCCTGGGGCGGGGTGCACTGGCGAGCCGGCCGTCTCCTGAAGTCACCACGAGACCCTCCTCGTCTGTCCCACCGTCCACGCTGCTCGGCCATGCCCAGCTTCCCCCATCCGGGCGGACGGCGCACCCCGAGCCGCCGTGTCCCGGGCGGGCGTCCGCCTGGCTGAACAGCGGACGGCCCGTCACGCGTTCGCGGCAGGCCTGTCCTTCTCTCGGCCTAGAAGACCGTGGCCAGGAGGCCGCTCCCCGGCTCGCCCGCGCGGGCTGTCCGGCTCGGGGCGCTGCCGGCCACGACGAGGGCGAGCAGCACGGTGGCGGCCTCGCTCTGCAGGATCCGCGCGGCCTGCTGGAGACGGTACGGATCCGGGGCGGGGAGCGACAGGGCGAGGCACTCGGCGTTCCGGCCGGCGGTGATGGGGACCGCGGCGCACACCGTGCCCAGCGCGTATTCCTGCACGTCCAGCAGGGGTTGGTCGGGCTCGCGTGCGTCGAGCTGGTGGAAGAGCGTCTGGTGGCTGGTGATGGTGTGGGAGGTGAACCGGACGGCCCCGTGCCGGGACAGGTGGTCCCGTCGGCCCTCGTGGTCGAGCTGCGTCAGCAACGCCTTGCCGACGGCGGAGGCGTGCGCCGCCGTCCTGAAGTCCACCCATTCCTCCACCAGCGGTGTGGCCGGGCCGTCGGCATACTGGGTGATGGAAATGTCGCCATCGGTGTACCGGGCCACGTAGACGGCGGCGCCGACCGCGTCCCTCACCCACACCAGGGCCTCGTGGAGTTGCCCGCGCCGGTCCGCGTTCACCGCACCGGTCGGCAACAGGGCCCCACCCGCCACGTACGCGCCCGGCCCGATCGCGGTGGCGAGGTTCGCCCCGGTCAGCCGCTCCATCACCCGGGCCAGCACCAACCGGGGCAGTTTCGTCTCACGGGCGACCTGCGTCAGGCTCACGCCGCCCGAGTGGCGGTTGATGATCTCCAGGACACGCAAGGCCTGGTGAACGGATTCGAGCGCGGCGGACGCCGGCCGTCCCTCGGGGAACCTGCGTCCGGCCTGGGTCGGGCGGGGCGGCTTGAGTGCCTCGTGCGCCCACGCGTTCGCCTCGTCGGTCAGGCGCAGGGGATTGAGCCGGGCGTGCTGGGCGACGGCGACCGCGACGTGCGGGCCCGGGTGAAAGACCTCGCCGAGGTCCGGGTCCACCGAGCACAGCAGTGCGGTGACGGCCCCGCGCAGCTGTACGGGGAGCCGGTAGCCGGTGTGCCCGCAGCATCCGGGACCGCCCGCGAGGGTGGTGAGGTCCTGGGTGGTGATGGGCGGGGTGCTCCAGATGACCGATGCCCCGAGCGCGTCCTCCAGGTCATCGGGGATCCCGGGCAACGCGGACAGGCCTTCGTCCGCGGGCAGCAGCCCGGCCTGGCGCTTCCAGTGGCGGGCGGTGGCGACCTCGGCGCGGGCGAGGTGGTGGAGGTAGAGGCAGTGGGCACCGGTCCGCGAATCGGCTCCGGCCGCGTAACGGAACCAGAACTGCGCCCCCTCCGTCTTGCCGGCCAGGTGCAGGAGGCTGCCGAAGAGCAGCGCCGATTCCATGCTGTGGGGCCAGGATCCGGCGGCCAGGGCGAGCTGGGCGAAGGCCCTGTTCTCCACGAGGCGGCGGGTCAGGTCCTCCAGGCTCCTCGCGGCCCGTACATGGCAGGCGGCGTCGAGCACCAGGCGATCGGCCGACACCGAGGTCCCCTGTCCGGGCAGCGGCGCGGCGCCCCCCGCGCAGGCCTTCGTCTGGCGGGCGCGGTCGGCCACGACGCGGCGGGCGATCCGGCGGCGGGCGGCGTACTCGTCGTATCCGGCGTACTCCTCCGCCAGTACCGTCGCGTTCTCCAGGGCCGCGTCCAGTTCGCACAACTCCATGTCGCGGTCGCGTGTCATATCGCTCACTGGGCCTTCTCCTCTCCCGGGATCCAGTCCACCCCGAGCTTGCGGGACAGGGTTCGGCGTGCGCCGCGGATGTGCGAGCGGACGGTCGCGGGGGCGATGCCCATCATCCGGGCGACCGTGTCGTACTCGTTGCCCAGCAGGAAAGCCAGCAGCACCACGTCGTAGTGACGCTCGGGCAGGTCGGCGATGGCCGAGTACAGGCCGAGCTTGGACTCCAGCAGCTCCAGCCGTTCCCGGGAGGAACGGCGCAGAGCCGCGAACCAGGCCGTCTCCACCATCGCCACCGGCCGGTTCAGGGCGGCCATGCGCCGCTCGACGTGCTCCCGCAGCGCGGCCCAGGCGAAGGCGTGCAGGCTTGCCTCCTTCAGGGCGTGCGGCCACACCTTGAGCAGAAAGGTAAAGACGTCGTCGACCACGTCCTCGGCGTCCTTGCGGCCGCCCAGCTGAAGATGGGCGTAGCGCAGGTAGGCCCGGTGGTGCTGGGAGTGGAAGGCGGTGAAGTCCACCGGCAGCACCCCCACCAGCTCGCTGGAGACCGCCCGGTCTCCGGATGGGTCGAACTCGCCCTCACTCATGCACTCCTCCACAGCTGACATCAACGGCGAACACCCGGGACACGGTGGCGTCTATCAGCACGAGGGCGGCGATCTCGGCAACATTCACGTCGGCGGAAACCCTTCAAATGGCGTGTGCGAAACGGGCGTGCCTGCCCCCGGGCGCGGCAGCTGTGGAGCGTCGAGCGCCCCCTACGGACCACCCCATCGAAGAAAGCGCCCGTTCGTGCACGCCGCTGTCCGGAAATTTTCCGGATCGGGCGCATCCGGCCCTTCGCGCGCCCCTCACACCCACGCGCGCCGCTTCACACCCGCGCGCGCCGCCTCGCGTACGCGGGAGTCGCCTCGCGAACCCGGCAGCCGCCCCGCGGCGCGGGCGTCAGCGGGTGAGCGCCGTCGCCAGGAGCGGGTAGTCCAGTACCAGCCCGTCGTCGTCGAACTCGACGTCGCTGCGGAAGTCGCCGGACTCGTAGCGGATGCGCGCGCCGTGCTCGGCGCGGGCGAGGTGCGTGTACGTCTGCCGGTTCGCGCTGACGTCGAGGCCGGGGACGGAGACCCAGGCCATCAGGAAGTGGTGCGGGGCGGTTCCGGGCTGCCGGTGGAGGCCGTGACGGAGTACGGGCATGGTGTTGGTCACCGGGCACAGGCCCAGGTCGCAGTCGAGGGCGCCGTCGAGATCGGGCCGGTACTCGCCGTTCGCCGTCCAACGGCCCGCTTCGTTGCGCAGGTCCAGTGTCCGGGACGATGCCGCCGTCTCGACCGTGACGTGCAGGCGCGAGGTCACGTACGCGTCGGCGGTCTCCAGCGAGTACGTCACCCAGTACGGCTCGGGAACCAGGCCCACGGACCGCCCGCGCGCGGCGAGGCGGCTGCCGGTGAGGCCGAGCCAGGCCGTCGAGTACCCCCTGTCGGGGAAGATCTCCCAGGTGCGCGCGAGGTGACGAGTACTCATACGGGCGAGCCTACGTCGCGACGCCGTCCGCATACGGGAACGCAGCGCCCGGCCGCTCCCCGGCGACGGTGTGCGCGGGGCGCGCCGCAACCGGTGCCGAGCCAGTCGGAGAAGCGATGATGGACGCATGAACGAACACCGGTTCACCCTCGACTACGGCGACTCGACGGTCACTCCCGACGAACGGCGCCCACCCGTCTCCCGCCACCGCCTCCGCTTCGAGAACGTGAAGGGCGACGGCTGTACCGCCCCTGAGGGCAATAGCCGGCGGGCCGCATCGGACCTCGCCGTCGTCACCTGCGCGTGCGGCCTCGGCACCGAAGCGCTCGCGAGCGACGACGCGCGTCTCCTGTACGAGGAGCACCGCAATCTGATCCGCGACGAGATCACCGCCGGGGGCCGATCCTGACCGGCCGTCCGAGCGGCCGGCCGGTCCGCCGGGCAGGCACCGGTCACTGCATGGCGAAACCGTGTGGGTGGGCGGGGTCCTCGGGGCAGGCGAAGATGTTGAGCCTGCCGTAGTTGCCGACGGCGACCCCGGTCGGGCGGTTCGAGTCGGTCCCGGGGACGGCCCCGGCCTGCTGCGCCGGCCGCCAACTGGTGCTGTCGGAGCGCCACTCGTACGTATCGATCGTCAGGAGAAGCTCCATTCCGTGGCCGCAGCCGCGGCAGTCCATCGTCCCGGGGCCCGTGACGTTCCACGCGGCGTGCCCTCCGGCCTTCCAGCCGGGGGCGATGGACAGGTCGCTCTGGTAGCTCGGCCACGCGGAGGAGTCCTCGTCCTCCCCGTCGGAGGCCTCCTCGTCTGCGGCCTCCTCGTACGCGGCCTCCTCCTGGGCGTCTTCCCATTCCTCGACGCGCTCACCGAGCTCTCCGGTCAGCAGCTCGATGTAGGGGTACTCGGTGACCCGCTCCGGGTGCAGCACACACGGGTTCGGCACGTAGCCGTCGAAGCCGACGACCGTCGCCCGCGGCTGCTCCGCCAAGGCCTCGCGGACCTCTGCGGACCGGCGCCAGCGCAGCCGCACGTGCATGCCGTGACCTGTGGGACCGTGGCGGTCGAAGGGGCACCAGAACACCTGGAGCAGATCGCAGCCGTCGGGACCGGCGGGCAGGTCCGGGACGTCCCGGCTGTAGAGCTGGGCGACGGCGAGCAGCGGCCCGCTGTGTTCGTGCGGCTCGTCGCATGTCGGCCACGGCTCGTCGGCGGGCCACAGCAGCGGCCCGCCCACGTGGCTGTCGCCCGCCCCCGGGGAACCGGCGCGGGGGTGCAGCCGCGTTGCCGTACCCCGGTGGGCGGCCAGATCCGGGAACAGGGCCTCGACGTCCAGCGGCCGCGGCGGGGTGGTGAGGGTCATGGGGCAGAACCTACAAGGACCTCCCGCTGCCGGACGGGGGCGGGCGCGGCCCGTCCCGGCGCGTAGTCCCATGGCGCGCACACCCACCCGCTAACCTCCGGTTCTGTTCCGGTTTGCCGACTTATGGGGTGTGCGTTGCGTCGTCTCACTGTTGCCCTTGCCCTGCTGGCGGCCCTGGGATCCGGCTCGTTCCTCGGCCAGCAGGCCGTATCGGCCGACCGCACGGTCCCGAGTCACGGCCGGGGCACGAACATCCTGGTCGTCGGCATCGACAGCCGCGCCGGCCTCTCCTCCGCCGAGAAGCAGAGGCTCCACGTGGGCGGCAAGGGATGCAACTGCACCGACGTGATGATGCTCGTGCACCTGTCGCGGGACCGTCGGCGCGCGAGCGTCGTCTCCATCCCGCGCGACTCCTACGTCGAGTACGCCGGTACGGCGGGCGCCACCGGCCCGAGCGGCCCGCCCCGCCTCGGCAAGATCAACGGCGCGTACGCGCTCGGCGGCGGCCCGCTGACGGTGCGCACCGTCGAGAAGGTCACCGGCCTGCGCGTCGACCACTACCTGGAAACGGGCTTCACCGGCTTCGAGCAGGCCGTCGACAACCTCGGCGGTGCGACCGTGTGCACGGACAGGCCCCTCCAGGACGAGAACTCCGGTCTCGACATCGGCACCGGTGTCCACCACACCGACGGAAACCGCACCCTGCGCTACGTCCGGGCCCGGCACGTCAACCAGCGGCCCGGGGACCTCGGCCGGGTCCGGCGCCAGCAGCGCGTGGTCACCGGGTTGCTGGCCCGGCTCACCGCCGAGGGCGCGCTGGACGGCCCCGTGAACACGGCGCGCACCGCCCGGGCCCTGTTGAAGTCCGTACGCACCGACGAGGGCACCGGCCTGCGGGACCTGGTCCGCATCGGCTGGGCGCTCGGCCGGCTGCGTGCGGACCGCACCGAGTTCGCGACCGTACCGATCCGGCTCTTCGACCACCGCGTTCCCGGTGTGGGCTCCACGCTGGTGTGGGACGAGCCGCGATCCGCGGCGCTCTGGGAGGCGCTGCGCGCGGACCGTCCCATCACCGGCGACACCCGCATCCAGCCTGTCCCGGAGAACCCCGCCTCGACCAACCCGGCCGGCATCGCGGTCCGTGTGGACGACAGCGCGGTGGCCGGGGCCCTGCGCGGCAGCGGGTTCGCCGTCACCGACACCTCGCAGTCCGCGCCCGCGGTACGCCCCGGCGGGCCGCCCGTCATCAGCTACCCGGCGGGCCTGGAGGAGGACGCCGCCACCCTCGCGGCCGCCCTGCCCGGCTCCCGCCTGCGCGCGGTCCCGAAGGACGACAAGTTCTTCGACGTGACGGTCGGAACCGAGCCCGTCCGGGTCAAGCCCGTCACCTACGACCGCAACGTCGCCGACGGCGCCCCCGTCACCGCCGACAGCCTCCGCTGCGCCGGCACACCTGCCCGGCCGGAACCCGCGTCCGCGTCCGCATCCGCGTCCAACCCTGACGCTCAGACGGGGTGAGTGGCGAAGAGCTCCACGTGACCGCACCGCTGACAGCGGAAGGCCTCTATCTGCCGGCGGGGCCTCCCCATCCGCTTCGCCCCGCCGAACAACCCGCGCTCCAAGGGCCCGGCGATCCACCGGGCATAGCCGCGGGCCCCTTCGCCGCTGTCCTCCACGAATCCGGGTTCGAGCCCGACGGCCCCGCAGTACGTACACCTCACGCCACTCACCGCACGAGTGTACGAACAGCCCGTCCGCTCCTGCCCGCCGGGGACGTCACGATGGCGTTGCGTCGCCGGCGCGGACGATGCCTTCCAGTTCCTTCTCGATCCACGCCCGGTCGGCCTCGCGCGCCTGACGGGAGCGGATGTTCTCCACGACGGCCCAGCCCCGGGCGCCGTCGGGGGCGGCGAGTTCGACCAGGCGGTGGTCGAGGTGGCCCGTGATCATCACCGCCATCAGGGACAGGTACTCGCACTGCAGGTCGGGGGCGAGGTCGCTCTCTCCGGGGACCTCCAGGACCGGCCGGCGGCCGTCTCCCAGCAGGGCGCAGGTGAGCTGGACCGCGCGGATGAGCGCTTCGAACCGCTCCCCGTTCAGCCGCGCCCGCAGGACCTCCAGGTAGGCGCCCAGGACATCGGCCTCACAGCCGTCGCCCAGGTCTGCCGGATCGGACTCGCGCATGTTCCACCCCTGCCCGGACGACCGTGTCCACCCGCAGTGTAGGCAGCGCCGGTCACTTCCACGGCGCTCTTCGGCCACTCGCCCGCCGCTGTGCGTTCCCGGCCGTTTCCGGACTGCGCACGGCCCGTCCCGCATGCGAACAGGGCCGCTGCGCGAACGAGTTCGGCCCCGGCAGGAGCAACACCCCCCTGGATGCACCGTTTCCGGTGTACGCACCCGTGGCTGGAAGAGGTCTACGGCCGACTCTGCGGCGCGCACGTTCGCCGGCAACTCCCCTTCCGAGGAGGGCCCGTACCCCCGCCGGCGCCTGTCCGGACGCCCCACGCGGCGCCGACTATGCGCTTTGCATATTCTGAGCGAATACACTTTCGGAATTTTCCGGATTAATTCAGTGTCTCCACTCGCCCTACATTGACAGTGCGCTGCACCCTGAGAGTTAATTACTGCATGGGTGGCTTGATGTGGTCGTGCGTCGGCGGAATCTGGTCGCTCCGCGATCGGTTCATTCCAGGAGCCGCAGCGTGCCGCTGCGACGAAGGTGCAGCAGAGGGGGTGTGTCCCGAAGCGTCGCGACAATCGCGATCGCGAATTGAGCGGGTATTGGCGAAGTAGACTCTTTACGGGGGATCAATGACCCAGCTCAACTCTTTCTCTGTTCCCGATTTTCACCTTCCGTTCGGGAACTCCAAGCATCCTCAGGCCGCACAGGCCAACGCCGAGGCCACCTCGTGGGTGGTCCGCCACGAACTCGTCACCGACGCCGTCGAGCAGTTCGCGGGGATCGGATTCGGCCACCTCGCGGGCCGGGTGAGCGGCGAGGTCCCGTACGAGAGGATCGTCCTGCTCGCCGAGTGGATGGCCTGGTCGTTCGTCCTGGACGACCAGCACGACCACCTCATCAGAACCGGTGAGGTGGCTGCCTGGGGCCCCGTCACCGCGGCGATCACCGGATACCTGGAGACGGGAAGGAGCGGCAGCGCGTCGTCGTCGGCCAATCCGCTGGTGACCGGGTTCATCGACCTCTGCGACCGCATCCTGGCCGGGATGTCCGAGGGCACCGCGGCCCGCTACCGCTCCCATGTGCCGCTCATGCTGCGCTCCTTGGACCAGGAGGCGGGCAACCGCGGGCCCGGAGGGCGCCCCGCGGTCCAGGACTACATCCTCATGCGCCGGCACAGTTCCCAGATGCTGCCGATGATGGACATGGTGGAGGCCGGGCTGGGCATCGACCTGCCGCAACGCATCCACGACCTCCCCGAGTTCCAGGAGGTCGTGGCGAGCGCCGTGGACGTCATCTCGTGGGGGAACGACGTGTTCTCGCTGCCGAAGGAGCACTCCTGCGGCGACAACAACAACCTCGTCTCCCTCATATCCTCCTGGGAACGGTGCTCGCTTCCCGACGCGGTCCGCACGGTCGAGGACCGCATCCAGGTCCGCATAGACGAGTTCCTGGCCGCACAGCGGCTCCTGCTCCAGGCCCTGGACGCCCGCGGGGAGACGGACCCGTCGCTGCGCGCCGCGGTGTCCCGATGCGTGCGGAGCTACGAGGACTGGATGATCGGCGCGGATCTGTGGCAGCGTTACGAGTGCACCCGGTACAGCGACGAACGGTTCGCGGCCGGGCTGGAGTCCGAGTACATCCGCCCGGGCCTGGTTTCGGTGGCATGACAGGGAGTCGGTCCATGGAGCGAGCGGAACACCCCGGCCCCGTCGTCAACGCCCCTGTCGTTCCGGGACGGTTACCGCTCCTGGGCCACGCGCTGCAACTGTGGCGGCAGCCGATCGCGTTCCTGGAGTCCTTGCAGGACCACGGCGAGGTCGTGCGGCTCGACATCGGCACGTGGCCCGTCCACGTCCTCACGAGCCCCGACCACGTCCACGCCGTACTGGTCCAGCAGGCGCAGCGGTTCGGCCGCGGCCGGGTCTTCGACCGGCTCCGCCCGATGTTCGGCAACGGCATCGTGACGACCGACGGGGAGTTCCACCGCAAACAGCGCCGGATGATCCAGCCGGCCTTCCACCGGAACCACATCGCCGAGTACACCGAGGTGATGTGCCGGCAGGCGGAGGCCATGTCCGCGTCGTGGACGGCGGGCCGCGAAGTCTCGATGGTCACCGAGACACGCCAGTACGCGCTGTCCTCGGTCGCCGAGATGATCTTCTCCGGGGACCTGAGCCGGCCCGCCGTCGCCGAGGTGCACCGCTCGCTGCCCGTCGTCCTGGAGGGCATGCTCCTGCGCGCGGTCATGCCCAAGTCGCTGGACCGGCTGCCGATCCCGCTCAACCGGCGGTTCGACACGGCCGCCGCCCGCCTGCGCCAGATCATCGACCAGGTGATCGCGCAGTACGGAACGGCGGGAGCGGGAGGGGACGGCGCCGCGCAGGAGGACCGTCACGACCTGCTCTCACTGCTCCTGTCCAGCGTGGACGCCGAAACGGGCGCGACGATGAGCCCCGAGCAGGTACGGGACGAGGCGATCGCCATCATGTTCTCCGGTACGGAGACCTCGGCGACCACCCTGGCCTGGATCTTCCACGAACTCGGCCGTCACCCCGAGGTGGAGAAGCGCGTGCACGCCGAGGTCCACGCGGTGGTGGGCGACCGCCCCGTCCGCCCGGCCGACCTCTGCGAACTGACGTACACGAACCGCGTGTTCCAGGAGGCGCTGCGCCTGCACTCGCCCCTGCTCTTCACCCGGCGCGCCCTGGTTCCCGTCACCCTCGGCGGCGTCTCGATCCCGGCCGGAGCGGAAATCGCGTACAGCCCGTACGCGTTGCACCGGGACCCGGCGCTGTTCCCCAGTCCGACGACTTTCGATCCGGACCGCTGGCGGGAGGGGGCGGAGCGACCGCGCGATCACAGGTACGTGCCGTTCGGCGCCGGTGCGCACAAGTGCATCGGCGACTCGTTCGCGGTGGCGGAGATCCTCACCGCGGTGGCGAGCGTGGTGTCCCGGTGGCAGTTGACGCCCGCGCCGGGTGTCACGGTGCGCGAGGTTCCCGCGGGAATCCCCCAGCCCAGCGAGCTGCCGATGATTCCTGTCGCACGCCGTTGACGGAATCCAATCGAACCCGACCGATTCCGTGCGGATTCTCGCCAACTCTCCGAGACCGCGCGGCAATGAAGTCGGCCAAGGGTACAGCAATGTCCTCGTACGAGTGGCAAGATACCCCAATATCATCTTTACTCGGCAACTTCTTGGCCCCGAGCCGTACACTCGGCCGCACGCGCATGAGGGGGCAAGAATGTCACACGGCACGGAACCGCGGGGATGGGCTTCCCAGCCTCCGCTCGAAAGAGAATCCGAAATCCTGGCGATCCACCGCGCGGTGGACGATCTCTGCGGCGCCTCGGACAGCGGTGCGGTCGCGCGCCGTGGGGGCGTACTGACATTCGCGGGATCGGCCGGCATCGGCAAGACCACCCTGCTGGCCGAGGCCCGTCGGCACGCCGCCGAGCGCGGCTGCACCGTGCTGTTCGCGCGTGGCGGCGAGCAGGAGAAGCAGGTGCCGTTCCACGTGATGCGGCAGCTCATACAGCCGACGTTCGCCGCCATGAGCCAGGACGAGCGCCTCGACGTCCTCGGCAACTGGTACAACATCGTCGCCCCGGCGCTCGGCCTGACCGCCGCCCCGAACGGCCCGACGGCGCCCGACCCGCAAGGCGTTCGGGACGGCCTGGACTGGGTCGTCACCCACCTGACGGTACGGAGCGCTCCCGTCGTCCTGGTTCTCGACGACGCGCACTGGGCGGACGCGGAATCGCTGGCATGGCTGACCGCCTTCGCGGCGCGGGCCGAGGAACTGGCCATGCTCATCATGGTGGCCTGCCGGCCGGACGAGATCCCCGCCGACGCCGCCCCGCTCCGTGCCCTGATGGGGCGTCAGGGGACGCGCCCGCACGAACTGGCTCCCCTCACCACGAGCGCGGTGGCACGCATCGTGCGGGACGCCCTCGGTGAGAGCGCCGACGACGTGTTCTGCCGGGAGTGCTGGGCGATCACCGGCGGAAACCCCTTCGAGGTCGTCGAGTTGGCGATGAAGGGCCGCGATCGCGGGCTGAAGCCGCACCAGGACAGCATCCCCCAGCTGCGCGATCTGGCCTCCGCCATCAAGGGCAGCGGACTGATCGACCGCCTCGAACAGCTCGGACCGTCCACCGTCCGGCTCGCCTGGGCGGCCGCGGTTCTGGGCACGGCGATCCCGACCGGCATCGTCGGAAGCGTCGCGGCGCTCGGTGAGGCGCAGACCGCCGACGCCATCGACCAACTGCGCGCCGCGCGCATCCTGACCGTGCTCACCAGCGTGCGGCGCCAGGAGGTCGTCGAGTTCTTCCACCCCCTCATCGCCACCGCGGTGTACCGGTCGATTCCGCCCGGTGTCCGCGTCGCCATGCACGGCATGGCCGCGCAGGCCCTGGTCGACGAGGGGCACGGCTCCGCTGCCGCAGCCCGTCACCTGCTGGAGATGCACCCCGAGGGCGACCCCTGGGTGGTGCAGCAGCTGCGCCAGGCCGCACGCGACAGCTTCTCCGCAGGAGCGCCCGATGCCGCACGGCGCTATCTGGCGCGGGCGCTGCGCGAACCGCCGGATGTGGAGGACCGGGCCGAGGTGCTGTTCGAGCTCGGCTCCGCCAACCTCCTGCACGATCCCGTGAACACCATCAACCAGCTCAGGACCGCGCTGGAAGAGCCCAAGACCGAACAGGGCCTGCGGGAAGCGATCACGTACCGGCTCGCGCAGGCCCTCGCCCACACGGGCCAGCTGGCGGAGGCCGCCGGACTGCTCGCCGACGAGGCCCGCCGTGCCACGAGCTCCCGGACCCGGCTGCGCATGCAGGCCGAGCAGTTCAAGTGGAACTCGGTCCGGGTGGACGAGGAGAACTCACCGGCCCGCTCGCGGCTCCTCGCCCAGTTCGCCAAGCGGCTCACCGGCCGGGGTCTGGCCGAGCGGCACATCCTGGGCCTGCGGGCCTGGGACGCCGCCGTGCGCGGCGAACCCTCGGCCACCGCCCTGGAGTTCGCGGAGCAGGCGCTGGACGGGGGCTTGAGCTGGACCGACCAGGACTTCGGCTTCGAGGTACCGGCCGTCGTGGCGGTCACCCTCATGTACTGCGACCAGCCGGGCCGCGCCGAGGAGCTCTTCAACACCGGCATCATCGAGTTCGAGGCGAAGGGCTGGCGCGGGGCGCACCTGTCGTTCGTCTACACCTTGCTGGCCTACGTCCGCTTCCGGCGCGGACGCCTCGCCGAGGCCGAGGACCTCGTCCGCACCGGCCTGCAGATCGCCGACCGCGTCGGACAGGGCACCCCGGCGCAGTGGTACGCGATCGGCACCCTCATCGAGACGCTGCTCGCCCGCGGGAACGTCACCGAGGCCGAGCAGGTCGCCCGTACCTACAAGCTGGCGGAGGGCTTCCCCAACGCCGTCGTCTACCCGGACCCCCAAGCCGTGTGGGGCAAGCTCCTCCTGGCGCAGGGCAGGATCAAGGAGGCGGAACAGCACCTCGCCGCCGCGGGCAAGCGGCTGGACCTCCGTGGTACGCGCAACCCCTCGTGGTGTCCCTGGCAGCTGGACCTGGCCCTCGCACAGGTCACCCACGACACCGCTCTGGCACGCGCCACGGCTGCCGAGGCCGTGTCACGCGCCCGAGTGTTCGGAGCGTCCAGCACGATCGGTCACGCCCTGCGCGTCTCGGCGGCGGCCACGGACCCGTCCCAGGCGGTGGATCTGCTGCAGGAGGCGGTGGACCACCTGGAGCAGTCCCCCGCCGCCTGCGAGCTCGCCCACGCGCTCGTCGACCACGGCACCGCGCTGCACACCATCGGTGATCCGCACCAGGCGGCCCAGCAGCTCTACCGGGGCATGGAGACGGCCGCGGCCTGCGGCGCCGACGCCCTGGCGAGCCGTGCCCGCGCCCAGCTGGCGTCGGCCGGGCTGCGCCCGCGCCGTCTGCACACCTCCGAGCAGGACACGTTGACGGTCGCGGAGAACACGGCCGCACGGCACGCCGCTCTCGGCCTGGGCAACTCCGAGATCGCCAAGGAGATGCACACCGACGTCCAGGGGGTCTCGGAGCTGCTCTCGGCGGTCTTCACCAAGCTGGGCACCGACCGGCTCGGACTCCGCAGGGCCCTGGGAATCTGACGCCCGTCCGCGCCACGCGGGCCGCTGCGCATGCCGCAGCGGCCCGCGTGGCGTTTCCGTGCGTGCACGCCGGGTACAGGCCGCGCCGGCCCGAAGATGGCACCGGTCCACCCCGCTCCTCCCGGTGATCGGCGGGGTCACCCCGGACCGCGACCCGGCCGGCTCCCGGACCAGCCGTTTCGACTAGGGTCGACGGGACAGCGCACCACCCCGCCACGCACGACCACGAGGAGCAGCAGTGAGCCAGCCGGCGTCCACCGCCCTGCAGCAGGAGATCGCCCTGGAACTCCAGGTGACGCAGACCTTCGACGCCCAGCAGGAGATCGAGCGCCGCGTGGCCTTCCTCGCCGAGCGGCTCACCTCCACCGGCCTGCGCTCCCTGGTGCTGGGGATCAGCGGCGGCGTGGACTCCACCACCGCCGGCCGGCTCTGCCAGCTCGCCGTGGAGCGGGCCCGTGCGGCCGGCCACGACGCGACCTTTTACGCGATGCGGCTCCCGTACGGCGTCCAGGCCGACGAGAAGGACGCCCAGCTCGCCCTCGGCTTCATCGAGGCGGACCGGGTGCTGACCGTGGACGTCAAGCCCGCGAGCGATGCCGCGCTGGAGACCGCGCTGGCCGGGGGCACCGTCTTCCGTGACGCCCACCACCAGGACTTCGTGCAGGGCAACATCAAGGCCCGCCAGCGCATGATCGCCCAGTACGCGGTGGCGGGCGCGCACGACGGCCTGGTCGTCGGCACCGACCACGCGGCCGAGGCGGTGTCCGGCTTCTTCACGAAGTTCGGCGACGGCGCGGCCGACCTGGTCCCGCTGACCGGCCTGACCAAGCGCCGGGTACGGGCCGTCGCCGACGTGCTGGGCGCCCCCGCCGAGCTGGTCTGGAAGACCCCCACGGCGGACCTGGAGACCCTCGACCCGGGCAAGGCCGACGAGGACGCGCTCGGGGTCACGTACGACGACATCGACGACTTCCTGGAAGGCAAGCCGGTCGATGAGCGGGCCTTCGACACGATCGTGCGCCGCTACCGCCTCACCGAGCACAAGCGTCAGCTGCCGATCGCGCCGTAGCGGCACCGCGGCGTGTCACGCCGCCGGTGTCCGGCGGCGTGGCGGGGTCGTCTCCATCAGGGCCCACACCCGGCGCCCGTCCGGTCCGGCGTCCGTACCGCAGCTCGAAACACCCGGCACGGCCGCCAGCCGGACGAGGACGTCCTCGTCCGGTTCCGCTGCCGTGTGGCTGAGTACGACGACGAGGAGCATCTCCTCCTGGTCGGCCACGTGCAGGCTGATCCGCTTGCCCGAGTCGGCGACGGCCGCGCCGACGAGCAGCGCCACCATCTGTTCGACCGGGGCGTCCTCGGGCCGGGTGTAACCCCAGTTCCGGATGGTCTCCAGGACCCGGGCGACGGACTTCTTCGCGGCCCAACGGTCGCCCGTGAGCGACCAGTTGGCGACGCGCCGATTGCGGATGGCCATGCGGGTGCGAGCGAGGGCGGCGACCTTCCGCCCGTCGGGCGGGGGCAGTTGGAGGCTCGTCACCCCCTTCGGCTTCGTCGCGGGCTGCGGCCGCGGAGCCTCGACCGGCTTCTTCTGCGGCGGCGGTGTCCTCGGCGGGTGCGACGGCGGCAGTTTCGGGCCCTTCGCCTCCATCTGCTCTTCCACTGCGGCCTCCTCGTCGCGCGGGTGCACAGGGACGTCCCCGTCCATCTACCCATCCTGGCAGAGCCGAGTGCTTTCTTAGCGGAACGTTAGATCTGGGTGACGGACCTTGTCCGGGTGCGGTGGCGGAAGCATGCTCTGGGAGCTTGCCCACCGCCGGAGCGCGCCGGGGCATTCCCCCCGTCCCTCAGCAGGGACTTCCGTCTGGAGCCGCCATGACCTCGTCCGCCGCCACGCCCGCACCGCCGCTCGGGGAGGAGCGCGGGAAGCGCCGCCTCGCTCTGATCGGCGGATCGCTCGGCAACCTCGTCGAGTGGTACGACTGGTTCGTCTACGCCAGCTTCGCGATCTACTTCGCCGATTCCTTCTTCCCCGGCGACAACCCGACCACGCAGCTGATGAACACGGCGGGGATCTTCGCCGTGGGCTTCCTGATGCGCCCCGTCGGCGGGTGGGTCCTCGGCCGCGCCGCCGACCGGCACGGGCGCAAGAGCGCGCTCACGCTCACCGTCACCATGATGTCGGTGGCCGCCCTGCTGATCGCCGTCGCCCCGACCTACGGCCAGGCCGGATACTTCGGCGCTCTGGTGCTGCTCCTCGCGCGTCTGCTCCAGGGCATGAGCATCGGCGGCGAGTACGCGGCCAGCGCCACGTATCTCACCGAGGCGTCGGCCCGCAACCGGCGCGGCCTGGGCTCGTCCTTCCAGTACGTGTCGATGACCTGCGGGCAGCTGCTCGGTCTGGGGATCCTCATCACGTTGCAGCACACGCTGACCACCGCCCAGTTGTCGAGCTGGGGCTGGCGGATCCCGTTCGTCGTCGGGGCGTTGTTCGCGGTGGTCGTCTTCTGGCTGCGGCGGCGGCTTCAGGAGACCGACGCGTTCAAGGAGGAGTCGTCGGACGCGGACGCGCACGACGAGAGCACGCGCGGCACGCTCAAGGTCCTGTGGCAGCACCGGCGGCAGGCGGGCCTGGTCATGGCGCTCACCCTCGGCGGCACCGTCGCGTACTACACGTACACCACCTACCTCACCAAGTATCTGGTCGGGAGCGCGGGCATGGCGAAGACGACCGCCACACTGGTCAGCTTCACCGCTCTGACCCTCTTCGCCGTGCTGCAGCCCTTCGCCGGGATGCTGTCCGACCGGATCGGCCGCCGTCCCCTGCTGATCACCTTCGCGGTGGGCTGCACCGTCGGCACGTACCCGATCATGACCGCCCTCGGGTCGGCCTCCTCGTACTGGTCCGCGCTGGGGCTGTCCCTGCTGGCCCTGGTGATCGTCACCGGCTACACCTCGATCAACGCGGCGGTCAAGGCCGAGCTGTTCCCGACCCGGGTGCGCGCCCTGGGCGTGGCGCTGCCGTACGCGATCGCCAACGCGCTCTTCGGCGGCACGGCGGAGTACGTGGCCCTGTGGTTCAAGAGCAGTGGCCACGAGACGATGTTCTTCTGGTACGTGTCCGGGTGCGCGTTCATCTCCCTCGTCACCTACGTCCTGATGCCGGACACGCGCAATGCGGCGCTCAGCCGCGCCGAGGCGGACGAGGACGCCGACGCCGGCCGCGAGCAGCCCTCGGCGGCTCCCGTAAGCTGATGCCCCGGGTCACAGGTGGCGAGGGAACTGTCTATGCACGCGCTTCTCGTCGAGGACGACGACCGGATGGCCCAGGCCCTCGGCACCGCCCTCGCCCAGCGCGGGCACACCGTCCGCAGGGTGGGCCGCGCCCTGGACGCCCTGCGGTTCGTCCGCGAAGCCGAGTTCGTCCTGCTCGATCTGGGACTGCCCGACCTGGACGGGCTCGATCTGCTGCGTCGGCTGCGTACCGTCTGTGACGCGCCGCTGATCGTGGTGACCGCGCGCTGCGAGGAGCGCGACATCGTGCAGGGGCTGCGGGCGGGGGCCGACGACTACGTCGTCAAACCGTTCCGGATGGCCGAGCTGATGGCCCGCATCGACACCGTACGCCGCCGGACGGGCGCCTCGTCCGGCCGGTTCGAAGCCCACGCGGCCGACTCCGCCGCCACCGCGGGCCGGCCCGTGCGGAGCGGGGACGTCGAGGTCGACCTGGCGGGCCGTACGGTCACGGTGGCGGGCGCCGAAGTCCGGTTGACCCGCAGGGAGTTCGACGTCCTCGCCTTCCTTGCCGCCCGCCCGGACGAAGTGCACTCCCGGGAGGAGATCCTGGACCGGATCTGGGGTGACGCCTTCCTCGCGGCCTCCCGCTCACTGGACGTCCACGTGGCGGGCATCCGCGCCAAGACGGGCCGCTCCGGCCTGGTGCGCACCGTCCGCGGGTTCGGCTACCAGCTCGGCGCCGTGGCGGCCCGGGACGACGAGCGGTGAGACGCAGGCTGCTCGCCGTGCTGATGGTGCTCATGGGGGCCGCGGCGCTGCTGCTCTGCGTCCCCCTGGCCGACGCGTACGCGCGGGGACGGACCGAGCACCTGCTCCTGCAACGGCGTTCGGAGGCGGCGAGGTTCGCCGATCTCGCCGACCGGATGCGCACCGACGCCGACCGGTCGGAGCTGTCCGCCGAGATCAGCCGGTACGCGCAGCTGTACGGAACCGGGGTGGTCGTGGTCGACACGACGGGGGCGACGGTCGCACGGGCCGGAACGAGGCCCTTCGCCGGCGCGGCGGACGCCCTCGGGCGCGCCCTCACCGGCCGCTCGACCGACCGGCTGCCCACCGTGCGCCCCTGGGGTCCGCCGACCGTCGTGCTCGCAGAGCCGGTGGGCCGGGACGAGCGGGTCAGCGGGGCGGTCCTGCTGGCCGTACCCACCGACGCCGCCCGCGGGGACGTGACGGTCCGCTGGTCGCTCATCGCCGCCGGGGCGGCCGCCGCCTTCGCGGCCGCGGCCCTGGTCGCGGCCGGCATCGCGCGCTGGCTGATGCGGCCGGTCCTCGATCTGGACCGGGCGGTGGAGGGGCTGACCGCCGGCAGTCTCCAGGCCCGCGCCGTGTCCGACACCGGGCCGCCGGAACTGCGCCGTCTGCGGCAGCACTTCAACACCATGGCGGAGGCGATGGCCGACTCCATCGGCCGCCAGCGCGACTTCGTCGCCGACGCCTCCCACCAGCTGCGCAATCCACTGGCCACGCTGGTGCTGCAGCTGGAGAACGTCGAACCGCACATCGCCCCGGGTCCCGGCCGGGCCGAGCACACGCGCGCCCTGGACGAGGCGGAACGCCTGGAGGAGCTGCTCGACGGCCTGCTGGCCCTGGCGCGAGTGGAGTCCGCCACGGCGGAGCTGACGGACCAGGACGTGTCGCGGGCGGTACGGGAACGGGTGACGGCCTGGACTCCGGTCTTCGGACACGCCGGACTGGAACTGACGGCCACCGGGCTCCCGGAAGGCCTGCGGGCCCGCGCCCTGCCGGACGCGGCGGGCCGGATCCTGGACGCGGTCCTCGACAACGCCGTCAAGTTCGTGCCGCGCGACGGCCGCGTCGAGGTCAGCGCCGCGCACGGGGCGGACGGGACGGCGGTGGTACGGGTCACCGATGACGGCCCGGGTGTGCCGCAGGACCAATTGCCCCTGCTGCTGAGGCGGTTCGCGCGCTCCCCCGAGCACCAGAACGTGCACGGCAGCGGACTGGGACTGGCCATCGCCGACGAGATCGCCCGCATCAGCGGAGGCCGGCTCGACGTCGGCGCCAACGCTCCGCACGGCCTCGTGGTGGAACTCCGGCTCCCGCCCCCGTGACCCACCCATCAGCCGTACACCGACCGGTAGTGCGCCACCGCTCCCGGGTGGAGCGGCACTCGCCCGGTCGAGATGGCGAACCGGGGCTCCAGCCGTGCCCCCGCCGTCACCTCCCGCAGCAGGTCACGCCACCGCTCGAACACCACCTGGAGCAGTTCGCGCACGGCGCTGTCCGGTACGTCGTCACGGGCCAGGAGGTAGTTGCCGACCCCGACGGTTCCCACGGGCACCGTCAGCCCGTACACCACGGCCGGAATCGTGACCTCCGTATAGACCGGGCCATAGCGCTCCCGCAACGCGCCCACGTAGCCGTCCAGGGGCAGGAACCGCACCGGCAGCTCGCGGGCCAGACCCGACAGCGCGGGCGTGGGCACGCCTCCCGACCAGAACAGCGCGTCGACCGCTCCTTCGCGCAGCGCACTCGCCGACGCGGCGAGGCTCAGTTGCCGCGGGGCCGCCGGCGAGGGGCCGTCGTTCAGCCCGGCCGCCTGCAGCACCCTGCCCGCCACCACCTGCACCCCCGACCCCGCAGCACCTGCCGCGACCGGACGGCCGGCGAGCTGGTGGACCGACGTCACGGGCCCGTCCGCCGGGACGAGCAGGTGCGTGTAGTTCACGTAGACCCGGGCCAGCGCCGTCACCGCGGCCGGACGGGGGAACGGCTCACGCCCCAGCACCGCGTCCTCGGCCACGTCCGCCATGGCCAGGGCCAGGTCGACCGAGCCGTCGTCGAGCTCGCGCAGGTTGTTCACGCTCGCCGCGGTGCTCACCGGAACGATCTCCAGCCGACGGCCGCTCGCGGCGACGGCCTGCGCCAGGGCCTTCCCGAAGGCGTTGTACGGTCCTCCCTCCGGCCCCGTCGCGAGCCGCAGCCGCCGTACGGGAGCGGGGCCCGCCGAGCATCCGGCCGCCAGCGCCCCCGCGCACACCTGGAGCCCGGCGCCCATCACCCGTCGACGGCTCACGTCTGCGCTGGTCACGGCGGAAGCCTAACCAGCACCCCGCAGGTTCCGTGAGTATCGGGGGGGGCCGCCGTCTCGCCCACCGGTCACGCCCCCCTACACTCACTCGGTCAGCCCGGCTGCGGGCACCCGGCCCGATAAGGGGAGCGCCAGACCTTGAACACTGCCAACGAAGCGCCCATCTATGCCCAGTTGATCAGGGAACGCGGTGACGTGCCCGGCCAGACACGCCGCGAGGCGGAACAGATCCACAGGGAGCTGGCACGGGTGATCGCTCCGGCACCCTGGGCCACGACCGGCGGCGGCCTTCGATAGATCACGACGCGGAATGCGGTGAACGACGCACCTGCCTCATCGCTCGGGCGGCCCGTCGGCAGGCTTCCCCGGACCGGGGCCGTCAGCGGCGGCAGGTGCCTCGGCCGCCACCGGGTCCAGCACGCGGTGGAGGAAGATCCTGGTCCGCTCGTGCCGCGGATGGGCGACCAGCTGCGCCGCCGGCCCCTGCTCGACGATCACTCCGCCGTCCATGAACACGACGCGGTCCGCGACCTCGCGGGCGAAGCCCATCTCGTGGGTCACGACCATCATCGTCATGCCCTCGTTCGCCAGCACGCGCATCACCGAGAGCACTTCGCCGACCAGTTCCGGGTCGAGCGCCGAGGTCGGCTCGTCGAAGAGCATCACCTCCGGCCCCATCGACAGGGCCCGGGCGATCGCCACCCGCTGCTGCTGACCGCCGGACAGCTGCGCCGGGAACGCGTCCGCCTTGTCGGCGAGGCCGACGCGCTCCAGGTTCTCCCGGGCGACGGCGGCGGCCTGCGCCTTGTCCCTGCCGAGCACCCGCCGTTGCGGCAGCGTGAGGTTCTCGGTGACGCTCACGTGCGGGAACAGATTGAACTGCTGGAAGACCATGCCGATGCGGCGGCGCACGGCGTCGATGTCGACATCGAGGTCGGTGACCTCCGTACCGCCGACGAAGACCTGGCCCTCGTCCGGCTCCTCCAGCAGATTCACACAGCGCAGCAGTGTCGACTTGCCCGAGCCGGACGGCCCGATCACGCAGACCACCTCGCCACGGGCGATGTCCAGTTCGATGCCTCGCAGGACGTGGTTGGCGCCGAAGGACTTGTGCAGCCCCCTGATCTCGATCTCCGGGCGATCCACTGCTGTCATGTCCACCGCTCCCGTCTCCTGTGGCATCTCGTCCTCACGTGGCCTTGTCCGCGCGGGCCTCGAGACGGCGCACCACCAAGCCCAACGGCACGGTCACGAGGAGGTAGCACAGGCCGGCGACCAGGATCGGGGTGGAGTTGGCGGTCTCGCTGGCGAGGTCCCGGCCGAATTTGGTCAGTTCGCGCTCCTGCAGCGTCACGCCCAGGAAGAGCACCAGCGAGGAGTCCTTGAACAGCAGGACCAGTTCATTGGTGAGCGGCGGGATGACGACGCGCAATGCCTGCGGGATGACCACCGACACCATGGCCCGGCCGTGCGAGAAGCCCAGCGAGCGGGCCGCCTCCATCTGCCCTCTGGGCACCGCCTGGATGCCGGCCCGGATCGTTTCCGCCATGTAGGCGGCCGCGACGAGACCGAGACCGAGCGCGACCTTGCCGTACGTTCCGCCGGGGATCTCGGTCCCGGGGAACGCCAGCGGCACCGCCACACCCACGAAGATGAAGATCAGCAGGGCGGGCAGGCCCCGGAACAGTTCGATGTAGACGCCGGCGACCCACCGGTACGGGGCCACCGACGACAGCCTCATCATGGCGATGACGAGACCGAGCACCAAGCCGAAGACGAACCCCGACGTCGTGTACACCACGGTGTTGCGCAGGGCGGTGGTGATGATCCTCGGGAAGAGCCGGAGGGCGAGGTCCGTCTGTGCGAACTGGTTCTGCAGCCGGCCCCAGTCGGCCAGGACACCGATCAGGACCAGCACGGCCACGAAGACCGCGTACTGGATGCCCTGCCAGAGGCGGCGCCGCTGCCGCCGGGTCAGCGATAAGGTCACGACGCGGCCTGGGGCAGCGGGCCGATCCACTGCTCGTAGATCTTCTTGTAGGTACCGTCGGCCTTGGCGGCCGTGATCACCTTGTCGATCTCGGAGAGGAGGGCGGTGTTGCCCTTCTTCACCGGGAAGCCGTACTTCTCACCGGTCTCGATGTTCTGCCCGAGGACGAACTCCGAGGCGTTCGCCTTGTCCCCCAGCCAGCCCTGGACGACCGGGTAGTCGATGACGACCGCGTCGACCTGGCCCGTGCGCAGCCCGTTCAGCACCGCGTCCGAGCTCTCGAAGGCGACCGGGTCGAAGCCCTGCCCCTTGGCGTAGCTCTCGCCGGTGGTCCCGGCCTGCGCGCCCAGCTTCTTCGACTTCGCCTTGACGTCGGCGAGCGAGGTGACACCGCTCTTCGCGGTCGCGAGGAGCGCCTGGGTCGCTTCGAAGTACGGGACGGAGAAGTCGACGTTCTTCCTGCGCTCGTCGGTGATCGTCATGCCGGCCGCGGCGAGGTCGCACTGGTCCGAGTTCAGGAACGCCCCGGTCTTGAAGTTTTCGAACGGGGTGTCGAGGATCTTCTGCTCGACCTTGAGGTTCTGCGCGACCAGATCGATCAGGGCCACGTCGAAGCCGACGACCTTGCCGCCCTGCTCGAACTGGAACGGCGGGTACGGCAGATGGGTGCAGGTGGTCAGCTTGCCCTTCTCGACGACAGGCACGCCTCCGGCGGCCTCTCCCGGGCCGCCGTCGCCGGAGGAGCAGCCGGCGGCGAGGAACATTCCCGCGGCGGCGGCGACCGTGGCACGGATGCGGTGACTGCTGCGGTGACTGCTGCGGCGGGTGCGGCGTCCTTCGGCGGTCCGGAACACGGGTGACCTCCACGGGTGCGGGGCTGGCGGCGGTCGCGGGACGAGACCGTCCGCGGAGATCGTAAGCCCCCGGCGGCCCGCCCCCGATGCTGCGTTTCGGACAACACCCGTGTCAACCCCAACAGTTGGGAATCCTTCCCATTGCGCCAAGTTGGTCCAGACCAGTTGACGGCGACGCATCCGGAGGCATAAGTTCCCGGCCACGCCGCACGTCACGTTCCGGGCTGCTCACCTTCCCCCCACCTCGATGGAGGCACTCCCATGCCCAACCGCACCCGAACCACTCGAACCCGAACCCGCCTGGCCTGCGGCCTCGGCGCCACCGTGCTCGGCGCGGCCGCCGTGCTGAGCGCCCCCGGAGCCGCCTTCGGCGCCAACCTCCTCACGAACGGCGACTTCGAGGGCGGCACAACGGCCGGCTGGTCCTGCAGCGGCGGCCTGGGCTCCGTCGTGGGTTCCCCCGTACACGGCGGCGGCAAGGCGCTGGCCGGGGCGGCCAGCGCCTCGGACAACGCCAAGTGCACCCAGACCGTCGCGGTCCGGCCGGGCACCTCGTACACGCTCTCCGCATGGGTCCGCGGCAGTTACGCGTACCTCGGCGTCACCGGCGGCGCGTCCACCTGGACGCCCTCCGCCACCGCCTACACCAAGCTCACCGTCTCCTTCACCACCGGCGCCTCCCAGACCAGTGCCGAGATCTACCTCAACGGCTGGTACGGGCAGGGCACCTACTACGCCGACGACGTCGTCCTAGAGGGCCCCGGCGGCGGGACCGACACCGTCGCCCCGACCACACCGGGGAGCCTCACCTCCACCGGCAAGACCTCCTCCAGCGTCTCGCTCGCCTGGACCGCCTCCACCGACAACGTCGGCGTCACCGGCTACGACATCTACCAGGGCGCCGCCAAGGTGGCCACGTCCACCACGACCGGCGCGACGGTCGCCGGGCTGAGCCCCAACACCGCGTACACGTTCACCGTCCGCGCACGCGACCTGGCGGGCAACACCTCACCGGCCTCCAACGCCGCCACCGTCACCACCGCCAACGGGACCACGCCGACCGGCTTCAAGCAGGCGGCGCCGTACCTCTACCTGGGCTGGGGCAATCCGCCGAGCGCGACCACGGTGATGAACGCGACCGGGGCGAAGTGGTTCACCATGGCCTTCATCCTCTCCTCCGGCGGATGCAACCCGGCCTGGGACGGCCAGCGCCCGTTGACCGGCGGGGCGGACCAGAGCACCATCAGCTCGATCCGGGCGGCCGGCGGCGACATCGTTCCGTCCATCGGCGGGTGGCAGGGCAACAAGCTCGGCCCCAACTGCGCGACCCCCGAGGCGCTGGCCGGTGCGTACCAGCGGGTGATCGACGCCTACGGCCTCAAGGCCATCGACGTCGACATCGAGAACACGGACGAGTTCGAGAACGCCGTGGTCCAGGACCGCATCATCGGCGCGCTCAAGATCGTCAAGCAGAACAATCCCGGTCTCAGGACCATCCTGACCTTCGGCACGAGCACGGCGGGACCCACCTCGTGGGGTAACCGCCTCATCGAACAGTCGAAGGCGCAGGGCGCGGACATCGACGTGTTCACCATCATGCCGTTCGACTTCGGCAACGCCTCGACCGACATGTACGCCAGCACCGTCAGCGCGACCGAAGGCCTCAAGACCAAGCTCAAGTCCACCTTCGGCTGGGACGACGCCACCGCCTACTCGCACATCGGCATCTCCGGCATGAACGGCGTCAGCGACACCCAGGAGACCACCACGATCCAGAACTGGACCGACATCCGCAACTGGGCCAACTCCCACCACATCGCCCGTCTCGCCTTCTGGTCCGTCAACCGCGACCGTGGCTGCGCCGGCGGCGGGCTGCAGGAGAGCTGCTCCGGCATCGCCCAGAACGACTGGCAGTTCACCTCCATCACCACCGGCTTCACCGGCTGACCGGGGGCAGCCCCCAGGGCCTGGGCGGCCTGCGGGCCCGGACGGCGTGGACTCCGAGCGGGAAGGGGACGCGGTCCGGGTCTCGCAGTGCCGGGAGGGCGAAGTCGGTCCCGGCTTCGGTCATGGAGCCGGACCGCTCCCGCAGGCGACGGTCATCCGGGGTACGCTTCCGGATCACGGGGCCAGCGGCTCCAGGTCGCGGTGGAACCGCCGTCCGTCGCGCGCGCGGCGGGTCAGGGCGTGGTCCTCGCCGAGCAGCCGGGCCAGTTCGGTCACCGATTCCGCGCGTATCCGTACCGCCTCCTCCCCGCGGCCCATCGCCTCCAGGCTGACCGCCATGTTGGCGGCGCTCGCCAGGGTCTCCGGGTGATGCGCCCCGAGCGCCTCGCGCAGCCGCATCACGGCAGTCCGCTCCAGCTCCAGGGCGCCCTCGGGATCACCCTGCCCGGCATGGGCGTTGGCCAGGTTGAGGTGGGCTAAGACGGTATGCGGATGGTTGTCGCCCAGCACCTCGCGCATGCACCGGATCGTCTGCCGCAGCATCGTCCCGGCCGTCTCGGCCGCCCCCGTGACCTCGTGGAAGACCGCCAGGTTGTTCACCGCGGCCAGTGTGTACGGGTGCCGTTCACCCGGCACCTTCATGTACTCGTCCACCACCTCCTGCGCCAGGTCCCGTGCCCCGCCCGGGTCCCCGGTCGCGAACAGGTCCGAGGCCAGGTTGAGCTCGCAGAACAGCAGGTCGGGGGTGACGGAGGTGTACTTGGCCCGGTAGCGGGCCCGGGTGGCCGTGGTCAGCCGGAAGGCGTCCTCCAGCCGGCCGGCCCGGCGCAGCGACACGGCCAGGTTCTTCGCGGCCGACAGGGTGCCGGGGAACCCCGGGCCCAGCTGCCGCATGTAGATCTCGTACGTCCGGCTCAGCAACTGCACCGAATCCTCGTACCGGCCCACCTCGCGCAGGTCGCGCGCCAGGTTCTGTGCCGAGGACAGCGTGTGCGGGTGGTCCGTGCCCAGGACCTCGGTACGCCGGTCGAAGACCTCCTGGTCGATCTCCCTGGACCTTGCGTACTGCCCCACCATCCGCAGGTTCAGCGCCAGGTCGTTCGCGGCGGCCAGGGTACACGGGTGCGTCTCGTGGAAGATGGCGGCGAAGCCCTCGTACGCGGCCTTCGCCAGGTCCATCGCCTCGCCGTACCGGCCGAGTGCGCCCAGGTCCATCGCCAGACCGCTGGTCGTCATGTATGTGTGCGGGTGCGAGGTGCCGAGCACGCTGCGCTGCTGCCCCAGCGTGACCTCGTCCAGCTCCTTCGCCTCCACGAACCGGCCTTGTGAGCGCAGGATGTTGGAGAGGTTGAAGCACAGGTACAGGTACTGGAGGTCGTCTGTGCCGAGGGTCTCCTTCCACGCCTCGCGCAGTTCCTCGCCAAGGGCGTACGCGGCCTTGAAGTCACCGCGCTTCCAGAGGTAGCGGACCCGGTCGATCATCAGCCGGCGGGTCTCCGGCTCCCGGCACAGCCGGGCTCCGGACGGCGACAGGTGCGGCCAGACCGTGTTGAACCGGGGCCAGGTCTCCGGGTTGTCGATCGGCTCGTCGTCGTCCGGCCGGGCCCCGGCCAGGATCCGGTGCACCGCGTGCCGGGCCTCCCGCTGCTCCTCCTCGGACAGCTGCGCCCTGATCACCGCCTGCACCAGCCGGTGCACCTGGATGCTGTTGCTGGCCTGGTCCACCTTGGCCAGCGCGAACCGGCCGATCTCCCGGATCACCCGGCCCAGCACCAGCTTCTCCTGGAGCGAGGAGTCGTACGGCTTGAGCGCGTCAATCATCTCCTTGCTGTAGAGGAGGTTCGCCGAGACCGGCTCCGGCCCGCAGAAGGCGAGCAGTTGCAGCAGCCGTACGGCGGCGGGCGAGCGGGACCGGAGCCGCTCGATGGACACGTTCCAGGTCGCGGCGACCGGATCCGCGTAGCCGGGCGGCTGGTTCAGCCCCAGCACGCGGGCGGTCTGCCGGCCCAGCTGGTCCAGGTACGCGGCCGCCGGAGTCGCCGTCTCCGAGATCCAGGCGCCCGCCTGCTCGACCGCGAGCGGCAGGTCGCCCACCGCGACGGCCACCTGCTCGGCGTCGTCCTTGGTCAGGCCGGGGGCCCGGCGCTGGAGGTGCTCGATGGACTCCTCGCGCAGGAACACGTCCACCGGGAGCGCGTCCCCGTACTGCGACCAGGACTGGTTGCGGGAGGTCACCAGCACGTGGCCCGGGCCGCCCGGCGGGAAGAACCGCTTGAGTGTCTCGGGGTCGTCGGCGTTGTCGAAGACCAGCAGCCACCGCGAGGTGGGAACCCCGCGCCGCAGCAGGTCGATCGCTTCCTGCGACGCCGCCGACATGTCCTCGCCGGTCTGCGCGCCCAGCCGTACGGACAGCTCCGCGAGGGCCGCGACCACGTCGTCGGTCTGCTCCGAGGAGATCCACCACACCAGGTCGTAGTCCGCCATGAACCGGTGGACGTACTCCAGCGCCACCTGGGTCTTGCCGACGCCGCCGAGCCCGTACAGGGTCTGCGGCTGCGGCAGCACCACCGCCATCCCGCTGCCGAGCTGGTCGCGCATCCGTTCCAGCACGATGCTGCGGCCGGTGAACCCGGGGTTGCGCGGCGGCGCGTTCCAGATTTTCGGCACGGTCCCCGGGAAGCGGGGGCCGGGAGGGGAGGCGCTGGCGACGCTGTCCGGCAGCGCCATCGGCCGCTCCACCGCGCGCAGCAGGGCGGTGGTGGCGTGCACCTCGTCGAGCCGGAAGAGGTCCACCGGGTTGCGGTCGATGTACGGCGTGGACAGGCGGACGTCGCCCACCCGCAGCGGCACCAGCTGCCGCCGGCCCCCGCTCGGGTCCTCGGCGGCAGCCCGCTCCCAGACGTCCACCGCCCGGGCCGACTTGAGGTAGGCGCTGGAGAGCAGCACCACGGTCCGGGCGGCGGTGTCGACGCTGATGCCCGCGCTCAGCGTGTCGCCGGGGGCGGTGCCCGGGGCGCGCTCGGCGGAGACGTCCTTGGGGACGACGCGGAACCCGGCCCGGGTGAGCACCGACTCGATCCAGTCGGCCCACATCCGGTTCTCGGCGACGTAGGAGAGGAACAGGTCGGCGGGCAGCGCCGGGCGCCGCCGGGTGAACGCGTCGCGTATCCGCAGCCGGACCTCCTCGCCGATGGCCGGCATGGAGGTGATCCCGCCCTCGGTGACCACGGCGGTGAGCCGCTCGAAGGCGGACAGCAACGAGTTGGTCAGCCCCGCCTCGTCCCCGAAGGTGGCCAGGGTCTCCTCGTAGGCGTAGTACGGCCGGTACGGGATCTCCACCGCGCCCCAGTACGAGGTGAGCTCGTCGCCCACGAGGCCGTTGGGGAAGCTGTCGAACTTGATCCGCGCGAGCGCGCGGCCCGCGTCGGCCTTCTCCTTCTCGCCCTCGTCGATGCGCATCGGGACCGGGTAGATCTTGATGCCGCGGTCGTTGAACCGCTCGTCGATCTGGCGGGCGACGGAGGCGGCGCCGTCGATGGACTGGTCGGAGAGGGTGAAGCAGTCCACCAGGGCGTCGGGGAGGTGCACGGTGCAGATGTCGGCGATGTCGGAGAGCCCCGTGCGGCTGTCGATCAGGACGTAGTCGTAGTTCCGCTTCATGTCCGCGCGTAAGGCATCGAAGAAGAGGCCGCCGCCGAGCCGGTCGTAGAAGCTGTCCCAGTCGAAGGTGGAGACGGTCGCCGAGTACTCGCGGTTCTGCCGGCCCGCCGAGACGAAGTCGAGCGTGCCGCCGTCGGGGAACTCCCAGCCCAGGGTCTCGGGGGTGAGGGAGACCGCGTGCGGCTGGATGCGCGCGTAGTCCTTGTGCCAGTCGTCGGCGCGCTGCGCCGGGCTGGTCGCCGCCCAGGCGTACTCGCTGATCAGGTCGATGACCCCGGTGGTGGCTCCGAGCGTGGCGGGGTCGAGGAAGGGGTGGAAGTACCGGTGCAGGCCCGGGGCCTCCAGGTCCCAGTCCACGGCGAGCACCCGCTTGCCGTTGGCGGCGAGGATCCAGGCGGTGTTGGCCAGCGCCATGGTGCGCCCCGCGCCGCCCTTGTAGGAATAGAAGGTGACGATACGTCCGTCTCGGCTCCCGCGACTCACTGTCATCCGCTCCCCCCGGTCGGTGCCCTCCCCAGATCTTTGTGCCCACGGGGGCCGGGTGTAGGCGTCGGGCGGCCGGGCGGCCTGCGGCTCACCGGCGGGCGGGCGCTCCGAGCGCCCGCCGGGTCCCCGATGTCCCGCGACCCGCGCAGGACTTACAGGCAGCCGGACAGGACGGCCGCAGCCGGTTTCCCGAGGCGTGTGCACGGGGCCGGGCCGCGGACGTGGCCGCCGCCGGGTTCGGCTTCGGCCCGGGCCCCGGCCGCGAGCGCCGCGCTGACCAGGGTGGCCAACAGGTCGATGTCGGACCCGATGTCCAGGCGCAGCGTCACCCACTCGGATCCGGCCCGCAGGCGGATCGCGGACGACCCGGCGAGAGCCGGCCGAAGCTTCGTGATCATCGCGTGGCTCAGGTGGACATCGGCTTCGTGATCGCCGTGAAAGTGAACGATCTCCCGCAGACCCGCGTTCAGCCCGAACCCCGCGCCGCAAAGGGCCGGGCCTTCGCTCAGGGCAGACCAACGCATCAGCTGTTCACTGGCGAGTCTAGCTGTGTTCATCCCCCGAGCGTGCCCCCCTCCCGACCGACACCACAAGGCCCTTGACCGAATCACACGCTCCGGTATTCGCGGGCAGAGCGTAAACCCCCCGGTAGGTGAACACTGTTCGGCATAAGCGGTGGCAGGAGGCCGGGCCCTGCCGATGGCGGGGTCCAGGTCGAACGGCCGGATCAGCTGCCGCCAGGGGCTTCTCCGTCATCGCCCGAGGACGGTGCGTGTTCGTCGCCCTCGGCTTCGTCGAGCTCGCGCATCCGGCGTTCGACGCCTTCCTTCGGGCTCTCCCCCTCCGGCGGCTCGTCGGCCGCCGGTGCCGGTCCCGGGGCATCGGCCCCCGGCCGGTGGATCTTCTGGCGGATTCTGTCCGCGCGAGCCTTGCGCTGCTGGGCGTCATCGCTCACGACGGCCTCCTTGATGGTCGGGCCGGGGGCCGCATGCGGTGGCGGCCACCGTCACTTCCCCTTGCCCTTGCCCTTCGCCTTTCCCTTCCACGCTTTTGCCGCGGGGTTCGCGACCTTGAGGCCCTCGATCTGGACGCGCCATGCTGCGGCCCGGGCGCCGGTGGACTCCTTGGCCCGCGCCGTAAGTGCCTTCGCGGTGCGGTAGCGCTCGGAGGTCGGACCGCTGCGGGCGAGGCGGCTGACCGTCTTGGTCTTGGCGTCGATGGCCGCACGGAGACTTCCGCTGCCGGTCAGGCGCCCCAGGTTGCGGAACTTCGGTTCGTCGCCCTCGAACCAGGTCTGCTGCCACCACTCGTCCGACACCGGTTCGCGCCAGCTGATGTATCCGCCGGGCAGTACCTTCCTGGGTTCCTTGATGTGACCGCCGAAGCTGTAGCGGGCACCGTCGACGAGAACCGGGTCGTAGAACCTCGGGGTGAAGAAGTCCGAGACGAGCAGGCCGTTGATGGTGTAGCCGAACTCCTCGGCCTCCGAGGGGTCGGAGACCTCCACCAGGAACTCGACCATTCCCTGGTCCTCTTTCGGAGACTTGCCGGACACCAGACGATTCCCGAAGGGATCGGCGCACATCTCCAGCATCTCGTGGCTCGCCGTCAGTGACCAGCTGTCGCCGAACTCGATCAGGGAGAACGGCTGTCCGTTCTCGTCCGTGTGGAATCCCGCCGCGTCGGGCACGTCGTCGACCACGATCAGCGGCCAGTACCCGACGGGCACGTCCTCCAGTCTGTCGAAGGCGTCCACGGTTGCGTTGACGTCCCAGATCGGCCCGAAGTCGCGGGTCGCCTGTTTCTGCAGGGCAGCGGCCACCCGGGTGAGCTGCGAGGGGGAGATCTGGTTGGTCTGGGTCTCTGATACGAGGGCGAGCTGGACGATCAGCATGGGCGTGCCGACCTTTCGTTCGGTGACAGCGGCGGCTGCCGGACGCCACGAGCTTCACCAACGGGCGGTCCGATCATGCGCCTCTGCGTCCAGACGTGCGCATATGCCAGTCGAACGGTGGACACACATCCACCACCTGCCGCCGTGCGCCGCCTCGGGGCCGCCACACGCATAATCGTTTCTTCGATTCAGGCCAGCCAGATCGGGTTGGTCAGCGCCGCCGGGGGTCCCGGCAGGGGTGGGATCTGGGGTGGACGGCGGACCTCCGCGCGGACGTAGGTCGTACGGGAGGCCGTGGTGCGCCACTCCAGGGAGGCGGCCGCCGGAGCCGTGAAGGCCACGCCCTGGTCGGTGATCAGCCTCAGGTCACATCCCTCGGCTCCGGCAACGCTCAGCCGGATCAGGATCTCCATGTCGTCCGGGACCTGGATCCGTTCACCGATCCCGGCGTGCGCCCCGCGTGCGGTCATCGCGTCGAACGCCACGGAGACGGCGGCGGATTCGGCGGCGTAGCTGTGGCCGGACCGCAGCCCGGCCAGGATCGCCTCGCGCGACAGGTCGTCGGCCAGGACCACCGTCTGCGGTGTGCCCACCCGGTCCGGATCCCGGTGGTAGTCGCTGGAGGCGATGGCCGGGAGCCACCGCTCACCGCCGCCGCGCAGGGTCGCGTCCCACGATGCGAGGGCGACCTCGTCGTCCGGGGTCCAGGGTCCGTTCCACACCTCCACCGCGTCGGCTTCACCGAAGCCGAACTTCCAGGCGCAGCCTATGCACGTGGCGTGCGGGTGGGCGGGGACGACCAGTCCTCCGGCCTGGTGTATCGCGTGTGCGAAACGACCGAATCGGTGGTCGCGTTCCCGGTAGCGCCAGTCCACGAAGGTGCCCGGTGCGGTACCTACCGCGAGGACGTGGCCGGTGCGGGTGGTGACCTCCTCGCCGGTCAGTACGAGCAGTCCGGGCGCGGCCTCGGCGGCCGGGCCCCACACCGCGTGCGCCGAGTGGGTGTTGTGGTCCGAGGAGTTGATGAAGTCCAGGCCCGCCGCCCGTGCGAGGTCGGCGAGTTCGGCGGGGGTGCGCCGGCCGTCGGAGTGCACGGAGTGCAGGTGGCAGTCGCCGCGGTACCAGGCCCGGCCGCGGCCCCGGGCCCGCTGCGGCGGGTGGGCGGGAACCGCGGGCGGGGCGGGGTCGCCGGAGGTGAAGGTGGCGGTGATCTCGTAAGGGAGGCCGCCGGGGGCCACCGTGTACGGGCCGAGCGCCAGGTACCACCGGCCCGGCTCTATCGGGCCGGGCAGGTAGCCCGGGGTGGCGTCGTCCGTGCGGAGGAAGAACTCCTTGCGCGCACCGCCGGACCAGCCCCGGAAGCCGCGGCCCCCGAGCGAGGTCCCTCTCTGGTCGAAGATGCCTATGTCGAGTGCGTTACCGGGGGTGCCCGGCGGCACGGACGGCTTGTCGTACGTGTAGGAGATGCGTAACTCGACGAGGTCTGGCGGGACTTCCAGGGGGACGTACACCCAGTCCGGGGCGCCGGGCGCGATCGTGCCGCGCAGGGTGCGGGCGGCCGTGTTCTGGCCGGTGGGGATGAGGGGGCCGGCGGCCGCGGCCGCTCCGGTTGCCAGCAGTTCTCGTCTACTGATAGCCATCCGGCAACGGTGACAGCCGCGGGTGAACGGGGCCTGAAGCCCGGACGGCCGCCCGGGCCGCGCGGGGTGTCCCGCCCGGCCCGGACACCGTTCACGGATAGCTGACCAGATCGGCCACGTTGGTGGACGAGTTGGAGGGTCCTCCCCTGTCGTTGATGACGTGCCGGATGGTGCCGGTGCCGCCGAGCGAGACCGTCACCATGCTCCGCAAGCGCACGTCGGGATGGACCGGGACCTCGAAGGCGCGCTCCGCGGTCACGCCGGGGTTGACGTTGAAGAAGCAGTAGCTGCCGAGTCCGAAGCCCTGATGGCTGGTCACGTTGTCGGCGACCTTGTACGCGGCGTAGCCCTGCGTGGAGCCGTTCATCCAGGCTGCCTGGTCCGGCGGGTCGTACGGCATCTCGTTCTGGTAGAAGTACGTGCGCCCGCCGTTGCCGTTCCACACGGTCTGGTGCTTCTGGTAGTGCTCGACGAACAGTCCGTACATGGTCACGTTGTCGCCGTTGACCACGAGTCCCGTGTCCGCCGTGTTGCTGTTCCAGCCGATGCCGCTGCCGTGGTCGCCGCGCCAGATCCACATGTGGTCGCCGATGACGTCGTCGCTGTTGACGACGAGGCTGGTGGTCGCCTTGCCCACGGCGGCTCCGCCGACGCGGAAGAAGACGTCGTGCAGGGAGGTGGGGTTCGCCGAGTGGCCGGCGGCGGAGCCGGCCGGGCCGACCTCCATCAGCGTCTTCGAGTTGGCGGGACCGGCGTCGAAAAGCAGGCCCGCCACCTTCACGCCGTCGACGTCGGCGACCGTCATGGCGGTGACACCGTTGTCCGGAATGAAGGTCGCGAGGCCGAGACCGAGGACGACGGTGTCCGGCCGGGTCACCCGAAGGGGCTGGTCCAGGTGGTAGACACCGGGGGTGACCAGCAGGTTCTTGCCCTCGGCCAGGGCAGCGTTGATCTGTGCGGCACTCGCCCCGGACTTGACGACGAAGAACTGGTCCATGCCGAGCGAGGTGCCCGCCGCGTTCCCGTTCGCCCACGTGGTGGCGGAGGAGTCGGCGCGCAGCGAGGGCACGAACACCCTGTAGGCGCCCGCGCCGTCCACGTACAGGAAGGGCTTCTCGCGGACCTTGGGGGTCTGGTTCACCGTGGTGTACGGCGGGTTGGGGAAGCTGTTGCCCGGCACGCCCTGGCTGCCCACGAAGACCATGTTCCAGTTGGCGCCGTTCCAGCTGCCGAGCTGGGAGTTGCGGGTCAGCCACTGCTGCTGGGTCCCTGACCGCACCTGGCCGTCGATCTTGCTGTCGGCCATGAATCCGCCGCTGGCCCAGCCTCCGTCGTCCAGCGCGAGGTTGCCGCGGACGTGCATGCGCCGGTAAGGCGCGGCCTGGGACACCGCCCACCGGTCGGTTCCGCCGGCCGGGTTCACCGACAGGTTCTCGGCGCCGCGCCAGAAATTCTGGGTGGCGTTGTTCGGCGGGAACCAGTCGGCCTCGACGTGCACGGCGCCGTTGACGGTGACCGAGTCGGGCGACTGGCCGAGGCCGAGGACCTGGGTGTAGAAGCCGACGTTGACGTCGTTGCTGTACGTACCCGGCTTGAACATCACCGCGTAGCGCTGGGGGCCGAACTGGTTGGTCTCCTGCTGCTGGAAGATCGAGTCCAGCCGGCTCTGGATCGTGGAGGAAGGCATCGACGGGTCGAAGACGACGACGTTCGGGCCGAGATCGACGTCGCCGGGCCCGGTGCTCACCGGTGCGACCTGAAAGCGCTGGGCCGCCGTGCCGTTGCAGGTGTACTGCACCAGCTGGACGCTGTCGGCGGTCGAGGCTGCGGGCACGTCCAGACACTTGCCGCTGTGCCGGCTGACGAAGTGGTAGGCGCCGCCGCCCTCTTCGACGGCCCGCCACTGCTGGTTGTCGCCGCCACCGTACGTCCACAGGTGCAAGGCCGCGTTGTCCGCCGTGGACGTGTTGCTCACGTCGACCACCTGGCTGACATCGTTGCGGTTGCCGATACGGACGAAGCCGTCGCCAGCCGGCGTGAAACTCCACTGCTGCGCGGCGCTGTTGTTGCAGGCGTACTGCTGTACCGCCGTACCGTTCGCGGTCGCTGCCGAGCGCGCGTCGAGGCACTTGCCGCTGCCGGCGTTCACCACGGTGGACCAGCCCGTGGGCAGGGCGGCGGCCGCCCCGGCCGATGCCTGCGCAGTGGCCGCCTGGGTGGGCTGGACGGCGGTGAGGACCGAGGCGGCCGAGGCCGCGGCCACGAAGGCCGTGACCCATGGCCCGGCGATCCGGGTCATGGGGTCACCGTCCACTTCTGGTTGGCGGCTCCCGTGCAGGTCCAGATCTGCAGCCGGGTGCCGTTGGCCGAGCTGTTGCCCGCGGCGTCGAGGCACTTGTTCGCCTGTGGGTTGACGATGTCGCGTGCTGCCGGAACGGCCCATTGCTGGGCGGCCGTTCCGTTGCAGTCCCACAGCTGGACCTTCGTACCGTCGGCCGTGCCGCCCGATGCCACGTCCAGGCACTTGCCGAGCGCGCGGATCGTTCCGTCGCCGGCGAGACTCCACCGCTGGGCGGCCGTTCCGTTGCAGTCGTAGAGCTGTACGGGCGTCCCGTTGGCGGTGGCGGCCCCCGCCACGTCCACGCACTTGCCGCCGATCCCGGTGATGGCGCCACCGGGCCGGCCGCTGTCGGTGGTGACCCGGACGTAGTCGACCAGCAGCTGCTGCGGGAAGGCGGTGCTGCCGTCGGGGTCGCCGGGCCAGTAGCCGCCGACCGCGAGGTTGAGGATCAGGAAGAACGGCTTGTTGAAGACCCACTGGCGCCCGCCGAGGTCGGCGGGGGTGCGCCGCTGGTACACGGCGCCGTCCACGGACCAGGTGATCGCGTCCTGGCTCCACTCGACGGCGAAGGTGTGGAAGGCGTCGGCGAACGCCTGCCCGCCGGGCAGGGTGTAGCCCGCGCCGATACCGCCGGAGCCGGAGTACCCGGGGCCGTGCAGGGTGCCGTGGACCGTGGACGGCTCGAATCCCACGTTCTCCATGACATCGATCTCGCCCGAGGCGGGCCATCCGACCTGGCCTATGTCATCGCCCAGCATCCAGAAGGCGGGCCACATTCCCTGCCCGCGCGGAATCTTCATCCGGGCCTCGACGCGGCCGTACTTCGCGGTGAACCTGCCGGCCGTGTTCAGGCGGGCGGACGTGTACTCGCACTTTCCGTACCAGCACTGGTAGTTGCCCGGATTTTCCCGACGGGCGGTGACGACGAGATGGCCCTGGCCGTCGAGGGCGGCGTTGCGGTTGCCCTGGGTGTAGTACTGCCGCTCGTGGTTGTTGACGTTGTCGCCCGTCTCGATCTGCCACTTCGCCCCGTCGACGGCGGCGCCCGCGGGCCCGTCGAACTCGTCGGAGAACGTGACGGCGGCCGCCGGTGCGGGGGCGTTCTGCGCGGGCGAGCCCTGCGCCAGGCCGGTGGACAGCGACACGAGGGCGAGAACCGGGACAAGGGACAGGAGGGAGCGCCGGGTTAAGCGCGGGAAGTCCATGAATCTCCCTTCCTCGGCATGCACATGACAGGCCTGCACGCCAGGGTTCGAGGGGGGGTGGGCACTTAGTTCATTACATGATTTAAGAAGTGAACAAATTCTCTGTCAAGGGTCGGTGCATGGCTCACATTCGTGAACGCTCAAGAAGGGACGGAAAGCCGCGGGACGTCACGGGAAGCCGGGCTCCGAGCTACGCGCCAACGCCATCGCGGCGGCTGACAGACCGTCCGGGGCGGGCGCAGGGGTGAAGACGTATCCATCATGACAGGTCAGACGGCGTTTTCGTAGGACGAAGGGCACAGCCGAATGCCCTTGTTTGGGCACCGGTGCGGCTTTCAGAATCACCCTCATGAATCACACGGCGCACATCAATCACGACGCGGTACTGCGGGCCCGGGTGGCCCTCCTCGGATCGGAGACGCTGCCGGTCCGGCAGCAGGTCGCAGCCTTTCGCGTTCTCGTCCAGGTGAGCCCGTTGGCGTATCTTCCCCTCCTGACGGAAGCTCTGTACGAATACAGCCGCCAGGAGTTCGCCCATCAGCCCGGCACGGCGCTGGCCCTGCGGGCCGAGTCCGTCGCCGCCGCGCGGCGCATGCACGCGCTGGAGCCCGAGCGGGCGCCGCTGCTCCTCACCGCGTTGATCCACTACGCTGAGCAGCTGAGCCTCATGGGCCGCCACGACGAACTCGCGGCCGTGAAGGCGGAGATCACCCTCCTCGGAAAGGCTGACCCGCATGCACGCTGATCCCGTCGGCCAAGCGCGACGTCTCGCCCATGGCCGTTTCCCCGACGCGCTGTCCGTGATCCTCGCCGGATCGACGGCTGCCGGACGGGCGACACCCGGCAGCGACCTGGACATCGCCGTGCTCATCGGGGACGGTGGCGAAACCGGCCGGGAGACCGTCCGGTTCGAGGGACGTGTCGCCGAGCTGTTCTTCCACACCCGCGCCGGTCTCGCGGAGCTCTTCGCCGCGGACGTCGCCGCACGCCGTGCGGTCATGCAGAGCATGTACGCCACCGGCATCGTCCTGCTCGACACGGACGGTGAGGCCGGGCGGGCCCGGGCGCTGGCCGAAGCGGACCTCCACCAGGGTCCGCCGGCGCTGGACCAGCAGACGGTCGAGACCAAGAGGTACGGGCTGACGGACGCGCTGGACGACCTCGCCGACGCGGACGACCGCTTGGAGCGTCTCGCGGTGGCCGGGTTCGTCCTGGGCTCTGCGGCCGATCTTCTCTTCGACCACCACCGTGCGTGGACCGGCGGCGGGAAGTGGCTGCCGCGGCGCCTTCTGGAGGCGGACGCGCGACGCGGGGCCGCCCTGCTCGAAGGGCACCTGTCCCTGTGCGAGTCGGGCGACCCGTCACTCATGACCGGTGCTGCGTCGGAGGTCCTCGACCTCGTCGGCGGACCGTTGCGCGAGGGCTACCGCCGGACCTGGCGCGGCGTCATCGAATCGGTGGCCGCGTCGGCCTGACGCCGACGGACTCCGCGGCCCGGGAGACCCGGGCAGCCGCCCCGCTCGTCCGCGACGCGGACGAGCGGGGCGGCTGCGGCTACTTCTTGACCTCGTTGATGCAGAGCACGAACTGCTTGCCCGAGCTCCGGCGGGAGCCTCGGGTCTGCTCGTGGTAGCCGATGTCCGACTTCCCCTCGCACTTGGAGGTGTCCAGCGTGTCGGGGATCACCGCGACCACCTTGTACGTGGCGTCGGCGCCCCCGCACTTCACTACCTGAAGGTCAGGAGTGACCGTGGACCCGTTGTTCTTGAGGCAGTCCCCGACCTTCGCCTTGTCGGCGTCGTCCCGGCTCAGGAAGTAACCCACCGCGCAGGCGATGAGAGCGAGCACGACACCGATGATCTTGAGGATCTTCATGAAACCCAGGCCCCCGCTCCGCGAGGGCGGCGGTACGGGCGCGGGCCCGCCCCACTGCTGAGGCTGCATCGGCATCTGCTGCTGGGGCGGGTACATCTGCTGCTGCTGGTATCCGGGCGGCGGCCCCGGCTGGGGCGGGTACCCCTGCGGCGGCTGCTGTCCGTACGGGCCGGGCTGGCCGTACGGACCAGGGCCTTGCTGCGGCGGATAAGTCATCTAGGAGTCCCCCGTGGGCGTGTACATGTCCTATTGAGGGGATCACGCTATATCAACGGGCCGCCGCCACCCGCACCGGCGGCGGCGCGGAGAGCCTGCGCCCCGACGGAGCCCCGCCGCTCAGCACCGCCACGGCCTTCGCCGCGCGCGTCAGGCCCGGGAGCCGCTGCCGAGCCGGTCGCGCTGGACCTGGCAGCCGAGGGCGCGGCGCACGGACGCCGATGCGGTGGCGGCCGCCTTCGAGGGGACGTCCAGGCCACGGCTGATCTCGTCGTACGCCTCCCGGTAGCCGCGGGGGAGCTCCGCACGGTGCAGCCGCAGGTCCTCTTCGACGAGCCGCCGCAGGTCGTCGACGTTCTGGGGCGTGAAGCGCCTGCGCCCCCGGGCGATGGCGTTCAGGTACGAGATGCAGTGCGCGGTGCCGGGGAAGGACTCGGAGATCTCCTCGGCAAGGCCCCACAGACGCCCTTCGAGCCATGGGGTGTCGCGTTGGTCGAGGGACAACTCCATCGGGGGCTCCGGGTCGCCCGTCCTGCACTTCGCCACCTGCTTGGACACGGCGGGCTGACTCATCCCGGCGAGCCGGGCGATCTTGTCCTGGGTCCAGCCGAAGCCGGCGAACAGCTTGATCATCTCGGACCGCAGCGCCCGCATCTCCTCGCCCGCGCGGATGATGTCGTTCATTGCGGCGAGCATCCGCCCGGCCTGTTCCTCGGTCAGCGCCTCCGGGTTCCGGGGCGCGCTCTCTTCTCCTGCCACACCTCGGTTGTACACCCGCACACGCCACCACCACTACCAGGTTGTACAACCTGGTTATAGGTAGCCTGACCTGGTCGTTCATTTTCAATATCCCTTGCCCCACCGACGCCGCGACTGGCACCATCCACGCCATGCCCACCTTCACCGCGCACGACGGAACCCTGCTCGCCTATCGCGTACTCGGAGACGGCGATCCGGTCGTCTGCGTCCCCGGAGGTCCCGCGGACTCCCGCTATCTCGGCGACCTCGGCGGTCTGTCCGGACATCGCCGGCTGATCGTCCCGGACCTTCGCGGCACCGGCCGGTCGGCGGTTCCCGAAGACGCCTCCTCCTACCGCTGCGACCGCCTCGCGGAGGACCTCGAGGCCCTGCGGGAACACCTCGGACTCCCCGTGATGGACCTGCTCGCCCACTCCGCCGGCGCGAACATCGCGACGCAGTACACGGCCCGCCGTCCGGGATACGTCCGCAGACTCGCCCTGATCACCCCCGGCGCCCGGGCCGTCGGCATCCCGGTCACCGCAGAGACGCGACGCGCGCTCGCGCGGCTCCGGCGAGGCGAGCCGTGGTTCCCCTCGGCTTTCGCCGCCCTGGAGGCGATCACCGACGGTACGGGCAGCGACTGGGAGGCCATCGCCCCCTTCTTCTACGGCCGCTGGGACGCTCCGGCCGAACGGCACCACGCGGCCGGTCGGCCGGACAACATGGAGGCCGTCGCCCTGTTCGCGGCCGAGGGGGCCTTCGACCCGGAGGGCACGCGTGCGGCGCTCGCCGCCTGCGAGGTCCCGGTCCTGCTGCTCGCCGGGGAGTTCGACCTGAACAGTCCCCCTCCGACGGTCACCGAGTTCGGCTCGCTGTTCCCCGACTCCACGCTCGTCGTGCAGCCGGGAGCGGGTCACTACCCCTGGCTCGACGACGCCGGCCGGTTCGTGGCGGTCACCTCGGCGTTCCTGGGCCTGGGCGGCTGAAACCCGGTCAGGCCACGCCGGCGCGGGACGCGCGTCAGCCGACGTCGAGGACGAGATCCGCCCGGTCGCGGCCCGGGGCGATGAGGCGGGCGTTGGCCTCGTCCGAGCGGGCCACCCAGGCGCGCGCGCCGACCCGGTCCTTGCCGTGGCGCACGTGCCGGTCGACCAGCCGCCGGATCCGCAGGGTGTCGTCGGGGGCGAGGTACCACGCCTCGTCGAGCAGGGGCCGCACCCGCGCCCACTCCCCCGCGTCGTGCAGCAGGTAGTTCCCCTCGGTGATCACCAGGGGTACGGCGGGGCCGACGGCGATGCTTCCGGCGATCGGCTCTTCGAGCCCGCGGTCGAAGGCGGGCGCATAGACCGTACCGCCGTCCGGTTCGCGCAGCCGGTGCAGCAGGGCGGTGTACCCGGCCGCGTCGAAGGTGTCCGGGGCGCCCTTCCGGTCGGCCCGGCCCAGCCGTTCCAGTTCGGCCTGGGCGAAGTGGAACCCGTCCATCGGCACCACGACGGCCAGCGCCGGCCCCAGCGCCGCGGCCAGCCGCTCGGCCAGCGTCGACTTCCCGGCCCCGGGCTGCCCGGCGATCCCGAGAATCCGTCGGCCGCCCCGGTCGGCCCGGCCGGCCAGCGCGCGGGCCCGCGCTACGAGTTCCGTCGTCTCCACGTCCGCATCCTGCCCGACAGCGCGTCCGGGCGTGGCCCCCGCCCGGACCTTGATTCCGTGGTGGCACCCGGCCGTCAGGTTGCCGCCGATCGCGGGAAACGTGCCACACTCCCCGCATGCCGCCTTTCGTGACCATCGCCGCCTACGCCCCGCCCGGTGTCGGCATGCTGGCGGTCGGTGTCGTCGCCGAGGTGTTCGGCGAGCGTGCGGGGCTGCCCCGCTTCGACTTCGCCCTGTGCAGTGACCGGCCCGGGCCGGTGTCCACCGACGTCGGGGTCGCGGTCGCCGTCGAGTACGGCCTGGACCGCATCGCCTCCGCGGATCTGGTGATCGCCCTGCCCTGGGCCGACTTCCGGACGCCGCCCGCACCCGCCGTACTAGAGGCACTGTCCGCCGCCCACGACCGCGGCGCCCTGGTCGCGGCGCACTGCGTCGGAACCTACGCGCTCGCCGCCGCCGGGCTGCTCGACGGGCGGCGGGCCACCACGCACTGGCGGTTCGCCGAACTCCTGGCCCGCCGCCATCCGGAGGTCTCCGTCGACCCCCACGCCCTCTACGTCGACGAGGGCCGCGTCATCACGGGCGCGGGGGCGGCCGCGGGCTTCGACCTCTGCCTGCATCTGCTCAGGCGGGAGCACGGCGCCGCCACGGCCAACGCCATCGCGCGCGACCTCGTGCTGCCCTCGCACCGTGAGGGCGGACAGGCGCAGTACCTCGCCGCGCCCGTCCCCGAGGACTCGCAGGACGAACGCCTCACCGAGGTCCTCGACTGGGCCCGCGAGCACCTCCACGAGCAGCTTCCCGTCGCCGAGCTGGCCCGGCGGGCCGTGATGAGCAAGCGTTCCTTCGCACGCCGTTTCGCGGCCGCGACGGGCACGACCCCCCACGCGTGGCTGGTCAATCTGCGGCTGAGCCGTGCCGAAGAGCTGTTGGAGACCACCGATCTGCCCGTCGAGGAGATCGCCCGCACGGTCGGCTACACGAGCGCCGCCGTCCTGCGCGAGCAGTTCGTGCGCCGCCGCGGGGTCCCGCCCCGCTCCTACCGCCGCTCCTTCACGCGCACCCCGTAGCAGGCCGTTCCCATTGATTCCTGCATGAGCAAGCAGATACCTTGGGGCGATGGAATTGCCCCTGGAATCCGGGGAGTTCACCTCTCCCCCTGCCGATGACGCAGAGGACGACCGCTGGTGCACGGCGGTGCGGCTGCTGGGCCGGATGGAACGTCAGCTCGACGACGTACTGCAACGGCGCCACGCCCTCCCGCTCTCCGAGTACCGGGCCATGTGCGCGTTGAGCCGACCGGAGAGCGGCGGTGCACTGAGAATGGGCGAACTGGCCGAGCGCATCGGGATGAAGGACAGCTCGACCACCCGCCTGATCGCCCGACTGGAGGCCCAGGGACTGGCCGAACGCACCCCCGGCACCGGCGACGGCCGCGCGGTGACCGCCGCCGTCACCGACGCCGGGCGGGAACGCTACGCGGCGGCGACGTCCACCTACCGGGCCGCCCTGGGCGCCGAACTCGACGCGGCCCGGGCCAACGTCCATCTCGCCGACCTCGCCAACTGGGTCCGTAACGGAGAGACCCCTCCGCTGCCCGACCACGGGAGTTCTCCTGGCAACAGTGACCGACCACTATGAGGACCTGATCGCCGACCAGTGCACCGCCGGGGACACCGGTCGCCCACGATGCCACGGGCGCGCGGGGTATGCGCGTGCTCCACGCCCGTAAGCAGTGAGGGGCCCGCACCCGCATCGCCCGGCCTCACGACCACACACCCACACGACCACACGACCGCATGACCACACGGCCTCAGCGGGTCGGTCAGGAATGGAGCAACACGTGGACAGCATCAGCCGTACCGCGCTGGTCGAGGACCTGATGGGGCGCTTCCCGCACGTCCCGCGGGAAGCCGTGATCAAAGAGGACCTCCTGCGCGGCGGCATGGCCTTCGACGAGTCCGCGCTCAGCGGCACCGCCGACGGGGCGTCCGGCGACGTCAAGCCGAAGTCGTACTTCATCTTCTCCTTCGACCACCGCACGCTGCCGGAGCTCGGTGCGGCCGCGCTGAACCGGCCGCCCGAGGAGATCGTGCTCACGGGAGGCCCGTACGAGCTGCGCCGCACCGTGGTGTCCGTACGGGTGAATCCGGACTCCCCGTACGTCGTGCGGGGCGGCGAGGACGGCACGCTCGGCCTGTACCTGGACGGCGTACGGATCGCGGACGTCGGGCTGCCGCCGATGCCGGAGTACTACCGGCACACGCTGTCGAACGGCAAGTCGGTGATGGAGGTGGCGCCGACCATCCAGTGGGGCTACCTCGTCTACCTGACGGTCTTCCGGGTGTGCCAGTACTTCGGGGCGAAGGAGGAGTGCCAGTTCTGCGACATCAACCACAACTGGCGCCAGCACAAGGCGGCCGGACGGCCCTACACCGGGGTGAAGCCGGTGGAGGAGGTGCTGGAGGCCCTGGAGATCATCGACCGTTACGACACCGCCGGTACCTCCCGCGCCTACACCCTCACGGGCGGATCGATCACCTCCCAGGTCGCCGGCCGCGACGAAGCCGACTTCTACGGTCATTACGCGAAGGCCATCGAGGAGCGGTTCCCGGGCCGCTGGATCGGCAAGGTCGTCGCCCAGGCGCTGCCGCGCGAGGACGTGCAGCGTTTCCACGACTACGGCATCCGGATCTACCACCCCAACTTCGAGGTGTGGGACCGCCGGCTGTTCCAGTTGCACTGCCCGGGCAAGGAACGCTACGTCGGCCGCGACGAATGGCACCGCAGGATCCTGGACTCCACCGAGGTGTTCGGTCCGCGCAACGTGATCCCCAACTTCGTGGCGGGCATCGAGATGGCCGAGCCCTTCGGCTTCACGAAGGTGAGCGAGGCGATCGAGTCGACCGCCGAGGGCCTGCGGTTCTTCATGTCGAACGGGGTCGTTCCGCGCTTCACGACCTGGTGCCCGGAGCCGACGACGCCACTGGGCAAGGCCAATCCCCAAGGCGCACCGCTCGAATACCACATCCGGCTGCTGGAGACCTACCGGGCGACCCTCGAGGAGTACGGCCTCAGCTCCCCGCCCGGCTACGGCCCGGCCGGTCCCGGCCGTGCGGTGTTCTCGGTCAGCTCGTTCATGGACAGCCTGGAGGGGCTCGAGGGCACGGTGTCCTGACCTGCCCCCGGGAATGACCAACTTGTTTCGGCCAGAACCCTTGTTGTCTGGCTGAAACCAGTGCCATGCTGTGACGGCGGTGATCTCCTCCGCTCCCCCGTGGAGAGGTCCACGGCCCCGCCCAAGCCCCCGCTGGGCGGGGCCGGCCGCGCCCACGGCGTGCCGGCGGCCTCTGGCGCCAACTCCCCCTGAACCTGGTCGGCTTCGCGAACCCCGAGCGCCGTCGTCACACTGCATGATGGTGGGCGGCTTCAACGACCGGCAGCCCGGAACCCCTACGCTCCGACCCCGCAAGGACGGCACGCACGCGGTGGCCGTCGAGCTGCCGAGCGAGCGGACCCATTCCTTCCGGCACCTGGCCGCCGGCGACTACTGGTTCAACGACGAGACCGCCGGCGACCAGGACGGCCCCCGCAGCCGCCTGCGCACCTGATCCCTCAGGCCGGACCCCGGCGCAGCTCCGGCAGCAGCGACGTGAGGTGGCGGGCGGTGTCGCGCGCCCGGCGCGGTACGCGGTGGCCGTGCACCACGAGCCGGGCCGCATGCCCCATCGCGCGCAGCGCGCGCATCGAGCCGACGGCCGGTACGGCGCCGATCAGCGTCGACATGGCCGTGTCGGCCTCGCGCCAGTCGCCGGCCCGGGCCAGGACCCTGGCCAGTTCGGCGGCGAACAGCACACGGTAGGCGGGGCCGTCGTCGTCGGCGTGTGCCGCGCCGTGGAGGAGCGCGGCCGCCGTGTCCGGTTCCCCCAGTGCGGCCAGCGCCAGTCCGTGGTGGCCGTCGAGTTCACGCTGGTCGAACCACCAGGCCCAGGCGGGGTCCCGGTCCGTGGGACCGTCCGCCAGCAGCTGGGCGGCGGTGCGCAGGGACCACAGGGCCTCCGGCCCACGCCCCATGCGGGCCAGGGCGCGGCCGGCGCGGACCTGGAAGATCGCCTCCACGCGACCCGGAAGGTCCTCGCGGGCCAGGACCGACGAGGCGATCCGCAGCGAACGCGCGGGACGGCCGAGGTGTTCCTCCTGCATGCCGAGTACGGCCAGGATCAGCGGTTCCACGGGGGCCGGGGCCGTTCCGTCCCGGCCGCCACGGGCCAGTCGCAGTGCCCGGACGTGGAGGCGGTACGAGACGTCGTGCTGCTCGGCGTCGAAGGTGATCCAGGCGGCGACCTGGAACAGCTCGGCGAGCGCGGCCCGCTCCGCGTCACTGCGCGCGGGGCCCCGGCCGACGGTGCGCACGGCGTCCAGCGCCGCTCCCGCCGCCCACCGGGCCCCGGCGGTCACGTCGAGGGCCACGAGCCTCTCGGTCGCGGCCGCCACCTCGGTCACCGGTAATTCCGGCACGTCCAGCCCCCGTCCAGCACGGTCCACGGCCCGGTTCGCCTCCGGACCCCGGACCAGCATGCTGCACAAGTCCGGTGCCTCCAACGGGATTCACCCGGTCCTCGGCCGGACGAGGGCGGCGAGGGCGGCTCCGCCCGCGAGGGCCAGGGCGGCTGTCACCCGCAGGACCGCCTCGACAGCGGACCCGTCGGCGGCCGCGTCGGCGGCGGAGTCGCTGACCGCTTCGAGTGCGGTGGCCGCCACGGCGACCGCCACGGCGCCGACCAGCACCAACGAGGTGAGGACGAAGCCGGAGGCCGCCGCGAGGCGGGAGGCGGGGACGTAGGACTGGGTCGCCACCTGGGTCAGCGCCCATCCCAGGCCCACCCCGATGCCGACGAGGGCGAAGACCGCCGTATACAGGGCCAGGGGTGTGGCCCAGGTGAGGGCGAACAGGCTGACTCCGCTCAGCAGCATCCCGGCCGCCATGAGCGATTCGGGCCGCCACCGCCGGGCCAGCGCCCCCGACCAGTAGCTGGCGGCTCCGGCACCACCGGACAGCGCGAGGAACACCAGCCCCGACTCCAGGGGCGAGAGCCCCCGGGCCTGCTGCAGGTACAGCGCGGACAAGACGGCGACCAGGCAGTACACGACGTTGGACACGGAACCGGCGGCCGTGACGAGGACGAACGGGCCGTTACGCAGCAACCCGAGGTCCAGCAGGGGCTCGTCCGTGCGGCGCTCGATCACGGCGAAGTCTGCCAGCAGCGCGGCGCCACCGGTCAGACAGAGCAGGGTGGGCGGGGAGGCCCACCCCCAGTGCGCGCCCTGGTCCACCGCGAGCATGATGCCGGTGATACCTCCCGCGAGCGTGACGACGCCGGGGATGTCGAGCCCGCGCACCGCCTGCTCGTCACGCGTCTCCGTCACGAAGCGCAGCATCAGCGCGGCTGCCAGGACGCAGACGGGCACGTTCAGCAGGAAGACGGCGCGCCAGCTCACGTGCTCGGCGAACGCACCGCCCACGAAGGGTCCCAGCGCGATCCCGACGGCACTGAACGCGAGCACCGTGGCCACCGCCCTGCCCTGGCGGTCGTCCCGGAAGTACGCGGTGACGACGGCGACGGCCACCGGGAAGACGAACGCCGCTGCGGCGCCCTGTACGACCCGGCCGGCGGTCAGCCATCCCACGTTCTGGGCGGCGCTGCACACCACGGACAGCACGGCGAAGCCCACCAGCCCCCACACGAGCACCCGGCGCCTGCCCAGCAGGTCCGCGGCCCGGCCGCCGACGATCATCAGCGCGCCCAGCGCCAGCATGTAGCCGCTCACCAGCCACTGCAGGTCGGTCGCCGGTGTGCCGAACTCGTCGGCGATCACCGGAAGCATCAGGTTGAGGGCGAACCAGTCCATCTCCACGAGCAGCATGGCAAGGGCTGCCGCGGCGATCACAGCGCGCTCCCGCGTGGTGAAGAGGCCCGGGCTTGCCTTGGTCACGGAGGTCACGATGGCCCGTCCGTTCGGTGCGGCACGTATTCATGGTCCCCCGCGTCCGCCGTTTCGGCACCGGGTGAGCAAAAGGAGCGTGCGGCTGCCTTCCGTGTCAGCGTGGTGGAGCACGAACCCCTTCCACACGCATCCAAGGAGTCACTTCATGGGCGATAGCAAGGCCAAGCGCCAGGAGCCGGGCAAGGGCCGCGAGGAGCAGAAGCGCATGATGCGCCCCGGCCAGGACCCGGTCCACCCCGAGCCGAGCCGACCGTCCTCCGGCGAGCAGGGCCCCGGTGGCAAGGGCCCCGACGAGATGAGCCGTCGGCGCGAGGAAGACCGGATGCGCGACAAGGACGACATGAACGACGAGGAGCTCTGACCGGAGCTCCCGTCGCCCACGCACGCAGCCGCCCGGCCGGACCGCGATCACCCGGCCGGGCCGCGGTCACCCGGCCGGGCCGCGGTCACCCGGCCGGGCCGCCGCCGCTGTCACCGGACCGCGCCCCGTCTAAATCCCCGTCGGGATCGGCCTGCGAGGAGAAGAGCGGAGCCACCTCCTGCCGGGCCAGGACCTGCCGGAACCAGCGGCGCCAGCGAGGCCGTGGCCGACGCCTCTCCCGGGGGGCCGTGCGGGGCTGTCGCCGATTTGCAAAGAGCCCGTATCCGGTGTTGGTTCGAAGTAGGTGCGTACGTGGTTTCCGTCTCCCCTCGGTCTGGGGGTGCACCACCGTGTTCTTCGCCGATCGCGCGGACGCCGGCCGGCGTCTGGCCTCAGTGCTCCGGCACCTGGCGCAGGAGGGCCCCGTCGTCCTGGGCCTGCCGCGCGGCGGGGTCCCGGTGGCCTTCCAGGTGGCGCAGGCCCTCGGAGCCCCGCTCGATGTGACCGTGGTCCGCAAGCTCGGGGTGCCGTACCACCGCGAGCTGGGGTTCGGCGCCATCGGCGAGGGAGGCGTGCGGGTCATCAGCGAGGACATCGTGGCCATGGCCCGGGTCCGCAGGGAGGACCTGGCCGCGGTCGAGCACGCCGAGGAGGCGGAGCTCGCACGGCAGGCCGGGCGGTTCCGCGCAGGCCGGACCCGGGTGCCGGTCGACGGCCGGACGGTGATCGTCGTCGACGACGGGATCGCGACCGGCGCCACGGCCGCAGCAGCCTGCCAGGTGGTACGGGAGATGGGCGCGGCGCGCGTGGTGCTGGCCGTGCCGGTGGCGCCACCGGACGCGGTCGCCTGGCTGCGCACCGTGGCGGACGAGGTCGTGTGCCTGTCCACGCCCCGTGGGTTCTCCGCGGTCGGCGAGTGGTACCAGGACTTCTCCCAGACCCCCGACGAGGAGGTCGTCTCCCTGCTGGCCCGCGCGGCGGACCGCTCCGCGCCCCGCGAGGCGGAGGTGGTGGTGGACGCCGACGGCGTCGCTCTGGCCGGTGACCTCGTCCTGCCGCCGGACGCCGGGGCGGTCGTCGTCTTCGCCCACGGCTCCGGGAGCAGCCGCCACAGCCCGCGCAACCGGTCGGTGGCGGAGGCCCTGCGGCAGGCGGGCCTGGGCACCCTGCTCTTCGACCTGCTCACGCCGCAGGAGGAGGCCGACCGGGCGAACGTCTTCGACATCGAGACCTTGGCCCGGCGGCTGACGGAGACCACGGCCTGGCTACGGCGCCGTGAACACGCCCTTCCCATCGGCTACTTCGGGGCGAGCACCGGGGCCGCCGCCGCGCTGTGGGCCGCGTCCGCCCGCGCCGGCGCCGACGCGGGCGCGGGCACCAGCCCGGACGTGGGCGCCGTGGTCTCCCGCGGCGGCCGTCCGGACCTCGCCGGGCCACGGCTCGCCGGCGTACGGGCGCCGACCCTCCTCATCGTGGGCGGCCGCGACACGACGGTGCTCGACCTCAACCGGCAGGCCCAGGCTCAGCTGCGCTGCGAGAACCGCCTGGAGATCGTCCCCGGCGCCACACACCTCTTCGAGGAGCCGGGAACGCTGGACGCGGTGGCGGGCCTCGCCCGCGACTGGTTCACGACGCACCTGATGCGACGGGCCGGGTAGGCCCCGGCGCGGGCCGTGGTGCGCCCGCCCCTGTCGCCCGGCGGGCGACAGGGGCGGGCAGGTCCGCGCCACCGTCCCCCGAACGGCGGCGCGGACCGGATCAGGAGCAGGACGTGAAGGTCGGGCTGGTGTTGGCGATGTAGAGCGTCGCACCGCCGGCCGGGTCGTCCTTGACCGGGACGGTGATGGTGTCGTCGGCCTTCCAGGGGAATCCTCGCGCGTCGAAGGTCCAGGAACCGGTCACCTTCTTCGCCAGCACGGACAGGGTCACCCACCCGTACTGCGCGGGCGGGACGGACACCTGGATCGCGTCACCGACGCTCGTGGAGCCCTGCCAGACGTTGGTGAACGACAGGCTGGAGCTGACCCGCGTCATCAGTGCCGGGGCCGCGCCCGCGCTGAGGTCCGCCGACAGCTGGGTCGTGATGCCGCTCTGCCAGCCGGTGGTCTTGGTCACCGAGAAGGACTGGGCGACCGGCGAGCCGGAGTTGTTGTACCAGACGGCGGAGGCGCAGACCTTCGGCAGGGGCGCGGCCGGGGCCTCGCTCTTCACCGCCCAGGAGCAGCTCGAAGGGTCCTTCTGGCAGGCCCGGGCGCCGTGGTCCACGGCCAGGTTGAGCGCGGCGGCCGAGTTCGTGCTCCAGCGCTGGTTGATACCGGCGTGGCAGTTGGACTTCCCGGTCCACGCGTCGTCGTACTGGGCGTTGCCCACGAGGTCGAGGCAGGAGTTGTCGCTCTCGTTGCGGATCATGAATGCGGTGGTGGAGCCGGCCACGGGCTGGAAGTACCACTTCTGGCTCTTCTGGCCGCGGCAGGTCTGCTGCCGCAGTGCGGGCCAGCTGAGGTCGATGCACTTGCCCGTGGTGCCGTTGACGATGGTGAAGCTGTAGTCCGCCGGGTCGACGTTCAGGTTCCAGGACTGGTGGTAGCCGGGAGCGGAGTTGGTGACGATGTAGGCCCCGTCGTCGCGCGAACCGTTCTGTACGTCGAGCTGGCGGCCGTTGCTGACGGACTTGAGGCTCACGCACTGGAGCGGGGAGCCGCAGGTCTCGTCCGCGTGGGCCGTGGCCGACGCCAAGGGGGAGGCCATGATGCCCAGGGCGACGCAGCACGTCGCCAGGGCCGCGGCGAGCATGCGCAGGAACGCCGTCGAGCGTTCCCGCACGGGGGCCGGGGTCGAGGTCATGGGTGGGACCTTTCTTGTCGGACGGGAAGGGGTGACCTGGCTGACCGGAGTGACTGGGCCGGCCGGGTCGTGGCGGACCGTCATGCGGCCGCGCCGGCGGCGAACGCCGCCTCCAGGCGCGGTACGTAGTCCACGAGGTCCTGGCTCCAGCAGCCGCTGGTGTGGCCGCCTTGGCAGCTGTCGCCCCAACCGGAGCCGTTGCCGTAGTTCACGTAGTGGTACGGGAATCCGAGGGCGTCCAGGCGCACCTTGGTGTGCCGCGCCGCCGACTCGGCCCAGAACTCGAAGTCGGCGGGGTTGCTGTTGCCGGTGCCGGTGTAGACGGCGATGCCCATGCCTTCCAGGGCTGCCATGTGCGCGATGGGATCCGCCGCGTTCCAGCGCCAGTCGGCGTCGAACACCGGATACGGGGTGCCGAAGACGGCGTCGCTGGAGACCGCGGGCCCGAATTCGAGGTTGCAGGCGGATGCGGAGCTGGAACCGCACAGCGGGGCACCGACGTTGGTCAGAGTGGCGACGACGGCCGCGCGGATGACAGCGTGGTTCCTGGACAGGTCGTTGGCGCCGGAGAGGGTGGCGACCTGGCTGAACAGGCCGGGGTGGCGCTGGGCGTAGTGCAGGGCCCCGAATCCGCCCATGGAGAGGCCCGCGACGGCCCGTCCCTGCTTGCCGGTGACGGTGCGCAGGTTGGCGTCGATGAAGGGGATCACCTGGTTGATGTGGAAGTTCTCCCAGTTCTGCGCCCCCGCGGCGGTCTTCTGGTCGAGCCAGTTGGCGTACCAGCCGCGGCGGCCCCCGTCCGGAATGACCGTGATCATCGACTGGGCGGCCGTGAGCGCGGGGTAGGCCAGTGCGGGGTTGCCGGGGTCGTCCGACGCACCGTGCAGGAAGTAGAGGACCGGGTAGCGCCTGGCGGGGTCGGCCGCGTAGTCGGCGGGCAGCAGGATCCGGATGCGGTGCTCGCCCGCGACCTCGGGTGTGGAGACGGTGACCACGAAGTTGGTCGCGGTACCGGTCGCGGCGGAGACCTGGGTCAGGCCGGACCCGTCCGTCATCGCGGGCGGGCCTTGAGGGTCGGCGTGGACGGGCGGCGTGCCCGGCAGGAGCACGGCGGTCACCAGGGCGAAGACCGCCGCCGCCGCGCGCAGCAGCCGGGCGGATAAGAGCGGTCTCGTCGGGGATGTTCCGGGCGAGTTGTGGGCCATGGGCCGAGTGTGGACCAGACGCCGTGCCGATTTGGAGTCTAGTTCTAGAAAATTTTTCCGCTTCTCATGGCCGGAACCAGGTCGGTCAGAGGCCCGCGACGCCTACGGCGGGGACCCCGGGGCCGTGACCCCCGGGCCGTGACCCCGGGGCCAGGGCCACGAGCAAGAGCTCACGCCTCCGGCCCCGGTGCCGGCGCCTACTGCTTGTTCTTCGCCAGGTCTTCCTGGAACAGCTTCTCGCAGGCCGGGCCGGTGTCCGTGGCGATGAACGAGACCATCAGCATGGCGCCCGCCTTGCCGTGGTGGCTGGCCTTCATGCTCCAGCCGCTCTTGTCCAGCGTCTTGACGACCGAGATCTGCTGGTCGAGCGTGCGCGATTCCTTCCATCCGCCCTTGGTCAGGGCGGCGACCGTGTCGTCGTAGGACTTCTTGGAGTCGGCGGCCTTCTTGGTGTCCGCGACCCAGGAGACCATGCAGGACTTCAGGGCCGCCGGGACGTCGTCCCCGGCCTTCTCGGCGAATCCGGCTGCCGTGGCCGCGCCCTCGATCTCCTTCTTCACCGCTGCGGCGTCCAGGGCGCCGGACGACCCCGCCTTGGCCGGGGCGGAGGAGCCCGACGCGGGAGCTGCTCCCTCCTTGGCCTTGTCCGAACCGCCTTCACTGCCACAACCCGCAACCAGCAGCACCGCACCGGCAGCCGCGGCCGCCCACCTCGCCTTGCGCACTTCATCCCATTCCCGTGTGCACGGGGCCCGTTGCCCTCGTGATCAAGGCAGCAGTCTGCCACGAGACGTGCGTCCGACCCGGCCGCACGGAGCGGGCACAGCGGGCTGCGGGACGGGTACGGGCCGTACACGGGCGGGTGGGCGGCATTCCGGAGCGGCGCATGCGTCGGCAGAAACGGGGCAGGAGCCGAATGCGAGATGGGAGAAAACATCATGATCGTCCTTGGCGTCATCCTGCTGATCATCGGTTTCCTGACCGGTATCTCCATCCTCTGGACCATCGGGGTCATCCTGCTCGTCGTCGGCGTCGTCCTGTGGATTCTGGGAGCCGTCGGCCACTCGGTCGGAGGCAGGCGCCACTACTACTAGCAGCGCCGCTCCTCCCCCGCCGACCGGCGCACCTGCCGCACGGCCCCGTCAGGGCCGTGCGGCAGGTGCGCCGGTGCGGGCTCGGAGCTCGGCCAGCCCGCGGCGGGTGGCGGCCAGCACGACCCGGTCCTCGGGCTTGAGGACGTAACCGGGGTGCAGGTCCCACACCAGCCCCTGGCTGGGGTCCGCTCCCTCGCGGGGGAGGGACGCCAGGTCGGGGCGGCGGTCTTCGGGAGAGGCGGTGTCGAGGGCGATCACCCGCCAGGCACCCGGGCGGAAGGACTCGGTGATCGTCCGGCCTTCCAGCTGCGGGTGGCCCGCCACGTCGACGACGGCGAAGAGCAGCACCCGGCGTTCCACCGCTATGGCTCCGAGGATCTGCCGGCCCATCATCGCCCCGGCGAAGGCGGGCGCGGCGAGATGGGTGACGCTGCGGCTGCGGGTGAGGGCGTCGGGGTGGGCGACGCGCAGGGTGCGGTAGACGGCCGTCGCGAAGTCGTCCTCGTACAGGCGCATGACGACCCGGAGGTCGGGTGTGACCCCGCGGGCGTACAGGGCGGCTTCCAGGTTGGTGGTGTCCGAGCTGGTGAGGGCGAGCAGCGCGTGCGCACGATGGACGCGGGCGGCCTCCAGTACGCCCTCGTCGGTGACGTCGCCGACGACCACCGGCACCCGCAGGCGGCGGGCGAGTGCCACGCCTCGGGCCTGCGGGTCCGACTCCACGCACACCACCGGGATCTCGAGTTCGCGCAGCCGCGCCAGCACCCGGGCGCCGATCTTGCCCAGCCCCAGCAGCACCACGTGCCCGGACAGCCCGCGGGGCGGCCGGCGCAGAACGGTGGCCGTGCGGAACGCCCCCAGCGCCTCGAGCGCGGCCGCCACGAGCACCGGCAGGAGGAGCAGGCCGACGAATCCGGCCAGGATCTGCAGCACCTGCCGCTGCGCGGGGGCCCCGACCGCTGGATCGTTGATCGCGAAGATGTCGAGGAGGGTGATGTACGCGGCGTGCAGGGGGTGGTCGCCCGTGGTCAGCCAGGACGCCACGGCGAGTGCGGTCACGGCCGCCACGATGCCGCCCAGCGACCAGCGCAGCCGCCGGGAGAACAGCGAGGCCACCGGCAGCGATGCCGCTCCGAGCCGTGGCGCCGCCTGCGCCGGGCCCGTGTGGGCCACCGCTTCCAGGGCCACGGTGCCGCGTCCCGTGGCGGCCGCCACCGCGCGGTCGTCGGGCAGGAGTTGGAGCCCGCGTTCACCGCCGAGTACGGAACTCTCGCTGCCGGCCGGGTCGGTGGCGGTCGCGGACAGCAGCGCGAGGGTGCACAGGCCCGGATCGGCGGTCTCGCCCCTGCCCGGAGGCATCCGCTCGACCGCCCGCAGCAGCAGACCGTCCGCCTGGACGACCTTGCTCGTCCCCGCGACCGCGCTCGCGGCCAGGGCGGGCGCGGCCGTGTCGGCGTCGGACAGCACGGTCGTGGCGGAGTCCCGCTCGCGCGGATCGAGCCCCGGTTCGGCGACGATGGCCGCCTGGTCCAGGAGGTCCTCCAGGTGCTGGCCGAGCTTGCGGTTGTAGAGCCGGATCACCAGCCGGAGCCTCGGGTTGAGCCGCCGGGCCACGAGGGCGGCCCGTACGTTCCTGTCGTCGTCCTCGTAGACGAGCGCCAGCGCGGCGGCGCCGGCCACCCCTGCGGCGGACAGCACCTCCTCGTCCGGCTCCGCCGCCTCCACGACCTGCGGCCCCTCCGCGGCCGGCTCCCCCGCCGGCGCGCGCAGCGCCCTGGCCGACGGGACGCGTCCCCAGCGCCCCCGCCACGCGGGCCGGCCGACGGCGAGCGGCGGCTCGCTCGCGGTCGGCACCACCAGCGTCACCCGCTCCCCGTACACCTCGCCGAGCTCGGCCGCCAGCCTGCGGGCCAGCCCGTCGTCACCGCACACCACCATCCGGCCTGCGGTGGCCGGGACTTGAAGAACCTGCTGCGGAATCTGCACCGGCTCAGAATGCCCTGCGCCCCCGTCACCGACCCCGTCGGCCCCGCCCCGAGCCGGCCCCGGCGCCGATCACCGGTACCGGCTCAGGGCGGTGGTGAACCAGGTGAACACCGGGGCGAGGCCTGGCGACACCGGCCAGCCGTTGATCGTGGCGATGAGCTCCCAGTAGCGTCCGGTGCGCGGGTCGGCGGCGGTCTCCAGGCGAGCCAGGAGCCAGCGACGCAGGTCACCGTCGTCAGCACGCTCGAACGCGTGGGCGTACAGCGCGGCCAGGGAGTCCGTGATCGGCACCGCCTCGGCGGAGGTGGGGAGGACACCGGCCGCGAGGGCCTCGTCCATCCGTTCGCGGACCGCTTCGTTGAGTTCGTGGTGCAGGCCGCCGGTGTCGCCCTGGGAGTGCTCTTCCGCCTGGTACGCGGCCATCCGGCGGACGGCCTCACGGAAGCCGGTGTCCTGGCAGAGTTCGGCGAGTTCCACCCAGGCCTCGACATGTTCGGGCGTGGGGTCCTCGGGGAGTACGGGCATGGCCGATCGCATCAGGGCCACGAATTCGGGGTTGGCGTCGAAGCCGCCGAAGGTGTCGTCGACGAAGTCGGTGACCAGCCGGTGCCGTTCCGCTTCCGAGAGGGCGGCAAGTCGGTGCATGAGCTTCAACTCCATGGTGGTGGCGCCGCGTCGGGCGACTGCACGCAGTACAGCCCGGCGCAGGCGAAGGGTCTGGATCTGTACGTCCAGGGCGTCGGCATGGGCCCGCGCGACGTCCGGTACGGAGACCTCCCGGTCCAGTACCTTCCGTACGGTGCCCAGGTCGAGCCCGAGTTCGCGCAGCGTCCGGGCCAGGTCCAGCCGGGCCGACGCGTCGGCGTCGTACAGCCGGTAGCCCGCCGGGCTCCGGTCGGTCGGCGGCACGATCCCCTCGTCGGAGTAGAACCGGACGGTCTTCACCGTCAGGCCGGTCCGCCGGGCCAGTTCCCCGATGGAGTAGAGCGCGTCGCTGTCCATGCCCCCACCTTTTCGTCTCCCCCTACGGGAGACTCAACCCCTCACGCCTTGTGACCTCCACGGTTGCAGATCCGCGCAACTCCTGGACCCCGGCGCCCACGGGCCTCACTTCCACGCGGCGCGCAGTGCGTCACCGTGGGCGGCGAGCCAGGTGCGGAAGTCCTGGAGCGCGGGATTGAGGTCGCGGACGGCGGTGAGGTCGCGGGCCGCGGTGAAGCGCGCCTCGCAGTCGGCGTAGAACTGGAACATGTTCCCCGCCTCGTCGGCGCCCGGGAAGCCCAGCGCCCGGAAGGCGTCCGCCGTGACGGACTGGTACCGAACGGGCTCGCCGATGGCCTGCGAGAGCGCCGACGCCATGTCGGCGACCTTGAGGTGTTCGCCGGCGATGCTCACGGTGGCGGCGATGAGGTCGGTGTCGCGCTTGAACACGGCCAGGGCGGTCTTGCCGATGTCGTCCACCGCGATGCCGGAGAGCCTGCTCTCCCCCATCGGGAGCACCAACTGGAGCACGCCGTCCTCCGCCCGCTGCGGGGCGAACGTGCCGATCAGGTTCTCCCAGTAGAACGTGGTGCGCAGGAAGGTCGTCGGTACGCCCTCCTCGGCGAAGTAGTGGTCGGCCTCCGCCTTGCCGTCGAAGTGCGGCACCTTGTAGCGCTCCTGGAGCGTGGGCATCCGTGCGTCCTCCAGCGGGATGCAGTCGCGCGTGTCCTCCAGGGTGGACCAGATCGCGTGCTGGACCCCGGCGTGCGAGGCGGCCCGGGCGAGCGCCAGCGCCTGGGCCTTCTCCCGCTCTGCGGACATGTGCTCCCAGAAGTTGGTGACCAGGTAGGCGCCGTACGCGTGCTCGAAGGCGGGGGCCAGGCTCGCCTCGTCGTCCATGTCGGCCTGGACCACCTCCACCCCGAGCCGCTCCAGCTCCCGGGCCTTCTCGGAGTCCGTATGACGGGTCACCGCCCGGATCGCGAACTCGCTCTCCCGGTCCGCCAGGATCGCCCGCACCAGGCCACCGCCCTGCGAGCCGGTCGCGCCGAACACCGTGATCGTCTTCTTCTCGCCCATGACCCTCTTCTTCGCACACTCTCCGCTTCCGGATCGTCACGCCACGCTGATCCGGCGGCGTGACCCCGTAACCCCCGGCGTGGCGGATCGTTTCTCTGGGTGTCGCAGATACACACCCGCGTCCCCCGCGGTGTACGCGGCCCAGGGCCCGGGGAATCCATCACCCCCGGGCCCTCGGTCATGCCATGGCCTCCCGCACGGTCGCGGCCACGCGGTCGGAGTGGGGGCCACTGACGGTGATCCGGGTGAAGGGCGACGGCGGCGACAGCTCGACGAGGACGACGTCCGGATGCGTGCGCCGGATCGCCACGAAGTCCTCGCCCGTGGCGTGCCGCCACCTCCCCAGGCACAGCGCGCCGGGAATGAGCGTGCCCTGCGCCCGCACGCCGCGCAGGGCGCGCCACCAGTCCGGCGTGACCTCCACCTGGGTCAGACTCGTCAGCGGGACGCGTACGTCACCGCGTCGGGCCGCCGGCCTCTCCCACCACGCAAGGCGGACCACCAGATCGTCGCCGTCGACGCACAGCCGTGCCATGTCACACCCCTTCCGGTCGAGGATCTGGTCCACCTACCCGGAGTATGCCCATTTACAGGGATACCGGCGCACCTTCCGGGGCCCCGGAAAATGCCATGCCCTCGGCCGGACGGCTCACTACACTCGCCGTACGCGCCGCCGGCAGGGCGGCGTCGTACGCCTCATGCCGAGTGAAGAGAAGGGGAGCCGGGCCATGTGCACCAACCGCACCGCAGCCGCCGTCGCTCCCCCGTCCCGGTACGACGTGATCCCGGTGTCTCACGGCGCGCGGTGCCGGCTGCGCGGCCGTCACCGTATGCCCGTGACGCACTGTTAGTTTCCTTCCCCTTCCCCCCGCTTCCCTTACGACGCCTCCCCGGACCGTGTGCCGGGCAGGGCGGCGGCGCAGCCGCGCGGGGCGGAGCGGGGCGGGACCGCGTCCGGGAATCGCGCTGCCCTCTTCCTCATCTTCGAATCATTCGAAAGGCCTCGGGCCATGCGCACCAACCGGCGACCTCTCGCCACGACTTCCCCCGCCACCACCACCGTCCGCAACTTGGGCATCCTCGCCCACGTCGACGCCGGCAAGACCACGATCACCGAACGCATCCTGTTCACGACCGGTGCCATCCACAAGCGTGGCGAGGTGCACGACGGCACGACCGTCACCGACTTCGACGCCCAGGAACGCGACCGCGGTATCACCATCTTCGCCGCGGCCGTCAGCTGCACCTGGGACGGACATCGCGTCAACCTGATCGACACCCCGGGCCACGTCGACTTCTCCGACGAGGTCGAACGGTCCCTGCGGGTGCTGGACGGGGCGGTCGCGGTGTTCGACGCCGTCGCCGGGGTCGAGCCGCAGAGCGAGTCGGTGTGGCGGCAGGCGGACCGGCACGGTGTGCCGCGGATCGCCTTCGTCAACAAGCTGGACCGGGCGGGCGCCGACCTCGACACGGCCGTCGCCTCGATCCGGGAGCGGCTGGGCGCGGTTCCCCTTGTGGTCCAGCTGCCCATCGGGACGGAGGACGCCTTCACCGGCGTCGTCGACCTGCTGGAAATGCGCTCGCTGCTCTGGCGCTCCGGCCACGACTCGTACGAGACGGGGCCGGTGCCCGAGCCGCTGCGTGAGGAGGCACAGCGGCGCCGCCGACTCCTGGAGGAGACGGTGGCCGAGCTCCACGCGGACGCCCTGGAGGAGTTCTGCGCGACATCGGCACTGACCGGGCAGACCCTGGCCCGCGCCCTGCGGGAGCTGACGCTCCGTGGGGACGGCGTGGTGGTGCTGTGCGGTTCGGCGTACCGCAACCGCGGTGTCGAGCCGCTGCTGGACGCGGTCCTGGCGTACCTGCCGTCGCCCGCGGACATGCCGCCGGTACGCGGCACTGCCGACGGCGCGGAGCAGGAGCGCGCACCCGATCCGGCGGAGCCGTTCGCGGCCCTCGCCTTCAAGGTGACGGCGACACCGACCGGGCGGCTCACCTACCTGCGCGTCTACTCGGGCACGCTCCGCAAGGGCGAGTCCGTGCTGGACGCCGGTACGGGCCGTACGGAGCGGGTCGGCCGGATCCTGCGGGTGCAGGCCGACCGCCACGAGGAGCGGGAGGAGGCGGTCGCCGGTGACATCGTCGCGGTGATCGGGCTGAAGGCCGCCCGGGCGGGCACGACCCTGTGCGCGCCGGGCGCGCCCGTGGTCCTCGAACCGCCCACGGTGGCCGATCCGGTGGTGTCGGTGGCGGTCGAGGCCGGCCGCAGCTCCGACACCGGACGCCTCTCGGCCGCGCTGGCGCGGCTCGCCGAGGAGGATCCCTCCCTGGTGGTGCGGTCCGACCCGGAAACCGGGCAGACCGTGCTGTCCGGGATGGGCGAACTCCATCTGGAGGTCGCGGTGGAGAAGATCCGCAGCGGCCACGGGGTGGAGGTCGTCGTCGGGCGGCCGCAGGTCTCCTACCGGGAGACCGTCGTACGCGGGGTGACCGGGCTGGTCCACCGGCATGTCAAACAGGAGGGTGGCGCGGGCCAGTTCGCGCACGTCGTCATCGATGTCGAGCCGCTGGAGGAGGTGGGCTTCGAGTTCCGGTCGACGGTCGTCGGCGGCCGCGTGCCGCAGGAGTACGCGCGCGCCGTGGAGGCGGGCTGCCGGGACGCCCTCGCGGAGGGCCCCCTCGGGGGCTTCCCGGTGACGGGGCTCCGGGTCACGCTCACCGACGGGGCGACCCACTCCAAGGACTCCTCTGACATGGCGTTCCGGGCGGCGGGCCGGTTCGCGCTGCGCGAGGCGCTGCGCGTCAGCACGGTGGAGCTGCTGGAGCCGGTCGTGGAGGTCACGGTGACCGTCCCGCAGGACGGTGTGGGCGGAGTCCTCGGTGACCTCGCGGCCCGCCGCGGACGGGTCAGCGGATCCACCTCCGGGTCCGGCACCGCGGTGATCAGCGCGACCGTGCCACTGGCCGAGCTGTTCGGCTACGCGTCCCGGCTGCGCGGCCGCACCCAGGGCCGGGGGGCCTTCACCACCCGCCCGGCCGGCCTCTCGCCGGTCCCGGCCTCGGTCGCGGCGGCCCTGCTGACCCGGTAACCGCCGGACCGGCCGCCCCGCCCCCCACCACGGGGGGGCGGGGCGGTCCGGGGCCTCGCACGGCCCGGGCCCTAAGCGGCCTCGGGGAAGTGGGGCACGTCCCCGCGCCTCCCCCAGCTACCGCTGGGAGGTGCCCCCAGGCACGGCACCTCGCCGCGTTGTCGCAGTACCCGAGTACGTCCAGTACAAGGGACGTCCAGTACAAGGGACGTCCGCACTGCTCCGCCTTGCGATGCACCGCACCGGACGACGCGGAAACGCACCCCACTTCCCCGAGGCCGCTTAGGCTGCACCTCTGGTGGTATCCGCAGACAGGCAAGGTGCACATGTTCGAGTCGCCGCAGGACAATCCGTACCCCGACAGCCACGTCCTCGGTGAGGGCCCCGATCCGCACCCGCTGCTGCGGCCCGTACTGCCCCTGCTGGGGCGCTGGCACGGTCGCGGCCGCGGTGAGTACCCGACCCTGGAGCAGGACTTCCGGTACGAGCAGGAGATCACCTTCAGCCACGACGGCCGCCCCTTCCTGCGCTACGAGGCACGCGCGTGGCTGATCGACGAGTCCGGGACCCCGGTCCGCCCGGCGGGGCGCGAGGCCGGGTGGTGGCGGGTGACGCCCGACGCGTCCCTGGAAGTCGTGCTCGCCCACCCCACCGGCATCGTCGAGACGTACGTGGGGCGGGTGTCCGCCACGGAGATCGAGATCGAGACCAAGGACGTGGCGCTGACGCCCCTGGCCAAGGAGGTCACCGGCACGCGGCGCCACTACGCGCTGCAGGGCGAGGAGATGACGGTCACTCACGACATGGCGGCCGTGGGCCAACCCCTCCAGCACCACCTGACGACCCACCTGCGCCGGCGCCCGTCCTCTTCCTGAGACCACCCGGATGCCCGGCGCTGTCCGAGCGTGGTCCGCTCCCCTCTCTCGCATAGTCGTGGCATCGGAGAGGGAGGGTCGACGGTGCATGTGGGACGACGGGCCGCGATGACGGCGCTGCTGGCCGCCGGGCTCGCACCGGGTTCCGGCGCGCGGGCGGCGGGCGCGGGCCCGCGACCGCCGACGGCGCTGCTCGGCAGCGAGATCCGCCGGCTGCCCACCGCCCGCAGGGTCGTGGCCCTCACCTTCAACGCCGCATGGGACGAGAGCGGGATCGACACCGTCCTGGGCGAACTGCGGCGCCGGAAGGTGCCGGCCACGTTCTTCCCGACCGGCCGCTTCGCCGATGCCCACCCCGCGGCGGTGCGCGCCATGGCGGCGTCGCACGGCCTGGGCAACCACTCGTACAGCCACCCCTACTTCGCCGACCTGAGCGCCGCGGACCGGGCGGACGAGGTGCGCCGCGCCGACGCGGCGATCCGCAGGGCATCCGGGGCCGAGCCCCTGCCCCTCTTCCGCTTCCCCTACAGCGCGACCACCGCGGACTGCGTGGCCGACGTCAACGACCTCGGCTACGCGGCCATCGAGTTCACCCAGGACACCAAGGGGTATCTCGGCCCGGCGGGCGGCATGACCGTGGACGAGGCGGTGGCGCGGGCCGTGGACGCCCTCTGCCCCGGCGCGATCATCCAGATGCACGTGGGCAGTACCGGCGACGGCGTCGTCATCGACGCCCAGGCGCTGCCCCGGATCATCGACGCGGCTCAGGACGACGAGTACGAGATCATCGACCTCCGTCGGTTCCTCACGGAGGCGGCCGCTCCCTGACGGCGAACGCGCCGTCGTTCAGCGGTCATTCACCGGCGTCGCGTCGCGTGAGGGCCCGGCTTCCCGCCGCGATGGCGAGGGCGGCGACGATCAGGGCCGCCGCGACCGCGAACGTGATCCGCATACCGGTGGCAACGGCCTCGGGGCGTCCCGTCGCCACGTCGGTGGTCGCCGAGGCGAGCGCGAACACGGCGCCCATGACCGAGGCGCCGGTGATGAGCCCGAGATTGCGCGACAGGTTGAGCATGCCGGAGACGACACCCCGCCGGTCCGGGCGGACATCCGCCATGACGGCCGTGTTGTTGGCCGTCTGGAACACCGCGTAGCCGGCGGTGACGACCGCGAGGGGGGCCACGTAGCCGAGGACGCCGAGCGTCGCCGGGATCACGGACAGCAGCAGGCAGCCGGCCGTCATGGCGGTGAGCCCGGCGAGGGTCATGCGCACCGCACCGAAACGGTCCGCGATGCGGCCGGCCGGCACACCGGTCAGCGCGGCCACCAGCGGGCCGGCGGACAGGACGAGCCCGACCATGGCCTCGCCGAGGCCCAGCGTTCGGGAGAGGTAGAACGGCCCGACCACCAGCGTCGCCATCATCACCGTCGAAACGAGCGTGCTCGTGGCGAGGCTCGCGCTCAGCGCCGGCTCACGGAAGACCGCCGGCCGGATCAGCGGTGACGCGGCTCGCGCCTCGACGCGTACGAAGAGACCCGCTCCCAGGGCGGCAGCCAGCAGCAGAGCCGTGTTGAGCGGGCCGAAACCGCCGCGCCCCAGGGTCATGGCGAGTGCGTAGGCCGCGAGCGTCAGGGCGAGCAGCAGCGTGCCCAGGTGGTCGAAGCCCGCCCGGTCCTTCTTGGGATCCCGCCCGTCGACGGGCAGGTGGCGGTGGGCGAGGAGCAGGGTCAGGATGCCGAGCGGCGCGTTCACGAGGAAGATCGCCCGCCAGCCGGGGCCGGAGATCAGGGCGCCGCCCAGCGAGGGACCGAGGGCGGTACCGATCGCGGACATCGTCCCGAGCAGCCCCATGGCGCTGCCGGTCCTCGCCTTCGGCACCGTCTCGCCGACGAAGGCCATGGTGAGGGCCATCATGACGGCCGCTCCGAGGCCCTGCACCGCGCGGGCGACGATCAGCCACCACAGGGTGGGCGCGAGACCGCACAGCACCGAGGCGGCCGTGAACAGGGATATCCCGGCCAGCAGAAGCCGCCGGCGGCCGACGATGTCGCCGAGGCGTCCGACGCTGACGATGAGGGTGGTGATGGCGAGGAGGTAGGCGAGGACGATCCACTGGACCTGCTGGAAGGAGGCGGTGAACACCTGCGCCAGGGCCGGCAGGCCGACGTTGGCGATGCTGGTGCCGAGCGAGGACAGCAGCATGGACAGGGAGAGTCCGGCGAGCGCCCACCGAACGGCGGGCGTCCCCGGGGTACTTGCGGCTGCGGCCTCCTCCTTTCGTACGCTGCGGATGTGGTCGGTGCTGTGGCGGCCGTGGCCGGAATCGCTGTGTGGGCTCATGCGCAGGAGGGTGCGCCCGCCGGACGGTGGCGGCAAACTTTGTTGCCGATTCCGGGACGGCGGAGTGGAATGCCCCCATGGACACACCACCGCCGTACCAGGCGGTCCTCGACGAGGTCGCCCCCCGGCTCAAGCGGCTGCGCGCCCAGCGCGGGCTCACCCTGGCCGCGCTCTCCGAGGCGACCGGCATCTCCAAGAGCACCCTTTCCCGGCTGGAATCCGGTCAGCGCCGCCCGAGCCTGGAGCTGCTGCTGCCGCTCGCAGGCGCCTACCACGTACCCCTGGACGACCTCGTCGGCGCCCCCGAGGTGGGGGATCCCCGGGTCAGGCTGACACCCGGCACCCTGCCGAGGGGCGGTACGTTCCTCCCCCTCACCCGGAGCACGGGCCCCCTCCAGGCATACAAGATGATCATCAATGACCGGGGCGGCGAGCCGGAACTCCGTGCGCACGAGGGCTACGAGTGGCTGTACGTGCTGGACGGCCGGCTGCGCATCGTCCTCGCCGAGCACGACCTGGTCCTCGGCCCCGGTGAGGCCGCCGAGTTCGACACCCGGGTGCCCCACTGGTTCAGCAGCGCGGACGGGCGGCCCGTCGAGATCCTCAGCCTCTTCGGGAGACAGGGCGAGCGCATGCACGTCCGCGCCAAGCCCCGCGCCTGACACCCCGGCATCCGGACCGGATCGAGCCGCTCATTCTTCGTCAGCAGCCTCCGGGGCGGCGCCCTGCTGCGCCCCGGCGCGTCGGGCGACCACCGCGGCGGCAGCGATCGCGCTGGCCGCGAAGGCCAGCGCGACCGTCCACCGCCGGTCGAAGCAGTGTCCGGTGGCGTGGTCGACGGAGTAGCGGCCCGGTCCGGCGAGGCCGACGGCGGCCGCGGTGAACCCGAGGAACGCGGGGTACTCGAACCCGCCGCCCTGGTTGAAGAACCCGGCGGGCGCGTGTACGGACACGGCGCCCGCCATGGCTCCGGCCGCCGCGGCGCCGGCAGCCGGCGTGGCCAGACCCAGGACCAGCAGCGCCCCACCGCCGGCCTCACCCAGACCGGCCGCGATCGCGCTCTCCCGCCCGGGCCTGAAACCCATGTGCTCCATCGCGGCCGCCGTTCCCTCCAGACCCGCGCCGCCGAACCACCCGAAGAGCTTCTGCGTGCCGTGCGCCATCAGCACCGCGCCGGTACCGGCCCGCAGCGCCAGCAGGCCAAGGTCACGTCGGTTGATGCGGCTCATCGGGGGTCTCCTCGCGGATGGGTGGCTGCGCACACGGCGCACACGGCGATACGCACCCCATCCGTATCCGCTCCGGGCGCCACCGCCCCCGCATCCGCCCTGAGATCCTCCGTACGGGCCTACGGGCCCGCCTACCATGTGCGCATGAGCGCAAGCACGCACCTGGCAGGTGCAGAGAGCTCGCAGGAGCAGGATCAGGGCGAGCGCCTCGCGGTCGCCGTGTCCGTCCTCGCGCTGCTCGCCGACGCCACCCGTCTGGCGCTGCTGGACGAGCTCGGGCGCGGCGAGGCCGATGTCGGCACGCTCACCGAGGCCTGCGGGGCCGCCCGGCCCTCCGTGAGCCAGCACCTCGCCAAGCTCCGCCTCGCCGGGCTCGTCACCAGCCGCAAGGACGGCCGCCGCGTGGTCTACGCCCTGCGCCACGGGCATCTGCGGCGTCTGGTGGACGAGGCCCTGAGCGTCGCCGACCACCAGCTGCGCTCCCTTCCGCCGCACGACTGACCGCACGGCCGGACGCACGACCGGCTCGCCGACCGACCGCGCGCCGGTCCCGTAACCGACATGTGCACAGGTACGCACATGTTGGTTATGGTGGTGGGGTCAGGGGACTCCCCACGCCGCCGACCCGACCCGGGACGGGACCGATGCTGTCCGTACTGCGCAATCGCACCTACCGGCGCCTGTTCACCGCCCAGGCCGTCGCCCTGGTCGGCACCGGGCTCGCGACCGTCGCGCTCAGCCTGCTCGCGTACGACATCGCCGGGAACGACGCCTCGGCGGTGCTCGGGACGGCCTTGGCGATCAAGATGACCGCCTACGTCGCCATCGCCCCGCTCGTCGGCGCGGTCGCCGACCGGATCCCGCGCCGCACCCTGATGGTGGCGACGGACCTGACCCGGGCCGCGGTCGCCGCGGCCCTGCCCTTCGTCACCGAGGTCTGGGAGATCTACCTGCTGATCTTCCTGCTCCAGGCGGCCTCGGCGGCCTTCACGCCCGTCTTCCAGGCGACCGTCCCCGAGGTGCTGCCCGCCGAGCGCGACTACACCCGGGCCCTGTCCATGTCCCGGCTCGCCTACGACCTGGAGAGCCTGTTCAGCCCGGCGCTGGCCGCGGCCCTGCTGACCCTGGTCTCCTACGGCTGGCTGTTCGCCGGGACCACCATCGGCTTCGCCGCCTCCGCGGCCCTCGTCCTGGCCACCGTGCTGCCCCGGCCCGCGCCCGTCGAGCGCACCGCGGGCGCCTACGCCAAGGCCGCCTTCGGAGCCCACCTGTTCCGGGCGACACCCCGCCTGCGGGCCCTGCTCGCCCTCGACCTCGCGGTGGCTGCCGCCGGAGCCATCGTCTTCGTCGACACGGTCGTCCTGGTACGGGACCACTTCGGCCGCCCCGCGGGCGCCGTCTCCCTCGCCCTCGGCGCCTACGGCGCGGGATCCGCGCTGACCGCGCTGCTGCTGCCGCGCCTGCTGAGCCGCGTCCCCGACCGCGCCCTGATGCTCCCGGCCGCCCTCGCCCTGCCGGTGGTCCTGGCCGCCGTCGCCGCCGTCACCTCGACGTCACCGGCCGCCTGGTCATGGACCGCGATCCTGCTGCTCTGGGCCTTGATCGGCGCCGCCTGTTCCGCCGTACTGACCCCCGGCGGCCGCGTGATCCGCCGCTCCACCGCCGACGCGGACCTGCCCGCCGCGTTCGCCGCGCAGTTCTCCCTCTCCCACGGCTGCTGGCTGCTGACGTACCCCCTGGCCGGCTGGCTCGCCGCCGGAGCCGGGCTTCCGGTGACCGCGATGGTCCTCGGCGCCGTCTCCCTGGCCGCCGCCGCGGCCGCCGCCGCCCTGTGGCCCGCCCGCGACCCGTCCCGGCTCGAACACGTCCACCCCGACCTGCCTCCCGGCCACCCCCACCTGGCCGACGCCCGCCCCGCGGCGGGCGGCTGGCGGCACGGTCACCACTACGTCATCGACCAGCACCACCACCACTGGCCGGCCACCGGTCTCACAGCGGTTTCGCGCGGGCGATGACCAGGGCGACGTCGTCGTGGTCATCCGGTCGGCGCAGCGTGTCCAGGAGCCTGTCGCAGGTCTCCTCCAGCGGGCGGCTGGTGTCGGCGAGCAGCTCCAGGAGGAGGCCGAGGCGCTCGTCGATGGGCTGGTCCCGGGTCTCGACCAGGCCGTCGGTGTACAGGACCAGCTGGTCGCCGGGCTCCATCCGCACGGAGGTGGCCTCGAAGGGGATGCCGCCCACGCCCAGCGGGGTCCCGGTGGGCAGGTCGAGCAGCTGGGGGGCCCGGCCGGAACGGATGAGGACCGGGGGCAGGTGTCCGGCGACGGCGATGCGGCACTGCGCGCGGTGGGGGTCGTAGACGGCGTAGACGCACGTCGCGATGGTCTCCTCCAGGGCGCTGGTGGTGCGGTCCAGCTGTTCGAGTACGCGGGTGGGTTCGAGGGCCAGTTCCGCGAGGGTGCGGGTGGCGGTGCGCAGCTGTCCCATGCCCGCGGCGGCGTTGATCCCGCTGCCCATGACGTCTCCGACGACGAGGACGGTGGTGTCGTCCGGCTGGGCGATGGCGTCGAACCAGTCACCGCCGATCTCGCTGGTGGCCGCGGCCGGCCGGTAGCGGTAGGCGACCTCCAGGCCGGGGGTGGGCGGCGGGTGGTGCGGGAGCAGGTGGTGCTGGAGGGCGAGGGCGGTGTGGTGCGCGTTGCGGTACCAGCGGGCGTTGTCGATGCACACGGCGGCGCGGGCGGCCAGTTCGCCCGCCAGGATGATGTCGTCGTCGTTGAACGGCAGCGGGTTGCGGGTGCGTTTGAGGTCGAGGGCGCCGAGCACCTCGCCGCGGGCGATGAGCGGCACGGCCAGGTAGGAGCGCAGGCCGGCGCGGGCCAGCAGGGCGGCCGCGTCGTCGTCCCGGGCGATGCGCGAGATGTCGTGTGCGTGCACGTGCGCCACCAGTACCGGGTGGCCGGTCGTCACGGACCGGGTGACCAGGCGGTCCGCCGCGTACCGGGCGATGTCGCCCGGGGGGTCCGCTGCGCGGACGGCTTCGCTGGGATAGGCGGAGGCCACGGCCAGGGCCCGGAACACCGCCGGTTCGTGGGCGGAGGACTTCAGGCTCGGCCGGCCTTCGAGGACGGAGTCGAGGATGTCGACCGCGGCGATGTCGGCCAGTTCGGGCACGACGACCTCGGCGAGTTCGCGGGCGGTCTGATCCAGGTCGAGGGTGGTGCCGATGCGCACCGTCGCGTCCGCGATCAGGGCGAGGCGGCGTCGGCTGCGGGCGATCTCTTTGGCCGCCAGGTGGCTCTGGGTGACGTCCACCACGGAGGTCGCCAGGCCCAGCACCCGCCCGGTGGCGTCCTCCAGCCGGTAGTACGACACCGACCAGGCGTGTTCATGATGCTGATCGCCGTGGGTGTGTCCGGCGGTGAACTGCTCGACCAGTGGCGTGCCCGTGGCCAGGACCTGGCGCATCGCCGCCTCGACGGCGGCCGCGTCGTCGAGGAAGGACAGGGCCTCGCGGACACCCCGTCCGATGTGCTCGGAGGCGGGGAGCCCGTTGATGCGCTCCAGCGACGGATTGACCAGGACGTAGCGCAGGTCGGTGTCCAGGACCGCCAGCCCGATCGGGGACTGGGCCACCAGACGGGCGGAGAGGGCCAGGTCCCGCTCCAGCTGCCGCAGCCGTGTGCGGTCCGTGGCGATCCCGAGGGCGTACAGGTCTCCGCGCTCGTCCAGGAGCCGCATGTTGCGAAACTCGACCAGGCGCGTGCTGCCGTCCTTGTGCCGTACGGGGAACGCTCCGGCCCAGTCACCCGCGCCGCCCATGACCCGCGCGAACAGTTCCACGACCAGGTCCACGTGGTCCTCGGACGCCAGCAGGCGGGCGGCGGGCCGTCCGAGGGCCTCCTCGGCCGGCCACCCGAACAGCTGCTCGGCCTGCGGGCTCCACAGGGCGACCCGCCCCTCGGCGTCGAGGACGACCGCCGCGACGTTCAGGACGTCGAGCAGCCCGCTCGGCGGGGAAACCCCGGCCTCGGCGCGCCTTGCGCCGCCCGTCGCGAAGGCATCGGTCGCATCCATCAACGGCGCTCCCTTCCCGGCTGGCTTTCATCGTCCCTCCAAATCGACCGCGCAGCGTCCGGGCGGGCGCCGGGGGCGGGGACGGTGTGGGCCGTACGGCCTACAAGCCCTCCAGGGCCGGCAGGACCCGGTCCGGGGTCAGGGGGAGGTCGCGCAGGCGTTTCCCGGTGGCATGGCACACGGCGTTGCCGATCGCGGCCGCCGTGCCGACGATGCCGATCTCGCCGATTCCCTTGCTGCCCATCGGGTTGAGGTGTTCGTCGTGCTCGTCGATCCAGTGCACCTCGATGTCGGGCACGTCCGCGTGGACCGGCACGTGGTAGGCCGCGAGGTCGGCTTCGACGAAGCCGCCGAGGACGGGGTCGGCCGTACTCCGTTCCGTCAGTGCCATCCCGATGCCCATGACCATCGCGCCGGTGAACTGGGAGCGCGCCGTCACCGGGTTCAGGATGCGCCCGGCGGCGAAGACACCGAGCAGACGGCGTACGCGTACCTCTCCGGTGACCGTATCGACCTGGACGTCGGCGAAGTGGGCACCGAACGCGTGGCGGGCGTACGGCTGCTCCTGCCGGACCGCTTGCGTGGTGTCGGCCGTCTCCGACAGCCCCTCGGCGGGCACGCCGTGCCGCAGGCCCGCCAGGCGGGCGGCCAGCGCGGTGCAGGCCTCGTGCACCGCCCACCCCCAGGAAGCCGTTCCGGCGGATCCGCCGGCGAGCATGGCCGGTGGCAGGTCGGTGCTGCCGATGGCCACCGTCACGGAATCCAGCGGGACGGCGAGGGCGTCGGCCGCTACCTGGGCGAGGACGGTACGGGCGCCCGTCCCGATGTCGGTGGCGTTGATCTCGACGAGGTGGCTCCCGTCGGGCCGGGCGTGGGCCCGGGCGGCCGACGGCGCGATGTAGACGGGGTAGGTGGCGGAGGCCACCCCGGTGCCCCGGAGGAACGGCCCTTCCCTGCGCGGCGTACGCGATGCGGCCCAGCCGAAGCGGGCCGCGCCCTCGCGCAGGCAGTCCACGAGGTGCCGGCTGCTGAAGGGCCGGCCGGTGTCGGGTTCGCTCGCGGGCTCGTTGCGGATGCGCAGCTCGACGGGGTCTACCCCCAGCGCTTCGGCCAGCTCGTCCATGGCCGACTCCAGGGCGTACATGCCGGGCGCCTCCCCCGGGGCGCGCATCCACGACGGCGTGGGGACGTCCAGGGCTACGGCCCGGTGGGCGGTGCGGCTGTCCGGTACGGCGTACATGACGCGGGCGGGGACGGCCGCCTGCTCCACGAACTCCCGGACCCTGGAGGTGTACGTGGTGATTTCGTGGGTGAGCGCGGTCAGGGTGCCGTCGGTGCGGGCACCCAGGCTGATCTCGTGGAGGGTTTCCGCACGGTGCCCGACCACGGCGGCCAGGTGGCGCCGGGGCAGGGCGAGTACGACGGGGCGTCCGACGTGGCGGGCGGCCATGACGGCCAGCACCACGTGGGGGCGGGGGGTGCCCTTGGAACCGAAGCCTCCGCCGACGTGCTCGCTGACGACCGTGATGTCCTCCTCGGGCAGGCCGAACAGCGAGGCCAGCGCCGTCCGAACCGCCCCAGCGCCCTGGCTGGAGTCGTGGACGGTCAGGTGCTCACGGCCGTCCACGACGTCCCATCGGGCGGTGGCGGCGTGCGGTTCCATGGGGTGGTTGTGCAGGGGCGGCACGGTGTAGAAGCAGTCGACGCGTACGGGGGCGGCGGCGAGGGCCGCGTCCGGGTCGCCCCGTTCCCGCAGGCCGGGGTACCCGGCGTTGACCTCCTCGGGCGCGTAGGCCTCGGGGTGGTCGGTGCGCAGGCCGACGTCGTGTGCCTCGGTCGCGTAGGTGATCCGTACCGCTTCCGCGGCGGCCCGCGCCGCCTCGGGGGTCTCGGCGACGGCCAGGGCCACGTACCAGCCGCGGTGCGGGACTTCGGTGTTCTGGAGCACCTGGAGGGTGGGGTCGTCCGAGGTTCCCAGACGGGGCGCGTCGTACGGGGTGAGGACGCCCAGCACACCCGGGAGCGCCAGGCCGGGGCCGGTGTCCACGGCGGTGACGCGGCCGCGGGGCACGGTGGCGGGCACGGGCCAGGCGTAGACGAGACCGGGCGGGGTGCGGTCGGTGGCGTAGTGCGCGGCGCCCGTGACCTTCTGGGGCCCCTCGGTCCGGGCTGCGGGGGTACCGAGGGCGGGGGCGGCGCGGTCGGGACGGTCGGGGCACATTCCTGCTCCTACGGGGTGCGGGGGCGTCCGTCCTGCGCCCGCCGGGCGAGCGTGGCGAGTGCGTCGCACGCGAGGTTGCGGGCGAGCGTGATCTTGTGGGCGTTGTCGGGCAGGGGCTGCGCCTGGGCCAGCTCCGCGTCGACGGCCTCCCGCACGGCCTCGGCGGTCGGCTCGGCGCCGGTCAGCCGTTCCTCGGCCGTGGCGGCGCGCCAGGGCCGGTGGGCGAGGCCGCCGAAGGCGACGGCGACGCGCCGCACGCGACGGGTTGCGGGGTCGAGGTCGAGCACGACGGCCACCGAAGCCAGCGCGAAGGCGTAGGAGGCCCGCTCGCGGGCCTTGCGGTAGAGGGAAACGGCGCCGGGTCCGGCGGCGGGCAGGAGGACGGCGGTGACGATCTCCCCGTCCCGGATGACCGTGTCCCGCCCGGGCTGCTCGCCGGGGAGCCGGTGGAAGGCGGTGGCGGGCACGGTCCGGGTGCCCTCGCGTCCGTACAGCTCGATGTCCGCGTCGAGCGCGGCGAGGGCCACGGCCATGTCCGAGGGGTGGGTGGCGACGCAGTGCGCGGAGTGGCCGAGTACGGCGTGATCGCGGTGGACCCCGTCGCGCGCGGCGCAGCCGGAGCCCGGGTCGCGTTTGTTGCAGGGCGCCGACACGTCCTGGAAGTAGGAGCACCGGGTGCGCTGCAGCAGGTTGCCGCCGGTGGTGGCGGCGTTGCGCAGCTGCGCCGACGCTCCGGCGAGCAGTGCCTGCGCGAGGGCCGGATGGTGCGCGCGTACGAGGGGGTGGGCGGCCACGTCGCTGTTGCGTGCCGTGGCGCCGATGCGGAGCGTCCCCGCGGGCAGCAGCTCGATGCCCGCCAGTGGCAGCCCGGAAAGGTCGACGAGGGCGCCGGGGCTCTCGACTCCCAGTTTCATGAGGTCCACGAGGTTGGTGCCGCCGGCGAGATAGCGGGAGCCGGGCAGCCGGGCGTGGGCGGCCGTCGCCTCCTGGAGGGTGGTCGCGCGCACGTAGGAGAAGGGTTTCACTCGATCACGTCCAGCACGGCGTCGACGATGCGGGGGTAGGCGCCGCAGCGGCAGATGTTGCCGCTGAGCCGTTCCCTGATCTCCGGCGCGGTCAGCGTGACGCGGCGGCCGGGCTCGGCGAGGACGTCGTCGGGTGTGACGTGCGAGGGGTGGCCCGAGGCGGCTTCCTCGATCGCCGCGACGGCGGAGCAGAGCTGGCCCGGCGTGCAGAAGCCGCACTGGAAGGCGTCCCGGTCGATGAACGCCTGCTGGAGCGGATGCAGTGCCCCGACGGTGCCGACGGTGCTGTCGGTGCTGTCGGTGCTGTCGGTCGCGGCGACGGCGGCGAGTCCCTCCACCGTGGTGACGTGCGCGCCGTCCTGGGCCACGGCGAGCAGCAGGCAGCTGTTCATCCGCCTCCCGTCGACGAGCACCGTGCAGGCGCCGCACTGACCGTGGTCGCACCCCTTCTTCGCGCCGGTCAGGCCGAGGTGCTCGCGCAGGGCGTCGAGCAGGGTGACGCGGTGGTCGAGCGGGAGGACGTGGTCCCTGCCGTTGACGCGGAGCGTGACGCGGGAGGTATGGGACTCTGTCGCACTCGCCACCGCCGGCTCCCTCCGTGTCTCCGTTACCCGTCGACCATGCCGTCGCGGAGCCCGGTGTGCGGCGTGCCACGCGGAGCGTCGCCGACGGCGGGGGCGATCTTCCATCGGTCGGCCCCGCCCGGACCCCGCGGGACGGCCCTCAGCGCAGCAGGTCCAGGAGTTCGCGCTCGCGTGCTGCGCTCAGCCCGGCCCGGCGCGGCCGGTCCAGCCCCGCTTCCCGCTCCCAGCGCAGGGTGTCCGCCAGGAGCTCCGCCCGGGGGCGGTGGCGCAGGCCTGCCGCGAGCGCCGCGGCGCCGGTGCGCGCGCTGAAGCCGGCCCATTCCGGGTCGGTCATCCACATCGCGAGCGACTCCTCACCCATGAACTGGCCCACCTGCTGCCCGAGCAGCCAGTCGGTGTCCGCCTCCACCACCGGCCCGGTGTGCCCGCCGATCTCCCGCGACAGCGCGACCCACTCCGCGAAGGGCACGACCGGGCCGACCGCGTCGTACGTGCCGGTCGTCCCCTTGCGCGCGCAGTCGAGCAGCCAGGCCCCGAGGTCCCGTACGTCGACGGCCTGCGTCGGCACGTCCGGGGAGTCGGGTACCAGCAGCGGGGCCAGCGGCTCGCGGGCGGCGCGGCCGACCCAGTACCCGGTGCGGCCGCTGTGGTCGCCCGGTCCGCCGATCAGTCCGGCCCGCGCGATGAGCAGCCGGTCCCCCACCGCGGCCGTGGAGGCTTCCTCGCAGGCCGCCTTGGCCTCGCCGTACTGCTCGCGGCCGGCCTCGTCCCGCGCCGCCGCCGGCAGCAGTGCGGCCGTCTCGTCCGCGCCCGGGTCCGCGTGCGAGGCGTACGCGGAGACCGACGACACGTACGACCAGTGGCCCGCCCGCGCGCCGAGCGCGGCGAGTGCCCCGCGGACGAATCCGGGCTGCCAGGACACCTCGACCACGGCGTCCCAGTCCCGGCCCGCCACGCCCTCGTACGCCGACGGGTCGCGCCGGTCGGCGGTGACCAGTGCCGCGCCCTCGGCGGCCGCTCCGCTCTCCCCGCGGGCCAGGCAGGTCACCTGGTGTCCCTGTGCCACTGCCTGCCGCGCGACCTCGCGGCCCAGCCATGCCGTCCCGCCCAGTATCAAGATCTCCATCGGCCCACCCAACACGGGCCGTGGGCCCGGCGCACGCCTCTTCGCCGAGAGCGGAGAGGGGAGAGGGGAGAGGGGAGAGCAGTGGCCAGTGAGCAGTGAGCCTGAAGAGCCGAGAGCTGTCAGGCCGCCGAAGCCGAAGTGATCACCAGCGGTGGTCTGGCCCGCTCCGCCGACCAGGCGCGGCTGTTCGCCAGTTCCGGGTCCGCGAGCGCGAGTGCCTCGTCCACCGAGGGACGTTGCTGGACGACGCCCCGGAAGCCGGTGCGCTCCAGCAGGGCGGGGATGACGGCGACCGGCCACGCGTGGTTGCGGACCTCCTGCCAGGTTCCGTCCGTGCGCCGGAGCCGTACGGTGAGCGGGTCGCCCGGCCGGTACGCCTGCCCCGCCTCGCCGATGCGCAGCGAGGCGTAGTCCGTTCCGCCGCAGTCGGGATCGGTGGCCAGCAGGACGAACGGGGCCCCGGGCCGCAGCAGCCGGCGGATCTCGGTGAACACCGCGAGCACCGCGTCCTCGGTCGGCAGCGAGGCGAGCACGTGGTTGCACATCACCGCGTCGGCGCAGCCGTCCGGCAGGCCCGTCGCCCGCCCGTTCTCGACGAGGTGGTACTCCGCCACCGCCGAGCCCGAACCGCGCGCCAGCGCCAGCATCTCGGGCGAGGTGTCCACCGCCAGCACCCGCGCCCCCAGCCGCCGGGCCGCCTGATCGGCCACCTTGCCCGGCCCGCATCCGTAGTCCACCAGGACCTCGCCGGCGCCGAGCCGGCGGCTCAGGGCCCGGAAGACGAACGGATATCCGAGGAGCCAGTCCGTGGCCGCCTCCACGGCCGCGAAGGCCTGTGCGCCCTCGCGGCCGGACCAGGCGGCGCCCTCTCCGACCCCGGGTCGCCCGGTTTCCTCCGACGAGTCGCTCACCGCCTCACTATCGGCCCGCCACCGCCTCTTCTCCACCTGCCACGCCGCCGCCCCTAAGCCTGCTCGCGCTCCGCCTCCGACACGAAGGGCTGGAGGAAGACTCCGATGAGCTGCTCCACCTCCGTGATCCGCTGCTCGTACACGTACAGCTGGTCCCTCAGCCCCGCCTTGGACTGTTCGTCGAACCGGGACTCCTCGATGTTGCGCTGGACGATGCCGATGAGGTCCTGCAGCTGTGTGTGGAGCGCTCCGCTGATGCCGCCCCACACGGCGCGCAGATCGGCGGCACGGCTGTCCGCGTACTGACGGGCGGTCAGGCCCGCCGAATCCCTCACGTGGTCGGAGAACTCCTGCGCCGCACGGGACTGCAGCTTGCCGTCTGCGAAGAGGACCGCCCCGGAGGCCATGAGCGGTCCGACGGCGGCTCCGATGGCCGCCGCGATGCCGACCGGTGGCATGGCCAGCCCCAGGGTGATCAGGCCGGCCGTGGCGGCCACGGCCGCACCGCCCGCGACCGCCGCACCGGTGCCCGCGCCGATCGCCATGAGCGAGCTGGGACGGAACAGCAGCGGCACGTCGTCCTGGTGGTACCGCCCGCCGCGGCCGTCGCCCTTCCCCGCCACGACCGCGAGCGTGTAGAGCAGGTGGTCCTGGTCCCGGACCGACTGCGCGCCGGTGAGCTCCGCACGGAGCTTGTCGAGGAGCGTCGCGTGCGCCTGGATCAGCGGTTCGAGCTGGCGCAGCAGGTCCGCCTGACGCTGCTCGATGAGGCGGTCGAGGCTCTCCGTGCAGAAGACCTGCATGCGTTCCTGGAGCTGGACCGTGTACGCCTCCCGCAGCTCGTGCTGGGCCGCCACCCGGCCGCCCTTGGTGAAGGACCGGACGGCCCGGCTCAGGCGCCCCGGCCCGGTCGTGACGTGCCAGTTGGCGATCTCGCCGCTGATGGTGGTCAGGAACGCGCTGAACTTCAGCTGTAGTTCGTTCTCGATGTCGAGAACCCTGGTGGCCACGATGTCGCGGATCGCGTCGGCGCTGGCGCGCAGTTGGTCCTGGGTGGCCTGGCTGCGGTCGAGCAGCTCGCGCAGCTCGGCCGTCGACTTCATCAGGATCGCGCCCTCGTCGTGCAGCCGCACGCGCAGGTTCACGGCGTTGTGCCGCAGGAACTCGGCGAGCCGGACGAACTTCACCCGGGCCGCGTCGCGCATGCAGAAGACCTCCAGGGCGTCCTCCAGCCCTCCGATCCCCGAGGCCCGCAGCCCTTCCTCGTCCCCGTCCAGCCGCGACTTCAGGGCCTGGAGAGCGCTGACGAAGAACACGTTGGAAGCGGCGGCCGAGCCGCTGTCCCCCGAGAGTTCGGCCACCGCGTTGCGGCACCGGCTCATCACCTCGGCCCGTTCTTCCTCCTCGATCCGGTCGAACTGGTTGACCACGAAGAAGATGTCACGGTGCCCGAGTTTCTTGACGCGCGTGAGGTAGTTCTCGGTCTCGTGGAGGGTGAACGGCCGTCCCGCGTCGGTGACGAAGACGACGGCGTCCACTTCCTCCAGGTACCTCAGGGTCACCAGCTCGCGGTCCGGGCTCTCGTTGATCCCGGCCGAGTCGACGATCTCCACGGACCTGCGGAGCAGCTCCAGCGGCTGCTCGACGACGGCGAGGGCGAACGACGGGGTCCGCGGCGCTCCGTGCGCGTCGATCTGCAGGGAGACCTCGCGTTTGAACTCCTCCGTCGTGACGGCCGTCTCGCCGCCCCGCCGGTCCGTGTCCCGGTACAGCCAGGCCCGCTCGGTCTCGCCCCAGCGCAGGACCGTGGTGAAGGCGGTGGCCGGATTGGCCTTGGTGGGGAGCAGTTTCTTCCCCAGAAGGGCGTTGATCAGCGTGCTCTTGCCGCTGCTGAACTCGCCGAGCACCATGATGCGGAAGGTCTCGCGCTCGAAGACCGCTCCGTTGATGCCGAGGTCCAGCAGTCCGCCCGGGGCTCCGGGCGGTGCGATGGCCGCCGCCGCCTCACCGGCCACCTGCTGCAGGCTCTGATAGTACGAGCGCAGTGTGCCTATGTTGTCGCTCCAGCCGCGGAACTGCGCGGCCGGGGATTCCTGGCCGGCCGCCAACTGCCGGTTGTCGTGCGCCATCAGGCCCCTTCCAGGAGGGATAGGTGAGCGTGCACGGAGCGGCTCAGCGACCGCGCCGTGCTCTGGAGTGAACGCCAGTGTCCGATCGAGTCCGGCTGGGCGGCGACCGCCGTCGTGTGCAGCCGCCACCACTGCTCGTCGCGGTCCCGGGCCTGGCTCAGCAGGCGCTCGTACACCTGGCCGATCCGCGTGTCCGTACGGGCCACTTGTTCGGTGAAGGCGGCTTCGACGATCCGCTCCAGATCGTCGATGGTGCGCTCGCGGCGCTCCCCCTGGCCGTGTTCGAGCGCCTCCGTCACCAGTGCCGTGCCGGCCGCCCCGGCGATCTGCGCGACGACCTCGGTCGAGACGGGTGTCAGTACGCTCTCGATGGCGGTGCCGACGAACTCCGGCAGCCAGGAGGCGTCCCAGCCCGTCGCGTTCTGCGATTCCGCGGCCGCCGCCGTGCCCGCCACCCCGGGCAGCGCCGCCGTCGGCACGACCCGCTGGGCGGGTGGGGCGGCCAGGCCCTGGAACAGCTCCTCTCCGGGCCGGTTGCGCAGCAGCGCGTCGCGCAGCCGGCCGGTGTCCTGTTCGAGCACCCGGTCGACGGTCACGGTGATCCAGGATTCGAAGTGCTGCAGGGCCTCGGCGGTGTACGGGATCGTGTGGAGCCGGATGAAGTGCTGCTCCTCCGGGGTCTCCAGCATCCGGGAGAAGCGCGCCGCGAGTTCGCGTACGGCGGCGGCCCGGCGCCTGCGCGCCTCCGCGGCGATCGTCGCCACGAGCGCGGCGCGCCACTCCCCCGCGTCGGCGCTGAGCACGATCCAGTGGAAGCGGGAGCTCTCGTGCGCCGTGTGCCAGATCTGCGCGGCGCGGGCCCTGACCGGGTCGGTCCAGTGCGCGTCCGTCAGTGCCCGGTCGGCCGCCTCCGCCACCAGGTCGCAGCTGGCCGCGAGCAGGTACAGGCGGCGGATCGTGCGTAACGCGCGGCGCAGTCGGACGCCGGCCAGCTGAGCCAGTGCCGAGCGCAGCTGGTCGACCCCGTCCAGGGCGGCGGCCTCGGCGCCGGGTGCCGGGCCCGGGGCGCCGGAGGTGCCGGGTGTGCGTACGCGTACGCGTACCGGTCCGGACAGCACCAGCGCCTCGGGAGCCAGCTGTCCCGCGAGGTGGTTGACCCGCCGCAGGATCTCGGCCGCCTCGTCCTCGACCTCGGAGAGCTTGGTGACGACGATCGCGAGCGGTGGCGTGTGCGGGGCGGCGGCCAGCGCCTTGATCCGGGCCTGTTCGGTGGCGAGCATCGCGCGGCGCGCCTCGGTGACCACGACGACCACGTCGCAGTCGGCCACGATCCTGGCGAGGGCGGCGCTGTCGGGCTGCCGTACGCCGGACCAGCCCTCCCAGCCGGGCGTGTCCACGAGTTCCACGCCGACCCGGGCCGGCCAGGAATCGGCCGGCACCTGCAGACGTACGGTGCGGTGCCCCGCCGACACCGCGTCCGCCGCCACCGCGTCCGCGGGCTCGGCCTCCTCGGAGCCGGCCTCCTCCGGACCCTCGGCGCCGGTCGGCCGTACGACGACGGGCGGCCCGTTCGTCGCGTGGACGGACACCGGCAGGCAGTCCGTGCCGATCAGTTCGTTGACGAGGCGTGACTTGCCGACGTTGCTGCCGCCGATGACGCAGATGCGGGCCAGTGGTGACTCGGCCCGGCGTGCGGCGCGGCGGATCAGCGAGGCCGCCGAGTCCGCCCCGGCCCGGTCCGCGAGCAGGGCCACCTGTTCCGCCAGTTCGCGCTGCGGCAGATCCCGCGCGCGCATTTCCCAACCGCCCACGGCGCCGCCACCCCACCCCGTCCACACCGACCCGGCGCGACCATGATGCCAACGGACGGCATCCGGCGCCGCCGATTCGGCGTTCCCGGATCAGGTGGTCGGGTGCAGGCGAGACGGGGAGAGCGGTGAACTCTGCGGCCGCGCGCCGTCGGAGGCGGCCAGGGCGCTGCCCTCCAGCCAGGCCGGCCAGTCCAGGTTCCAGTCACCGAAGCCGTTGTCGAAGGGGGCCATCTTCGCACCGCCGCTGTTGACCACTTCGACGATGTCCCCTTCGCGCACCGTGTCGAAGAACCACGCGGCGTTCTCGGTGCTCATACCCGTGCAGCCGTGGCTGACGTTCTCCTCGCCCTGCGCCTCGACCGACCAGGGCGCGGCGTGGATGTACTCGCCGCTCCACGTCACGCGCGTCGCGTAGAGCACGGGCAGGTCGTAGAACTCCGTGGTGCCGCGCCTGATGCCGACGGTGTCCCCGCGCATCCGCACCTTGGGCTCCTTGCCCAGCACCACCTTGATGCCGGCGCGCGTCCTGAACCCCGCTTTCCCGGTGGTGACCGGGATCGTCCTGATGACCCGTCCGTTGCGGCGTACGGTCATCTCGTGGGTGGCGGAGTCGGTCAGGGCCTCGATCCGGTCCCCGACGGTGAACTCCAACGGCTCGGAGGGGGCGCCGTAGCCGAGGTCGCCGACCTCGACCCCGTCGAGACCGCTGCTCACGCGGACCACGGTGTGGGCGGGCCAGTACGTACGCGGCCGGTAGTGGAGAGTCGAATCGTCGACCCAGTGCCAGGCGCCCTCGACGTGCGGCTCGGAGGTCACCTGCAGCGCCTGCTCCACCCGGGCGCGGGCCATCGGGTCGTCGGCGGGTACCGGCCGGCTGAGGTCCGCCGTGACGATCTCCCCCGCGCCGTACGTGCCGGGGCGGGGACCGAACTCGGCCGTCAGGCGGCCCCCGTCGGCGGGCGGGGCGGTGCTGAAGGCCATGGTCACCCCGACCGGTGTGCCGGCCGCGTCCTGGGCGCCGACCTGCACGGTGTACGTCTCCCCCGCCCGCAGCGGTTCGGTGTTCAGCCAGTACCCGCTGCCCGCGCCGAGTTCGCCGGCGAGGTGGCGGCCGTGCCCGTCGGTCACGGTCACGTCGGTGAGCCGTCCGCGGTCCGCGAGGGCGATCTCCAGCGGCGCGTCGGCGTCGGTGGGCAGCGCGTCCGCGCGGGCGGCGCGCGACGCGTCGCCCAGTGCCCTCATCCGCAGGACGGATCCCGTGCCGCGGGAGGTGGCCTGGACCCGCTGCTCCCGCCAGCCGCCGCACAGGCCCGGGCGGAACGTGTGGACGGCGCACCGTCCCGCGGCCGCCCGGGCGCCCTCGTCCACCGCCCGGCCGACCAGCAGCGTGACCGCCGCTTCCTTCGGCCCGCTCCCCGCCGTGGATCGCACGGTGTCCGCGTCCTGACCCTGGCCCGGCGCCGCCGCGACCACCAGCATGGCCCCCGTCACGGCGGCCACCACGCCCCACGCCTTCGTCGGTCGCTTTCCTCGCGTCGGTGACATAGCCACACAGCCCTCTCAGATCTCACACGGCCGGATGGCAGTATCAAAACGATCGGGAGCCAAAATGATGATCATGAACTCGGCTCTGCGGCCGAACGGGCACCCCAAGAGAACTCGTACGGAGCACACTTCGGGCTCCGGGCCCCGTCCGCGCGACGGCCGGAAGCCTTGCGTAGCATCCGGGCATGCCCTCTTCTCACGACCAGGTCCGGCTCCAGCTCCTGCGCCCCGACCACGCCGAGGCCGTACTCGCCTTCGAGCGGGAGAACCGGGCCTACTTCGCCGCGTCGGTACCCGACCGCGGCGACGGCTACTTCGCCGACTTCGAAGCACGCCACCGCGCGCTGCTGGCCGAGCAGGCCACGGGGGCGTGCCTCTTCCACCTCCTCGTGAGCGACAGCGGCGAGGTGATGGGACGGGTCAACCTGGTCGACGTGGCGGACGGTTCGGCCGAGCTCGGCTACCGGATCGCCGAGCGGGCCGCCGGCCGGGGGCTGGCCACATCGGCCGTCCACGAGATCTGCGGCCTGGCCGGTGCGGAGTACGGACTGACCACGCTGACGGCCGTCACCACGCTCGACAATGCCGGGTCCCGCGCCGTACTGGCCCGTACGGGCTTCCTCCCCGCCGGGGAGACGGAGGTGACCGGCCGCCCGGGCCTCCGTTTTGTACGGAACCTGTAGGAGCGGGACCATGGGGGCATGGAGGCGTCCCTGAGCGATGTCAGCACGCCGGCGCGGGTGGCGGACCCCGGTGAGGGCCTCAGCCACGAGGAGCTGGCGCTCGCGGCCCGCAACCACGGCCTTCCGCTGGAGGCCCTGCGTTACGAGGTCACCCCGGCGGGCCTGCACTACGTGCTGGTCCACTACGACATCCCGGCCGCGGCCGCCGACGGCTGGAACCTCGTCGTCGGCGGCCGGGTCCGTACGCCGCTGACCCTGACCCCGGAGTCCCTCGGCGCGCTCCCCGCCGTCACCCGGCGGGTCACCATGGAGTGCGCGGGCAACGGCCGGGCCCGGCTGTCCCCACGCCCGGTCAGCCAGCCCTGGCTCGTCGAGGCGGTGGGCACCGCCGACTGGACGGGCGTCCCGCTGCGGGCCGTCCTCGCCGAGGCCGGTGTCGAGCGGGACGCCGTCGAAGCCGTCTTCACGGGCGCCGACCACGGCGTGGAGCGCGGGGTCGAGCAGGACTACCAGCGCAGTCTGCCGCTGTCGGTCGCCACCGGGGACGATCCGGAGGTGCTGATCGCGTACGCCATGAACGGCCTGCCGCTGCCGCCGCAGCACGGTTGTCCCCTGCGCCTGGTCGTCCCCGGCTGGTACGGGATGGCGCACGTGAAGTGGCTGCGGGAGATCACGCTGGTCGACGCCCCGTTCACGGGGTTCCAGCAGGCGGTGGCCTACCGCTACCGGCAGGATCCCGACGACCCCGGCGAGCCGGTGACACGGATCGCGCCGCGCGCGCTGATGGTCCCGCCGGGATTCCCGGACTTCATGTCGCGCGTCCGCGTCGTACCCGCCGGGCCCGTACGGCTGGAGGGACGCGCCTGGTCGGGATACGGGCCGGTGGCCCGGGTGGAGGTGAGCTCCGACGGCGGCAGTTCCTGGAGCGAGGCCGATCTCGCGCCGCAGGGAGCGCACCGCTGGGCGTGGCAGGCCTGGCACCACACCTGGACCGCCACGCCCGGCAGCCACACCCTCCTCGCCCGCGCCACGGACGCCGAAGGCCGCACCCAGCCCCTGGAACAGCCTTGGAACCGGGGCGGCTTCGGCAACAACCTCGTCCAGCAGGTGCCCGTCCTGTGCCGCTGACCGCCTCGGTCAGCGGGGCGCGTCCGCACGGAGCAGCAGCGTGACGAAGCCCCATGACTCCCGGTAGACGCTCAGCCAATCCCGCCGGTGCTGCGCGGAGGTGGCCAGGGCGTCGGCGGCGGCGGGGTCCTCGGGGTGGTCCAGCGCCCATGCGGCCAGGGAGCCGGTCCAGGACCACTCGTAGTTGTCGAGCTCCTCGCGGCTGCTGACGTGGCCGAACACGGGCGTCCAGCCGGCCGCGGTGATGTTGTCCAGCGTGCCGGCGAGATCGGCGAAGTCGCCCATCATCTCCACCACTTCGGCGGAGGGCTCCTGCTGCCAGTAGCCGTCGCCGATCAGTACGTGCCCGCCGGGGGCGAGATGCTTGCGGGCGGCCTCCAGCGTGGGCAGCAAGCCGTCGAAGGCGTGGGCGGCGCCGACGCTCAGGACGAGGTCGTAGGGGTCCGCGGAGGTGTGGTCCGCGGCCGGTCCGTGGTGGAGCGTCAGTCGGTCCGCGACGGCGAGCCGCTCCGCCGCGGACCGGGCGCGGTCGAGGGCCGGCTCCGATATGTCGACTCCGTGGGCGCGGACGCCCTCGTGCATGCCGAGGCAGCGCAGCAGCCACTCACCGCCGCCGCAGCCGAGGTCGAGGACCCGTTCGTCACCGCGCGGCAGGCCGCGCTCCAGCAGACCGTGCACCGAGCTGTCCGAGAGCGGTGCGGCGATGGGGTGGTGGGTATGGGCCAGAAGAGAGATCATTTCGCGATTCACCGCGGCAGGCTGCCAGTCGAACTCCCGGGCCGCAACTGCTTTTCGCCGCCTCACGCGAGACCGTACCGCCGAGCGGACCTCCCTCCTCCTGGGTCGGCCGGTACAGGGCCGCCTTGAGCCGTGATCACAGGGCCCGGCGCATACAGACGCGCGGCCACCGGTCCAGGCCGTGCCGCGCTTCCTGTTCGCGGATCTCCCGCAGGCCGGGCGTGAGCCCGCCCTCGTCCAGCGGCCGGAACCCGCAGCGCTCGTAGTACGGGGCGTTCCACGGGACGTCGGTGAAGGTGGTGAGGGTCAGCGCGGGCAGGCCGTCGCGCGCGGCCCCGTCCGCCAGGTGGTCCAGCAGGGACCGGCCGACACGGCGGCGCGCGCTGTCCGGGTGCACCGACACCTGCTCGACGTGGAGGCCGCCGTCGACGCGGTCGGCGATCAGGTACGCGACGGGGGCGTCGGCCTCGTCGACGGCGACCCAGGCCAGCCCGGCCCGCTGGTAGCGGGCGAGTTCATCGAGCGGGAGCGGCTCGTCGTCGGCGATCTCCGGCATGCCGATGTCCCGGAAGCACAGCCCGGCCGCCCTCTCGATGTCCTGGAGCAGGGGCATTTCGTCGAGGCGTGCTGCTCGTATGCGCATGGACGCATTGTCGCGGCCCGGCCGGGCATTGCCAGCCGATTTAGGCCGCCCGTACCGGGGGTGGTCGGTGACTGCTCCGCAGTGCCGTAGGCTGGTGTCTACCGACGCGGGGTGGAGCAGCTCGGTAGCTCGCTGGGCTCATAACCCAGAGGTCGCAGGTTCAAATCCTGTCCCCGCTACTGAACGGCGAAGGGCCCGGATCTTCACGGATCCGGGCCCTTCGTCTTTCTTTCGGGCTTCTTTCAGAGCCGGTCCAGTACGGCGCCCAGGGCGTCCATGACGTAGCCGCGCCAGCCGCCGCCCATGATCTTGCGGGCCAGCATCTGCGCCGGGTCGTCCGGGTCGAAGCCCTCGTGGACGAGGAAGAGCCTGGTCCCGCGGCCCTCCGGTGCGAGCGTCCACGTGATGGTCCAGTCGGCCGTGTTCGCGGCGGAGGCGTCGGTCCAGCGGACCGAGAGCATCCGTCCGGTCTCGTAGGCGAGGACCTCCGCCGCCGTCGTACCGGAGTAACCCGTGTTCGGGCGCGGCGGCGAGGTCATCGTGTAGCGGTGGCCGACCTCCAGGCGGAAGTCCGACGGCATGAGCCACTGGGCGATCAGCTCGGGTTCGGTGAGGGCGCGCCAGACCTTGGCCGGCGGGTGCGGCAGGAACTGGTCGACCCGGACGGTGGTGAGGTCGTCGGGGCCGCCGGCTTCGAGGCCGTTCCCGTCGTCGCGCCCGTGGTCGTGGTCGTGCCCGTGGTCGGATGCTGGTGTCATGTCTCATCGTCCGGCAGGCGGTCCAGGAGCGCGCCGAGGTCCTTGAAGCGGTCCCGCCAGAACCGCTCGTACGGGTGCAGCCAGTCCTGCACGTCGGCCAGCGGCGCGGCCTCGAGACGGTAGATGCGCTGGCGGCCGGCGCGCTCCTCCGAGACGAGCCCGGCCTCCCGCAGCACCTTCAGGTGCTCCGAGAGACTGGGGCGGCGCATGTCGAAGTGGTCGGCGAGGGACTGGACCGGCTGCGGGCCGCGCTCGCGCAGCAGTCGCAGGACTTCACGGCGGGTGCCGTTGGCGAGCGCGGCGAACACGCGGTCCTCGTCGGCAGCCGTCGTGATCATGGGGCTAGAAGCCTTCCTTCTCGGTGAGCAGCATCAGGCCGTTGCCGTCGAGGTCGCGGAGACCGGCCATCCGCCCCCAGGGAGCGTCGTCCGGACCGCTCACCTCGACACCGGCCGCCACGAGCCGCGCGCAGTCGGCATCGACATCGGCCGTCACCAACATGATCCCCCGGGCGGAGCCGGGCGTGAAATCGCCCATCCCCGGTCCGGAGAGCGTGAAGACGGTCTGCGCGCCCCGCGGCGCGACCTGGAGCCAGCGCATGGGCCCGACCTGGCGGTCCGCGCGGACCTCGAAGTCGAGCACGCCGGTGTAGAAGGCGAGGGCCCGGTCCTGGTCGGTGACGGGGAGGGTGACGAAGGAGGCGTGCGTGATGTTCATGGCTCCACAATAGGTAGGCGATTTCCTACGCGTCAACCGTAGGGAATTTCCTACCTATCGATCCCGGCCGTCGCTCGTTACGATCACCGCGGCAGGGCCGTAGCGCAGAGGTCGTCGCACCTGGCCTGCACAGCCGGAGGACGTCGGTTCGAATCCGACCGGTCCTGCCACCCTCCCGCTCCTCCCCCGATCGGCGATGAACTTGTGAGCAGACGACCGCTGGTGGGCGGGCTGCCCGTCGAGGAGCTCGCCCTGTGGCACCGGGCCCGGCGGTACGCGGTACCGCGATGGATGATCCAGGGGGCGACCGAGGCCCGGTCGGCCGGCGACTGGCGGTCGGCCTGCGCGGTCTCGGCCGTGGACGTCGCCCTCGACCTGGCGCGGATCGGGGAGCGCTACGGCGCCGCGGTACGGGACTCGGTCGCGGACGACCTCGCACACCTGGCCCCGGACCTGCTGCGCTGGCACCTGCCCCGGGTCGTGTACGGCACCGTGCTGGCTCCGCGCCGGGTGATCCTCCTCGCCCGCCACGGCTCCCCGGCCGATACGGAGGCGGCGTACCTGGCCGTCCTCACCCCCGCGCGGTACGACGGTCCGCAGCGGCCGGTCCTGGACTTCCTCGCCGCCGACGCCGCCGAAGTGGTGAGCGGGAGCGTCGTCGAGAACTGGACCCTGTCGCGCCACCTCTGGGACGCCCGGCACGCCCCGGAGCTGCGCGAGCGGTGCGGCGGCGGCGCGGGACGGCTCCCCTTCTTCCACGCGGACGGCACTCCGCTCGGACCACGGGAGCTGCCCGACACCGACCCCGCCGCCGATCCCGCCGACACCGATCCGGCCGCGCGGGAGGAGTGGGTCGCCGTCCTCCAGGCCCGCGGGGACATCGTCGGCGCCTTCGCCGCAGCGGGCGTCGAAGCGGATCTGACGACCCTGCCGCGCGCCTCGGACGTCATCGCGGGGCTTCCCCTGGACCTGCCCCGAATGGTCCGTGAGGTACGGCGCCTGGTCTCGGCCGGTATCGCCGACCGGTTCCGGATTCCCGGCGCGTACGGCGGCAACATCCTGCTGGAACCGGCCGGCCCCGGCGCTCACGTCCCGCTCCGCGCCCGCGCCCGTGAGCTCTACCGGCACAGCTCCGCGCCCACGGTCCCGCGGACCGCGTGGCGGCGCCTGCCCGACCTCCAGCTGGTCCGCACCGGGCGCGTCGCACCGGAGGAACTCCACCCGCTGGTGGCGGCCGCCCTCTTCCCGGCCGCGGGTCCCGCGTACGGGCCGCCCGGACCACCCGCCGCCCTGGAGCCGGTACGGGTCCGATGCGGCGGCGCGTGGCACCTGATCGCCTTCCGCGACGGGGAACTCCGGATCCCGCACAGCGCGCGGGAGCAGCAGCGCGAGCAGGCCGTGCGGGCCTTCGGCGGCGCCGTCGGGGGCTGCTTCGCCGTCCAGCGGGCCTGGGCCTCGGGGCGGGGCCGGCTGCCGCGCGCCCTGCGGCCGCTGCGGCGGGAACTCTTCGAACGCGCGCGGCACGGTGACGCCCCGGGGGTGGCGGCCCTGCTGGCCGCCGGAGTGGACCCGGCGGTCCGGGACAACGAGACCGGGCTGAGCCTTCAGGACGCGCTGGGCCCGCTCGGCCCCGAGGCGGGCTGACGCCGCCGGGGGCAGGATGGGAGAGGGACGCTGCGGCACATGGGAGTGATCATGTTCCAGGACACCAAGGCATTCAGCGGGTACTCGGTGGACGACATCGGGAAGGCCAAGGAGTTCTACGGCGGGACGCTCGGCCTGCGGGTCTCGGAGGAGAACGGCATGCTCTTCCTCCGCCTCGGGGGCGGCGGGACCGTTCTGCTGTACCCCAAGGACAACCACCGGGCGGCGGACTTCACCGTGCTCAACTTCCCGGTGACCGACATCGACAAGACCGTCGACGACCTCGCTGCGCTCGGCGTGGGCTTCGAGCGCTATCCGGGCTTCGACCACGACGCCAAGGGCATCGTCAGGGAGCAGGACGAAGGGCCGTCGATCGCCTGGTTCAAAGACCCCGCGGGCAACGTGCTGTCCGTGCTCGAAGAGCCGGCCTGACCCCGATGCGCCCGGACTACGAAGGGGCCGCCGCGAGCAGGGACTCCGCGACCGAGGTGCGGGCGTAGAGCACCGAGCGCCCGGCCCGGTGGGCGGTGACCAGGCCCGCGTCCCGCAAGGCCATGAGGTGCTGGGACACCCCGGCCGGTGAAAGACCCGTACGGCGCGCCAGTTCGGTGGTGGAGGCCGGGCTTTCCAGTTCGGTCAGCAGCAGCGTCCTGGAGCGGCCGAGTACGGCGGCGACCGCGGCGGTCCTGGTGACGGGCCGGGGCTCCCACAGGGCGCCGACACCGCGTGCCGGGTAGGCGAGCTGGGGCGGCTCCGGCAGGCTCACCCGGGTGAGCACGCCGGGCCCGGTGAACGCCGAGGGGATGAGCAGCAGCCCCGCCCCCGCGGTTCTACGGGACATGGCCCACCTGCGGCGGATCAGCAGCAGCTCGTCGGCGTCCCAGCTCACCGAGGGGTGCAGGTCCTTGAACAAGCCGACCGCGCCGTACTCGGCGACCTGCCGGGCCCGGTGGAAGACGTCGGCGTCGAGCACCGACCGGATCCGCGCCCAGTAGGGGGCGAGGGCCAGCTCCCAGTACGTCTCGATCTCTTCCACGACCCGGGGCAGGCGTGCCTCCGGATCCGCGTACAGGCTCCGCGATCTGGGGCCCTGACGCCCCTGCTCCCGGCCCAGGCGGTCGAGGTCGTGGCGGACCCGGGCGGCGGGAGCGGCCAGGATCCCGGCCAGCTCGCCCGCCAGCGTGGGGGCCGGACCGGCCGGAGCCGGGTTGAGGAAGTCGGCGACGTAGCCCGACGGCGGGATCAGTTCGGCGAGCCAGCCCCGGTCGAGGCCGGCGGCCGCCACCCTGGGCCGGACCTGCTCGGCCCAGGTCCGGTGCACGGGATGGGCGGAGCCGGAACTCAGCAGCCGGAAGCTGGTCCCGACCTCCCACATCGGCGAGACGGCGAACCGCGTCTGCGCCAGATCGCTTGCGGAGAACGCCAACTCCTGCAGGGCGACCACCTCGTGAGGATTCGGTTGGAGCTGAATCAATGGTGGCGAGCGTACCTCGTGGCGATCATTCCGGCATGACCTCAGAGACCATCAGCGCAGCGGCATCGGGCACCTGGAAGCTCGGCGACCTGGAGATCAACCGAATGGGATTCGGCGCGATGCGCCTGCCGCAGAACGGCGAGGCGTTCAGGACCGACGCCGAGCCGAGCGACCGCGGCCGGGCCACCGGCGTACTGCGCCGCGCCGTCGAGCTCGGCGTGAACCACATCGACACCGCCGCCTTCTACTTCTCCCCGCTGCGCTCCGCCAACGAACTGATCAACCGGGCACTGGCCCCCTACCCGGACGACCTCGTCATCACCACCAAGGTCGGGCCGGGCCGGAACCCGTCCGGCGAGTGGGCGCCCCACGCCACCCCGGAGCAACTGCGCGGCCAGGTCGAGGAGAACCTGCGCCAGCTCGGCCGCGACCACCTCGACGTGGTGAACCTGCGCGTCGTCGGAACCGGTTCGATCGCCGAACGCTTCGGCGCGCTGGCCCGGCTGCGCGAGGCCGGGCTCATCCGCCACCTGGGCATCTCCAACGTCACGCCCGAACACCTCGCCGAGGCGCGGGCCATCGCGCCCGTGGTGTGCGTACAGAACCCGTACGGCCTCGGCGTGCGGCCCGAGCAGGACGAGCTGCTGCGTACCTGCGGTGAACTGGGGGTCGCGTTCGTCCCCTTCTACTCGATCGCGGGCGCCGGGGGCCAGGCGGGCGTGACCGGCGCGGACAGCGAGGAGGTGCTCGCGGTGGCGCGGGCGCACGGGGCGAGCGCGGCGCAGGTGCGCATCGCGTGGACGCTGCACCGCGGACCGCACGTGCTGTCCATCCCCGGCACCGGCAACCCCGATCACCTGGCCGCCAATGTGGCCGCGGGCGCACTGCGCCTCTCCGAGACGGAACTGTCCCTCCTGGAGCGGCTCCACTCGGCTGCCCGCTGAGTCACGCCCCGGTCCGCCGGGAGAACGGAAGCCGCCCGGACGCGTGTCCGGGCGGCTCGGGTGTGACGGCACTCACACAAACTTCCGGTGTCCCATGTCAACCGGATGCGGTGCGGCGGGCGTATGCCCCATGAGAGGGACACATGGATCCAGGAGCGATTTTTGACCGTCGAGGAGTTCGAACAGTTCTATGCGCAGGCGGCGGGACGGCTGACAGGCCAGTTGTACGTGATGCTCGGCGATCACCATGAGGCGCAGGACGTGGTCCAGGAGGCGTTCGTCCGGGGGTGGGGACGCCGGCGTCAGCTGGACAACGACGGCAGGCCCGAGGCGTGGATCCGCACCGTCGCGTGGCGGCTCGCGGTGAGCCGGTGGCGCGTACGCCGCCGTACCGCCGACGCCTGGCAGCGCACTGCCCCCGCGGGCCATGTAGAGGGTCCGGGGCCGGAGGCGGTCTCGCTCGTCGAGGCGCTGCGGCACCTGCCCCCCAAGCAGCGCCGGACGCTGGCACTGCACTACGTGTGCGATCTGACGGTCGAGCAGATCGCCGCCGAGACCTCCCTGTCCGCGAGCACGGTCAAGACGCACCTGTCCCGGGGCCGGGCCGCCCTCTCCCGCCATCTGCAGGACCCCCGCATTGAGGAGGCGCCCGATGCCTGACTCCCAGGATCCGCTGCGGTCCCTGTTCCGGGAAGCGGCCTCCGCGGGGCGGTCCGGGGCCGGCCTGCCGCCCGTCTCCGTCATCGCCCGGCGCGGCGAGCGGGCCCGGCGTCGCCGGATCGCCGGCATCGCCGTCGCCTGCTGCCTGGTCCTCGGCGGGTCCGGGGCCGCCCTGGCCACCCTGCTGCCGCGCGAGGCGGGCCCGACCCTCCCGGCGACCACGCCCATCCCCTCTCCCGGGCCGCCGTCCGCCGTGCCGTCCTCCCTGCCGTCCTCCCTGCCGACCTCCCCGAGCACGACCACGACCACGACGCCATCGCCACCTCCCAGCGCGACAGCGGATCCGAGCATGTCCCCCACCCCCACACAGCGCGCTCCGTAGCCCACCCGCCCCGTCGACGGCGGACACCGGCCCCGCCACCACGGTCGGCGGTTCCGCGCGCCCTCTGCCGATCAGGAGATCCCGTCATGTCCGTTTCCGCCCCGCCCCGGCCCGTCGAAACGCCCGGCAGGCCCGCCGCGCGCCGGGCGTTCCCGTGGCGCCCCGGCCGTGCGGACCGCGAGGTGCTGTGGCTCTACCTGCTGACCCGCGTCGGCCTGTGGACCACGGCGGAATCCGTCCGCTGGCTGTTCCCCGCCGATGGCGACAGACGGCGGCCGCCTTCGCTCCTGTCCCCCTGGCAGCAGTGGGACTGGTGGCACTACCTCCACATCGCCAAGGACGGCTACTTCCCCGGCCAGGCCGGTCCCTGGACGGCCGGCTGGGACAACAGGGAGGCCTTCCTCCCCGGTTTTCCCCTCACCTTGCGCGCGGTCCACGCGGTCGTCCCCCACTGGGCGGCGGCCGGAGCGCTGATCTCGTTCGTCGCGGGCGGGGCCGCCGTCCTGGCGCTGGCCCGCATCGCCCGCCTCCAGCTGCCCGACCCGGACGCCGGGCGGCGGACGGTGCTGTTCTTCCTGTGCTCGCCCTGCGCCGTGTTCCTCGCCGCCGGCTACACCGAGGCACTGTTCCTGGCCCTGGCCCTGCCCGCGTGGCTGGCGGCCCTGCGACGGAACTGGCCGGCGGCCGCGGTCCTGGCCTGCCTCGCCTGCTCCGTGCGGGTCACCGGGCTCTTCCTCCTGGGCGCGCTCGTCCTCCAGTTCGCCCTCACGGCGCGCGGGCGACACGCCTGGAGCGCGGCGCCCTGGCTGTGCCTGCCCGCCCTCGCCCCCGCGCTCTTCAGCTGGTACCTGCACGCACGGACCGGGGACTGGACGGCCTGGAAGCACGCCCAGGAACGCGGCTGGTACCGGGACTTCCACTGGCCGTGGGAAGCCTGGGCGAACACCTGGGACGCCGCCTTCCATCACGTCCAGCCCACCGGTTACGCGCTGATGTGGCAGGCCGAGCTCCTGGCCATGCTGGTCGGCGTCGTGCTCCTGGCCCTGCTCGTACGCCGCCGCCGCTGGCCCGAGGCCCTGTACACCGGCCTCACCCTGTGGGCGCTGGGGACCTCCTACTGGTACACGTCCGTTCCCCGTTCGACGCTGCTGTGGTGGCCGCTGTGGATCGGCCTGGCCTCCTGGAGCCTGCGGCGCCCCCGGGTGCAGAGCGCCTACCTGTGCGTCGCCGCCCCGCTGGCCACGACGGTCGCCCTCACCTTCCTCACCGGACGCTGGGCCGGCTGAACGATCACCGCATAGGGTCCGCGTATGGACCGACACATATCGTTCGAGCGACTGCACAACTTCCGTGATCTGGGCGGCTATACGACCGCGGACGGCGGGCACGCGGTGAGGTGGGGCCGGCTGTTCCGCGCCGACTCCCTGGGCAAGCTGCGGGGTCCGGACTGGGAGCGGTTCCTGGAACTCGGCGTCGAGGCCGTCATCGACCTGCGGTACTCCTGGGAGATCGACGCGAAGGGCCGGGTGCCCGAGCATCCGTCACTCGCCTACCACCACCTCAGCATCGAGCACCGGCCCTACGACCAGTCTTCCCTCGGCCCGGACGTCGCGACCGGGCCGTACCTCGCCGAGCGGTACATGGAGGTCGCCCACGACGGTGTCGTGGAACTGCGCGCCGCCCTTGAGATGATCGCCGGCCAGGACGGTCCCGTGGCCTTCCACTGCGCGTCCGGCAAGGACCGCACCGGTCTGCTGGCGGCGCTGGTCCTGGCCCTGCTGGGGGTCCCCGAGGACGTCATCGTCGAGGACTTCGCCCTCACCGGGCTCGCGACCGACCGGCTGCTCGCGGACTGGCGGGCGGACCACCCCGGCCAGGAGCCCGTCTGGCCGGGCTACGGGCGGGCGCCCGCCGAGGTGATGAGCCTGTTCCTCGCGGCCGTGACCCGCGAACACGGGTCCGTACGGGAGTACGCGGCGGACCTGCTCGGCGTGGACGACACCCTCGTCGCCGCCCTGCGCGAGAAGCTGCTCGAACCCGCACCGCGTTACGTCTGAGCCGTACGGGTCCCGGCTCGGCGGGCGCCCTTCCTGGGCCGCGCGGTACAGGGCCGTGAGTGCCTCGGCGCGGTAGCCGTGGACACCGCTCCCGCCGCGCCGGTCGAGGACTCCGGCGGGGCGACCTGCACCGCTCTCACTGTGACGCGCCGGTTCCGCCGCTGATCCCCGTCCCGGCCGTGCCCCGCCAAGGCGGTGCGGCCGGGGCTTCAGGCGCGGTGGGAACCGCCGAACGGACCTCCGAGCGGCCCGCCGTACGGGCCTCCGATTCCGTAGTGCGTCGTCAGCTCGTCCCGGTAGCCCGCGTCGCCGAGGTGCTTGTCCCGGTGGAACTCCGGAGCTGCCTTGATCTGTTCCTTCGTGGCGTCCACGTGGACGGTCTCGTTCTCCAGGTCGACGTCGATCACGGCGCCGGCCGGGATGAGGACTTCCTTCCCGAAGATCCACACACCGGTGTCCACCACCAGGTAGGCGTCGCCGACCTCGTCGTTGTGCTTGTCGACCTTGCCGATGGCGCCGTCCGTGGCCGCGACCTTCCAGCCGCTGAGGTCGGTGCCCGCCAGATGGCGCGCGGTCGGCCGGTAACTCCACACGTGCTCAGTCACGCGAAAACAACTCCTCCTCGATCGGGCGGCGGGTCCTTCCGCCGCACATCGCGCCTGCCCCGTAACCAGAGCCGTAACCACCCCGCCGCCGCTGCGGACCGCGCATACTCGGACCATGGCTGACACCACCACAGTCGAGGTCGACACCGATGTCCACGACCGGCTCGCCGCCCTCGCCGCGGCCCGTGGGCTGAGCCTGCGCGCGTACCTGGCCGAACTGACCGCCGCCCAGGAGAACGAGGCCGCCCTCGCCCGCGCCGCACGTGCCTTCGACAAGGCGGTCGCGCGGCCCGGGTTCCGCGAGGGGTTCGAGCACGACTTCGGCCCCGGACCCTCCGGCCCCCGCGCGGCGTGAGGCGCCCTCGCCGGCCGGCCGCCGGAGCGTCGCCGGCCGTGCACGCAGCGTGTGCTCCGGAAGTCCCGCTGTGCGGCTCTTCAGGTGGAACGGGACAGTTCGTCCGGGCCGGTGCCGTGGGCGAAGGGACGCCCGCGCCCATTCATCCCGAGGGGCGGAATCACGCCACGTGACGCCACATTGACGAAATCCGGTGCTTAGGGCAGCCTTACCTCGCTCGCGCCGTCAAAGGCGCGGACGCACCCTCACCTGCACCTCCCCCGCCATCGGAGCACCATGTCCACCGCAGATGCCGCCTCGATCCGACGAAGATCCGGACAGCCGTCCGATCTCCTCCAGGTTCCGCAGTGGTGTGCACCCGCCCTGGCCTCGCTCGCCGTGTGCGCCGGATGGGGAGCCAGCACCTGGGTGGCCACCCACCTCCGAGCCGACACCACGCTCCACACCGCGGCCCTTTTCGTCCACCTCGCCTCCCTCGTCGTCGGCTTCGGCGGGGTCCTCATGATCGACTACTACGGGGCCCTCTGGCTCAGCGGCCGCAAGTCGCTGCGCGACGTGGTCGAGTGCACCGCCCCCCTGCACCTGCCGGTCTGGGCCGGGCTGGCCGGGCTCATCGCCAGCGGGGCCTTCCTCCACCCGGACCTCTCCTCGCCCCTCACCTGCGTCAAACTCGGCCTCATCCTGGTCCTGGCCCTGAACGGCGTGCAGGCGGGCGTCCTGCACCGGCGGCTGGCCGACCTCGACGGCCGGCCCGCCACCCGCCCGCTCCTGCTCCGGGGCGCCGTGACCGCGACCGTCTCGCAGGTCGCCTGGTGGGGCGCCGTCGCCATCGGGTTCCTCAACAGCCGCAGCTGACCGTCATCGGCGCGGCGCTCCCCCATCGCGGTTCACCGTAGGGCCTGCGGGTCGGAGGGTCTGACGCCGAGGCCGGCCCGGTCCGCAGCGCGTACGGTGCCGTCGGTTCCGCCGATGCCCGTCCACGGGTCGCCGGCGAGCAGCAGGTGTCCGTCGAGGTCCACCCAGCGGGCCCGGTCGGCGAGGTGCACGGCGGGGGCGATGCCCAGCGAGCTGGCGGTGAGGCAGCCGAGCATCAGGTCGGTACCCGTGCCGCGCAGCGCCTCGTGGATGCGCAGGGCGGCCCGTACGCCGCCGCACTTGGCGAGTTTGACGTTGACTCCGTGGACCCGCCCGGCGAGCGCGACGGCGTCCTCGTACGAGACGGCGTCCTCGTCGGCGATGACGGGGACCGGGGATCTTCCGGCGACGCGGGCGAGGACGTCGGGCCGGCCGGGCGCGATCGGCTGCTCCACGGCGGTGACGCCGAGGGCGGCGAAGCGCGGCAGCAGGTGGACGGCCTGGCGCTCGGTCCAGGCCCCGTTGGGGTCGAGCAGCAGACTCGCCCCCGGCGCCCCGGCGCGTACGGCCTCCACCCGGGCGAGGTCCTCGGCCGGATCGGCCGAACCCGCCTTGACCTTGAGGACGGTGAAGCCGGCTCGCGCGAGGCGGGCCGCCCGTGCGGCGGCCCGTACGGGTGCGGTGATGCCGATCGTACGGGCGGTCGCGGCGGCCGGGGCCGCCTCGGTGCCCAGCAGCCGGTGGGCGGGCTCGCCGGCCCGCTTGCCCACGAGGTCCAGGACGGCGGCCTCGACCGCGGCCAGTACCCCGGGCGGCAGCCCGCGCCAGGCCGGGTGGCCGCCGCCGGTCTCGGCCCATGCGGTCTCCGGGTCGGGGAAGCGTTCGGTCGCGGCGCGCACCGCTTCCAGGTTCTCCAGGATCCGAGCGGTGGGCAGCCCGAGGTGGTCGCTGCTGACGGCCTCGCCCCAGCCGCGCATTCCGCCGTGTTCGACCGCGATCCAGACGGCGTCGCGCCGCGACATCACCGAGCGGGAGATGCGCAGGGGTTCCGCGAGCCGCAGGTCGGCCGTGCGCCAGGTGAGCTTCACGCGGCACCTCCGCGGGTGGGGACGGGTACGGACGTGCAGCGGGCCCAGCCCGCCGCCTCGACGGCCCGGGGGTGCGGGATCTCCAGGGGGCGGACGGCGCGGACGGCCGAGTCCAGGCCGTGGGCACGGCAGAACTCGTCGTCGTAGACGGTACCGAGGTAGCGGTGCGGGCCGTCCGGGAAGACGGTCGCGACGACGGCGCCCGGTTCGACCCGGGCGGCCCAGGCGGAGACGAGGGCGACGGCCCCGGTGCTCCAGCCGCCGCTGACGAAGGCGGAGCGGGCGAGGCGGCGGCAGGCGTCGACGGCCTCGGCGGGCCCCACCCAGTGCACTTCGTCGAAGGCCTCGTGGGCGACGTTGGCCGGGTGGATGCTGCTGCCGAGACCGCGCATGAGGCGGGGCCGGGCGGGCTGGCCGAAGATGGCCGAGCCGACGGAGTCGACGCCGATGACCTTCAGCCGGGGCCAGCGGCGGCGCAGCGGGCCGACGAGTCCGCCGCTGTGTCCGCCGGTGCCGACGCTGCACACCAGGACGTCCAGGTGGTCGAGCTGGGCGGTCAGTTCGGCGGCCAGCGAGAGGTAACCGGCCGCATTGTCAGGGTTGTTGTACTGGTCGGGCCAGTAGGCCCGGGGCGTGCGGCGCAGGACCTCGTGCAGCCGGGCGATCCGGGCGGCCTGCCAGCCGCCTTCGGCGGCCGGTCGGTCGACGAGTTCGAGCCGGGCTCCGTAGGTGCGCAGCAACTGCCGCATGGACGGTTCGAGTTCGCTGTCGCCGACGAGGATCACGGGGTGGCCGAGGGCCTGGCCGGCGAAGGCGAGGCCGATGCCCAGGGTGCCGGAGGTGGACTCCACGACGGGGGCGCCGGGGAGCAGTTCGCCGCGCGCGCGGGCGCCGGTCAGCATGGAGACGGCGGCCCGGGCCTTCATCCCACCGGCACCGAGGCACTCCAGCTTCGCCCAGAAGCCGGGCTGGCGGTGCGGAAGGTCGGTGCGGATCCTGGCGAGCGGGGTGCGGCCGAGCAGCGGCAGGAGGTCGGGGTTGGCGGCGGTGGCCGCCGCCGGGCGGGGCAAGGGCGGGGCGATGGTCACCGGGCGCCTCCGTAGTGGTGGATGGTGCCGGGGCCGCCGTCGAGCCAGAAGAACGGGTACGGTTCGGCGGACACGGCGTGGACCCCTGAGCCGAGGAAGCGCGGCAGTACGGCGCTGCCGGTCTGGGCGAACATGACGAGGGGCTTGCCGGTGGCGGCGGCGTGGTCGAGCAGGGGCTGGAAGGTGCCGTTGCCCAGGGTCATGCCGGAGGCGAGGACGGCGTCGCAGCGCTCCAGCTCGGCGTGGGTGCCGGTCAGGACGGGCTCGCCCCATTCGGTGGCGCCGCCCTTGAGGTCGCACGGGGCGTACGGGATTCCGCGCTCGCGCAGCTGTTCCAGCAGGGAGTTGACGACGCCGACGACCAGGACCCGCTCGATGCCGGCCTGCGGGAGGAGGCCGGCCACGGCGCGGGCGCGCGCCCGGGAGCGGTGCAGCGAGCTCCCGGCCGGGATCGCGTACGGGCGGGCGCCGCTGCCGGGGGTGTGCGGGCGTACGTGCATGAGGTAGGCGTCCAGCGCGGCGATCCGTACGGGCAGCAGCGGATGCCCGAGCAGGTCGGCGACGGTGGCGCCCACGCAGTCGTCGAGCGCGGCGGCGGGCAGGGCGCCCGGTTCCACGGCACAGGAGCCGACGGCCGCGGCGAGGCGCAGGCTGAGCACCTCGTTGCGGTAGCCGCCGGAGCGGCCCTCGTGCCGGACGGCCTGGGCGGTGGTGAAGGCGAGCGCGACGCGCTGGGCGGCGGGGTCGGGTCCGTAGGCGCCGGCCAGGACGTATCCGAAGAGGTCGTCGACGGTCCGTACGGACGGCTCGTGGAGGGTGGGGGCGCTCACGCGTCCACCGCCGCGGTCAGGTCGTGGCACGCGTAGGAGGGGCGCAGGTCGGCGAGCAGCAGCTCGGCCGCCCGGCGGGCGCCCGCGCCTTCGGTGTCGGCGGTCATGACGTGGCCGAGGTACGCGTTGTTGCTGTCGGCGGCCCGCACGGTGCGGCCCGGTCCGGCCAGGGTGAGTTCCAGGACCCCGGGACGGCCCCGCACCTCGTCCGCGCCGTCGATGCCGGTGAGGGTGCCGGCGGCGTCGGGCAGCAGGAAGGCGATGGCGGCACTGCGCACTCCCGTGGGGCGGACGGTGAGGTCGGGCTCGCGGCCGAGGGCGGTGTCCACGCAGGCGGCCGCGAGGTCGACGCCCGCGACGTGGCGGACCAGCTCGGTGATGCGGTTCCCGGCCGGGCGGGGGTTCACCTCGATCAGGCGCGGCCCGGTGGGGGTCAGTTTGAGTTCGGTGTGGCAGACGACCTGGTCCAGCCCGAGCGCCTCGACGGCCAGAACGGCGGCCTCGGCGGCCTCGCGTGCGACGTCCGGTGCGATGTCGGCCGGGAACATGTGGCCGGTCTCGATGAAGGCGGGCGCACCACCGATGCTCTTGTCGGTGACGCCGATGACGTGCGTGGTGCCGCCGTGGGAGACGGTCTCGACGCTGACCTCGGGGCCGGTGAGCAGCTCTTCGAGGAGCAGGACCGGGGCGCGACGCTGACCCCGCGCGTTGACGGGGAACTCGGCGAGCGCCCGGCAGGCCCGGTCCAGCTCGCGCTCGTCGCGCACCTCGCGGACGAGCATCCCGGCGCACAGGTCGGCCGGTTTGACGACGAGCGGGTAGCCGATCCCGCGGGCGGCGGCGACGGCCTCGGCGGCGTCGGCGCAGACGGCGAAGCGCGGGCCTGCCATCCCGGCCCGGGCCAGTACCCGGCGGGTCAGGTCCTTGCGGCAGGCGTTCTCGACGGCTCCGGCGGCGGGGCCGGGCAGGCCCAGCCGCTCGGCGGTGCGGGCCGCGGCGGGCAGGTAGTAGTCACAGGACGAGACCACGCCGTCGAAGGCGAACAGTGCATGGAGCCGCCGGGCGAGCGGCAGCAGCGCGTCGGTGTCGTTGGTGTCGGCGGTGACGATGTTGCGCGCCGCGAGCAGCGGGTGCGGGCCGTCGGCGGGGGCGGCGCGCAGGTAGTGGTGCAGGTCCCGGGTGAGGAAGGTGAACTCGTGCCCGCCTTCGCGGATCGCCCGGGGCAGGAGCCCGCTCATCGACCCCACCCAGCTTTCGACAACCAGCAGATGACCCACGGGACTTCCTCTCAGACCGCCGTGCCGACTCTTGGGCGACCGGACCAGGAGAGACGTTATCGGGAATCGTTTTCATTTCCAACATGGCGGTCTTCCCCGGCTCCGGCCGACAGGCTGGGCCGGCGAAAGCTCCTTATGCTCGGAGAAAGGGGCTGCTCAGGCCCCTGGAGGGCGGCTGTCATGACCGAGCCGAGCGATGCGGTCCAGGCCGACCGCGCCCTGAAGGCCAAGCACCGCACGATGTGGGCGATGGGCGACTACCCGTCGGTCGCCTCCCACGTCATCCCGGAGCTGGGCGCCCTGCTGGTCCGCGAGTGCGGTGTACGGCCGGGCGACAGCGTCCTCGACGTCGGGGCGGGCTCCGGCAACGCGGCCATTCCGGCCGCCCTGGCCGGGGCCGACGTGGTGGCGTCCGACCTCACTCCCGAGCTGCTGGAGATCGGGCGGCACCTGGCCGCCGTGCGGGGCGCCCGGCTGGAGTGGCGGGAGGCGGACGCGGAGGCGCTGCCCTTCGCGGACGGCGAGTTCGACGTCGTGATGTCGTGCGTCGGCGTCATGTTCGCCCCGCACCACCAGACGGCCGCGGACGAAATGCTGCGCGTCTGCCGCTCCGGCGGCACGGTCGGGCTGGTCAACTGGACTCCGCAGGGATTCGTGGGCCGGATGTTCGCCGCGATGAAGCCCTACGCGCCCCCGCCGCCGCCCGGGGCGCAGCCGCCACCGCTGTGGGGGGACGAGGAGCACGTCCACGAGCTCCTCGGCGATCGCGTCACCGACGTCGACGCCCGCCGGGAGACCGTCCACGTGGACCGGTTCGCGCGGCCCGCCGACTTCCGCGAGTTCTTCAAGGCCTGCTACGGGCCGACCGTCGCCGTCTACCGCAGCCTGGGCCACGACCCCGAGCGCGTTGCCGCCCTGGACGCCGATCTCGACGCCCTCGCCGGCGAGCACCTGCGGGACGGCGCCATGGAGTGGGAGTACCTGCTGCTCACCGCCCATCGCCAGGGCTGATCGCAACGCCCGTACGCTCACTCCACCGCCGGATGCACCTCCGGGTGGGCGTCCCACCACTCCTTGTGGAACGCGTTGTTGCCGACATTGGCCACATACGCGCGGGCCGCGGCGCGGTAGAGCAGCTCCGCCTGGCCGGCCGAGACCGCGCAGCGGCTCCAGGCGAGCCGGATCCGGCCGGTGACCGGGGCCCCGACGAGCGGGCGCATCACCGTGCCCTCTGCCGCCGGGGCCGTGGGCTGGCTGAGGGAGATCGCGCGGCCCGCGGCGATCAGGTCGTAGTGCATCTTGCGGTCGGTGATCCGGTAGCGCAGTGACGGGCTGAACCCTGCCTTCGCACAGGCGGCGACCAGGGCTTCGGGGCCGCCGTCGTCGTCCTCCACCAGCGTCATCCACGACTCGCCGGCGAGGTCGGCGAGCTCGATGCGGTCCGCGCCCGCGAGGTGGTGCTTCTCCGACAGCCGGATGCAGAACGGCTCCTTCGCGATGAGCGTCCTCGCCAGGGCCCCCTCGGGGAGCGGCACCTCGTGGTCGTTGACCTCGCCGTACACGATGGCGTCGTAGCGGCCGGCGCCGAGCATCCGGGTCAGCGCGGTCACCGAGTCCTCCAGGTCGACCGTGATCTCCTGGCCGGACAGGAGCAGGTCGGTCTGCGCCAGCAGACCGTCGATCAGCACGAGCAGGATGCACCCCAGCCGCAGCGGGGTCCCGGTGTCGATGGCCCGCGCCTCCGCACCCAGCGCGTCCATCTCGCTGAGCACCCGGCGCGCCTTGGCCAGTACGAACTGGCCCAGCGCCGTGGGCTCCACCCCGCTGCGCCCCCTCACGAACAGCTCGCCGCCCGTGACCCGCTCGATGCGGCGCAGCTGGGCCGAGAGCGCGGGCTGGGACACCCCGAGGCGCCGCGCCGCTCCCCCCAGACTGCCCGCCTCGGCGATCCGGCAGACAGCTTGCAGATGCCTCAACTCCAGCTGCATCCGGGCAGCGTACGCAGCGCGCCGCCAACGCACCATAACGCGGACCTTATGCCCGCCGGGATGTCCCAATCCCGTCATATACACGCTCATACTCGGCCGCGAACGTGCACGCACTCCCCACCCACCCCCACGATCGGAGTGGACGTTGCAGCCCACCAGATGGACGGCGGCCGTGGCAGCGATGGCGCTGACCGCAAGCCTCGCCGGAACCCTGGCCGGGACGGCATCGGCAGCGCAGCACGCGCAGCCCGCACCGTCCCAGCAGGACACACCGGCCGCACGCGCGGTCGCGGCCGCGGACCAGGCCGTCGACAGCGGTCTCGACTCCCTGGTCAACTCCTCGCAGGAGCGGTACGAACGACGCCTGGTCACCCCCTGGGTGAAGGACCTCTTTTCCGTCGCGTACGAGCGCAGCTACCGCGGCCTTCCGGTCGTCGGCGGCGACGCGGTCGTACTCGCGGACGGCGCGGGCAAGGTACGCGCCCTCCAGTCGGCCTCCTCGGTACGCATCGACGTGGCGACCCGGCCTTCCGTCACCGCGAAGGACGCCGAGGCCACGTCGCGGGCGAAACTGGCCTCGGTCGACAAGGTCGAGAGCAGCCGGCTCGCCGTCCGGCTGAAGGACGACAAGCCGTTGCTCGCCTGGGAGACCGTCCTGACCGGGCGGACTCGGACGGCGCCCAGCAAACTGCACGTGTTCGTGGACGCCCGCAGCGGCGCCTTCGTCGACAGCTACGACGACGTGGTCGCCGGTTCCGGCAGCAGCAAGTGGAACGGGCCGAACCCGCTCACCGTCGACACCACCAACTCGGGTTCCACCTACACGCTGCGCGACCCGAACCGAACCGGCCTGAGCTGCGCGGACTACAGCACCGGCACGGTCTTCACGAAGTCGTCCGACTCCTGGGGCACCGGCAACCCGACCAGCAAAGAGACCGGCTGCGTGGACCTCATGTTCGCCGCGCAGAAACAGTGGGACATGCTGGGCCAGTGGCTGGGCCGCAACGGCGTCAGCGGCAACGGGCGCAGCTTCCCGGGCAAGGTCGGCCTGGGCGACCTCAACGCCTACTGGGACGGCAGCTCGGTCACCATCGGGCACAACAGCGCCAACGAGTGGATCGCCGGAATAGACGTGGTGGGCCACGAGTACGGGCACGCCATCGACTCCAACACGCCCGGCGGCACCAGCGGCCAGGAGGCCGGGCTCGGTGAGGCCACCGGCGACATCTTCGGCGCGCTGACCGAGGCCTACGCCAACGAGCCGGCCCCGTACGACACTCCGGACTACACCGTCGGCGAGATGATCAATCTCCAGGGCAACGGTCCGATCCGGAACATGTACAACCCGCCGGCCGTCAACAACGACCCGGCCTGCTACAGCTCCGCGATACCCGGCACCGAGGTGCACAAGGCCGCGGGTCCGCTGAACCACTGGTTCTACCTGCTGGCCGAGGGCAGCAGCCCGGGCGCCGGCAAGCCGAACAGCCCCACCTGCAACCAGGCCGCGGTCACCGGCGTGGGCGTGCAGAACGCCGGCAAGATCTTCTACGGCGGGATGCTGCTCAAGACCAGCAGCATGTCGTACAAGAAGTACCGGACGGCGACGCTCAGTTCGGCCAAGTCGCTCGACACCACCTGTGACTTGTTCAACAAGACCAAGGCCGCCTGGGACGCCATCACCGTCCCGGCCCAGTCCGCCGACCCGACCTGTACGCCGAGCGGCCAGAACAACGACTTCTCGATGGCGCTGAACCCGTCGTCGGGCACCGTCCAGCAGGGCGCTACGGTCACCACCACCGTCGGCACCACCGTCACGACCGGCACCGCGCAGTCGGTGACGCTGACCGCCTCCGGCCTGCCGACCGGGGTGAGCGCCTCCTTCAACCCGGCCACCGTGCAGTCCGGCCAGTCCTCGGTGCTGACCCTGACCGCCACCGCCAACGCGGCGCCCGGCGCGTCCACCGTCGTCGTCAAGGGGCAGGGGAGCACCCTCTCCCACACCGTCGACTACTCGCTCAACGTCGGCGGGACCCAGCCTCCCAACGACCCGCCGGACATCAGCGTCGCCAACGTGCAAGCGCACCTGACCCAGTTCAACACGATCGCGACCCAGAACGGCGGCAACCGCCGGGCGGGCAGCCCCGGTTACACCCAGTCGCTGGCGTACGTGAAGGGCAAGCTGCAGGCCGCCGGTTACACGGTGACCGAGCAGAACTGCACCTCCTGCACCTACCCGTCGAACAACCTGATCGCCGACTGGCCGGGCGGCCCCGCCGACCAGACGGTCATGTTCGGCGCCCACCTCGACGGCGTGTCGGCCGGTCCCGGCATCAACGACAACGGCTCGGGCTCCGCGACCCTGCTGGAGAACGCGCTCGTCCTCGCCCAGAAGAACCCCACCATGACGAAGCACGTCCGCTTCGCCTGGTGGACCGATGAGGAACAGGGCCTCAACGGCTCCGAGTTCTACGTGGGCCAGCTGAGCAGCGCCCAGCGCGCGGCCATCAAGGGCTACTACAACTTCGACATGGTCGGCTCCCCCAACGGCGGCTACTTCATCAACAACGTCAACTCGGCCACCGCCACCCCGCTCAAGGCGTACTGGACCTCGCTGAACCTGGCACCCGAGGAGAACACCGAGGGCCAGGGCCGCAGCGACGACTACTCCTTCCAGCAGGCCGGCATCCCCACCTCCGGCTACGCGGCGGGGGCCAGCGCCCGCAAGACCTCGGCGCAGGCGACCAAGTGGGGCGGCACCGCGAACGCCGCCTACGACTCCTGCTACCACAGCGCCTGCGACACCGCGAACAACATCAACGCCACGGTCCTGGACCGCAGCGCCGACGGCGTCGCGTACGCCGTCTGGAAGCAGGCCGTCGGCGGGGAGACGCCCGCGCAGGACTTCTCCCTCGGCACCAGCCCGTCAGCGGGCACCGCTGCTCCCGGCGGCTCCACCTCCGCCACGGTGAACACCCAGACCGTGAGCGGCGCCGCGCAGACGGTGGCCCTGTCCGTGTCCGGCGCGCCGGCCGGGGTGAGCGCCACCCTCAGCCCGACGTCCGTACAGTCCGGCAGCTCCTCGACGCTGTCCGTCCAGGTCGGCGCGAGCACCGTGCCCGGCACCTACACCCTGACGGTCACCGGCACCGGCACCGTCAGCCACAGCACCACGTACACGCTGACCGTCAGCGGAGGCGGCGGCACGTGCACCCCGCGCCAGCTCGTGGCCAACGGCGGCTTCGAGAGCGGCGCCAGCCCGTGGACGGCGACCGCGGGCGTGATCACCAACCAGTCCGGGCAGGCCCCGCACGGCGGCAGCTACATGGCGTGGCTGACCGGGTACGGGTTCACCCACACGGACAGCGCCTCGCAGTCGCTGACGATCCCGTCGGGCTGCACCTCGTACCAGCTCGCGTTCTTCCTCCACATCGACACGGACGAGAACGAGAGCGTCGCCTACGACCGGTTCACCGTCTCGGTGGGCGGCCAGACCCTGGCGACCCTCTCCAACCTGGACGCGAACTCCGGCTACGCGCAGAAGTCGTACGACCTCTCGGCGTTCGCCGGCCAGACCGTCACCCTGAAGTTCAACGGCGTGGAGGACCAGTCACTGCAGACCTCCTTCGTCGTGGACGACGTCACCGTCCAGGTGAGCTGACGCCCGCCTGACAGCCTGAAGTCCGGCCCGGTCCCCGCACTGCGGGGGCCGGGCCGGACGCACGTCGCACGGCCGGAGCCGGGGGCCGACAGCCCGGGCATCGCCGCATCCGCGTCGGCGGACGGGCGGGCGGACGGACGGACGGGCGGTGTGACCTAGTGCTTCCGGCGTGTTCCCTTCTGGGGTTCGGGGGCGATCAGGGCCGTCATGCCGGGGTCCAGCTCGTAGCCGTCGACGAGCAGGGCCTCGACCGTACGCGACACGGGGTCGATGTCGGCCTCCATCCCCTCCCCGGTGTAGCGGGGGTACCCGGAAGCACCCGTGGCGCCGGTCGCCTCGACCACGGCCGATCTCAGGGGATGGTCCACCTGGGGCGCGGGCGCACCGGCCCGGTTCTTGACGTGCTCGGGCACCAACAGGATTTCGAAGCGCTGCGGCTCGGTGGTCATGGCCCGACGCTAGACACCGTCACTCCGGGCATGCAAGAACCCGTACGCTCTGTGAGGACTACGGCGGGCAAAAGTCACGAGGTCGGCTCTGTGACCGGCCGGCATCGGATGGAAAAAGGCCACCATGAGCAGCGCTTCCCCGGACAAGATCCTTCTCGTGGCGAAGGACCGTACGCTCCGGACGCTGCTGGAGCGCCTCCTCGTGGGCGGGGCTTCGCGGTGGTCGACGGCGGAACCGGGGCGGACACCGTGGCCCTGCTAGACAGTGACGGCGGCCGGGGCTGGACGAGGTCGCGCTGTTCGAGGAGATCCGCCGCTCCCCCGGTCACGGGCGGGTGCCGATCCTCGCGCTGCCGCCCGCGGACCCGGAGCGCACGGCCCGCGCGCTGGAGGCCGGTGTGGACGACTGCCTCGCGAAGCCCTTCCACCCCAGGGAGTTCCTGACCCGCGTCGAGCGCCTGGCCCGGCCGGCGGTCGAGGCCGCTTAGGCCGCGCTTAGGCCGGGCGGTATCCGCGGGCGCTGACCAGGCGCCGGAGGAGTCCGGTGAAGGCGCGCGCCGCCGCGCTCTCGTACGCGCTCTCCCGGCGCAGCAGGACGACGGTCCGTGGCGGGATGGCCGGGTCCAGCGGCACCGGGCGCAGGTGCGGGTGGTCGTCGGTGACGGCGTCCGGCAGGACGGTGGCCAGGGGGGTGCGCCGGACGATCTCGGTGAGGGCCTGGACGGAGTTCGCCTCCACGGCGACGTGCGGCCGCACCCCGTGGGCGCGAAGGTACGCATCGACGTGTCCGCGGGTGGCGAAGTCCCCGCTGAGCAGGGCCAGTCGGCGCTCCGCGAGATCCCGTACGGAGAGCGCCTCACCGGCGGGCGGATGGTCCCCGGCTCCGTCGGCGGCCACGACCAGGCCGAGGGTCTCGGTGAACAGCGGGGCCGCGGCGATGCCGGGCAGGTGCGGCCGGTCGAAGGCGAGGCCGAGGTCGTGGTCGTCGGCGAGCAGCCCGGCTTCGATGCGGTCCTGGGGCATCTCGCGGACCTCGACGGTGATGCCGGGGTGGGCGGCGTGGAGCCCGGCGGTGAGCGGGCCGACGAGGTACGCGGTGAAGGTGGGGGTCAGCGCGAGGCGCAGGTGGCCGCGGGAGAGGTCGGCCAGGTCCGTCACGGCCCGTTCGGCCGCCGCCAGGTCCCGTAGGGCGCCGCGCGCGTAGTGGGCGTACGTAGCGCCCGCGTCGGTGAGCCGCACGGTGCGGCCGGTGCGGTCCAACAGCTGGGCCCCCACGGTGCGTTCGAGCTGCCGGATCTGTTGGGACAGGGTGGGCTGGGAGATCCGCAGCTCTTCGGCGGCGCGGGTGAAGCTGCCGTGTTCGGCGACGGCGATCAGATAGCGCAGGTGACGCAGTTCGAGAGCCATGAGAGCAACTATAGATGAGAGCAATAGCAAGCATGGATATCGCGTCTTGGACACAATAGATGCAGCTCATGCATGGTGGAACACGTCAAGCCCCCCGGGGCGCATCCCACCAGAGGGAGTGACCATGCCCGATCTCTCGGACGGCCTTTCGGACGGCGTCGCACGCTTCCAGCAAGAGGTGTTCCCGGCGAAGGCACGGCTCTTCGCCGAGCTGGCCGAGGCCCACCGGCCGACGACCTTGTTCATCGGCTGCTCGGACGCCCGCGTGGTGCCGGAGCTGATCACCCAGAGCGAGCCGGGCGAGCTGTTCGTCATCCGCACCGCCGGAAATCTGGTGCCCGCCTACGCTCCGGGCCCGGACGGGGTGACGGCCAGCATCGAGTACGCCGTCGCCGTCCTCGGCGTCACCGGGATCGTCGTGTGCGGGCACTCCGCCTGCGGGGCGATGACCGCGCTCGCCGAGGGCACGGACCTGAGCGCCGCCTCGTCGGTCGCCCGCTGGCTGCGGCACGCGGACGCCTCGGTGGCCCGCACGGCGGGCGCCGGGCCCGGCCGGGTGGCCGCTCTGGTGCGCGAGAACGTACGTGCCCAGCTGGCGAACCTGGCCACGCATCCATCGGTCGCCCGCGCCACGGCCGAGGGGCGGCTCACCCTGCGGGGCTGGGTCTACGACATCCCCACCGGCGGTGTCGCGGAGGTATCGGGCCCCACGGCCGCCGTCGCGCTCTGACCCGCCCCGCCCCTCCCCGGTTCCCTCCCCGTTCGCTGTTCCGCTTCCCAATGCCCCGCCCCCGTTCCCCGCTCCCGAAAGGACGTCTCCCCATGCCGCACGCCCAGTTCGACCCCACCGCCCGCCAGGCCCTCGCCGTCGCCGTCGTCGAAGCCAAGACCCGCAAGGACCTCTCGTGGCAGCAGCTCGGCGACTCCGCCGGCCTGTCGGTCGCGTTCGTGACCGCCGCGCTGCTGGGCCAGCATCCGCTGCCCGAGTCCGCGGCGAGGCCGGTCGCCGAGCTGCTCGGCCTGGACGAGGACGCGGTCGCGCTCCTGCAGACGATCCCGACCCGCGGCTCGGTCCCCGGCGGCATCCCGACCGACCCGACGATCTACCGCTTCCACGAGATGCTCCAGGTCTACGGGACCACTCTGAAGGCTCTGGTCCACGAGCAGTTCGGGGACGGCATCATCAGCGCGATCAACTTCAAGCTGGACGTCCGTAAGGTCACCGACCCCGAGGGCGGCGAGCGCGCGGTCATCACCCTGGACGGCAAGTACCTTCCGACCAAGCCCTTCTGACGGACCGGAACACCTCCGGAACGTCGGAAAGCCTCCCGTCCGGTGGGACGGGAGGCTCTCCGACGTGAGGACCGATGCCCATCTCGACGGCCTGTCGGCCGCCGCACGCCTGCGGCAGGGGCGGATCCGCGGATCCGGGTGGAACAAGCCGGGGCCCCGTGGGCACTCGCGCAGGCGTCTGAGGCCCCGGCTCGCAGAGGGGACTGCGTCAGCTGCCCTGCGAAATGTTGCCCGAGAGGACCGGGATGTTGTCCAGGATGTGCGAGAGCGGCTCGTCGCCCTTGGCCTGGGTGGAGTTCTCGGTGCACTGCTGGTTCTGCGGGTTCGACAGGACGTTGATGTCCTGGACACCGATGTTGACGAAGGCAAGGATCGACTGGGCATTGACCTTGGCCGGCAGACCGATGCAGGGCTTGTTCAGCGTGCCCTGGACCAGGCCGAGCTGCGGGCTCAGGTCGCCGTGGGTCTTCTGATTGCCGTAGATCTGCTGGGAGTTGTTGCCGTTGACGGTGTTGACCCCGTTGTCGTTGCCGATGGCCATGGCCGGGGCGGCCACGGCGGCGCCCGCGCCGACGATGGAAGCGGTGGCGGCGGCGGTGGCCATAATCTTCTTGATCATCATGGGTCTTTCTGTGTGCACGAGTGCATGGTGGTGAGTGCCTTGATCAACGGCCGGACCCGCCACAGGTTCCGCCGGTTCACCCGAACAGCCCCCGGCCCGGTCCTTTCACGGTCACGCACCGCCGCGGACGGCCACGCTCAGATCGACCACGTAGTGCTCCTCGACCATGCCGTCCGGGAACCGGCCCATGAGCAGGGCCCGTTCGTCGGCGAGGAAGGCGTCCGTGCCGGGCGCGCCGACGAGGAACAGGGAGTGCGTGGACAGCTTCGCCAGATGCGTGTCGACCGGGACGCGGCGCGACCACGGCAGAAGGCGGGTGGTGAAGCGCAATCCCCCCTGCGAGCGGGCCCGTTCGTTGATGTACCAGCCCGGGCCGAACCGCTCCTCGATGCGGTCCTGCTGCTCGGAGATCCATCCGACGGAGACGTCCGGATCGTTCGACCAGACCGCCAGCGCCCCGCCGGGGCGCAGCACGCGCAGTGCCTCGGGGACCGAGCGGGCGGGGTCGGTCCAGTGCCAGGACTGCGCATAGGTCAACAGGTCCACCGAGCCCGTGGCGAGGGGCAGTCGGTTGCCGTCGCCGCGTACGAGCGGCGTCCGCGGATTGCGGCGCCGGAACTCGGCGGCCATGCCCTCGCCCGGCTCCACCGCGACCACACGGGCCCCGGCCGCCTCCAGCAGGGCGGTGGCGATGCCCGTGCCCGCCCCGACGTCGGCGACCCGCGCCCCGGCCGGCGGGAAACCGGCCAGATCGGCCAGAGCGGTGAGGAGCTCGGGCGGGTACGAGGGGCGGTGGTCGGCGTAGCGGGCAGCCGCGGCACTGAACGAACGAGCACGGGATTCGGTCGTCATACCGTCCATGATGCCGGGGGATCGGGGGTCCGGGCACTGGGCGAGGGTTGTACGGTACGTCGGCGGGACGCGGAGAGGCGGGTTGCGCATGGCGCGGGCACGGTACGTCACGGAACTGGCAGAGGCCCTGGAGCGGTACGCGGACCGGCCCGCCATCGGTGTGGGGCCCGCCGTCATGACGTACTCGGACGTACGGGAGAACACCTGGCGGCTTGCGGGAACCCTGGCGGAGGCGGGGGTCGGGCGCGGATCTGGGCTGGCCTGTGTGGCGGGCGGGAACCGGCCAGAGGTGCTGCTGGTACGGCTCGCCGCGCACCTCCTGGGGGCGCGGCTGACCCAGGTGCTGGCCGGACCGGCCCTGTACGGGCTGGAGTTCATCCTGCGGGACTGCCGGCCGGACCTGGTGCTGCACGACGTCCCGGTGCCCGATACGGGCGCGCCCCGGCTGGGCCTGGACGAGGTGCTGCGGCGGGCTGCGGGGCGCGAGGCGGCGGCGGTGGCCGTGCGGGCGCGGGAGGACGACGTGGCCCGGGTGACCTACACCGGCGGGACGACGGGGCTGCCCAAGGGGGTGGCCTCCACCTTCGGCGCCATGGCGGCGCGCAACACCGTACGCACGGCCGGGTGGGCGGAGCCGGTGTACCTGTCGGTCACCTCACTGGCCCAGAGGTCCGGCGGGCGCTCCCTGGAACAGCTGCTGGCCGGAGGCAGGGTGGAGGTTCTCGCCCCCTTCTCGCCGCGGGAGTTCGCCGCGGCCTGCCGGCGTCTGGGGCGGGTGTCGACGTACCTGACGACGTCGATGGTGTACCGGCTGCTGGACGACCCCGGGACCGCCGCGGGTGTGCCAGGGCTGGAGGTGGTCTCGTACGGCGACTCGCCCGTCCTGCCCTCCCGGCTGCGCGAGGCGGTGACCCGCTGGGGCGGGCGGTGGCAGCAGGGCTACGGCATGAACGAGGCGGCGGTGATCTGCCGCCTCACGCCCGCGGACCACGAGGCGGCGGTGGCGGACCGGCCTGAGCTGCTGGCCTCCGTGGGGCGGCCCGTGGCGGGGGTGGAGGTCGAGGTGCGCGACGGGGGCGGGGCCGCGGTGGGCGCCGGGCGCACCGGGGAGGTGTGGATGCGGTCGGCGGCGATGATGGCCGGGTACTGGGGCCGTCCCGGACTGACCGCGTCGGTCCTGCGCGACGGGTGGCTGCGGACGGGGGACCTCGGGCACCTCGGCGAGGACGGCTACCTGTACCTCGACGACCGGGTCAAGGACGTGGTGATGGTCGACGGGGACAACGTGTACTGCGTGCCCGTGGAGGCCGCGCTCGCCCGGCATCCGGCCGTGGCCGAGGCGGTGGTGGTCGGCCGGCACAGCGATCTGACGGGCGAGGAGGTCTGCGCGTTCCTGGTGGCGGCGCCCGGGTGCGCGCCCGGCGCCGAGATGGCGGCCGAGGCCTGCGCCCTGGTCGGGCGGGAGCTGTCTCCGGCGCACCGGCCGACCACGGTGTTCTGGGAGGACGCGATCCCGCTGACCGCCCGGGGGAAGCCGGACAAACGCCGCCTGCGGGACCGCGCGGCCGGTGAAGGGCGTTAACCCTTCGCGGCGTAGGTCCAGAACTCCCGCATCAGCGGGGGCGAGGCCGGGCCGCTCATTTCGCGCTGGGTGAGGAGGATGGTGACGGCGCCGGTGGCGGGGACCACGTGGGCGGCGGTGCCGGTGCCGCCGATCCAGCCGTAGCGGCCGGGCACGTTCCACGGATCGAGGGGCGCCACGTCGACCGAGCCGCCGAATCCCCAGCCTTGGCCTTCCAGGAAGAGGGCGCCGCCCTCGCGCTGCTCCGCCGTGAGGTGGTCGGTGGCCATCTGCCGTACGGACTCCGGCGAGAGCAGGCGCCCGCCCCCGTACGCGCCGCCCGCGAGCAGCATCCGGCCGAAGGCGAGCCAGTCGTCGGCGGTGGAGACCAGCCCGCCCGCCCCGGAGGGGAAGGCGGGCAGGGTGCTCCACTGCCCGTCTGCGGGATCGACGAGCTGCAGCGGGCCGCCGTCCGGCGCGGCGCGGTAGCAGCCGGTGAACCGGTGGAGCCGGTCGTGCGGTACCGCGAACGCCGTGTCACGCATGCCGAGCGGCTCGAAGACGCGCTCCGCCAGGAGGTCGGGGAGGGACTGTCCGGCCGCGCGGGCCATGAGCACTCCGAGGATGTCGGAGCAGGTGTTGTAGAGCCATGCCCGGCCCGGCTGGTGGAGGAGCGGGATCCGTGCGAGGGCCGCCATCCACTCGTCCGGCGCCGCGATCTGCTGGGGCTGCGGTGGTCCCTGCCCCAGCTCGCTGAAGAGCAGCCGGACGGCGGGCAGCGAGAAGTCCGCGGGAAAGCCGTAGCCGGCCCGGAAGGTGAGGAGGTCTTCGACGGTGATCGGGCGCTCGGCGGGAACCACGTCGTCGACGGGTGAGGACGGCGTACGGGCGACCATCGGCGCCGCGAGTTCCGGCAGCCAGCGGGTGACCGGCACGTCGAGGGCGAGCAGGCCGTCCTCGATCATCGTCATCGCGGCCGCGGCGATCACCGGCTTGGTGAGCGAGGCGACCCGGAAGAGGGAGTCGCGTTCCATCGGGGCGCCGCCGGAGGTGTCGAGGGAGCCTACGGCCGCCACCTCGATGTCATCGCCCCGGGCCACCAGACCCACCGCGCCGGGCAGTCGGCCGTCACCGACGTGGGCTTCCAGGAGCCTGCGCAGACCGCTCATCGTCCACCTTCTCGTGCGTGCGGAGCGCCGGAACGAAGGGGCCGGCGCGGGAGCCCGTGGGGAAGACTGCCGCCGGACCGGGAATTCATCGGTCCGACACGACACGGCACGCCACACCGCGATCGGCTGCGGCCGGTGGCGGGTGGACGGTGGGTCGGTGGGCCGGACGGTGGCCTGGCGAGCCCGCTACGCCGCGGGGACGACCGACGCCCGTATCGCGGCGGCCCACTCCGCCAGCAGCATCGCGTGCCGCACGCGCTCGGCGTCGGACAGGCGGCCGTCGGCTCGGGCGAACAAGCCGCGGATGTCGGCGTTGATCTCAGCGAGGGGACGCTCGGGGGCGAGGTTGTCAGGGGTCGGACTCACGTGATCAAGAGTAGGCGGGAGGTCTGACAACCGTGACGGGCGTCCGGCATGCGGACACCGGCTTCCGGATCGCGGATGGGCCGGGTCGTCACTTCGCGGTTTCGGGGGCGCCGCCGACGGGGTGGACGACGACCGGGTAGGTGGGCGCGCCCTCGGGGACCGGGCAGGCCTGGGCGCGGGCGGCGATCTCGGCGGCTCGGCCGAAGTCGGGGACGTCGACGACCCAGTACCCGGCGATGACCGCGCTCTTCTCCCCGTACGGCACGTCGGAAACCACCGGGGCGCCGTCGGCGTCGGCGGTCACCAGACGCGCCTGGCGGGGTTCGGCCAGTCCCTGCGCGTCGACCAGCTCGCCCGCCGCGGCCAGTTCGTCGTTCAGCGCGCCCATGTGGTCGAACATCGCCTTGAGTTCCGCCGCGGACCAGGCCGGGCTGTCACCGCTCGCCTTGCCGCTCATGGCTTCGTAGTCGGCCTGCTTGCCCAGGACCATCAGCATGTACTTCATGAGGTGCCACTCCTGCCGCCGGTAACGGTCCCTCCCCCTTGCTCTCCCGATCCCCTCCCCTTGCAACATGCCGGGCGAGGCCGCGCGAGGCGGCCCGCCCCACGTGGGGCGGGCCGCCTCGCCGCGTCGTCAGTTGTTGGAGCCGACCGTGTTGTCGTGGCCCGCGTTGAACACGTCGTCGCCGGCGATCTGGAACCAGTCGCCGAAGACGAACGTGTACGAGTTCTCGGACGGAGCGTAGACGTTCACGTCGGCGGCGGCCGCGGACGCGCCGCCGAGGACGATCGCGCCGGCGGCGAGGACGGAGAGCGCGGAGCGCACAGAACGCATGGATCCACCTTTTTCGAGGAGGCTGGGGACACCCAAGAACCTAAAGAAGGAGCCGACGCGTGTCCCGGCACCCGGCCGAGCACGGCCAAGTCCAAGCCGATTGGCGGACGTCCCACCCACCCGACTGCGCACCCGCAGGGGCCGATTACGCTGACCCAATGAAGATCATCGACCTTGAGCCCGGCGACTCGCGACTGACCGAGGACCTGCTCCCCGTACTGCTCGAACTGCGCCCCCACCTCACCGAAGACCTCTTCCTCTCCGTCCTCGCCGAGGGACAGGGCCAGGGGCTGCGCTTCACCGCGGCCTACGACGCCGACGGCGTGTGCGTGGGCGCGGCCGGCTGGCGGATCGTCGCGAACACCTGCCAGGTCCGCAAGCTCTACGTCGACGACCTGGTCACCACCTCGGCCGCCCGCTCCACCGGTGTGGGCCGCGCGCTCCTCGCGCACCTCGAGGAGCGCGCCAGGGCAGCCGGCTGCACCTCGCTCACCCTGGACTCCGGAACCCAGCGGACCGACGCCCACCGGTTCTACTTCCGTGAGCGGATGGCAGTGACCGCGTTCAACTTCGAGAAGCCTCTGAGCTGATGCTTCGCGGCTAGGCCGTGACCCAACCGTCGCCGCTTCGATGCACGCCCGGGCTCGTCGGCGCGGTGCCCGCTTGTTAGGTTCCTGCCTCAGCCGACCTGTAGGGGAACCGATCTCATGCCCGCATCCGCCGGACCCCGCCGGGTCCTGACCGCCGCGACCGCGGCCGCCGTACTGCTGGCGGGCCTGACCGGCCTGACGGGATGCGGGAAGAAGGACGGCGGGACCCCGGGCAGCGCGTCCCCGTCGGCCTCCGCTTCCGGATCGGCGTCCCCGTCGGCCACGCCCACCGAGTCCGCCGCCTCGCCGCCCGTGTCCGCCTCCGCGTCCCCGTCCGCGACTCCCGCCGCCGCTTCCTCCGCGCCGTCGGCCTCCGCCACGACCCCGGCCGCGCCGCCCGCCGCCCCGACCCGGCTGAAGGTCGCGGTCGACACCCGGGGCGGCGGACTCGCCCTCGTACGCGGAGGCGCGGCTCAGGAGTTCACCGTCACCCTGCGGAACGGCAACTCCTCCGAGTACCGGCACCTGCTGGTCGCCTTCCAGATGGAGATCCTCGTCGGCGAACCGGGCGACCGGCCGGGCAGCGGACCGGGCTTCCTGCTGGAGCGCTTCGACCAGGCCTCGGGAACCTGGCGCGCGGCGGCGCTGCGCATCGCCAACGACCGCATGCCGGAGTCGATGTACGCCGGCGGCGGTCCGCTCGCCCGCGAGGGCGTGCGCGTGGAGCGCTACCGGATGCGCGCTACGGCCGGCGGGCCGACGGGCAGCAGCCCGCTGGTGGTGTCCATCATCGACACGGACGCCGACGGGGTCGCTGCCCACGTGGTCCTGTCCCACAGCACACGCTAGGAGTGGTCACCCCGCGACGGCTCCTGACCCGGCCCGGCGAGTTCACCGAGGGAGAGGGCCGCGGTGCGCCAGGCGGCGGTGACGGCCTCACGGGCCCGCTCCGTCGCCTCCGGGACCCGGTCGGGGAGGTGGAGCGGCGAGCCGATGTGCACGTGGAGGCAGGGCCTGCGCAGCGGGGCGGTGAGGGCTCCGGCGAGCTGCTTGGCGCTGCTGCCGGAGCACAGGCGGCGGGCGCCTGCCTGGCCAACGGGTACGACGGGGGCGCCGGTCGCGGCGGCGAGCCGGGCCAAGCCGCTACGGAAGGGGCCCGGGGCGGACTCCCCCGCGTCGCGGCGGCCCGGCAGCCGGCCCTCTCCGTAGAGCAGCACGCTGCGGCCCGAGGCGAGGGCGACGGCCGCGGCATCGAGAGAATCGGCGGCCCGGTGGGTTCCGCGGTGGACGGCGATGTGCCCTTCGCGCCGCAGCGCGGACCCGAGCAGCGGCACCCGCCACAGCCCGCTGGTGGCCAGGATGACCGGCTCGATCCCGTACCGGCGCAGCGCGGCGACCACCACGGCGGGGTCGGCGAGCGAGGTGTGGTTGGCGACGAGGATGCTGCCGGCGGCGGGCCGCGCCCCGGGGTCGGCGGTGACCGTCAGGGTCCCGCAGGCGGGTACGACGGCGGCGGCGATTCGGCTGAGCATGGACGTCCCCGTTCGGGTGGCACGGTGGTGGTGTCGTCCATGGTCGGCCGAGGCGGCGCAGCGGTCATGAGTAGCCCTACTCACCGTCCCTGGGTGAAGCGACGTGCCCTGCGTGCGCACTCCTCCCGGCCAGGGAATATGACCGAATGGTCACAGGATCCACGGGGAGGAACGGGTGGGTGGCCGGGGGCATCTAGGTGATCGGCGAGGCTCCGTGGAGGGCCTCGCCCGACGTATCGGCAAGACCGGCGGGCCGCCCGCCACCGCGTGGGCGGTGGCGGGCGGCCGTCGGGTGTGAGCGGCAAGGCGGGGCTGGGATGAAGGCGGAAACGGTGGCGGGCGGTTCCTCGAAGAAGGCGGAGACCGAAGAGGAGACGGTCCCGGAGGCGGAACCCGACACGGTCGTCGAGGAACCCGCGGAGGCGGAGGCGGAGGCCGCGGGGGCGGAGGCCGCGGCGGAGGCGGAGGCCGAGCGTGAGGCCGAAACCGAGGCGGACGTCGAGCCTGCGGCCGAGGCCGAGGCGGAGGCCGAAACCGAGGCGGACGTCGAGCCCGCGACCGAGGTCGAGGCGGAGGCCGAGCCTGAGGCCGAAACCGAGGCGGACGTCGAGCCCGCGACCGAGGTCGAGGCGGAGGCCGAGCCTGAGGCCGAACCCGAGGCGGAGGCCGAACCCGAGGCGGAGGCCGAGCTCAAGCCCGACGCAGACGCCGAACCCGACGCCGAAACCGAGGCGGACATCGAGTCAGTCGAGGACTCACCGGCCGGTTCCGACGAAGCCGAGGACACCGCACCGGCAGCCGACAGCGCGGACCCCGAGGACGCCGTCGTACCCGACGAGGCGGACGTACCAGACGACGCTGACGACGGTGACGACCCGTCCGACGAGGCCCCCGAGGAGGCCGGGGCTCCCGACGAGGTCGACGCCGACGCCCAGACCGACGCTCCGGCGGCCGAGACCGAGACCGAAGCCGCGCCCGAGGAGAAGGACGACGCCGAGGCGGCGGACCCGCCCCGGCGGGTGCCCTCCTGGGCTCAGGGGGCCGAGAGCGACTCCGAGAAGACCAGTCAGTTCGTCGCGCTCAAGCCGCTGGACACCCCGGCGCCCACCCCGTCCCCGGCCAAGTCCGAGCCCCAACCGTGGCCCGAGGCCAAGGCGTCGGCCGTCGCGGCCCCGCTGCCCCCGCTGGAACTGCTGGCCGAGCTCACCAACACCGCTCCCCCGCCGCAGACCCCCCGCCGGACCCTGGTGCGGCGCGTCAAGGTGTGGACCCCGATCCTGCTCCTCCTCGCAGGCGCGTTCACCGGCGCCCAGTTGCTGCGCCCGCTGCCCGCCCCGGCCATCGTCGCCGCCGAGCCGGACCACACCCTCGCCGGGCAGTTCTCCATCCCCTGGCCCGCCAAGGGGCAAGGGGCCGTCCGCGTCCCCGGGTCCGGTGACATCGGGACCTTCGGCGAGCAGAAGCCCGTCCCCACCGCCAGCGTCGCCAAGGTGATGACGGCCTACGTCATCCTCAAGAACCACCCGCTGCGCAAGAACGACCCCGGCCCCTCCATCGAGGTCGACGCGAAGGCGGTGGCGGACGGCACGTCCGAGCACGAGTCCCGCATCGAAGGACTCACCGCCGGTTCGAAGTTCAGCCAGACGGACATGCTCAAGATGCTCATGATCCCCTCGGGCAACAACATCGCCCGCCTGCTGGCGCGCTGGGACACCGGCAGCGACTCCGAGACGGCGTTCGTCGAGAAGATGAACGCCGCCGCCAGGGAACTCGGCATGCGGAGCACCACGTACACCGACCCCAGCGGCCTGGACGCGGGGACCGTCAGCACCGCCGCCGATCAGCTCGCACTGGCCGAGGCGGTCATGAAGGACGAGGCGTTCCGCGCGATCGTCGCCCTGCCCAGCGCCACGATCAAGGGGCTGCCCCAGCCCATCACCAATAACAACGGCAACCTCCTCACGGCCCAGGGCCTGAGCATCAGGGGCATCAAGACCGGGTCCAGCACGCCCGCCGGCGGAACCCTGATGTGGGCGGCCTACAAGTCGATCGGCGACGAAACCCCGCTGATCCTGGGCACGCTGATGGACCAGCACGTGGACGGACCGGACCCGGACGGCCGGAACAGCCTGACCCTGGTGAAGGCGAACAGCAAGAAGATCATCGAAGCGGTACGGGAGGCGCTCGCGTCGGCTCCGGTCATCCGCAAGGGCCAGCAGGTGGGGTACGTGGACGACGGGCTCGGCGGCCGCACACCGCTGGTCGCCACGAAGGACCTGAACGTGATCGGCGTACCGGGTCAGCGGCTGAAGCTCACCCTCGAAGCCGGGGCGACGCCGGTTCCGCACACCGCGAAGGCCGGGTCGGAGATCGGCGTGCTGACGGCGGGCGTAGGAGACGGGGCGAAGAGCGTACCGGTGGCGGTCCAGGGCGCCCTGGCCGAGCCCTCGTTCGGCACGCGAGTCACCCGGCTCGGCTAGGCCGAAGAGGCCCGCGAGGTGTGGTCCGGCCAGGTAGATGGTGGCGGTCCGGTCGTACCAAGCGGCCGGACCGCACCACTACTTGACCTTGTCGATGTGGCTACAGGTCAGCAATGACGAGCCGGTAGCCGATGTCGAGGCGCCTCCTGCCCCTGACGCGACGCATTTGGTCCGCAAGGTGCATACGTTGCGGCATGTTCCGCTGGGCGAACTCGGTCCGGCGGATCTGCGCACCCTCATCTCACAGCAGGTGGCGCTGCCGTACGTCCTTCCGCTCGCGGTGCGCCTGCTGCTTGAGGAGCCGTTGATCGACGCCTGCTTCTACGAGGGCGACCTGCTGCTTGCCGCCGTCAATGCCCCCGCTTCTGCCTGGTCCCCGCTGCCAGACCTCGCCGCGCAGCTGTGCACCGTGATCACGACACTGCCGGACGCAGCAGTCGCCGGTCTGCCCCGCGGCGCCGCTGACGAGCTCGCCCGCTTCGTCGCGCGACCCGGATCACTTCGTTGACCTGACCTGGTGGCGCCTGTCCGGTGGATCATGTGACTACTAGGCTGCGACGATGGAACACGGAACCGATGTGCCTGAGAACTTCGCCCAGTCCGCGGATCGGGACCAGGTGAATGACTACGACGGTTTCGCCGAGGCGTACTCGGCGGAGAACGAGAACAACCTGGTGAACGCGTACTACGAGCGGCCTGCGATGTTAGCCCTCGCCGGAGACGTGGCCGGCCGCCGGATCCTGGACGCCGGTTGCGGCTCGGGCCCCCTGTCCGCCGCACTGCGCGACCGCGGTGCCGTCGTCACCGGCATCGACTCCAGCGCCGGGATGCTGGCATTGGCAAGGCGGCGGCTCGGTGACGACGCAGCCCTGCACGTGGCCGACCTGCGCGACCGCCTGCCGTTCCCCGATGGTGCATTCGACCACGTGGTCGCATCGCTGGTGCTGCACTATCTGGAGGACTGGGGGCCGACGCTGGCCGAGTTGCGGCGAGTGCTCAGGCCCGGCGGCCGGCTGATCGCGTCGGTGGACCACCCTTTCGTGGCCTACACGATCCAGGATCCTCGTCCCGACTACTTTGCGACCACCAGCTATGCCTTCGATTGGACGTTCAACGGGCAGTCCGTCCCGATGCGGTTCTGGCGCAAGCCACTGCACGCGATGACCGATGCCTTCACCACCGCCGGTTTTCGCCTTGCCGTCATCAGCGAGCCGCAGCCCGACCCGGCCGCCCGTGAACTGTTCCCCGACGACTTCCATGACCTTTCGAGCAAAACCACCTTCCTGTTCTTCGTCGTCGAAGTTCCGCCGTCGGCCACCGGCTCGGACGACTAGCCGGCAGCCATTCCTCCTGGTCAGCGGCTCCCATTGGGCCTTCTGCCGAGGGAGTTCAGCGTCCATGGTCGGGAAGGCTCATTGTGTGCGGGGGTGTTGACGGATTGGATGCCAAGGTCAAGGCGGCGGGGTGTGACCAGTACCGAAGGAAGCGAATGACGTCCATGCTCAACGGCTGCACGCCCTGGCCCGAGGAGTTCGTCGACCGCTACTGGGCAGCCGGGCACTGGCGTGGCAATACGCTGGACAACCTGTTGCGTGGCTGGGCCCTGCAGTACGGACCACGGACCGCGCTCGTGCACTCCGGCACCCGCATCACGTACGCGGCCCTGAACCGGCGCGTGAGCCGCATGGCCGCAGGATTCCGGCTGCGCGGCCTCCGGCCCGGGCAGCGGGTCGTCGTCCAGCTACCCAACGTTCCCGAGTTCGTCGTCACCGTGTTCGCGCTGATGCGCGCCGGCGGGGTCCCCGTGTTCTGCCCGGTCTCGCACCGAGCGTCCGAGGTGTCCCACCTCGTGCGGGTCGCCCAGGCCGTCGGCTACGTCGGCCCCTCGACGTTCCAGGGCTTCGACCACACGGCGATGGCCGCGGACATCGCGGCCCAAGAGCCTTTCCTGCGGCGGGTGTTCACCCTTGAGGCACCGGGCGCCCCGTCCCCGTACGGCGGCCTCACGACCGACCCGTCGGGCTGCCAGTACAGCCCGCTGGGCTCGATCGACGCCCCGCCCGAGCCGGCGCTCGCGCAGAGCGCCGACCAGGTGGCCTTCTTCCTGCTCTCCGGCGGTACCAGCGCGCCGCCCAAGCTCATTCCGCGCACCCACAACGACTACGCCTATCAGGCGCGGGCCGCCGCCGAGCTGGTGTCGCTCACCGAGAACGACGTGTATCTCGCCGCGCAGCCCGCCGAGTCCACCTTCGCCTTCGGCTGCCCCGGCATCGTCGGCACCCTCTCCGCCGGAGGCACGGTCGTCCTGGCCGAGAACCCGGGACCCGCCGAATGCCTTCCGGTCATCGGACGGGAGCGGGTCACCATCACCTCGGTGGTGCCCGCCGTCGCCCAGCTCTGGCTCGACGCACTCCCCACGGTCCAGACGGAGCTGAGCAGTCTGCGCCTCGTGCAGATCGGCGGCGCGCCCATGCACCGGACGACCGCCGAGCGATTGGGCCCCGCGCTGGGCTGTCGCCTGCAGCAGGTCTTCGGCATGGCCGAGGGGCTGCTCACCCTCACCCGGCCCGCCGATCCGGAAGAGACCGTGCTCACCACGCAGGGCCGCCCGCTCTCGCCCGACGACGAGATCCGCATCGTCGACGTCGACGGAGAGGACGTACCCGACGGGGAGCCCGGCGAGCTCCTCGCCCGCGGTCCGTACACCCTGCGAGGGTACTACCGGGCCCCCGACCACAACGCACGCTCCTTCACCACCGACGGCTACTTCCGCACCGGCGTCCTCGCGCGGCTCACCCCGGACGGCAACCTGGTGGTGACCGGCCGCCTCAAGGAAGGGCCGGTCTAAGCGGCCTCGGGGAAGTGGGGTGCGTTTCCGCGTCGTCCGGTGCGGTGCATCGCAAGGCGGAGCAGTGCCCTTGTACTGGACGTACTCGGGTACTGCGACAACGCGGCGAGGCACCGTGCCTGGGGGCACCTCCCAGCGGTAGCCGGGGGAGCGGCACGGGGACGTGCCCCACTTCCCCGAGGCCACTTAGCCACCCCCAGCTCCCCCACTCGATTGCCGTCCGCGGCGGACAGCTCTTGAGTCCTGGCTCAATAACCGCTGGACGAGGCCCTGGGCACGGCGCAGACTGCGGCTGGCGTTCCAGTGGCGCCGGGTCGACGGCGACGGGGGACGCTCGGTGCTGCGCATTCATTTCACCGCCGATGATCTGGCCCGGACCCGGGTGGCCGCGACGCTCGGCGCGGCCACGGAAACCATGATGGGGCTGAAACTGCTGCGCGACTGCGCCGCCAACGCCCTGCCCTTCCGCCCCTGGGACTCGATGGCGCGCGGACGGCTGGGGGCGGCGACCCGCCCGGTGACGAGCCTGCTGTCCGTGGACGGCCCGGACATCGATCTGACGATGCTGATGGGCAACTCGCCGTCCATCGAGGAAGGGATCGACAACCTGCTGCGCGCATCGCCCGACCGGATACGGACCGAGCTCGAGCACATCGATTTCCACCCTTCACAGCTGTCGTGGGCCCGGACCCTGGCGGAGGGCGGCCTCGAGGCCCGCCGCCACTTCGCCGCGGGGCTCGCCGCCTGCAACGAGGCGATCATCGCTCCCTACTGGAGCCGGGCGAGGACCCATATGGAGGGGGTACGCACCACCTTCGCGCGGACGCTGCTCGACGGCGGGGTCGAACGGCTCTTGGAGGGAATGTGCGTTCCGCTGGTGCGGTGGCGGGCGCCCGTTCTGGAGATGCGCTACCACCGGGACGTCGAGGTCCACCTCGGGGGACGGGGTCTCGTCATCGCTCCGACGGTCTTCCTGTGGCGGGACGCGAGGCTGCTGTGGGACCCGTCGGACGCCGACTCGGCACCCACCCTCGCGATCCCCACCATCAATGACGCGGAGGCCGGCGCCGCGCTGTGGGGTGCCGGGGAAGCGGCCGACCAGTCGCTGGGCGCACTGCTGGGGCGCACCCGGGCCGCCGCGCTGAAGGTGGCCGCCGAGGGGTGCAGCACCACCGAGCTCGCGCGGCGTCTGAACGTCTCGGTGGCGGCGGCGAGCCAGCACGCGACGGTGTTGCGCAACGCCAATCTGATCACCACGAGCCGGCGTGGCAAGTCGGTCGTGCACACCATCACTCCGCTCGGCGCGGAACTCCTGGGAAGCGAAGCGGCCCGCGCATAGGGCCCGGGCGCCATGTCCGTCGGCCCTCGCTACTGGCGCTCCTCCATCCGGATCGCCTTCTCCAGGTCCTCGTGGGCCTGGCCCGGCTCGCCTTGCTGCTGCTCCAGGAGGGCGGCGGCGATGGCGTCCAGCTTGCGCTGGATGGCGTGCTCGGCCCGGCGCTCGGAGTTCTTGAGCAGGGCCAGCAGGAGAAGCGCGACCGCGCCCATCGCGTCACCCGCGAGGTGCTGCCATTCCATCGGCATATGGGCCACGTGCACGGCGACGAAAGCCGCCACGAGGGCCACGCACAGCATCGAGAAGAAGGCGGAACTCGTGAAGTTGGAGGCGAGCTCGGCCAGCTTCTCGAAGCGGCCGATCCCGCCGTCGCCCTTCTTCCCCTTCTCCGCGGGATGCTGGAAGCTCATGCTCGGCGTCTGCCCCGGCGAGGCCGCGCCATACCCGTGGAACGCGTCAATCCACGCGGACGGCCGCAGCCCCGGGAGGCGTCCCCGGGACCGCGGCCGCCTGCCGCGGCCGGTTGTCAGGCGCGGGGCGGCACCCGGGACGGGCGGCCCGCGCCGCGCGTCAGGGAGTAGCCGAAGATGCCCGCCAGGGCGCCCAGGATCCCTCCTGCCGCCGTCCAGAGCCAGCGGTCCGACCACCAGCCGCCGGACCAGCCGTCCTCCGGCTCGCGCAGCGACCCGGTCACGGTGGCCGGAACCAGCGGCGTGGCGAGGGCGCCGTCCACGGCGTGGGCGCCGCCCGTCTCCTGCACGGAGGCCTCCACTGCCGCGCGTACCGGCAGGCCGAGGTCCTCCTCCGGCAGATTGACGACGGTCAGGCGCACGTAGTAGCTGCCCGGCAGCGGGTCGTTGGCCCACTGCTCGGCCGCGGCCCGGACCGTACGCAGGGTGCAGGACAGCTCCACCGAGGCCGCGTCCTTGCCCGCGGCCCTGGTCTGCGTGCCGTAGGTGCACGCCTGCCTGCGGCGCAGCCCGTCGTACACGTCGAGCTGCCAGGTCGCGGCGCCGTGCCGGCTCGCGGATTCGGGCAGCGTGACCGTTGCCTTCACGGTCGCGCGCTGCTGCGCGTCGACGGGAAGGACCCAGTAGAGGTAGTCGCCGGTGGACGCGCCGGCCGTGGCCCGCTGGCCCGGGCGCATCGCCGTGGCGGTACGGAAGCTCGTACCGGCCTCGGTCGGGGCGGCCTCGCCCTGCCCGGACTTCGAGCCGTTACCGGGGCTGGGGCTCGCCGTCGCGGTGTCCGCCGCGGCCGTCCCCGCGGCCGTCCCCGCCACCGTGAGGGCGGCGGCCGCGGTCAGCAGGGCGGCGGTCAGTGTGCGTACGGTACGCATCAGTTGGTCCTCCAGACGGAGATGCGCCAGCGTGAGATCCATCCCCACACCACACCGGCCGCCAGCCCGATGAGCACCAGGACGGCCAGCAGCCACCAACCGCGGCCGAGGCCGAAGGAGGCGGCGTCGGACGCCTCGTCGGGTCCGTCGACCACGTCGATGGTCAGCTCGACGGGCATGCCCGGGGTGGTCTTGACGGAGGCGGGGGCGGAGAAGGAGTTGCTGACCTGGATGCAGACGGTCTCCGTCGCCTCCGCGGCCTGCTCGTCCACGCCGTCGATCTCGGCCTTCGGGTAGCGCAGGCCGGTGGACAGGACGTCGGTACGCCCGTCACCCGCCTCCGAGCCCCGGACGATCTCGCGGCCGTGCACGGTGGTGGCGCGCAGCAGGACGCCGTAGTCGTTGTTGACGGCGCGGTCGGCGGCGATGCTCACCGAGGCGCGCAGCTCCTGGCCGGGGCGGACGTCGACCCGGTACCAGCGGTGTTCGCCGAAGGTCTCGCGGTCGCTGTAGAGGCCGGGCTTCAGCTGGGGGGCGCCCGCGCACTGCTTGGCGCCCTCGGTGGCCACGGGGTTGACGACCGGGTCGGCGGCCCGGTCGACCAGCTGTTTGACCCTGCCGGAGAGTTCGGCGGTGTGCTGCACCGAGGTGTACGTACCGCCGGTTGCCTCGGCGATGCAGGTGAGCTGGGCCCGGGTCTTGGCGTCCGGGACCAGGCCGAGGGTGTCGATGACCAGGTGAATGCCCTTGGCGGCGATGTCGCGCGCCACTTCGCACGGGTCGAGCGGGGCGCAGGTGTCCTCGCCGTCGGTGATGAGCACGATCCGCTTGGTTGCGTCACCGCCGTCCAGGTCCTGGGCCGCGGCGAGCAGGGCGGGGCCGATCGGCGTCCAGCCGGTGGGGGCGAGCGTCGCGACGGCGGTCTTCGCCTCCGTCCGGTTGAGCGGTCCGACCGGGTACAGCTGCTTGGTGTCCTTGCAGCCGAGCGCCTTGTCCTCACCGGGGTAGGTGGCGCCCAGGGTCCGTATGCCGAGCCGTACTTCGCCCGGGACCGCGTCGATGACCTCGTTGAAGGCCTGCTTCGCGGCGACCATCCGGGACTGGCCGTCGATGTCGGTGGCCCGCATGGAGCCGCTGACGTCGAGGACGAGGTCGACCTTCGGGGGTTCCTTCGCCGTCGGTCCGTCGGCGGCGGTGGCGCTCGCCGGGAAGAGCCCGACGGCCAGGGCTGCGAGCAGGCCGCACGCCCCGGCCGCAAGCCGTTTTGTTGTGATCATCGCCGGATCGTATTGAGGATCGTCCGCCAATCCAAAATGTGCTGCGGGTCCCGGGCTTCGGCCGTTCCCCCGGCGCTGGGGCGGGCGCGTCGGCCGCCGCCGCGCGGAATATCCCGGTGCGGGGGGCGAAAGGTGCGTTCTAGGGTGCCGAGATGAGCTCCCGTACCTTCCGCATCACCGTCCGCGGCTCCTTCGACAACCTCACGGCCGACCAGCGGGCCGAGCTGACGGCCGCCGCTCCCGAACACGACGTGCTGTACGCGGCCTTCACCACCGAGGGGCACCTCACGTACGACGACGTCGCCGTCCGCCCCTCCTTCACCTTCCGCTTCCTTGACTCGGGCGAGGCGGAGGAGGACATCCTCGACGCGACGGCCCGGGCCGAACTCGCGGCGGAGAGCTGGCTGACCGAGCGCGGGTACGGGTTCAAGCGGCTCAAGTCCACGGCCCAGGACCTCTCGCAGGCCCCGCTGGGCAAGCGCGGGCGCCGGGAGGCCGCCCGCGGGGACGGCCGGTCATGACCGGTCGGTGGGACTACCCCTGGTCCGTGGCGGCGAAGGTGCCCGCGAGGTGCGTGCGCAGTGCCTGCGCCGTGGGTGGCGAGAGGCGGGCGCCGAGGTAGCCGTCGGGGCGGATCACGAAGGCCGTCGGCCGGTCGGCCGCGTAGAGGCGGGCGAACTCGCCGCCGGTGTCGCGGTAGGCGGGTAGGCCGCCCCGGCAGGCGGCGGCCGGGGCGTCGGGTTCGAGCACCACGCAGGTCTCCACCCGGTCCCCTGACGACTCCCGTGCCGTCCGCGCGAGTTCGTCGATCCACCGGCCGTCCCCCGCCCCGGCCCCGCCCGCGGACCCGTTCCCGCCCCCGTACAGCACCAGCAGGTGTCCGCGGTTGCGCAGGACGTCGTACAAGCGCAGCGGGTAGGCGGCAATCGGTGCGGTGAGGCCGGCGCAGTCCGGGGCCCGGTCGCCCGGCTGGGGTCCGGGGCCCTCGCCCGGCGGGTCGACGAGCGGGCTGCCCCGGTAGCCGACGAGCAATTGGGCCTCGCGCATCAGCAGCGTCGCCTTGTCCTCCGGGTCGGCCTGGACCCCCTCGGCGGCGTGCCGCACGGTGCGGCTGACGACCTCCTCGCCCACGGGCCGGCGTTCGGCGTCGTAGCTCGCGAGCAGGTCGGGACGGGCGCCGCCGTCGATGGCGAGGGCGAGCTTCCAGGCCAGGTTCCAGGCGTCCTGGATGCCGGTGTTCATGCCCTGGGCGCCGGTGGGCGGGTGGATGTGCGCCGCGTCCCCGGCGACGAAGATGCGGCCGTCGCCGTAGCGGTCCACGATCCGGTGACTGATGCGGAACACCGAGGTCCAGCGCATGTTGGAGGCCGTGGTGGGGTGCGGCGAGAGCCGGTCCAGGACGGTCTGGATGTCGGCGAGTCCGGGGGCCCGGCCTCTCTCCAGGCCGTGGGCGACCCCGTCGGAGGCGGCCCCGTCCTGCCGCGCGGCCGAGAACTCGGGCGGCACCGTCATCGACACCCGGTACCTGCCGGGGCCGGGCAGCGGGATGCACACCAGCGTGTCGTCGATCGTGCCGTCCTCGCCCCGGTGCATGGAGCGCACGCCGTACTCGTGCGGCAGGTCCCAGTCGAGTTCGACGTCGCCGAGCATGAACTCCTCGGGGAAGGCTCCGCCCTCGTAGCCGAGCCCCAGCCCCTTGCGGACGATGCTGTGCGCGCCGTCGCAGCCGATCAGGAAGCGGGTCCGTACTTCATCCTCCGCGCCGGAAGGGGTGCGCAGCCGGCTGGTCACCCCGTCGGCGTCCTGGGTGAACGAAACCAGCTCGGTGCCGCGCTCGACCGAGGTGGCGAACCGGGCCAAAAACTCGTCGAGGATGCGCTCGGTCTCGTACTGGGGCAGCGCGGCGAACCCGTACGGAACCTCGGGCGGCAGGGCGAGCTCGATGCGCGCCTGCTCGGCGCCGTTGACGTACGCGAGCTGGCCGCGCATCGGGACGGCCGCGTCCAGGACGGTGCGGACCAGTCCCATCCGGTCCCAGATCTCCAGGGTGCGCGGCTGGATGCCCACGGCCTTGGCGAACGGGAGGCGGGCGGGCAGCCGGTCGACGATCCGGCAGGAGACTCCGCGTCTGCGGAGCTCCAGCGCCGCGGTCAGTCCGACCGGGCCGGCTCCGGCGACCAGTACGTCGGTTGCGTAGGTGTGCGCCATCGGCGCCTCCTGGCGAGCGGCCCCCGTACGAGTCGGTTTCCCTCCATCGTGGCCGCCCGCCCGGCGTCCGGCATCTTTACTCGATCACGAGGTCCACGTCGATGTTGCCGCGCGTGGCACGGGAGTACGGGCAGACCTCGTGCGCCTGCTTGACCAGCAGGGTGCCCGTCTCGCCCGCCAGGGACTCGGGGAGCTCGACGCGCAGGACCACGCCCAGGCCGAAGCCGGCGCCGTCCTTGCCGATGGAGACCTCCGCCGTGACCGACACCTCGCTGGTGTCGGCCTTGGCCTGGCGGCCGACCAGGCCGAGCGCGCTGGCGAAGCAGGCCGCGTAGCCGGCCGCGAAGAGCTGCTCGGGGTTGGTGCCCTGCCCGTTGCCGCCGAGCGCCGGGGGCATGGCGAGGGCGAGGTCGAGCTGGCCGTCGGAGCTGACGGTGCGGCCCTCGCGGCCGTTGGCGGTGGCGACAGCGGTGTACAGCGCGTCCATCGGAGTTCCTCTCGCAGAAGTGAACCGTTGCGGCGGCCGTCGGTCGGCCTCGCTCCACCATTAGAGCACACAATTGAGTTGTGCACAATTCAATGCCTCGCAAGTCTGCCCCGGGTACACTGGCCCTCATGACCGAGAAGCCGACCGCAACCCACCCCGACCAGGACTTCCTGCGCCTGGACGGCCAGATCTGCTTCGCGCTGAACGCGGCGAGCCGCGCCTTCGGCGGCCTCTACCGCGTGGTCCTCAAGGACCTGGGCCTGACCTACCCGCAGTACCTGGTCATGCTGGTGCTGTGGGAGCACGGCGAGCTGCCGGTCAAGGAGATCGGGCAGCACCTCCGGCTCGATTCCGGGACACTGTCGCCGCTGCTCAAGCGGCTGGAGGCGGCCGGTCTGGTCCGCCGCGAGCGCAGCGCCGAGGACGAGCGCTCCGTGCACGCGCACCTCACCGAGGAGGGCGCCGCGCTGCGCGCCCGCGCGGTGGAGGTACCGCGGCGGATCGCGACCGCGACCGGCTTCGAGCTGGCCGAGATCCTCGACCTCCAGACCCGCCTGAACCGCCTCACCGCCGCCCTCGACGCCGCGGTCCCGCAGGAGGCGTGAGACCCGTCCGGCGCGATCACCGCCGCGCCGCCACACTGGGTCCAGGAGGTACGCGATGGACCCGGTGGCCGCGCTGGACCGGATCGCCTTCCTGCTGGAGCGCGCCCAGGCGCCCACCTACCGGGTGCGGGCCTTCCGGACGGCCGCGGCCGCCCTCCGGCAGATGGGCGAGGACGAGACCGCCGCACGCACGGCGGCCGGTTCCCTGGAAGCCGTGAAGGGCATCGGCCCCACGACGGCCCAGGTGGTGCGCGAGGCCCTCGACGGGTCGGTGCCGGCGTACCTGCAGACGCTGGAGGACGAGGCCGCCGCGCTCCCCGAGGGCCCCCCGGCCACCACAGCAGCCACCGCCCTGCGGGCGGCGCTGCGCGGGGACTGCCACGTGCACTCCGACTGGTCGGACGGGGGCAGCCCGATCGAGGTGATGGGCCGGGCGGCGGCCTCGCTGGGGCACGAGTACGCCGTGCTCACCGACCACTCGCCGCGGCTCACCGTCGCCCGCGGCCTCTCCCCGGAGCGGCTGCGGGAACAGCTGCGGGTGGTGGCGGAGCTCAACGAGACCTGGGCGCCGTTCAGACTCCTGACGGGCATCGAGTGCGACATCCTCGACGACGGTTCACTGGACCAGGAACCGGAGCTGCTGGACCAGCTCGACCTGGTCGTCGGCTCCGTCCATTCGAAGCTGCGGATGGAGGCACCCGCGATGACCCGGCGGTTGCTGGCGGCCGTGCGCAATCCGCTGCTGGACGTACTGGGCCACTGCACGGGACGGCTGGTGACCGGGCGGACCCGGCCCGAGTCGCGGTTCGACGCCGAGGCCGTCTTCGCCGCCTGCGCCGGCTCCGGTACCGCGGTGGAGATCAACAGTCGGCCCGAGCGGCTGGACCCGCCCCGGCGGCTGCTGCGCCTCGCCGTCGACGCCGGGACCCTGTTCGCGATCGACACGGACGCGCACGCGCCGGGCCAGCTGGACTGGCAGATCCTCGGCTGCGAACGGGCCGCGGCGTGCGCGGTCCCGGCCGGGCGCGTCGTCAACACCTGGCCTGCGGACCGGCTCCTCGAGTGGACCCGTACTAGGACCGTCTGAGCTGGACCACCAGCAGCAGGACATCGGCTCCGGCGACGGCCATCACCGCGCGGAACGGGAGCCGGCCCGCCGGGCGCCGGCCTCCCAGGAGCACCGTCGCCGCCGTGGCGGCCAGCAGGCCCCAGCCGTACGCCGTCACCCGCCCCGGCGGCCCCACGACCAGCGCGGCGGCCGAGGCGAGCACGAGGAGCCCAGCGAGCGCGGCCGAGGTCCGAGCCCCGAGCCGCTGGGGCAGGCCCACGACCCCGGTGGCCAGGTCGTCGGCGATGTCGGGCAGGACGTTGGCGAAGTGCGCGCCCGCGCCCAGCAGGGCCGCGGCGGCCGTGAGCCACGGCGGCGGCCACGGCGCGCCGGGCAGGCCGAGGGTCACGAAGGCGGGAAGCAGTCCGAAGGCCAGGGCGTACGGGAGCCAGGAGACGGCCGTCCCCTTCAGCTTGAGGTTGTACGCCCAGGCGGCCGCCACGCACACGAGGTGGACCGCGCCCGCGAGCAGCCCGCCGGCCAGCGAGAGCGGGACGCAGACCAGCAGCGCCAGGGCCGCCGCGCGGGTCACGGCCGCGGGCCGCACCGTACCGGCCACCAGGGGTTTGTCCCGCCGCCCCGCGGCGAGGTCCCGCCGCAGGTCGGCCCGGTCGTTGCACCAGCCGACCGAGAGCTGCCCGGCGGCCACCGCGCCCACCGTGGCCGCCGCGCCCGGGAGGCTTCGCCCCGCCGCGGCCGCGAGCAGCGCGGTGAAGAGGGTCACGGCCGCCGCCGGCAGGGGATGGCACGCTGCCAGCAGGCCCACGGCTGCCGTACGCCACCGAAGGGCGAAGGCGACGGCGGGCCTGGGCGGCCGTCCTGTCTCTGCGGTTCGCGCGGGCACACCGTCACGCTAAGCCGCGCCGCGCCCGGTTCGCCTGATTCATAACGATGTGTCAGTTGTTTCCTATGGTGAATCAATGACACGTGTCCTGGCAGTGAGCAGCGTGTTCCCGCCGCATCGCCATCCGCAGGCCGAGATCACGGCAGCGCTCGCCCGTTTCCTGCCGTCCGGCTCCGATACCGCGCTGCTGCGCCGGGTCCACGCCTCGGTGCGCGTGGAGACCCGCCATCTCGCGCTCCCGCTGGAGCGGTACGGGCCGTCGAACGACTTCGGCACGACGAACGCCCTCTTCCTGGAAGCCGCCCTGGAGCTGGCCGGCCGGGCTCTCGAACACGCCCTCGCCGCCGCCGGTCTCACGGCGCCGGAGATCGACCTCGTCATGTCCACCACGGTGACCGGGCTCGCGACGCCGTCGCTGGAGGCCCGCCTCGCCCCGCACGCCGCGCTGCGGCCCGACGTGAAGCGGGTACCGCTCTTCGGCCTCGGCTGCGCGGCCGGCGCAGCCGGCGTCGGCCATCTCCACGACTACCTGACGGGCCGGCCCGGCCACGCGGCCCTGCTGCTGTCCACCGAGCTCTGTTCGCTCACCCTGCAGCCCACGGACACCTCCATGGCGAACCTGGTGGCCGGAGCCCTCTTCGGCGACGGGGCCGGCGCGCTCGTCGCGGTGGGCCGCGACCATCCCCTGCACGCCACCGGCGCCGGACCCGCGGTGGTGGCCGCGCGCAGCCACCTCTACCCGGGCACCGAGCACCTGCTCGGCTGGGACATCGGCCACTGGGGCCTGCGCATGGTCCTCGGCCGTGAAATCCCGGACCTGGTCAGGCTGCACGTGGCCGAGGAGGTCGAAACCTTCCTCGCCGCGCACGACCTCAAGCCCGCCGACGTCGACGCGTGGATCTGCCACCCGGGCGGCCCGAAGATCCTCGACACGCTCGCGGACGCGCTGGGCCTGCCCGAGTCGGCCTTCGCGGCGAGCCGCCGTTCGCTGGCGGCCGCCGGGAACCTCTCCTCCGCCTCGGTCCTGCACATCCTGGGCGGCATCCAGACCGCGGGGCCGCCGCCCCCCGGATCGGTCGGCCTGATGCTGGCCTTCGGGCCTGGCTTCGCCTCCGAACTCGTCCTGCTCCGCTGGTGACCGCTGATTGGTGACTCCATGCCCATGTCCTCGTCCATGGCCCCCTCCATGACCCTGTACCTGCTGCTCATCGGCCTGATCGCGGCCGAACGCCTCGTCGAGCTGGTCACGGCCCGCCGCCACACGGCGTGGAGCCTGGCCCGGGGCGGCCGCGAGTACGGCCGCGGCCATTACCCGGCCATGGTCGCCCTGCACACCGCGCTGCTGGCGGGCTGCGTGGTGGAACCCCTGGCCGCCGACCGCCCGTTCGTCCCCGTACTCGGCTGGTCCGCCCTCGCCCTCGTCCTGGCGGCGCAGGTCCTGCGCTGGTGCTGCATCGCCACCCTGGGACCGCGCTGGAACACCCGGGTGGTGGTGGTCCCCGGACTGCCGCTGGTGGCGGCCGGCCCGTACCGGCTGCTGCGCCACCCCAACTACGTGGCCGTCGTGGTGGAGGGCTTCGCGCTGCCGCTGGTGCACACCGCCTGGCTGACCGCACTCGGCTTCACCGCGCTCAACCTGATGCTGCTGCGCGTGCGGATCGGCTGCGAGGAGGCCGCGCTGACGGACGGCGGACGCCTGCGCGCCCCCGCCTCCGTTCCCACGTCGGGCTCCCGCTCGTGATCGACCTGCTGATCGCGGGCGGCGGCCCGGCGGGCCTGGCGACGGCCATCCACGGCGCACTGGCCGGTCTGGAGGTCGTCGTCGTGGAGCCGCGGCCCACCCCGATCGACAAGGCCTGCGGGGAGGGGCTGATGCCGGGGGCCGTCCGCCGGCTGCTGGAGCTGGGTGTGTCCGCGACCGGGCAGCCCTTCCGGGGCATCCGCTACGTCGACGCGGTGACCGGGCGGCACGCCGAGGGGCTGTTCCGCTCCGGCCCCGGCCTCGGCATCCGGCGCACCGCGCTCCAGGCCGCGCTGGCCGAACGCGCCGGCCAGCTGGGCGTGCGCGTGGTCCGCCGGCGGGTCGAGGGGATCGGCCAGGACGGCGACAGCGTCAACGCGGCGGGCTTCACGGCCCGTTACCTCGTCGCGGCGGACGGCCTGCACTCCCCCGTCCGGCGCCGCCTCGGTCTGTGCGCGCCACCGGCGCCCGCCCGGCCGGCGCGCTACGGCCTGCGCCGCCACTACGCCGCCGAGCCGTGGAGCGACCTCGTCGAGGTCCACTGGTCGGCCCGGTGCGAGGCGTACGTCACCCCGCTCGGGCCCGACCGGATCGGGGTGGCCCTGCTGACCGCGGAGCAGGCCCCGTTCGACGTACAGCTCGCCCGTTTCCCGCTGCTGGCGGCGCGGCTGCCCGCGTCCCCCGGTGCGGCGGTGCGCGGGGCGGGGCCGCTGCGCCAAGCGGCCCGCGTACGGGTGGCGGGGCGCGTGCTGTTCGTCGGTGACGCTGCGGGGTACGTGGACGCGCTGACCGGTGAGGGCCTGACACTGGCCGTGACGGCGGCCGGCGAGCTGGTCCGCTGCGTACGGGCGGGGCGGCCGCAGGCGTACGAGCAGGCCTGGCGGGAGCTGTCGCGCAGCTACCGCACGCTCACCGAGTCCCTGCTCTGGGCACGCCACCGGCCGCGGCTCGCCCGGCAGATCGTCCCACTGGCGGCCCGGCTCCCGCGCGTGTTCACGGGGGCGGTGAACCTCCTGGCGTGAGCGCGCGCGGTCACGCGTGGAAGTGCAAGCGGCACCCCGCGCTGGGCGCGGAGTGCCGCTCGTCCTCACCGCCGGTTCAGGCAGGGTCCTCCTGACGGTTCCTCAGGGCCAGGCCCGCGAGGACGGCCGCGACCGCCGCGCAGAGCACCGCGACGACCCCGGCCCAGGCCAGGGACCCGCCCACCGCCCGGGCGAGCGGGTCGAAGCCCGCCACGCCGCCGACGACGTGCAGGGCGACGACTCCGACGGCCGCGGCCGCTGCGGCCCGCCACACGACCGCGGTGTCGCGGAGCGCCAGGAGCGCCCCGAGGCCGAGGCAGAGCACGGTGGCGAGGAGGGGAAGGAAGTCGAGGGGGGCCGCCGCCGACAGGGCTGCGAAGTCTCTGGGCAGGTGCAGCGCGCCGCTGACCAGCAGGGCGACCGCGACCGGCTGGCGCAGGACGTGCCGCAGCACCGGGGAGCCGGAACCGGCCGGGACGGCCTCCGGCCCGGCGCGGACGGGCTGGGTACCCGGAGCGCCCGGAGCGGTGGTGCCGGGGATCTCGCGGCGGTCTTCATGGTCCGTCGCCGCGAAGGGTATGGGGTCAGTCATGGAAAGCTCCGTTCGCCGACACGCGGGTCTGCACATCGCGAGCCGGTCATCGTGCGTCACGGGAAGCATACGATTTGTTACATTTACTGCCAATTCCGCTCACTGCGCCATTCGGGGCGGGCAGACGGGGGCCCGTCCGGCCCGCGGAGAAAGGGCGTAGACCGTGCTTGACGTGCGGATGTTCTGGCGCCGGTGCGCACTGCCGCTGGCGCTGACGCTGCCCCTCGCACTGATCCCGGTGGCCGCGGCCGCGGCGGAGGGTTCGGCGCGGCCCGTGGTGGACACCGACCGGGGACGGGTACGCGGCCGGTCCCACGGGGCGTACACCACCTTCGAGGGCATCCCGTACGCCGCTCCCCCGACCGGCGCGCTGCGCTGGCGGCTTCCGGAGCCGGCGCCCCGGTGGGAGGGGGTCCGCGACGCGGGCGCCCCCGGCTCCCGCTGCGTGCAGTTGCCCGCGGTCGGGCCCGGCGGGCCGAGCGGCTCGGAGGACTGCCTGTACCTCAATGTCACCGCGCCCGCCGGGGCCGCCGCCCCGGGCACGCGGCGGCCCGTCATGGTCTGGTTCCACGGCGGGGGGTTCGTCAACGGCGCGGGCGACCTGTACCCGGCCGAACGGCTCGCCGTCCGGGGTGACGTCGTGGTCGTGACCGTCAACTACCGGCTGGGCGTCTTCGGCCTGTTCGGCCACCCCGAGCTCGGCGGCGCCCCCGGCTTCGCCCTCGCCGACCAGCGGGCGGCGCTGCGCTGGGTACGGGCGAACGCGGAGCGCTTCGGCGCGGACGCGCGCAACGTCACCGTGTTCGGCGAATCGGCGGGCGCCCTCAGCGTCTGCGCGCACCTCACCTCACCGGCGTCGGCGGACCTGTTCCACAAGGCGATCGTGCAGAGCGGATCGTGCTCGACCACGGTGCCGCCGTGGTCCCTGCTGCCCACGCTCGGTGCGTACGAACCCTTCGTGCCCGAACGGCGCACGGTCGCGGACGGCGTGCTGGCGACGGCCCGACTCGGCTGCGGCGGTTCGGCGGCTGCGCTGGACTGCCTGCGCCGGCTGGACACCGGCACGCTCGTGACGCCTGAACTGACGCAGACCTTCTCCAAGGTCTCGTACGGCGGCGCCCACCTGCCCGTGGAACCCCGGCGGGCCCTGGAGGCCGGGCGGTTCCACCGGGTGCCGGTGGTGCAGGGAACGACGCGGGACGAGATGCGGATCTTCGTGGCGCAGCCCTGGCGGTGTACCCGGTCGGCGACGAAGCCACGTACCGGGCCCGGCTGGAGCGGTCGTTCGGGGCCGGGGCGGCCCGCGCGGTCGAGGCGAGCTATCCGGTCTCGGCCTACCCGACGCCGGCCGTGGCGTGGGCCACCCTGCTGTCCGACGCGTCGTTCACCTGCCCGGCCCTGCGGGACAGCGGTGCGCTGGCCCGCCGCGTGCCGACGTACGGCTACCGGTTCAGCGACGGCGACGCGCCGAACTTCACGGGCCTGCCGGAGGTGCCGGGGCTGCCGTACCGGGCCTCGCACGGCTTCGAACTGCCCTACCTGTTCCCGGTGGTACCGCTGGCGGGCCCGCAGCAGGAGCTGGCCGACCGGATGGGTGACTACTGGACCGGCTTCGCCCGCACCGGCGTACCGGCGGCCACGGGAGCGCCGCGGTGGCCGCGCTACCGCTCACCGGCCTCGGTGCTGTCCCTGGCGCCCGGCACGGGCGGGATCCGTACGGTCGACGCCCGGGCCGAACACCACTGCGCGCTGTGGGACGCGCGGTGGCCCCCGGTCACCACTTCTCGGTGACGACGACCCCGTCGGCGGTGCGGACGACGAGGTCGCCGCTGTCGCCGTAGACCCCGCGCCGCCAGTCGGCGAACACCTTGGCGATCTGGCGGGCGTCGTCCCCGCGGCCCTTGCCCACCGATCCGGTGCTGAAGGTGATCCTCGCCTCGCCGACGGTGCGGACCTTGCGGACGCGGGTCTCCTTGATGACGACGTCCTCGAAATCGGTGCTGTGCGCGGTCCAGTAGGCGGTGAAGTCCCGGGTCATGTCGAACCAGTCCGCCGGACCGCACGGGCCGCCGCCGTTGGTCATCGCCGCGTCACCCGAGGGCGCGGCGCTGCCGGTCTGCTGATCGGTCGGCGGGCCTGCGTAGCCGCCGGTCTCCTGGTCCGTGGGCGGACCGGCGTACGCGCCCGTCTCCTGATCGGTCGGCGGCCCCGCGTAAGCTCCGGTCTCCTGATCGGTCGGCGGCCCGGCGTACGCGCCCGTCTCCTGGTCCGTCGGCGGGCCCGCGTAACCGCCGGTCTGTTCCTCCGTCGGCACGTCGAGCGCGCACTTCTGCGGCGTGAGGCTGGGGACGGGCGCGGGTCCCGCGGCCTGGCCCGCCCCTTGGGTCCCGCAGCCCGCGAGTACGGCGCACAGCAGTCCCGCCACCAGCACCCGGCCGGCCGTCTTCGTCGTCATCGGCGTCATCGCCATCGTCATCGTCCCCCTCGCACCTCAAGAGGCGAATCCACCGGCGGAGGTTCCCTCGCCGCCGGATCGCGGGCTAGCGTGCTGTCATGAACCGGCTCCGAGGCCCGCCCTCTGCTCTTCCTGGACGTCGACGGGCCGCTCATCCCGTTCGGGGCGGGCCCGTACCCGCAGGGGGACGACGCCCATCCCCTGCTCGCGAGGATCGATCCCGCGCTCGGGCCGGGTCTGGCGGCCCTGCCGTGCGAGCTGGTGTGGGCGACGACCTGGGGGGCGGACGCGAACGAGTGCGTCGCGCCCCGGCTCGGCCTGCCGGAGCTGCCCGTGGTGGCGTGGCCGGAATCCGGCGACGACGACATCCGGGCCGGGATCCACTGGAAGACCCCCGCGCTCCTCGACCACGCGGCGGGCCGCCCCTTCATCTGGGTCGACGACGAGATCACCGACCCCGACCGGGCCTGGGTGGCCTCCCACCACCCCGGTCGGGCCCTGCTCCACCGGGTGGACGCGGGGCGGGGTCTGGCCGCCGCCGACCTCACCGTGCTGCGTGGCTGGCTGGACACCAGGATCCCGGACACGGCGGCGGACCGCGGTGGTCATTTCTCCGCCTTCGGGGCCGTGGCCGGGGAGTAGAGGAACGAGAACCGCTCCATGACGTTGTGCCGCTGGGTGTTGTGGAAGGCCGCGATGCGCCAGGTGCCGTCGGTGTCGCGGACCAGGGTGTACGTCTGGACCTTGGACAGCTCGGCGGGGCCGGGCTTGCTGCCGCTGTAGTCGTCGCCCCGGCCCGTCAGGACGGCGGCGTCCTTTCCGAGGAAGCGCAGGTCGAGGTAGGAGGCGGCCAGCTCGGTGCCCTTGACGAAGTCCTCGAAGAGCGCCCGGTGGCCCTCGGTGATGTCGGAGCGGCCCTCGTAGTGGCTGCCGACATAGGTGGTGTACGTGGCGTTCTCGGTGAACTGGCGGCCGTACGCGTCCGCGTCGCCCCGGCCCCAGGCGGCGGTGAGGGCGTCGAGAGTGGCGCAGACGGCCTCGCCGTCCGCGCGGTTCGCGCCCGCCGGGATGACGTCGGCGCACGCTTCCGTGCCGGGGCGCCGCACGTCGGAGGTGGTGTCGAGGTAGAGATACGCGCCGGCGGCGCCGAGGGTGAGGACGGCGGCCGTGGCGAGCGTGGCGCGCTTGACGGTCTTGAAGGCCTTGACGGTCCTGGTGTTCACGGGATGCCTCTCGATCGGCGCGTGCGGGTGGATGACGGCCGCCGCCCCATTGATTACACTGAGGCAGCAACTGCACAGATGCAGTATCTGCACACGTGCAGATAAATGGCAAGGGGATGGTGTCGCGATGGCGGAGCAGGACGACCGGCGTGCGGTCTTTCGGGACTACATCGATGCCGTGGGGCTGCACGGCATGGCGGGCGCGGAGGCAGCTGGCCTCCAGGCGTCCGAGTGGTACGCCCTCAGCCGCATCACCCTGGCGGGCGGGCTCACTTCGGGCGAGCTCGCGGCCGGGACGGGGCTCACGACGGGCGCCACGACGCGGCTGATCGACCGGCTGGAGCGCGCGGGTTACGTACGCCGTACCGCCGACCCGGCGGACCGGCGCAAGGTCGTGGTCGAGGCCGTGCCCGGCACGCTGGCGGAAGTCGAGGCGGCCGTGGGCCCGGCCCGGAGGCGGATCGCCGACGTACTCGCCGGGTACACGCCGGAGCAACTGGACCTGCTCTTCGACTACTTCACGCGCGCGGCCCCCGCGTTCCGTGAGGCGACGGAGGAGATCCGGGCGGCGACCCAGGAGCGCAAGGGCGGCCGCTAGATCGGGGGGGCCGCGGGGCGGGGGCTCCGAACCGTCGGAGCACCCCGGCCGCGGTGCGGGCCCGTCAGGTCCAGGACGCGCGGACCAGGGAGCGTTCCGCCGCGGCCAGGTAGGCGGCGGCCGCCAGCCAGGCGCGGGCGTAGGCCTCGGCCGAGGAGTCGGCGAGCCGGCCGAAGACGTCGCGGGGGCGGCGGTCCGCCTCGGCGGCGAGGGCGGTGGCCAGCTCCGCCCCCGCGGTGAGCCCGGCCCGGCGCAGCGGACCGTACGCGGCGAGGGGTTCGGTGCCCCGCGCGGCCTCGGCCACGGCGCGGCGGCCGCCCGCGACCCCGGTCTCCAGGAGGCGGCGTACGCGCCACAGCGGGGAGTCGGCCAGGGGGTCCGGTCCGACGGAAGCCGGCTCCGGGGCCGGGCAGGCGGTCCGCGGCGGGAAGTGGCCGCCCTGGAGCCGGTCGTAGCCGAGGTCCGCGCGGCCCAGCCATTCCTCGGGCAGCCGCAGCGTGTGCTCGGCGCCGGGCACCGGTCCGACGGCGAGGGGCCGCAGGGTCGCGGCCCGGTCCAGGTCGGGGCGGCCCAGGATCCGCAGCGTCAGGCCGGGGTACGAGGCGAGGCGGCGCAGGTTCTCCGTGTGCGGCAGCTCCGGGTGGGGGTGGGCGGGCCGCAGCCGGAGCAGCGGTCCGTCGGGACGTGCCTCGCGGACGAGGAGGTCTTCGCCCGCCGCACCGACGACCGTGACGTCGCATCCGAGCAGGGCGGGCTCGGCCTCGTCCGCTTCGGCCAGCGCGCGGGCGACCGCCTCGGCCGCCGGCCGGGCGAAGAGCGCCGCGGCGGGTCCTTCGCTCCAGGGTGTTCCGCGCAGCGGGGTCGCCTGGACCCCGCCTCCGGCGCCGAGCCTGCCCTCGGGGGAGACGGTCGCGCCGGCGATGCGCAGGCCACCGCGGGCCAGCCCGGCGTGGTCGAGGGCGGCGCCGCCGAGGGCGACGGAGGCCGAACCCGCGCCGCGTGCCCGGGCCAGGCCGCCCGGGCGCACGTCGGAGACCGAGTAGCCGGCGCCGTCGGGGGCCAGCAGGTGGGTGACCACTCCCCCGTACCCGGTGGCGGAGAGCACGGGCTCCCGGCACAGGCCGTACACCTGGAGGCTGCCGCCCGGAGCGTAGGCGCGGCGGGAGGTGCCGGTCAGCGCGGGGGAGGCGGATCCGGCGGCCAGCAGGGCGGCGGTGCGCAGGAGTTCACGGAATGCCGTGGTGAGATCGCCGAGCCGCTGGGCGGCCCGGCGTTCCCGGGCGGCGCGCAAGCCGCGTACGACGCGCAGGGCGGCCGCCTCCGCGCGCGGCAGCCCGGCCAGGCGGGCGGTGTGTGCGGCGCGCAGCAGCTCGGCCTGGACGACGGCGCCCCCGGCGGTGGCCCCGGCGGCGAGGGCCTCGGCGGCGGCCTGCCAGAGGGCGTGCGCCGCGTGCAGTTGCGCGTCGGTGAGCGTGGCTTCGGGCCGGGACTCGGGCTCGGGCTCGCCCTCGGACACGGAGACGGAGACGGACACCGCATCGGGCTCGGATGCCGCCGTCCGCCCCTCCGGTACGGGCGGCGGCGGCCCGGCGTCCGCCGACGGCCCGGCGTCCGCCAGCGGGGCGGCGCCCAGGGCGGCGGCGCGGTGGAGGCAGCGCGGGGCCAACAGGCAGGTGCACGCGGCCTGTTCGGCGAGGGTGACCGCGCCCGTGGGACCGGGGCGCAGCGTGACCACGGCGTCCTCCCCGAAGCCGAGGACGACCTCGCCGTCCGCCGTCCGCACGGCGAGGGCGGCGCAGCCCTCGGTGGCGGCGTCCAGCTTCTTGCGCAGTCGGGCGCTGAGCTGCTCCACCGCCTCGGCGAGCACCTCGGGTGCGACGGGCGGCAGTTGGGTGTCGGTGCTGGTCAACGGGATTCTCCACGGAGGCGGTCGCCGACCCAGCGGGCAAGGGCGAGCGGACTGAGGGCGGCCACCGGCATGCCGGCCGTGACGAGTTGCCGGGCGACCGGGACCGAGTACCGGGGCGTGCCGGTGTCGTCGAGCGCGGCGCAGCCCAGGAGTTGGGCGCCGGAGGCGGCGAGTGCGCGGACCTCTCCGAGGAGCCCGCCGATCGGGGCACCCTCCTCGAAGTCGCTGACCACGACGACGAGGGTGCGGCTCGGAACGGTGATCAGCGAGCGGGCGTGCGCGAGTCCGGCGGCGATGTGCGTGCCACCGCCGACGCGGACCTCCAGCAGGAGCGAGAGCGGGTCCTCGACCCGGTCGGTGAGGTCCACGACCTGGGTGGAGAAGGCGAGGAAGTGGGTGGACAGGGTCGGTACGCCGCCCAGTACGGCCGCGGTGAGCGCCGACCAGATGACGGACGCCTCCATCGAGCCGGAGACGTCGACGACGAGGATGAGCCGCCAGTCGCTCTCGCGGTTCGCCCGGGTGCTGAAGACCGGCCGTTCCGGGACCACGACCACACTTCCGTCGGGCCGCCGCCGGGTGTGCGCGAGGTTGGCGCGCAGGGTGCGGGCCAGGTCGAGCCTGCCGCCGGGGCGGCGGGTGGGACGCGGGGTGGCGAGGCCGGAGAGGGCCGGGCGCAGCCGGGTGGCCAGCTCCTTGGCGAGTTCGTCGACCAGTCTCCTGACCAGGGGGCGCAGCCGGGCCAGTTGGGCTTCGGGCAGCCCGCCGGCGAGGGACAGGACGGAGCTGAGCAGTTCCACGGAGGGGCGTACGGTCGCCGGGTCGAGCTGGGCCAGTACGTCGGTGCGGCCCGCTCCGGCCGCTTCGCCCAGCACTTCCTCCCGTACGTCGGCGCCGAACAGCGCCTCCAGCTCCTGCGACCACTCGCGGGCGGTGGGGAACGAGGCCTCCTGGCCGCCGCCCTGGCCGCCGTCGACGCCCGAGGCGCCTTCGCCACGGCCGGCGCCGTACAGCTCGTCGAGGGCGTGGGCGTAGCGGCGGGCGCCCGCGGGGAGGCGGTCGCGTTCGCGGCCGAGCAGCAGCCGCCAGCGGTCGGCGGGGGCGAGCCGCAGGCCGGTGGGGGCGGGTGCGCGCGGGGCGTCGACCGCTTCGACGGCTTCGATCGCTTCGGCGGCCGTGGTGGTCTGCGGCATCGGGAGCGGCGGCGCGTCCGCGGCGGGCAGCGGGAGTTCACCCAGGGCGGCGAGCCCGGCAGCGTCGGCGGCGGCCCAGAGGGCGAGCAGCGCGGGCGGCGCGTCGAGCGCGAGGTCGATCCGGTCGCCCAGCCGCTCGGCCACCGTGTCCAGCAACCGGTCGCGGGCGGCGGGGGAAAGGGCGTCGAAGCCGCCGCGCAGGGCGGGCAGACGATCGAGGAAGAGGCGGTCGGTGAGGTGCTCGACGCGGTCGAGGAGCGGGGCGAGGGCGGCCGGGGAGGACTGGAGCAGTGGTCCGGCGGCCGTGAGGAGTCCCGCGAGGCGGCGGGTCAGGGCGCGGCGGCCGTCGGCGGTGGCGGCGCCGTCGATCCAGCCGGCGGCCCGGTCGCCGAGCCGGGCGGCCGGATCGAGGTCGAGGAGGACCCGTACGGCCATGGCCGCGCCCTGCATCAGCGGGGACGCGGAGGCGGCCAGGGCCGCGAGGGCCGCGTCGGTGCGCAGCCCGAGGTGGTGCGCGGAGGCGCGGTCGGCGAGGGCCACGAGAGCGGCCGCGTCGGCGGGGTCGTCGCTTCCCGCGAGGCCGGGCAGGGACCGGACCGCCGCTTCGAGCAGGTCGCCGCCGAGCGCGGCGGCGGCGGTACGGGACTCGGCGCGGGTGCCCGGGAGATGGCCGCGGCGGAGGGACTCCAGGAGGTCGAGGGCCTCGAGGAGTTCGGGCAGGGCCGCGGTCTGCGGCAGGACGGTGGCCGCCTCCTGGAGCCGTACGTCGACCAGCTCGGGCAGATCGCACCGCGCGGCGGCGGCCAGCCCGGCGAGGATCTGCGCCGGGGTCGGCCCGCCGTCGGCGGCGGCGCGGCGCGCCGTGTCACGCAGGGTGCCGGCGGCCGCCTGGGCGGCGGTGACGCCGCGGACCCCGGCGAGATCGAGCCGGGCCGGGACGGAAGGCGTCCAGGACAGCCGCCACTTGGTACCGAGGGCGGTCCCGTCGCCGGTCGTGGCGACCGTGAGGGGCTCGCCGTAGGAGGCGCCGCAGACCAGGAGCCGCTGGAGGAGAACCTCGCGGCGGCCGTCGAGGGCGGAGCGCAGCGGGTCGAGGCGGACCTCGCGGGGGGCGGGATCGTCCGGTGCGGGCAGCCGCAGCTGTGCCAGCTCGGCCTCGACGGAGGGGCCGAGGCCGGAGCGGGGCGCGTGCGGGGTGATCCGCCCGCGGGCGGTGCCGACGAGTACCGCCTCCAGGGCGCGGGCCAGCGCCCGGCCGCGGCCGAGGGGTTCGCCCTGGCCGAGGACGGTGGTGACGGCCTCCAGGAGCTCCCCGCGCCCGGGCGCGGGGAGTCCGCGCAGGGCGGCCAGGTCGCAGGCGAGCCGTAGGGTCTCGGCGGCCTCGCCCGTCCCCGCGGTGTGCCCGGCGCGGCGCAGCTCCCGGCAGAGTCCGGTGACGGCGACGGAGGCCGCGTCCCGCAGGCGCCCGGGGTCGCCCGCGGCACGCAGGACGGCCTGCTGCCAGAGGGGATCCCGGATCCCGGCGGGATACCCGGAGCGGGAGTCGAGCAGGTCGAAGGAGTACGGCACGAACGAGGTGACGGCCGGGTCCGCGCACGCGCCGGCGCCCGCCCCGGCCTCGCCGGAGCGGGGACGCGGCACAGTGCCGGTGCCCAGGAGGGCCGGGGCGTGGAAGGCGCCGATCACCGCCGCCACCCGGTGGCCCGCGGCGGTGGCGGAACCGATGACGTCCCGCATGTGGGCCTCGCGGGCCAGGTCCGTCTCCGGTACGGCCGGCGCGTCCTGGCGCAGGGCCCAACCGACGCCGAGGGCCGCCCGCCGGACGGCCTCCGGGGAGCAGCCGGGTGCCAGGACCTCGACGGCGCGGTCCCACAGGTCGTCACCGTCGCGGCCCGTCCCGGCGGCGGTGAGGCCGTCGCCGAAGGTACGGCCGGCCCCCGCGGCCGGGTCCGGCGGCGAGCCCGCCGCCGGACCCGCGGGCCGGGTCGCGCCCGGAGCCGGGAGCAGGGCGGCGTCCCGGCCCGGGGCGGCGTCCGGCGCGGTCCAGCCGCGGTCGGACAGCGGGAGGTCGCAGCAGACGACGGCCGCGCCGGACCCGCGGGCCCAGCGGATCGCGGCCAGTTCCGGGGAGAAGTCCGCGAACGGGTAGAACGCCAGGCGGCCGTCCCCGCCCGTGCCCGCGAGGGCGACCGGGGCGACGGTCTCCGGGTCGGCCAGGTGCTCCAGCCACGGCTGGAAGTCCGTCGGCAGTTCGACGCAGACCACGTCCGCGCCCGAGGCGTCCAGCAGGGCGGGGACCATCGCGGCCAGCGCGGGGCTGTGGTGGCGTACCCCGAGCAGGTACGGCTCGCCGGACGCGGCGAGGGCGTCCACCGCGGCCCGCGGATCGGTCTTCGTCACCGCAGGCTCCCGCGCAGGTCCCAGAGGCGGCGCCACATCGCCGAGCCGTCCTCGGCCCGGCGGCGCACCGGGCCGTCCCAGTACCCCAGCAGCCGCCCGTGGTCGGCCGGGTCGTCCTTGCGTACGACGCCCAGCAGGTGCCCCGGCAGCAGGTCCAGCACGTCCCCGCCCGGCAGGTACGCGGCCGAGACCCCCAGCGAGGCCGCCACCTGCACGGCTTCGGCGGTGGACATGACCGTACCGGGGCGCTCCACGTCCCAGCCCTCGGCGGAACGCCCGGAACGCAGGTCCCGGAAGACGGTGACGAGCGCGTCGAGCACCGCGTCGTCGACGGCGAAGGCGGCGCCGGCCCGCTGGACGGCGGCGACCGCCTGGCGGCGGATCAGCGTGGCCTCGGCGTCCGCGTCGGCGATCGGGGCGACGGTCTCGAAGTTGAAGCGCCGCTTGAGGGCGGCGGACATCTCGGAGACGCCGCGGTCGCGCAGGTTGGCGGTCGCGATGACCGTGAAGCCTGGCGCCGCCGAGACCACCGCGTCCTCGGTGGCGGTCAGTTCGGGCACGCTGACCCGCCGGTCGGACAGGATGGACACCAGCGCGTCCTGCACCTCGGGCAGGCAGCGGGTGATCTCCTCGACGCGGACCACCCGCCCCGTCCGCATGGCGGAGAGCACCGGCGAGTCGACCAGGGCTCCCGCGCTCGGCCCGCCGGCCAGCAGCAGCGCGTAGTTCCAGCCGTAGCGGAAGGCGTCCTCCGTGGTTCCGGCCGTGCCCTGCACCGTGAGGGCGCTGGTGCCGCAGACGGCGGCGGCCAGCAGCTCGCTGAGCATCGATTTGGCGGTGCCGGGCTCGCCGGTGAGCAGCAGCCCGCGTTCTCCGGCGAGGGTGACCACGCACCGCTCCACCAGGGCCCGTTCGCCGACGAACTTGGGGGCGATGGCGAGCTTGCCGCCGCCCTTGGGCAGGGTGAGCTCGGCGCCGTCGCTGCCGCAGACGAAGGTGACGACGGCGCGCGGGGTCAGCGCCCAGCCGGGCGGGCGGGGGCCGGGGTCCTGGGCGGCGAGGAAGGCGAGTTCGGCGGCGTACCGCTCCTCGGCGGGCAGCGCCTGCCGGGCGGGTACGGGCTGTTCGGTGACGGTCATACGGAGTCCTTGGTAGGGGGAAGTCGTGCGTGCGGGGTCAGCGGCGGCGGGCGCGGGTGCGCTTCACCTTGAGTTCCTCGAAGCGCGGTACGTCGCCTTCGCGGACCCGCTGCCAGGCCCGGCGGTAGAGCTCCGAGGCCGGTTCGGCGGGCAGCAGCATGCCCGGCAGGGTGTGGCCGTACATCGGGAGCTTCCACCGCTCCACGGGCAGCGCCGGGGAGGCCATGTCCGCCCACCCGCCGGGCAGGAACAGCGAGCGCCCGGCCCGGCTCCGGCCGGCCGACACCACGAGGTCGGTGGCGGCCAGTTCGGCGCGGGCGGCCTTGAGGCGGGCCGGCTTCCAGCCGGTCCAGCGGGCGGTGTTGCGGTCGGTGGGGTCGGGCATGGCGAGCAGCGCGAGGTACAGGGCGGCCGCGTCCGCGCCCAGCCCGTGCTCGGCGGCGACCTCGGCGACCAGCTCGGGGACCGACCTGCTCGGGTCCTGCGGCCACCACGTGCCGTCCTTGTCGACGGCGCCGGCCGCCGGGGCGCCCGGGTCGGCGAGCAGGGCGGCGAAGCGCGGGTCGTGTGCGGTCAGCAGCGCCGCCTCGACTCCCGAGATCCGCTGGTCGTCGCCGCGCAGCAGCGGCAAGTAGGGGTCGGAGCCGGTGGAGTCGAGCAGCGCCGGGCGCAGCGCGGGCTTGGGCTGCCCGTCGTGGGTGGCCATGACGACCGCGCCGTACCGCTCGTGGTCCTCGCCGGTCTCGGTGGGTGTGCCCGCCGCCTTGCGGAAGTCGGACAGGCTGGTGAAGTGCCCGACGCAGAGCAGCAGTCCGGGCGCGGCGAGCCGCTGCCGGACGGCGGTCAGGGCGGGCGGCAGGGCGGCGCGTACGGGATCACCCGCGGGCAGCCGGTGGGCCAGCCAGGCCGCCATGGCCATGGTCCCGGTCAGCACGGCCGAGGTGAAGGGCTCGGTGGCCGGCTGGACGGGCTCCGCGTGGTCGCCCCGTACCGTCCACTCCACGTCGGCGGAGAGTTCGCGCGAGGCCGCCGGGTCGAGGACGGCGGGCAGGGCGCAGTGGGCGGCCCAGCCGCTGCGCACGGCCCGTGCGGCCTCGGCGAGGAGCCAGTCGGGCACTCGCGTACGGCGGCCCACGCGCCGGTTCCACACGTCGGCCGCGGCGGCCGCGTCCGGTCCCTCGGTCCACAGCCGTGCCGGGTCGACGGGCAGGAGCGCCGCGACCACGGCCTGCCGTACCCCGCTGTCGAGGCTCCTGAGCTCGTTGCGGGCGTGAGCGGCCTCGGTGGCCTTGACGCCGAGGGCGGTCCGCAGGTCGGCGGGCAGGAAATTGCTCTGCCAGGTGTCGACGTGGGGCAGGCCGGCGATCACCAGCCGGGCCAGGGCGCCGGGCACTCCGGTGAGACGGGTGAACTCCTCGGCGGCCTCGGGGACGAACGGCGCGGCCCCGCGGCGGGCGGCCTCCTGGAGGAAGGCGGCCAGCCAGCCGGCGTCGCGCGACGGGTCGCCGAGTGGGGCCTCGCCGCGCACGGAGTAGGGCCCGGGGACGGTGAAGCGGCCGGTGGGGTCGTGGAGCAGGGCGCCGAACTCCTGCCCGTCGGGCACGGATTCGCTGTGCTCGGTCAGGGCGATGACGGCGCCGCCGCCGAGCGGGAGCACGCTGCGCTGGTAGAGGGTGCGTTCGATGCCGTCGGGGGTGCGCAGGTGGCGCTGGTCGAGGTGGAGCAGGACGCGGCGCCAGCGGTCGGCGGAGGCCTCGGCCGAGGCCAGGCCCAGGGCGTCGACCGCGCCGAGCAGGCCGAGGAGGGCCTCGCGCTGCTCGTCGGTGGCGCCGACGGCGACGGCCCGGTAGGCGACGGCGGCCGGCTGGTCGAGCAGCGGCGTCCACCGCAGGTTGGAGTACGGCAGCGCGGGCACGTCGAAGTGGAGCCGGCCGGGCACCTCGGCCGCGTCGGTCCGCGCGCAGGCGGCGGCGAGTTCGCGCAGGAGGCGGTGGGCGACATCGGAGTCCGCGCCGTTGCGGTAGTACGAGGCGCCCGTGAGTCCGCTGAGCGCCTCGTCGAGGATCCGGTCGGTGGGGCCCTGCACGGTCTCCTCGGCGGGGCCCGCGTCCGGGTGGAGCCGGGCGGCGACCGCGTCCAGGGCCTTCTGCTGGGTGAGGGCGAAGCGCAGGACCTCGACGATGCCGCCGACCAGCCGGGGGGCGGTGACCCGGGGCAGGGCGGCACTCACCAGGTCGGGCAGGTCGGCGGCCTTGTCCGCCGCCGCGGCAGCCTTCAGGAGGGTGCCGATGGTTTCCCCGTCGGCCGTGCGCAGCGCGGCGGAGCCCTCCGGGTCGCGCGGGCGCAGGGCGTACCAGTGCGAGAGCGGCGGGAGGTCCACGCTGCCGGTGGCGAAGGCCGCCTTGCGGTGGTCGCCCCGGGACTGGGCGGTGACCACGCCCTCCGGGTCGCTGATGCTCAGCTCGCGCCAGCGGTGCGACAGGGCGCGCGGACGGTCGTCGCCGGGGAAGGTGAGCGCGGCGATCGGGTAGTCGCCGCCTTCGGGCACGGTGACGGTGCGGCCGCCGGTGTCGGTCCCCTGCCAGCCGTGGCCGGGGATCCGGACGGCGCGCCAGCCGAGCAGGCCGTCGGCGGGTGCGCCGAGGACCGAGCCCTCGACGGTGGGCGCGGGCCGCAGCCAGCCGGACTGCCCGGTGGCGACATCGTCCTCCGGGTGGGCACGCAGCGCGTCGGAGAGGAATCCGGGCAGGGAGAACCGGCCCAGCGCGTTGCCGGCGGGGTCGTACTCGCGCCATCCGCTTCCGGGGTTCCCGCAGGACCCGTCGCATTCGGAGGAATGGTCGCGCCGCTGCCACACCCAGTACGAGGTGCCGTCGGACAGTACCGGCAGCTCGCTCGGCAGCGCGGTGTCCCCGCGGTGCAGGACGCCGCCGCCGGTGGTGCGGCCGCCGTCCGGGAGCGGCAGGGAGACGTGCTCGGTCCGCAGCGACCAGTGGTTGCGGTCGGTGTCCAGGGTGAAGACGGTGCCGGGCGAGGAGTGCCAGTAGCCCTCGGTCCGGTCGGCGCTCCACGCGGACCAGAAGACCAGCAGGTCGCCGTCGACGTAGTGGAATCCGTACCGGTAGTTGGACCCGGTGGGGACGCGCAGGTCGTGCGTGAGGACGGTGGTGTCGGCGTCGATGACGCGGACCTGGGTCTGGTTGGCGACGATCAGGTACGGCCAGGCCTCGACGACGGTGAGTCCCTGACGCCCCTGGCCGGGTGTCAGATCGGCGACCGCGCTCTCCCAGGCGGGCCAGACCAGTTCCTCGAAGAGACCGGCCCGCAGGGTGCGGGCGAGGGTCTCGCCGAGATCGGTGGCGGCCGCGGCGGCGACCTCCTCGGGAGCGAGTTCCAGGGCTTCGGCGGGCAGCCAGGTCAGCCGCTGGATGGCGTCGGGGACGCCGGGCAGGCCGGCCGCGGTGGAGGCGCGGGCGACGCCGCGCATCCACTCGGCCAGCAGCGGGCGGGTGCCGGTCGAGGCGGCGACGCGCCGGACGACGGTGGTCCCGCCGGCGGCGTCGCCGAAGGCGTTCAGGGCCCGGTGGAAGGCGGGGTGGAAGCGCGTGTCGGCGGCGACCGCGGCCAGGTCGCGGCGCTGGTCGGCCATGGCCCAGTCGCGCAGGTTCAGCTGGTTGTGCTGGTACCTCTTGTCCTCGGGGTCCGGATCGGCGACCGGGACCTCCAGTGTGAGCAACAGGTCGAGGAGGTCGGCGTCCTCGACGCCCACCCGCAGGCCCGCCTCCCGTCCGGGGCGCGCGAGTTCGGTGCGCAGCTGCGCCGCGCAGCGGGTGACGACGTCGAGCAGCGCGGGGGGTGTGGGGCGCGTGCCCCAGCCTGCGTGGCGGGCGGCGTGGAAGCGCTCCAGCCAGCCGGCCGCGCCGTCGGCGCACCGCTGCTCCGCGGGCAGGTCCTGCGATTCCAGCCCGGCGGTGGCGCCGGACTCCTGAAGGATGTCCAGCCACAGGCCGGTGAGTGCGACGCTGTCACCGCCGCCGGGCGGGGTCAGGTCCAGGAGCGTGCCGCGTACGGAGGGAACGCGCCGGGCGAGGGCGACGAGCGCGCCGCGGTGGGCCTTCCACCAGCCGGTCGCGGCGCGCAGGGTGGCGGGCAGCGGCAGCAGTTCGGCGAGGTAGTCCTGCTCGGGCTCGGTGCCCGTCAGGCCGGCGGCGCGGGCCAGGCGGCGCAGCTCGGTGGCGGCCTGCGCGGAGGGCGGCAGCCCGCCCGCGGTGCGGCGCACGCACAGGCGGCGGAAGCGCTCGTGGGCCTCGGCGGGGCTGACGCGGACGGCCAGTTCCTTGCCGTAGCCGGTGAGCACCTTGACCGGCAGGGCGCCGGCCAGGGCGAATTCGAGGAAGACGGCGTCCAGCCGGTCCTCGTCGACGCTCAGCCCGTGCTGGGCCTCCGCGGTGCGGGCGCGGCCGAACAGCTGGGCGGCGTACGTGGTGTTCTCGACGGCGAGGAAGATACGGGCGGCCTGCTCGTGGAAGACCGGCAGGAAGTGCGGGACGGCGGCGGCGAGCCGCCCGGCGAGCTCGTGGCACGCGTCGAGGGCCGCCTTGGGCTTCGTCTTGGCCTGCCGGGCGATGCGGTCGAGTTCGGGCACGACGGCGAGGGCGTGGTGGCCGTCCTCGGGGTGGTGGACCAGGACCCATTCGGGGAAGCCGAGTGCCTGGCGGTGGCCGAGGCCGACGACGGGCGGCTCGCCCTCCTCGGGCACCAGGCCCAGGAAGCCGGCGGCGAGGTCCTCGGCCGGGCCCAGTTCGGCGGCGGCGAGCCGGACGACGACGCGGTCGTCACCGAGGGCGGGGTGACGGTAGGCGCGCGCGGTCAGGTCGACGGCGGTGGGGCCCGCGCCCTCGGTTCCGTGCGGCAGTACCGCCCCGGCCTTGAGCAGCAGTTCGGCCTCGCTCACGGACACGCCGTCCTTCCCCGTGGTGGTGCTGTCGGTGGTGCTGTCGCTGGTCATGGTGTTCTCGGTGCTGCTGTCGGTGGTGCTCACGCGTCCCCGCCCTCCTCGATCTTGCGCCCGGCGTACAGCGCCGCGGCCATCCGCATCCCCTCGGACCAGGCGACCGGTCCGACCTCGGTCAGGGGCACCGCCCGGCCGTCCTCGCCGTGCCAGGTCAGTGCGCCCGTGGTGGTCTCGTCGTCGTAGTAGGGCTCGCCGATCCACACCGCGGCCTCCGTGCCCCGGCCGGTGTCGCGGACCTTGCAGGTGGCGTAGCCGCCGGAGACCCGGTAGCCGAGACCGGTCGCCCGGGCGGCGAGGCTGAAGCGGGTGGGGAACACCCCGCCCGCGTAGTCGCGTACCTCGGTGGCGGTGGGCGCGAGCCCGGCGGGCTTGCGCCACGTGGCGCGGTGGATCTGCTCGACCCGCTGCACGATGCCCAGTTCGGCCGCGAAGTCCCGTACGTCCTCCAGGTCGGGCAGCAGCACCGGGTGCGGCAGGGTCACCGTGCGCGGGGACAGCCGTACGGTCTCGCCGTCGAGGTTGACCACCTTCAGCTCACCGGACTCGGTGGCGTCCCGCAGGAAGCCCACCTCGTCGGGGTCGTCGCCGACCACGGCCAGGTCGCGAAGGGCGCTCTGCCAGGCCTCGTCCGGCCACACGCGGGCGAGCAGTGCGGTCGGCACGGGCAGCGAGGACACCATCCAGGTGTCGACCTGGGCGACGCAGGCGGCCGCGTGCCGGTCGAGCCATTCGGCGAGCCTGCGCAGCCGGTCCACCTCGGGATGGTCCTTCAGCGCCTTGGGCAGGGTCTTCAGCTGCCGCCCCGCCGACCGGCCGGTGGTCGGCCGTGCCGCCACCCGCCCTTCCACCAGGGCGATCTCGTACCCCTCGCCTGCCGCCACCCATGCCATCAGCCCGCGTCCCTCCGCCTGTCCCGGCCATGTCCGCGCAGCCCTGACACGGGGGTCAAAGCCCCCCTGAGCTGCGGTATGCCGGGAGACTAGCGAGCGCCACTGACAACGCCCGCCGGAGGGTGGGAGGTCGGTTTTATGTCCGGTTCTGGGTAGTGTTCAGGGAACATTGACGCGAAGTCGGTTCGGGGTGGGGTTCATGGTTCGTCAGATACGGGTGCCTGCCGCGGTCCTGCTGGCGTCGCTGCTGCTGACCGTGGCGGGCTGCTCCGGTCCGGCCCCGTCGGGAACGGGCCCGGACGCGAAGCCCTCCGCCCCGCGCGCCACCCCCAAGGCCTCCGTACCGGCCGACGGCAAGCCCGCCGGCGGGGACGTGCTGCCGGGCATGGTCACGACGGCCGTGGCCCGGACCCAGCTGGCCGCCCTGAAGGTGGCGCCGGCCGGGACGATGGCAGGGTACAGCCGCGACAAGTTCACGCACTGGGCACAGCAGGGCGACAAGTGCGACACCCGCGAGGTGGTCCTCCAGCGGGACGGCACGGACGTGGCACGGGACTCCGAGTGCCGCGCCGTCTCCGGCACCTGGAAGAGCTTCTACGACGGGGTGCAGGTCACGGACGCGGCGAAGATGGACATCGACCACATGGTGCCGCTCGCCGAGGGCTGGCGCTCGGGCGCGGCCGACTGGGACTCCGCCCGGCGCAAGGCCTTCGCCAACGACCTGACCCACCCGCAGCTGCTGGCCGTGACCGCGGCCTCGAACCGTTCCAAGGGCGACCAGAGCCCGGACCTCTGGCAGCCGCCGGACAAGGCCGCCTGGTGCCAGTACGGACGGGCCTGGACCACCGTCAAATCCACCTATGCGCTGACCGTCACCGAACCGGAGAAGAAGATGCTCGCCACCATGCTGGACACCTGTACCTCATGACGGACGGACAGCAGTGGCAGGACCGGGTGCTGGCCGGGCCGGGCGGCGCGATGACCGACGAGGTCGGCGTCATCACCGGCCCGCTCACCCTGCGCACCACGGCGGCGGCCGGTGGCCTGGCTCGGTTCGACGTCCAGTACACCGACGCCGACGAGTGGTACACGCTCACCGGCAGCCCCCTCCCCCACCACGGCGCCCCCGCGGCCCTGCACGCCGCTGCCCTCACCGCGATCCGCGCGGGCCACGGGGCCCAGGCTCCGGGCACCGCCCCCGCCTGAGCGGCGGCTCGGCGCGGCGGCTGGGCGACGGCGGGGCTGCGGGGCCGCGGGGAATCAGGCCTCGTACTCGGTCAGGTCGATGCTGTGGACCTGCAGGAGGTAGTGGTGCTTGGGTTCGGTCGTGTCGCGGTCCAGTACCATGCCGAGCTTGCGGATCACGTTCTCGGAATCGTCGTTGCCCGCCCGGTTGACCGCGATGACCCGGTCGAGTCCGCGGTCCTGGAGCGCGAACTCCAGCGTGGCCTGAGCGGCCTCGGACGCGTAGCCCTGGCCCCAGTACTGGCGGCCGAGCCGCCAGCTGATGTCCACCGCGGGCATCACCTCGGGCAGGTACTCGGGCACCGAGAGGCCGACGACGCCGATGAGCTCGCCGGATCCGAGGAGCTCCACCGCGAAGAGCCCGAAGCCCTCCTCGTCCCACTCCTCCTCCCAGCGCTCGATGTCCTCGGCGGTCTGGTCCAGGTCGCGGGTGGAGCCGTCACCGATCCAGCGCATCACCTCCGGGTCGGCGTTGATCTCCGACAGGGGGACGAGGTCGTCGTCGGTCCAGCGGCGGAGGAGGAGTCGGGGGGTACGGATCTCGGTCATGCCGCACATCCTGCCGAAAGTCGGCGGACCAGCGGTAATCGGCCATTGCCGCCTTGGTGTGGATGCGTGGCGATCACGGTGGGAATGTCTTTCGCAGCTCGCCCCGGGCCCCCGCGGTCCGTGGGGAAACCGCGACCGAGGAGTGCCACCGTCATGCCCTTCGACCCGTCGGACGAGATCCGGTACGACCGCACGCGCCTGCGGCAGTGGGCGCGCGGCCACGCCCGCTCCGCCGGAGTGGACCGCCGGGACCTGCTCAGGCTGTTCGCGGCGGGGACCGCCGCCGGATCCCTGGGGCTGGGCGCGGCCGGGACGGCCTCGGCCGCGACCGACGCGACCACCGCAGACGACGGGGCCGCGTCGCCCGGAATCGTCAAGCCGCTGCCGCCCGAGCTGTTCACCATCCGCGGCACCAACGCGGAGACGAACTTCGCCGCCCTGCGCGGCACCGGCCCGCTCACTCCCGTCGACCGGTTCTTCGTACGGAACCACACCTCCACCCCGCGGATCGAAGCCGGCGGATGGCAGCTGAAGGTGTGGGGCGACGGGCTGGCGGGCGGCCCGGTCGAGTTCTCGTACGACCGGCTGCGCGCGCTGCCGGCGGTCGAGCGGACGCTGTTCATCGAGTGCGCGGGCAACGGCCGCAGCTTCTACGCCACCCAGCAGGGCCAGCCGGTCAGCGGCACCGCCTGGACCCTGGGCGGAATCGGTGTCGGCCACTGGCGCGGGGCGCGGCTGTCGGACGTGCTGCGGCTGGCGGGGGTGACGCGCGGCGCCGTCGACATCCTGCCGCGCGGTCTGGACGGCGAGGTGGTCACGAACGGGGTGAACCTCGGGCGGGTGCGGCGCCCGATGCCGGTCTCGAAGGCGCTGGACGACGTACTGCTCGCCTACGAGATGAACGGGCGGCCGCTGCCGCCCGACCACGGCGGTCCGGTCCGCCTCGTGGTACCGGAGTGGACCGGGATCTCCTCGGTCAAGTGGGTCGGTGACATCGAGGTGAGCGGCCGGGCGCTGTACTCGCCGTGGAACACCGACACCTACCAGCTGTTCGGGCCCGGGTATCCGGCAGAGGGCGCCCCGTTCACCCGGCAGACCCTCAAGAGCGCCTTCGAGCTGGAGCTGGGAGCGACCGTTCCCGTGCACCGGACGCGGCTGCTGACCGGCCGCTCCTGGTCGGGCGCGGCCCCCGTGCTGCGGGTGGAGGTCAGTACCGACGGCGGGGTCCGCTGGCAGCGGGCCCGGTTGCACGACGCGCCGCGCCGGGGCAGCTGGGTGCGCTGGTCGCTGCCGTGGACCCCGCGGGCCACCGGCGCCACGGCGCTGCTGGCCCGGGCGACCGACGCCACCGGGCGCACGCAGCCCGCGACGGCCGCCCACAACACGCAGGGCTACCTCTTCGACGCGGTCGTGCGGCACCCGGTGACGGTGGTCTGAGCGAGGAGCGGCTCACGGGGTGTGGAAGCGGACCTCCGGCGCGTCGGCGGAGGGGCCGTCCAGGACGGGCTGGGGCACGCCGCCCAGGTGCTGGTCGAAGAAGGCTGCGACGTAGCGCCGGGTCAGCTCGACCGAGCGGGTGCCGGACAGCGGGGCTTCGGCGTCCGGGAGGCCCAGCTGATCGCCGAAGACCGGGAAGTCGCTGAAGGTGAAGTGGCCGGAGTCCGCGAAGGTGATCCAGCGCTTCCAGCCGTCGAGCTTCGGCCAGTCACGGTCCCAGCTCGGATTGCCGCCCGGGCCCCGGCCCTGCGCGCCGAGCAGCATGAAGGGGCGCCCGCCGAGCCCGGTCTCCGGGACCGGCGTCGCGAGCCCGCCGTCCATGTTGACCCCGGCGCGGACCCTCGGGTCGGTCGCCATCGCGGCGGCCGCCGAGGCACCGCCGATGGAGTGGCCCGCCATCGCGATGCGGCTCGCGTCGATGAGGCCGGCGTGGCGCCAGGCCGGGTCGCGTCCGGTGAGCCGGTCCAGGAGGAAGGACACGTCGCGGGCGCGGGTGTCGCTGACCAGGTGCATGCCGCCCGCCGCCTCGACCTTCTCGCAGGCCAGGCATTCCAGCACGCGCCCGCCGGGGAAGGCCGTCCCCGCGCTCTCGTACGCGTGGTCGACCGCGGCGACGACGTAGCCGCGTGAGGCCAGGTCCTCGGCCAGCGCGGTGAGGGTGGCGCGCGGGACGGTGAAGCCGGGAGAGAGCACGATCAGCGGATAGCGCCCCGCGACGGGACGGGCGTGGGACCGGGAGTAGGCCGTGGTACCGGCCAGGGTCTCGGCCGGGATCACCTTGTCCAGGCCCCGGTCGACCAGCAGCAGCCTGGCCTCCTCGCGGGTGAGGTAGCGCACGGGACCGCCGGTGCCGCGCTGCGCCGGATAGCGCATGGTCACCATCAGCTCGCGCGGCCCGGACCGGGACCAGGGGTCGGTCCGGCTGCGGTCCACGAGGTGGAGCGTCTCCTGTCCCACGGAGAAGCGGCCGGTGGGGCGCGGGAGTTCCAGCGTGGTACGGCGGCTCTCGGCCGCGGACGGGGCATCGGCGGCCGCCGAGGTGCCCGCGCCGGCGAGCGGGAGCGGCAGGAGGAGGGCGAGTAAGACGGCGGCGGATGCCGCTCGGCGTCGGTTCATGGATCCGAAGCTACTGAGCGGGACCTGCCGGATCGTCAGCTCACAGGAGGACGGGCCTCTCCCACCTGGGAAGGTCCCTGCTCACCCGGAAGTCGTAGTCCCCTCGGTGGTGACGCTGATGGCACGGAGCTTCTCCCGCAGGTAGGTGTGGGAGTCGACCGGGTCGTGCACCACGCGCCCTACGGGGGCGGGCAGCGACTCCACGCGGGTGTGCGGATCGCACTCGTAGAAGTAGACGAGCGAGATCAGCTCCTCGGCCGGCGCGTCGGCGGGCGGCGGCAGTACGCGGTGGCGGCCCGCGCGCCATCGGTCCCCCGTCCAACGGGCCATCAGGTCACCGATGTTGACCGTGAGTGCGGCCGGGTCGTACGGGGCGTCCTGCCAGCCGTCGGCGTCGGTGTGGATCTGCAGGCCGCCCGCGCCCTGCTGGCGGTCGAGGATCGTGACCGTGCCGAAGTCGGTGTGCGCCCCGATGCGGAACTGGCCTGGCAGCGGCCGGCCGACGACCTCGGTGCCCGGGTACCAGTTGAGGTTGAAACCCCAGGTGGGGTGGGAGGTGTGGCGCGTGAAGTGGTCCTCGTCGAGGCCGAGGGCCGTGGCGAGCAGTTCCAGCAGCTCGTCGGAGAGGGCCCGCATCAGGCTCAGGTACTCGGTCACCAGCGGCCGCAGCGCGGGCGCCTGTGCCGGCCAGGTGTTGGGGCGGAACCATTCGGCGTCCACGCCGGGCACACCGGTGGGTTCCTCCGCGGCCCATGACCAGGACTCCTTCAGGTCGGGCGGCGACGCCGTTCCTTCCGCGTAGCTGTTGGCCTCGGCGCCCGGGCCGAGCCAGCCCCGCCCGCCGACGGCGACCGCGTACGGCGCCTTCACCTGGGCGGGCAGCCGGAAGAAGCCGCGCGCCGCCTCCCGGATCCTGGCGGGCAGCGCCGGGTCCACCCCGTGGCCGGTCACCAGCAGGAAGCCCGCCGCCCGCAGCGCCTCGTCGACGCGGGCCGCCGTACGCGCGCGGTCGTCGGGTCCACCGGACCGCCACGGCCCGAGATCGATCACGGGAACCTGGGATTGCACCACGGGAGACCTGCCTTCCGAGCCAGCGGGGGCGTCCGGATCCGAGGCTATCGCCCGGGCGGCCCCTCCCTCGCGAGGACGCCGGAGCATCACGCTTACCGGTGGTGACGGCCGACACCCGCGGCGGTGACCACGTAGAGCATCCCGAAAAGGACCAGAATGGGTCCATAGGGCCGGAGCTCATGAGGGACGGAGCGAGTCGTGGAGATTTCGACGAAGGAGGTCTTCGGAGCTCCGTGCTGGGTGAGCCTGATGGCCCGCGACCTCGAGGCGGCGCAGCGCTTCTACGCCGCGGTCGCGGGCTGGAGGTTCCGGCGCGCCCGGCTCGGCGACGCCTTCTCCGTCGCCGAGCTGGACGGCGTCCCGGTGGCGGGCATCGGAGCGCTCGCCTCCGACCTGGGGGTCGCCGTGGCGTGGACCCCGTACTTCGCCGTCGACGACGCGGACACGGCGGTGGACCGGATCCGGGAGCGCACCGGCACCATCGCGGTCGGCCCGGTCTCCTTCGTCTCCGGCGGCCGCGCGGCGCTCGCCGCCGACCCCGACGGCGCCGTCTTCGGCATCTGGCAGGGCTCCGTCTCCGCCCACTGGCGGGTGGGCAAGGGCCCCGCGCCGGCCTGGCTGGAGCTGCGGACCAGGAACGCCTTCGACGCGGCGATCTTCTACGGCGCGGTGCTGGAGTGGGCCACCGGCCGCTCCGGCTGCTGCGAGGTCTCCTACGAGGAGGACCAGGTCGTCCTGCGGCAGGGCGGCGAGCCCGTCGCCCGCCTCAACAGCGGACCGGTCGAGCTCGCCTCCTACTCCCCGCACACCAGGCCGCGCTGGCACGTGCACTTCCGTGTCCCCGCGCTCCGCCCCGCCATCGAGGCCGCCGAGGCACTGGGCGGGCGGGCCGTCTCGGACATCACGTCGAACGCCACTGAGCGGTGGGTGGCGCTCCGTGACCCCGACGGAGCCCTCTTCACCCTGACGACGTCCCTCGCGGCGGACCCGGGCTGACCAGGGCTGCCCCGGGCCGACCCGCCCGGCCGACCCGGCCACGGGATGGTGACGTCACGGGAGCTCCGGGACGAAAGGGAGGTAGTCCTCCCCGTCGACGGCGGGGATCACCGTGTAGCTCGCCTCGGGCAGTTCGTTCCACATCCCGGGGAGATTGCCCAGGGGCTCGGAGACCACGAGCCGGGTCGCGTCGGAGACCTCGCTGAGGAAGTCCAGCTCGGGGTGGAGGTGGCGGACGGTATCGGCCTTGCTGCTGTAGAACAGCGATCGCGAGTGCCCCTCGCTGGAATAGCGGAACGCCCACAGCCGCTCGCCGTCACTCACCGCCACCGTCATCTGGAGCGGGTCGGGCACACCGTGCTCCTTGCCGAGCCGCTCGACCAGGCCCGCCACCCGCGCGACCGCGCCCGGCACGTCCTGGTCGAGGCCGTAGGTGACCGCGAGGTAGAACATCACCTCGGAGTCCGTCGATCCTTCGATGGACGGGAAGAGGGCCGGGTCCACGGCCATGCAGAGGTCCCGCTGCAAGCGCTGGAAGTCCATGATCGCGCCGTTGTGCATCCACAGCCACCGCCCGTGCCGGAAGGGGTGGCAGTTGGTCTGCTGGATCGCCGATCCCGTGGAGGCCCGGACGTGCGCGAAGAAGAGCGGCGAGCGCACGTGCCCGGCCAGCTCGCGCAGGTTGCGGTTGTTCCACGCCGGTGCGATGTCCCGGAAGACGGCAGGCGTGCCGTCACCGCTGCCGTCCGCGCTGTACCAGCCGATGCCGAAGCCGTCACCATTGGTCGACTCCACGCCCATGCGCGCGTGGAGGCTCTGGTTGATGAGCGAATGCTCCGGACGGTAGAGCACCGCGTCGAGCGTCAGGGGCGAACCCGAGTAGGCGAGCCAGCGACACATGGACACCATCCCCTTTTCAGCCTGGTCCGAGCCTAAGCCAGTCGGCGGGATGGGGCGCGCCTGGCCGTCCGTACGGGTCACGCTCGGTGACGGTTCGAGATGCGGGTGCACAGCGCTGCTGGTTCGCTGAATCCGCCCGCTCTCCCCCACAGACCCAAGGAGCGATCAATGAGCGTTTCAGGCGAGTCCCGCGGCCGGTCCCAGCAGATGCGTGCCAAGGCCCAGGAGCTGAACGAGGCGGCCGACCGTTCGCAGGACGCGGAGGAGCGGCAGCGTCTGCGGGACAAGGCCCGCCGCCTCATGGAGCAGAGCCAGCAGGAGAGCCGGATGGACGACCGGGGAATGGACCCCATGTAGCCCGTCCCGGGTCCTCAGGCACACCGGCCGGTGGCCGCCGCGATCCCCGTCGCCGCGGCCACCGGCCGGCGCGCTCTCGGGCGCCGGGGCTGAGGCAGCCTGACGGCTCGGTCTAGGTGTATTGACCACGAGCGTTGTTAACAGTCGGGCGGTGAGGCTGCTTCATCGCACGATCTCTCCTTGTGAGCTTCAACCTGCACGAGGGCGCTTGACGCGCGATCAGGCACGTGGAGCGCCACCGTCCGCCGCCAGGCGCGTGAGCCACTCATGCAGAAGGCGCTGCTCCGCGTCGCTCAGGACATCGGAGTCGTCGGGGAGGGCGGCGCGCAACGCGCGGGCCGCCGCGGCGGGACCGGACTCCGCGGCGGGAATCGCCGGCTCGGCGCGAGTGACGGCCGCGACCATGGACTCACGCAGGACGGTCAACAGCGCTGGATTGCGTCGGTCCGCGGGCGTGGAGTGCCAGGTGGTGACTGCGCCCTGGCCAGTTGCCTGGATGATCTGGGCGGCCAGCTCCTCGTCGACCCGCAGCCATCCCCCGGCCGCCAGCCGACGCACCCGCCCATGGAGGATCTCCAAGCCCGAGCGGTGTGCTGCGTCCGATCCCAGGCCGATGGCCCGGTTCATCACCGCGAACAACTCGGGGCGGGAGACCCCGAACTCGACCACCACGTCCCAGCCGCGACGCAGCTCCTCCACCGGGTCCTGCGGGGCGGGGTCGAGCTGCGCGCGCTTTCTCTCCAGGAACTGCGCGTAGCCGTGCTCGGCGACGGCCTCAAGGAGCCCCTCCTTGTCGCCGAAGAGGCGGTAGATCGCTGGCGGCTGCATTCCGGCCGCGGCGGCGACCGCGCGGGTGCTCACCGCGCCAGGGCCGCCATTCTCCAGCAGCTCGACGGCTGCCTCGACGATGCGGCGCCGAGGGTTGTCGGTTGAGTCGCGTGTAGGCATGAACCGATGGTACCGAGGAACTGTTTCCATCGGAATTTCCAGTGTTACCGTTGAAGCGATTCCACCGGAAGCAGCGTCGGGAGAACCCAATGATCATCGTTACCGGAGCCACCGGAAAGCTCGGCCGCCGCACCATCGAGCGCCTCCTGGAGCGCGTCCCCGCTGACCGCCTCGGCGTCAGCGTCCGCGACCCCCGCAAGGCCCAGGACCTCGCCGACCGCGGCGTCCGTGTCCGGCAGGGCAGTTTCGACGACCCCGACTCGCTCATGCACGCCTTCGAAGGGGCCGAGCAGCTGCTCCTCGTCTCCCTCGACCGCACGGGCGAGGAGTGCGTCAGCGGCCACCGTGCTGCCGTCGACGCCGCCGTGAAGGCCAAGGTCGGCCGCATCCTCTACACCAGCCAGATGGGCGCTGCCCATGACTCCCGCTTCCAGGCCTGCCGGGACCACGCCAGGACCGAGGACCTGCTGCGCGCCACTGGCCTGCCCTGGACCGCGCTGCGCAACGGCTTCTACGCGGCCAGCGCCCTGCAGTTCCTGGAGTCCGCCCGCCACACCGGCGATATCGCCCTTCCCGCCGACGGCCCTGTCGCCTGGACCGGCCACGACGACCTCGCCGAGGCCACCACGGCGATCATCCTCGATGAGGGCCGCTTCGACGGGCCCACCCCGCCGCTCACCGGCCCGGCGGCGCTCGACTTCGACACCGTCGCCGAGATCGCGTCGCAGACCACCGGACGGCCCTTCACCCGCAGCGTCGTCCCAGACGACGCCTTCCGCGAGCAGGTCCTGGCACACGGCACCCCGGCCCCGATCGCCGACCTGATGCTGAGCATCTTCGGCGCGGCGCGGGATGGCGAGTTCAGCACGGTCGACTCGACGTTGGCCGAGCTGATTGGGCGGGAGCCTGCCGCCTTCCGCACCCAGTTGGAGCGCGCCTGGGCCGAATAGATCCAGCGGGGCGCGCAGACGGCCCCGGCCCGACTCGCCGCCCACAAAGGCCCGTTCTCTGTTGCCCGAGGCATCGATCGCCAGATCGGCGGCCTCGGGCACGAAACCCAGGCTCCGCATCAGATTCCGCACCATCCCAGAGGCGCGGCTGCTGTGGTGCGTGCCGTAGGGGCGACGATCACCCTGCCGGGCCGTGGGATCCGGGGCCGTCCGGCACTGTCTTACTCCCAGGGCTCCCCACCCGACTGACCCTCATGAACCGGACACCATCCGACTACGCCGAAGCCCTGGCCTTCAGGTGGCGGTGCACGGCAAGCGCGAAGTCTCCCGGTGACAGACGATCTTCGCCGAACTCATCCGTGCGCGACCAGCATGAGCATCCCGGACATCACGCACACCAGACTCGTGACCTGCAACTTCACAATGCACAGCGCTCGATGACCCAAATGACAGCCCCTGGGCTACTTGCCATTCAAGTGTGTGGTCAGGCGTGATAGCAGAGGCAGCGCCGCCTCAAGCGTCTTTCGTTCGTCGCAACTGAGGACATCGTTGATCGCGGTACCGAGCCAGTCGGCACGCCTTCGGCGCTCCTCGGCCAGACGGCCACTTCCCGTCGGCGTGAGGTGGAGCAACAGCTTGCGCCCGTCGCTGGGGTGCGCCTCGGCATGCACAAGGCCCTGAGCCAGGAGTTCTTTGACCGCCTTGGCAGCCGACTGGTGACTGACTCCCCGCTGTTGTGCGATATCGGCGGTGGTCAGCGGGCCGCTGCGGTCCAGGTAGCCGAGGACGGCGGCCTCGCCCGGCGGCATCTTGTCGGCAGTGCGCACCGTGCGTACGAGCCGTCCGATGGTCAGGCGAAGTTCTTCAGCCAGCCCATTCTCGTCCATGATGCCAGCTTACCCACACCGATCAACCAAACTGTACACCTTGGCTCCATTGTTTGCTTTGGTGCTACAAGAGCGTCCGCAGGCCCTCGCCGTAACGAGGGGCGGGAGCGCCGGAGTCGAGTCGCAGTCGACGCTCACGGCGCGATATCTACAACCATGTTGTACAGTTTGGTTGTGGATATTTGGTCGGCTCGGAAAGGACCCGCTGTGAAGCTCACCAAGCACGCCCACGCCTGCGTCACACTCGAGAAGGACGGCACCCGCCTGGTCATCGACCCCGGCACCCTCACCCCGGACGCGGCAGAAGCCGTCACCCAGGCTCACGCCGTCCTGATCACCCACGAACACTTCGACCACTTCGACGAAAAGCTCGTCGCCGCCGCTCTCGAAGCCCAGCCCGGGCTGCAGGTCTACGGCACAACCACGGTCGCAGCCACCCTCGGCAGCCACGATGGCCGCGTTCACGCCGTCGCCGCGGGCGACACCTTCAGCGTCGGTTCCATCACCGCCACCGTCCACGGCCACCGCCACGCGCTGATCCACGCCGACATCCCGTGCCCCGACAACGTCGGCTACCTCCTCGACAACGGAGCCGTCTACCACCCCGGCGACGCCTACTTCGCGCCCGACGCTCCCATACACACCCTCCTGCTACCGACCAGCGGCCCATGGACAAAGCTCAGCGAAGCCGCCGACTACGTCCGAACCGTCAAGCCCGAGCGCATCATCCAGATCCACGAACTCATGCTCAGCGACCTCGGCCAGCACTCCACCGCCAATCTCCTCGGCGAGAAGGGCCTGACCGGCACCCCGATCGACCGCCTCAAGCCCGGTACCGCCGTCCGGCTGTAAGAGAGCCTCGTAGGGTGCCCGCTGCTGTTCGTGTCGCGGCTGCGTTGCGTGGCGGTGGGGGCTGGGAGTGGTCGGGCGGGAGTGGCGCATCCCCCGTGAGAGCTACGCGGGCTGTCCCTCCGGGGGTGATTCGCGGATGCCGGTTGGTTTCTAGCGTGGTTGCCAGGTCGCCGCTGGTGCGACCACCGCCACAGGGGAGGCCATCATGAGCACGACATCGACTGCCAAGTACGGGCACGAAGCGGACGCCGGTCCGGACACGGGGCCGGCCGGCTGGGGCGGCCGTTTCGGCCGGATCCTGCGCTCGCCGCTCGGCTGGTCGGTGACCGGGCTGGTCGCAGTCGCTCTGGTCGCGAGTCTGACGGCCACGGGGCCGGGTCCGGTGCCGGTGCTGGGCGCGGCCGCCGCGGTGGCCGTGTACGCACTGGTGATGCGCCGGATCGCGGGACGTGCCACGCCGGAGATAGCCCGGTCCGGGGCGGCGAGTGAGGCGCTGCTCGGCGGGGTGATCGGTCTGGGGTTCATCCTGGCGGCGCTTTTGTTGATCACGTTGTTCGGGGGGTATTCGTTCTCCTGGGCGGGCAGCGGCTTCATGTCGGTGGTGTGGTCCGCGGTGATGGTGCAGATCGGTACCGCGGTCACTGAGGAGCTGATGTTCCGGGGTCTGTTCTTGCAGGCCCTGGAGCAGCGGTGGGGGCGCGGTATCGCGATCGCGGTCACCGCGGTGTTCTTCGGAGCCGCCCACCTGGGCGGGGCGGGGGCGAACCTGTGGAGTGCGCTGGCGATCGCTTTGCAGGCTGGTGTGATGCTGGGTGCCGCGTACATGTGGAGGCGCAGCATCTGGTTCGTCGCGGGTCTGCACTTCGCGTGGAACACCGTTCAGCAGCTGGCCGGTGTTCCGGTATCCGGGCATGCCCCGGAGGGGCTGTTCACCGTCGATGCCCATGGCTCGGCGGCGCTGACCGGGGGTGTCTTCGGTCTGGAGGCGTCGGTCGTGCCCGTGCTCCTCAGTGTGCTGATCACCGTTCCGATGCTTGTCCTGGCCCGTCGAGGCGGCGGCCTGCTGCCCCGGCGGCGGGCCCGGCATTGAGACCGGTCGACCGGAGGATACGGAAGTGATGTCCCGTCAGGCGCCCTGGAGCTCCCTGCGGCTCCAGGCGCCGCTCGACCGGTGGAGGGAGCGGGGCGCCGCCTTCCAGGACGGCCTTGTGGCCGTGGTGCTCGCGCTGCTCGCCTTCACGCCGACTCTGTCGAACATCGGCGCGCAGATCGGTGATCTGCCCCAGCGGCCGGTGGACGCGCTGGGTATCGGGCTGACCCTGGCTCAGACGCTGCCGCTGGCAGCCCGCCGTCGGTGGCCCGCCGCCACTCTGGCCGTGGTCGCGGGCGCGTTCGCCGCGCATCAGGCGCTGGGTTTCGCGACGACGTTCGGCAGCCTGGGCCTGTACGGCGCGCTGTACTCGGCCGGGGCCTACCCGGTCCGCTTCCGCCGGCGCCTGGCGGCCGCGGCGAGTGCGGGCTACTTCGCCCTGGCCCTGGTGCTGCACCGTCTGGGCTCACCGCAGGGCATTGCGGACTATGCCGCCTTCTATCTGACTCTGGCCGCGATCTGGCTGGTAGGGAGCAGCGTGCGGATGCGCAGGGCACAAGAAGCGGAGCAGCGGCGGCTGGCCGCCGAGGTGGCCACGGCGACCGAGCGGGCGCGGATCGCCCGCGAGCTGCACGACGTGGTCACCCACCACGTGACGGCCATGGTGGTCCAGGCCGATGCGGCACAGTTCCTGATCACCTCCGCGCCGGAGCAGGCCGGTGAAGGACTTGTGGCCGTCAGCGACACCGGACGGCGGGCACTGACGGAGCTGCGCTACCTCCTCGGCGTGCTGGAGGCGACCGGCGAAAGCGCCGATCCGGCGCGTGCGGACCGGGCCCCGGCCCTGGGACGGGTGGCGGACCTCATCGAGCAGGCCCGCAGGTCCGGCCAGCCGGTCGAGTTCAGCGAGCAGGGCGAGCGGCAGCCGCAGCCGGTGGACGTGGAGCTGGCCGCCTACCGGGTGGTGCAGGAGGCACTCACCAACGCTATGAAGTACGCGGCCGGGCAGCCGACCCGGGTCTCGGCCCGCCACGGCGGGGAGCACCTCGAGATCACGGTGGTCACCGGCGGATCCGACAGCCCCCCGGCCGACCCACCGGTCATGCAGGTGCCGGGTTCGCGGGGCGGGCGGGGTCTTGCCGGGCTGCGTGCACGGGTGCGGATGCTCGATGGTGAACTTGAGGCCGGTCCCCGGCCCGAGGGCGGGTTCGAGGTCCGCGCCACGATTCCCACCAAGCCCGTCCAGGAGTAGCCCCGTGAGCGAGAGCGACGCGACGCCGCCGATCCGTGTACTCGTCTGTGACGACCAGGCACTGGTGCGCACCGGCTACGTCACCATCTTCTCCGCGCAGCCCGACATGGAGGTCGTCGGCGAGGCCGAGAACGGGCACGAGGCGGTCCAGGCCACACGCCGACTGCGCCCCGACGTGGTCGTGATGGACATCCGCATGCCCCTGCTCGACGGCATCCAGGCCACCCGCCAACTGGCTGGCCCCGATGCCGAGAATCCGCCGAAGGTGCTGGTCGTCACCACCTTCAACGTCGACGCGTACGTGTACGACGCCCTGAAGGCCGGAGCCAGCGGCTTCCTCCTCAAGGACGCACCACCGGCCCAGCTGGTCAACGGGATCCGGACGGTGGCCCGGGGCGAGGCCCTGCTCGCTCCCGCCGTCACCCGCCACCTCATCGGCCACTTCGCCGAGCACATCCGCCCCACCAACCCCGAACGCGAAACGGTCGTCAAGGCACTGACCCCGCGCGAGCTGGACGTGTTCCAACAGGTGGCCGAGGGCCTTTCGAACGCGGAGATCGCCGAAGCCCTCTTCATCGCCCCGGAAACAATCAAAACCTACGTCTCGCGCATCCTGGCCAAACTCGGCCTGCGCGACCGGGTCCAAGTAGTCGTCCTCGCCCACCGCGCCGGACTGGCGTCCGGCACGGCCTGATCGAACACCCTCGACCCGCCCGGAGCCAGGCCGGTCCCGGGGCCAGACAGCTCCAGGCCCGACGGCGAGGCCCGGGTGGGTCCGTCCGGCCGACGGCCCGAAACAGCACGCATGAGCCAGCGGAGCCACACCACGGCCCCGTTCGTCCGCGCGCCGACCGCCCGGACGCCATTTCCGCACGCCCACCCCGTCGGCGCACCGCAACCCCGGCCGGGACGGCGCCAAGGAACACCGCAGGCTGGAGGAGGCGGCGCTGGCCCGCCACGCCGACACCGCAGCCGCACTCTTGGTCCAGCACCTCACCTTGACCGCGGCTGCTCTGACCGACGATTCAGGTCAATACACCTAAAGGGCGTTGCAGAAGGTCTGTCTCGGGCAGGCCAGGGTGGTGTCTGGCCTGCTGTTTCACCGTGCCAGGGTGAGGTTGTGCATGGTGGCGACGGCCTGGACGGCGTGGTGGGGGCCGTCGCCCCTCTGGCGGCAGTCGCGGAGGATCTTCCAGTTCTTCATGCGGGCGAAGACCCGGTCCGCCAGCGGCAGACACCACGGCGGGCCGCCACCCGGACCGTCCCGCCCCGCTCCCGCACCACCTTCACCAGCTTCGCGAACCGCTCCATCCGCAAGCCCGTGAACGTCTCCACTCACACCGGCTCAGCACGCAACACCCCACCCATGCAGGCAAAATGCCCAGAACTAAGCCTTCTGCAACACCCTTTAGAGCCGGACCGTCCACTGCGCGGTGGAGCTCAGGGTGCGGGCGATCCTGGGGTCGCGCACCGAGGGCGTGCGGTCCTCCGCGGTCACCGACAGCCGGTGCGTGCGGAAATCGAACAGCCACAGTTCGGCCACCGCCACCTCGGTCCGGCCCTCGAACCGCTTCAGCTCCCGGCCGTCCAGGTACCACTTGACCACGAGCTGGCGGCCGTCCGCGCCGGCCAGCTTCGGCACGGCCGCCCTCGCGGTGTGGCGCGCCCGCAGGGTGCGGTCGGTCGGGGTGATCGGCGCGACGGTCCTGGCGTGCTGGTAGAAGCCGCCGATCATCGCCTCGACACCGGGGAGGTTGAAGGGCTTGCCGAGGACCCGCATGATCGAGTTGTCCGTGGGCCGGTACAGGCCGGAGACGTAGTAGCCGCCGCCCTCGTACGCGCCGACCGTGCCGCCGTCCGGGGACGGCTCGCCGAGCCAGCGGTACCACTTGGCCCGCTGTCCGGCCATCGGGTCGGCGGCCAGCGTGGAGCTGTTGGACTCGCCGGGCTCGGGGCCGGTGTACTTCTCGTAGCCCGGGACGCCCACGTAGAAGTACTCGTCTGCGAGCTTGCCGAGCGAGTGGCCGGTCTCGTGGATGGCGACCTGGCCGGACTTGGCGTGGCCGGCCGAAGCGGTCGAGATGCCCTCGTAGCCGAGGGTGGCGCTGCGCTCGTTGTAGCCCGCTCCGCCGTACTTGGCGCTGTTGGCCAGCACGATGACCAGGTCGGCGGCCGGCGCCTTGGCCACGTACGCGTCGACCTTGGGCTGGTCGATGCAGAGCAGCCGCTCGATCTCCTCGCACCAGAAGTACGAGCCGAGGGCGGTGTCGCGGACGGTGGCCGCGTCCGGGTCGCCTGAGACGCCGGATTCGCGGGAGACGGCGTCGACGGTCCACACGTTGAAGAGGTTCCGGTAGGTGGTGTACGGCTCGACGGCCGTCACCTCGTCCCATTTCTGCCGCGCGTCGGCGTGGAAGCGCTCCAGTTCGGCAGCGGTGTAGCCGTCGCCGATGACGACGACGTCGAGGCGGTCGGCGGTGGAGCCGTTGTCGATCATCTTGGTGACCTCGCCGTCGGCCTCCCGCTCGGCGGCCGAGAGCCCTCCCGCGCTCTTCGCCGGGGCACCGGCGGCCGGGACACGGGTGTGGCCGGATCCGGCGTCGCCGCCGTGCTCCGGCCCCGGTATCTCGACCTCCACCCCCGTCCCCACCGCGGCCTTCGCTGGCGCGTCGGCCCCGCGCGCGGGCCCGGCGGCCACCAGTACGGCGGTGGCGCAGGCCGCCGCGACGGCTCCGCGCAGAGCGGTGCGGACGGCCGGACGGGCGGCCGGATGTCTGGCTCGAAGCATGAAGTCATCCCCCTGGAAAGGAAGTTAAGCATCGGAATAAGCCTGTTGAACTGGTTGCTTAAATTAGGTCGCGCGCGGGGCGTGCGCAATGGCCTGTTCCCGCTGAATACTTGGGAGTTCGAGCAACCAGGGGGAATCCATGGACGAACCAGCCCGTATCGGCCTCAGAGTTCAGCGCATGCGCGGCGAACTCGGCTTGACCCAAAGACAGTTGGCAGAGCCCAACTACACCCCTGCCTACATCTCCACGCTGGAGTCGGGCAGGGTCCGCCCCTCGGAGACCGCGCTGCGCTTCCTCGCCGGACGCCTGGGCACCACGTACGAGGAGCTGACCACCGGCCGCCCCCCGCACCTGGCCACCGAGGTGCGGCTCGCCCTCGCCGAGGCCCAGCAGACGCTCACGACCGGCGCCGCCGACGAGGCCGCCGTCCGCTACCGGCAGCTGCTCGACGAAGCGGAGGAACTCGCGCTGGCCCCCGAGCAGGCGGAGGCGCTGCTCGGACTGGGCGACTGCGCCCTGGAATCCGGCGAACTCCAGGGCGCGATCCGCCACTTCGAGGCGGCCGAGCGGCTGCTGGCCGATGAGCCGCTGCCCCGCCGCGCCCGCCCCATCCGCGGCCGCGCCGTCGCACACCTGCTCGCCGGAGAGCTGCGCTACGCCTGCTACCTGCTGGAGTCCACGATCGACGAGCTGAGCACGAGCGGACTGGCCGACCCCGAGGCGCTGGTCCTGCTCTACGCGGCGGTGATCGGGCCGTACATGGACATGGGCGCCCACGCCCGCGCCGCCCACGCGGCCGAGCTCGCCCTCGCCCTGGCCCCGCAGGTCAGCGATCCGGCGCTGGTGGCGGGGATGCACCGGCAGGTGGCGCGGACCTTCCTCGCCGAGGGGCGGGTGGCCGACGCCGACGCCTCACTGGCCAAGGCCCAGGCGATCTACGGGCAGCTGCGGCTGCGGACCGACCTGGCGCACTGCCACTGGATGCGCGGCTACGTACAGGCCCAGAACGGCGAACTCGATTCGGCCGAGAGGGAGTTGCGTACGGCCCGGGAGATGCTGTCCGCCCGGCGCGCCGCCCTGTACACGGCGCAGGTGGAGGTCGAGCTGGCCGACGTACTGCGCCGGCTCGGCCGGTACGGGGAAGCCGCGGAGCTGCTGTCGGCGCTGCTGGAGCTCGGGGACAGCCACGGCGCCGTGCACGCGGGCGGCGCGCACCGGCTCCTCGGCTTGATGGCCGAGGAGCGGGGCGAGGCCGAATCCGCGGAGGAGCACTACGTGCAGGCGCTGGCGCTGCTGGAACGCAGCGGGGCCACGGGCGACCTGGCCGATCTGTGCCGGATGCTGGGCGACCTGCTGCGCCGGACCGGCCGGACGGAGGCCGCCCTGGACGCGTACCGCACGGGCCTGGGCCACCGGGCGGCGCCGGGCACGACCACCTTGGGCCCGGCGCCCGTGGCACCCGCGTTCCGAGATGCCCGGGTCAGTGGTTCTCGGTGGGCTGGAGATCCCGCGGGATGAGCGCCCAGGTCGTCACCGCGGCGGTGACCGCGAGGCCGCCGGCCATGAGGAACGCCGGGGTGATCGCGAGGGTGTAGGCGTGCGAGGCGGTGTCCAGCAGTGCCTGGCCGAGGGCGCCGCCCAGCCGCTCGGCGGTGTGGGCGGCCTCGCCGACCGAGTCCCGGACGGCGGCGGCGCTCGGGCCGTCCAGGTCGAGGGCGGGCAGGTTGCCCCGGTAGAGCGCGGCCGCGGTCGAGCCGAGGATGGCGACGCCCATGGCCGAGCCCAGTTCGTAGCAGGTCTCCTCGATGGCGGCGGCGCTGGACACCTCGTCCGCGGGCGCCGCGGAGATCAGCGTGACCGAGGCGACCGTCGTCGCCATGCCGGCGCCGAGGCCCATGACGGTCAGGGCTGCCGCGAAGGCGGGGTAGCCGAGTTCGGTGAACTGCTGGAGGGTCCAGGGCATGGCCATGCCCGCGGCCAGGACGACCAGACCGGCGCCCAGCACGTGCCGGATCGCGAAGCGCTGCATCAGGGCGGGGGCCGCCATCGAGGCGCAGATCAGGGCGAGCGGCGCGGGCAGCAGCCGAAGCCCGGCCTCCAGCGGGGTGTAGCCCTGGCCGTACTGGAACCACTGGGTGACCAGGAACAGGATCGCGCCCATGCCCACCATGGGCAGGAAGATCGCGGTGGCCGCGACGCTGAAGGCGGGCTTGGCGAACAGCCGCACCTGGAGCAACGGGTTGTCCACGCGCAGCTGGCGGCGTACGAACACGGTGAGCGCGACGGCGGCGAGCAGGAGCAGCGCCCAGGGGAGCGGGTCACCGACGCCGCTCTTGCCGAGCTGCTTGATGCCTCCGGCGAGGGCGAGCATGCCGACGATGGACTGGGCGACGCCCCACCAGTCCCACGCGCCGGTACTGCGCGGGGCACGCGATTCGGGGAGGTAGCGCATGCCGGCCGCCGTGATCACGGCGGCGACGGGGAGGTTGAGGAGGAAGGCGGAGTGCCAGCCGTAGTCCTGGACCAGCAGTCCGCCGACGACCGGACCGAAGGCCATGCCGCCGCCGAAGACGGCCGCCCAGACGGCGAGGGCGAAGGCGCGTTCCCTGGCGTCGGTGAAGACGCTGCGCAGGATCGACAGGGTGGCGGGCATGATGGCCGCGCCACCGACCCCGAGGAGGGCGCGGGCCGCGATGACGTGCCAGGCCTCGGTGGAGAGGACGGCTATGAGCGAGGCGAGCGAGAAGATGCCGAAGCCGGCCATGAGCAGCCGCTTGCGGCCCCAGCGGTCACCGAGCGCGCCTGCGGTGACCAGCAGGCCGGACAGGGCGAGGGCGTAGACGTCGATGATCCACAGCTGCTGTACGGCGGACGGCTGGAGGTCGCCGACGAGCGAGGGGAAGGCCACGTTGAGGATCGTGGTGTCCATGGAGATGAGCAGGAGACTGCCGGAGAGGATCGCCAGGACGATCCACCGGCGGGGGTCCTGCGAGGGGGTGTGCATGGGGTTCCGATCAGGGTTGCGCGGGGGGCGGGGGCGCGGTGAACCGCGTCCCGCTGACGAAGGACGTCAGGACCAGGTGGCCGATCTGCCGGGGGGCGAGGTGCCCGTCGCGAACGCCCTCGGCGGCCGCGTCGAGCAGACCCCAGAGCGAGTACCAGATCCAGTACGGCGGCAGGTCGGTACGCAGCCGCCCGAGCCGCTGGCCGAGGGCGAGGAAGGCCAGCGCCCGCCGGTCCTGCCGGTCGACACCGGCGCGGAACTCGGGGTCGGCGAGCACGGTGGCGTCCCGCGAGGTGAAGCCGTACAGGTGCGCCGCGGGCATCAGGGCGATGACCAGTTCCTCCAGTGCCGCGTCGAATGCGGCGCCGTCGGCGGTCTCCGGCAGGTCCGCGGGGGTCAGACACTCGTCGACCACCTGGATCGCCCGCACCGCCACCGCCTTCAGCAGGGCCTCGCGGGTCGCGTAGCGGCGGCTGAGCGTGGCGCGGCTGGTCCCGATCCCGGCGGCGATCTGCACCATGGAGGCGCTGTGATCTCCGGCGAGGACGCGCGCCGCGCCGTCCAGCAATTCGTTCTCGTGCACGACGATGAGCCTCCTTCGCCTCGAACGATACAAAATTGTCTCACGCGAGGCAAACATGACCCACTTCTGGCGCACGGCATGGGCGCACGGCACCCGGGTAGGCGACCCCGTGGGCACACCCATCGGGAGACCGCATGCGCGACGACGGCAAGGGCGCGGAACGGGGCGACGGCAGGAACGAGACCGAACAGGAACGCGCGGACCGGCAGTGGCAGGAGCTGGTGCAGGAGATCCGCGTCGCCCAGACCGGCGTGCAGATCCTCTTCGGCTTCCTCCTGACGGTGGTGTTCACCCCGCAGTTCCAGGGCTTGGCCCAGACCGAGAAGACGGTCTACATCGTGACCGTCGTCCTCGGGTCCCTGTCGACCGGCGCGCTCATCGGACCGGTCGCCTTCCACCGCATCGTCTCGGGCCGCCGCATCAAGCCGCAGGCCGTCGTCTGGGCCTCACGGCTCACCTTCGCGGGCCTCGTCCTGCTGCTGGCCACCCTGACGACCGCGCTCTTCCTGATCCTGCGGGTGGCCACGGACAACACCGTCGTGCCGTGGCTGGTTGCCGGGGTGCTGGCGTGGTACCTGCTGTGCTGGTTCGTCCTGCCGCTGTGGGCGCGCAGCCGCTACACCAGCGAGGACTGACGCCCGGCCCCGCTCTCCGCCCGGCTCTAATCCCCGGTGATGCGGGCCCGGGCGCCCGAGCGGGTACGCCCGGCGGTCTGGGCCCGCTGCGGGTGGCGGCGTACGTACTCGCGCTCCAGCTCGTTCATCCGCTGCGTGTGGGTGACCAGGGCGTCGTCCGACCCGTGCAGCAGGGTCTCGTGGCGCGTGCGGTGGATGGCCTCCAGCTCCTTGAGCAGTCGGCCTTCCTCCAGTTTCCGCGCCGACGGACCGCCATCGTGCTCCGTCATGGCACGCACACCTCCTCCGCGCTCGGGTCGGCCCTCGCCGAAGCGGCCCTCCGCTTCCATCATCACCCGCACCGCGCCGCGCGGCCCGGCCGACCGGTTTCCGGTATTTCCCGCTCCTGCCCCGCCCGGCTCAGCAGATGCGCGGCAGCTGCTCCCCGATCGGCAGGTCGACCACCCGGGTGCCGCCGAGGCCCGTGCGGGCCACGACAAGGCCGGGGTGTGCACTGACCGCCTCGCCGATCACCGCCGCGTGACGGCCCAGCGGGTGGGCGCGCATGGCGTCGAGGACCGCGTCGGCGTGCTCGCGCGGGACGAAGGCCACCAGCTTGCCCTCGTTGGCCACGTAGAGCGGGTCGAGGCCGAGGATCGCGCAGGCGTTGCCGACGGCGGCGGGGACCGGGACACGGCCCTCGTGGATGACGACGCCGGTGCCGGAGGCGGCGGCGATCTCGTTGAGGGAGGCCGCCAGACCGCCGCGGGTGGGGTCGCGCAGGACGTGCAGGTCCGGAGTGACGGCGAGCATCGTTCGTACGAGACCGCCCAGGGCCGCGCAGTCGCTCTCGACGTCCACGCCGAACTCCAGGCCCTCCCGGACGCTCATGATCGCCACCCCGTGGAGGCCGATCTCGCCGCTGACGATCACGACGTCGCCGGGGACGACGCGCTGGGGCCGCAGGTCCACCCCGTCGGGGATCAGCCCGATGCCCGCCGTGTTGATGTACACGCCGTCGCCGTGGCCCGACTCGACGACCTTGGTGTCGCCGGTCGCCACTTCCACCCCGGCCGCGCGCGCGGCCGCTCCCAGGGCTTCGGCCACCCGCGCCACGACGGAGACCTCGACGCCCTCTTCGAGGATGAACCCGCAGGACAGGTAGGCGGCTGCGGCCCCGCTCATGGCCAGGTCGTTGACCGTGCCGTTGACCGCCAGATCGCCGATGCTGCCGCCGGGGAAGAACAGCGGCCGCACGACGTAGGAGTCGGTGGAGAAGGCCAGCCGGACTCCGCCGAGCGACAGGGCGGCGGAGTCCCCGAGCTGGGCCAGTACCTCACCTCCGAACGCGGGGGCGAAGAGGTGCTCGACGAGTTCGGCCGAGAGCGCGCCGCCGCCGCCGTGGCCCATCACCACGCGGGGCCGGTCGCGCAGGGGGGCCGGGCAGGTCCAGCCGGTGATGTCGAGCGTGGTCCCGGGCCGTACGGTCCCGGGCAGTGTTGTCTCAGGCAACGGGGCTCGCCTCCGGCGATACGGCGGTCGTGGCGGGAGTGAGCTCCAGCCGTCGGTACAGGTAGTACGCGGCGCACGCGCCCTCGCTGGAGACCATCGTGGCGCCGAGCGGGCTGCGCGGGGTGCACAGCGTGCCGAAGGCCTCGCACTCGTGCGGTTTGAGCAGCCCCTGGAGCACTTCGCCGCTGCGGCACTCGGCCGGCTCCAGGGTCTTGATCCCGGTCACCGAGAAGCGGTGCTCGGCGTCGTACTCCCGGTAGCGGGCCGACAGCCGCCACCCGCTGTCCGGGATGACGCCGATGCCGCGCCAGGCGCGGTCGGTGACCTCGAAGACGTCCTCCAGCATGGCCAGGGCCGCCGGGTTCCCCTCCGGGCGCACGGCGCGCGCGTAGGCGTTGTCGACGGTGTGCTCGCCGCGCTCCAGCTGCCGTACGGCCCGGCGAACGCCTTCGAGGATGTCCAGCGGCTCGAAACCGGTCACGACGATCGGGACGCGGTGGCGGGCCGCCAGCTCGGGGTACTCCCCCACGCCCATCACGCTGCACACGTGGCCGGCCGCGAGGAAGCCCTGGACCCGGCAGCTCGGCGACCGCATGATCGCCTCGATGGCCGGGGGGACGCGGACGTGCGAGACCAGCAGGCTGAAGTTGCGGATGCCCAGCTTCTTCGCCTGGTACACCGTCATGGCGTTGGGCGGTGCGGTGGTCTCGAAGCCGATGCCGAAGAACACCACCTCGCGCCCCGGGTTGTCCTGCGCGATCCGCAGCGCGTCGAGCGGGGAGTAGACGACCCGTACGTCGCCCCCCTCGCTCCTCACCTGGAAGAGGTCGCGGCCCGTGCCCGGGACGCGCAGCATGTCGCCGAAGGAGCAGAAGATCACGTCCGGACGGGAGGCGATCTCCAGAGCCTTGTCGATGACCTCCAGCGGGGTGACGCACACCGGACAGCCCGGACCGTGGATCAGTTCCACCTGCTCCGGGAGCAGTTGGTCGATGCCGTGCCGGATGATGGTGTGCGTCTGGCCGCCGCAGACCTCCATCAGGGCCCAGGGGCGGGTCACGGTGGCGTGGATGTCGTCGAGCAGCCGGCGGGCGAGCTCGGGGTCCTGGAACTCGTCGATGTACTTCACTTGCGGATCTCCTCCTGCCGGACCTCTCCGTGCGGCGCCGCTCCGGCGGGAACGTCAAGGCCGTCCGGTTCGTCGTCGAAGGGCCAGGGGGCGCCTCCGGCCGCTGCGGCCGCCTCCCAGGGATCGCCGAACTCCTCCTGCAGCATGCCGAGTTGGGCGAAGAGTTCGAGAGTCTGCTTGGCCGACTCCTCGTCGAGGCGCTGAAGGGCGAATCCCACGTGGACGATGGCGTACTCACCGACCTGGAGGTCCGGCAGGTACTCCAGGCAGACCTCCTTCTGCACGCCGCCGAAATCGACGGTCGCCATGCGGGTGCCGTCCCTCTCCCCGATGTCGAGCACTCGGCCGGGTACCGCCAGGCACATGGGTTCTCCTTCGCTAGGGGTGGTGTTGCGTGGGGCGGACCGCTGCCGCCACCATGAGCTGGCCGAGGGACAGTCCGCCGTCGTTCGGCGGGACGCGGGTGTGCCGCAGGACGGTGAAGCCCCGCTCGCGCAGGATGCGGGCGCACGCCGAGGAGAGCAGGGTGTTGGCGAAGACGCCGCCGCTCAGCGCGACGGTGTCCAGGCCGTGCCGCTCGCGGGCGAGCCCGCAGAGCTCGCCGACGAGGGCGGCCACGGAGGCGTGGAAGCGGTGGGCGATCACCGCCGTGGGCACGCCCGCCCGTACGTCGGCGACGACGGCGGCGAGCACGGGCGCCGGGTCGGCGGTGACGGGGGCGGCGGTCGCGTCGCCGCCGTCGCCGTCGCCGTCGCCGTCGCCGTCGCCGTCGCCGTCGCCGTCGCCGTCCGCGGGATCGCGCAGGCCGAAGGCGTACGCGCCTCCGGCGTGCGCACCGGAGGCGGTGAGCGCCGCGGACTCCAGCTCGATCGCGGCCTGCGCCTCGTAGCCCGAGCGGTGGCACACACCCGCCAGGGAGGAGACGGCATCGAAGAGCCGGCCCATGCTGGAGGTGGGCGCGCAGTTCAGGTTCCGCTCCAACTGCCCGCGCAGTACGCGCAGTTCATCCGGCGGACAGGCGGCGACACAGGGCAGGTCCGACGCCCAGTCGATGCCCGCAGAGCGCAGATGGGACAGGGCCATGCGGTACGGGCGGTGCACGGCGGCGTCCGCGCCCGGCAGGGGGGCGTAGGCGAGGTGGGCGAAGCGCGTGTACCCGGCGTAGTCGGCCAGGAGGAACTCGCCGCCCCAGACCGCGCCGTCGTCGCCGTAGCCGGTGCCGTCGAAGGCGACACCGATGACCTTCCGGTCGCCGCCCCGGCCGTGTTCGGCCATCGCGGACGCGATGTGCGCGTGGTGGTGCTGTACGCGGACGAGCGGCCGGCCGGTGGCGGCACGCCGGGCCCACTGGCCGGAGCGGTAGCCGGGGTGCCGGTCGGCGGCGAGCAGGGCGGGCGTGACGCCGGTGATGGACTCCAGCTGCCGCTCGGCCCGCTCGAAGGCGTACTGGGTGGCGAGGTCGTCCATGTCGCCGATGTGCGCGGACAGCCAGGCCCGGCGTCCTTCGCCGAGGCAGAAGGTGTTCTTCAGGTCTCCCCCGGCGGCGAGGGTCGCCGGGACCGGCAGCGGGAGCGGCACGGGCAGCGGGGCGTGGCCTCGGGAGCGCCGCAGGGTCAGCGGCTCGCCGTCGCAGACACGCACGACCGAGTCGTCGCAGGGCACATGGATCGGGCGGTCGTGCGTGAGCCAGGCGTCGGCCAGGTGGGCGAGCCGGTCCAGGGCCTCGTCGTCGTCGGTGACGATGGGCTCGCCGGAGAGGTTCCCGCTGGTCATGACGAGCACGCGGGGGCCCGGCGGGTCGCCGGGCAGGCCGAGCAGCAGGTGGTGCACGGGCGTGTACGGGAGCATGACGCCGAGGTCGGGGCAGCGCGGGGCCACTGCCTCGGCCAAGGCGTCCAGGGCGCGCGGAGCGTCCCCGCCCCGGCGGCGCAGCAGCACGATCGGTCTGACCGCGCCGGTGAGCAGGGCCCGTTCCTCCGGGCCGATGTGGGCGAGGGGCTCGACGTCGGCGAGCTCCCTGGCCATGAGCGCGAACGGCTTGTCACCGCGGTCCTTGCGGCGGCGCAGCTCCGCCACGGCGCCGGCGCGGGTGGCATCGCAGGCGAGGTGGTAGCCGCCGAGTCCCTTCACCGCGAGGATCGCCCCGTCGGCCAGCAGCCGGCGGGCCGCGGCGACCGGGTCGGCTCCGGTCACCTCGCGGGGCGGGTGTCCCGCCAGGAGCCGCAGCCGGGGCCCGCAGGCCGGGCAGGCGACCGGCTGGGCGTGAAAACGGCGGTCGGCGGGGTCGGCGTACTCGCGGGCGCAGTCGGGGCACATCGGGAAGCCCGCCATGGTGGTGTGGGCGCGGTCGTAGGGCAGCCCGGTGACGATGGTGAAGCGCGGCCCGCAGTGCGTGCAGGTGATGAAGGGGTGGCGGTGGCGGCGGTCGGCCGGATCGGTGAGCTCGGCGAGGCAGTCCGCGCAGGTGGCCACGTCAGGGGAGACCAGCGTGCGGGCGGGGCCGCCGGTCCGGGAGGCGACGATGGTGAACCCGGCGCCGCCGGCCACGGGCACCTCGCAGTGCTCGACGGCGTCCACCACGGCCAGCGGGGGCGCCTCCGCCGCGAGCCGCTCGCAGAACTCCGAGACCGCGTCCGCCCTGCCCTCGACCTCCGCGACGACGCCGTCAGGGGTGTTGGTGACGTGCCCGGCGAGGCCGAGGCCGGTGGCACGGGTGTACACGTACGGGCGGAAGCCGACGCCCTGCACCACGCCCCGGACGATGATGCGGCGGCGCTGGACGGCCTCCATCAGCGGGTCTGCGCCACGGGCTGCGGGGTCCCGTGCCCGTGCCCGTCGCCGTGATCGTGATCGTGCCCGTCGCCGTGACTGTGTCCGTGCCCAAGCCCATGCCGATGTCCATGTGCGTGCGGATCGCGCGCCATGACCGGCGTGTGCGCCGCCGCGCCCGCGCCGACCGCCAGCGCCCGGTCGAGAAGCAGGCCCACGCCCTCCCCCGCGCGGGCGGACGTCAGCGCCACCTCCACGCCGGGGTTGACGCGCTGGACGTTCGCGCGGAAGGCCGCCTCGTCGAACTCGACGGCCTCCGCGATGTCGGTCTTCGTCACCACCACCAGCTGAGCCAGCCCGAAGGCGGTCGGATACTTCAGCGGCTTGTCCTCGCCCTCGGTGACCGAGGCGAGGACCACGCGCAGGGACTCGCCGAGGTCGTAGGAGGCCGGGCAGACGAGGTTGCCGACGTTCTCCACGAAGAGGATCCGGGTGTCCTCGGGCAGCCACCCGTCCAGGTGCCGGCCGAGCATCCCCGCCTCCAGGTGGCACAGCCCGTCGGTCAGCACCTGCTTGACCGGTACGCCGGAACGGGCCAGGCGTACCGCGTCGTTCTCGGTGGCGAGGTCGGCGGTCAGCGCGGCCACCGGCACCCCCCGCTCCCGGGCGAGCAACAGTTCGCGCTCCAGCAGCGCGGTCTTCCCGCTGCCCGGGCTGGAGAGCAGGTTGACGACCGCGGTTCCGCGTGCGGTGAGTTCGGCGCGCAGGGTGCCCGCCACCTCGTCGTTCTTGGCGAGCACCGCCTGCCGTAGATCGACCACTCGGCACATGGTTCAGGCCTCCTCGGAGATCGGTTCGCGGGTACGGGCGCAGGGCGGGCCGTCCTCCCAGTCCACGCTGACGATCTGCAGCTCACGACCGGAGAGCAGCTCCACGTCCCCGGCCCGCGCGCAGCCGGGGCAGCACAGGTCGGGGGGCATGCCGGTCGGCCACTCGCGTGGGCACGCGCCGCAGCGTGCGCGGGCCGCGACCGTCTCCGTGACGAGTCCGGCGCCTTCGAGCACCGTCCCGGCACAGGCCAGTTCGAAACAGAAGGCCAGCGCGTCGGGGACCACTCCCGCCAGCTCCCCGACCTGGAGCCGGACCGTGGTGACGGCGCTCGCGCCGCCGGCCCGGGCCGCCTCCTCCACCTGGCCGACGACGGCCGTGGCGATCGACATCTCGTGCATAGGACTCCGTCCTGCCGGGGCTCATTACACCGGCAGGACGGGGACGGTGCGGTCGGGCACGCCGACGCGCGCCACGCCCCGTACGCCATTCGGGCGCCGGGGCGGGCGCCGGCTCACATCCGGACCATGCGCAGGTAGCGCTTGATGTCGGGGAGCAGCTGCGTCAGTACGACGACCGTGATGGCGGCGGTCACGCCGCTGATGATGGCCTTGCTCACGGGGTACTCCTCAGTTCTCGGGAAGGCATGACGGCTTCGTATCCCGTCGGGGATCCGGTCGAAGCGGCGGGCTCGGTCTCGGCCTCGGTCTCGGTCTCGGCCCGGAGCAGGTCCAGGACCATCCGGACGGCGCGCGGCACCGCCGCGGCCACCGGTGCGCTCAGGCCGATGCCCTCCTCGATCGAGGCGGGTTCGCAGCCGACGACCAGCGTCCGCCGGGGCGGGGTGCTTCCGGTGCCGGCGCACAGGGTGTCCAGCAGCGCGAGGACCGCGTCGGGGGACATGTGGTGGCCGTCGAGGACGGCGCCGCCCGGCGGGGCCGGGCCCCCCGCATCGGCCTCGATGAGGTAGAGCGTGCCCGGGTCGCCGCCGCGTGCGGTGGCGTCGACCAGGACCAGCGTGTCGTAGCCGTCGAGGAGCTGGTAGGCGAGGTGGACTCCGCGCACGCCGAAGTCCACCACCTCGACGTCGTCCGGGAGCGGGTGCGCGGACAGGCCGCGCACGGCCTCGACGCCGAAGCCGTCGTCGCCGAGGAAGACGTTGCCGATGCCGGCGACCAGCGTTCTGCCGCTCACGCGTCCTCCAGCGGGGTGAGCTCGTCGGGCTGGAAGTAGAGGAATCTGCCCTGCTCGCGGCGGATGTCCGCGCCCGGGTCGTCCTCGACGGTCACGGCGAGGTGCACTCCCCCGTCGACGTCGTGCAGGACCGCCTCGACCCGTGCGGCCATGCCCTGGAGGAACAGGTCCTGGGCGTCGGTGCGGCGCAGGCCCGGGCGGAGGAGGACGCGGCTGCCCACGCCCACCGGTACGCCGTCGATCGTGATCCGGTCGCGGGCCGGGTCGGCGGTGTCGCCCCCGGCCGGGTCCCACCAGGGCGTGTCCGGCCTGAACACCGCTTCCTCGTCCGGGAGTTCCGTGATCAGTTCGGGTACGTCCGGCGGCGCCGCGCCCGGGTCGGTGATCTCGCGCAGGGCGCGGACCGCTCCGTGCAGGCGCTCCAGCACCTCGGGCGGCATGGAGTCGGCCAGGTCGATCACGGCGGCGGCGCGGTCGTCCGTACCGCGCGCCTCGCGCTTCTCCTGCTCGGTGAGGGCGGCCGTGCGCAGGGCGAGGATCTCGTCGATCTCGGTGGCGTCGTACATGGCGCCGGCGCTCTCGGGGGCGATGGCCGGGTGGTCCTCCAGGATGATCGGAGAGGACAGGACCACGTCGGCGCGGCCGGGTTCACCCGCCAGTACGGGCCAGGTGTGCCGGTTGACGCAGGAGGCGACCGCGCCCTTGGCCCACTCGGGCGGGTCGGTCATGGACAGGAAGGAACCGGAGTCCAGGCCGAGCAGCAGGTGGGCGGCGACCAGCGAATGGGGCAGCGCGGCGTCGCGGTCGTCCGAACCGGGCCGAGGTGTCCAGGGGCTGGCGTTCTCCACGACCGCGGTGAGCTTGAACACCCGGTAGGGTACGGGCACTTCGGTGGCCCGCAGCCGCACGACTCCGACGATCTCCTCGCTGCGCCGCACCAGGCGGCCCACGGTGCGGCCCTGGGCGTCGAGCACGTCCTCGGTGTCCTCGCGGGCGGGTCGGCGGAACGGGAGGGTGATGCCCTCGCCCACCAGCTCGGCCGTCGTCGCGGACAGCTCGACGCGCTCCTCGGTGCCCTCGTCCCAGGGGACGAGGACCCGGTCGTCCAGGTGGAGTTCGGCGACCTCCGTGAAGGTGCCGCCGTCCCCGGCCCGCTGGACGGTGCGGCGCCGGGCGTGCAGGAAGCGCAGCTCCACGGAGAGGCTCGCCTCGCCCCTGGGCTCCATCAGGATCTCGGTCTGCTGGTGCGCGTGCTCGTCGTGGGCCTGTCCCCACTCGGGCGGTACCAGGACGCCGAACTGCCAGCGCAGCCGGTTCTTGGCGGCCGAGGCGCGGTACGGGTAGAGCACGTACCCCTCGAAGAGGACGGCGTCGGCCACCTGCCGGGCGGTGGCGAAGCGGGGGTCCGCCGCGGCCGTCGTGGCCGTCGTGGTCATGTCGCGGTCCTCTCGGTGACACGGGGCGGTACGGAGCCGAACCGGACGGGCGGCGGCGGGGGTTCGGCGGGGGTGGCCGCGTCGAGCAGGGCCCGTACGGTCGACTCCCAGGAGGCGAGGGCGTGCCGCGAGCGGAAGGCGAGCAGTTCTGCCATGGTGTCGCGGGGCAGCCGCAGCCAGCCGCAGCCCGGGAAGTGCTGCTCGACCATGTCGCGCCAGACGTTCACGGGCATCCGGTACGAGGCTTCGCGGTCCCAGGGCACGGGCTCGACGCGGAAACCGCCGGCGCCGGTGAAGGCGGTCCCGGAGAACAGCATCAGCAGCGGCGCCTCCCCGTCCTCCAGGGCGTCGAAGTACCGGGTCGCCGCGATGTCCATGTCGTAGGTGCAGGGCACGACCAGTTCGGTCTCGGTCTCCCCGGTGAAACTGGGCACCATGACGGCGACCTGGGCGAACTGGACGGGCTGCAGGGTGGTGCCCCACCGGGCGCGCTCGCCGAACAGGTCGGCGAGGCCGTCGGCCTCCTTGGGGCCGTAGCTCCGGCGGGCCGGTTCGATGCGGATCTGGCAGCGCAGGGCGAGGGCGTGGACCCGGGCGTCCCCGGCTGCGGTGATCCGCAGCCGGAAGACGAGGGTGGGACCGGCCGCGTAGGGGTCGGCGCGCACGCCGGTGCAGGTGAAGGCGAGGTCCGTCATCGGACTCCGTCCTCCGCCACGGCCCGGGCCCGCCGCTCCACCCGCTCGAAGAAGGCGTCCAGCTCAGCCCGGGCCTCGGCGCCGCCGTCGAAGCCCTGCCACAGCAGCCGCATCCGTCCCACCAGCTCGTAGCAGATGTCGATCGGCACCAGATGGCAGGTGGTGCGTCCCGCCGAGCGGCGCAGCAGCAGCGCCTCCACGTCGGGTTCGAGCAGCTCGGACAGCCGGCTCGCGCCCAGTACGGATTCCCAGGTCGCGGGGTCGAGTTCACTCTCGGTGGCTCCGGCCGGGCTCGGGTAGAGGGCGACCAGCCGGTCGAGGGCGGCGTTACGGAAGAAGAACGCCACGGAGACCGGGATCTGGAGCCGTTCCCAGGCGCCCTCGTCGAGCCGGTGGCCGGGGTCGGCGAGGTAGCGGTCCGGAACGGTCCGGTACCGCCCGGTGGCCGCGCCCGGCCGGTCGAACAGCAGGGCGCAGGCGGTGCAGGCGCAGACCAGCGTCCGCTTCTCGGTCTCCACCAGGTGGCGGTGGCCGTCCTCGGGCACCGCCACCGCGCAGAGTTCGCAGCGCTCCGGCCGGGGCGGGCGCGGGCCCGTGAACCGGCGCAGGCCGCGCCGCAGGTCCGTCGCGGCTGCGGGCCCCGTCACGGCACCCGGACCGGGGTGTGCGGCCGGACGCCGATCTGGAGCAGGGGCGGTCCGGGGGCGGCGGCGGGCTCCATCTCCACCCCGGTCACCTCCGGGGCGAAGCAGACCAGGGCGTCCTCCAGCGTCCGCCGGACGGTTTCCGGGCCGCTGCCGCCGCAGCCGCATCCGGTGGCGGCGGCCCGGGGACGCAGCCGCAGCACGCCGGTGGTCTCCTCGAAGCCGAGCAGTTCCACGGGGTCCTCCGCGGCGTCCAGGGCGCGTGCGATCCGCGTGTGGACGTCCTCGGGGTGCAGACCGTGCAGCGAGAGCAGGCTCGCCACCAGCTCGTCGTCCAGCACCCCTTCGAGCGGGCCGCCGCCGAGCCGCTCGACGATCCGGGCGAGTCCGGCGCCGTAGAAGTCCATGAGCACGCGCACGAGTTCCTCGGCGGCCTCGCAGGCCGCCCGGTCGCCGGTGGCGGCCAGCCGGTCGAGGACCTCCTCGACCCGCTGCCCGGCCAGCCGGGCGTCGACGGCCGCGCTCATCCGCCCAGTCCGCTCAGGCCGGTGGGCACGTGCATCGACTTCACCGTCTTGCCGCCGCCCACGTACATGTGGACTCCGCACGGCAGACAGGGGTCGAAGCTGCGCACGGCGCGCATGATGTCGATCCCCTTGAAGTTCTCCGGGGTGTTCTCCTCGAAGATCGGGGTGTTCTGGACGGCGTCCTCGTACGGTCCGGGCGTGCCGAAGGTGTCGCGGGTGCTGGCGTTCCACGGGGTCGGCGGGTAGGGGTGGTAGTTGGCGATCTTGCCGTCGCGGATCACCATGTGGTGCGAGAGCACGCCCCGTACGGCCTCGGTGAAGCCGACGCCGATGGACTCGTCCGGCACCTCGAACTTCTCCCAGGTCTGGGTGCGTCCGGCGCGGACCTCGGCGAGGCCCTTCTCGGCGCAGTGCAGGGCGATGGCGGCGGCGTACGCCTGGAAGTAGGTGCGGGCGCGGTTGCGCTCCAGGGCGTTGCTCCACTTCGGGATCTGCCACTCGAAGCGCGTCTCGGGCTTGGTCATCGTCTTCGGCAGGTTGATGACCACGCTGTGCCCGGTGGCCTTGACGTAGCCGACGTCGACGAGCCCGGACAGGGCCGTGGACCACAGGCGCGCGATGGGGCCGCCTCCGGTGTCGAGCGCGAGGTGGTCCTTGCCGTCGAACCAGCGCGGTGACATCACCCAGCTGTACTTGTCGTCGAAGTTCCGCTTCTGCGGGGCGGGGATGGTGTGCTGGTTCCACGGGTGGCGGGGGTCCACCGGGTTGCCGAGCGGGTCGTGCGTGACGAACTGCTCCTGGCCCGCCCAGTCGTCGTAGTACGAGCTGCCGAGCAGGATGCGGATGCCGAGGTTGATCTCGGTGAGGTCGTTGGTGACCAGCTTGCCGTCGACGATCACACCCGGGGTGACGAACATCTTCCGGCCCCAGTCGGACATGTTGGCGTACGTGAAGTCGCAGTGCTCGGGGTCGTTGAGCGCGCCCCAGCAGCCGAGCAGCACGCGGCGCCGGCCGACCTCCTCGTACCCGGGCAGGGCCTCGTAGAAGAAGTCGAAGAGGTCGTCGTGGAGCGGCACGACCTTCTTCATGAACTCCACGTAGCGCATCAGGCGGCTCATGTAGTCCGTGAAGAGCTGGACGGAGGCGATGGTGCCCACGCCGCCCGGGTAGAGCGTGGAGGGGTGCACGTGGCGGCCCTCCATCAGGCAGAACATCTCCCGGGTGTAGCGGCTGACCTGGAGGGCCTCGCGGTAGAACTCGCCCTCGATGGGGTTGAGGGAGCGCATGATGTCGGCGATGGTCCGGTAGCCGTGGTCGCCGGCGTGCGGGGCCTCGGTGCGCTCGGCGAGCTCCAGGACCCCGGGGTTGGTCTCGCGGACCATCTTCTCGCAGTAGTCGACCCCGACCAGGTTCTCCTGGAAGATGTTGTGGTCGAACATGTACTCCGCCGACTCGCCCAGGTTGATGATCCACTCGGCGAGGTGGGGCGGCTTCACCCCGTAGGCCATGTTCTGCGTGTACACGGAGCAGGTGGCGTGGTTGTCGCCGCAGATCCCGCAGATGCGGCTGGTGATGAAGTGCGCGTCGCGGGGGTCCTTGCCGCGCATGAAGACGCTGTAGCCGCGGAAGACCGACGAGGTGCTGTAGCACTCGGCGACCCGCTTCTGCTTGAAGTCGATCTTCGTGTGGATGCCGAGGCTGCCCACGATCCGGGTGATCGGATCCCAGGCCATCTCCACCAGGCCGCTGCCGTCACCGGCCGCCTTCGTCTTCGGTGCCATCGTGTCTGCCGTGACCCTTCTTCTGTACGGAGTTCGTGAGCGAGGTGAGGACCTGCGGGTCCGTCACCAGGGCGGGCGGTAGCCCGTGGTCAGCCTCTGGCCGCTGCGGCGCCACTTGGGCTCCTGGTCCACCGTGTGCGCGGTGATCGAGCGGAGCCTGCGGATGACGGCCCCGTACGCGCCGCTGGCCTTGGTCGACACCTTGGCGCCGGGAGGCTCGTCCATGAAGGGCATGAACTTGTCGGGGAAGCCCGGCATCGTGCAGGCGATGCAGATGCCGCCGACGTTGGGGCAGCCGCCGATGCCGTTCATCCAGCCGCGCTTGGGCACGTTGCACTTGACGACGGGACCCCAGCAGCCGAGTTTGACCAGGCACTCGGGCGAGTCGTAGGTCTCGGCGAACTGGCCCTGCTCGTAGTAGCCGGCGCGGTCGCAGCCCTCGTGGACGGTGGCGCCGAACAGCCAGGTCGGGCGCAGCTTGTCGTCGAGCGGGATCATCGGGGCCGAGCCCGCCGCCTGGTAGAGCAGGTAGGTCAGGGTCTCGGAGAAGTTGTCCGGCTGGATCGGGCAGCCCGGCACGCACACGATCGGGATGCCGGCCTTGGAGGTCCAGTTCCAGCCCAGGTAGTCGGGCACGCCCATGGCGCCGGTGGGGTTGCCCTCCATGGCGTGGATGCCGCCGTACGTGGCGCAGGTGCCGATGGCGACGACGGCGAGGGCCTTGGGGGCGAGCCGGTCGATCCACTCGCTGGTGGTGATGGGCTGACCGGTCTCCGGGTCGTCGCCGAATCCGCACCAGTAGCCCTCGGGCTTGATCTTCTCGTTGGGGATCGAGCCCTCGACGACCAGCACGAACGGGTCGATCTCGCCCCGCTCGCCCTTGAAGAACCACTCGATGAACGTGTCCGCGCCGCCGACCGGGCCGCATTCGAAATCGATCAGGGGCCAGTGCACCTGGATCTTGGGCAGTCCGGGCAGTACGCCCGTCACGATCTCTTCGATGCTGGGCTGCATCGCCGCTGTCAGGGAGACGGAGTCGCCGTCACAGCTCAGTCCCGCGTTGATCCAGAGGATGTGGATCGGAGGGTCTTCCACAGGGGCCGACGTCGCTGGATCCATGAGGATGCCTCCTTGGGGAGGGGCTCGGGGCGGACTAGGGGGCGAGGCGGCGTTTGCTGCCTCGCCTTTCTTGCTAACAGCCCGCGGCTCCGCGTGCCGCGTCATGTGCGGCCAGTCCAGTGACCGGGCGCTGCCGGGAGGGCGGCGGGGCAGTGTGCCGCCCCGCCGCGGAACGGGCCAGATGGGGCGGTGTCGCGGTCGCCCGCTCCTTGCGGACGAAGGCGCGGCGCAGGGCGTGGTAGGGGGCGTCCGGGTCGAAGAAGGTCTGCCGCATCAGGGCCAGCTCGGCCTCCCGGTAGGCGGCCAGGGGCTTCTGCGCCTCGTCGCGGTCGCGGTGCGCCTTCTTCCGGGCGATCCGGGAGGCGGTCGCGGGCAGGGCGGCCAGATGGGCCGCCAGCCGCGCCGTCTCCGCGGCGAAGGCCTGGGGCGCGCAGCGGACCGTACGGTCGACCAGCCCGAGCCGGTGCGCGGCCTCGGCGCTCAGCGGCAGGGCCTCGGACGTGAGGCGGTCCGCGACGCCGGTGCCGACGCGGCGCGGCAGGGTGTAGGTCCAGTACTCGGAGCCGTGCAGCCCCATCAGGCGGTAGTGCGGGTTGAGCACCACGCCGGAGCGGCACCAGACCTCGTCGGCGGCGAGGGCGAGGACGGCGCCTCCGGCGGCGGCGTTGCCGCCGACGGCGGCGACGACGAGCCGGTCGGTGGTGGTGAGCACGGCCTCGACCAAGTCGTCCATGGCGTTGATGTTCGCCCAGGACTCCTCGGCCGGGTCGGCGGCCGCCTCGATGACGCCCAGGTGGATGCCGTTGGAGAAGAAGTCCCGTCCGCCGCCGAGGACGAGGACGGTGGTGGGGCGGGTGCAGGCGATCCGGTAGGCGTTCAGCAGGCGCCGGCAGTGGGCGGTGCTCATGGCGCCGCCGGGGAAGGAGAAGGACAGGAAGCCGGTCTGGCCCTCTTCCCGGTAGCCGATGTCGGACCAGGTGCGCCGGCGCGGGTCGGTGTGGAGCGGGGCGGGGTGTTCCCGCAGTGCCGGCAGCCGGCCGGCGAGCGCCACGGTGGCGGGAAGTTTGGGGGCGGCGGGTCCGCCCGGGGCGCGCGGGGCCCGGAGTTCGGGGATCCAGACGGCGCCGTCGGCGGTGGCCCGGCAGATCGCGCCCGCCCGGGTGGCCAGCAGTTCCCCGGGGCGGCCGCGCAGGCGGTCCTCGGCGTGGCCGCCGTGCAGGAACCACTCGGCGCCGAGCAGTTCGTCCCGTACGCCGGGCTGTGAGTCGGCGGCGCGCAGGGCGCGCAGGACGCGCTCGGTGGAGTCGGCCTCCCAGTCGATCCGGCGGTGCTCCTGGCGCAGGGCGGGGCGCGGATGTCCGGCGGCCTGCGGCCGGGGGGTGTAGGTGCCGGAGGCGAAGCGGTCGACGGCGAGGTGTACGGCTTCCAGCGCCGCGTCGGCGATCTCACCGCGGTAGAGGTCGCTCTTGCCCACCGGCGGTACGGGGCATTCGACGTGGGCCCAGACGGCGCCGGCGTCCATCTCGGCCTCGGCCTGCAGGACGGTGACGCCCCATCGGGTCACCTGCTCGTGGATCGCCCAGTCGAGGGAGGAGGGACCGCGGTCGCCGACCGGTCCCGGGTGGACGATCAGGCAGGTGTGCGCGGCCCAGACCTCCTCGGGGACGGCGGTCCGCAGCATCGGCGCGAGGACGAGGTCGGGCCGGTGGCGGCGGACGGCGTCGGCGAGCGGGACATGGGGCAGGGCGAGTTCGACGGCCACGCTGTGACCGCGGTCCCGCAGTTCGGCGTGGACGCGCTGGGTGAGGCTGTTGAACGCGCTCGCGACGAGCAGGACGTGCACGTGATCTCCCAGCGGCGGCCCGGAGCCGCGACGCCTGGGCGCCCCGGCTGATCGTGACCGGGCGGGACCTCGAAATCGTCATGACCGGCCGCCTGAGATGGTCGGCGACGCCGACGGGGCCGCGCCCGCCGCCGAGCGGCGGTGTCACTCGAAAGCGGCCCTGGCGGGGGCCACTCGGCCGCAGCGCGGCGTCCCGGAGGCCGACACCCGGATGCCGCGGTTCCCGGCTCTCCACCGCCGACGAGTAGACACTGTCTAGGAATCTTGGTAGACAGTGTCTATGACACAGGAGAGCCAGGAGGGCCCGCTCCGCGAGCGGTTGATCGACGTCGGCGTGGAACTCGTACTGACCGAGGGGCGTTCCGCGCTGGGGCTCCGCGAGATCGCCCGCCGGGCCGGGGTCTCCCACGGCGCGCCGCGCCGCTACTTCCCCACCCACCAGGCGCTGCTGTCGGCCATCGCCCGGCGCGGGTTCGCCGACCTCGGCGCCCGGTTCGCGGCGGCGAGCGCCGGGGCCGCGTCGCCGCGCGAGCGGGTGCGGGCGCTGGGGGGCGCGTACGTGGGCTACGCACTGGAGCACCGCGGCATGTTCGAGCTGATGTTCCGGCACGAGCTGCTGGACAGCACCGGCCAGGAGCCGTCAGGCGGACCACGGCTGCGGGAGTCGACACGGCCGCTGTTCGAGCTGCTCGCCACCCTCGTCTCCCGCTGCGGGGCGGACGACCCCGAGGTCACCGCGGCCGCGCTGTGGGCCAACCTGCACGGCGTGGCGCAGCTGTGGGCGTGGGGCAGTCTGCCGCTGGTCCTGCCCGCCGCGACGGTGGACCGGATCGTCGACGCCGCCCTCGACGCGCACCTCGGTCCGGCTCCGGAGTCCTCGTGAGGCGGCGTCTGGCGCTGGCCGTCAGCGTCTCGGGGGCCGCGCTCGTCGCCCTGGACGGCACCGTGCTGACGGTGGCGCAGCCGAGCCTGCGGCGTGGTCTCGGGGCGAGCGTGGCCGAGGTCCAGTGGACCAGCACGGCCTATCTGCTGGCCGTGGCCGCCTTCCTGGTCGTCGCCGGGCGGCTCGGCGACCGGTACGGGCACCAGCGGCTGCTGTTCACCGGAGTCCTCGGATTCGCCGCGGCCTCGGCGGGCATCGCCTTCGCGCCCGGCGTGGGCTGGGTGATCGCACTGCGCGCCGTGCAGGGCGTGTTCGGGGCGCTGCTCCAGCCCGCGACGCTGGCGCTGCTGCGGCTCGCGTACCCGCCCGACCGGCTGGCCACGCCGATCGCGGTGCGGACCGGCGCGATCGGGCTGGCCGCGGCGGCCGGTCCGCTGCTCGGGGGCGTGCTGGTCGCGCAGTGGGGGTGGCGGGCCGTGTTCGCGGTCAACGTGCCGCTCGCGCTGGCCATCGCCGTGCTGACGCTCGCCGTACGGGCGCCGGCGCCGCCCCGCGCGGAGCCCGGGCGGCTCGAACTCACCGGCGCGGCCCTGCTGGCGGCGTCCCTCGCCGTCTTCGTGCACGCGCTGGTCGGTGTGCCGGCGCACGGCTGGACCGGTACGCCGACGCTGCTCGGGTTCGGCGGCGCCGCCGTGCTCGGGATCCTGTTCCTGCGCCGCGAGCGGCGCGCCGCGCTGCCGCTCGTACCGCCCGCCGTGGCCCGGTCGCGGCCGGTGGCGGCCTCGATGGCGCTACTGCTCGCCGTCTCCGCCGGGCTGTTCGGCGCGCTGTTCACGGCGACCTTCCGACTCCAGGACGTACAGGGGCTGGACCCGCTCGACACCGGGCTGCGGGTGCTGCCGCTGACCGCGCTGATGGTCGCGGGGGCGCCGGTGGCGGGGCTGGCGTCGCGTCGGCAGGGACCGCGGCCGACCGCGCTGACCGGTACCGCGCTGGTCGTGCTCGGCATCGCGATGCTCGACGCCGAGCCCGCCTCGGCGCTCGGATTCGCGCTGCTCGGCGCCGGGTTCACCACCGTGATGGTCACCGCCACCGGGACCGTGGTCGGGGAGGCCCCGGCCGGGTACGCGGGTGTGGTCGGCGGGCTCAAGCAGACGGCCGCGAACATCGGCCCGGCCCTCGGGATCGCCGTCGCCGCGGGCGCGGGGGTGACGGGCTCCTCGCCGACGGCCCTGGCCCTGCTGGCCGCCGCGGGGCTGCTGCCGGCGTCACTCCTGCCCGGCCGCGGCGCGGGCCGTGCAGCTGCGGGCGACCTCGTCGGCGAAGCCGCGGGCCAGCGGGGTAAGGGCGGCCCAGCGGCGGACCGCCCAGCCGACCTTGAGGGGCGGCAGGCCGGGGACGGGGACCAGGCGCAGCGGCCCGTCGGTGCCGGGGACCCGCCAGCCGGGCAGCGCGGGTACGACGGCGTGGCCCAGGCCTAGTTCGGCGAGCAGCAGGGCGGTGTCCCAGTCGGCGACGCTGGTGTCCGAGCTCACCCGGATGCCGAATTCCGCGAAGGCGGCGTCCAGGTGCGCGCGGGAGGCGGAGTTCTCCGGCAGCCGGATGTGGCGGATTCCGGCGAGGTCGGCGGGGTCGATCCGGGCGCGGGCGGCGAGCGGGTCGTCGGCGCCGACCGCGAGCACCCAGGGCAGTGCCATGACGGGACGCTGCTCGATGCCGCGGACCGGGGCGCCGATGGTGATCCAGGCGAGGTCGAGGTCGTCGGCGGCGAGGGCGTCGAAACAGCTGCGGCTGGAGTTCTCCGTCTGGAACTCCAGGCTCACTTCGGGGTGCCGGCGGCGGAAGGTGACGACGGCCTCGGACATGAAGTGCCGCACGGTGGTCGCGCCGGTGGTGACGCGCACCGAGCCGCCTCCTCCCCGTACGAGGTCGTCCAGGCGGCGCAGGGCGCCGTCGAGGCCCGCGATGCCGTCGGCGGCGGCTGCCTGGAGGATGCGGCCCGCCTCGGTGGGCACGACCCCGCGGGCGTGGCGCTCCAGGAGGCTCGCGCCGGTCTGCTTCTCCAGGCGGCGGACGTGCTGGCTGACGGCCGACTGGGTGCGGCCGAGGTCGCGGGCGACGGCGCTGAGGCTGCCCGCGCGGCAGACGGCCACGAACACGCGGAGATCGTCGAGGGTCACGACATCCAAGGTATCCCTTGGATGTGGGGAGCAAATCGGTGGATTGACTTGGGACTTGGGCTGGATCAAGATCGGTGCAGGGCCCGGGCGGCAACCCGTCCCCGCCGTCGCCACGGTCCGGACCCCAGGCGACGGCGGGGACGGGTGCCGACCCACCACCACCCCCCGAAGGGACGTGTCCCGTGCCGGACGAAGCCGTCGCATGGCTCCGGGAGCTCGGCGCCGAGCGCGTCGCGCATCCCGGCGGAACCCTCCTCGCCCACCTGGGACGCGTACGGGAGCTGCTCGCCGCCTGGGGAGCACGGCCCGCGCTCCAACAGGCCGGCCTGTGCCACGCGTTCTACCGGACGGACGGCTTCGCCACCGCCCTGCTGCCGGTCGCCCGGCGGGCCGAACTGGCCGCGGTCATCGGCGCCGAGGCCGAGGCCGTCGTGTACTTCTACGCCTCTTTCGACCGGGCGGCGTCCTATCCGGTGCTCGGCGAGGGGGAGTCGGCCGTACGGGACCGGTTCACCGGCCTCGTCCACTCCCCGCCCCGCAGTTGCGCCGGGACTTCGCCGAGCTGTCCGCCGCCAACGAGCTCGATCTCGCGCGGACCGACCCCGCCTTCCGGGAGGCGTGGGGCGGCGAACTGCTCTCCCTCTTCGGCCGGTTCCGGGGTCTGCTGAGCGAGCCGGCCTGGCGGGAGTGCCAGGCCGTGCTCGGCGGGTGAGCGCGGTCAGGGAGTGAAGGTCCAGCGCTGGGCGGGGGTGTTGTCGCAGGCGGCGCGGGTGAGGACGGTACCGTTGGCGGTGGCGGCACCGGCCGGGGTGAGGCATTGGCCGACGTTGCGCAGGCTGCTCTGGGGACCCGCCTGCCAGGACTGGCCGGCGCTGCCGTCGCAGGTCCGGATGCTCACGCGGGAGGCGTTCGCGGCGTCCAGGCAGACGCCTCCGAGGCCGGTGAGGCGGCCGTCGGACTGGAGGGTCCAGCGTTGGTTGGGGCCGCCGTGGCAGGTGTAGAGGGTGGGTTCGGTGCCCGGAGTGGTGGCGCTGTGCGGCAGGTCCACGCAGCTCGCGGAGGCGGCGTTGACGAGGGTGGCGTCGGCCGGAAACGGGGCCGGGCGGCCGGTGAGGGTGATCTCGGCGGCGCTGGTCCACGGGCCGCGGGCACCGGCCTCGGTGAGTGCCTTCAGGCGCAGGTAGCGGCCGCTCTTCACGGACAGGGCGGTGGTCTTGGCCGCGGCGGTGTCGGCGAAGGTGCCGCTCGCCACGGGTGAGCCCCAGTCGGCGGTGGTGTCGGAGACGTAGACCTCGTACCCGCCGATGCGGCCGTTGACCCCGCCGTCCTGGCGGGGAAGGTAGCCGAGGCCGTCCACCGCGTAGCGGGCCCCGAGGTCGATCTGGATCTCGTGCGGGAGCGGGGCGGGCTTCGCGGACGACCACGCGGTGTGCCACAGGGTGGCCGGGTTCCCGTCGAAGGCGTTGGTGGCGGCCCCGTTCTCGGCGCTGCTCTCCTGGCTGTCCGCCGAGACCAGGGACCAGCCCGACTGGGCGATGGGGGCGGACGTGGGCAGGGCGCCCGCCGGCGGGATGCCGGTGCCGGTGGCCGAGACGCTGAACGCGCCCGTCTTCGTACCCGTCTTGACCCACAGGACGCCCGAGCGGTCGGAGGGGTCGAAGAACCAGCCGGACGTGGCCGCGTCATAGGCGGACTTGGAGGTCAGGCGCGTCAGTGCGGCTCCGTCGGCGGTGAGGCCGGTGGGCGCGGAGGCCACGTGAAGGGTGAACTCGTAGCCGCGGGAGGCCGGTTTGCCGGTGTAGCTGCCGGTGGAGGCCCCGACGGAGACGGTGACGGTGCCGGATCCCGCCGCCGGGGCGGTGACGTCCACCTGCTGGCGGGCGTAGGCCCCGGACTGGTAGGCGCGGGTGCGGCCGTCGTCCTCGTAGAGGCTGAAGGAGGAGTTGCCGCGGGGGTGGATGTCGTAGGTGAGGGTGGAGACCGGCTTCTCACCGGTGTAGTTCATCTGCGGCCACATCGGCACGATCGCGCCGCCCTTGACGAAGAGGGGCAGTGTGTCCAGCGGGGCGCGGTAGCCGTTCAGCCAGCCCGGGCCCGCGTAGGTACGGCCCGTCCAGTAGTCCGTCCAGGTGCCGGCGGGGAGGTAGATCCCGTCCCGGACGTCGGTGTCGGAGACGACGGGTGCGACCAGGAGGGAGTCCCCGGCCATGAACTGGCCGCTGGTGAGGTTCCCGCGGGCCACCGGGTCGTCGGGGTATTCGAGGACCATCGCACGGGTGCTGGGCACGCCGGTCTCGTTGGCGGCCTTGCTCATCGTGTAGAGGTACGGCATCAGCCGCATCTTGAGCTGGAGGTACTTGCGGTTGATGGAGAGGTACGGCTCGGCGAAGCGCCAGGGCTGCTTGTCCTGGTAGCCGGCGGCCGGGTTGACCGCCCCCCAGCCGGACATGGTCATGAAGGCGGGGGTGAAGGCCTTCCACTGGAGGTCCCGGGTGTACGTCTTGGGGCTGCCGCCGAAGATGCCGTCGACGTCGCCGGAGGCGTAGTTGATGCCGGACAGGCCCGCGCCGGCGATGGCGGGGACGTGCCAGCGCATGTCGTCCCAGGTGCCGTAGGTGTCGCCGGTCCACACGACGGCGTTGCGCTGGGTACCGGCCCAGCCGTCGACGGTCCAGACGTAGCGCCGGGCGTCGGAGTTCTTCTCGATGCCGTCGACGGCCTGCTGCACCCCGTTGAAGGCGTACTTGTAGCCGCTGCCGATCCAGGCCACGTCCGTCTTCACGCCGCGGCTCCCGGCCGTGCCCACCTCGTCGGCGATGGAGCCGAGGCCGGTGGAGGTCCACAGACCGGTCTGGAAGCCCTTGGCCTTCAGCGCGTCCACCGTCGACTTGAGGGGCGCGGTGTAGCCGCAGCCGTAGCCGTCGTTGGGCAGGAACCAGCCCGAGGGCATGTCGGCGGCTCGGGCGTCGGCCGCGTACCCGACGACGTCGGGGGTGGTCTGGTGGCGGGCGCGGTTGTGGTCGCCCTGGTAGTCGGGGTTGGAGGCGTTGAAACAGTCGGCGTTGCCCAGTTCGAAGCCCCACATCGGCGCCATGAACGGCTTGCCGCTGACGTCGGTGTACGCGTCGAGCACCGATTTGAGGGAGTCACCGGTGAAGTACCAGGCGTCGAAGCGCTTCTCGTCGTGCGTCAGGGCGGTGGGGGCGTTGAAGGAGTAGGAACCCGGCGCCCACGTGTTGCGCATGACGCCGTACCCGTTGGTCGACATGTAGAAGGGGGCGGGACTGGCGTTGGTGTTCTCGCGCCACTTGTTGTCGACCGCGACGGGGACGGTCTTGCCGCGCAGCGCCCATTCGCCCAGGCGCAGGCCGGTGCCGTAGAACTGCTCGTCCGCGCCCCGGGCCAGGTACTGGGTGCTCTGGCTGCCGGTCCAGCTGGTGGGCTGGGTCTCCTGCCAGACGGGGGTGGTGTTGTCGGCCCGGTAGACGGAGAACTGGAGGGGCGACTTGTTGACCCGGATGGACAGGGCCGCGGTGGTGATCCGGTAGTAGGTGCCCGCGTCGGCCCAGTTCGTCGTGACGGAGCCGAAGTCGGTCGTGGGGGCGAGGTCGCTGCCGGCGGGGTCGTTGGTGAAGGCACCGTCGGGCGAGAGCCAGAGCCGGAAGATGTCGGCGCGGGCGACGACCACACGGGCCTTGGCTCCGCTGGAGGCCGTGACGGTGAAGGTGTTCCCGGCCTGGCTGAAGCCGGTGACGTTGCCCGCCGTGGCCGCGGGCGCGGCGGGGGACGCGGCGGCGGGCGGGGCGGCCGGTCCGGCGGCGGACAGGCCGCCGACGGCGAGGGCGGCGGCGAGCAGGGCGGCGGGGATGCGCCGCCGCCGGGGAGTGCGGGCCGGGCGGCCCTGGCGTCCTGGGGTCCTGGGGATGCCTGGCAGTCTCATGGGGCAGCTCCTCGTGCGGTCCGGATCGCGGACACACCGCTTTGGCATGCACCTGGCAAGATAGCGCTCCGCCGGGAATTCCTGAAGGAAGATGCTCGAAGTCGTACCCCATCAAGCATCTTTATGCACATCGCACCACCGCGTCCACGCACCCGCCGTCGCAGGGCCGTTGTCAGACCCCTGCGCGAAGATCAGGACATGACGACGACCACCGCTCCCGCCCTGGCCGACCGCGACGAGTACGCCGACGCGATCGGCGCCGCCCTGAGGGCCTCGGCCGCGTACTACGGCTCCGGGGAATCCGCCCTGGACGACGCTTCGTTCGACCTCCTCCTCGGCCTGATAAAGGCCTACGAGGAGCGCTACCCGGAGCACACCGACCCCGCCACACCGACGGGGAAGGTGGCGGGCGGGGCCGTACCTGCCGGGGACGTGGCGCACACCGCCGCGATGCTCTCGCTGGGCAACGTGTTCAGCCCGCAGGACCTGCTCGACTGGGAGGCCTCGGTGCTCCGGCGGCTCGGGGCCCCGGTCATGGGCGGGTACGCGGTCGAACCGAAGCTGGACGGGGCCTCGCTGGCCGCGCGGTACCGCGGGGGCCGGCTGGTCCAGCTCGTCACCCGGGGCAACGGCACCGGCGGCGAGGACGTCTCGCACGCGATCGGCACGATCGCCGGGCTGCCCAGGGAGCTGGCCACGGACGCCTCCTTCGAGGTGCGCGGCGAAGTCCTGCTGACGGCTGAGCAGTTCGAGCGGGCCAACGCGATACGTGCCGAGCACGGGGCCGGCCCGTTCTCCAATCCCCGCAACGGCGCGGCAGGCACGCTGCGTGCCAAGGGGCGCCCGTACACGGTGGAGATGACCTTCTGGGCCTTCGGCGCGGTCGAACTCGACGGCGGCAGCGCCCTTCCCGGCACCAGCCACTCCGAGGTCATGGCCCATGTCGCGCGGGCGGGCGTCCAGACCGCGGCGGCCACCCCCGCCGGTCTGGCCGTGGTGGCCACGCTCGCCGAAGTGCAGGAGCAGGTCGACCGCATCGCCGCGCTCCGCGCCGGGCTGCCCTTCGGGATAGACGGGGTGGTCGTCAAGCTGGACGCCCTGGCCGAACAGACCGCGGTCGGCACCGGATCGCGCCACCCGCACTGGGCGACCGCCTACAAGCTGCCGGCCGTGGAGCGGCGTACCCGGCTGCTCGATGTGACCTGGTCGGTGGGGCGCACGGGGGTGCTCGCGCCCACCGCGGTCCTCGAACCGGTGGAGATAGACGGCTCGGTGGTCAGGCACGCCACGCTCCACAACCCCGCCGACATCGAGCGCCGCGGGCTGCGCCTCGGCGACACCGTGACCGTGTACAAGGCGGGGGACGTCATCCCGCGCGTCGAGGCTCCGGTGGTCGAGCTGCGCACCGGGGCGGAGCGGCCGATCGAGCCGCCGGCCGTGTGCCCGGGCTGCGCCGGGGAGATCGACCGGTCGCAGGAGCGGTGGCGCTGCGCGCAGCCCGCCGACTGCGGGCGGATCGCCGCGATCCTGTATGCCGCCGGACGGGACCAGCTCGACATCGACGGCCTGGGCGAGAAGTACGTACGGGCGCTCGTCGAGGCCGGTCACGTCCGGGACGTGGCGGACCTGTTCACCCTCGACGAGGCGCGGCTCGCCCAGGCCGCCGGGAGCGAGAAGCGGGCGGCGAAGCTGGTCGAGCAGATCGGGGCGGCGAAGGGCAGGCCGCTGTCCCGGGTGTTCTGCGCGCTCGGCATCGTCGGCACGGGGCGGGGCATGTCCCGGCGGATCGCCCGGCACTTCGGGACGATGGAGGCCGTCCGGGCCGCCGACGCGGCCGCGATGACGGGGGTGGAGCTGGTCGGCGACACGAAGGCGGCCGCCATCGTCGCGCAGGTCGCGGAGCTGGGGCCGGTCATCGACAAGCTCGCGGCCGCCGGGGTCAACCTCACGGAGCCGCAGGCCGTACCCGCCGCCGCAGGGGACGGCGACGGGGCCGGGGCCGGGGCCGGGCCGGGACCACTGGCCGGTCAGACCGTGGTGGTCACCGGTCGGATGGCGGGCGCGCTGGCGGCGTACGACACCCGCGACAAGGTGCGGGAGCTGATCGAGCGGGCGGGCGGGAAGTCGGCGAGCGGCATATCCGGGCGGACGACCCTGCTGGTGGCGGGCGAGAAGGCGGGTGGCAAGGTGGCCAAGGCCGAGGAGGCCGGCATCGAGATCGTCGGCGAGGAGGCCTTCGCCGAGCGCATCGCCGCCTTCCTCACGGTGTGACGGCCAGCACCGGCGGGGCCGGTGAGGTCCACCGGTGACCGCAGGGGTCGAAGGCCAGCACCACCGGCTGTCCCGGCCGCTGTCGCCACGAGATGCGTTCCGGCATCCCCGCGCACACCGGACAGCGGGGCAGCGGGGCAGGCTGCGCGCGGCACCCGGGTGCGGCGGCGAGCGGCGTGGAGTGCTGATCGCGCATGGACGCTCCCTGGTCGTGCGGTTGGCCTGACCGCACTGTGCCATGGAGCGGCTCTCCGCCGCACGGGCGAATCGTCCAGAGTTCCGGCTGGTCAGAGGTGTGGTCTGCAGGAGGATTCCGGTCCACTTGCGGGCACTTGGTGATCAACCGCACCCGCCGCAGGCCGCCACCAGGCCGGAGGGCGGCACCGGCGGGCAGCGCCGGCGGGGCGCGGAACCTCGTACGGTCCCGCGCCCGGCCGGGCGCGCGCCTGCCGGTCCCCCGCCCGCGCCGGTGCGCCTCGAGGTCAGGGCAGCTTGTCGACCTCGGGGTGCTCGGCCAGCCAGGCACGGACCGCCTGCTGCTCCTTGCCCTTCCCGGTGTCCTGGATCTTCGCCTCCAGGCCGGTCAGCTGCTCCTCGGTGAGCTTGAAGGACCGCAGCCAGCGCGCCACGTCGGGCTCGTCGGCGGCGAAGCCCTCGCGGGCCAGGGTGTGGATGCCGTCGCCCTTGCCCCAGACGCCCTTCGGGTCCACCAGCTTGGTCAGCTCGTAGGAGGAGTACGCCCAGTGCGGGGACCACAGCACGGTCACGACGGGCTCCTTCTTGTCGTAGGCCCGCTTGAGCTCGGCGAGCATGCCGGGGGTGGAGCCGTCGACGACCTGGTACTCGCCCTCCAGGCCGTACTCGCCCAGGACCTTGTCCTTCAGGATGGACATGGCGCCGGCGCTCGGCTCGATGCCGATGATCCGGCCCTTGAACTCCCCGGACCGGCCCTTGAGGTCGGCGAGCGAGCGCACGTCCTTCACGTACGAGGGCACGGACAGCTCCAGCGAGGTGGAGCCGTACCAGGAACCGAGGTCCTCCAGCTTGTTCCCGTACTTCTCCCAGTACTGGGCGTGCGTGACGGGCAGCCAGGCGTCCGTCTGGAAGTCGATCCGGCCTCCGGCCAGGCCGGTGTAGAGGGCGCCGGCCTCCAGCTGGCTGGTGTCGACCTTGAAGCCGCGCCGTTCCAGGAGCTCCTTCCACAGGAAGGTGGAGGCGATGCCCTCGTCCCAGGGGATGTAGCCGATGGAGACCGTGCGGCCCTTGCCGATGTTCGCGGCACCGGCCGGTCCGCCCTCGGCGGTGGAGCCGCCGAAGGTGCCGAGCCCGCCCGCGACGAGCGCGAGTACGACGGCGCCGGTGACGGCGTAGGCGGGCCGGGGGCGGTGGTTCCACACCTTGGCCGCGCCGGTGGCGGCGGCCCGCGCCTTGGCGAGGGCGCGCCTGCCGAGCGGGGAGACCTGGCGGCCGAGGGCCCCGGTCATCCGGTCGAGGTACATGGCGAGGATGACGATGGAGACGCCCGCCTCGAAGCCGAGGCCGATGTCGACGTTGCCGATGGCCCGGTAGACGGCACCGCCGAGTCCGCCGCCGCCCACCATGCCGGCGATGACGACCATGGACAGGCCGAGCATGATGACCTGGTTGACGCCCGCCATGATGGTCGGCAGGGCCAGCGGCAGCTGGACGCGGACCAGGGTGTCGCGCGGGGTGGTGCCGAAGGCCTCGGCCGCCTCGACCAGCTCCGCGTCGACCTGGCGGATGCCGAGCTCGGTCATCCGTACGCCCGGCGGCAGCGAGAAGATGATGGTCGCGATGATGCCGGGCACCACGCCCACCCCGAAGAAGATGATGCCGGGGATGAGGTAGACCATGGCCGGCATGGTCTGCATGAAGTCCAGGACGGGCCGCAGGACGGCGCTGACCCGGTCGGAACGCGAAGCCCAGATGCCGAGCGGGATCGCGAAGAACAGCGTGACGAGGGTGGCGACCAGGACCAGCGACAGCGTCGACATGGCCTCGGACCACAGCCCGACGGAGTCGACGAGCGCGAGGCCGGCGAAGGCCAGCAGCCCCGCGAGGAGCCCGCGCAGCCACCAGGCGGCGAGCGCGAGGATGCCCGCGAACAGCAGCGGGGCGGGGGCGGAGAGCGCGGCGTCGATGCCGTCGTAGAGGCCGGTGACGAGCGCGCTGATGGCGTCGAAGAGCCAGGACAGGTGGCGCTGGAGGAAGTCGACACCGCTGTCGACCCAGGCGCCGAGGTGTAGGCGGGGCATCAGGCGGCCACCTCCGCACAGGCCATCGGGGGCCGTTGTTCGTCACCGAGGAAGGCGACGAGGCGGTCCTTCGGTACGGAGCCGATGACGGCGCCGTCCTCGTCGGTGACGGCGACCGGGTGCGGGACCCGGGCGCTGACCGCGCACAGGTCGGCGAGCGCGGTGCCGGCGCTGACGGTGGGGCAGCCGCAGGCGTCCGCCCCGGCGGGCGCCTCGTCCATGACGGCGTCGGCCGTGAGCACGCGCGAGCGGTCCACGTCCTGGACGAAGGAGGCGACGTACTCGTCGGCGGGACGGATGAGGATGTCCTCGGCGGTGCCCTGCTGGACGATGCGGCCGTCGCGCATGACGGCGATGCCGTCGCCCAGGCGCATGGCCTCGTTGAGGTCGTGGGTGATGAAGACGATCGTCTTCTTCAGCCGCCGCTGGAGTTCGAGGAGCTGGTCCTGCATGTCGCGGCGGATCAGCGGGTCGAGGGCGCTGAACGACTCGTCCATCAGCAGCAGGTCGGCGTCGGTGGCCAGGGCGCGGGCCAGTCCCACGCGCTGCTGCATGCCGCCGGAGAGCTCGTCGGGCCAGGACTTCTCCCAGCCGCCGAGCCCGCACAGCGCCAGGGCCTCGGCGGCCCGGCGCTCGCGCTCGGCCCGGGGGACGCCCTGGACCTCCAGTCCGTAGCCGGCGTTCTCCAGGACGTCGCGGTGCGGGAACAGCGCGAAGTGCTGGAACACCATGCTGATTTTGGTGGCGCGTACGCGGCGCAGCTCGCGCGGACTGAGCGCGGTGAGGTCCTCGCCGTCGAAGAGGATGCGTCCCGAGGTGGGCTCCAGGAGCCCGTTGAGCATGCGCAGCAGCGTGGACTTGCCGGATCCAGACAGACCCATGACGACGAATATCTGTCCCGGCTCGACGCGGAACGAGGCGTCGATCACCGCGGCCGTCGTTCCGTCGGCGCGCAGCTCGTCGCGGCTGGTGCCGGCCTCGAGCGCGCGGACCGCGGCCGCCTGGTCGTCGCGGTGTCTCGCGAACACCTTGTAGACGTGCTCGGCCTGGAGCGTGGACACATGTACCTCGCGGGTCGTACGGGTACGGCGCGCGCCGGACGGGCCAGCGCGGGCCGTGGAGCGGGACGGGATCCGCCCGCGTGCGCCGTGCTCTCCGTCACCATGTGCCGGAGAGCACGGTTCCGCTCCAGCCGCGCTCGTGCCCTGTATTCACCTGAGCAAACGCAAAGGTGATCTACCTCACGTATGTCCGGCGCCCGCGCCCTCCGGCTCGTCCGTCAGCATCGAGGCACGCAGGTGCTGCAGGAGCCGGGTCAGCAGGCGCGAGACCTGCATCTGCGAGATGCCGAGAGCGGCGCCCATCTGCGCCTGTGTCAGCTCCTCGCCGAAGCGCATCCGCAGCATCCGGCGCTCGCGGTCGGTGAGCTGTTCCAGCAGCGGCGCCAGGGTCTGGATGTCCTCGACCAGCTCCATGGCCGGCTCCTCCTCGCCCATGACGTCGGCGAGGGTCTGCCCCTCCGTCCGGCCGCCTCCGTACTCGCAGTGCGCGGCCTGCGGGGCGTCCAGGGAACCGCTGGTGTGGCCGTTGGCGGCGAAGAGGCCCTCTATGACCTCCTCCTCCGAGAGGCCGAGGTGGCCGGCGAGATCCGCGACGGTGGGCGAGCGGTCGAGCTCGATGGTCAGCGATTCCTTCGCCTTCGCGATGTCGATGCGCAGCTCCTGGAGCCGGCGCGGGACGCGGACGGCCCAGGAGGTGTCGCGGAAGTGCCGCTTGATCTCGCCTGTGATGTACGGCATGGCCAGCGTGGAGAACTCGTTCTCGCGGGCCGGGTCGAACCGGTCGATGGCCTTGATCAGGCCGATGGTGCCGACCTGGACGATGTCGTCCATGTCACCACCGTCGCCGCGGTTGCGGAAGCGGCGCACGGCGTACTGGACGAGTGAGGCGTTCATCTCTATGAGGGTGTTGCGGACGTACTGGTACTCCGCGGTGCCCTCGGTCAGTTCGCGCAGCCGCCGGAAGAAGACCTTCGACAGCTCCCTCGCGTCCGCCGGGGCCACCTCGCGCGGCTCGTCGATCCGGGGCAGGCCCGCGAGGCGGGCCGCTTCGGCGCTCCGACGGGGGGTGGGGAGTGCCGCGGAGGCGGTGGCGGTATGGGGGGACGGGGCAGGGACCGGCATGGGGGTTCGCTCCTTGGGCTGGTCGGCTTGCGGCGCGGGACCTTGACTGCCGTAGATGGTGGACCGCTTCTGGTCGTACGTCAAGAATTACCGGAAATGCATTTCACGTCTTGCATCACATGAATCGCGTATCGCATCATGACCGCATGGGGAGCATGTCTCAGCGACAAAACTGGACATTCCTGACCAATCACGCCCGCGTTCTGGTGACCATCGCCCGGGACCCGGCCGTGCGGCTCAGGGACGTCGCCGCCGTGTGCGGACTGACCGAGCGGACCGTGCAGACGATCGTCACCGACCTGGAGACGGACGGATATCTGCGGCGCGTCCGCGACGGCCGACGCAATCGGTACGACATCTCCCCGGGCGCGGTCTTCCGCCACCCGGCCGAGGCGGGTGTCCAAGTGGCCGGCCTGCTCGCCCTGCTGACCGGCGCCTCCGCGGACCCCGACGCTCCGCCGCCGGCTCCTGACATCAGCGACGCGGAAGCCACCGAGCTCCTGGGCATCGCTCCGGTCCCGGACCTCTTGGCGGAGCCCTCCTAAGCGACGCTTAGGCCCGTTCCCGCACTCACATTCCGCACTCCCGCCCCAGCAGCCCCCGGCCCCCTTGTGCCCTGCTCCGCAACGGCCCCAGCCTTGGCCACATGAACACGAGACCGCATTTATGGCGGCGCTGCGGCGCCGCCTTCGCGCTGGCCGCCGCGCTCGCGCTCGGGTTGCACACCGGGGCCTCGGCGGCGAGTCCGCCGGAGGGGTCCGTCCGCTACGCGGGCGCGCCGGGAGCCGTCGCCGGCAGCTACCTCGTCCTCCTCGACCCCGCCCGCGCGACGTCCCGTACCGCGCGGGGCCGGAGCGTGGTCGAACGCTCCGGCGGAAAGATCCGCCGCACGTACGACGCCGCGCTGAACGGGTACTCCGCACAGCTGACGGAGCGGCAGGCCAGGCGGCTCGCCGCGGACCCTGCCGTCGCCGAGGTGGCGCAGAACCGGACGCTGAAGCTCGACGCCACCCAGCCGGACCCGCCCTCCTGGGGTCTGTCCCGGATCGACCAGCGGCGTCTCCCGCTGGACGCCGCCTACGCCTACCCGGACTCGGCCGGGCAGGGCGTCACCGCGTACATCATCGACACCGGCGTCCACATCACGCACGAGGACTTCGGCGGGCGCGCCTCCTACGGCTACGACGCCGTCGACGACGACATGAGCTCCGAGGACGACCACGGCCACGGCACCCATGTCGCCGGTACGGTCGCGGGCTCCACGCACGGGGTCGCCAAACAGGCCAAGATCGTCGCGGTCCGGGTGCTCGACTACACGGGCCAGGGCACCACGGAGCAGGTGGTGGCGGGCGTCGACTGGGTGACGCGCAACGCGGCGAAGCCTGCGGTGGCGAACATGAGCCTGGGCGGGGACCCCGACGACGTACTGGACGCCGCCGTCCGCAACTCCATCGCCTCGGGGATCACCTACGCGGTGGCCGCCGGCAACCAGGACATCGACGCCTCGGGCCACTCCCCCGCCCGGGTCCAGGCGGCGCTGACGGTAGGGGCGGTCGGCGACTACGACCACCGCGCCTCCTACTCCAACTACGGGCCTCTGGTCGACCTGTTCGCCCCCGGGGACTCCATCTCGTCGGCCGCGTACTTCTCCGACGACTGGTACACGACCATGTCGGGTACCTCGATGGCGACCCCGCACGTCACCGGGGTGGCGGCGCTCCACCTCTCCACCCACCGGACGGCGACCCCGGCCCAGGTCGGCGCGGCCCTCACCGCCTACGCCAGCACCGGATCGGTCATCGACCCGGGCCCGGGCTCCGCCAACCGGCTGCTCTACGCGGGCGGTTCACCGCAGCGGCCGCCGGGTCGGCGGTTCGCGAACACCACGGACTACCCGGTGGCCGATCAGGCGACGGTCGACTCCCCCATCACCGTGAGCGGGGTGTCCGGTACGGCCCCGGCGGACCTCGACGTCGAGATCGCCGTCAGGCATCCGGACGTCGGGGACCTGCGGATCGACGTGATCGCCCCGGACGGCACGGCATACCCCGTCAAGGACGAGTGGGAGGCGTGGATCGAGACCGACTACACCGTGGTCATCGCGATCGACGCGTCCTCAAGGACCGCGAACGGGGTCTGGCGACTGCGCGTGTTCGACACGCGGAGCGGCAACACCGGCTACATCGACTCATGGGCCCTGCGTTTCTGAGCCCTTCACGGAGTACGGGCGCTCGGGGTCGCGGTGGAAGGTCAGCCGGTCCCAGGTGGGGAAGGCCAGATCGGTGACGGCCAGCAGCCGGCCGGAGGCGTCGTGCAGGGTGCGGCGCACGGTCAGGCCGCCGGCCTGCGACGCGGCGGCCGGCGGATGCGTGGTGCGGGTCATGGTGAGGGTCTCGGCGACCCGGCCGTCCCCCGCGGCCCGGTCGAGCCAGTGGTACAGCGGGTCCAGGTCCTCGTCGCGGACCGGCGCCGGCCGGTCGCGGTAGCGGGCCAGTTCGGGACTGCGCGCGACGGCGCCCGGGCTCAGGTAGGTGACGGCGTGCCGCAGCGCCTCGCCCGCCGGGCCGCGTTCGCGCCGGTGCAGGACGAGGGTGCGCTCCCCGCCGCTCATGCCGAGCAGCGCGGCGAGCGAGGGCGGCACGGTCACCAGCGTGAGCCAGCTCTGCGCGAGGAGGGGGGAGGGGACGGGGGCGGACAGGGGTGCGGCAGCCGCGGCGTCCACGGCGACGGACCGGGTGCCGCGGCGGCCGGTGACGACGAGGCCGTCCTCGCGCAGGTGCCGGAGCGCGGCCCTGACGGTCTGCCGGTTGACCTGGTAGCGGGCGGCCAGGCTGCGTTCGGAGGGCAGTCTGCCGCCGGGGACGTGCGCGACGCGGTCGAGTTCCTGCCGCAACGCCGCGGCGATCCGCAGGTACTTGGGCATGGCGGCCGGGCCGCCGCCCCGCGATGGGGAGGGGGGCATGGCTTCTCCTCTGACGGGTGGTCAAGGACTGCGCGGTCTGCCCGCCCAACGTAGCATTGGTCTATACCTCTATGTGAGAGCGGGACGCGGTCCGGGCACCACCTTGGCCGGTTACTCACCCTCCCCTCACCCCCGCAGCGGGTTCGGCAGCGGCAGGTAGCGGGCGTCCGCGCCGTCGGCACGGGTCCAGCGCAGCAGCAGGTTGGTCTTGGCGGGCAGGGCGGGGGCGGCGAGCAGCTGCGCGATCTCGGGCAGGCCGCGCGTGGTGTCGTAGCGTACGAACTCCTCCCGTACGGCCGGCCACACGAGCGCGGAGATGTCCGGATGCCGCTCGCACAGCGTCCCCGCGATCTCCGCCAGATGGTTGACCACCAGGCAGTAGACCAGCCGTTGCCAGGCCGCCGCGCGGTCCAGGTCGGGCAGCAGCTTGACCCCCTCCGCGTCGCGGAAGAGGGCCTGCACCGGCATGCCCGCCGCGTCGACGGCGACCAGGCTGTTCTGCAGGTGCGCCTCCAGCACGACACCGTGGCGGGCGAACAGCTCCAGCACCGGCGGCACGACCTGGCGCAGGTACGCCCGCCACCAGGCGGCCGGGTCGGCGGTGCCCGCCAGCGGGCTTCCGGCGTAGCCCTCGGCGAGCGCGGCCGCCAGCAGCGGGGTGGCCCCGGGCGCGGCGTGCGCGTGCCCGTCGTGGAAGCCGTCCCGGACCAGCACCGCGAGCTGCTCGAAGGCGAAGCCGGCGGTCCGGTAGCCGCGGTCGGCGAGCCAGGCCGCTCCCGAACCGGCCCGGCGCAGCGCGGCGAAGCCGGCCTCGACCGCCGCGTCGGTACGGCGCAGCTTCAGCAGGTCGTGCCGCCACAGCCGGCGCACGTCGTTGGTGATCCGGACGTCGAGGCTGAACTTCACGAAGAGGTCGGCGGACCGGTCCGGCACGTACAGGGTCCGGATCGAGGCGGTCGGCCAGGCCGGCCGGCGGCTCTCGCCCAGCCGCAGCAGCCGCCCGTCGGCGAAGGCCTCGCGCACCGTCGTCCGGCAGCCGATCAGGTCCAGCTGCCAGGGATGGGCGGGCAGCAGCCGGTAGCCGGCGGGCGGGCGCGGCCCGTCGAGGGCATCGGCCAGGGAGTCGATCGCCGCGGCGGCGGCCGGTCCGCCCTCCTCCGCCACCTGGTCCTCGCGCAGCCCCAGGAAGGCCAGCGGGAAGCGGGCGTGGGCCTCCGGCGCGTACGGGAGCCAGCTGCCGACCGGCGCCCCGCCCCGGGCCTTGGGGGCGGGGTGGTTCGGGTGGCCCATGACCAGGGACTGCTCGGAGAGCAGGTACGGGTCCACCGGGGGCTCGGCGGTGGCGCGGGCGGCCAGCAGTGCGGCGACCGCGTCCCGGCTGTCGGTGATCTCGACCGGGAGTTCGTCGTTCGGAACCCCGGTGTACCGGCCCAGTTCGTCGGAGGTGAGTTTGACCAGCTCGGAGTGGCTGAGCAGACGCCAGCCGCCCGCCAGGCGCAGTTCGGGGCGCACCGGCCGACGGCCGCCCCGCACCCGGAGCAGCCGCCCGCTGCCGCGCAGCCGGTGGACGCCCGCACCGTGCTCCTCGGCGGATTCGGCGGCCTCCCGGAGCAGGCAGTTCAGGAGCGGGGTGGCGGCATAGGTGTCGGCGGCGGCGTTGAGGTCCACTGGTTCCATTCGGTCCATCCGGTGCGCCGGGATCGCGGGACGCGACCTCCGGTCGTGATCTTCAGTATCCGCGATGATGAGGTGATCATCCGGTCAAGCGACAACCCGATCCGCGGAGCCTCCGATGTACTTTCCCGTCTCCCCCGCCGAACAGGCCGTCGCCGCGGAACTGGCCGCCGTGCGGCCCGCGCTCGAGCCCGCGTACAGCGCCGCGCTCGACGGCGCCCGGGCGGCCGTGCTGACCCGGCTGTGGCGGGCGCTCGCCTTCGAACCGCTGCCGTGGGTGGCGGCCCGCGAGCGGGGCCGCACCGGCCTGGAACTGCTGCTGGCGGGCGGCGGGCGACTGGAGGGCCCGCCGCCGGACGCCTACGCCACCGACGCGTACGTGACGGAGCTGCTGCTCGACGGCAAGCCCTACCGGCACGCCGCGCGGCTGGTGGCGGCGCTGGGGGTCCCGCACGGCGAGGAGTTCGCCGCCGAGCTGGACGGCAGCACGGCTTCCCTCGCGCTCTCCCGGGCCGGGCAGGCGCCCGCCGACCCGGACGTCGCCGCGCTCACCACCTGGCAGTGGGAGCAGCGGGTGGTCGACGGGCATCCGTACCACCCGAACTGCCGTTCCCGGCCCGGCTTCTCGGTGGCCGAGCAGTTGGCGTACGCCCCCGAGCACCGCCCCGTGGTGGAGCTCGGCCTGGTCCCCGTACGGGCCGAGGAGTGCCTGGTCACCGGTGACTGGCCGGCGGAGCTGCGGGACGCGGGGCGGATCATGGTCCCGGTGCATCCCTGGCAGGCGGCGCACACCCTCAAGCACGAGCGGGTGCGGGACGGTTTCGCGGCGCATCCGCTGATGGCCCTGCGCACCCTCGCCCCGGTGGCGGGCGGCGCGCACGTCAAGACGGCGCTGAGCACCCGGCTGACCTCCTCCGTACGGGACATCTCCGGCTACTCCGTCGAAACGGCGGCGGCCGTGTCCGACTTCGCCCAGAGGCTGTCCGAGCGCCTCGACGGCCGGCTGCGCTTCACCCGCACCCTGAGCGCGGCGACCGCGCACAGCCCGGACCTGGCGGCCGTGCTGCGCGAGCCGCCGGAGGTCTACGCGGACGCCGCCGCCGGTGAGCGGGTGCTGCCGGTGGCGGCCCTGGCCTCGTTCCCGCAGGCGCGCTCGGCCGCCTGGCGCGCCGAGTTCGCGCGTCTCGCGCTCTCGGTGTGCCTGCGCGTGCTGGAGCTCGGGGTGGCGCTGGAGGCCCACGGCCAGAACCTCCTGGTCGTCCTCTCCGCCACCGGCGCCCCGCTGCGGCTGGTCTACCGGGACCTCGCCGACATCCGGATCAGCCCGGCCCGGCTGGTCCGGCACGGGCTGCCGGTGCCGCCCCTGTCCGGCAGGCTGATCACCGACGACGTGGCCGCGCTGCGGCGCAAGCTGTTCGGGTCGCTTCTGACCGGTGCGCTCGGTGCCACGGCGGGCTCGGCCGGGGCCTTCGCCGACGCCTTCGCCGAGGCGGCGGGCCTGCCCGCGACCGCCGACACCGAAGCGCTGCTGACCGGCCCGCTGCCCACCAAGGCGCTCACGCTGATGCGGCTGAGCCCCGGTGTCCCGGGTGATCAGTGGGCGGAGCTGCCCAATCCCCTGACCGGAGGGTGAGCCGGAGCACATGGACGGGATTCCCTCCGGACGGAGTCCGGAGGATACTGTCCAGGGGCATGACAGAGACCTGGAACCTGAGCTCCGTACAGACTTCCTACGACACCGTCGCCACCGACTACGCCCGGATACTCGGCACGGAACTGTCCGGCAAGCCGCTGGACCGGTCCATGCTGGCCGCGTTCGCCGAGTACGTGCGCGGCGACCGGGGCGGGCCGGGCCGCGCCGTCGCGGACCTCGGCTGCGGTCCGGGCCGGGTGACGGCGCATCTGGACTCGCTCGGCGTACGGGCCTTCGGCGTCGACCTGTCCCCCGCGATGGTGGCCGTGGCCCGGCGGACGTATCCGGGGCTGCGCTTCGAGGTGGGCTCGATGGCCGCGCTGGACGTGGCGGACGGGGTACTCGGCGGGGTGCTGGCCTGGTACTCCACGGTGCACACCCCGCCGTCCCGACTGCCCACGTTATTCGCCGAGTTCGCACGGGTCCTGGCCCCGGGCGGCTACGTGCTGATCGGCTTCAAAGCGGGCGACCGCAAGATCCGGTTGGAGCACGCGTACGGGCATCCGGTCGACCTCGACGTGTACTGGACCCCGCCGGACCTGATCGCCGGGCTGCTCGCCGGGGCCGGCCTCGCCGAGGTGGGCCGCCTGGTGCGGGAACCCGACGGCGACGAGAAGGGTCCGCAGGGGTTCCTGCTCGCGCGCAAGGCCTGAGCCCCGGCGGCCGCAGCTGCCGGCGGCCGGGATCCCCGGCTACCAGCGCAGCGGAAGCCGGCTCACGCCCCGCATGAGGGTGCCCGGAAGCCAGTCGCGCGGGCCGGCGTCCGGGTCCTCGGCCAGGTCGGGGAACCGCTCCAGCAGGGACCGGACCGCGATGCGGCCCTCCATGCGGGCGAGCGGGGCGCCGAGGCAGAAGTGGATGCCGTGGCCGAAGGCGAGATGGCTCGGCCCGGTGCGGCGGATGTCGAAGTCGTCGGGCCCGGTGAACCGGGCCGGGTCGCGGCCGACCGCGGCGAGCCCGACCATGACGGAGGAACCGGCCTCGATGAGGGTGCCCCCGATCTCCAGGTCGGCACGGGCGAAGCGGTAGGTGGCGTGCTGCACCGGGCCGTCGTAGCGGAGCATCTCCTCCACCGCGCCGTCGATCAGCCCGTCCGGATCGGCGCGCAGGGCCGCCAGCTGGTCCGGGTGGGCGAGCAGGGCCCGTACGCCGTTGCCGATCAGGTTGACCGTGGTCTCGTGCCCGGCGACCAGCAGCAGGAAGGCCATGCCGATCAGCTCTTCCGGGGACAGCTGGTCGCCGTCCTCGTCCCTGGTCCGGATCAGCGCGCTGAGCAGGTCCTCGCCGGGGTCCGCGGCCTTGGCCTCGACGAGCTCGTACAGGTAGGCGGTCATCTCCTCCATCACCCTGGGGTCCGGGTTGGCCGGGTCCAGCGGGGCCACGATCTCGCCGGACCAGTAACGGAACCGCTCCTGGTCCAGGTCGGGTACGCCGAGGAGTTCGCAGATGACGGTCATCGGCAGCGGGGCGGCGAAGGACCGGATCAGGTCGCCCCGGCGGTCCGGGGCCGCGGCCATCGCGTCCAGCAGTTCGTCGGTGACCTGCTGCACGCGCGGGCGCAGGGCCTCGACCCTGCGGGAGGTGAACTCGCCCGCCACCAGGCGGCGCAGCCGGGTGTGCTGGGGCGGATCCGAGTCGAGCATGTTGGCGGCGGTGGCGGTCACCGGCGTGTTCGCGAACAGTTCCTGGCCGAGCCAGTTCTTCGACAGGGCCGGGTGGGCCAGGGCTTGGCGGGCCTCGTCGTGGCCGACGACCAGCCAGGTCCGGTCGCCCGCGATGACGATCCGGTGGACGGGCCCGACGGAGCGCAGTGCGGCGTAGAAGGGATAGGGGTCGGCGTTGAACTCTTCGGCGTGTGCGGTCATGTCGGTAAGAGGCATGGGGCGCAGCCTAAGGTGATCGCCGCCGGGCCCGAACGGGATATATGAGAAGCCGGATCGTTTCGGCTGTGGGCCGTTCGGGGGTCAACCCGGCCTCTGTGGGCCCGCCTTCACGGCGATCGGCGCGGGCGGTGGGAGGAAGGAGGCATGAGCCTCCACCGGCGCCGGGTCCTGGGCAGCGTGGCCGCGGCCGTCCTCGCCTCCGTCGCGGCGACCGTCCGCGGTCCGGACTACGGCGCGCTCGCCCGCGGGATCGACGGGCGGGTGGTGCTCCCGGGCGACCGGGACTACGCCGAGGCGCGGCAGTTGTTCCAGCCGCGGTACGACGCCGTGGCTCCGGGCGCGGTGGCCTATCCCGCGCACGCCGGCGACGTGGCCGTCTGTCTGGACTTCGCCCGGCGCTCCGCCGTGCCGGTGGTCGCGCGGGGCGGCGGGCACGGCTACGCCGGGTGGTCGACGCGCGCGGGCGGGCTGGTGGTCGACGCCGGAGCCATGGCTGCGGTGGCCGCCGACGGGGACGGCGTACGGATCGGAGCGGGAGCCCGGCTCGGGGACGTGAACTCCGCCCTCGCCGCACGCGGGCTCGCCGTCCCGACCGGACTGTGCCCTTCCGTCGGCATCGCCGGACTCGCCCTCGGCGGCGGTCTGGGGCTGGCCGCGCGGGCCCACGGCACCACCGCCGACCGGCTCACCGGGGCCCGCGTGGTCACCCCCGACGGCGCCGTCCGCGAGGTCTCCGCCGACCGGGACGCCGAGCTGTTCTGGGCCTTGCGGGGCGGCGGGGGCGGCAACTTCGGGGTGGTCACCGAATTCCGCTTCCGCACCCACCCGGTGGGCGACTGCGCCTTCGCCGAACTCCACTGGGCCGCCGCCGACTCGGCGGCGGTGCTGCGCGGCTGGCAGCGCTGGCTGGCCGGGCTCCCGGACCCGTTCTGGAGCCAGGTGGAGTTCACGGTCGAATCAGGTACCACCGCGCCACCCCCGGCGGTCCGGGTCGTGTGCCTCGACGGGCGCGCCGAGCTGGAAGGGCAGTTGACCCGGCTCTCGGACCTGGTCGGCCGGCCGGCGTCGGACAGCTGGACGGTCGTACGGAGCTACGGGGACACCGTACGGGCCATGTCGGGCTGTCTGGAGCGGACCGCGGAGCAGTGCCGGCTGCCGGGCACGCTGCCCGGCCGGGACCCGCGGGGGCGGCTGGGCCGGGATTCGTACGCGGCGCGCTCCGACTTCTGGACGGGCGCCGGGCTGCCCGACGCGGCGGTCGGCGCCGTGCTGGCCGCCGTCCGGCGCTACGGATCCGCGGTTCCGCGCGGCGGCCTCGGGGTGGTGCAGTTCGACGGGGTCTGCGGTGGCGCCGTGAACCGGGTCGCGGCCGCCGCCACCGCGTTCGTCCACCGTGACAGCGCCTTCCTCGCCCAGTACCTCGCCTACTGGCCCGAGTCCGCGACGGCCGCCGAGGTCGCCCGGCACCAGGGCTGGCTCGACGGTCTCTGGCAGGCCCTGCGGCCCTGGGCGAGCGGCCGGGCGTACCAGAACTACACCGACCCGAAGCTCGACGGCTGGCGCGAGGCCTACTACGGACCGAACCTCGCCCGGCTGGAACAGGTCCGCCGTACCTACGACCCCGACCGCCTCTTCCGCTTCCCCCAGGCCCTCTAGGAGTCCCGCATGCGACGTACGTTGACCCTCGCCGCCGCGGCGGCCGCCCTGTTGCTGGCGGCCGGGCCGCTGCCCGTCGCCGAGGCGGGCGGCGCCGCGCAGGCGGCCGTGGGCCGCTGGTCCGCCCGGGAGGCCCAGTCCTTCTGGACCGCCGAGCGGATGGCCTCGGCCCTTCCGCTGCCCCCGGTGGAGCCCGCGCCGCCGGCGGCGAGCCCGTCCCCGTCCCCGGTGGCGGGGGAACAGCCTGTGTCCTCCGCGGTCCCTTCGGAGATCTTGTCCCTGACCCCGGCCGGGACCCCGTCGGCCCCCGCTCCGGTCGCCACCCCCACTCCGACGCCCGCTCCGACGCCGACCCCGACGCCGACACCCGCTCCGGCCGCGATCGTGAGACCGGTTCCCGCGCGCCCCGCCCCCGCGGGTCCCGGGATCGGCCAGGACTTCGGCGGCGTCCCGGTCGTCGGGCGGATGTTCGCGGTCAAGGACGGCGGGGCCTACTTCTGCACCGCGAGCGTGGTCGCCTCCCCCGGGCGCAACCTGGTGCTCAGCGCGGCGCACTGCCTGCTCGGCTCCGACACCCGGCAGGTGGCGTTCGTACCGCTGTACACGCGCGCGAACCCGCAGCCGTACGGGATCTTCCCGGTCCTGCGGGACGCGGGCGGGCACTCCAAGATCTGGATCGACCCGCGCTACCGGTCCCAGGGCCCCGACCGCGCGGCCACGCTCGACGTGGCCTTCGCGCAGGTGGGGCCGGACTCCCACGGGTTCCCGGTGCAGGACGTGGTCGGCGGGAACCGCCTGGTCACCGGCGCCGGTTACGCGCACGCGCAGGTCACCCTGATCGGGTACCCGGCCTCCGCCGCCCGCCCGCGCCTGTGCGTCAACCGCACGACGAAGTTCACCAGTACCGACGCCCGGATCCCCGGATCGTTCCTGCGGATCGACTGCACGGGCTATCCCGGCGGAACCAGCGGCGGCCCCTTCCTGAACCGGTACGACACGCGGACCGGAACCGGTGACGTGGTCGGGGTCATCGGCGGCTGGAAGACCGGCGGGGACACCGCCGACACCTCCTACAGCTCCTACTTCGGCGCGGACATCAGGAAGTTGTACGAGAAGGCGGTTGCCGGGGCGAAGGCGGGGTGAGCGCCCGGACCCGGCGGGTCCGGCGCGGGTTGCCGACGGTGCGCGGGGTCGCCGGGAGCCCGGCAGCGGTCAGCGGGTCGGCGGGCGCGAGGCCGAGCCGTCGGCGCAGTTCGGCGAGGGCGGCGTGGACGGGCGCCAGCACGAGCTCGGCGCCCGGGTCGACGTACGCGAGGGCGTGCGCGGTGGTCTCGATGGCCTCGGCGGCGTCCTCGGCGGCGGTCCGGCTCCAGCCGCCCCCCGCCACCGCCGGGAGGATCCCCCAGGGTGCGACGGTGTCGTAGAGGTGGCAGGCGGCATCGGCCACGGCGTCGGCCCGTTCCCCGACGCCCGGCACCGCGATGGTCGGCAGTTCCATACCTGGTCAACGAGCCGATCCCGCCCGGGGGTACGAGCGGATGCCTCCGGAGGCCTAAGTGGCCTCGGGGAAGTAAGGCGTGTTCCGCCACTTCGCCCTGCACATACCTGCTCACAGCTGAGGGCGCCGGAGCAGGAGTCCATCGGGGCTGCCCGGGCGCAGGGGGACCGCGAACGCTCGGGCAGGCCGAAGGCGCGCGCTCACCGGCCGGCCACGGTGCTCAGACCGGAGACCTTGAACACGGATCGGGCCGCCTCCCGGTCGATGCGCTCAGCCAGTTGTCGCAGGGCGCTCGCCCCGGACCGCAGCGTGTCGTGCCGCAACGACGTCCGGGCGTCGGCGTCGAAGCGGTGCCACAGGGCGGGGTTGCGGACCAGAACGCCCGGGTCGATCTCCACATGCCGGCCTTCGGTGTCGCGGAGGATCACGCGCTGGGCCACCCCGTCGGACCAGTGGACCGAGAGCAGGGCGTCGGTGTGTACGGTGCGCTCGGCGAACAGCGTGCGGACGGTCAGGCGGCCGGGCGAAACCCGTACCAGGGGCGGGCGCAGGACGACGAAGAGCAGCAGGCCGAGGCCGGTCCACAGGGCGGCCCGAGGCCAGGTGGCCGAGCCGGCGGCCCCGTCGACGATCAGCAGCGCCGAGACGAGGAGCCCGGCCGCGAGGATCGCCGTACGGCGCTCACCGGCCCAGTGGGCGTCGTGTACGGCGATGGTGCCGGAGGCAGTCGGCACCGCACGAGGCTCCGTGCCGCCCCGCGCGCGTCGTGGTCCCGAACCGCCGGATCCGTATTCCATGTGCAGGACGCTAAAGGCGCAGGCGGGCCGTTCTGCGGATCCTGACGGGACGCCTACGCCCTTCTGGCGGAACCGAAGCGGCCCCGCGGCATCGATCGCCGCGTCACGCGAGTTCTCGCACGTCGAGCGGCAGCCGCCAGGAGTTGCGGCGATGGGCCACGTCGTATGCGGCCTGGAGCGGGGACGGGGGCACGGTCAGGACGGGGCAGGCAGCGTGCGCGAGGACGTAACGGGCGACCGGGGGGCGGACCAGGCGGCGCAGCGGTCCTCGCGAGCCCCCCCACCACGAGCAGGTCGTCCGGGTCACGGGCGGCGTCGACGAGTGCCGCGCCCGCCGTGCCCCGCACCGTGAAGGCCGCGAGGGCAACTCCCGGGCACTCGGCTCCGAACGCGCTGTCGAGTACCTCGCGCAGCCGCTCCACGGCGGCCGACCGGCACAGTGTCAGGACCGGGCCCGGGCCTCCGAACGTGTTCCGGCTTACCAACCCACCGCCTGGAGCCTGCCACGCCAGCACGGCGCACAGCTCCACCCGCCGCAGCCGGGCCTCTGCGGCTGCCCGGTGCAGTGCCGCCAGGCTGCCCAGGCTTTCGCCGACACCGACGACCACCTTCGGCACGCGTTCCTCCCTCCGCTCCGTTCGGGTGACTCATCCAACGGCAGAGATGAGCCATGAGGCCGGTTCGCTGACGGGCTTCTGACGCTGCCGCCCGCGATTCTGACGCGTTGTTGACGCCTCCCACCGCCGGTCGTCGTCAAGGTCCCGTCAGGGGCAGGCCACAAGGGCGCTGGTGCGCGGCGCGGTCCACGACGGCGCTGTCCGGCTCCTTGTCCGCCGCGAAACCCTGGAAGGCCTTGCGCCGGCGCGACATCGGCGCGCAGCGACCGTGGCTACGGACGGTAGACGAGCTCGATCAGCATCGCGCCGATGACCGCCCAGGCGCCGATGCCCAGCAGCCAGAGCGCGTCGAGGATCGCGCCGACGGCGATGAGGGCCAGGCCGGCCGCGCCGAGGGCCAGCATGGTTCGGCGAACGGCACGGTCGGGGCCCCAGGTAGCGGTCACCGTAGAAGAATCCCGCCGGTGCCCCGCCATAGCGAGGGACCGGCGGGATTTCTTGCGTTTCCCGAACGGAACGGTCAGCCGGCGTGCACGTGCGGGCGGCGGGCCCGGTCCGGTTCGGCCTCGCGGATCACCTCGCGGGTGACGGGAGCGACCTCGCCCTGGCCGAAGAGGAAGAAGCGCAGGAAGTTGGCCATCGGGTTTCCCTCGGTCCACTCGAAGTAGATGTGGGGGCGCTGGCCGGTCTCGTCCCGTACGTAGAGCATCAGCGCGGCCAGCGCGTTGGGGATGGACGAGGACTCAAGGGTGAGGACGCGGTAGCGGTCGTGCAGCACCTCGCCCCGTACCCACAGCCCGGATTCGAACTCGGACGCGTCCAGGACGGTCACCTCGACGAACATGACGTCGTCCTCGGACGGGATGTCGTTGTCCTCGCGGATCTGGGCCTTCTTCTGCCGGTACTCCTCGAGGTCCCGGCTGTCGGGCTCGTTGGCGATGAAGCGGATCGTCCGGTTGGCGGTGTCGCGGATGAAGCGCTGGGCCATGTCGTCGAGCTCCACATGGGTCACGCGCAGCTCGAAGACGCGGGCGAGGCGGGAGAGCAGCGAGAGGGCCATGATGCCGGCGATGAAGCAGGCGCCGATCTTCACGCCGTCGGGGCGCTCGGCGACGTTGACGGCGGTGGTGTAGACGAAGACCGCGGAGATGACGCCGAAGCCGATGGTCCAGCCGCGCTCCCCGGCCCGGCGGGCGGCGATGGTCACGGCGACGGCGGCCGAGGTGATCAGGACGAGGACACCGGTGGCGTACGCGCCGCCCTGGGCGTCGACGTCGGCGTCGAAGATCCAGGTGACGAGGAACGCGATGAGGGTGAACACGATGACCATCGGGCGCAGGGCGCGGGCCCAGTGCGGGGCCATGCCGTAGCGGGGCAGGTAGCGCGGCATCAGGTTGAGCAGGCCGGCCATCGCGGAGGCGCCCGCGAACCACAGGATCAGGATGGTCGAGACGTCGTAGACCGTGCCGAACGCGGAGCCCAGGTTCTCGTGGGCCAGGTAGGCGAGGGCGCGGCCGTTGGCCTCGCCGCCCGGCTGGAACGCGGCGGGCGGGATCAGCAGCGTGGTGACGAAGCTGCTCGTGATCAGGAAGACGCTCATGATTACGGCCGCGGTCGTCAGCAGCTTCTTCGTGTCCCGGATCCGGCCGGCGGGCTTCTCGTCCGTCTCGTCCGGGGAGCCCTGGACGTGCGGCATCACCGCGACGCCCGTCTCGAACCCGGACAGGCCGAGCGCCAGCTTGGGAAAGACCACCAGCGCGATGGCGATCATCATCAACGGGTTGCCGTGCTCGGCGATCAGCGCCTGCTTCCAGTCGCCGATGACCTGCGGCTCACTCGCGACCTGCCACAGGCCGTTCCCGATGACGACCACGTTGAGCGCGAGGTAGGAGAAGACCAGGACCACCGCCACGCCGATGGCCTCGCTGAACCCCTTGAGGAACACCCCGCCGAGCAGGGCGATCAGGATCAGGGTGATCAGTACCTGGTGGCCGTTCAGCGTGCTGGTCAGATGCGGGTTCTCCACCATGTGAGCGGTCGCGTCGGCCGCCGACAGCGTGATCGTGATCAGGAAGTCGGTCGCCGCGAAGCCCAGCAGGGTCAGGACGAACAGCTTGCCCTTCCAGAACGACAGCAGCCGCTCCAGCATCGCGATCGAGCCCTCGCCGTGCGGGCTCTCCTCCGCCACACGCCGGTAGACGGGCAGCGCGCCGAACAGCGTCAGCAGCACCAGCACGATCGTCGCCACAGGTGAGAGCAGACCGGCCGCGAGCGCCGCGATGCCCGGCTGGTAGCCGAGGGTGGAGAAGTAGTCGAGGCCGGTCAGGCACATCACCCGCCACCAGGTCTTGCCCTCGTGCGCGGTCTCGGGGTGCTGCTGCTGCTTGTGGCGGCGGTCGGTCAAACCTTCCAGCAGCCACGCGCGCAGGCGCGAGGAGCGGGCAGGGGTGGCCATCGTGGGCGCTCCTGTCGTACGGCATGGATTCGGCCATCGTCGTCGACGGCTGGGCCAGCGTACGCAGCGAGAACACAGCCAATACGTCCATATCCTCATCTGACGAAATCCTGACGCGCCCTTAACGCCTTTCCTTCCGGTGGCGTAGTGGACGTACTCCCGGTGGCGGCGGGGGCGGCCTGCACCGAGGCCACCGGACGTTCGACGAGCCTCTGACGGAACTCATCCGATGCCGGGGATGTGGGAGACGAGGAGGTCGATGAGCTTGATCCCGACGAACGGCAGGACGAGCCCGCCCAGGCCGTAGACGGCGAGGTTGCGGCGCAGCAGGTCGTGGGCTGAGGCGGGCCGGTAGCGGACGCCGCGCAGGGCCAGTGGGATGAGCGCGATGATGATCAGCGCGTTGAAGATGATCGCCGAGGTGATCGCGGACCGGGGGCTGTGCAGGCCCATGATGTTCAGCGCCTCCAGGCCCGGGTAGGCGGCGGTGAACATGGCCGGGATGATCGCGAAGTACTTCGCGACGTCGTTGGTGATCGAGAAGGTCGTCAGCGCGCCTCGGGTGATGAGGAGCTGCTTGCCGATCTCGACGATCTCGATGAGCTTGGTGGTGTTGGAGTCCAGGTCCACCATGTTCCCGGCCTCCTTGGCGGCCGACGTACCCGTGTTCATGGCCACGCCGACATCGGCCTGGGCCAGAGCGGGGGCGTCATTCGTGCCGTCGCCGGTCATCGCGACCAGCTTGCCGCCCGCCTGCTCCCGCTTGATGAGGGCCATCTTGTCCTCGGGGGTGGCTTCCGCCAGGTACTCGTCGACGCCGGCCTCGGCGGCGATCGCCCGGGCGGTCAGCTCGTTGTCCCCGGTCACCATGACCGTACGGATCCCCATGGCGCGCAGCTCCGCGAACCGCTCCCGGATGCCGTCCTTGACCACGTCCTTGAGGTGGATGATCCCGAGGACCCGCGGCCCGTCCCAGTCGTGGACGGCGACCAGCAGCGGGGTGCCACCGGACTGCGAGACCTGCGCGGACCAGCTGGCGGCTTCCGCCTGCACGGTTCCGCCGCGCATCGCCACCCAGTCCATCACCTGGGCCGCCGCTCCCTTGCGGATGGCGAGGCCGACGCCGTTGTCCCAGCTCAGGTTGATCCCGCTCATCCGGGTGCGGGCGCTGAACTCCGTGAAGCGGGGGTTGGCCAGCTCGTGTTCGGCCGGCGGGGTGAGGCCGTACCGGGCGGCGAGCTCGACGACCGACCGGCCCTCGGGCGTCTCGTCGGCCAGGGAGGAGAGCTGGGCGGCGTCCGCCAGCGTGCTGTGGTCGACTCCCGGCAGGGGGATGAAGGCAGTTGCCTCCCTGTTGCCGTGGGTGATGGTGCCGGTCTTGTCGAGGAGGAGGGTGTTCACATCTCCGGCTGCCTCCACCGCGCGGCCGCTCATGGCGAGCACGTTGCGCTGGACGAGCCGGTCCATGCCGGCGATGCCGATGGCGGAGAGCAGGGCGCCGATGGTGGTGGGGATCAGGGTGACCAGCAGGGCCACCAGAGTGGTGGTCGACTGGGCGGCCTTCGCGTAGCCCGCCATCGGCTCCAGGCTGACGACGACCAGGATGAAGATGACCGTGAGCGCGGCCAGCAGGATGTTCAGCGCGATCTCGTTCGGGGTCTTCTGCCGGGAGGCGCCCTCGACCAGGGCGATCATCCGGTCGATGAAACTTTCGCCGGGACGGGAAGTGACCCGTACGACGACCGAGTCCGACAGGACGGTCGTACCGCCGGTGACGCCCGACCGGTCGCCACCCGACTCCCGCAGGACCGGGCCGGATTCGCCGGTGACGGCCGACTCGTCGACCATCGCCGCACCGTCGACGACGTCACCGTCCGCCGGGACCAGCTCCCCGGCCTCGACGAGCACGAAGTCGAGCGGCTGGAGTTCGGCCGGCGTGACCACCTCGGTCTCCGCGGTACGCAGGTTCGTCCCGTACGTCCAGTGCTTCAGGCGGACCGCGACCGTGTCGGTCCGGGCCTTGCGCAGCGAGGCGGCCTGGGCACGGCCGCGGCCCTCGGCGACGGCCTCCGCGAAGTTGGCGAAGAGTACGGTCAGCCACAGCCAGACGCTGATCACCCAGGTGAACACCGACGGGTGGATGAGCGCGGACAGCGTCGTGAGTACGGATCCCACGGCGACGACGAACAGCACCGGCTTCCCGACCAGTTCGCGCGGGTGCAGCTTGGCGGCGGCCTCCCGGGCCGAGGCAGCGAGCTGGCCGGGCTCCAGCATGTTCGCCGGTCCGGGGCGCCTGCGGGGCGGCCGGGTGACCGGGGGCTGCGGAGGATTCCCGAGACCCGGGGGAACGTGCCGCGTGGCAGCGGAAGACATCGGATGACCTTCTGAGGAGCGGATTCGACAGGGCGGCCCCTGCCCGCACGACGGCGGGCAGGGGCACGGGATTGAAGGAGCGCTGCCGGCGGCCCCGCACATGGGACCCCCTCGGCCGTCGTATGCGAAATCGGGGCCTCCGGCAGCGCGACAGGCAGGAACCTACTGCCGATTCTGGGTCAACCGGTCGTACGGGGAGGGGAATTGGCGGCATCTTGACGACGGCGCACGGGACGCGCCAAACGGCCGTCAAGAGCACGTCAGCGGGCGTCGGCAGTGATGCGGAACCGCAGTCGGCAGATCACCGCATCGGTGTCCCGGCGTACCGCATTTCGGCCTGATCGTCTCCCAACTCGCCGTCCGGGTCCGACGGCTCCAGGCCGTGGTCGTCACCGACGCCGGGCACCTGGCCCGCCTCCAGGCGGCCGCCCGCCTGGCCGAGGACGGCGGCTCGCCCGAGGCCGTGGTCGAGCACGTGCGCAGGGAACTCGTCGGCCTGCTGGGCCTGCGCGGCTGCCGCTTCGAGTACGGCAGCCTGATCGGGCACCGCCCCCGTCTGGAACACGGCGCCGGGGTCTGGCTCCGCCACGGGGCCGGATCGTCGACTACGACGCCTGGCCCGACGGCGAGACCGAACTCCGCGTCGTGGGTGGCGGGCACTACTACGGCCCGTTCCTCCTCGACCCGGTTCCGGGTCCCCTGCCCCCGGAGGAGGCCCGCCTGGTCGCCGTCGCCCTCGCCGCCCAGGCCGGCGCGGCCCTGGACACCGCCGGACTGGCCCGGAAGGCATGAAAGCCGCACTTCACGGGAGGTCGGCGGCGGTCCGCGTATGGGGGGCGTTAAAGGTTCCCGTGTGCCCGTATGGAGGTCATCAAAGCCTCTTAACGCGGGGGGCGACGCGCGGTTTGCTCGGTCTCGGCCACACCGGCCGATTCCATTTCATCACTTCATCAGGAGCTCACGATGGCCGATCTGGCCTTCGTCGTCACCACGGTCGCGGTCTTCGCGCTGGTGGCTCTCATCGCCCGAGGGGTGGCCAAGCTGTGACCGTCGAGAACATCGTCGGCCTCGCCGTGGCCGTCTCCCTGCTGGGTTACCTCGTCCTCGCCCTTGTGTACCCGGAGAGGTTCTGAGCTGACATGAGTCCCCAGATCGCTGGTGTGCTCCAGCTGCTCGCGCTGATCGCCGCGCTCGCGCTGGCGTACCGTCCGCTCGGCGACTACATGGCCCGGGTCTACTCCTCCGAGAAGCACTACAGGCCGGAGAAGTGGATCTACAAGGCCATCGGTGCCAACCCGAACGCCGAGATGCGCTGGCCCGCCTACCTCCGCGGCGTCCTGGCCTTCTCGGCCGTGAGCGTCCTGTTCCTCTACCTGCTGCAGCGCCTGCAGGGCAGCCTGCCCGGCTCGCTCGGCTTCCAGTCGATCGACCCGGACCAGGCCTTCAACACCGCCGCGTCCTTCGTCGCGAACACGAACTGGCAGTCGTACTACGGCGAGCAGGCCATGGGCCACGTCGTACAGACCGGCGGCCTCGCCGTGCAGAACTTCGTCTCGGCCGCGGTCGGCATGGCCGTCGCGGTGGCCCTCGTACGGGGCTTCGCACGCTCCCGTACCGGTGAGCTCGGCAACTTCTGGTCGGACCTGGTGCGCGGCACCGTCCGGATCCTGCTGCCGATCTCCGTGATCGGCGCGATCGTCCTGGTCGCCTGCGGCGCGATCCAGAACTTCGCCGGGATCCACGAGGTCGGACAGTTCCTGGGCGGCACGCAGCAGTGGAACGGCGGTGCGGTCGCCTCGCAGGAGGCCATCAAGGAACTGGGTACGAACGGCGGCGGCTACTTCAACGCCAACTCCGCCCACCCCTTCGAGAACCCCACCCCCTTCTCCAACCTCTTCGAGATCTTCCTCATCCTCGTCATCCCGTTCGCGCTCACCCGCACGTTCGGCAAGATGGTCGGCTCGGTCAAGCAGGGCTACGCGATCCTGGCGACGATGGCCGTCATCTGGCTCGGGTTCACCGCGCTGATGATGTGGACCGAATTCGCCCACCACGGTCCCGCGTTCGACATCGCGGGCGGGGCGATGGAGGGCAAGGAGACCCGCTTCGGCGTCGGCGGCTCGTCCATCTTCGCCGTGGCGACCACGCTCACCTCCACCGGCGCGGTCAACTCCTTCCACTCCTCCTACACCGGCTTCGGCGGTGGTATCGCGATGCTGGGCATGCAGCTGGGCGAGATCGCGCCCGGCGGTGTGGGCTCCGGTCTGTACGGCATGCTGGTCATGGCGATCATCGCCGTGTTCATCGCGGGTCTGATGGTCGGCCGCACCCCGGAATACCTGGGCAAGAAGATCGGCACCCGCGAGATCAAGCTCGCCGCCTGCTACATCCTCATCACCCCGGCGCTGGTGCTGTGCTTCACCGCCGCGGCGATGGCCCTGCCCACCCCGGTCACCTCCATGGCCAACCCGGGAGCGCACGGCTTCTCGGAGATCCTCTACGCCTACACCTCGGGCGCCAACAACAACGGCTCCGCCTTCGCGGGCCTGAACGCCGACACGCAGTGGTTCAACAGCACCATCGGCATCGCGATGCTGCTCGGCCGGTTCCTCCCGATGGTGTTCGTCCTCGCGCTGGCCGGATCGCTCGCCGAGCAGAAGCCCGTACCGGAGACGGCGGGAACCCTGCGCACCGACAAGCCCCTCTACGCCGGCCTGCTCGTCGGCACGATCATCATCATCACGGGTCTGACCTACTTCCCGGCGCTCGCGCTGGGTCCGCTCGCCGAAGGGCTGGCGTCATGACCTCCGACACCAGGAATCAAGAGGACGTCATGTCGACCGTGACTCCGACCCGCGCTCCGCACCAGGACGTACCCACCGGCCACAAGCCGGACGGCCGCCACGTCGGCGGGGGGCTGTTCGACCCCAAGCAGCTGCTGAAGTCCTTCCCGGACGCCGTGCGCAAGCTCGACCCCCGCGTGATGGTCAAGTCACCGGTGATGTTCGTGGTCCTGATCGGCTCGGTGGTCACCACCGTGCTGGCGCTGAAGGACCCGACGGACTGGTTCGGCTGGGCCATCACCGCCTGGCTGTGGCTGACCACGATCTTCGCCAACCTCGCCGAGGCCGTGGCCGAGGGCCGCGGCAAGGCCCAGGCCGACACCCTGCGCAAGGCCAAGACCGACACCGTCGCCCGCCGCCTGACCAAGGACGGCACAGGCGAGGAACAGGTCCCCGGCACCGATCTGCGCATCGGCGACCTGGTGGTCTGCGAGGCCGGAGACACCATCCCCGGCGACGGCGACGTCGTCGAGGGCGTGGCCTCGGTCGACGAGTCCGCCATCACCGGCGAGTCCGCGCCCGTGATCCGGGAGTCCGGCGGCGACCGCAGCGCCGTCACCGGCGGGACGAAGGTCCTCTCCGACCGGATCGTCATCAAGATCACCACCAAGCCCGGCGAAACCTTCATCGACCGGATGATCAACCTGGTCGAGGGCGCCGCCCGGCAGAAGACTCCGAACGAGATCGCGCTCAACATCCTGCTCGCGTCCCTCACCATCGTCTTCCTGCTCGCCGTCGTCACCCTCCAGCCCTTCGCGATCTACGCCGGCGCCAAGCAGTCGATGATCGTCCTCACCGCGCTGCTGGTCTGCCTGATCCCGACGACCATCGGCGCGCTGCTCTCGGCCATCGGCATCGCCGGCATGGACCGGCTCGTCCAGCGCAACGTCCTGGCCATGTCCGGCCGCGCGGTCGAGGCCGCCGGCGACGTGTCCACACTGCTGCTCGACAAGACCGGCACCATCACCCTCGGCAACCGGCAGGCCTCCGAGTTCGTACCCGTCAAGGGCGTCACCGACGCCGAACTGGCCGACGCCGCTCAGCTGTCCTCGCTCGCGGACGAGACCCCCGAGGGCCGCTCGATCGTGGTCCTGGCCAAGGAGAAGTACGGACTGCGCGAACGCCACCAGGGCGAGCTCGCCCACGCCGAATGGATCGTCTTCACCGCCCAGACCCGCATGTCGGGTGTGGACGTCGACGGCCGCTTGGTCCGCAAGGGTGCGACCGGGTCGGTCATCGCGTGGGTGAACGAGCGCGGTGGCGACGTCGCGGACGACGCGCAGACGCTCACCGACACGATCTCGCAGGCCGGCGGCACCCCGCTGCTCGTCGCCGTCGACGACGAGAAGGGCGCCCGGGTCCTGGGTGTCATCCACCTCAAGGACGTCGTCAAGGAGGGCATGCGGGAGCGGTTCGACGAGCTGCGCCGCATGGGCATCAAGACCGTCATGATCACCGGCGACAACCCGCTGACCGCCAAGGCCATCGCGGAAGAAGCCGGTGTGGACGACTTCCTCGCCGAGGCCACGCCCGAGGACAAGATGGCCCTCATCAAGCGGGAACAGGCGGGCGGCAAGCTCGTCGCCATGACCGGCGACGGCACGAACGACGCGCCCGCACTCGCCCAGGCCGACGTCGGCGTCGCGATGAACACCGGTACCTCGGCCGCCAAGGAGGCCGGGAACATGGTGGACCTGGACTCCAACCCCACCAAGCTCATCGAGATCGTCGAGATCGGCAAGCAGCTGCTGATCACCCGGGGCGCGCTGACCACCTTCTCCATCGCCAACGACGTCGCGAAGTACTTCGCGATCATCCCGGCCATGTTCGCCGTGGTCTACCCGGGCCTCGACAAGCTCAACGTCATGGGCCTGGCCTCCCCCGAGTCCGCGATCCTGTCCGCCGTCATCTTCAACGCGCTGATCATCATCGCGCTCGTCCCGCTCGCCCTCAAGGGCGTGCAGTACAAGCCGACCAGCGCCGACAAGATGCTCCGCCGCAACCTCGGCATCTACGGACTCGGCGGCCTCGTCGCCCCGTTCATCGGCATCAAGATCATTGACCTCCTCATCTCCCTCATCCCCGGAATCGGCTGAGCCATGAACAACTCCGTAGGCAACACAGCACGTCTGATCGGTGCGGGTCTGAGGGCCCTGCTCGTCCTGACGATCGTGTGCGGCGTGCTCTACCCGCTCGCCGTCACCGGGATCGCCCAAGCCCTGTTCCACGACAAGGCCAACGGCTCCGAGATCAAGGACAAGAGCGGCAACGTCGTCGGCTCCTCCCTCATCGGGCAGACCTACAACCTGCCCAAGCAGGACCCGGACGACCCGGAGGAGGCGGCGAAGCCGGACCTGAAGTGGTTCCAGCCCCGGCTCTCGGGCGGCCTCGGCACCAACAGCGTCAACACCCAGTACTCCCTCATCCTCTCCGGCGCCACCAACAAGGCCGGCGACAACCCGGACCTTGTCAAGCTGGTCACGGACACCAAGGAGGCCGTGGTCGCCGACAACTCCACGGCGACCTACAAGGTCAGGCCCGAGGACGTGCCGGCCGACGCCGTCACCTCCTCCGGTTCCGGCCTGGACCCGCAGATCTCGCCCGCGTACGCCGAACTGCAGGTCCACCGGGTCGCCGAGAAGAACGGCCTGGACCTCGAGCGGGTCGAGAAGCTCGTCGCCGACCACACCGAGGGCCGCACCCTCGGCTTCATGGGCGAGCCCCGCGTCAACGTCCTGGAGCTCAACACCGCGCTCAAGGCACTGACCGGGAACTGACGGTTCGCCCGAACCGGGAGCCGGCTGGGTGCGCACCGTTCGCACCCCGCCGGCTCCTCACCGCTCCGCTCACGACGAAGGAAGGCTGCACACCGATGCCCCGGGTGCTGGTGGTGGAGGACGATCCCCAGCTCGTCCGCGCGCTCAAGATCAATCTCCAGGCGCGGAAGTTCGACGTCGAGGAGGCTCCCGACGGCGGCTCGGCCCTGCGGCTCGCCGCGGCCCGCAAGCCCGACGTCATCGTCCTCGACCTCGGGCTGCCCGACATGGACGGCATCGACGTCATCAAGGGGGTGCGCGGGTGGAGCCGGGTCCCGATCCTGGTCCTGTCCGCCCGGCACACCTCGGAGGACAAGATCCGGGCGCTGGACGCCGGCGCCGACGACTACGTCACCAAGCCCTTCAGCATGGACGAGCTCCTGGCCCGGCTCCGGGCGGCCACCCGGCGCCAGGCGGATCCGGAGCAGCGGACCGGCGAGGTCACGCTGGTCACGACGGACGGGTTCACCATCGACCTGCTCGCCAAGAAGGTCCAGCGCGGCGACCGCGCCGTACGGCTCACCCCGACCGAGTGGCACCTGCTGGAGATCCTCGTCACCCACCCGGGTCACCTGGTCTCCCAGAGCCGGCTGCTGCTCGAGGTCTGGGGCCCGACCTACGGTGAGAACACCAACTACCTGCGCGTCTACATGGCCCAGCTCCGGCGGAAGCTCGAGGCGAACCCCTCCCACCCCCGGTACCTGATCACGGAACCGGGCATGGGCTACCGCTTCGAACCCTGAACAGGAACAGGAACAGAGTCGCAATCATGGGACGCGGACGTGCTGGAGTTCGCCCCGGGGGGGGTGAACGCCACCCAGATCGTCCTGGGTGTGAGCCGCAGGCGCTCCTGGCAGTACGTGTTCGGACCCGGGGTCAGCGCGACCGTCGCGCGCGAGTCCGGGCCGGACCTGGACGTCCACATCGTCACCCACGACGCCGCGGCCAAGGGCCGCGGCCTGCCGATCGCCCGCAGGGCGCGGCTGGGGCGGTCCCGGATCATCTGGGGCTGGGTGACGGGCATCGCCGGCCCGGCCCTGCTGACCCTGCTGCTCAGCCAGGTCGTCCCCGAACTCGGGCTGGCGAACGACATGCTGCTGTTCCTGACGTGCACGGTCGCGGCCGCCCTGCTGGGCGGGCTGCTGTCGGCGCTCGCGTCGGCGGCCTTCGGATCGCTGCTCCTGAACTACTTCTTCACGCCACCGCTCTACCAGCTGACCATCGCCGACCCGAAGAACATCGTGGCCATCGCGATCTTCGTGGGGGTGGCGGTCTCGGTGGCGTCCGTGGTCGACCTCGCGGCCCGCCGCACCCACCAGGCCGCCCGGCTCCGGGCCGAGTCCGAGATCCTCTCCTTCCTCGCCGGCAGCGTCCTGCGCGGAGAGGACTCCCTCGACGCCCTGCTGGAACGGCTCCGCGAGACCTTCTCCATGGATTCCGCGGCCCTGCTGGAGCGCGCCAGCGAGGTCGACGCCTGGACCACGGCCGCGGCCGTCGGCAGCCATCCGGTGAGCCGCCCGCCCACACCCCGCAGAGCCCCGTGCCCGACCCCCGCTTCGGCGTCTCCGGCCCGCCGTGAGGACGCAGGTCACCGTCATCCGCACGCCCCGCGAGGCCACCGCGGCGGGTCGAGATGTGTTCAGGAGGCAACAGTCTGCAGCCACACCGGCAGCAACAGGAGGGAAACGACCGAACTCTTGATCACGACGGACGCGGAGAGCGCGACGCCGACGTCGTAGCGCTGGGCAAAGATGAACAGGTTCTGCGGGGTCGGCATCGCGGCGATCACGACGAGGTACGCGAGCCACTCGCCCCGGATCCCGAACACCGCCCCGCACACCGCCCAGGTGAGCAGCGGGAAGGCCAGGCACTTGAAGGCGATGAGGGCCATCTCCTCGCGCGTGGTGCCCCGCACGTCCAGGCCGAGGCCGCCGAGGTGGAGGCCGAGGGCGAACAGGGCCACCGGGGAGGCGCTGTCCCCCACGAAGGCGGCGCCGTCCAGGACCACCGTGGGGATGTGCACCGACAGCAGGTTGAGCACGATGGCCGCGTTGCAGGCGAGGACCAGCGGCGTGGCCAGCGAGGCACCGACCGCGCGGGCAAGGCGCCGGCCGGGACCGCCCGCCTCGGGTCCCGCACGGCCCAGTTCCATCAGGGAGATGACGACCAGGGACAGGACGCACACCTGGAACAGCAGGATCGGGAAGATCGGGGCCGCCGTCCCGAACACGGTGATGAAGACGGGGACGGCGAAGTAGGCGGTGTTCACCTGGACCCCGGCCATCACGCGCAGAGCGACCGCGCGGGGCTCCCGGATCCCGTGGGCCACGGCCGCCGCCGCGACCACGGCCACGGCGAGGGCCGCCGCACCGGCGTAGCCGCCGATCGCCTGCCAGTCGAAGAGGGCCGCGAGATCACCGGCGTAGATGTTGCCGAACAGGTAGCAGGGCACGGCGAAGAGGAAGGCGTAGTCGGAGAAGGCCTTCGAGGCCTCGGCCGGGACGACCTTGCGGCGGGCGAGCAGCACCCCGCCGCCGAAGGCCAGCAGCACCGGCACGAGCTTCTCCAGTGCGGCTGCCCCACCCATGTGTACCGGCTCCCCCAGATCGACCGGGATGCAGCCTACCTCCACGGCGCGCGGCACATAGGCTGGACCGATCATGAGCGACAGAGCCCGCACCCGCCTGCCCCGCCTGCCCCGCCGGACCCGCGAACGCACCGCCGAGCCGTCCGCCGGTGCCCGGGTGCCCGGCGCGCTGGCGCAGCTCGCCGTGGTGATGCGCACGCCCGCGCGCGCGGCGCAGCCCTTGTTCGCACAGGCGCCCAAGGCCTGGCAGCGGGTGCTGCCGTTCGCCGTCGTCGGCGTGTTCGTGGTGACGCTGCTGCCGGTGACCATCGCGGTGCTGACCAACGACTACGCGCTGGGCGGCGGCTGGGCGGGCGCGCTGGGAGTGGCGCAGACCGTACCGCTGATGCTCGCCGTGACCCGCCCGCTGCACGCCTGGGCCGTGGTCCTGGCAGCGGACACGATCGGCGGGGTGCTGCTGATCCACGCCGACAAGGTGGCCGGGCACGCCTGGCCGTGGACACCGATGGCCATCGTCGGCTACCTGGTGCTGATGGCCTGCCTGGGGCTGCGCGAGTCCATCCGGACCCTGGTCGGGGTGTGGCTGGTGACCGGCGGGGTCGGGGCCGTGCTCGGCTTCTTCCAGCCGGCGGACACCATGAACACCGCGGCGCTGCTCTTCGTGCTCGGCGGGGTGATGCTGGCGCTGACGGGCGCGGTGCGCGGGCTGGGCGACGCGCAGCAGCGCATCGCCGAGCAGGAGAGCATCAGCGAGGCGGAGCGGGCCCGGCGGACGCTGCTGGAGGAACGGGCCCGGATCGCCAGGGAGTTGCACGACGTGGTGGCCCACCACATGTCGGTCATCACCGTCCAGGCCGACTCCGCGCCGTACCGGCTGCCGGGCATGGCGGAGCCGGTACGGGAGGAGTTCGCCGCGATCGCGGCCGGCGCGCGCGAGTCGCTGGGCGAGATGCGGCGGCTGCTGACCGTCCTGCGCGGGGACGGCGCGGGCGGCGGCGCGGACGGCGAGCGGGCCCCGCAGCCGGGGATCGACCGGCTGCAGCAGCTGGTGGAGGCGACCGTACGGGCCGGCCAGCCGGTGGAGTTGTCCCTGGCGGCCGGAGCGGCCGGGGCGGCGCCGCCGGCCGTGGACCTGTCGGCGTACCGGATCGTGCAGGAAGCGCTCGCCAATGTGGTGCGGCACGCGCCCGGGGCGCGGACCCGGGTGTCGGTGACCGTCGACGAGGACGAGGTGCTCGTGCTCGTGGTCAACGGTCCGGCCCGGGACGCCGTGGTGGTGCTGGAGAGTTCGGGCACGGGGCACGGTCTGGTGGGGATGCGGGAGCGCGTACGGTTGACCGGCGGGACGCTGGACACCGGTCCGCTGCCCGACGGCGGCTTCCGGGTCGCCGCCCGTCTGCCCCTGAACTCCAGCAGCGAGGATCCGAGTTGACCATCCGCGTGATCATCGTCGACGACCAGGCCATGGTGCGGGCGGGGTTCGCCGCGCTGCTGTCGGCGCAGGCCGACATCGATGTGGTCGGTGAGGCTCCCGACGGGCGGCAGGGCGTCCAGGTGTCCCGCACCACGCATCCCGACGTGGTGCTGATGGACGTGCGGATGCCGGAGATGGACGGGCTCACGGCGGCCCGCGAGATCCTCGACCCCCCGCCCGGAGTGGTGCACCGGCCGAGGGTGCTGATGCTGACCACCTTCGACATCGACGACTACGTGTACGAGGCGCTGCGCGCGGGCGCCTCCGGGTTCCTGCTGAAGGACGCCCCGCCGGCCGATCTGATCGCGGCGGTACGGGTCGTCGCGTCGGGCGAGGCCCTGCTGGCGCCCTCGGTGACCCGGCGGCTGATCGCGGACTTCGTCCAGCAGCGGCCGGCGCCGCGCAAGGACCCGGCGCTGCGGCTGAACGGGCTCACCCCGCGTGAGACCGAGGTACTGGAGCTCATCGCGCGCGGGCTGTCGAACCAGGAGATCGCCGGCCATCTGGTGCTGGCGGAGCAGACGGTCAAGACGCACATCGGGCGGGTGCTCGGCAAGCTCGACCTGCGGGACAGGGCCCAGGCGGTGATCTTCGCCTACGAGGCGGGCCTGGTGCGCCCGGGCGACGCCGGCTGACCCCCTCTCCTCCACCCCCTACCGGGGTATGACATCCGACTTGGCTCCACGGTCGGACGTCCGCGCGGGCACCTCCTTCCTACCTTCCTCCTCGTCACGAGGAGAGGAGAAGGGGCATGCGCCGCTTCGGAAGGACGATGGTCACGGCCGCGCTGGCGGTGGCCGTCGTCGGGGGGACCGCGGGATGGGCCTCCGGCGACAGCCAGCGGGCGGTCACCGGGCCGCCGCCCGGCACCGCCGCCTGGCGGGCCGACGCGGTGTCCGGCCGTGCGCTGCCCGATCCCGCGAGCGCGACGCCGCGCGAGGTGGCCCGGTTCTTCGCCGGGCTGGACGAGGCCGCGCGGCGGGAACTCGCAGGGGCCCACCCGCTGGTCGTGGGCAACCTGGACGGGGCGCCGCTCCCCCTGCGGTACGAGGCCAACCGGATCGCCGTCGCCGCCACGGGTGAGGCCCGCTACGCCTCGCTCGGCGCGCCGGACCGGCAGATCCTTGCCTTCGACCCGCGCGGCCGGGGCCAGGTCGCCGAGGTGTTCGGAGACCTGGAGCACGCGGCGCACGTCTCCGTGATCGTGCCCGGCTCGGACAACGACGCCGCCAACCACGACGCCCGGCGCAAACCGGCCACCGGTCCGGCCGGGATGGCCCGGGCGCTGCGCGCCGTAGCCGGCGGCTCCACCGCGGTGATCTCCTGGACCGGTTACACCACCCCGGTCGGGGTCGGCCTCGACGTGGCCGACGGCCGGCTGGCCGAGGCCGGGGCGGTCCGCCTGGCCCGGTTCACCTCGGGCCTCGACGCCGTCGGCGCGCCCGATCCGGTGCTGTTCTGCCACAGCTACGGCTCGGTGGTCTGCGGGCTGGCGGCGCGGCACACGGACGCCGTCGACGTCGTGGCCTTCGGCTCCCCCGGCATGCGCGCCGCCACCGCTGCCGGTCTGCGCACCGGTGCCCGGGTGTGGGCGGCCCGGGGTCCCTCCGACTGGATCGCCGACGTGCCGAACGTCGAGTTCGCCGGGATCGGCCACGGCGCCGACCCCACCTCCGCGGGCTTCGGCGCCCGCCGCGTGCCCGCCGCCGACGTGCAGGGCCACACCGGCTACTTCGCGCCCGGCACCCAGTCCCTGGCGGCCTTCGCCGCGATCGCGAACGGAGAGTTCCGATGACGACGCCCCGTACGCTCACGCTGCTCAAGGGCGCGGCCGACCGGATCGAGCGGCAGACGCCCGCCCATCGCGACCGGGCGGTCGACGGGCTGCGCGCCCTGGCACTGCTGGCCGTGCCGACCGGGCACTGGCTGCTCGGCGGGTTCGCCCTCGACCCCGACGGCGGCCTGCACAACGCCAGCCCGCTGTCGGCCTTCGGCGGGCTGGCCCCGGCGAGCTGGGTGCTCCAGATGCTCGGCATCTTCTTCCTCGTCGGCGGGTACGCCTCGGTGCTCTCCTTCCGGCGCCACAAGGGGTCGACGGGCGCGTGGCTGAAGGGCCGCGTCGTGCGGCTGGGGCGGCCCGTGCTGGGAGTGACGGCGGTGTGGGCGCTGGCGGCGCCCGTGCTCTACGCGGCCGGAGTGCCGGAGGCGACGCTGCGGACCGGGGCGACGCTGGTGATCCAGCCGCTGTGGTTCGTCGGGGTGTACGTGGTGGTCACCGCGCTGACCCCGTACTGCGTGCGGGCGGCGCGCCGCCTCGGGGGCTGGGCGGCGGCTCCGCTGCTCGTGTCCGTCGCCGTCGTGGACTTCCTGCGCTACGGACCGCTCGCCGACTCGGTGCCGTCCTGGCTGTCCCTGATCAACATCCTGCCGGGGTGGCTGTTCGCGTACCAGCTGGGCGTGAGCTGGGGCGAGGGGCGGATCGGGCGGCGCGGGGCCTGGCTGTTGCTGGCCGGCGGGACGGTGCTGTTCGCGGCGCTGCTGGCGGTCTTCCACTACCCGGCGTCGATGGTGGGGGTGCCGGGTGCGGAGCGGACCAACTCCCACCCGCCGTCGCTGCTCGTACTGGCCCTGGCGGCGGCCCAGTCGGGCGCGGCGATCCTGCTGCGCGACCGGCTGGCGCGGCTGCTGGCCCGGCCGGCCCTGTGGGCGCCGGTGGTCGTGATCAACCTGTGCGCGATGACGATCCTGTGCTGGCACCAGACGGCCATGCTGGCCGCGGCCGTTCCCGGTTCGTTCGTGGGGGAGCTGGCGGGGCTGACGACGGCGCCGGACAGTCTGGGCTGGATCGCGGCGCGGCTGGCGTGGATTCCGGTGTTCGCGGCGCTGCTGGTGGGCATCGCCCGGTACGCGCGGCGGTTCGAGGGTCCGCCGGTGGAGGGGCGGAAGGCCACGGCGGTGCGCCGGACGGTGGCGGGACTGCTGGCGGCGGGGTTCGCGGTGTTCGCGCTGGGCCTGGCGTAGCACCGGAGTACGACGAGAGCGCCGCTCCCACCGGGGAGCGGCGCGCTCGTCATCCAGGGGTGCTACGCCACGCCCTGTCCGGGCGTCAGGCGATCGAGGCCGCCACGATCGCGGCCACGGCGAGGTTGCAGGAGGCGGTGACCCAGACCGCCGGGTGGGGCTCCGGGTCGACGACGATCGCGCCGAGCTTGCCCGGGGTCACCAGGTCGAGCACCAGGAAGGCCACCGCCATCAGGACCAGGCCGAGCACCCCGAAGGCCGCGGTGGACAGCAGGCCCTTGCCGAAGTCGTCGTAGGTGGTCCAGATCGAGGTGAAGACGATGCCGCCGATGCCGAGCAGCGCGGAACTGAGCAGGAGGGCGGCATTGCGGTTGCGCTCCTCCCAGATCTGCTTCGGAAGCTTCCCGGGCGTCAGCACGTCCACGAGGACGATGCCGAGGATCAGCAGCACCAGGCCGAGGGCGCCGAAGGCGCTGGTGCGGCCAAGTCCGTTGATGATGTCGCTCATTGAGAAGCCTGTCTCCGCGTGGGTGGGAAAGGATGGGCCGTGGGGAGGCCGAATCTATCTCACGGCCTTGGCGCAGACCATGGGGAGACCAGGAAATGGTAAAGGTCAGAGCCGCGCGGCCGGCCGAGGCGGAGTCCTTGACGCAGCTGGTGATGCGCTCCAAGGCGCACTGGGGGTACGGGCCGGAGTTCCTCGCCTCCTGCGCGCCGGACCTGCGGATCCGGCCCCTCGACGTGACGGCCCGCCGGATCGTGGTGGCCGAGGACGAGCGGGGGACGGTGCTCGGGCTCGCGTCCCTGGACGGGCCCGCCCCGCGCGCCTCGCTGGGGCTGCTCTTCGTGGAACCGTCGGCCATCGGCCGGGGCGTGGGGCGGCTGCTGTACCAGGACGCGCTGCGCCGGGCCGTGGAGCTGGGGGTGCGCGCCCTGGTGATCGACGCCGATCCGCACGCGGCCGGGTTCTACCGGGCGATGGGAGCGGTGGAGGCGGTGCAGGCGGTGGGCGCGCCGGGCGGCCCCGAGGGGCTGGTGCGGTTCGAGGTGTCCCCGGTCCCGCTCGCCGACTGGGCGCGGGCGTGGACCGGGGGCGGACGGGCCGTGCACGTGGGCAACGTCGCGGAGTTCAACGCGCAGTTCGCCGACGCCTCCTTGGACCGGGAGCAGCGGGCCGCGCACGACTACGCCTGCCTGGCCGCCTTCTACAGTCCGGACCCGGCGGCGCTGGTGCTGCCCCGGGCCGTGCCGCGGGGCTGGACCGAGCTGGTCTGCCGGCAGCTGGGCTGGACGGGGGTGGAGGTGTACGACGGCCTGGTGGAGCGGGGACCGGGCCTGTCGGACGCCGTACGGGCCCGGCCGGCGCTGGCCGAGATGCTGACCGGGGCCGGGCTGCCCCTCGTGCCGTGGGGGCGGACGCGGTCGTTCGGGATGCTGGCGGACCGGCCGTGGCGGGAGGGGGAGCTGCGGTACGAGTCGAAGTCCGCGGCGCACGAGCTGTTCGCCCGGATCCTGGCGGACGGCGGGCATCCCGGGATCGTGCTGCCCGCGCAGTGGCGGGCGGGCTCGCGGCGGGCGGCGGTCCGCCTCGTCGCGGCCCGGGCCAAGGCGGGCGAGAGCACTGTTTTGAAATCGGAGCACGGTGTCGGGGGTTCGGGCACCACGGTGCTCACCCCGGGCGAGGTCCGGGCGGCGGGCGGGGCCCGCGCCGCCCTGCGGCGGCTGCCGCGCGGGCCGCTGCTGGTGGAGGCGTTCGTCGGCGCCCCGGCCGGTCCCGAGGAGGACGACGCCCCGCGCGACCTCACGTACGACGGTTTCGTCGACGCCGAGGGCAGGCTGCACGAGGCCGGCGCGGCACTCATGGACGTGCGGGCCGGCTGCTACCGGGGGGCGACGGTGGGCCACGGGGCGGTGCCCGGGTGGGCGGAGAAGCCGCTGCTGGCCTTCGGGCGGGCGGTGGGCGGGGAGTTGGCGGACTCCGGCTACCGGGGCTGGTTCGACGTGGACTTCGTCACCGACGGCGCGGGGCGGCTCGCGCCGACCGAGACGAACCTGCGGCTGACCGGGCCGTCGATCGCCTTCATGGTGGCGGCCCGGCTCGACGCGCTGCGGGGCGCGGGTCACCTCGTACGGATCGCCGACCGGGTGGAGCTGGGCGCGCGGCTGCCCGAGGCGCAGCTGGACGAGCTGTGCGCGGCCCTGGCCCGGGGCTGCGCGGACCTCGGGGCGGTGTTCGTCCCCGCGATCCCGACGGGCGCCTTCGATCCGGCGCCCTGGCTGGGCGTGCTGGTGGCCGCGCGCAGCAGGGAGGTGCTGGACGCGGCCGAGGCGCTGGTGCGGTCCGAGGCGGAGGCCGTCGGCGCGATGTTCGGCCGGGCGGGCTCAGGTCCTGTCCTCGAAGTCGAAGGGTGAGTCCGGTTTCCGGGTGAGGTAGCGGGCCACGATGACGGCCGCGATCATCAGGGGGATGTTGAAGGTGTAGACGAGGAGGGCTTGGAGCGCCCACTCCTGTTTGGCCGCCAGCCGGTAGGCGTTGTCCTGCGGCCACCAGGCCAGCAGCAGGTAGCTCGCGGCGATGTGGGCGACCCGGGTACCGATGCGGGGCAGTCCGTCGGAGCGGGGTCGCTCCCGGCTCTGCATCATCCAGTGCCCGGTGAAGAGGAAGGCGAGGCCCACGCCGAAGGACAGGCATTCGAACAGGTAGAGGACGAAGAAGAGGAACGCCCAGGGTTGGGGCACGGCGGAGAGGTCCGTGGATCCGGGCCACAGGACGTTGGTCAGCAGCAGGGTGAAGAGGGCCAGGACGACCGACAGGCATCCGCCGACGGCCAGGCTGGAGCCGCGCCGGTCGCCCTTGCCCGCCGCCCGGGAGAACTTGCTGCCGTGCACGGCGGGCCGCTCGGAGGGGGGCTGGGTGGGCAGCGGCAGGGCCGTCCGGTCCTCCTGGCCGGCCCGGCCGCGCGGCAGGGCCCAGAGCCGGACGAGGATGTGCGGCATCTCGTCCTTCAGGACGACGCCGGCCAGGTGGTTGCGCAGGCCCCAGATCTCGGGCAGCGGCGCGGTCGCGTCCCAGGCCGGATCGCCGGGCGGCGGGGACACGTAGGCGACGATCCGCCGGCCGCCGTCCTTGTCGACGCCGGTGACGACGGCCGCGCCGATCCCCGGGTGGGTACGGATCGCTGCCTCGACGGGATACGGGTCGAGGGAGCCTCCGGGGACGGCGATCCTGTGCCGGACCCGGCCCTCGTACTCCAGCAGCCCGTCGGGGCGGATCAGTCCGAGGTCCCCGGTGGGCACGGCGTCGCCGCCGCCGGGCGGGGTGAGGTGTATCTCCCCGTCCAGTACGTGGACCTGGCAGCCCGCGAACGGGGTACCGAGCAGCGAGTGCAGCTCCGGTGCGTCGATGGGGGCGGTCAGTTGCGGGAGTTCGAAGCAGGTGCCCACACCGGCGGTCTCGGTGAGCCCGTAGACGTTGAGGATCCGCACGCCGGGACGCAGCCGGCCGCTGAGGGCGTCCAGTTCGTCGAGGTGCAGGCGGTCCCCGGTGACGGTGGCCAGCCGCAGCGACCTCAGCGCCGGAGGACCGGTCCTGCGGGTTTCGGCGGCGGGCCTGCGGCCGTCGATCAGCAGGGCGCAGGCACCGGCCGGGTCCGTGTGCAGCACGCTGACCCGCTCCGCCGCGACCGCCTGGCGGACCCGCTCGGCGGCAATGGCCCGACGGGCCCGCTCCGTTCCCTCGGCCTGCCAGGGAGCCTTCGCGGGGAGGACGAGGCTGCCGCCCGAGCACAGGGCACGGGTCCAGCCTGCGGCGAAAGCGGTGACGTCCGGCGGGGCGGTGATCAGGTGCCGGTCCTGCGGGGTCAGCTGTGCCAGCTCGGCCCAGCCCTCGTGGGCGGCGAGCAGCAGGGCGTGGCCGACGGCCACGGGGCGCTGCTCGGGGCTCGCCGTGAACAGGACGGCGGCGCGGCCGAACGCCCCGGCGGAATCGGGCGCGTAGCCGGGCCGGGCGACGATCGCGGCGGTGTCGTCGTCGGTCCGGATCGTGCGCAGGCCCGTACCGGTGTCGAGGGCGGCGCGGTGCGGCGCGTGGGTGAGCAGCGCGAAGGGTGCGAGGGGCGCGAGCGCGGCGAGCTGCCGGCGGCCGTTGCGGGGCGTCTGCGCGTCGACGACGGCGTAGGAACCGTCGGCTTTGAGGACGGCGAGGATACCGACGACCAGCTCGGTCTGCCGGGTGGTGCCGATGGCTACGAGGCCGCCGGGCGGCAGGCCGGAGGCGAGCAGGTGGTGCGCCAACCGGTTGGCCCGCGTGTCGAGTTGCCCGTAGGTGAGGCTCTCCGAGCCGGCTGTGACGGCGCGGGCCCCCGGGGTGTCGCGGGCCCACTGTTCGAAGCGGTGCAGGACGGTGTCGGTGGTGCTCTTGCCGAAGCGTACGGACTCGGATCCCTGCGTCATGGACCGATGATGACACCGGGCACCGACAGCGGCCGCGAGTCGCGGAAATCCCCCGTACGAACGGGAGTTGGAGACCCGGGAGGGCGAGGGCCGGCCGAAAGGTTGACCTCGACTTCGGTTGAGGTCCTACCGTTTCCGCCATGGACATGGAAGTCACCGCTTGGACATCGCTGCACAGTGCGATCAACGCGCAGCAGGACCGCCGCCCGGTCTCCCGGGCGAGCCTGCGCCGGGTCGCCGCCTTCGCCCGCCCGCACCGCCGCGGGCTCGCCCTCTTCCTCCTGCTCAGCGTGGTGACCGCGCTGCTGGCGGTGGCCACGCCGGTGCTCGCCAGCCGGGTCGTCGACGCCATCGTGGACGGCCGGGACAGCGGCACGGTGACCTGGCTCGCCCTCCTCATCGCGCTGATCGCGGTCGCCGAGGCGGGCCTGGGTCTGCTGACCCGGCGGCTGTCGGCCACCCTCGGCGAGGGGCTGATCCTCGATCTGCGGACGGCGGTCTTCGACCACGTGCAGCGGATGCCGGTCGCCTTCTTCACCCGGACCCGGACCGGAGCCCTGGTCAGCCGGCTCAACAACGATGTGATCGGCGCCCAGCGGGCGTTCAGCAACACCCTGTCCGGGGTGGCCGCCAACACCGTGACCCTGTTGCTGACCCTCGCCGTGATGCTGAGCATCTCCTGGCAGATCACCCTGCTGGCGCTCGTGCTGCTGCCGGTGTTCGTCCTGCCCGCTCGCCGGATGGGGGCGCGGATGGCGGCCATGCAGCGGGAGGCCTCGGCGCTGAACGCCGCGATGGGCACCCAGATGACCGAGCGGTTCTCCGCTCCCGGCGCGACGCTCGTCAAGCTGTTCGGGCGGCCCGCCGACGAGTCCGCGGAGTTCGCGGCCCGGGCGGCCCGGGTGCGGGACATCGGGATCCGTACGGCGATGGCCCAGTCCGCCTTCATCACCGCCCTCACCCTGGTCTCCGCGCTGGCCCTCGCCCTGGTCTACGGGCTCGGCGGGTACTACGCCCTGCGCGGGACCCTGGACGCCGGATCCGTCGTCGCCCTCGCGCTGCTGCTGACCCGGCTCTACGCCCCGCTGACCGCGCTCGCCGGCGCCCGCGTCGAGGTGATGAGCGCGCTGGTGAGCTTCGAGCGGGTCTTCGAGATCCTCGACCTGAAGCCGCTCATCACGCAGAAGCCGGACGCGCGCCGCGTACCGGAGGGGCCGGTGGCCGTCGAGTTCGACCGGGTCTCCTTCGGCTACCCCTCGCCCGACAAGGTCTCGCTCGCCTCCCTGGAGGAGGTCGCCACCCTCGACGCCCGGGGCGGTACGCGGGTACTGCACGAGGTGTCGTTCCGGGCGGAACCCGGCCGGATGATCGCGCTGGTCGGCTCGTCCGGCGCCGGCAAGTCGACCATCGCGCAGCTGCTGCCGCGGCTGTACGACGCCGACGCGGGCGCCGTCCGCATCGGCGGGATCGACGTACGGGACCTCACCGCCGACTCGATCCGCGAGACGCTCGGCATGGTCACCCAGGACGGGCACCTCTTCCACGAGTCGGTACGGGCCAACCTGCTGCTGGCCCGGCCCGGAGCCACCGAGGAGGAGATCTGGGAGGCCCTGCGCCGGTCCCGCCTGGACGGACTCGTCGCCTCGCTGCCCGACGGGCTGGACACGGTCGTCGGCGAGCGCGGCTACCGCCTGTCGGGCGGCGAGCGGCAACGGCTGACCATCGCGCGGCTGCTGCTGGCCCGGCAGCGGGTGGTGATCCTCGACGAGGCCACCGCGCACCTGGACTCCACCTCGGAGGCCGCGGTGCAGGAGGCGTTGGGCGAGGCTCTGGCGGGACGGACCGCCGTGGTGATCGCGCACCGGCTGTCGACCGTACAGGCGGCGGATCTGATCCTGGTGGTCGAGGACGGCCGGATCGTGGAGCGCGGCACGCACACCGAGCTGCTGGCGGCGGGCGGCCGGTACGAGGAGCTGTACCGCACCCAGTTCGCGGCCGCGGACACGCCCGCCGACGTGGCGTCGGACGGCGCGGCAGCGGCGTCGGGAGCATGATGCCGGGATGGACATCAAGCTGGAACTCGTCGCCGTGCCCGTCACCGATGTCGACCGGGCCAAGGCCTTCTACGAGAAGCTCGGCTTCAACGCCGACCACGACGTCACCGTCAGCGAGGACATCCGCTTCGTACAGCTGACCCCGCCGGGGTCGGCCTGTTCGATCGCGATCGGCAAGGGGCTGACCCGGATGACCCCGGGATCGCTGGACAACCTGCAGGTCGTCGTCACCGATATCGAGGAGGCGTACGAGGACCTGCGCGGCCGGGGCATCGAGGTGACGGAGATCCAGGACCTGCCCTGGGGCTCCTTCGTGTACTTCTCCGACGCGGACGGCAACGGCTGGGCGGTCCAGCAGACCACGCCCCGCAAGGCGTCGGAGTAGCGCACCGTACGGCCCCCGGCCCGCCACCGCCGCCCCGGGGGGACCTGCCCGGCGGGGCACGGTGGCGGCGTCTGCGGGCGGGGTCCCGGATCCGTGGGCTCAGCCCGCCGCGGCGGCGTGGTGGTGGTCGAGCTCCCACGCGTGGTGCTTGAACTCGTGGCGGAAGTCCTCGTGGTCCTCCCACTGGCGGGCGATGCCGCGCAGTACGTCCCAGTTGTGCTCCACCGACTGGTCGATGACGCGGCGCGTGGCCGGCTCGGCCGACTTGCGCTGCTCGATGAGGCCCTTGACGGCGGAGGCTTCGAGGACGGCGTTGCGCAGCGCACGCAGCGCACGGGAGGTGTCGTCCATCCCGAAGCCGTACTCGCTGCCCGTCTCCGCGTCGAACAGCGGGGTGAGCCGCGCCTCGATGAAGGCGGTGATCCGCTCGAAGTGCTGCACGTCCATCGGGGGCTCCCTCTTCTGCCGGACCACGATGCGTACCCGGCGTCCTCAGTGCTTCAGCTGTGCACCGCCATTATCCAGCAGCCCCTCGCCCCGGACCGAACCGGCGTGGGACCCCGGGACCACGGCTCCAACGCCCCGTTCACCGTGGCGTTTTCCCGGTGATCTATCTTGAGAACCTGCTGTGGGGAAGGGATTGCGACAGGTGAACGACAGCTCATTGCTGACGGAACGTTTCGAAGGGCACCGCTCTCACCTGAGAGCGGTGTCCTACCGGATGCTCGGCTCGCTCAGCGAGGCCGACGACGCCGTCCAGGAAGCGTGGCTGCGCCTCAACCGCTCGGACACCGGCGACATCGAGAACCTCGGCGGGTGGCTGACCACGGTCGTGGCGCGCGTGTGCCTGAACATGCTGCGCTCCCGCGAGTCCCGGCGTGAGGACTCCATGGAGACGTATGCCACGGACCCGGTCGTCAGCCGCGAGGACACGGTCGATCCCGAGCAGGAGGCGGTGCTCGCCGACTCGGTCGGGCTGGCCCTGCTGGTGGTGCTCGACACGCTGACGCCGGCCGAGCGGATCGCGTTCGTGCTGCACGACCTGTTCGCGGTGCCGTTCGACGAGATCGCCCCGATGATCGACCGCTCCCCGGCGGCGACCCGGCAGCTCGCGAGCCGCGCCCGCCGCCGGGTCAAGGGCGCCCCGCTGGTGCCCGAGGCCGATCTGACCCGTCAGCGCCGCGTCGTGGACGCCTTCCTGGCCGCCACCCGCGGCGGGAACTTCGACGCGCTGGTCGCGCTGCTCGATCCCGACGTGGTGCTGCGGGCGGACAAGGCCGTCGGACCCACCGCCGCTCCCCTCCTCATCAGCGGCGCCGTCACCGTCGCGCGGGGCGCGATGGCGGCCATGCGGCGGGCGCAGTCCACGCAGCCGGCTCTGGTCGACGGCGTCGTCGGCCTGGCGATGGCCCCGTTGGGACGGCTGTTCCTGGTACTCACCTTCACCATCGAGGACGGCCTGATCACCGGGATCGACGTGATCGCGGAACCGGATCGCCTGCGCGAGATCGAGATCGCCGCACTCGACGCCTGACCGGCCGGGGTGTCCGCCTCCGCCCTCGGGGCGGGCACCGCCTACGGGGCGAGTACGTCCAGCTCCTCCAGGGCGCCCACCGCGATCTGCCGGGTCAGCGCCTCGGCGCGGGCCGCGTCGCCCTCCCGTACCGCCTCGGCGACCTGGACGTGCAGGGTGACGGCCGCCGGGTCGGGGTCGTGGAACATCACCGCGTGCTCGGTGCGCCCGGTCAGCACCTCGGCGACCACGTCCCCGAGGCGGGCGAACATCTCGTTGCCGGAGGCGTTGAGCACGACGCGGTGGAAGGCGATGTCGTGGCGCAGGTAGACGTCGAGCTGGTGGCCCCGTGAGGTGCTGACCATGCCGAGGGCCGCCTCGGTGAGCTCGGCGCACTGCTCCGGGGTGGCCCGGGCCGCCGCGAGCCCGGCCGCGACCGGCTCGATCGCGGATCGCAGCACGGTGAGGGAACGCAGCTGGCGGGGGCGGTCGGCGCCGGCCAGCCTCCAGCGGATGACGCGCGGGTCGTAGACGTTCCACTCGGCGGTGGGGCGCACGGTGACCCCTACCCTCCGGCGGGACTCGACCAGCCGCATCGACTCCAGCACGCGGACGACCTCGCGCACCACCGTGCGGGAGGCGTCGAAGCGTTCCGCGATCTCGTCCGTGCGCAGCACGCTGCCCGGCAGGTACTCCCCCGCCGTGATCGCGAGCCCGAGCGTGTCCAGCACGTGGGAGTGGAGCCCCTGCCCGGAGCTGCCGTCGGTGGTCATGGCGTAAGCGTACGGTGACGCCCCGGGCGACCCAAAGATGTGACGTTTTCCATCAGACCCTTGAATAAGTACTACTTAATGGGCTTCAGTGATGCCCGCACGAACCGATGTCGACGAGGACAGCGAGGTAGGCGTGAGCACCCAGCGCGTCATTGTGGTGATGGGCGTGGCCGGCACGGGCAAGACGACCGTGGGCCGGCTGCTCGCGGAGGCGCTCGCCCTTCCGTACGCGGAAGGCGACGCCTACCACCCCGCGGCCAACGTCGCGAAGATGTCGGCCGGCGTCCCGCTGGACGACGCCGACCGGTGGCCGTGGCTCGACGCCGTCGGCGAGTGGATCCGCGGCCGGGCCGAACTCGGCGGCGGCGTGGTCTCGGCCTCGTCCCTCAAGCGCGCCTACCGCGAACGGCTGCGCGCCGCGGCCCCCGGGGCGGTGTTCGTCCACCTGACCGGTGAACGGCCCCTGATCGAGCGGCGGATGGCGGACCGCACCGGCCACTTCATGCCCGCCACCCTGCTGGACTCGCAGTTCGCCACGCTGGAACCGCTCCAGGAGGACGAGGCCGGCGTCGTCGTCGACGTGTCCGGTTCCCCCGAAGAGATCACCGAACGGGCGCTGGCCGCCCTGCGCCGGATCCCCACGTCCGAGACGACCGAGACCGCATAGACACCCAAGTCACCCAAGACACCCGAGACACCCGCGAACTAAGGAAACGTCACTTTGACCAGTCTCAGCGTCGAGACCCTGGCAGCGGCCGGCACCGGACCGATCACCTCGGCCGGGAACACCCAGCTGGGGATCGCCGTCCTCGCGGGCATCGCCGTCATCGTCCTGCTCATCACCCGCCTCAAGCTGCACCCCTTCCTGGCGCTGACGGTCGGCTCGCTGGCCCTCGGGGTCTTCGCCGGCGCACCGCTGGCCAAGACGATCTCCAGCTTCACCTCCGGACTCGGCGCCACGGTCGCGGGCGTGGGCGTACTCATCGCGCTCGGTGCCGTCCTCGGCCGACTGCTCGCGGACTCGGGCGGCGCTGACGAGATCGTCGACACGATCCTCGCCCGGGCCAAGGGCCGGGCCATGCCGTGGGCCATGGTGCTGATCGCCTCCGTGATCGGGCTGCCGCTCTTCTTCGAGGTCGGCATCGTGCTGCTGATACCGGTGGTGCTGCTGGTGGCCAAGCGCGGCAACTGCTCCCTGATGCGGATCGGCATACCGGCACTCGCCGGCCTGTCCGTGATGCACGGGCTGATCCCGCCGCACCCCGGGCCGCTCGTCGCCATCGACGCGCTCCACGCGAACCTGGGCGTCACCCTCGCCCTCGGCATCCTCGTCGCCATCCCGACCGTGATCATCGCCGGGCCGCTGTTCTCCAGGTACGCGGCGCGGTGGGTGGACATCCCGGCGCCGGAGAACATGATCGCGCAGCGGCCCTCGGCGGACCCGGAGCACCGTCCCCGGTTCGGGGCCACTGTCTTCACGGTGCTGCTCCCGGTGGCGCTGATGCTGGTCAAGGCATTGGTGGACATCGTTGTCAACGACCCCGCCGACCCGCTGCAGCGCGTCACCGACGTCGCGGGCTCCCCGCTGATCGCGCTGCTCGCGGCGGTGCTGGTGGGCATGTTCACCCTCGGCCGGGCGGCGGGCTTCACCAAGGACCGCCTGGCCACGACGGTCGACAGGTCCCTGGCCCCGATCGCCGGCATCCTGCTGATCGTCGGCGCGGGCGGCGGCTTCAAGCAGACCCTGATCGACGCGGGTGTCGGCCAGATGATCCTGGACCTGTCGAAGAACTGGGCCATTCCCACCCTGTTGCTGGCCTGGCTGATCGCCGTGGCCATCCGCCTCGCCACGGGCTCCGCAACGGTGGCGACGATCTCGGCGGCCGGACTGGTGGCTCCGCTGGCCGCCGGCATGTCCACCACCGAGACGGCGTTGCTGGTCCTCGCCGTCGGGGCGGGCTCGCTGTTCTTCAGCCACGTCAACGACGCCGGATTCTGGCTGGTCAAGGAGTACTTCGGGATGACCGTGGGCCAGACCCTGAAGACCTGGTCGGTGATGGAGACCATCATCTCGGTGGTCGGCCTCGGCTGCGTCCTGCTGCTGTCGCTGGTCCTCTGACGTCCTGCGGCGTCCTCCCGAACCCTCCCGGATCCGCCGGATCAGCGCTCGTCGCCGAGCTGCGCCGCCGCCAGGGCGAGACCGGTCGCCGCGGTGGCGCAGCGGCCGGCGAGGGTCTCCACCTCCGCGCGCAGGGCCTCGGACCGGGGGCCCCGCCAGACCGGTCCGGCCGTCGTCGCCCGCAGCCGTACCGCGTGGGAGCGCAGCGCGGTGGCGTGGCCGCGCAGACTGGCGGGCCGGTGCGGGTGCGCGTGCGGGCGGACGTGCGGGTGCGGCGCCCACGGCCGGAGCGCCGGCCGGCCTTGAGCGCGTTGATCGGACCGCGGCGCCCGCCCCGCCTCGTCGGCGGGCAGTGAGGGCCCTCGGTCACAGAAGGCCCAGAAGGCGGCGCCGAGTCCCAGGAGCGGTTCGGCCGGCACGGCCCGGCCGGTGGCGACCTGCCAGCCGGCGTGGTCGTTGAAGGGATTCGCGTCGGTCAGGGCCTTCCAGGCCAGGACGTCGGCGAACGCCGGGGCCAGCAGGGAGAAGGCGTGCCCGGCGCCCCGGTCGCGCATGATGCCGCGGAACAGGCGGGCGGCCTGCGACTGCCGGCCCTCCTCGACGGCTCTGAGGACCGCCGCCGCGCCGGGATCACGCAGGAGTTCGGGGCGGGCGGCGCTCGCGGCCCGGATCCGGACCCGCAGCCCGCACACGGCGACGCTGATCGCGAGGCTCTCACGGCCCGCCAGCATCCCCGCCAGCCGCCCCGCCCGCGCCACTCCCCGGCCGCGCGGGGCCCAGCCGAGGCCCGCCGGGTCGGTGAGGGTGCGCAGCAGCGTGCGCCAGCCGACCCGGCGATGGCCTCCCCGGGTGAGGGCGGCCGCGGGCAGGCGGCCGCCGAGGGCCAGCCCCGAGGCGTAGCGGGCGGCCTCGCCGACCGCGTCGGCGGCGGCGGCGAGTTCGCGGCACAGGTCGTCGAGCAGGTCGACGTCCGCGTCGCTGGACGCGGAGGTCGCGGCGTCGGGCATGGCGTCCTCTCCTGGTGGGGTGGTGTGTGTGGGGGGGGTGTGGGGCGTCAGCGTCGGGTGAGGGTGAGCCGGATGCCGTGCGGGTCGAGCGTCGCGGGCAGCGGTCCGACCGGGTCCAGGGCGGGCCGCCCGCTCGCGACCCGGTGGTCCCGCAGCACCTCGGCGCAGAACGCGGCCGTGAGCAGCAGGCCCAGCTGGTCGCCCGGGCACCGGGAGCCGCCGTGGCCGAAGGGCGCCATCCGGGTGTCCTGGTCCGCACCCGGGTTCTTCCACCGGCCCGGCACGAACACGTGCGCGGCCGGTACCCGTTCGGGGTCGCGCTGGTGGAACGCGGCGGGCAGCAGCACGGAGGTGCCCGCCGGGTAGCGCACGCCCTGCCACTCGGTCTCGGTACGGGTGACCCGGATCAGGTCGGGCACCACCGGGTACAGGCGCAGCGTTTCCCGTACGCAGGACCGCAGCCGGGGCAGTTCGCCCCGGGACGCGCCCCCGGCCGCCTCGGCGGCGGTGGCGTCCTGCTCGGCGGGGTGCGCGCCGAGCAGGAGCAGGGTGCGCAGCAGCGTGGCGGGGAGGGAGTCCAGGGCCTGCAGCCACTGGTGGGCCTGGCCGGAGGGGTCCGGGACGCCGGCCGGCCCGGCGTGGCGGGCGGCCCGGCCGAGGAGCGTGTCCGCGCCGGCGTGGCGGGCGTACTCCTGGATGCGGCGCGCGGCGCGCGCCCTGCTCTTGGCGCGGGACTGCCCGAGCCAGCCCGCGAGCTCCTCGTCGGCGGCGGCCGCCTCGCCGAGCACGATGCGGCGGGCGGCGCGGCCGACCGCGTACCGGGCGCGGGCGAGTTCGAGGGTGCCGGAGGCGGTCAGGTGCAGGGCCTCTTCGGTGACGGCCGCCAGGAAGGGCCCGCACGCGGGGTGTACGGGGACGCCGGCGGCCAGCACCTCGGCGGCGGTCTGCCGCTGTTCCGGGCCGGGTTCGGCGTGGGCGCAGCCGAGGCCGGCGGTCTGCGGCTGATCCGCCGCGAGGACGCTCTGGGGTTCGGCGTAGAACCGGTAGACGTCGTCGGGGGCGAGGAGGACCAGGACCGCCCTGCCCGACCGGTCCCGTACGAGCACGGGTGCGTCTCCGTAGCGGGCCCGCAGCGCGCGGAGCACGGTGGCGGAGGCGCGTGCCGTGCCGGGGCGGGGCCGGGCGGTGACGAAGTCGCGGACGAGGGCGGCGGTTCGCGGAAACGATTCTTTTACGGACGTCAGCCGGCCGGGAGATTCCGCGCGCAGGCCTCGCACGGCCGGCCCACGGTCCGCGAGCGGGGTCCCGGCGCGGGGCGGCCGGCCGGCTCCCCCGGCGACCGGGCGGGGCCACCGGTATCCGGCGGCCGGTGCGACGCTGAGCCGAGCGGCGCCCGGCGCGGTCCGCACCGGCAGCCCGGTCCGCTCCGCGAGGGCCCGTACCCGGGCCCGGAGCCCGTCGAGGGCGGCCCCTTGCACCGTACGCATCCGTGTACCTCCGCAGCTGGGACGACAACGGTCGGTGACATCGGCTTCACCGTACGTCGCCCCCGCGGACCCCGCGCTCCGAGTGCTACGGCAGGGCGAAGGCGGCGGTGCGGAACGCGGTGCGCAGCTGGGTGGCGGGGCTGGTCGGGAGGAGGAGGGCCCAGCGGTGGTGGCGCGGGGAGATCCACAGGGCCGGTCCGCCGGGCGCCGGGGCGGGGTGGGTCCAGACGCCGTGCGGGGCCGGGTGCCAGAGGAGGCCGCGGGAGGGGGTCAGTTCGCCGGTGCGGATGCGCAGGGACTCGGTGGTCCAGGCACGGGTGATGCCCGCCGGACTGCCCGGGCCGCCCGAGCCGTCCGGGTCCGCCGGGGAGAGGAGGTGGCGCAGGAAGCGGACGAGGTCGGTGAGGGGTGCGCGGAGGGTGTCGTCGGCGAACCGGGTGCGGGTCATGCCCAGCGGTCGCCAGACGCGGGTGGCGGCGAGTTCGGCGAGGGGGCTGCCGGACAGGACCTCGGCGAGGCGGGCGAGGGCGGCGGTTCCGTCGGCGTGCGTGAGCAGGTGGTGGGCGGTGGTGCCGGCCTCGGCTCCGGCGGCGGCCTCGTCCCCGTACGCGGCGAGCGGGGTGTGCAGCCGCAGCGCGCCCTCCTCGACGAGACTGCCGATGGCGGGCCACAGGGCGAGGACGGCGGTGAGCCCGCCGACGTCGAGGTCGGCGTCCCCGGCGTCCCCGGCGTCCCCGGCGTCAGCGAGGTACGCGGAATCCGTGGAACGCGTGGAATGCGAGGCCGCCTCGACGCCCTCGGGGCCGCCGACGGCCCAGACCGCCCCGGGATCGGCGGAGCCCACGAGAGCCCGGATGTCGTCTGCCTGGTCGCTCAGGAGCGTCATGGTTCCTCACGTTAACGAGCCCGCCGCGGGTTGCGCGGCGCGTCGGAGCGGAATCGGGACCCGCCCACCCGAATGCGCCGCGGAGGGCGGGGCGCCCGCGGGCGCCCCGCCCCGTGGAGCGCGGCCGCTACTGGTTCTTGTCGGGGCGGTCGGTCACCCGCAGGCTGTTCAGCAGGGGCTTGCCGAATCCGGTGTGCGTGACGAAGCGGATGTTCAGCACCCCGTCCGTCACGGTGACGGTGTACGTACGGGTCAGGGCCTTGTACGTGCCCGCCTCCAGGGAGATGTCCAGGGAGGGCAGGACCTGGGCGCCCTCGGCCAGGACGTCGAAGACGCGCTTGTTCGGCCTGGTGGAGGAGAGCTCCGCGAAGCCCAGCTCCACCGTGTAGGTGCCGTTCGGCACGTTGTCGAAGCGGTACTCGTACATGCCCTCACGGGCGTTGCGGAACAGCCGCTGCTCGTCCGTGCCGGTGATGGTGCGCCCGGTGGACTGGACGGAGGAGTTGCCCTGGTAGCCGTACGAGCCCGCGGTGTACTTGCGGTCCGGGGACCAGCCGTCGCCCAGGGCGTCCGTGCTCGCGGATCCGGAGCCCGCGTCCAGGGCGACCTGGTAGCGCGGGACGACGACCTTGACCGGGACCGTGAGCACCGGGGTCCGGCCGCTCGCCGACGAGATCTTCAGGTCCGTGGTCAGGACCGCCCCCGGGGTCAGTCCGGCCGTGTCCACCGCGAGCGTGAGCGAGGTCTTCCCGCCCGTCGGGAGGCTGCCGTTCCCCGGTGTGGCCGTCAGCCAGGCCGCGTCCTCGGCCACCGTGAAGGCCGTGCCGAGGCCCGGGTTGGTCAGGTCCAGGGTCCGGGTCCGCTGCTGGTCCGCCGGGAGGACGATCTCCACGGAGGGCCGGGAGACCGTGACCCTGCCGGTGCGCAGCGACTGCGTCACCGTCGTGACGTCGGCCGCCTTGACGTCGACCGTCGCCTGCGCGGACTCGTACTGGGGCGCGGCGAGGGAGACGGCCCGCGAGCCGGACGGGCTCTGGACCACGTAGCCGCCGTCCGCCGCGGTGGTCGCGGAGACCGCCGAATCGCCGGTGCCGACGGTCACGGTGGCACCGGCGACGCCGTTGCCGTCGTTGGCGTCGAGGACCCGGCCCGCCACCACACCGCTCTTGGTGGTGCGGAAGGCGATGGACAGACCGTCGGTGATGACCGCGGTGTTGAAGGAGTACTTGAAGGCGTCGGTGCCGGTGGCGTTCTCCACGCCGACCGTGGCCGTGGACCCGCCCTTGATTCCGGTGCCGCCCGTCCCCTTGTAGGAGTACGAGACGGTGCCGTCCTCCCCGATGGCCGCGGCGAACGAGAACTTCTCCGCCTGCGCCGACCAGTGGGAGACCTCGCGCCACTCGATCACGTAGGCGCGGTGCGGGGCGGTGCCGGTGACGGCGGTGAAGACGCCGGATCCGCTGCCCGCCGCGCCGACGACCAGGTCGTCCCAGAAGGGGTAGAGCGCGGCGTTCGGGGTGGCCGCGCTCGGCAGGTCCCCGTTGACGTCGGCGGTGTTGTTGCCGCCGAAGCTCACGGTGCCGTTGGTGCCGATCCAGGCCTGGCCGTACGTCTTGCCGTACAGCGGCAGCGGGAAGGGGAGGTCGACGCGCTCGGTGGTGTTGTCGCCGGTCAGCGCGAGCTGGCGGCTGCCCGGGGTGTACGGGCGGCCGTTCGCGGTGGCGCAGGCGTAGCCGTAGCCGTCGGTGCGCTCGGGCAGGGCGACGGAGACGGTGGTGTCGCCGGCGACGGTGGCCTTGGCCGTGCCGCCGGTGACGCAGCGGGAGGAGTGGGTGGCGTTCACGTCGTAGGTGCCGTGCGGCAGGGTGACCTCGAAGCGGCCCTGCGCATCGGCGGTCGCGGTCACGGGGGTGTCCGCGATGGTGACGGAGGCGCCCGCCGCGGGTCCGGCGGCGGAGGAGACCGTACCGCTGAGCTTGCCGGAGGGGGCCTGGGTGAGGGTGAAGTCGCCGGTGGCGGTGGCGTTCTCGGCGACCGCCACCGTCGCGTTCTGCGGCCCGTAGCCGAACTTGGCGGCGGTCAGGCTGTAGTCGCCCACCGACAGGGCGGCGAACTTGTAGGTGCCGTCGGCGGCGGTCGTCGTCGTACGGTCGATCGGGCCGTCGGCGGTCACCTTGGCGCCCGCGACGGGCTCGCCGCTGCCGGAGCGGACGGTGCCGGCGAGCGCGCCGATCGCGCCGCGAGGGGCGGCGTTCACGGCGGCGAGGACGTCGAGCCTGCCCTCGCCGAAGACGTTGTTGTCGGCGGCGTTGCCACCGCACTGGCCGCTGTCGGTGTCCTGGGCGGTGCCGTCCAGGAGCGATTCGGTCTGCGCGATGTCGCCTTCGAGGGCGGGCGCGGCGGACCAGAGCAGGGCCACGGCCGCCGCGGTGTGCGGCGAGGCCATGGAGGTGCCGGAGAAGGCCTCGTACCGGCCGCCGGGGACGGAGGAGCGCACGTTCACGCCCGGTGCGGCGATGTTCGGCTTGATGATGCCGCCGGGCCCGGCGCCTCGCGAGGAGAACGGCGCGATGGCGTTGTTGATGTCGAAGGCGCCGGAGCTGTAGGAGCTCGCGTAGTCGCCGGGTGAGCCGCTGGTGGCGCAGCCGGGCCCGGCGTTGCCGTTCGAGAAGGCCGGGAAGATGCCGGCGGCGCGCCAGGTGTCGACGATCTGCTGGTACCAGTCGTCGTGCGCGGCGCTGCCCCAGGAGTTGTTCACGATGTGCGGGGCGAGGTCGGGGCGCGGGTTCTGGCCGCTCGGATCGGTCGGGGCGACGATCCACTGGCCGGAGGCGAGCAGGGAGGCCTCGGAGCAGGAGTTCGTCTCGCAGCCCTTGGCGGCGATCCACTTGGCGCCCGGGGCGACACCGATCTTGTTGGCTCCGCCGTCGTCGCCGACCATCGTGCCCATCGTGTGGGTGCCGTGGTCGTTGTTGTCGCAGGGGGCCGCGGCGGCGCAGACTCCCGCCGGGTCGAACCAGTTGTAGGCGTGGGTGTAGCTGCCGTCCGCGTTCTTGCCGCGGTACTGGTTGTTGACGGCCGGGTGGGTGTAGTCCACCCCGCTGTCGATGTTGGCGACGACGATGCCCTCGCCGCGTACCCCGGCCTGCTCCCAGACCTGGGGCGCCTTGACCCGGTCGATGTTCCACTCGACGGCGTCGGCCGCGGTCTGCTCCCGCTTGCCCTCGGCGGGTTTGGGCAGGTCGACCTTGTCGTCGGCGTCGATCCGGGACACCTCGGGGCGCTGCGCGAGGGTGCCGGCGAGCTTCTCGCTGCCGACGACGCGCAGCGCGTTCACGATCCAGTACGAGGTGTACTCGGCCTTGGCGCCGTCGAGGGCCTTGACCAGTTCGGCCTGGCTGCGCGCGGCGTGGTCCTTCTTGGCCCGGAGCACGGTCTCGGCCTTGGCGGCGCGGGTCTGCTGTTTCGCCGCTGCGCCGAGGTCGGCCGCGCTGTCGAGGTAGACCCAGAAGACGGCTTTCGCCGAGCCGTCGAGCTGGGTGCGGAGCTTGGGTTCGATCTTGCGTTCGGCCGCACCCGGGGTGGGTACGCCGCGGGCGGGGTCCGCCCTCGGCGCGGCGGCGGCGACGCCCGCGCCGAGGGACAGGAGCAGGACCGAGGTGAGGGCGGCGAGCGCCGTGCGTAAGTATCGCCTGTTGCGTTGGGCCACGTGTTGTCTCCTCGTACACCGGGTGCGGGTTGTGCGGGAAAGACGTGCGAGATGTGCGGGATGTGCGCGGGTCATGGTGATTGAGTGCCATGTTCATTACAAGAGGGCCTAATGAGCCGCCCGTCGCGCCCGCTGGCCCTTCCCCCCGGCCGGGGCCAGCCTGAAGGCATGACCTCCCCCGCCGAACCGCCCGAGCCAGGCGTCCCGCTCGCGTCCGCACGAGGCCGCTGGATCCTGCTGACCACCGTGCTCGGGTCGAGCATGGCCATGCTGGACTCGACGGTGGTCAACGTCGCCCTCCCGCGCATCGGGCAGGACCTGGACGCCGATCTGGCCGTGCTCCAGTGGACGGTGAACGCCTACGCGCTGACCCTGGCCGGGCTGATCCTGGTCGGCGGGGCGCTCGGCGACCGCTTCGGGCGCCGGCGGATCTTCGTGCTCGGCGTCGCGTGGTTCGCGGTGGGCTCCCTGCTCTGCGGCGTCGCGCCGAACGCCGGGATCCTGATCGGCGCCCGGGCCCTGCAGGGCATCGGCGGCGCCCTCCTGACCCCCGGCTCCCTCGCGCTGATCCAGGGCTCGATCCGGTCCGGGGACCGGTCCCGGGCGGTGGGCCTGTGGTCGGGACTGGGCGGGGTCGGGGCCGCCGTGGGCCCGTTCCTCGGCGGCTGGCTGGTGGACGGGCCCGGCTGGCGCTGGGTGTTCCTGCTGAACGTGCCGCTGGCCGCGCTGTGCGTCCCGGTCGCGCTGCGCCACGTACCCGAATCGCGGGATCCCGACGCGCGCGGGCGGTTCGACGTGCTCGGCGCGGCGCTGTGCGCGACGTCCCTGGCGCTGATCACCTACGCGCTGATCGAGGCGCAGGCCGCGGGCGCGCCGGTGATCGCCGCGGCCGTGGGCGGCGTGGCGCTGGCCGTCGCGTTCGTCTACGTCGAGCGGCGGCGGGCCGATCCGATGGTGCCGCCGTCGATCTTCGCCTCCCGGCAGTTCACGGCCGTCAATCTGGTCACCCTGTGCGTCTACGCGGCCTTCAGCGGCTTCTTCTTCCTCGTCGTGCTCCAGCTCCAGGTGGTGGCCGGATACTCCGCGCTGGCCGCCGGGGCCGCGATGCTGCCGACCACGGTGCTGATGCTGCTGCTCTCGGCCCGCTCGGGGCAGCTCGCGGAGCGGATCGGGCCGCGGATCCCGCTGACCGTGGGGCCCCTGCTCTGCGCCGCCGGGACGCTGCTGATGCTGCGCGTGGGGCCGGGCGCCTCGTACGCGGCGGACGTGCTGCCCGCGATGGTCGTGATGGGCATGGGCATGGTGACCCTGGTGGCCCCGCTGACGGCGACCGTGCTGGCCTCGGTGGACCCGGGCCGGGCGGGGCTGGCGAGCGGCATCAACAACGCCGCGGCGCGGGTGGCCGGGCTGCTCGCGGTGGCGGCGCTGCCACTGCTGGCCGGAATGGGGCCCGAGGCGTACCTCTCGGCGGACCAGTTCGACGCGGCCTTCGGCCGGGCCATGCCCTGGTGCGCGGGGTTGCTGCTGCTCGGGGCGGCCGTGGCCTGGACGACCGTACGCACACCCGCGCCCTGGGCGCCGCACCCGCAGTGCCGTACCCAGTGCGCCATGACCGCTCCGCCGCTCGAACCCCCGCGAGAGGAGAGCGGAGCTTGACCGAAATCAGTCGATGCCCCAGCCCGCACTGCCCGACGGCGCGGCGGCCGGCCGCCCGGTGACGTAGCGCCACGTGCTGGAGCGCCACGGCCGATCTGGCGGCGGGCACGGCCATCACCGCCGTCGGAGTCGTATGCGTGGCGCGCACGGTACGCGCACGACGCGCCCGGGATCTTCCGGTCGCCGCGCTGCCCCTGCTGCTGGGCGCGCACCAGCTGGTGGAGGCCGCCGTCTGGGATTCGGACGGCGGCCGCTCCCCCGCCACCACCGCCTGGGCGGTGATCGCCCTGCCCCTGCTGGCCGTGTGAGTGCCGCTCGGCGTGCTGTGCGCGGCCGCGCCCGCGGTCGGGCGCCGCCTGTGGGGGCCGGTCGCCGTCGGCCTCGCCACCGGCGCGGTCCTCTCGTGCGCCCTCGCGACGCGGCCGGTCACCGCGGAGATCCGCGGCCACACGGTCGGCTACGGCATGGACGTCCCGTACGCGCCGCTCCTCGTGACGGGCTACCTCTTCGCCACCCTCGGCGCCCTGCTGCTCGCGGGCGACCGCCGGCTGCGGCTGCTCGGGGGCCGTGACGGCCGCCGGGGCGGTGGCCTGCGCGGCCCTGTGGAGGCTTGAATTCGCCTCCACCTGGTGCGCGTTCGCCGCGGTCCCGTCCTTGCTGGTCCTGGGCTGGACGGGCCGCCCGGAGCCCACCGAGCCGATGACATGACCGGCCTGAAGTCGCCAAGTTACTCACAAGTATGTAGTGACTTCACACGCCCATAGCAGTAGAACTCGTTCTCATTCAGCCAAGAGTGAGGAACGTCACATGAGTGAGAACGGCGTGCCCAGAAACGGTCCCAACGGATTCTCCCGACGCGGATTCCTCGCAAGAACAGGTTCTATTCTGGGGGCGGTGGCCCTCTCTGCTCACGTCACCCCCGCTTCAGCCGCGCAGGCCGCCACCTCCGCCGCCCCGATCGGCGACGGAGCCCGCGTCCCCGTCCTGGTGATCGGCACCGGATACGGCGGATCCGTCGCCGCCCTGCGCCTGGCTCAGGCCGGCGTCGATGTACACATGGTCGAGATGGGCATGGCCTGGGACACCCCCGGCAGCGACGGCAAGATCTTCGCCCACACCACCAACCCGGACTACCGCTCCTACTGGCTGCGCACCAAGACCAAGGCGCCGCTCAGCAACTTCCTCGGATTCCCGATCGACAAGACCGTCCCCAAGTACACGGGCATCCTCGACGCCGAGGAAATGGGCGGCATCATCGTCTACCAGGGCCGCGGGGTCGGCGGCGGCTCGCTCGTCAACGGCGGCATGGCCGTCACCCCGAAGCGGCAGAACTTCAGCGCCGTCCTGCCCTCGGTGAACGCCGACGAGATGTACGACACCTACTACCCCCGGGCCAATGCCGGACTCGGCGTGGGCCTCGTCGACCCGGCCTGGTTCGACACCGTCGCCTGCTACCAGTACGCCCGCGTCGGCCGCAAGCACGCCCAGCGCTCCGGCTTCCCCTTCGTCTTCGTCCCCGACGTGTACGACTGGGACTACATGAAGCAGGAGGCGGCCGGCACCGTACCCAAGTCCGCGGTCGACGGCGAGATCCTCTACGGGAACAACCACGGCAAGAAGTCGCTCCAGCAGACCTACATCGCCGCGGCCAAGGCCACCGGCAAGGTCACCATCTCCCCCCTCCACCAGGTCACCTCGGTCGCGCCCGCCCCCGGCGGCGGCTACACCGTCGGCATCAGCCAGCTGGCCACCGACGGCACCGTCACGGCGACCAAGACCGTCACCTCCGACCGGGTGTTCTTCGCCGCCGGCAGCGTCGGCACCAGCAAGCTGCTCGTCAAGCTGAAGGCCACCGGCGCCCTGGCGAACCTGAACGACGAGATCGGCAAGGGCTGGGGCGACAACGGCAACGTCATGTGCGGCCGCGCCAACCACATGTGGGACGCGACGGGCAAGGTGCAGGCCGCGATCCCCTGCGGCGGCATCGACAACTGGGAGGCGGGCGGTGCCTTCGCCGAGGTCGCCCCGCTCCCGACGGGGATCGAGACCTACGCGTCCTTCTACCTCTCCATCACCAAGAACCCGCACCGCGCCCAGTTCTCCTGGAACGCGGCGGCCGGCAAGGTCGAACTCGACTGGCAGACGGCGTGGAAGCAGCCGTCCATCGACATGGCCAAGACCATCTTCGACAAGATCAACTCGAAGGAGGGGACGATCTACCGGACCGACCTCTTCGGCACCAACAAGATCTGGGGCGACCACCTCACCTACCACCCGCTCGGCGGCGCCGTCCTCGACAAGGCCACCGACAACTACGGTCGCCTGCACGGCTACACCGGCCTGTACGTGATCGACGGCTCGCTCATCCCCGGCAACACCAGCGTCAACCCGTTCGTCACCATCACGGCCCTCGCCGAGCGGAACATCGAGAAGATCATCGCCACCGACCTGTAGCCGGGGCCGGGCACACCGAAGCCGGGGCCGACCGGATCCACCGAGCGGCCCCGGATCCATGTCAGTGACCCGGCAGCATGCAGACGCTGTCGAGGCCGAGCACGTGGTTGAGCCGGCCGAAGGCCAGCCAGGACCCGATGCTCATCGTCAGCTCCACGATCTCCAGCTGGCTGTAGTGCGCGGTCATCCGGTCCCAGAACTCGTCGTCGAGTCCGTGGTGGTCGAGCGTGTACCTCTCGGCGTACTCCGCCGCCAGCCGGGTGCGGTCGTCGAAGGCCTTCGTCGTGCGCCACTCGGTGACCGCGTCGGGGAACTCCTCCTCGACCTTCTCCCCCTCCCGTTCGGTACGCCAGTCCAGGCAGAAGACGCACCCGTTGATCTGCGCGACGCGCAGCCGGGCGGCCTCGAACTCGCGCAGGCCCAGAGTGGTGTGGGCGTACACCGAGAGGGAGAAGTTGGCGGCGGCCATGCCGATGCCCGGGACCATGTCGCCCCACACGTACTCGATCGGGTGCTGGCCTTCGGGGATGTCGATCCTCATGACTGTTTCCTTCCGAGTTTGCCGACGGCGGGGCGCAGCGGGATGTCGAGGGCGTCGTAGAGTCCGGGCTTGGCCTCGGTGAGCCAGTCGATGGCGCTCACCAGGCGCCCGACGGCGGTGGCGTTGCCGCCGGCCGAGCGGTTCTCGCCCTCGTCGGTGGCCTCGATGGTGACCTCGATGCGGGGACGGCCTTCGATGACGACGCGGTGGGCGCCGTCGCCGCCGTTCGGCGGCGACGGCCAGTCCGGAGCGCACGCGGCGTGGATGCGGGTGACGTGCTCGATGACGATGCGGGGCTCGCCCTCGACGATGCCCTGCACCTCGAAACGGATCGCCCCCTGGGTGCCGGCCTCGAAGGCGCCCATCGTCCTGGTGGTCACGGTGGTGTCGAGCGCGCGGCGCTCCGACGTCTCGCGGATCTCGTCCAGTTCGACCCCGAGGGCCCGGGCCATCATGCGTATCTGGCCGCCCCACACCATGGTCGGGATCGAGGGCATGAGCATCATCGGCTCGTGCTCCATGGGCTGGCCCATGCCGACGAGTTGACGGACGGAGTCCGGCTGGTCGTAGGTGGAGTAGTCGAAGATCTCCTGGCAGCGGATCACGTCGATGGTGGCGCCCAGTCCGCTGAGCAGCAGCGGGAGTACGTCGTTGCCCCAGCCGGGGTCGACTCCGGAGGCGAACAGCGAGCCGCCGCCCTCCGCGATGGCGGCCAGCACCGGATCGCGGAACTCCGGCGGTGCGCTGCGGTGGTCGTAGAGCGGGTACAGCGCGGGGCTGACGACCACCGCGCCGGACCGGATCGCCCGGGTGATGTCGGCGAGGGCGTCGTCGGGACGGACGTCCCCGGAGGCCGCGTACACGACGGCCTGCGGGCGTCCGGCCAGGACGGCTTCGATGTCGTCGGTGGCCTCGACCCCCAACGGGTGGCCGAGTCCGCCGAGTTCGCCCGCGTCGCGGCCGACCTTGGCTGGATCGTGGACGATGACTGCGGCGAGCTTCAGCTCGGGATGGGCCTCGACGGCGCGGATGGCCAAACGGCCGACGTTGCCGGTACCCCAGACAACCGTGGAAATCATGCGCGGAGGGTAGCTACAGGACCTGCACCTTTCCAGAGCCGTGCGGCCCAGAGCGTTACTGGTTCTGGCCGCCCAGGACGAAGAGCAGGTAGACGAAGAAGGCGAAGAGGTGGCCGACGAACAAGTAGGCGATCAGCCGGATCAGCAGACCGCGCGGGAACTTCGATTCGATGCGCGCCCGCATGGTGACGGGGTTCTCTCCTTGGGACATGGCTGGGACTCCTCGGCTGTCTGTGGCGCAGGGGGGCTATCGGGGGTGCGTGGACGTGGTGGCTCCGCCGAGGCACAGCCCGGCGAGGCTGCTCTGCAGCAGGGTGTGGACGAACAGCAGGTCGGCTCCGCCCGCGGAGGCCGCGCCGATCCGGTGCGGGGTGAGCGAGTCGAAGTGCGCGCTGTCCCCCGGTTCCAGCAGGTACTCGGCCTCCCCCAGGTGCAGCCGCAGCCTCCCGGCGAGGACGTACAACCACTCCTCGCCGGGATGTACGCGGACCAGCTCGCCCTGGCTGCGGCCCTGAGGGACGTGCACGCGCAAGGCCTGCATCCCGCGCCCGGAGCCTCCGGCCTGCCAGTACGTCCACCCGTCGGCCTCCCGGGCACCCGGACCGCCGGCCCGTACGATGGGATCGGCGACGGCCGGGGTCTCGCCGAGCAGCTCGGAGACGGTCGTACCGTAGGTGCGGGCGAGCGCGAGCAGCAGCGGCAGCGAGGGCTGACGCCGTCCCGTCTCCAGCCGGGACAGGTGCGCGGGCGAGAGCCGGGCCCTCGCCGCGGCGGCTTCCAGGGTGAGTCCGGCGCGGCGGCGCAGGTCACGCAGTTGCGGGGCCACGGCGGGCAGCTCGTCGGCGGGCTCGGCGGGGTCGGCCACCGCTTCGGGGCCGGTTGCGGGGTCGGTCCGGTCTTCGGGACCGGGGGCAGGACCGGATGTCATGCCCCGATTGAGCCAGAGATTTGCCTTTCCGGCAATGCGTCTTGCCTCTGAGGCAAATTCACCGGACCCTGCCCTGTTCGAGCACCGTGTCCACCGTGTCGGCCTGGTCCGCGCGCTTGTCCGGGCGGTGCCGGAGCACCCGCGCGAAGCGCAGCGCCACCCCGGCCGGGTAGCGCGGGGAACGCTGCAGACCGTCGTAGGCGACCTCCACGACCAGTTCCGGGCGCACCCGGACGGTGAAGCCGTCGTCCGAGGTCGCCAGCGCGCCCAGCGCCCCGGTCTGCCAGCGCAGCATCTCGTCGGTGAGCCCCTTGAAGGTCTTGCCGAGCATGGCGTACGTCCCGTCGGCGGCCCGCGCGCCGAGGTGCAGGTTGGACAGCAGCCCGGTGCGCCGTCCGTGGCCCCACTCGGCGGCGAGGACGACCAGGTCCAGGGTGTGCACCGGCTTCACCTTGAGCCAGTTCCTGCCGCGCCTGCCCGCCGCGTAGGCGGAGCCGAGACCCTTGACCATCACACCCTCGTGGCCGCGGCGCAGGGTCTCGGCCCAGAACTCCTCCGCCTCGGCGGCCTGCGCCGACGCGTCCTCGACCACGAGGCGGCGGACCCGGGCACTCTCGGGCACGAGCGCGGCGAAAATCTCGTACCGCTCGCGGACCGGGAGGTCGAGCAGCACGTCGTCCCCGGCGACCAGGACGTCGAAGAAGAAGGGGACCACCGGGAGCGTCCGCCGGGCGGCCTCCACGTCGACGCGCGAGCCGACCCGGCTCGCGATCTCCTGGAAAGGCACCGGACGGCCGTCCGCGGCCCGGCCGATGACCTCTCCGTCGAGGACGAACCGTTCCCCCGGCAGCGACCGGGCCAGCGCGGCCACCTCCGGCAGCCGGTCGGTGATCTCGTCCAGGGAGCGCGTGTACACCCGTACCTCGTCCCTCTCGCGGTGGACCTGGACCCGGATCCCGTCGAGCTTCTCCTCCACCGCGCAGGGCCCGAGCGCGGCGAGGGCCTCCGCGACCGTCTTGGCGGTGGCCGCCAGCATGGGCTGTACGGGTTGCCCGACGCGCAGGGTGACGTCCCGCAGCGCCTGCGGCCCGTCGGCGAGGACGGCGGCGGCCACGCGCGGCAGCGACCCGTCGAGCATCACGGCGCGGCGCAGGTCCTCGGCCGGAACTCCGGCGGCCGCGGCCACGCCCTCCAGGGCCACCGCGTCGAGTGCGCCCTGGCGTACCTCGCCGGAGAGCAGGCTGCGCAGGAACCGCTGCTCGGCCTCGGTGGCCGCGCCGAGCAGGCCGTCCAGGATCCGGCGGCGCCGGGCCTGCGATCCCGGGCCGGCGACGGCGGCCAGCTCCGTGACCGCCTCGTCCACGGCCCGGACGGTCAGGCCGGGCTCCGGCGCCGGTTCCACCTCCTGCGCGAGGGCGCGCCAGCCGATGCCGGGGCGGCCCTGTGGGAGGCGCCCGGCCAGGTACGAGATCACCAGCGCGGCCTCCTGCGGGGGTGCGGCGGCGAAGAGCTCCGCGAGCAGGGCGGTCTTCCGCGACCGGGCGGAGGTGTCGGCGACCTCCTGGGACACGCGCGCGACCTCGGCCAGCAGCATGCGGCCATCCTCCCGCCGGGCGGAGCGCCCCGCAGGTCGGGAGCCGGGTGGCCGCATACCGCGGGTGCGGTACAGGGGGGCGGTCCGTGTACTCCCCCGGAAGGTGGGGACATCCCCCTGTGGGCGCTCGGGCCGGGGGGCACCTGGCGTTTAGGGTTCCCGTATGAAGCTCCGACTGCCCAGGCGACGCCGGGACCGCCTGCTCGCCGGCGCGGCCGCGCTCGCCGTCGTCGCGGGAGCCGGCACGTGGACGGCCGCGGCCTCGGCCGCCGGTGACGCTCCGGCCGTGCACCGCCAGGACGCCGTGCTGGACATGCCCGACGCCGCGATCGACACCTCGTACTTCACGGCCGGCGGCGGGGACGGCGAGGGGAAGAAACGTCCCGCCGTGCTGCTGGGGCACGGTTTCGGCGGCAGCAAGGACGATGTGCGCGCGCAGGCCGAGCGGCTGGCCCGCGACGGGTACGCCGTCCTGACCTGGTCGGCGCGCGGCTTCGGCCGCTCCGGGGGCCGGATCGGGCTGAACGACCCGGAGTACGAGGTCAAGGACGTCTCCCGGCTCATCGACTGGCTCGCCACCCGGCCCGAGGTGCAGCTCGACGCGGACGGCGATCCGCGCGTCGGCGTGTCCGGCGCCTCGTACGGCGGTGCGGTCTCCCTGCTCGCGGCCGGGTACGACCGGCGGGTGGACGCGATCGCCCCGCAGATCACCTACTGGAATCTGGCGGACTCCCTCTTCCCGAACGGCGTCTTCAAGAAGCTGTGGGCGGGCATCTTCTTCACCACCGGCTCCGTCGGCGGCATGCAGCCCGCCCAGCCGGGGCCGCAGGCGCCCGATGCGCGGTCCGCCCCCGGCTGCGGGCGGTTCCAGCCCGAACTCTGCTCCATGTACGAGCGGGTCGCGGTGGCGGGGAAGCCCGACCCCGAGGCCCGCGCGCTGCTGGAGCAGCGCAGTCCGTCGGCCGTCGGTGCCCGCATCAAGGTGCCGACCCTCATCGTGCAGGGCCAGGACGACTCCCTCTTCCCGCTGGACCAAGCCGACGCCATGGCCAAGGCCATCGCGGCGAACGGCGCGCCCGTCTCCGTGGACTGGGCGGCCGGCGGGCACGACGGCGGCATGCGCGAGGCGGACCGGACCGAGGCCCGGGTCGCCGCCTGGTTCGACCGCTACCTCAAGGGGGGCGGGGCCGGCGAGAACACGGACACCGGCCCGGCGTTCCGCGTCTCGCGCTCCGGCGGCATCGACTCCACCGACGGGCGGGTACAGCTGCGCGGCGCGAGCGGCGAGCGGTACCCCGGACTCACCTCCGGCCCGGAGCGGTTCGCGCTGACCGGGCGCGAGCAGGGCTTCGCCAATCCGGCGGGCGGGGCGCCCCCCGCGCTGTCCTCGCTGCCCGGCATCGGCGGGCAGCTCGCCGCCTTCGGAGCCGGGTTCTCGCTGGACTTCCCGGGGCAGAGCGCCCGCTTCGAGTCGGAGCCGCTGACCGAGGACGTACGGATCACCGGGACTCCGACCGTCACCCTGAAGGTGAGGTCGACGGCGCAGGACGGTTCGGCCGTGCTCTTCGGCAAGGTGTACGACGTCGGGCCCGACGGTCGCCAGCAGGTGCTGCCGAGTCAGCTGGTCGCCCCGGTGCGGGTGGAGGACGCGCAGCAGGGCAGGTCCGTCGAGCTCCGGCTGCCCGCGATCGACCACGCCGTGGAGGCCGGGCACCGGCTGCGGCTCGTGGTCGCGGCGACCGATCTCGGCTACGCGACCCCGGCCGCGCCCGCCACCTACACGGTCTCGGCCGAGGGTCCGCTGGCCGTCCCCGTGGCCGCGGACGTGCGGACCGCCTCGGCCGGGCTGCCCGCCTGGACGTGGTGGCTGCCGCTGGGCGCGGCGGCGCTGGCCGCGGCGCTGCTGGGGATCCGGCGGACCGGGCGGGGGCCGGCAGGGGCGCGGGGCGGCGTACCGCAGCCGGAGCCCGCGCTGGCCGACGTACCGCTGGAGATCACCGGACTGACGAAGCGGTACGCGAAGGCGGAGGACCGGTACGCGGTACGGGACCTGTCGTTCCGGGTGGAGAAGGGGCAGGTGCTGGGGCTCCTCGGGCCCAACGGCGCCGGCAAGACGACCACCTTGCGGATGCTGATGGGGCTGATCTCGCCGGACGCCGGGGAGATCCGGGTGTTCGGGCACGCGGTACGGGCCGGGGCGCCGGTGCTGTCGCGGGTCGGGGCCTTCGTGGAAGGCGCCGGATTCCTGCCGCACCTGACGGGCCGGGCGAACCTGGAGCTGTACTGGCAGGCCACCGGCCGTCCGGCCGGGGACTCGCACATGGCGGAGGCCCTGGAGATCGCTGGGCTCGGCGACGCGCTGGAGCGCGCGGTGCGCACCTACTCGCAGGGCATGCGGCAGCGCCTGGCGATCGCGCAGGCCATGCTCGGCATGCCCGACCTGCTGATCCTCGACGAGCCGACGAACGGTCTGGACCCGCCGCAGATCCGGGAGATGCGGGACGTGATGATCCGCTACGCGGCGGGCGGACGGACGGTCATCGTCTCCAGCCACCTGCTGTCGGAGGTGGAGCAGACCTGTACGCACCTGGTGGTCATGGACCGCGGCAGACTGGTGCAGGCGGGCGAGGTCGCGGAGATCACCGGCGGCGGGGACACCCTGCTGGTGACGCTGGCGGAGCCGGTGGACGAGACGGCCGTCGAGAAGGTGGCGGCGCTGGAGGGAGTGGGTTCCGTGGTGTCCGCCGAGGACGGGCTCCTCGTACGGCTCGAAGGCGCGACGGCCGCAGGGCTGATCGCCGAACTCGTACGGCTGGAGGTGCCGGTGGCGGGAGTCGGGCCGCACCGCCGGCTCGAGGACGCGTTCCTCACCCTGATCGGAGGTTCGGCATGAGCACGGTAGAGGCAGGGACCGTCCAGGAGGTGGCCCCGGGCTACCGGGCGAACCGTACGCTGCCGCTGCGCGTGGAGGCGCTGCGGCAGTGGCGCCGGCGGCGGACGCTGGTGATGGGCGGGGTGCTGGCCGCGCTCCCCTTCATCCTGATCATCGCGTTCGCGGTGGGCGGCGGGCCCGGCAGCCGCAGCGGCGGAGACGGCCGGATCACCCTCATCGACACGGCGACGGCCTCGGGCGCGAACTTCGCCGCGACCTGCCTGTTCGTGTCGGCGGGCTTCCTGCTGGTGGTGCCGGTCGCGCTGTTCTGCGGGGACACGGTGGCCTCCGAGGCGAGCTGGTCCTCGCTGCGCTATCTGCTGGCGTCGCCGGTGCCGCGGGCGCGGCTGCTGTGGAGCAAGCTGGTGGTGGCGCTCGGCTTCAGCCTGGCGGCGATGGTGCTGCTGCCGGTGGTCGCGCTGGCTGCGGGCACGGCCGCGTACGGGTGGGGGCCGCTGAAGCTCCCGGCGGGCGGCGCGCTGCCCGCCGGGGACACGGTGCCGCGGCTCGCGCTGGCGGTCGCCTTCGTCTTCGTGTCGCAGCTGGTGACGGCGGGGCTCGCGTTCTGGCTGTCCACGCGGACGGACGCGCCGCTGGGCGCGGTGGGCGGCGCGGTCGGGCTGACGATCGTCGGGAACGTGCTGGACGCGGTCACCGCGCTCGGGTCGTGGCGCGAGTTCCTCCCGGCGCACTGGCAGTTCGCTTGGGCGGACGCCTTGCAGCCGCAGCTGGAGTGGGGCGGGATGGTCAAGGGGGCGGCGGTGTCGGTGTCGTACGCGCTGGTGCTGTTCGCCCTCGCCTTCCGGGGGTTCTCCCGCAAGGACATCGTGTCCTGAGTCCGCACGGCGGCCCGCGGCCCACCGGCCGACCGGCCGCGGCCCCGGAGCCGCGGCCGGAAGCGCCCGCCTGCGTCCTGACGGGGGCGCCCGTCTGAGGCGTCATTCCGGCTTCCGCGCCCCCGGGATGGCGTCGATCGCGGCGAGCAGCCCGGCGTCGAGCGGTCGGTCGGCGACGGCCGCGTTGGCGCGTACCTGTTCGGCCGAGGTGGCCCCCGCGATGACGGATGCGCAGCCGGGCTGGGCCGAGAGCCAGCCGATGGCGAGTTCGAGGACGGTACGGCCGTACTTCTCGGCGAGGGCGGCCAGCGCTTCGACGACGTCGAGCCGTTCCTCGGTGAGGTAAGCGTCGCGGCCTTCGAGGCGGGAGCCGGCGGGGACGGCCGCGCCGCGGCGGATCTTGCCGGTCAGGAGGCCGTTGGCCAGCGGGAAGTACGGGAGCACGCCGACGCCGTAGTGCAGGGCCGCCGGGACGAGCTCGCGCTCGGCCGACCGCTCCAGCAGCGACCACTGGTTCTGCGCGGAGACGAAGGGAACCGAGCCCGTCTCGCGGGCGACGTGGGCGGCTTCGGCGAGCTGCCAGCCGGTGAGGTTGGAGTGGCCGATGTAGCGGACCTTGCCCTCGGCGACGAGTTCGGTGAGGGCGGCCAGGGTTTCGGCGATGGGGGTGGCCGGGTCGGGGCTGTGCAGCTGGTAGAGGTCGATGTGGTCGGTGCCGAGGCGGCGCAGGGACTCCTCGACGGCCCGGCGGATGTAGGCGCGGCTGCTGCGGGCGCCGGCTGCGGGCCCGTACTTCATGTCCATGCCGGCGAAGCCGAACTTGGTGGCGAGGACGACCTGGTCCCGGCGGCCCTTGAGGGCCTGCCCGAGGTGGCTCTCGGAGCCGCCGAGGCCGCCGTAGATGTCGGCGGTGTCGAGGAGGGTGATGCCCGCGTCGAGGGCGGCGTCGACGACGGCGCGGGTCGCCTGGGCGTCGAGCCGGCCGCCGAAGTTGTTGCAGCCGAGCCCGACGGCGGAGACCTGAAGACCCGAACTGCCCAGGGAGAGATAGCGCATGCGTTTCCAGCCTCCGCGTTGGTGCGATGCCTGACCGGCCGTCGGGTCAGTCTAGAAGGGCCGGGCGCACTTCACGGGCTGCTCCTTCCGGCCGGCGTCGGGGCGCTGGAGGCGCGCACCGTCGTCGAGTGGGGGGTCGGTTCAGCCCTCGTAGTCGTACTTCATCCCGATGCCCAGGGTGCCCTGGGCCGGGAGGAGTCCGGAGCCGACGATGTCGAGAACCGGCGGAAGGAGCAGTTCGGCGAGCCGCGCCACTTCCTGCGGGGTCAGCGCGGACCACGGGGCGGCGGCGAGTTCGTCGGTGAGCTTCTCCACGGCGGTGCGCAGCGCCAGCCCCGCCGCGGTGGCCGTACCGTCCTCGGTCAGCAGGCCTCCTGCGGCGAGGCGGTCGCGGGCGGCGCTCCACTCGCTCGTGGACCACTCGCGGTTCGCGAACGCCTCGGCGGGAGCGGCTCCGGCGCCGGAGTGCAGGACCAGGGACTCGACCGGGTCGAGGTGGTGGGCCTGAAGGGCGGCGATGTGGCCGTCGCCGCGGTGCTCGCGCAAGATCGTGGCGGCGTGCCAGAGCACGGCGTGCGGTGTCCCGGGCCAGGGCAGCGCCGCGTTGGCGGCGGCCAGCGGGCGTCCTGCGGTGTCGGCGGCCTCGGCGGCGCGGCGGGCCAGGCGCGCCGCCTCGGCCAGGTCCGGGGAGGCGGTGCGTTCGCCCAGCAGCGAGCGCAGGGCGCGGTCGGTGGCGGCGGCGCGGGCCGCGAGGACCCGGGCCGGCGGGGCGGGCTGCCAGGAGCGGGCGACGTAGCGCCGCACCATGCCCGGGTTGAAGCTGTAGAAGAGGGCGTTCACGAGCTCCGCGTCGGCCGGGCCGAGCGGGGCGGCCCTGAAGGCGAAGTACATGGGCCACCGCTCGTCCGTGGCGTAGCCGAGGCCCGCGGCCTCCTCGTAGCTCTCGGGCGCGAAGTAGACGAGGGCGTGGACGGGTTCCAGCAGCTGCCACAGCTGCCGGACCGTGCCCAGACCGTGTGCGCCGTCGTACCTCATGTCACTTGCCTCCAGGGTCAGTTGATGCCGGTCCGGGCAGGTGGGCCAGCATAGGTCACGGGCCGGTGGGGGCCATGGCCGAAGGGTGACATAACGTGCCCTCCATGGATCAGGAGCACATAGCCCGGGATGGCGAGGGCGCAGGCAGGCGGCGGTTCCTCGCGATCGCGACCGGTGCGGCGACGGCGGCCGGGCTCGGGGCCGTGGCCGGCTGCGCGAGCGGCGACGGCGGCGGCGCCGACGGGCAGGGCGGGAACCCGTCCGCCGGGACCCGGCCGCCGTCGGGAAAGCCGTCGGCGGCGGGGCCCGGAGCCTTCGACGTCACGGCCGAGAACGCCCGCCCCGGACACGCCGACTGGCCGGTGACCAAGGCCGGAGCGGCCCGGGCCATCGAAGGCTTCGCGGACCGGGTCAGCGTCCTGCCCGGCGAGTCCTTCGGGCTGCACGTGTCCACCACCGCGCCCCGGTTCACCGTCTCCGCCTACCGGATGGGCTGGTACGGCGGAGCCCGGGCCCGGCTGGTGTGGCGGTCGGAGGCCCTGCCCGGCGTGCGGCAGCCCGAGCACACGGTGGACTCCGGGACGCGGACGGTCCGCACCCGGTGGGCCCGTACCACGACGGTCGACACCAAGGACTGGCCCGAGGGCTGCTACCTGCTGCGGCTCGACGCGCAGGGCGGCGAGGGCCAGCGCTTCGTACCGCTCACCGTCCGGTCGGCGGCGACGGCGGGCCGTACCGTCGTGGTCAACGCGGTGGCGACCTGGCAGGCCTACAACCGGTGGGGCGGCTACGGCAGCTATGACGGACCCAGCGGCGGCTACGCCTCGCGCTCCCTCGCCGTGACCTTCGACCGGCCGTACGACTACGACGACGGCGCGGGTCTGTTCCTGGTGTACGAGGCCTCGCTGATCGCGCTCGCCGAGCGGCTCGGCATACCCCTGGCCTACACGACGACCACCGACGTGGCCCGGGAGAAGCGGCTGCTGGAGGGGGCCGCGGCGGTGCTCTCGCTCGGGCACGACGAGTACTGGTCGCCCGAACAGCGGGCCCACATCACTGCAGCCCGCGACGCCGGCACGAACATCGCCGTCCTGGGCGCGAACTGCTGCTTCCGCCGGATCCGGCTGGAGGCCTCGGAACTGGGCCCGGACCGCACGCTGGTCTGTTACAAGTCCTCCTACGACCAGGACCCCGGATTCAAACGGGGCCACCCGGCGACGGTGGACTTCCGCTCGGCACCCGGTACGGACCCGGAGAGCTCGCTGCTCGGCGTCATCTACGACGGCTACCCGGTGGACGCCCCGTACGTGGTGACGAACCCGGGCCACTGGCTCTTCGAGGGCACCGGTGCCAAGGCGGGCGACCGCTTCGAGCACCTGGTGGGGGTGGAGTACGACAAGGTGAACACCGCGTTCCCGACGCCCCGGCCGATCGAGATCCTGGCCCACTCCCCCGTGGTGTGCGAGGGCCGGCCCAGCCATCAGGACACGGCGTACTACACGGTGCAGAGCGGTGCGGGGGTCTTCGCGACGGGCACGATGCGGTGGGTGGAGGCCCTGGACGCGACGGGCGACGGGCGCAGCGGCTCGAACCACGGCCTGGACGCGCGCTGCGGTGCGCTGACGACCCGGGTGACGGAGAACCTGCTACGGGTGTTCGCGGCGGGCCCGGCCGGCCGGACGCACCCGGCGCAGGACAACGTCAAGGCGGTGTACGGGGGTTCGTGAGGTTCATGAGGCGGAGGCCATGATTGCGCTGGCTGGACGACCGGTTTCCTGGTCGTATTGGGTCACCTTCAGCCAGGTTGGAAGAATGCGAGCATTTTCTGCGCGGCGTCCGGCGACGTCAGCAATTCCTGCATGTCCGCGGACATCCGGGCGGCAGCGCTGGTGCGTTCGAACATCTCGCGTTCGTATTCTTTGACGGCGGCGGGAAAGTCGTCCGGGCGCGCGGCCAGCGCGAGAGCGAGCAGGGCGCCGTCGAGCAGCGCCATGTTGGCGCCCTCTCCCACCGGCGGCATCAGGTGCGCGGCATCGCCGAGCAGTGTGACGCCTGGCGTCGACGGCCAGGTGAGGCCGACCGGGAGAGTGGCGATCGACCGCGGCACGACCGTGTCGTCGCAGGCCGCGATCAGCGCGGTGAACCGTGAGTCCCAGCCGGGGAGCAGGTCGATCAGGCGCGCCCGGGCGGCGGCCGGGTCGTCGAACGGGATCCCGCTGGTGGCGAACCAGTCCTCGGCGGTGTTGTAGAAGCTGAGGCCGATGCGAACGCGGCCGTCGCCGTTGCGCTGCGCCGCCAGGGACAGTCCGTTGCCGAGCACCCAGTAGGTGCCGCGCCCGACCATCGCCGCGAGGTCGGGGTGCGTGCGGTCGATGTCGGGAATGCCGACCTCGACGACGTTCTGGCCGATATGCGCCGGGCGGGCGTCGGTGAGCAGCGCGCGGACCCGGGACTGCGCGCCGTCCGCGCCGACCAGCAGGTCATACGTCGCACTGCTGCCGTCGGCGAAGTGCACCAGGCCGTTGTCGGCGGATGTGAACGCGCGCCCCCAGCGCACCACGTCTTCGGGGAGGGAATCCAGCAGCAGGTCGCGCAGATCTGCGCGGTCGACCTCGGGCCGGTCAAGCGGGGCGTCGTCGGGCGTGTCCTCCTGGAGCAGCAGGGTGCCATCCGGCTCGAGAAGGCGCATGTCCTGGCCTTCACCACGGGCGATCGCGTGGAACTGGTCGATCAGGCCGGCCTCGCGCAGCGCCCGCTGGCCGGAGTGGATGTCGAGCATGCCGCCCTGACCGCGCGCACCGCGTGACGATTCACGTTCGTACACGACGGCGTCGATGCCGTTCACGTGCAGCACACGGGCAAGGGCCAAGCCACCCAAGCCGGCTCCGACGATGGCGATGGTCATGGCTGCCTCTCCTTCGATACGCCGTACTGGTCGATACACTGTATCGACCGAGGCGGTGTATTGTTAGGGGCATGTTGGTGTGGGAGAGGCCGGAGCCACCGAATCGACCCGTGCCGGCCCCGTTGAGCCGGGAACGGATCGTGCGAGCGGCGATCCAACTGGCCGACGCGGACGGCCTGGATGCGGTGTCGCTGCGCAAGGTCGCCACCGAGCTGGACGTCCGCCCGATGCGGCTGTACGGCTACATCGCCAGCAAGGAGGAGTTGCTCGACCTGATGGTCGACGCCGCCCACGCCGAGATCCGGCCGGTCGGAGACGGCTGGCGGGAGGTGCTCCGGTCTCTCGCCGAAACCACTCGGCACGCCGCACACGAGCACGAATGGCTCGCCGATCTACTGGGCGGCCGACCCCAGCTCGGGCCGCACGCCCTGGCCAGTGGGGAGACCGTGGTGGCCGCACTGGGCGACATCGACGTGGACGCCGTCATGCCGGTGGTCGCCGCAGTCAACGCGTACGTGATCGGCGCCGTGCGTCGGGAGATCGCCGAGCGGCGTGCCGAGCGGGCCACCGGGATGGACGAGAAGCGTTGGCAGGCCTCCCTCGGGCCCTATCTGGAACGAACCTTCGCCACTGGCCGATTCAACGCACTGGCCACGGTGGTGCGCGATGCCGCCCACCTGGACGCCGACCACACCTTCCGGATCGGCCTCGACTTCCTGCTCGACGGCATCGAAGCCCGCATCTCCAGGTGACGCGCGGCCGAAGGACCGGACCGTCGGCCGGTGGGCATGGCGAGGCCCCGACGCGTGGTCGGGTTCTCCGAGGTCTTTGAGTCAGGGCAGGCGGGGACGGCGAGTCAGCCGGCAGGGCGGGCCCGTGCGGCCAGGCAGTAGAACGCGGCCGCGAGTTCATGCCGCCAGGGCCAGGTCGCCGCTATCCGAAGGCGGAGGCGACGGCCGCCCCGGGTGATCCGGGCGGCGACGTGCAGGAGCCGGTAGCGGAGCTCCTCGGGTTCGCCGGCTGCATCAGCGAGATCAGCCAGTAGACGTGCCCCGGCGTGACCAACCACCCCCCGAACCGACGGCGGATATGTGGAACTTGGGACGCAAAGCAATACCCTGCACGCGGTGAGGCTAGGATCGTGAACGCGGCATCGCGTGTCGGTCACCGGCTGGGTGAGGCATGGAGGTGACCGCGACATGCCTTTCGGAGGCATTCACTCATGTCAGTCGCACTAAACCACACGATCATCCACTCCCGTGACAACCGGGAGTCCGCCGAATTCCTGGCGCACGTCCTCGGCCTCGTGGTCGGGACCGAGTGGGGTCCTTTCATTCCCGTGGAGACGGCCAACGGCGTCACCCTGGACTTCGCGACCGTCCCGGCCGGGTCCATCACCGTGCAGCACTACGCGTTCCTCCTCTCCGAGGAGGAGTTCGACGTGGCCTTCGGGAAGATCCGGGCGGCGGGGGTCGCATACTTCGCCGACCCGCACGGCAGGCACCCGGGCGAGATCAACCACAATGACGGGGGCCGCGGCGTCTACTTCACGGACCCGGCCGGGCACGGGATGGAGATCATCACGCGCCCGTACGGGTACCAGGAGGACGGCGCCGCGTAGACCGTCCGACCGTCCCCGAGCGGTCCCACCACCTCCGGGGCCGGTGGGCCTCGCGACGGCTACCCGCCCCCGTGGCCAGTCGGCCACGGGGGCGGGTAGCCGTAACCGGGCAGCGGCCACCGCGCCGTAGGCTTGCCCGCATGATTCGCACTGTCGTGCTCGACGTCGGGGAGACCCTCACCAAGGACGACCGCTACTGGGCCACCTGGGCCGACTGGCTCGACGTCCCCCGCCACACGATGTCCGCCCTGGTCGACGCCGTGGTCGTAGACGGCCGCGACAACGCCGACGCCCTTCGCCTCCTGAAACCCGGCATAGACGTCGGCGCCGAATACCGGGCCCGCGAGGCAGCCGGCCGCGGCGAGCAACTCGACGAGACCGACCTGTACCACGACGTCCGCCCCGCACTCACCGCCCTGCGGGCGGCCGGGGTCCGCGTCGTCATCGCGGGCAACCAGTCCCGCAGGATGGGGGATCTCCTGCGCGCCCTCGACCTGCCTGCCGACCTGATCGTCACCTCCGGCGAGTGGGGCGTCGCCAAGCCCAGCCTCGACTTCTTCCACCAGGTCACCGGCGTCTCCGGCGCACCCGCGCATCAGACGCTGTACGTCGGCGACCACCCGCAGAACGACATCTTCCCCGCCGCCGAGGCCGGCCTGCTCACCGCGCACCTGCGCCGCGGCCCTTGGGGCCACTGGTGGGCGGACGACGAGACCGTCCAGCAGGTCGCCGACTACTCCGTCGACTCGCTCCTCGACCTGCCCGGCCTCGTCAACCCGTCCTGGGGGAAGCCCGGTCCGGGCTGACCGGCCCCGGAGACCTGCCTCCGGATACAGCAACGCCCGGAGGGGAGAGGAGCTCCCGTCCGGGCGATCGAAAAGCCGTACTGCGTGGCAGGGGCGGCAGGATTCGAACCTGCGGCCTTCGGTTTTGGAGACCGGCGCTCTGACCAGCTGAGCTACACCCCTTCGGCGAGATCTACGATGACACGGCTCGGGCCGAAGATCCACCAAATTCTTCGATCAACCGGGTGGAAATTCCTCGGCCCCGCCGGCGGCTCGACGTGACCCCGGTTCCGGTGGTCGACGCCGCGAGCCCGGGCCGCCCCCTTGACCCACCCTGGTCCAGACCAATAGTTTCCGGCATGCACCGCGCACGCGCTCACGCCCCGCTCCCGCATCCGTAAAGGAAGCCCATGCGCCGCAGCATGCTCGGCAGGCTGGCCGTCGCCGCCTGCTCCCTCTCCCTGCTGACCGCCTTCGCGCCCGCTGCCGCCGCCGACGCGGACACCGGAGCCGACGCGGCGGGCGGCCACGGCCGTTCGTACCGGAAGGTCGGCTACTTCACCCAATGGGGCGTCTACGGACGGGACTTCCAGGTCCAGGACCTTGAGGCGAACGGCTCGGCCGGCAAGCTCACGCACATCAACTCGCGATGTTCTGGTCACTGGACGCGGACACCGCCGACGGCGAGCTGATGACGGCCGTCGACCGCGGCCTGCGCGGCCGCTGACCGGCCGCCCGCCCGACCCGCCGGCCTGCCGGCCCGCCCCACCGACCGGCGCCGCCGGGCCGCGGAAATTCGACCCGGCCCGGCGGCGCCCTCCACGTAGGCTCGCCCGTCATGGACAATTCGACGGTACGGGCGGTCAACCGCCTCGCGAAGCGCTGGGCCGCTCAGGCCCCGGTCAAGGACGCGGGCACGGTGTTCACCGCGGCCGGGGTCTGGCCGCTCCTCGCCCTGCTCGCGGACGGCTCGGCCGGCCCGGCCCGCGCCGAACTGGCGGAGGCCCTGGGCATACCCGCCCAGGCCGCGGCCGAGGCCGCCCGGGAACTGCTGGCCGGGCTGGGAGGCGTACGGGGCCTCCAGGCGGCCACGGGGCTGTGGACCAAGGACGAGCTCCCGCTCAAGGAGGACTGGTCGGCCAAGCTCCCGGCAGGCACCCGGGGCCGCCTGACGGGAGACGAGGACACCGACCGCGAGGCCCTGGACCGGTGGGCCCGCGACCGGACGGACGGCCTGATCGACCGCATGCCGGTCGCCCTGCCCGAGGGCGACGAGGAGGCAAAGCTGATCCTGGCCTCGGCGCTCGCACTGCGGCTGCGGTGGGAGCACCCCTTCCGGGAGCTGAACGGCCAGGCCGGTCAAGGCCCTTGGGCGGGCCGCAACGTCCCATGGCTGTCGCGCACCACCCCTTCGCTCGACGACGTCCGCGTGGCCCGGGGCACGGCCGGCGCCGTGACCGTCCTCGAAGTGGCCGGCACCGACGACGTGGACGTGCACCTGCTCCTCGGTGAACCGGCGGCCCCGGCCGACCAGGTACTGGAAACCGGCATCGCGGCCGTCACCGGCACCGCCCCGCCGGTGACCGGCAGTTCACTGCCCGAGGGAGATCCGGGTCCCGGCCTGACGGTCCGCACGGTGGACTCGTACGCTCCGCAGCCCCAGCTGCGCGTCGACACGGTGGCGTTCTCCCTGCACGCCGAACACGATCTGCTCGAACACGCCCCGCTGTTCGGGCTGGAGACCGCCGCCGATGCGGACCACGGGCACTTCCCCGGCATCAGTCCGGTGCCCCTGGCGATCGGCGCGGCCCGGCAGTCCGTGCTGGCCCGCTTCCACGCGGCGGGCTTCGAGGCCGCCGCCGTCACCGCCGTCAGGGCGGGGTTCGGTGGCGCGGCACCCCGCGCGAAGTACCGGGCCCGCCGGGCCGAGGTCCGCTTCGACCGGCCCTTCGGCTTCCTCGCCGTCCACCGGACATCGCGGCTGGTCCTCGCCGCGGGCTGGGTCGCCGAGCCCGGTACGGTCGGCGGATGACCTCAGAGACGATCACCGCGGCCGGCGCGGGCACCTGGCAGCTCGGCGACCTCACCGTCAATCGGATCGGCTTCGGCGCGATGCGGCTGACCCACCTCGCCGACGGCTCCCCCAGCGACCGTGAGCGGGTGACCGGCGTGCTGCGCCGCGCCGTCGAGCTCGGCGTGAACCACATCGACACCGCCGCCTTCTACTTCTCCCCGCTGCGCTCCGCCAACGAACTGATCAACCGGGCGCTCGCCCCGTACGCCGACGGCCTCGTCATCACGACCAAGGTCGGGCCGGGCCGCGACGCGGCCGGGCAGTGGTGGTGGGCCGAGCCCGGCCAACTGCGCGGCCAGGTGGAGGAGAACCTGCGCCAGCTGGGCCGGGACCACCTGGACGTGGTCAATCTGCGCGTCCCCCGCCGCGAGACGACCGGGTCGGTCGCCGAGCACTTCGGGGCGCTCGCCGAGCTCCGCACGGCCGGTCTGATCCGGCACCTGGGCATCTCCAACGCGCGGCCCGACCACCTCGCCGAGGCGCAGGCCATCGCTCCCGTGGTCTGCGTGCAGAACCCGTACGGGATCGGGTCCCCGGCGGAGGACCACGCCTTCCTGGAGGCGTGCGGGGAACAGGGCGTCGCCTTCGTACCGTTCTTCGCGATCGCGGGCGCGGGCAAGGAGGCGGGCGTGACCGCCGAGGACGGCCCCGAGGTACGGGCCGTGGCCGAGGCCCACGGGGTGTCGGCGGCCCAGCTGCGCCTGGCGTGGACGCTGAACCGCGGTCCGCACGTCCTGGCCATCCCGGGTACGGGGAACCCGGACCACCTCGTCGAGAACATCGCCGCGGCGTCCGTGCGTTTCACCGCCGAGGAGATCGCGCTGCTGGGCTCCCTGTGATCCTGCGGTGTGCGGCCGCCAGCGCCGCCGTCCGCGTGAAAGCGGGGACGCACCCGGTGCCCCCGCGGCCGGAGACGGACAGGGAGGCCGCCGCCGTTCCGTAGGCCACGGCGTCCGCGAGGCTGTCGCCGAGGGCGAGCCGGGCAGTGGTGGTGCCGGTGAGGCAGTCCCCGGCCCCGGTCGCGTCGACCGGAGCCGGATTCACGGGCACGGCCTCGTACCGGGCTCCCGTACCGTCGTCCAGCAGCAGCCGGCCCGCGCCCGCGGTGACCACGACCGTACGGGCGCCGAGCGCGCGGTAGCGGGCGGCGGCGGTGCGCGGGTCGCCGGTGTCCACGAGGGCGAGCGCGTCGGCCGGACAGGAGGTCTTGAGCAGTCCGGTCAACGGGGCGACGGCGGCCAGCAGTTCCCGGGCCCGCTCCCGGCCGGTCAGCCGGGGGCGGAAGTTGGGGTCGTACGAGAGGTGCCCGCCGGCCCCGTGCACGAGGTGCGCGGCGGCCAGCACCGCATCGTGGCCGGCCGGTGACAGGGCGCCGGTGACGCCGCTGGTGATGAGCGCCGCGGAGGCGGTCAGCAGGTCGCGCCAGGACTCGACGTGCGCGGGCGAGAGGGTGGAGCCGGCGCTCTGTGTGCGCCAGTAGACGAACTCCCGGTCGCCTTCGGTGTCGGCGGAGAGCAGGTAGGCGCCGTTGGGGCGCGGGGCGCGGCGTACGTGGGAGACGTCCACGCCGAGTTCGGCGGCGCGGCGCAGCAGCGGGATGCTGAGCTCGTCCTCGCCGACCACGGCGAGCAGGGCCGTCCGGGCTCCCGCCGCCGCGGCGGCGGCCGCCGCGTTCAGGGCGTCGCCGGAGTAGGAGATGCGGGCCGTGGTGCCGTCGACAGCGTCGCGGAGGGCGGCCGCGGCATGGATCTCGACGAGCACCTCGCCGAGCACGAGGACGTCGTACCCTCCGGTCACCGCGGGTCCCGCGCGGGGGAGCCGGTGCGGGACCCGCAGCACGGGCGGGCCAGTTCGGCGAATACGGCGGCCAGTTCGGCCGGGTCGGCCGGGAGGCCGCCGCCGATGCCGACGGCGGCCGCGCCGGCGGCGAGCCAGTCGGGGACCTCGCCGGGCTGGATCCCGCCGGTCGGGATGATCAGGCCCTCCGGGAGGACGGCCTTGAGCGAGCGGATGAACCGCGGGCCCCCGACGTGTGCCGGGAACACCTTGGCGGCGCCGCCGGCCCGGACGGCCGCGGCGATCTCGCCGGGGGTGAAGGCGCCCTCGATGAAGACGGCTTCGCGGCGCCCGGCGACCTCGCGGACCTCGGGGGCCGGATGGGGGGAGATCAGGAAGCCGGCGCCCGCGTCCAGGGCGGTCTCGGCCTGCGCGGTGGTGGTCACCGTGCCGACGCCGATGAGGGCGGGGCGGCCGTACGCGTCCGCGAGCGGGGCGGTCCGGGTGACGGCTTCGGCCCAGCCGGGGGTGGAGGTGGTCAGCTCGACCGCGCGGCAGCCGGCGGCGAGCAGGGCGGTGGTGCGGCGGACGGCCTCGTCGGCGTCGGCGTCGCGCAGCACCGGCAGCAGGCGCTGGGCGGATATCGCCGCGTACGGGTGGCAGGACAGGGGACAGGACAAGGGACCCTCCCATGTGTTCCACGTAGTGGAACGCAGTATCGTGTACCGGAACCGTGTGGTCTAGACCCTACACAGAGCGGGAGTTCTCGTGTCAACGGAAGAAGCCTCCGGAGAGGGCGCGGCGGAAGGAGCGGCGGAAGCCTCGGAGGGCGGGCGCGGAGGCCGCACCTCCGCCGCCGGATCCGCGCTGGAGAAGTCCCTGCGCATCCTGGAGGCGGTGGCGGCGCCCGGCGGGCCGCACCGGCTCGCCGAGGTGACGGCGGCCGCTGCCGTCCCCAAGTCCAGTACGTTCCGGATCCTCGCGTCACTGGTCGACCTGGGTTTCGTACGCCAGGAGGGCGAGCGCCGGTACGGGGTGGGGCCACGGCTCCGCGGGCTGTCCGCGCTGGTCAGCGGCGGGGAGCCGGCGAGCATCGGGCGCATCCTCGACGAACTGCGGCAGGCGGTCGGCGGACAGACGGTCCATCTGGCCCTGCACAGCGGCGAGACCATCACCTACATCCGCAAACTGGAGAGCGAGCAGCCCTTCCGGACGGCCTCCCGCGTCGGCATGCGCATGCCGCTGCACACGACCGCCATCGGCAAGAGCATCCTGGCGCACCTTCCCGCCGAGGAGGTGCGGGAGCTGATCGCCGCCACCGGACTGCCGCCCCGGACGCCGAAGTCGGTCACCACCGCACAGGCGTTGGACGCGCAGCTGGCGGCCGTCCGCGCCCGGGGCTTCGCGCTGGACGACGAGGAGAACGAGCCCACCATCCGCTGCGTCGGCTCCGCGGTCCTCGGACCGGACGGCCGGCCGATCGGCGGGGTCAGCGTCACCACCGTCACCTTCCTGGTCTCCCCGGAAGAGGTCGAGTCGTACGCGCCGATGCTGCGCGCGGCCACGGAGGCGCTGGCTCCGCTGCTGTGAACCGCAGCGGAGCCACGCCCTCCGGTGATCAGCGGCCGACCGGCGACGCAACCTCCCGCGCCGCATCGCCCCGGGCGGCGCCGCCGCGCAGGGCGAGGGCCACCCCCACCGCCACGGCGACGGCCAGCCCGGCCACCGCGGTCAGCGTCGTCGTGTCCGGCGAGGTCAGCGCCTGCCCCCGCAGGGCCTGCCAGGTGACCAGGGCCACCAGAGCGGCGTAACCCGCCCCCGCCACCAGGACGAGCCGGGTGCGCACCGCCGCGCGGGCCGCCCAGCCGTACCGCCCGGCCGCGGAGGTCAGGGCGAGCGCCAGCAGCGGCAGCACCTGGAGGGCGTGCATCCCGACGAAGTGGGCGATCCGCAGGTCGCCACCGGTGGCGGCCCAGCCGGTGACCGGCAGGTGCGGTCCGCCGTCCGGGACGCCGACGCTGTGCGCGCCGACCGTGTCGGTGATCTGTCCGGCCAGCTGGGCCCCGGTGGGCTGGACCATCAGGAAGCCGACCGCGAGTCCGGCGAGCCCGATGAGCGGGCCGAGCCGTACCGCCCAAGCGGTGGCGCGGTCGGCGAGCGGCTGGCGCCACAGCACCACCGCGATCAGCAGGTTGGCCAGCCAGAGCACGACGATCGTCGCCCCCATCACGGCGAACAGGCTGCTGTCGAGCGGGGTTTCCTGGTTGAAGTGGCTGCGCTTGCCCCGCACGACCTGGCCGACGATCACCGCCATCTCGATGACGCTCGCCGCCACGATCACCGCTCCCGCCCACCAGCCGGTCCGTCGGCCGCGCGTGAGCAGTGAGTGCATCCAGGCCAGCGTCAGGCCGTAGAAGGCGAACGAGACCGAGAACTTGAACGGCTTGTGCCAGATCGGGGAGCCGACCATCACGCGGTCGTCCACGATCAGCCCGATCCCCGAGACCAGCGTGAGCACTCCCATGGCCGCCGCGAAGACGAGCAGCGGCCGATGCCATCCTTCTCTGTGGTTCCGCATCCGTATCCCCCTAATGGATACCAGCACTATCCGGTATCGGATAGTGTCACTGTCCATACTCCAGCCCGTCCCCGCAAGTCCCCGGGCCGAACGAAAGAGAGAATTCACCTTGCGCATGGGAGAGTTGAGCCGGTCGACCGGTGTTCCGGTGCCCACCATCAAGTTCTATCTCCGCGAAGGCCTGCTGCCCGCCGGTGAGTTGACCAGCCCCAATCAGGCCCACTACGGCGAGGAGCACGTCCGGCGCGTGCACTTGATCCGCGCCCTCACCGACGTCGGCGGCCTGCCGCTCGCCTCCGTCAGCAAGGTGGTGGAGGCGGTCGAGGACCGCGCCCGGCCGGTGCACGACCTGCTCGGCGCGGCCGCCAGTACCGTCGACCCCGACGTCGCACCGGACACTGACCCGGTGAACGGCGAACGCGCTCGGGCCCTGGTCGAGGAGCTGATCGCGCGGCGCGGCTGGCAGGTCCCGGCGGCCCATCCCGCGGCGCGCGCACTGGCCGCCGCCGCGGCCTCGCTGCTGACGGTCGGGCACGGGGACTATCTGGACGACCTCGACGAGTTCGCGGCCGCCGCCGAGCGGATCGCCGACGCCGACCTGTCCTTCGTCGCGCGCGGGAGGAGCACGGAGGACATGGTGGAGCGGGTGGTGGTGGGCACCGTACTGGGGGATGCCATGCTGGCGGCGTTGCGCCGACTGGCCCAGAGTGACTCCTCGGCCAGGCGCTACCCGCAGCCTTCCGCTCCGGACGGGGATGCGGCGGATTTTTCTTCGGACAAGAATTCCGGATAAGCGTTATCGAGGCCCCTCTCGACGGTCTCCCAGGTATTGGGCATCATCGACCGCCGGTACGGACAGGGAACATCACATGAGCACTCAGCACACGGCAGCGCTGGTGGCAGCGGCCCGCGCGGGGGATCCCCGCGCGCAGGACGACCTCGTCAGCACCCATCTGCCGCTCGTCTACAACATCGTCGGGCGGGCCCTGAACGGGTCCTGCGACGTGGACGACGTGGTGCAGGACACAATGCTGCGGGCCCTCGACGGGCTGGGCGGCCTGCGCGCCGACGAGAGCTTCCGGTCCTGGCTGGTGGCGATCGCGATGAACCGCGTACGGGCGCACTGGCAGGCCCGGCAGAGCGGCTTCGGCGAGAGCACCCTGGAAGCGGCCGAGGATGTCGCGGACCCGGGTGCCGACTTCGTCGACCTGACGGTCGTACGCCTGCAGCTGGCGGGCCAGCGCCGCGAGACGGCGCGCGCCACGCGCTGGCTGGAGCCCGACGACCGGGCGCTGCTGTCGCTGTGGTGGCTGGAGTGCGCCGGGGAGCTGACCCGGGCCGAGGTGGCCGCCGCGCTGGAACTGACCCCGCAGCACACCGCCGTACGGGTACAGCGGATGAAGGCGCAGCTGGAATCGGCCCGTGTGGTGGAACGCGCCCTGGGCGCCCAGCCGGTGTGCGAGGAGCTGCGGGCGCTCGCGGCGGGCTGGGACGGACGGCCCTCGGCGCTGTGGCGCAAGCGAATAGCCCGGCACGCGCGGGAATGCGTACGGTGCTCCGGCCTGTGGAGCGGACTGGTTCCGGCGGAGGGGCTGCTGGCCGGTCTGGCCCTCGTCCCCGTCTCGGCTGCCCTGCTGGCAGGGGTCCGCTCGGCCGCGGCGGCCGACTTCGCCCCCGCGGGTTCCGCCTCCCCCGACGGTGCCGGGGCCGACTTCTCCGACACGGCGGCCCACCTGGGCCTGGACGCGACGACGGCGGGCGGCGGGCGGAGCGCGATGCGTCGGCGCAAGCAGAGCCGGCGCCGGGTGATCGGCGGTGCGGTGCTCGCCGCCTGCGTCGCGGGCGGCGGGCTGGTGTACCTCGGCACGCTCCCCGGTTCCGGCGGTGAGAAGGTCGGGGACACCGCTGCCCCGGCCCCGCTGGCCGCCCTCTCGGCGACCGAGTCCCCCCTCCCCTCCCAGTCGCCCTCGCCCTCCGCGTCCCCCTCGCCGTCCGCCTCCCCGTCGCCGTCGGCCTCCGCCTCGCCGAGCCCGTCCGCGAGCCCGACGAAGAGCCGCAGCAGCTCGCCGACCCCGCGGGCCTCGGCGCCCGCGCCGGCTCCCGCCCCGCAGGGCGTCGCGGGCCAGGTCGTGGCACTGGTCAACGCCGAGCGGGCGGCCGCCGGCTGCGGCCCGCTGAAGGAGGACCCGCAGTTGAGGGCTGCCGCCCAGGGCCATTCCGACGACATGGCGAGCCGGAACTTCTTCGACCACACCAACCCCGACGGCGCGGACCCGGGCACCCGGACGACCTCCGCCGGGTACCGCTGGTCGACGTACGGGGAGAACATCGCGCGGGGCCAGCAGACCCCCCAGTCCGTCATGGACTCCTGGATGAAGAGCCCGGGACACCGCGCGAACATCCTCAACTGCTCCTTCAAGGACATCGGCGTCGGCATCCACCAGGGCTCGGGCGGTCCCTGGTGGACGCAGAACTTCGGCGCGCGCTGAGCCGCTCGCCGACGGGCCCGGCCGCGCGGGTGCAGGCGCGGTTCAGGGCCGGAGGCCGCGCAGCTTCTCCGGGTTGACGGTGAGGCGCAGCGCGGTGATCCGCCCGTCGGTGGCCTCGAAGGTGAGGGCGCCGGCGTGCACACCGCCGTGCACCAGCAGCAGGCCGGGCTCGCCGTTGATCTCGGCGAGGCGCATCTCGACGCCCTGGACCGCGGGCTTGGCCAGGACGCCGAGCAACCAGCGGGCGACGTGGTCGGGTCCGTACAGCGGGCGGCGGGCGGCCGTGACGACGCCGCCGCCGTCCGACCAGGAGACGACGTCGGGGGCGAGGAGCGTGAGCACCTCGCCCAGGTCCCCGCCCGCGCAGGCCGCGCGGAACTTCTCGGCGATCTCGCGTTGTTCGGCGGCCTCGGCGGTGAAGCGGGGGCGCCGCGCGCGCACGTGCTCGCGGGCCCGGTGCGCGGACTGGCGCACGCTCGCCTCGGACTTGCCGACGACCTCGGCGATCTCCGCGTAGGCGTACCCGAACACCTCGCGGAGCACGAACACCGCGCGCTCGGTCGGGGTCAGCGTCTCCAGCACGACCAGGACCGCCATCGAGACGGTGTCGGCCAGTTCGGCCTCCTCGGCGACGTCGGGCGAGGTGAGGAGGGGCTCCGGGAGCCACGGCCCCACGTACGTCTCGCGGACGGCCTGCGCGGACCTGAGCCTGTTCAGGCTCAGGTTGGTGACGGTGCGCACCAGGTAGGCCTTGGGGTGCTCGACGGCGGACCGGTCGGCGCGGTGCCACGCGAGCCAGGCGTCCTGCACGATGTCCTCGGCGTCGGCGACACTGCCCAGCATCCGGTACGCGGTACCGAACAGCAGCCGCCGGTACTCCTCGAAAGTCTCGGTCATGAGCCTCACCGTGGCACCCCCGCGGCTCATCGATCAAGCGGCGTCAGCGCCCGGCGAGCGCGCGCAGCCCCTCGGCGCAGCCGGCGTGGCTCGGCGCCCATCCCAGTTCGGCCCTCGCCTTCGCGTTGGACACCCGCATGTTCGTCATGACCATCCGGTGGGCGTACGGGAAGGGGCGCATCAGCCAGGCGGGCACGGTCAGCGGCTTCGGGGTGGCGAACGCCTCGGCGACCGCCCTGACGTGCGCGCCGAATCCGGTCGGGGTGTCGTCGACGATGTTGTACGCCTGCCCCGCGCGGCCGCCTTCGACGGCGAGCGCCACGGCCCGTCCGGCGTCCGCCAGGTCCACCCAGGGCAGCACCCTGCCGCGGTCGGCGACCGCCGGGATCTTCCGCTTGCGCAGCATCTCCACGAGGGCCTCGGTGCCCCCGGCGCCGTAGAAGAGCCCGAAGCGCAGGGCGACGCCCTCGATTCCCTCGGCGCCCAGGACCAGCCGCTCCTTGACGCGCATGCCTTCGATGTGGCGTTCCACGGCCACGTCGCCGGCCGGGCCGAACAGGTCGGCGTCCTCGGTGATCACGTGGTCGCCGAAGTCCCGGTAGCCGTATCCGAAGACCATCGACTCGGCGATGACGCGGCGGGCTCCGACGGCGCGGGCGGCCTCCATGAGGTGCCGGGTACCGGTCAGCCGCAGGTCGTCCGTCGCGAACATGTCCTTGTGCCGCATCGGCGCGTCGCGCAGGGCGGTGGCCGCGTGCACCACGGTCTCGATCTTGAGGCCGTCGACGGCGCGGAGCAGCTGGTCGCGGTTCATCAGGTCGGCCCGCACGTCGGCCGCGGCGCCGCGGCCGAGGCCGATCACGGTGTGGCCGGTGCGGGTGAGGGCCTCGGTGATGTGGCGCCCCAGGACTCCGCTCGCCCCCGCCAGCAGTACCTTCTTGGTGTCGGTCATACCCATGGGACACAGCACCCCCGACGAACGTGACATCCACCCTTTGTGACTGCCGTCACATGGACCGCTCGACATCGGCTCGAGCTGTTCCCCGGCTTCTCCGCCCTTTGCCTCAAAATGGGGGCAGGATAGGAGCTGGAGGCAAACCGGCTGATCACAGGGGCGGGGTGACGCACATGGCGAGGAAGAACCTCCGGCCGCACCAGCGCGAGGCCGTCGACGCCGTGGTGCGGGCGCTGGAGCTGCCCGCCGGGGGCCGGGTGCCCGCGAACGGGCTGCGCACCCAGGTGATCATGGCCACGGGCTCGGGGAAGTCCCTCGTCGCCGTCCGCTCGGCCGAGGAGCTGCGGGCCGGGCGGGTGCTCGTACTGGTGCCCTCTCTGGATCTGCTGGTGCAGACCGTCGCGGCCTGGCGGGAGGGCGGCCGCAGCGGGCGGTCCCTGGCCGTGTGCTCGCTGCGCGGGGAGGACGCGGGCGTGCCCACGACCACCGATCCGGCCGAACTGGCCCGCTGGGGCGGCCCGTCGGTGGACCGGCTCACGGTGTTCGCCACGTACGCCTCGCTGGGCCTGGGCACTCTCGAACGCGCGCATCTCGCCGGACTCCCGGGCTGGGACCTGACCGTAGTCGACGAGGCGCACCGGACGTCGGGGCGGATCGGCAAACCCTGGGCGGTCGTGCACGACAACGCGCGGATCCCCGCCGTGCGCCGGCTCTACCTGACGGCCACGCCGCGTGTCTGGCAGGACGGCGAGGAGACGCCCGACCGGGGTGAGGGGCCGCGGCGGGGCGGCGAACTCGTGGCGTCCATGGAGGACGATCCGCAGGGGCCGTTCGGCGCGCGCTGCTACACGCTGTCCCTGTCCGAGGCCATCGACCGCGGCGTCTGCGCCCCGTACCGGGTGGTGTGCGTGGACGTCACCGACCCGCAGTTCCGGGCGGCCGTACTGCTGGGCAGGGACGGCCGCTCGGACGCGGTGCGCGGGGCACGGCTGGCGGCGCTGCAGACGGCGCTGGTGAAGGCGGCCGCCCACGAGGGGTTCCGGCGCACGCTCGTCTTCCACCACCTGACCAAGGAGGCGGAGGCCTTCGCGGCCGGGCTCCCGGCGGTGGCGGCCCGGCTGCGGCTCACGAGCCGCCGGCCGCACCCGGTGTACCCCCGTACCGTCTGGGCGGACTGGCTGTGCGGGCAGCACACGGCGACCCACCGGCGGCGGGTGCTGGGCGCGTTCGCGGACGGCCGGGTCGCCGAGAAGGCCTTCCTCGGCAGCGTCCGGGTGCTGGGCGAGGGCGTGGACACCAAGGAGTGCGACTCCGTCTACTGGGCCGACGTACGCGGTTCCATGCCCGATCTGGTGCAGGCGGTGGGGCGGGCGCTGCGGATCCGGCCCGGCGAGGGGAAGGTCGCCTCGCTGGTGGTGCCCGTACTGCTGGGACCGGACGAGACGCCCGAGACGATGCTCACCTCGCGGGCGTACGGGGACCTCGCGCGGCTGCTGGAAGCGCTGCGGGCGCACGACTCCCGCCTGGTCGAGGCCCTGGCCCAGCCGCAGACGCCGAGCCGGACGGCCGCCCCGGCGGCGGCCTCCGGTACGGGGACCGGGGCGCAGGCGCTGCTGAGCTTCTCCACGCCCCGGGATCCGGCGCTGCTGGCCGCCTTCGTCCGGCTGCGGGTGCTGCATCCGGAGCACGAGCACTGGCGGCGCGGCGTCGAGGCCGCCCGGATCTACGCGGGCACGGCCGGGGACCTGAAGGTGCCGTTCGGCTTCAAGGTGCCGGCGGGCGGCGGGGCGTGGCCGCCCGGGCTGGCGCGGTTCCCGCTGGGCCAGTGGATCGCGGACGCGCGCCGCACGTACCGCCGGGGCGCGCTCGGCCGTGAGCGGGTGGCCCGGCTCGACGAACTCGGCATGGTGTGGAGCCACTTCGACGTGGCCTTCGAGGAGGGGCTCGCGGTCGCCCGCGCCTGGGCGGCGGAGCACGGCCACCTGCTGCCGCCGGCGGATGCCACGTGGCGCGGCGCCCCGGTCGGAGTGTGGGTCAAGAACCAGCGGGCCGCGGCCCGCCGCGAGGGACCGGGGGCGCTGTCCGCGGACCGGCGGGAGGCCCTGGAGGCGATCGACGCGTCCTGGTGCCCCGCCTGGGAGATCTCCTGGCAGCGCGCCTTCCACCTGACCCGGCTACGTCTGGACGCGGGCGGCGGGCTCCCCCTGGCGCCCGGCGAGGTGCTGGTCCAGGGCGAGGACCTGGGCGGGTGGGTCCGTACCCAGCGCCTGAACTGGGAGCGGCTGTCCTGGGCGCAGCGCTGGCTGCTGGAGCACACCCTCGGGATGGCTCCGGCGACCGAGGCGGAACGCCCGCCGCCGCGCCGCAGTCACGCCGCCGCGTGGGCGGACCACCTGGAGGCGGCCCAGCTGTTCCACGCCCGCGAAGGGCACCTCAGGGTCCCCCGTACGCATGTGGAGCCGGTCGGCGGCCAACAGCGGCGGCTGGGCTCCTGGATCGCCAACCAGCGCTCCCGCGCCGCCTCCCTCACCCCGGAGCGGGTGAGGGCCCTGGACGCGCTGGACATGCGCTGGTAAGCGGAGCGGCCGCACCTTCCGGCCGACTCCGCGGCGCGACCGCATCCACAGCCGTACGATCCGACCGAAAGAATTACTGACTAGTAGTATCTGAACCGAAAATCCTCCCGCCTGGACCTCCGGGCCCGCCCCGAAGGCGGGAAGATCATGGCACTCGTTCTATGCGAAACTTATCCCTCGATGTCCGGATAGCAGCCAACTGCCCCTGACGCCCTGATAGTTCTTCGGCCATGGACACGATCACCCGTCGGCAGGCCTTGGGCACCACTGCCGGCGCACTCACCGCCCTCGGCCTTGCGGGCGTCACCGCGCGCGCGGCCGCCACCGATTCCCGGGCCGCCACCCCATCCGTCGGCCCGGTCGACGAGGTGTACCAGGGCCGGCGCATCCGGATAACCACCGAGGGCGGCGGCCACCACGGCGGCCACCACTCCCCCGGTCTGCCCACCGTCCGGATAGACGGCCGCGAGCTGCACGTGATGCGGAACGCCGACGGCACCTGGATCAGCGTGGTCAACCACTACGAAACGCATCCGGACCCGGCCTCGCTGGCCAGAGCCGCCGTACGCGAGCTCCAGGGCGCCGAGCTCGCGCCGTTCGCACCGATGGGAGGCACGGCATGACCGTCCGCAAGAACCAGGCCGCGCTCACTCCCGAGGAGCGGCGCGCCTTCACCAACGCGCTGCTCGAGCTGAAGCGCACCGGCCGCTACGACCGGCTCGTCACCACCCACAACGGCTTCATCATGAGCGACACGGACTCGGGCGACCGGGTAGGGCACCGCTCGCCCTCCTTTCTTCCGTGGCACCGCCGCTTTCTGCTCGAGTTCGAAACGGCTCTGCAGGCTGTGGACGCGAGTGTTTCGCTCCCTTACTGGGACTGGACGGCCGACCGCACCACCCGCTCCTCGCTCTGGGCCGCCGACTTCCTCGGCGGCACCGGCCGGGCCCGCGACGGGCAGGTCCTCGACGGCCCGTTCGCGTACGCGACGGGCAAGTGGAACATAGCCGTACGGGTGGACGGGCGCGCCTACCTGCGCCGGGCGCTCGGCGCGGGCGTCGCCGGACTGCCGACCAAGGAGGAGGTGGAGGCCGTACTCGCCATGTCCGTCTACGACACGGCCCCCTGGAACAGCGCCTCGAACGGCGGCTTCCGCAACAGCCTGGAGGGCTGGCGCGGCGCCAACCTGCACAACCGGGTGCACGTGTGGGTCGGCGGCCAGATGGCCACCGGCGTCTCCCCCAACGACCCGGTGTTCTGGATGCACCACGCCTACGTGGACAAGCTGTGGGCCGAGTGGCAGGCCCGTCACCCGCACTCCGGCTACCTGCCGGCGGCCGGCACGCCGAACGTCGTGGACCTGGGCGACACGATGCGGCCGTGGAACGACGTCACCCCGGCCGACTTGCTGGACCACCGGAAGTTCTACACCTTCGACACCGAGCCGGCCGCGGCCGCCGCGAGCCAGCGGTAGTGCAGTTCGGGGCGGCCGACCTGGCCGTACCGGGGAGTGCGGTCCGCGCGGCCGGTGTCCACCAGGTGCTCCAGGTACCGGCGGGCGGTGATCCGGGAGATCCCGGCCGCCTCGGCCGCCCCCGCCGCGGTCAGCCCCTCGGTCGCCGCCCGCAGCAGGGCGGCGACCCGGTCCAGGGTCGGCGCGCTCAGCCCCTTGGGGAGCTCGGCCGGGCGGGGCGCGCGCAGGGCCGCCATCGCGCGGTCCACGTCGTCCTGGCCGGCCGCCTCCCCCGCCGTCGCCCGGAACTCGGCGTAGCGCAGGAGCCGTTCGCGCAGGGTCGGGAAGGCGAAGGGCTTCAGTACGTACTGGACCACACCGAGCGAGACGCTCTCGCGGACCACGGCCAGGTCCCGCGCCGAGGTCACCACGATCACGTCGACGGGATGGCCCGCGGCCCGCAGCCCGCGCGCGAAGCGCAGGCCGTTCCCGTCGGGCAGGCCGAGGTCGAGCAGCAGCAGGTCGACGCGGGTCCGCTCCAGGGCCCGGGTCGCCTCCACCAGCGAGTGGACGGTGCCGACGGCGGTGAAGCCGGGGACCCGGCCCACGTAGAGCGCGTGCGCGTCGGCGGCGACGGGGTCGTCCTCGACGATCAGGACCCGCACCTCGGGCGCGCTCACGGCCGCGGCTCCGGCCGCACGGGGAGCCGTACGGTGAACTCGGCGCCCCCGCCCGGCGGCTGGGCCGCTTCCGCGGTGCCGCCGTGGCGTAGCGCCACCTGCCGTACGAGGGCCAGGCCCAGTCCGCGTCCCTCGCCCTTGCCGGACCAGCCGCGCCGGAACACGTCCACCCCTTCGGGCAGGCCCGGGCCGCTGTCGGCCACGCGCAGTAGCAGTCCGTCGGCGCCGGAGCGCACGGTGACCGCGATCCGTCCGCCGGGAACGCCGGTGAGCGCGTCCATGGCGTTGTCCACGAGGTTGCCGACCACGGTGACCAGGTCCCGGGCCGGCGGGGTCCCGGCCGCGCCGTCGACGGCCGTGCTGTCGGGGGTGACGACCAGCTCGACGCCCCGCTCGTGCGCCTGGGCGGCCTTGCCGAGCAGCAGCGCCACGAGCACCGGCTCTCCGACGGCGGTGACCACCTCATCGGTGAGCGCCTGCGCCAGTTCCAGTTCGGCGGTGGCGAACTCCACCGCCTCCTGCGCGCGGCCCAGTTCGATGAGCGAGACCACCGTGTGGAGCCGGTTCGCCGCCTCGTGGGCCTGGGAGCGCAGGGCCTGGGTGAATCCGCGTTCGTGATCCAACTCCCCTGTCAGTACCTGGAGTTCGGTATGGTCGCGCAGGGTCACCACCGTTCCCCGGCGGCCGCCGCCCGCGACGGGTGAGCTGTTGACGACGAGCACCCGGTCGGCGGTCAGGTGCACCTCGTCCACCCGGGGCCGGTCCGCGAGCAGGGCTCCGGTGAGCGGCGCGGGCAGTCCCAGGTCGGCGACGCCGGTGCCCGTCATCGCGTCCCGCAGGCCCAGCAGTTCCCGTCCTGCGTCGTTGATCAGGGTGATCCTGCGCTGGCCGTCGAGCATCAGCAGCCCTTCGCGCACCCCGTGCAGGGCCGCCTGGTGGTAGTCGTACATCCGGCTGAGTTCGGCCGCGTTCATCCCGTGGGTGTGGCGGCGCAACCGGGCGTTGACGATGTACGTGCCCGCCCCGCCGAGCGCGAGGGCGGCGGCGGCGACCCAGGCGAGTGCGGTGAGCTGGGAGGCGAGCCGCGCGCTGATCGCGCGGACGGTGATCCCGGCGCTGACCATGCCGACGACGCGGCCGTCGTCGTTGAGCGGGGTGACCACGCGGATCGAGGGCCCGAGGGTGCCCGTGTAGGTCTCGCTGAAGGTCTCGCCGCGCAGGGCGGGGGCCGTGTTGCCCATGAAGCGCTCGCCGATCCGGCGCGGGTCGGGGTGGGTCCAGCGCCGCCCGGCCGGATCCATGATCGTCACGAAGTCCACTCCCGAGTCGACCCGGACCCGCTCCGCGTACGGCTGGAGCCGGGAGGTGGGATCGGTGCCGCGCACGGCTTCCCGTACGGCCTCCTGGACCGACGGGGAGTCGGCGACCGCGCGGGCCACGGCCCCGGCCTGGCGCCGGGCGGCCTCCTCGGCCTGGCCGCGCGCGGTGGCGTACGCGAAGACGGCGCAGCCGGCGACGACCACGGCGACCAGCAGCACCTGCATGGCGAAGAGCTGGCCGGCGAGGCTGCGCGGCGGCCGGGGCAAACGGAACATGGCGCTCAGTGTGCACCGGCTCGTGAACTCAATGAACGCAAGGGTGACCGGGGTCACAGCCCTGGGTGATGGTCCTCCCGGGACGTATTCACCACAGGAGGCATCGTGGCCGCCAGGCGCGACAGAACGCACTATCTCTACATCGCGGTGATCGCCGCGGTGCTCCTCGGTATCGCCGTCGGCTTCGCCGCCCCCGGCGTGGCCGTGGAGCTCAAGCCGCTCGGCACCGGCTTCGTCAACCTCATCAAGATGATGATCTCGCCTGTGATCTTCTGCACGATCGTGCTGGGGATCGGCTCGGTCCGCAAGGCCGCCAAGGTGGGCGCGGTGGGCGGGCTCGCCCTCGGCTACTTCATGGTGATGTCCACGGTGGCCCTGGCCATCGGCCTGCTGGTGGGGAACCTGCTGGATCCGGGCAGCGGGCTGCACCTGACCGAGGCCGCGCGCCATGCGGGCGAGGCCCAGGCCAAGGCCGGCGGGGCGCAGAGCACCCCCGAGTTCCTGCTCGGGATCATCCCGACCACGCTGGTGTCCGCCTTCACCGGCGGGCAGGTGCTCCAGACGCTGCTGGTGGCGCTGCTGTGCGGGTTCGCGCTCCAGGCCATGGGAGCTGCGGGCGAACCCGTGCTGCGCGGCATCGGGCACGTGCAGAAGCTGGTCTTCCGGGTACTGGCGATGATCATGTGGGCGGCGCCGGTGGGCGCCTTCGGGGCGATCGCGGCGGTGGTCGGAGCCACCGGCATCGACGCGCTGAAGTCCCTCGCCGTCATCATGATCGGCTTCTACACGACCTGTCTGATCTTCGTGTTCGTGGTGCTGGGCACCCTGCTGCGGGTGTGCACGGGGGTCAGCGTGTTCGCCCTGCTGCGCTACCTGAGCCGGGAGTTCCTGCTGATCCTGTCCACCTCCTCCTCGGAGTCGGCGCTGCCGCGGCTGATCGCGAAGATGGAGCACCTGGGGGTGTCGCGCCCGGTCACCGGGATCACGGTGCCGACCGGATACTCCTTCAACCTGGACGGGACCGCGATCTACCTGACGATGTCCTCACTGTTCGTCGCGGAGGCGATGGGCAAGCCGCTCGCGCTGGGCGAGCAGATCTCCCTGCTGCTGTTCATGATCATCGCCTCGAAGGGCGCGGCCGGGGTCACCGGCGCGGGCCTCGCCACACTCGCCGGCGGACTCCAGTCGCACCGGCCGGAACTGGTCGACGGGGTCGGCCTGATCGTGGGCATCGACCGGTTCATGAGCGAGGCGCGGGCGCTGACCAACTTCGCGGGCAACGCCGTCGCCACGGTCCTCATCGGGACATGGACGAAGGAGTTCGACCACGGACGGGCCGCCGAAGTGCTGGCCGGGCGGCTGCCGTTCGACGAGACCACGCTGGTCGACGACGCGCACGTCGAACCGGTGGGCGCCGTGCCGCCCCAGACGGCCGGCGACAAGGACCGCGTACCGGTGTAGCCGGTCCGCCCCCACGGGCCGACCGGGCAGGGCTCGCCCCCACGGTGCCCAGCCCGGTCGGCCCCGACTACTCCCGGTAGGGGCTGTTTTCAGCCATAGCCGGGAGAACGCGCGTGCTGTAAAAGGTACTTCCATACCGGGGCACGCGTCTGACATCTTGCGTCCACCACTCGTTTCGTACGGACCGGTAGGTGCCATCCGCACCGTCGGTCCATCGGAGGACGCATTGATACCCCACATATCCAGCCGACCTCGACGTACCCTCGTGCTGGCCGCCACCCTCGGCGCCGCACTTGCTTTCGGGGCTCCCGCCGCGCTCGCCGGCACCGCCCCCGTCTCGCCCTCCGCCTCCGCTTCCGCCCCGGCGGCCGCGGCGGCGCCCCAGGCCGCGGCCCCGACTTCCCAGAGTGCGACCTGGGTTGCCGGCACCCGTGCCTACCTCGTGATCACCGCTCCCGGTGACAGCTCGGCGGTGCGTGCCGCCGTCGCCGCCAACGGCGGCACGGTCTTCGCGAACTACGACGCGATCGGCGTCATCGTCGCCCACTCCGCCTCCGGCACCTTCGCCACCACCATGCGCGGTGTGAGCGGGGTCCAGCAGGTCGGCGCCACCCGCACCTCGGACGTGCCGGCGGACGCCTACAACCCGGCGCTCCCCGCCAACCCGGCGCAGGCCACGACCCCGGCGGGCGAGCCGGTCCGCGCCGACATGACCCAGATCAAGGCCGACCAGGCCTGGGCCGTCACCACCGGCTCCCCCTCCGTCAAGGTCGGCATCCTGGACACCGGTGTGGACGACCAGCACCAGGACCTGGCGCCGAACTTCAACGCGGCGGACTCCGCTTCCTGCGCGTACGGCAAGGCCGACACCCGCACCGGCTCCTGGCGCGACGTGGGCACCCACGGCACGCACGTGGCCGGTACGGTCGCGGCCGCCAAGAACGGCAAGGGCGTCATCGGCGTGGCTCCGAGCGTGAAGATCTCCTCGGTGCGCATCGCCGAGCCGGGCTCCTCGCTCTTCTTCGCCGAGAACACCGTCTGCGGCTTCATGTGGGCGGGTGACCACGGCTTCAAGGTCACCAACAACAGCTACTACACCGACCCGTGGCAGTTCAACTGCCCGGACAACGCCGACCAGGCCGCGATCATCGAGGGCGTCAAGCGCGCCCAGGAGTACGCGGAGGGCAAGGGTTCGCTGCAGGTCGCGGCGGCCGGCAACTCCAACATCGACCTGGCCAACAAGCGGACCGACACCGAGAGCCCGAACGACTCGACGCCGGTCACCCGCACCATCACCAACGCCTGCCTCGACATCCCGACCGAACTCCCGGGCGTGGTCACGGTCTCGGCGATGGGCACCACCGCGAAGGCCTCGTACTCCAACTTCGGCCTGAACGTCATCGACGTCACGGCTCCCGGCGGCGACACCACCGGCATCTACAGCACCCAGCCGGGCGGCAAGTACGGCACCATGAGCGGCACCTCGATGGCCTCCCCGCACGTGACCGGTGTGGCCGCGCTGCTGGCGAGCACCAACCCGGGCATCACCCCGGCGCAGCTGCGCGACAAGCTGGCCACCCAGGCCAACGACGTCGCCTGCCCGTCGGACAGCCGCTGCACGGGCACCACCGCCAAGAACGGCTTCTTCGGCGAGGGACAGGTCGACGCGCTCAAGGCGGTGGGCTCCACCCCGCCGCCCGGCAAGTACTTCGAGAACCTCGGTGACTTCGCCATCGCGGACAACACCACCGTGGAGAGCCCCATCACCGTCAGCGGGGTGACCGGCAACGCGCCGGCCACCCTCAAGGTGGGCGTGAACATCGTGCACACCTACATCGGTGACCTGAAGGTGGACCTCGTCGCCCCCGACGGCACCGTGTACACCGTGCACAACCGCGCCGGCGGGAGCACCGACAACATCAACACCGTCTACACCGTGAACGCCTCCTCCGAGGTCGCGGCAGGCACCTGGAAGCTCCGGGTGAACGACAACGCCGGCGGCGACATCGGCAAGATCGACTCCTGGAACCTGACCTTCTAGGGGTTCCGGCCGGACGGGGCCGTCGGGGGAGCGCACTTGCGCCCCCGGCGGCCTCCGCCGGTTCCGCGACCGGGACCGGGACCGGGACCTAGCGTGTGCGCAGCACGCAGTCCCCGCAGAAGCCGCCGCCCGGCACCTGGTAGTAGAGGCAGCAGCTGCGCCGTGCGAAGGCCACCCCGAGCCCCTCCTCGTGGACGAAGGTGCCGGTGCCGCCCAGTGGCCCGTCCTCGGCCAGGAGGGCGGCCGCCAGGTCCACGGCTACCCGGCCCGCCACCCGGTCCGTCAGCACCCGCAGTGCCCCGACCAGCCCCGACGCGGCGTTGCCGCGCAGCACCTTGGGCGAGACCCGCAGCCGCTCCCGCAGACCCGCGTCGAGCAGGGCCAGGTTCCCCAGCACGCTCTCGCCGAGCTCCTCGGCCGGCAGTTCCCCGGGCTCGGGCAGCCACAGCTCCAGTGATCCCGCGGTGGGCAGGCGCCACCAGACCCGGTCGGCGGCCAGGTCCGGCACCCGGCCGGCCAGCGCCGCGCACCCCAGCCCGATCGACCACAGCCGCGAGGCGATGCCGAGGTGCGCCGTGGAGGCGGCCACGCGCCCCGGTCCGCTGCCGATCCGCCGCCCGACCTCGGCGGTGTACGCCCCCAGGTGCTCCCCGTACAGGGCGGTCATGGGCCGGAAGCCCGGGCCGGGCGGTTCCTTCCCGTACGGCACGGCGAAGAAGGGCCCCACGGAGGCCAGCTCCCGCAGCACGTCGTCCACGTCAGGCCTCGGGCGCGGTCGTCGTGAGCCCACGCAGCATGCGGGTCCTCCTGCTCGGGGTGACAACCCGGCCGGGATGTCACCCCGACTGTACGACGCCCCCGCGGGCCCCATCACGCCGCCGTCTGGGCCCCGGACCGCCGGGCCCGATCTGCGCCGGCGAGAGGCCGACCACTCGCGTGAAGTACGCGCCGAACACACGTAGGAGGCGCCGTCGCCGACGGAATGGCCGAACCGGGCCGCGGCCGGTCGGCGCGGCGCCCCGGGCGGGGGCTGGACCGCGATCGCCACCGGGCCGCCGGCCCACCGAACGGCCCACTCAGCTGGGCCATTCGGTGCTTTGTTCAGCGGTCCAATCAGCTCGCGGGTCAGAGCCCGGCGAGGAACTCCAGGAGCGCCAGGTTGAAGGCCTCGGGCTGTTCCACACCGGGCAGGTGCCCGGCCCGCTCGATCACGGCGAGCACCGAGTGCGGCATCAGCGCGTGCAGTGCCTCGGCCTCCGCCACCGGGGTGTAGACGTCGTCCGCGCCGACGACCACGAGACAGGGCTCCGCGGCCCCGGCGAGCACGGGCCGGTAGTCGGGCCGCTCGGCCCGGCCGCGCAGCGCGGCGGCCGCGCCCTCGGGGTCGGTGGCGCGCATCATGGCGCTCACCCGCTCGGCGGCCTCGGGCATGCCGGTCACGTTGTAGGGCGCCAGCATCTTGTCGATGACTTCTTCGGCGTACGGCCCCATGCCTTCGGCGAGCAGCCTGTCGGCGAGCTCGCGGCGGTGTTTCGCGCCCTCCTCGGTCTCCGGCAGGGGGGTGGTGTCGGAGAGTACGAGAGCCCGTACCAGACCCGGGTGGCGCAGCCGCGTCTCCATGGCGATCTGCCCGCCCATGGACACACCGACGACGACCGCTTGTTCGATTTCCAGTCGGGCGAGAAGATCGGCAATGTCGTCGGCGAGATCAGCGAGCAGCACCTTGCCGGCCCGCACCGGACTTTCCCCGTATCCCCGCAGGTCAGGGGCGATAACGCGGTACCCGGCGGCCGTCAGGACGGCCGTCTGGGGGGCCCACATCGTGCGGTTGAACGGATGTCCGTGGATCAGGATTACGGGCGTTCCGGCGCGGGGACCCAAGTCGTCGAAAAAGAGGTTCACGCCATTGCCAAATTGGGGGTTCATGAGAGGACTTTAAAGAGCTACATTGAGCCACTCGCGTTCACCTGACAGCCCGTTGCCTTTCACCCGTGTTTTGCACGGGGGGCGACGTCAGGGACGCAGACTGTGCAACCACCCCACCGCCCAGAAGGACCGAAGGCTCCGTGCCCGTACCCGTACTCCTCGCCGGCCGCTCCGTGCGGCTCGAGCCCCTCGCCCCCCACCACACCGAGGCTCTGGCCCTGGCCGGGGCCGAGGATCGTACGACTTACGCCTTCACTCCCGTACCCCACGGCGTGCAGGCGTCCCACGAGTACATCGACCGTGCCCTCGCCGATCAGGCGGCGGGTCGATCGGTCCCGTTCGCGGTGGTGAGAGCCACCGACGGGCGGGTCGTCGGTTCGACCCGGTTCCTGGAACTCGACTACTGGCAGGGGCCCCTCGTGTGGCCCGCCGTGCCCGGCGTCCCGTTCGGCGATCCGGCGACGGCGATCCCCGATGCCGCCGAGATCGGCAATACCTGGCTGTCCCCGAGCGCCCAGGGAACCGGCATCAACACCGAGGCGAAGCTGCTGCTGCTCCGCCATGCCTTCGAGACCTGGGGCGTCCGGCGCATCTCGCTGCGCGCGGACGCCCGCAACGGGCGCTCGCGGGCCGCGATGGAACGTCTCGGCTTCACCTGCGAGGGGGTCCGCCGGGCTCATTCGCGGGGGCTCGACGGCGCGGTCCGCAGTACTGCCTTCTACTCGATCCTCGACGAGGAGTGGCCGACCGTGCGGTCGATCATCGAGCTGAGGCTGTCGGCCGGCGCGCAGCGCAAGCGGCGCCGCAAGACGCTGATCCCGGCGTAACGGTCCTTCGACGCCCTCGCCCCCGCCTTCCTCATCCGAGGAGGGCCGGGGCGAGGGCCGAAGCCATGAGCCGGGCGGGGGCTCCGCTCCCGTCGGCCGGTACGGAGTACAAGTCGGCGCCGAAGTCCCCCGGCAGGGAGTAGACGACGGTCCGGTCGTCCGTCCACACCACCTGGTCGTCCACGCTGCGCTCCTCCGCGAGGGGGGTTTCCGCCCCGGAGGCCAGGTCCAGCGCGTACAGCCGCCACGGCGCCTCGGCCGGCAGGTCCGGCACCCGCTTCTTGAACACCACCCGGGTCCCGTCCGGCGACAAGGAGGGACACTCGACGTTCTCGCGCAGGGTGGTCACGGTCCGCCCGGTCAGGTCCCCGCGGACCAGGTGGGTGCGGCCTTCCGTGGCCAGCGTCGCGTAGAAGGTCCGCTCGTCGGCGGCGAAGGTGACCCCCCAGAAGTTCACGTCGGCGCTGCGGTACGGCTTGCCGTCCTTGAGGATCGTGAAGTCCTCCAGCGAGGCGTCGAACCTGCCGGTACGCAGATCGAGCACCGAGGTCCGCGTGGAGAAGTTCGTACCGGCGTAGCTGTCACCGCCGACGAAGACGGTCCAGGCGGCGAGGTGGCCGCCGGTCGAGACCCGGGCGCGGGTGGGGATGCCGGCCAGCGCGTGCGCGGAGACCTCTTTGAGGCCGGAGTCGAGGACCACGGCCCGGTAGCCGTCCTGGACCCCGCTCTTGTCTGCCTGGAGGCAGATTCCGGTGCCGGCTGCGGCGTGGAAGCGCAGGCAGCTCACCCCGGACGCGGTACGGGCCCCCTCGGGCGCTGCGGCCGGGACCGTGGCGAGTTCGTCTCGGTGCGGGCCCCAGGCCATGTTCCGGAACACGATCCGCGGGCCGCCCCCGGCCGGGGCCAGGGAGACCGCGCCCCGGGTGATCTGCGGGCCGCCCGCCTGCGGCTGGTTCTTCTCGTCGGCCCGGGAGGAGGCCCGCACGAAGGAGTGCACGGCCACGGCGGCGAGCAGGACGACGAAGGCTGCGAGGATCAGGATCCGGCGCTGGAGGGTCATGGGGGCCTTTCTCTCGTGTCTCTCACACGGTGGGGATCAGTCGGCGGCGGGGCGCAGCCGGACGCACACGCCGACGGCGGCGGCAAGCAGGAGGGCCGCGGCGGCGAGCGCGGGGCGCGGACCCCAGAAGGTCCAGGCGGCACCGAAGCCGAGGGCGGCGGCGAAGCGGGCGAGGGCCTGGCCGGTCTGGACGAGGGCGAGGCCGCCGCCTCGGTGCTCCTCGGGCACGGCCGCGGCGGCCGCGGCCATCAGCACCCCGTCGGTGGCGGCGTAGAAGCCGCCGTGCAGCACGAGCACCGCGTAGGGCAGCCAGGGGTGGCCGCCGGTGAGGAGCAGCCCGTACGCGAGCAGCAGCGCGAGGTGACCGCCGAGGAAGACGCGCCGTCGGCCGATCCGGTCGGCGAGCCGCCCGAGTGGCAGGGCGAGGAGGAAGAAGGCGGCGGCGGTACCCAGCGGCAGCAGGGCGAACCAGCGGTCGGCGATCCCGGTGGCGCGCTGGAGCAGCAGGAAGACGAAGCCGTCGCTGACCGTGCACAGGCCGAGCAGCAGCGCGCACAGACCGGTCCGGCGCAGGTCGCGGCCGCGCAGCAGCCCGAGCGAGGCGCTGAGCGAGACACGGTCGTCGGCGCCGGCGTCGGTGTCTTCGGTGCCCGCGGCGCCCGCGGCGGGCCGGGCCCGGGCGGGGCGGCCGGGGACGAAGAGTACGAGGACGAGGACCCCGAGGGCGGCGACGCAGGCGCTGACGGTGAAGACGGCGTCGTAGCCGTCGGCGGCCCCGCGCAGGATGAGGAAGGCGAGGACCGGGCCGATCAGGGCGCCCGCGGTATCCATCGCCCGGTGCACGCCGAAGGCCCGGCCGCGGTGCTCGGGGGCGGCGGCGAGGGAGATCAGCGCGTCGCGCGGCGCGGTGCGCAGGCCTTTGCCGGTGCGGTCGAGGGCGAGGACGGCCCCGATGGCGGGCAGGGTGTGCGCGAGCAGCAGCAGCGGCTTGCACAGGGCGGAGAGGGCGTAGCCGATTCCGGCGAGGGCCTTGTGGCGGCCGAAGCGGTCGCCGAGGTGGCCGCCGGCGAGCCGGACCAGCGCGCCGACCCCGTTGTAGAGGCCGTCGAGCAGGCCGAATCCGAGCGGGGAGAGCCCGAGTCCGGCGACGAGGTAGAGCGGGAGCACGGCGGCGACCATCTCGGAGGAGATGTCGGTGATCAGGCTGACCGTGCCGAGGGCGAGCACCGTGGGCGCGAGCGCGGCGCGCCGCCCCGGGCTGGTGCCCGGGGCGACGGCCTGCGGCTCGGGGGTCACGGCGGGCGCGGGGGTGCCGCGACTGTCCGCAACGTACATGGTCAGGAAGCCCAGATCCCCGTGATGTCCTTGGCGCCGGCCGCGTTCCCGGCATGGGTGGTCAGGCCGGCCAGGCCCTCCAGGGTGCGCAGCATGTCGTAGTGGTTGTAGGTGGTGCCCGACGTGCTGCCCGGGGTCACGGGCTGGCCGTAGAGCACGGTCGGGATCTTGTTCCCGGCGAGCCGGTTGTCCTCGTCGAAGGTGACGACGAGGAGGCTGTTGTGGGTCTTGGCCCAGTCCGCGTACGCCTTGAGGTTGTTCTTGAGCCAGGTGTCGCCCGTGCCGACGGAGCAGTCGTGCATGTCGTTGCACAGGTTCGGAACGACGAAGGACACCTTGGGCAGGGTGGTGAAGTCCGTCGGGAACTGGGTCATCGTCTTCGCGGTGCTGGTGGGCACGTTGGAGAAGGCGAACCAGGGGTTGTGCTTGCGGGCGTAGTTGCCGCTGGAGCAGGTGGTGGAGCCCTGGCTGGGGAGGGTCTCGTTGTAGCTGGCCCAGCTCTTGCCCGCGGCTATCAGCTCGGAGGCGAGGTTGGGCGCGGAGCTGAAGCCGGGGGTGTAACAGCTGTCGCCGGTCACGCCCTGGTTCGAGCCCGAGAACAGCTGCAGGTAGTTGGGCTGGCTCGGGTGGGTGATGCCGTAGGACTGGGTGAGGTTGGCTCCCCCGGCCTTCAGCGAGTTGATGTACGGGGCGCTGGAGCTGCCGATGACCTGGCTGTAGGCGTGGTTCTCGAAGACCACGACGACGACGTGGTCGGGGGCGGGCAGCGCGGCCGCGTGCGCGGGCTGGGCGGCGCCGATGCCCGCCCACAGGGCCGCGGCGGCGGCGGCGGTGATGCCGAATGCGGTGGCGAGGGCGGTCCCACGACGGGACAGTGGCGGGGTCATGCCAAACACGAGTACCTCCGGGCGGATGTGGGGGTTCTGGGGGCGGCGCGCAGGCACCATACCCAGGGGCATGTGCATGGGCCAGGGACGCTCGGCGAACAGAACCGGAACTCGGCGGGCCCTTCCGGCGTCGGGCAACGGCCTTCCCTAAAGCACCCCAAGAGAAGGAAAAATCCGGAACCCTGGCATGCTTTCGTTCATCTTTCGAACGGAAGAACCAAGCCGCCAGACCACCGCCCCTCGGGGCAGCACCAGCCGGAGAGCCACCGCACATGTCGTACGCACCCGACGGGCAGCAGTACCAGCCGCCGTACCGGCCGGAAGGGCAGAACCCGCAGCAGCCCTACGGCGACCAGTACGGACGGCGGCAGTACGGACAGCAGTCGTACGCACCGCAGGAGCCTCATGGCGGGCAGCCCTACGGCCAGCCCCGGCAGCCTTACGGGCAGGAGCAGTTCGAGCCGCAGGAGCCCTACGGGCAGGAGCCGCAGTACGAGCCCCGGCGCAAGTCCCGGGCCCGGCGCTGGGTGATCGCGGGCGTCTCCGTTCTCGCGCTCGCGGGCATAGCGGCGGGCGTGATGTACCACTTCGAGATACCCCCGTTCACCGACAAGGGCTCCGCGGTGTCCTTCGGGCAGACGCCCGGCGGCGGTGACGGCAAGAAGAAGGACGCCGCGCAGCAGCCGGCGAACTCCAAGATGCTCATGCCCACCGGACCCCAGTCCGAGTTCAAGAACTCGATGACCCTGCCCGACGGGACCCACGTCGCCGTCACGACGCTGGACGGCAAGAAGTCCGGCTTCAAGGGCAAGGTATGGGTCTGGGCGCCCAAGGAGTACAACGACCCGAAGTTCGCCAAGAGCGGCTTCCCGGTCATGATCGCCCTGCCGGGCGGCGCCGGATACCCGAGCAACTACTGGATGGGCACCGACCTGGGCCTCCAGACCAGCATCGCCAAGTGGTACACGGAGGGGAAGAGCAAGCCCTTCATCCTGGCCATGCCCGTGCTCAACCCGGCGCCGGACGACAAGGGCATCTACTGGGACGGCTCCGACATCCCCGACCAGCCCAAGATGGGCACCTGGCTGACCGAGGACGTCCCCGACCTGATGAAGGCGAACTTCCGCACGGTCAAGTCCCGTGACGGCTGGGCCTTCATGGGCTCCTCCACCGGCGGCTTCGCCGGCCTGAAGGCCGTCCTGAAGCACCCGGACAAGTTCAAGGCCGTGATCGCCTCCGGCCCCGACATCGTCCCGGACTCCTCGCTGTGGAAGGGCCACGATAAGGAGAAGGCCGAGAACAACCCCGAGATCCTGGCGAAGCAGCTCATCGATCGCAAGGGGCCGGACGTCTACCTCGCCTTCCAGGTCGGAGACAGCGAGAACAACAAGAAGACCCTGCCGGACGTGCAGAAGTTCATCGCCACCTTCGGGAACAAGGGGCCGGTCCACACCGACCTGAGGATCATCAAGGGCGGCCAGCACAACGCCAAGACCTATGTCCCGAACATGGGTGAGGGGCCGATCCAGTTCATCAGCAAGGTCATGGAAGGACCCGTCGAGTAACCGGCGACACCTCCGCCTCCTTGAACTCGGATTCCCTGAGCTCCGGCCCGCCGAACACCCTCGGCGGGCCGTTGCCGTTCCAGGGCGCCCAGCCCGGTTCCCCGTGCACCGCGAAGCGCACCCAGGCCGCGTGCATCTCGTCGGCCAGGGCCTGCGGGGTGTCGGGCCCGGCCAGCCAGGACGCCTCCGACACGTCGAGCGTGTCGAAGACGAAGCCCAGCTCCAGGGCGTGGCAGGCACCGAGGCCAGGGACGCCCGAGGGCCACGCGAACTCGTAGAGGAAGCTCGGCGCCGTCCGTCGCGTCCCGGCGAGCCTGCGCAGCGGGTCGCGCAGCAACCGGTCGGTGAGCAGCTGGCCCGCGAGATCGGCGGGTCCGGCACCGGGCAGGACGGCGCGCAGCGCACTGACGGCGGCCCGGTCCTTGCCGCTGCGGAACCGGGCCAGCTCCACGGCGAGCGGGCCCAGCCGGTCCAGCAGCCGCATGGCGCCGGTCGGGGCGAGCCAGAGCCGGTACTCCTCGGTGGTCCACCCCATCAGCAGCGGTACGCCGGACCGGCACGCGGCGTCGAGCGGGTCGGCGGGAAGCGTGTCCGGGTCGGTGACCAGGCCGAAGGCGGGGCCGCCGGCCAGGGGGCTGGATCTGCGCAGGACGGCCGCCTGGGCGGCCAGCAGGGTGGGCAGGGCGGTGGCGCCGAAGGCCTCGGCGGTGGCGGCCGTCTTCAGCAGCGAGGCCATCCGCCGGACCATGGCCCGCACCCGGTCGCGGGACAGCGCCTCGGGGGCCCCGCTCTGCAGGACCGCCCGGCAGAAGAGCCCGGCGGCCCGGGGGGCGGCGAGCAGGGAGCCGATGCTGATGGCTCCCGCGGACTCGCCGAACACGGTGACGCGGGAGGGATCGCCGCCGAAGGCCCCGATGTTGTCCCGGACCCACTCCAGCGCGGCGATCTGGTCCAGCAGGCCCCGGTTGACGGGCGCGTCGGGGAAGAGTCCGTAGCCGAGGACGCCGAGCCGGTAGTTGAAGGAGACGAGCACGACCCCGTCACGGGCGAAGGCGGAGCCCTCGTAGACGGGGACGGCCGAGGAGCCCCGGGTGAGCGCCCCGCCGTGGACCCACACCATGACGGGCAGCCCGGCCCCGGGAGCCGGGTCGGGGGTCCACACGTTGACGTTCAGGCAGTCGTCCCCGGCGATCTCGGGGTCGGGCAGCAGGGCCGCGAACTTAGGCGGGTAGGGCACCTTGGGCGCGGTGGGCCCGAACGCGCCGGCGTCGCGGACGCCGTCCCATGCCTCCGGGGGCGCGGGCGCCGCGAAGCGCAGGGCGCCGACGGGAGGGGCCGCGTAGGGGATGCCCCGGAAGACGGCGGTCCCGCCCGGCCCGGTCCGGCCCTCGACCACGCCGTACGCGGTCCTGGCCCGGGGTCGGCCGCCGGTACCGCTGCCGCCGCCCGCTGCGCTCATCTCGTCCTCCTGGTCCGGTGCTCGGCGCACGGTCGCACAGCCGTCCAACGGGTGACAAGGCGTGACCGTGTCCGCGCCCGGCCCGGTTGGACGGACATGCGATCCCTGCGTATCCACCACACCATGCCCGCCCTGCTGCTGGCGGCCGCCACGCTCACCGCGGCCGCCCCGGCCCATGCGGCCGACGGACCGGACTTCCAGTACGTCGGCCAGGACGACCGGGTCCACGCGCTCGGCGACCCCGAGGGCTGCGTCGAGGCGGAGGGCGGCGGCGCCCGGGCGGTCACCAACGGGACCCGGCGGACGGTGACCCTCTACCGCGAGCCGCGGTGCGCGGGCCCGGCGGTCGCGGTCCTGCGGCCCGGCGCGGTCGCCCAGGTGCGGCAGTATTTCGCCTCCGCGCGTTTCTCGATCACCAGGTAGGCGCAGCGGCCGTGACCCCTCGGCCGTCGCGGCGTTGTATGCCATGTCAAATGCCGCAGATTCTGCGGCGCCCATATCTCACGAGGAGATCTCTTGATGTCGCGTATCGCGAAGGCAATCGCCATCACCGCTGTCGCCGGTAGCGCCATGGCCACCGGTGCGGGTCTGGCCGTCGCCGATGCCGGAGCGCACGGTGCGGCGGTCGGCTCCCCCGGTGTCCTGTCGGGCAACCTGCTCCAGGTTCCGGTGCACGTCCCGGTCAACGTCTGCGGCAACACCGTGAACGTGATCGCTCTGCTGAACCCGGCGTTCGGCAACACCTGCGTCAACGCGTCGGGCCACGAGGAGAAGCACCACACCGAGGGCGGCGACTACGGTCACTGATCCCCCCGGATCGTCTGACCGCCTGATCGTGTGATCGGCCGAAGGGCCCCCGCCTGGGCGGGGGCCCTTTCCCGTGTCATTCGTAGCGGTAGAGGCCTTGGTGGCCCACCATCTCGCCGGGGGTGATGTTCCACGGCGGCATCGGCTCGTCGAGGGCGATCACCCGGCCGCGCTGCGGGTCTCCGTAGGCGGGCGGTACGGCGGGCAGGTAGCCGGAGCTCGGGTGCTTCTGCTGCCAGCGGTCCCAGATCAGGTCCACGAAGGCGTGGTGCAGCCAGAAGGCCGGGTCGTTGGGCGCCGTGCCGCCGGTCATGTGGCCGCCGATCCACTGGTGGACCTTGTTGTGGTTGCGCCAGCGCTCGCTCTTGGGGGCGGCCCAGCCCTCCAGCTTGTTGCGGAAGCCGTCGACGGTGGAGTTCCAGGGCGAGATGTCGTAGACCGGGTCGTCGATCGCCCACTGGAGTTCGGCCGGGGTGGGCAGGGCGATCGGGTTCTGCGGCCGACCGAGGTTGCGGGTGAGGAAGGCGGACTCCGTGACGCCCACCGTCACGGTCCAGTTGCCCTTGTCGTAGGCGAACGGTCCGGTCATCACCTTGCGGTCGCTCACCCGGCCGGTGCCGCCGAGGAAATCGTCCGCCCACAGGGAGGAGACCGGGCTCGTGTCGGTGGTCCAGTCCCAGTACGGGATGGACACGCCCGGGTCGACCTCCTGCAGCTGCTTCTCGAACTCCAGCAGGTAGCGCCGGTGCCACGGGAAGAAGGAAGGGGACATGTGCCCGACGCGGAGCTTGCGGTCGCGGTCGGGCACGAAGTACTTGTCGTGGGTGCGCACGAAGGCGTCGTAGACGCCGTTGCGCTTGAGCTCCAGAACGGCGGCCGTGAACCGCTTCTTCTGGGCGCTGGTGAGGTTCCTCTGGTTCTGCCGGGTGTACAACGCGGGGCTCCTCCCGTCAGCCGTGGTGCGGGGCGGCGGCCGCCAGCTGGGCCGTACCCAGTTCGTCGACGGCCGCGCGGGCCAGTTCCAGCGGCGTCCCGAAGGACTCGAAGTGGTTGATCCCGCTGAGGTAACTGCCGTCGGCCCGGCGCATGACGTGCAGCGGGCGCCCGTCGATGCGGATCCCCGCCCGGTCGACGGCGATGTGCCGGCCCCGGTACGTCTCCTCCGCGAGCGGGGCCGGCGTGAGGGTCTGCCGGGGGCGGCGGGCGCGCACCACGGGAGCCAGGACCGCGGCCGTACCGGCGAGCACGGCCGCGGTGAAGGCCGTACGAAGCAACGAGCGGCGGGTGGGCAGGGCGGCGGCTGTTGCGGACATTCGGTCTCCCTCGCTAGGTGGCCGGCGACTACGGGTCTAACGCCGCGCGGCGGGCGAGGTCACCCTTGAGGGTGCTTGTAGAAGAGCGTGGTGGGGTGCAGGCGGCCGTCCGGGTCGGTGGCGTAGTCGGGGATGGTGCCGACCTCCGTCCAGCCCGCTCGCCGGTAGACGTTCTCGGCGCCGCTGCCCGTCTCCGTGTCCAGGAACAGCAGCACCACGCCGGCGCGGGCGGCGGCCGCCTCGGCCTCGGCGAGCAGGGCGCGGGCGGTGCCGCGGCCGCGGGCGGCCGGGTGGACCATGAGTTTGCGCAGCTCGGCGCGGTGGCGGCCGTTGGGCTTGGACTCCCGGTGCCAGCTGACGGTGCCGTCGATGCGGCCGTCGCCGCCGGTGCGGGAGACCCACAGGGCCAGGGAGCCCTCCTCGACGGCGGGCAGCAGCGAGTCCCACCAGGCGGCGGCGCCCGCGTGGTCGAAGCCGGCGAGGAAGCCGAGGGAGGAGCCGTCGGCGACCACGTCGAGGAGCAGAGCGGCGAGTTCGTCGCGGTGGGCGCGCAGTTGCGTGGCGGTGAGCGGGGTGATGGCGGCCGTCATGCGGCCGAGCATAGGGATCAGGCGCCGGCGCGCCGTGGGCGGGGCAGGCGCTGGTCGCGGACGGGGACGGAGACGAACGCTCGCGCGTGCGGCGACAAGTACAGGGTGAGGCCGCTACGACACACGGCCGGGGAGGCGAGCGCGTGTGAACGCGGACGAAGAGGAACTGCTGACCAGATCGGCCCGGGAGCCGGAGGCCTTCGAGGCACTGGTCGTACGGCAGTCGGCGAGCCTGCACGGCTACCTGGCGCGCAGGGCGCCTGACGCAGCGGACGACCTGCTGGCCGAGGTGTGGCTGCAGGCCTTCGCCGGGCGCGGCGGATTCGACGCCGGCCGGGGCACGGCCAGGGCCTGGCTGTTCGGCGTGGCACGGAACGTTCTGTCGGGTCACTGGCGGCGTCTCGCGCAGGACCGGCCCGAGGCGCATCGGCACGAGCCGGACAGTAGCGATCCCTGGCACGCCGTGGACCGGCGGCTGGACGCCGCGGCCCTGGCACCGCAACTGCGCGAGACGCTCGCCGGACTCCCGGCGGTGGAGCGCGATCTGCTGCTGCTCGTCGCGTGGGAGCAGCTGACGCCCACCGAGGCGGCGGACGTGGTCGGCATCCCGGCCGGAACGGCCCGTTCGCGGCTCCACCGCGCCCGCGGCCGCCTGACGGCCGCCCTCGACTCCCCGAAGCCCCTTCATCTGGCTGGAGAGATGGCATGACCGACCGTACGACGGACTTCCTGGACTTCCCCGACGCCGACCGGCTGCGCGCGGCCGGCGAGGTGGTCGCGCCGGGCCCCGCGGTCGTGGAGGCCGCCCTGCTGGCCGTGCGGGCGGCCGCCGCCTCCGAGAAGGGCGAAACCGTGCCCGTCGCGGCGCCGCGCCGGCTGCGCACCCGCAGGCTCCTGGTCTCGGCCGCGGCGATAGCCGCGATCGCGGCGGGCGTGAGCGTCTACCCGGTCAGCAGCCTGCGGGGTTCCCCGCCTGCGGCCACCGCCACCGCCGCGGACTTCCTGCGGCAGGTCGCCGCGACGGAGGCCAGGGGCGCCGCCACGGACGCGCCGTACTGGCGGACCCGCGCCGTACGGACCGTGTGGGGACATCCTGATATTCCCCAGCTCGGATACTCCGAGACGCCGCAGGTCCGCGACTCCAGCACGTGGGTGGGGCCCGACTCCCTGTTCTTCCAGGACGGAGCCGACGGGGAGATCGTCAAGACCCCCGCGAAGCAGTACCAGTGGATGATGTCCGTCGCCCGCCCCGGGGGTGTCGGCCTCAGCTGGGAGGAGGTGAAGCGGCTTCCCACGGACGCCACGGCGCTGAAGGTGCTCCTGGAGGAGTTCTTCCCCGGAGGCCCCTGGTCCAGCAGCCAGGCCGAACCGGGCGCGGACTACGTGTTCAGCTTGGGCAACCTGCTCTCGTACGCGCCCCTCGAGCCACGGCAGCGGGCCGCGGTGTACGAGGTCCTCGCGGACATGCCGGGGCTGCGGCTGGTCGGACCTGCGACGGACAGCACGGGCCGGGCCGGAACCGCCGTCGAGGTGGACACCCGGAACTCAAGAATCCGGTTGGTGATCGACCCCAAGAAGGGCGGGCTGCTGGAGACGACCACCCACTACCTCGGCGGCCGGCACGACGGAAAGCTCGCCCAGCGCGAGACGATCCTGTCGGCCGGCCCCATGCGGAGCATCCCCGCGTACCGGGAGATGGGGACGGGTACCCGCCCGACCCGGCCGGCCGGCCCGAGTGCCCCGGACGCCCCCTAAGGCGCCGGGAGTTCCGCGAAGTCCGCGACCAGGCCGCGGTGGTGGCCCGCCGTACCGAGCGCGAGCGAGTCGGCCTTGGCCCGCTTGAGGTAGAGGTGGGCCGGGTGTTCCCAGGTCATGCCGATGCCGCCGTGGAGCTGGACGCACTCCTCGGCGGCCCGGACGGCCACGCCCGCGCAGTAGGCCTGGGCGACGGCGACCGTGAGGGGCGCGTCGGGGGACGCGGTGGCGAGGGCGTCGGCCGCGGCCCTGGCCGCCGCACGGGCCGAGGCGACGTCGAGCCAGAGCCGCGCGAGGCGGTGCTTGAGGGCCTGGAAGGAGCCGACGGGGCGGTTGAACTGGTGGCGGACCCGGGTGTGTCGGACGGTCTCCGTCAGGCACCACTCAGCGATCCCGAGCTGCTCGGAGGCGAGCAGACCGGCCCCCGAGAGCAGGGCTCCGGCGATGGCCGCCCGGGCGGTGGCCGGGTCGGCGAGCCGGGTGCCGGCGGCCGCGTCGAGGGTGACGGTGGCGAGCGGGCGCGTCAGGTCCAGCGGGACCTGCGGGGTCAGCACCGCCGAGGCGGCCGGGACGGCGTACAGCCCGGTGTCGGCGAGGACCAGCAGGACGTCGGCCGCCACGGCGTCCGCGACGGAGGTGACGGTACCGGTGAGGGTCCCGTCGCCGACGTCCCGGACGGCGGCCGGCAGGGGGCCGCCGGGGGCGAGGGTCAGCGGCACGGCCGGTACGCAGACCTGCCGCCCGGAGGCGAGCTCCCGCAGCAGCGGGGCGACGTCCCCGGAGTCGCAGCCGAGCAGGATCTCCGTCGCGAGCACGGCGCTCGTCAGGTACGGGAGCGGGGCCACGGCCCGGCCCAGCTCCTCCAGGACCACGGCCGCCTCGCGGTGGCCCGCGCCCTGGCCGCCGAGCTTCTCGGGTACGAGGAGCCCGGCCGCGCCGATCCCGGAGGCGAGGGTCTGCCACAGCTCGGGGTCGTGGGGCCGGTCGGTCTCGATCCGGGCGAGGACGCTCTTCGGGTCGCAGCGGGCGGCGAGGAGCGACCGTACGGCGGCGCGGAGTTCTTCCTCGGTCTCGGAGTAGAGGAGACCCATCGGTGCAGTCATCGGGCGAGGTCCTTCCAGGCCAGGTCCTTGTCGTCGCGCGGCTCGGGGGGCAGGCCGAGTACGCGTTCGGCGACGATGTTCAGGAGGATTTCGCTGGTGCCGCCCTCGATGCTGTTGCCCTTGGCGCGCAGGTAGCGGTAGCCGGCGTCGCGGCCGGTGAAATCGACCAGTTCGGGGCGGCGCATGGTCCAGTCCTCGTACGACAGGCCCTCTTCGGCGAGGAGTTCGACCTCCAGTCCGCTGATCTCCTGGTTGAGGCGGGCGAAGGTGAGCTTCATCCCGGATCCCTCGGGACCGGGCTGGCCGACGGCGAGCTGCTGGCGCAGCCGTTCGCCGGTGAGGCGGGCGACCTCGGCCTCGACCCACAGCTCCAGCAGCCGCTGGTGGAGGGCGTGGGTGCGCAGTTCGGGGCGTTCGCGCCAGGCGGCGGCCACGGTTGCGATCATGCCGCCCTCGCGCGGGATGCGCATGCCGCCGATGGAGACGCGCTCGTTCATCAGCGTGGTGCGGGCGACCGCCCAGCCCTCGCCGACGGCCCCGAGGCGGTGGCCGTCGGGGATCCGGACGCCCGTGAGGAAGACCTCGTTGAACTCGGCCTCGCCGGTGATCTGGCGCAGCGGCCGGACCTCGACACCGGGGGCGTGCATGTCGCAGAGGAAGTAGGTGATGCCCTGGTGCTTGGGCAGCGCCGGGTCGGTGCGGGCGATCAGGATGGCCCAGCGGGCGGTGTGGGCACTGGAGGTCCACACCTTCTGGCCGTCGACCACCCACTCGCCGGTGTCCTCGTCGAGGACGGCGCGGGTGCCGAGCGCGGCGAGGTCGGAGCCCGCGCCGGGTTCGCTGAAGAGCTGGCACCAGACCTCCTCGCCGGCCCACAGGGGGCGCAGGAAGCGGTGCTTCTGCTCCTCGGTGCCGTACGCGAGGATCGTCGGCGCGGCCATGCCGAGGCCGATGCCGATCCGCCGCGGGTCGTTGTCGGGGGCTCCGGCGGCCTCCAGCTCGGCGTCGACGACGGTCTGCAGGGAGCGGGGCGCACCGAGGCCGCCCAGGCCCTCGGGGTAGTGGACCCAGGCGAGTCCGGCATCGAAGCGGGCGCGCAGGAAGTCGGTGCGCGGGGTGGTCGCGGGCGGGTGCGCGGCGAGCAGGCCGCGGACCCGGACGCGCAGTTCGTCCGCGGTGGCGGTCGTGCCGGTCATCGGGAGCCTCCGTCCAGGGCCGGTACGACGACCAGGCGGCCGGTGGTGCTCCCGTCGGCGAGGCGCTGCACGGCGTCGGCGGCCTCCGCGAGCGGGACCCGTTCGCTGACCAGCGGTTTCACGGCGCCCTCGGCGGCGAGCCGGGTGAGTTCGGCGTGGCAGGCGAGGATGGCGGCGGGTTCCTTGGTGGCGTACAGCCCCCAGTGCAGGCCGAGGATGGCGTAGTTCTTCACCAGCGCGTGGTTGAGCGCGGGGGCGGGGATGGTGCCGCTCGCGAATCCGACGACGACGATGCGGCCCTCGAAGGCCACGCATTTGGCGGAGGCGGTGTAGGAGTCGCCGCCGACTGGGTCGTAGACGACGTCGGCGCCGCGCCCGCCGGTGAACTCCTTGACCCGGGAGACGAGGTCCTCGGCCGTGCGGTCGATGACCAGGTTGCAGCCGAGCTCCTCGGCGGTGCGCGCCTTGGCCTTGCTTCCGACGACCCCGATGACGGTGGCCCCTGCGGCCTTGCCGAGCTGGACGGCGGCGCTGCCGACCCCGCCGGCGGCGGCGTGCACGAGGAGGGTCTCTCCGGGCTGGATGCGGGCGCGGCGGTGCAGGCCGAACCAGCCGGTCTGGTAGCCGATGTGGAGGGCGGCCGCCTCGGCGTCGTCGAGGGTGTCCGGGGCGGGGAGCAGGGCGCGCGCGGGCGCGGTGACGTACTCGGCGAAGCCGCCGTGCGGCAAGCTCGGGTTGGCGATGACGCGGCGGCCGTCCTCGGTCTCGCCGCAGATCTCCACGCCGGGGGTGAAGGGCAGGGGCGGGCGGATCTGGTACTGCCCGCGGACGAGCAGCGCGTCGGGGAAGTTGACGTTGGCGGCGAGCACCCGGAGCTTCACCTCGCCCTCGCCGGGGACCGGTTCCGGAACCTCTTCGAGGCGCATGGCCTCACGGGGTTCGCCGGGTGTGTGTACTCGCCATGCCTGCATCCGGGGCCTCCAGCCGCCGTCGAGGGATCACGCTCCGCGCGCATACTAAGCGGTCGCTTGCCCTGTTGGGAACCCTCGGACCGGCCAGGGACCGGGGCCGACGCGTGCGGGACCGGACGGCCCCCCGCGACCGGGCGGACATTCCCGGAAATCGGACACACGAACCACGAGTGAACAGGAACATCCGGGTACATCGGGGATAACATCAACAGGCCGCTGTCACAGGGCATATGACGCAACAGGGGATCTCGCGCGCCCGGAGCCGGCACGGCTGCGGGCGCGCGTTTGCGCCACCGCACACACAGGGGGATTCAGCGATGTACAGCACACCCATGAGGCGAGGCGCCTCGGCCGCCGCCGCCGCGATCGTCCTGGCAGGCATCGTCACCGCCGCCGGCCCGGCCGCGGCCGCCACCACCTGCACTCCCAGGATCCAGGTACTGGGCTCCCTCGGGGACGACGTCTACAACCCGGGCAACCCGCAGAACCAGGGCGTCCTCGCCCTCGGCGCGGGCAAGCTGTCGGTCGGCGTCTCCGGCGCGCAGCCCGTGTACTGGACCGGCACCACGCTCCACAAGGTTCCGCTGCCCGCGGCCGGCCTGCAGGGCGAGCTGCTCGCCGTGAACAAGAGCGGCCTGATGGTGGGCCGCGTTCACGGCGCCGAAGGCTACGTGTTCACCTACCGGGCGGGCGCCACGGCGATCACCCCGCTGCCCGGGAGCGACTACGCGTACGGAGAAGCCGACGTCAACGACGCCGGCTACGTGGTCTCGCGCAACCGGGCGGGCGTCGGCATCGTCTGGAAGGACGGCCAGAAGGTCCGCGAGCTGCCCCTGCCGGCGGAGGCCGGCCCGGGAACCTCCGTCGAGCTGGTCACCGCCGTCAACAACAAGGGCGACATCCTCGGCCTGGCCAAGCAGGACTACGAGGACCCCGGGACCGGCGGCCACCTGTCGGGGTCCCACCCGGTGATCTGGCCGGGTGACGGCGGACCGGCCAGGTACCTCGCCCCCAGCGGGCAGGAGAGCTACGTCCAGGACCTCGACGAGAGCGGCCACGTCGTCGGATACGACTGGTACGGGCCCGGGTACCAGTACAAGCCGTGGACCTGGACGCCGCCGTACACCGCGGCCGGAACCTCCCCCGGAGTGCTGAACACCCACCCGTACGGCACCTTCGAGGCGATCAGCCCCACCACCAAGGTCACCGTCGGCACCGCCAAGTTCCACCCCGAGGAGCAGACCCTGCCCGACCAGGCGCAGCTCTGGCCGGGCACGGGTCCGGTACTCGCCCTGCCGCGGCTCGCCGCGAACCAGGCCAGCGCGGCGGAGTCGGTCTCCGACGACGGCCGGGTCGGCGGAGCCGCCGTCAACGCCAAGGGCAAGCTGAAGCCGGTGATCTGGACCTGCGCCACCAAGCAGGCGTACCTGCCCCAGCGGTAGGCCCGGCGGGAGGCACTGTCACGGGCATGGTGATCTGAGCGCCCGCGCGCTATCGATGCACCATGACGGACGAGACCCGGCGCGGCCTGCCCGCGCCACCGCCGCTCGGCGCCGCCGCCCTGCCTCCCGGTACGTACGCGGGGCAGGTGGTCCTCGTGACCGGCGGCGGCACCGGGCTGGGCAAGGCCATCGCCGCCGAGTTCGCGCGGCTCGGTGCCGATCTGGTGATCGCGAGCCGCCGTGCCGGGCAGCTGGAGGCGGCGCGGGAGGAGCTGGCGGCCGTGCCCGGCGCGGGCCGGGTGACGGCCGCCGTCTGCGACATCCGGGACCCCGAGCGCGTCGCGGAGGTGTTCGACGCGTCGCAGGCCGCGCTCGGGCTGCCGGACGTCCTGGTCAACAATGCGGCCGCCAACTTCCCCTCGCCGGCCGAGGAACTGTCCCCGAACGCGTGGCGGTCGGTGGTCGACATCACGCTGACCGGCACCTGGTTCATGACCCGCGAGTTCGGCCGCCGCCACCTGGCGGCGGGCACCCCCGGATCGATCGTGAACATCGGCGCCTCGTACGCCTGGACGGGCGGGCCGGGCTTCGCCCACAGCGCGGCCGCCAAGGCCGGCGTGAAGAACCTGGTGGAGACCCTCGCCGTCGAGTGGGGACCGTACGGCATCCAGATCAACGGGCTCGTCCCGGGGCTGTTCCCGCACGCCGACATGACCGACGACATCCGGGGCGGTCTGGAGCGGGCCGCGCCCGACTCCAGGGACGGGCGCCAGCCCGCCCTGCGGGTGGGCGCACCGCGCGAACTGGGCTGGGCGGCGACCTTCCTGGCCTCGCCGTACGCCCGGTTCGTCACCGGCCACACGCTGGTGGTCGACGGCGCGAACTGGCAGCGCCGGGCGCTGGTCAATCCCGAGGTCGTGCCGGTGCGGGAGCAGCTGGGGCGCGGGCCGTTCGACGCCGGACGTCAAAGGCCGGGCTAAGCGTGGGCTAAGCGGCCTCGGGGAAGTAGGGCACGTCCCCGAGGCCGCTTAGCCGCCGGTGAAGTGCGGTGGGCGGCGGGCCGCCTTGGCCCCGTAGCCCTCGCGGCAGTCGTCCGAGGTGAGGGTGAGGGCGGCCGTCATCGCGACGCGGTCGAGGGCCGCGGGTAGGGCCGCGTCCGCGTAGGCGTCGACCGCGCGTTTGATGCCCTGGACCGCGAGCGGGGCGTTCGCGGCGATCTCCGCCGTCAGGGTGCGCGCGGCGGAATCCAGTTCCGCGGCCGGGACGACCAGTTGGACCAGGTTCAGGCGCTCTGCCGTCGCCGCGTCGATCCGCCGGCCGGTCAGGGCCAGGTACTTCGCCCAGCCCGCGCCGGCCTCGCGGGCGATGCGCAGGTCGCCGCCCGCGTCCACCGCCACCCCCAGCTGCGCCTCCGGCAGGGCGAAGACGGCGTCCTCGGCCGCCACCCGGATGTCGGCCATCAGCGCCAGCTCGAAGCCGAAGCCGAGGCAGTAGCCCTGTACGGCGGCCACCACCGGCTGCGGGAGGCGGGAGAGGACCGCGAACCGCTCGTGGACCCAGCGGATGCCCTCGTAAGTGTTCCGGGTCCGCTCCGCGGCGGACCCGCCCGTGATCGCGCCGCCGGGGGCGGTCACGTCGATGCCCGCGCAGAAGGCCCGGCCCTCGGCGCGCAGCAGGACCGCACGCACCGAGGGGTCGAAGCGGACGCGGTCGGCCAGCAGGCCCAGCTGGCGGGTGGACTCCCAGCTCCAGCCGTTGAGCCTGTCCGGCCGGCACAGGGTGAGGACCGCGATCCCGTCCGCCGTCTCCAGCCGGATCCGCTCCTCACCCTCCGCGATGTCCGTGGCGACGGTGTCGATCACCCTGCCCTGCACCCCCTTTGACATCTGACGAAGTGTCAGTTTAAGGGGGTCCCGGTCAGCGGGGGAAGACCTCGAACGGGACCGCCGGACGGCCGCCGAACCGGGACGCCGCCCGCTGGACGTTGTCGGTGAGGAAGGTACGCACGTACTCCTCGGGATCCTGGTCCGTCAGCACCTCGATGTACGCCTTGTGCTCCAGCAGGGACCTGACCGAGCGCTCCAGTCCCGGCCCGGCGTCGGCCGCGTGGGTCGGCGTGCTGGTTCCGGCCACCGCGACCCAGCGCACCCCGCCCCACGGCTCCAGGCCCTGCTCGGCGAGGAGCTCGGGGAAGATCCACCGGTTGCCGGCGTCCGCGGCCGCGTCCAGGACGGCCCGGCCGACGGCCTTGTGGTCGGGGGTGTTCCAGTAGCCGCCGCCCTCCGCGCCGCCCCACGTGTCCCGGTGGTTCAGGGTGACGATCAGCTCGGGGCGGTGGCGCCGGATGGCCGCCGCGATGTCCCGGCGCAGGTCGAGCCCGTACTCGACGACACCGTCCCGGTAGTCGAGGAACTCCACCTCGGACACTCCGACGACGGCCGCGCTCGCCCGCTGCTCCGCCTCGCGCAGCGGCGCGCAGTCGGCGGGGGCGATGGTGTCGATGCCCGCCTCGCCGCGCGTGGCGAGCAGGTAGACGACCTCGCGGCCGCCGTCGGTCCAGTCCGCGATCGCGGCCGCGCAGCCGTACTCCAGGTCGTCCGGGTGCGCGACGACGGCGAGGGCTCGCTGCCAGTCGGTGGGCATGGGCTGCAAGGGGGCGGGCTGATCATGCTGTTCGGTCATGACTCGCACAATAGGCGAATGGGCCTGCGCGGACGGGTGGTTGGCGTGCTGGACACCACCGGCGGATTCCTCAGGCGTCGCCCCGCACGAGGGCCAGCAGCCGGTCCAGGACGCGCGGGCCGCCCGCGCGGACGCCGTCGTGCTCGAACTCGTCCGTGACCCAGGTCCGCAGGCCCCGGATCGCACGGGCGGTCTCCAGGGAGTGGCCGGTGTCGACGTACATGTCGTCGTGGTAGACGGCGGCGGCCACCGGCACCTCGTTGGCGGCGAGCCGGGCCCGGTCGTAGAGGGGACCCCAGCCGGTACGGGCGGCCAGCAGTTCGGCGGTCTCGCGCAGCGGGGCGAGCGAGGGGTCGGCGGTGAAGTGCCAGGGGTGGATGGTCTCGCCGGTGAAGAGGAGGGGTTCGTCGCCCGCGAGGGTCTTGGCGGCGTCGAATCGCGGGTGGCCCGCACGCACCCGTTCGGCGGCCCAGGCGGTGGGCGCGGCCGGGTCCTGCGCGTAGATCGACTCGTGGAGCAGGGCGTAGAGGGGGTGTCCGGCGAAGGAGAGGTGGGCCCGGGCGCCTTCCAGGAAGGCGTCGGACAGGGCCGGTCCGGCGGCGGCCGGGACGAAGGCGTCCTCCAGGAGGTAGTGCAGCTGGTGGCTGCCGTCACCGGACCCGAGCATCAGGCCGAGGGACTGGAAGGCTTCGACGGTGAGGCGGTGGCCGCCGGGGAGTTCGGCCGGGCGCTCCGCGAGGTGGGCCGCGATCCGGCGGGCGCGCTCCACATCCATCGGGTAACGCTCGTAGTGCGCCAGGTTCTTGCGCTCGATGCGGGGGTACGCGGCTTCGTACACCTGGTCGGCGGTGGCGGTCAGGGACGGGAGGCCGCCGGTGATCAGGGCGGCGGTGAGGCCCTCGGGGGCGGTGGAGAGGTAGTGGGTCGCGCAGAATCCGCCGAAGCTCTGGCCGAGCACGGTCCAGGGCGCGCCGCCGGTCAGGGCGGGGCGGATGGCCTCGGCGTCGCGCACGATCGAGTCGGAGCGGAAGTGGGCAAGGTACTCGGCCTGCTGGGCGGGGGTGCCGCGCAGCGGCAGTGTCTGCCGGTTCACCGGGGTGGAGCGCCCGGTTCCGCGCTGGTCGAGCAGGAGTACGCGGTAGTCGGCGAGGGCCCGCTCCAGCCATGCCTGTCGCCCGGTGAAGCGCCGGGCTCCGAAGCCGGGTCCGCCCTCCAGGTACAGCAGCCACGGCAGGCCCGCCGGGTCCTTGCCGGTGGCGACGACCTCGCGGGCGTACAGTTCGATCTGCTCGCCGTCGGGGCGCGCGTGGTCCAGGGGGACGGTGAACCGGTGGTCGGTGAGGACCGTTCCGGGCTGGTGGTAGCTGTGCTCGATGGTCACGGACGGCCCCTGGGGTACGAGGTGCGGGACCGCGCCCCCGGCCGGGTGCGGCGGGGGCGCGGGGTGTGGCGTACCGCGCGATTCTAGTACGGGGTCCAGTGTGGGCCTGGGGCTTACGGGAACTCGACCACCGAGCGGAGCACCTCGCCCCGCTCCATCCGGGCGAAGGCGTCTTCGATCCCGTCGAGGGGGATGGTCTCGGAGACGAAGGCGTCCAGGTCGAGACGGCCCTGCAGGTAGAGGTCGACGAGCATGGGGAAGTCACGCTCGGGCAGGCAGTCCCCGTACCAGGAGGACTTCAGCGCCCCGCCGCGGCCGAAGACGTCCAGCAGCGGGAGTTCGAGCTTCATCTCCGGGGTCGGCACACCGACCAGGACCACGGTTCCGGCCAGGTCGCGGGCGTAGAAGGCCTGCCGGTAGGTCTCGGGGCGGCCGACCGCCTCGATCACCACGTCGGCGCCGTTCCCGTCGGTCAGCCCCTGGATGGCCTGGACCACGTCTTCCTTACGGCCGTTGACGGTGTGCGTGGCGCCCAGACCGCGCGCCCACTCCAGCTTCCGGTCGTCGAGGTCGACCGCGATGATCCTGGAGGCGCCCGCCAGCCGGGCCCCGGCCACGGCCGCGTTGCCCACTCCCCCGCAGCCGATGACGGCGACGGAGTCGCCCCGCCCGACGTTGCCGGTGTTCAGGGCGGCGCCGAGGCCGGCCATCACCCCGCAGCCGAGGAGTCCGGCGGCTGCCGGCGCCGCGGCCGGGTCCACCTTGGTGCACTGGCCCGCGGCGACCAGGGTCTTCTCGGCGAAGGCGCCGATGCCGAGCGCCGGGGAGAGCGGGGTGCCGTCCTCCAGCGTCATGGGCTGGGTGGCGTTGTGCGTGGCGAAGCAGTACCAGGGGCGTCCGCGCCGGCAGGCCCGGCAGGTCCCGCACACCGCACGCCAGTTGAGGACGACGAAGTCGCCGGGGGCCACGGAGGTGACGTCCGCACCGACCGATTCCACGATCCCGGCGGCCTCGTGGCCGAGCAGGAACGGGAACTCGTCGTTGATGCCGCCCTCCCGGTAGTGCAGGTCGGTGTGGCAGACCCCGCAGGCCTGGACCCGGACGAGCGCCTCGCCCGGTCCCGGGTCGGGCACGAGGATCGTCGTCGTCTCCACCGGTGCGCCCTTGCTCCGGGCGATGACCCCTCGTACGCGATGCGTCACGTCTACCCCGCTCTGCTCTCGTTGGCTCCCCCCAGAACGTACACGGGCTCCGCGCCGTACGGGAGTTGCCCCACTCCGCGGCGCGGGATCTCCCCGGCTACCTCCCCCCGGACTGCGTCCCGGGGAACCCCGGGGAGGCGTCCCCTGCCAGTTCCGGCGGTACGGACGCCCGCAGGGCCGCGCCGAAGGCGGCCACGGCCGGGTGGGCGCCGGCTCCGCTGCGGAAGGCGAGGTTCGTACGGCGCTGCATCACCAGGCGGGTGAGGCGCACGCCCGGTCCGGCCGGGCCGGCGACCCCGAGCTGCGGTACGACGGCCACGCCCTGACCTGCCGCGACCAGGGCGAGCACGGTGGCGAACTCGTCGACCTGGTGGCGAACCCGCGGGGTGAACCCGGCCGCCTGGCAGGCCCGTACGGTCATGGCGTGGCACAGGGTGCCGGAGGTGGCGGTGATCCAGGGGGCGTCCGCGTGGGCGCGCAAGGCGGCGTCCTGGCCGGTGCCGGGCGGCGGTCCGGTTGTCTCCCCGGCCGGCGCGGCGAGGTACATCGCCTCCCCGTACAGCGGCTCGGTGGCCAGCCCGGGCTCCTCGGCGGCGGGCACGAAGTCGTACGCGTGGACCAGGGCCACGTCCAGGTCCCCCGCCCGCAGGGCGTGGGCGACCGCCGCCGGGTCCGTCTCGCAGACCATCGGCTCCAGCCCCGGGTGGCGCCGGGCCAGGGCGGTCAGGGCGGCCGGGACGATGGCCCGGGTGGCGGTGGGGAAGGCTCCGATGCGCAGGGCCCCGGCCAGGCCGCTGCGCGCCTCGGCGAGGTCGGCCTCGGCTTGTTCCAGCCGTTCGAGTACGGCTTCGGCGTGGTGCACCAGGTTCTGCCCGGCCGGGGTGAGGCGGACCCGGCGGCCGGTGCGCTCCAGCAGGGGCAGACCGGCTTCGCGTTCGAGGACGCCGAGTTGCTGGGATACCGCCGAAGGGCTGAAGGAGAGGGCCTCGGCGACGGCGGCGATGGTCCCGCGGCGGGCCAGTTCGCGCAGCAGGCGCAGGCGTCGTACGTCGAGCATCGGCTCAGCTTACGGGTCGCGTAAGAAACGCGAACTGGATTCGAGGCTGGGGGCGGGCCAGGCTCGACGGCATGGCACAGGACAACGCACGGCACACAGCACAGGACTGTTCACGGGACGGGGTGGGGAACATGGCAGACGGCATCGAAGGCCTCACCCTGCACGGGATCCACGTACCCCTCGTCACCCCGTTCACCCACACCGGGGAGGTCGCCGCCGAGGCACTGGAGGCGCTCGCCCACGAGGTGCTCGACGCGGGCGCCACCGGGATCGTCGCCCTCGGCACCACCGCCGAGGCGGCCACGCTCGACGAGGCGGAGCGCGATCTCGTCACCGACGTCTGTGCCCGGGTCTGCGCGGAGCGGGGCGCGCCGCTGACCGTGGGCGCCGGGGCGAGCGGGACCCGGGCCGCCGAGGCTTCACTGACCCGGCTGGCGCGGTGGCCGCAGGCGCGGGCGGCGCTGGTGACCGTGCCCTCGTTCGTACGGCCCTCGGCGGCGGGCGTGTTGGCGCATTTCGCGCGGCTGGCCGAGGTGAGCCCCGTACCGCTGATCGTCTATCACATCCCGTACCGGACGGGGCAGCCGCTGGACGCCGCCGCGCTGCGGGCGCTCGGCTCGCTCGCGGGGGTCGCGGGTGTGAAGTACGCGGGCGGCGGCATCGGGCAGGACACGGTGGCGCTCCTCGGTGACCTGCCGGCCGGGTGCGAGGTGCTGGCCGGTGACGACGCGTACCTCTCGCCGCTGCTGGCGCTGGGCGCGGGGGGCGGGATCCTGGCCTCGGCGCACCTGGCGACGGCCCGGTTCGCGGAGCTCGCCGCGGCCTGGCGGGCGGGTGACGTGGCGCGGGCGCGGCCCCTGGGGCACGCCCTGGCCCGGATGTCGGCGGCGGCCTTCGCCGAGCCCAATCCTGCGGTCGTCAAGGGCGTGCTGCACGCCCAGGGACGGATCCCCACGCCCGGCGTACGGCTCCCCCTGCTGCCGGCCTCACAGGAGGCGGTGGCGGCCACCCTGGAGCGGCTGACGGAGCTCTGACAGCCGGGGGCGGGCGCCACCACACGGGGGAAACACGCCGGAAAGCGTCCACTATGGGCGATTCACTACCTACAGGCGTGTCGCCCGAATCCGGCCTATCGGGGGTGGACTTGCCCCCATTCGACACCCGGCTCAGGCCGGGCCCGCGACCCGTGATGTGAGTCACTCGGAAACCGCCAACATCATTTCCACGGGAGGGCTGATTCCCTTTTCCCGGAAAGAAAGTTGTCTTGAGCACGAAGGGGGCGCCAAGGTCATTTTCGGGGCGGAAAGCAGGAAGTCGATCTACCGGGCGAATTCGGGCCTTGTTCCCGCCCGGCGGGCTCGCCTACGGTCACCCTCATTCCCGGTGGTCAGCTGCCTAATCCGGCCACCCCCGGGCCTCTCCGTCCCCCCACGTGAGGAAATGCGCCATGCCCGCTAAGGGAAAGCACCGCCGGCCGAAGAACAACCCGATCACCCGCAAGCTGGCCATCGCCGGCACGGGTGGCGCGGCCCTCGCCCTCCCCCTGATCAGCACGACCACCGCCGGGGCGGCGGAGGCGGCCGCCCCGATGACCTATTCCGTGGTCGCGGGCGACACCCTTTCCAAGATCGCGGCGGAGCATTCCCTGAGCGGCGGCTGGGAGCAGCTGTACCTGGCGAACAAGGGCACCGTCGGCACCGACCCGTCGATCATTCGGCCGGGCCTCAAGCTGACCCTCGCCGCCCAGGCGAAGAGCGCGGCCGCCAAGCCCGCCGCGGCCGCCAAGCCCGCCGCCGCCTACCCGAACAATCTCGACGGCTGGATCCGCGAGTCGCTGGACGTGATGGCCAAGCACGGCATTCCCGGCAGCTACAACGGAATTCACCGCAATGTGATGCGCGAGTCCTCGGGCAATCCCCTCGCCATCAACAACTGGGACATCAACGCCCAGAACGGGATCCCGTCCAAGGGCCTGCTCCAGGTCATCGACCCGACGTTCCGTGCCTACCACGTGCCCGGCACCTCGATGGACTCCTACGACCCGGTCGCCAACATCACGGCCGCCTGCAACTACGCGGCCGCCCGCTACGGCTCGATCGACAACGTCAACGGGGCCTACTAGAACGGGCGCCGGCGCACGGGCCCCGCTGCGGAGCGGGGCTCAGAGCCAGCCCTGGCGGCGGGCGGCGCGGACGGCCTCCATGCGATTGCGGGTGCCGGTCTTGCCGATGGCCGAGGACAGGTAGTTCCGTACGGTCGATTCGGACAGGTGCAGCTTCGCCGCGATGTCGGCCACGGTCGCCCCGTCCACCGCCGCGTTGAGGACATCGGCCTCCCGCGCCGTCAGCGGGCTGGGCCCCGCGCTCAGTGCCGCGGCCGCGAGCGCGGGGTCGATCACGGTCTCCCCCGCGAGTACCCGGCGGACGGCCGCGGCCAGTTCCTCCACCGGCCCGTCCTTCACGAGGAATCCGGCGGCCCCGGCCTCCATCGCCCGCCGCAGATAGCCGGGCCGGCCGAAGGTGGTCAGGATCAGCACCCGGCAGCCGGGGCACCGGGTGCGCAGCTCGGCGGCGGCGTCGAGCCCGCTGCGGCCCGGGAGTTCGATGTCGAGCAGGGCCACGTCGGGCCGCGCGTCGAGGGCGGCGGGCACGATCTCGTCCCCGGCGGCGACCTGTGCCACCACCTCGATGTCCTCCTCCAGCCCGAGCAGCAGGGCCAGCGCGCCCCGCATCATGCCCTGGTCCTCGGCCAGCAGGACCCTGATCATCGACTCTCCTCGCTCCGGGTTCCCACGGCCGCGCCGGACTCGGCCCCGGTGCCGTCCACGGTCTCCTGCGCCGTCTCCTGCGCCATATCCTGCATCGCTTCCTCCACCGGGAGTTCGGCGGTCACCCGGAACCCGCCGCCGGGAGCCGGGCCGCTGTGCAGCGTGCCGCCCGCCGCGGCGAGGCGTTCGGCCAGGCCGGTCAGGCCGCTGCCCGGCGGCGTCGAGCCTACGCCGTCACCGTCGTCCGTGATCACCAGGCGGGCCCGCCCGGCGGCCCCGCGTACCTCGATCTCGCAGGTCGCGGCGGCACTGTGCCGGATGACGTTGGTGACGGATTCGCGGACCACCCAGCCCAGCAGGGCCGCCGTCCGCGGGGGCAGCGGGGGCCCTGACTGCTGCACCACGGGCTCGATCCCGGCGGCGGTGAGGGTGCCGCGGGCCCGGTCCAGTTCTCCTGCCAGGCTCGCCTCCCGGTAGCCGGTGACGGCCTCGCGGATCTCGGTGAGCGCCTGGCGGCCGACCGACTCGATGTCCGCGACCTGGGCGAGGGCCGCGTCCATGTCCCGGGGCGCTATGCGGCGGGCCGCCTCCGACTTCACGACGATCACCGAGAGGGTGTGGCCGAGCAGGTCGTGCAGATCGCGGGAGAAGCGCAGCCGCTCCTGCTCCACGGCCGCCCGCGCCAGCTCCTGCCGGGTCTCGCGCAGCTCCCCCACTGTCTCGGACAGGGCCAGGATGGCAGCGGTGACCATGCCGGACAGGAAGGTCCCGTAGAAGATCCCCAGCGCGCCCCACCCGTCCCGGTACACGGCGATCGCACCGGCGAGGGCACTGAGCCCGAACATCACCGGGCCGAGCCGGCGGCCCCGGACCACGGTTCCGGTGGCGAGGCCGAGCAGGGGGAAGAACAGCAGCCAGCTGCCTCCGTAGGCAATGGCGAGGGCGCTGGTGACCGCGCCCATCGCGGCCAGGCTCCAACGGGTGCTCAGGGCCTCGCGCTTGCGCGGATCGAACGCGCGGAACACCACGCTGATGTAGAGGGAGTTGAAGAGCAGCAGGCCGAGCCCGCCGACCAGCGGGTTGGGGGTGTCCCCCTGGATGAGGTTCGAGATGGCGCCCATGCCCATCAGCAGCCAGGGCAGCAGGGTGAATCCATTGGGCGGGCCCAGCGGACCGCGGCCGCCATGACCACCGCGGCCGCCATGACCACCGCGAGCGGCCTCGCGCTCGCGCCACTGCTCCACCCGGGCCGGCCATGCGGCCTTCCACGCCCGGTAGCCGCTCCAGTCGCCTCGCATGCGCACTCCTCCTCCGAAGGACTTGAAGGTGCGCCGGACAGGGGGCGGTGAATGCGGGTTCTGCGTCATGCCCACCACGCTACGAAGGGGCGCGTGCCACCGGCAGATCCGCATGTACGCGGCCCGCCAGTACAAATGTCCCTGCCGCGTGTCACTGTCGGCGCGAACCGGCCGGCGTCTGGCCGCCGGCGCGGGATCGGCCGCGGGCCGCGCGCCGGGCTCGGGCGAGGGTGCGCAGGGGGGCCGCCACGCCGTAGCCGATGTCCCGGCGCAGGGCCTCGACACCCGCCCGCTCCACGGCCGTGAGCTGGTGCGCCATCAGCTCCGTCATCGTCGCGGTCACGGGTCGCAGCCCGGGTTCGGCGAGTTCGAGGATGCCGTCGGTGGCGTCGAGGGCGGCCCGGGCGCGCAGGGTCTCGGCGGCGAGGAGCGCGCGTACGGCGGGAGTGTCGCGGGCCTGTTCGAGGTCGGCGCGGGTCACGGAGTGCTCGTCGAGGCGGGCGCGCGGGATGCACAGGCGGCCGTCCGCGAGGTCCCCGGCGAGGTCCGCGAGGAAGTCGACCCGCTGGGCGGCGTCGACGAACCGCCGCCAGCCCGCGGCCTGTTCGGGGTCGGGTCCGCCCTGGTACTGGAGGCCGGTGAAGACCAGTACCCCCGGCCATGCGTAGGCGTCGAGGTAGGCCTGGAAGTCCTCCTCGGCGGCGAAGCCGTCGAAGCCCGCTTCGGCGGTGGCGGCGCCTTCGAGGAACCGGGAGACCCAGTGCGCGGGCAGGGCTCGCGCGTCCACGGCGTGGGCGTAGGCGCGCAGCAGCGGGTCGGGGCTGTCCCCGGAGGTGAGGGCCGCCTCGACCCGCCCGGTCAACGCGGCCAGGTTGGCGGCCCGTTGCGACGGGGTGCCGGTCTCGGCCACGTCGTCGACCATGTTCATGAAGGCGAGGCCGACGGCGAGCCAGGGCACCAGGGGCGGCGCGGCGAGCAGGCGCAGCACGAGGTACGGGGCGGGCTCGCGGCGGAGCACCCGGCGGGCGGCGTGGGTGTAGTCCTCCCGCAGCCGGGTGCCGGATATCCCGGCGGCCGTGAGTGTGGTGCGCCAGCTCGGCATGGTGGTCCTGCCTCCTCGAAGCGTTTCTCCGCACGTGTACGGAGATCAGGATCGCAGGCCCGCCGCCACGGCCTACGAGCGGTACACCTTCCTGACCTTGCCGTCGGTGCCGGCCAGGACGTAGCCGCCCTGGCCGTACTCGTCGCTGAGGTAGGTCCGTATGGACGGGCTCTGGTCCATCATCCAGGGATCGACGATCACGTAGCGGGAGCTCGGGTTCGCCACGCCCAGGTCCTGCTTGGCCTGTTCCAGGAGGGCGGGCAGGGTGTCCCATTCGACCTTGGCCATGTCGATGAGCGGGGCGCGGTCCTTGACGGTGCCGGCCGGACCGGTTCGGGTGGCCCCGCCGTCGCGGTACTGCCAGGAGTCGACGGTCCTGGCTCCGGGGGCCGTGGGGACGGAGGCGAGGACGTACTCGTCGTAGATCCGCAGGTCCACGAAGGTGGTGGTGCCCGTCTGCTGCTTCAGGGCCGCCAGGGCGGTCCGGATGTTGTCGGGGGTGAGCAGGCTGCCCTGCGGCGCCGTCGCCTTGAGCGTGCTCGCCTTCGGTCCCGGAGTCGCGGCGGCGGGGGTCACGGAGGCCGGGGTCGCCGAGGCGGGGGCCGAGACCGCCGGGCCCGAGGCGGCCGGGCGGCCCTTCGCGTCCGGGCCGGTCCGGGTGTGGTCGGGCAGCCACTTGACGACCCCGACGGCTCCGGCCGCCAGTACCGCCGCGAGGGCGGCGGCGAGCAGGACGGGGCGGCGCCGTGGTGCGGACGCCGCGGGCAGCGGCGTGGTGGCCGCGTACGGGGTGGGGACCGGGCCGAACGGCGGCGGGGTGGGCGGCCCGTACTGTCCCAGGACCGCGCCGCCCCCGGCGCCGGCGAGAGCGGTACTCGCGTCCCGGAGCAGCTGTTCCAGCTGCGCCGCGTCGGGCCGCGCGGCCGGGTCGCGTACGAGGAGCCGCTCCAGTACGGGCGCCAGCGGGCCGGAGCGTACGGGCGCCGGGATCGGCTCGTCGAGCACGGCGACCACCGTGGCCAGGCTGGTGGCGCGGCGCAGCGGATGCACGCCTTCCACTGCCACGTACAGCAGCATGCCCAGCGACCACAGGTCGGAGGCGGCCAGTCCCTCCTCGCCGCGGACGCGCTCGGGCGCGATGTACTCCGGCGAGCCGATCAGCACGCCGGTCGAGGTGAGCGCGGTGGACCCGTGCAGGGCCGCGATGCCGAAGTCGGTGAGCACCGCCGACCCGTCGGCGCGCAGCAGCACGTTGGCGGGTTTCACATCACGGTGCAGGACGCCCTCGGCGTGAGCGGCGCGCAGCGCGGACAGGACGTCGAGTCCGAGCCGGACCACCTCGGTCTGCGGCAGCGGACCGTCGGCCAGCCGGTCGTGCAGCGAGCCGCCCCGGACCAGCTCCATCACGATCCACGGGTGCCCGTCCGAGCCGTCCGCGGGCTCCACGATGTGGTGGATCGTCACCACATGGGGGTGGGCGAGCCGGGCCAGGGCCCGGGCCTCGCGGACGGCCCGTTCGCGCAGCTGATCGGCGAGACCGGGCTGGGCGGCGGCGGTCGCCGGGTCCGGCGGCCGCACCTCCTTGAGTGCGACCTCGCGGTGCAGGGCGATGTCGCGGGCGCGCCAGACGGTACCCATGCCGCCGCTGCCCAGGGGCGCGACCAGCTCAAAACGGCCGTCGATCAGTTGTCTGCCGGCCTCACTCGTGTCCATGAGCCGTCATCGTAGGCGCCCCGTGCGACAGCGCTGTCGGCGGCGTCAGCAGCGCCGGCGGTCCGCGGTGACCGTGCCTTGCGCGGTGGCCACCGTACGGTCGTAGCAGCCGCCGGACGCCGGGGAGCCGTGGAGCCGGTAGCGGGCGGTGGTGGTGGCGACGGCGTGCCGCTGGTCGCGCGGGACGTTCGCGGTGTAAGTGGCGTCGCCCGTGTACTGGTTGTCGGTCCGGGAGGCGTCGGCCTTCCGCCCGCCGCGCAGGGTGACGGTGTCGGCGCGGTCGCCGAGCGAGAGGACGGTGCGCAGCCGGTCGCCGGCGCCGAGGGTGGTCTCGCCGTCCATCGTGTACGTGCGCGCGGTGCGGGTGGTGGTGGCTCCTCGGGTCACGGTCTCCTCGTCGGTCCAGGTGGCGGTGAGGGCGTCGCGGTTCTCGCCGTCGGTCCAGCGGTGGACGGACGTGTTGCCCACGGCGCGGGTGACGGTGGTGGTGACCCTCCCGTGGGAGGTGTCCAGGTGCCCGGCGACGGTGAGCCGGTGGCCGCCCTCGGTGTCGAGGCGGTGCTCGGCGCCGGGTGTGGGAGCGGCGGGTGTCCAGCGGGAGGAGTTGGCCGGATCGCTCTGCTCGTGCCGGGTCAGGGCGCCGGTGACGACCTCGCGGGCCTCGTCCTGCCACAGCAGCAGGTTGGTCGGGGTGCTCCACCCGCTCTGTCCGGCCGGCACCCCGGCCACGGACACCTCGATCCGGTGCGGGCGGCCGTCGTTGAGGAGCGCGGCGAAGGGGGTCAGGTCGTATACGACCGGCTGGACGTCGAAGGCGCGGGGTCCGGGGGTGACGTACCAGAGGAAGGGGTTGGACCAGCCGCCGGTCCAGACGGTGGGGAAGGGCGCGGCGATGCCGGCGAGCTGCCCGTCCACGGAGACGCGGACCTCGCGGGAGGGGCCGTCGGCCGCCTTGCAGGAGTACGGGGCCGCGTCCGGGACGGTCATGTACCAGTACTCCTCGCAGCCTCCGCCCGAGCCGGTGGCGTACACCTCGGCGAGGAGGCGCTCCGTGTTCCGCGGGGTGGTGATCTCCGGGGTGGTGAGGGGCAGCACGCGGTCGGGGGTCTGGGCGGGGCCGCCGGAGCCGCCGGAATCGGCGGGATCGGCGGAATCCGTGGAATCCGTGGAACTGGCGGAGCCGGGGCGGCCTTCGGCGGCGTAGAAGGTGAGGGTGACCTTCACGTCGATGACGCCGGTGTAGGTGTCGTTGACGACGTTGCCGATGAGCATCTCGACGGGCTGCGGGCGGACGAGGGTGTCGCGGTAGCGGGTGACGTCCTTCTCGACGGACCAGGTGATGCCGTCGGGCGAGGGCTGGGGCGTGGAGGTGCGCAGGATCTCGACGCCGCCGAGGGAGAGGTGGCCGAGGCGGTCGTACTGGCGGCCCTTGACCTTGCCGTCGAGGCGCAGGACCACCTTGGCCCAGTGGTCGGAGCCGCAGCCCCGGGGCGGGGTGTAGCTGCCCCGGTACGGGGTGAAGTCGCGGAACTGCGCCTCGGCGAGGGTCACCTCGCAGGAGCGGGTCCCCGGCCGGGCGACGGGCGGGACGGGGGTGAGGGGGTCGTGCCAGTCGGTGCCGAACTCGGCGGGCGGCGTCTCGCCTCCGGTCGCGGGTGCCGGCGTGGCCGCCTCTGCGGTGGCGGCCGTGGCCGACGCGGTCGCGCCGTGCACGGGTCCGGCGGTGGCGAGGGTGGCCGCGGCCAGCGCGATCGCCCCGAGCACGCCCGTGATCCTGTGTCGTCTCATGGGCCCGCAGTGAAACCCGGCCCGCCCGGACGGCGCCAGGGCCGGTGCGCCGCCCCTGGCGTGAAATCGCCGGTCAGGCCGGAAGGACGACGACGCCGTCGGCGTCCGCGTGGACCGTGTCCCCCGGGCGGAAGGTGGTCCCGCCGATGGTGACGGGCTCGTCCACCGTGCCCGCGCCGGTCTTGCCGCTCTTACGGGGCACGGTGCCCAGCGCCAGGACCCCGAGGTCGAGTCCGCCGAGGGCCACGCTGTCGCGGACCGCGCCGTTGATGATCAGGCCGGCCCAGCCGTTGCGCTCGGCGGCGCCCGCGATGAGGTCGCCGACGAGGGCGGTGCGCAGCGAGCCGCCGCCGTCCACGACGAGGACCGCGCCGTCGCCGGGGGCGTTCACGAGCTCGCGCAGCAGCGCGTTGTCCTCGTGGCAGGCGAGGGTCCGCACCGGGCCGGCGAACAGCCGGCGGCCGCCCAGCAGGCGGAACTGCGTGGCGCAGATGCCGAGGTCATCGCCGTGCTCGTCGTACATGTCCGCCGTGGGAACGGGGGTGACACTCATGTCGCTGGACTTCCTCGCTGCTCGGTACGGTGCGCCCTGCCTGTCGTTTCAGGGCACGGTACCGCTTGAGCAGTGCGGTGATCTTCTCGGGATCCGCGTCGCCGTTCAGCTGGGCGAGGGGGCCGTCGGGACGGAACGTCGAACGGCTCAGTCGCGCGAATTGCCGAAGAGGAGGCGGTAGCCGATCAGCAGGACCAGCGAGCCGGCGATGGCAGAGCCCCAGGTGGCCAGGTCGAAGAACTGGGTCTGGATCGGCCGGTCCAGGAACTTCGCCGAGAGCCAGCCGCCGGTGAAGGCGCCGGCGACGCCGATGAGGGTGGTGCCGATCAGGCCGCCGGGGTCCCGGCCGGGCAGCAGGACCTTGGCGATGCCTCCGGCCAGCAGTCCCAGGATGATCCAGCCGATGATCCCCATGTCCATCCACTCCGTTTCGGTGTTCCGCTGTTCACCGGGGAGGACGCGGCCGGAGCCGAAACGGTTCTCCGGCTGCCTGCTCACGCCGCCACGCGGCTGACCGGCGTGGTCGGCGCGGCGGGCAGGTCGGGGTCGGCGGCCGTGGTCCGGGCGGCGGGCGCCGAGGGTGTACGGGTCAGCAGGAGCACGCCGCGCGCCGCGGCGAAGGCTCCCGCCACCGCGAGCAGCACCCCCAGGGCGCCGCCCTGGAGGCGTTCGCCGAGCAGGACCATGCCGATCGCCGCGGCGGCCAGCGGGTTGGCCAGGTTCACCACGGCCAGCGGGGCACCGAGCCCGCCCCGGTAGGCCCGCTGCGACAGGAGCATCCCGCCGACCGCGAACACCACGACGAGCAGGGCCACGGCCACGACCCGGACGCTGAGCAGGGATCCGCCTCGTCCGCCCGCCACGGCCACGGTCTGGGTCAGGGCGGAGGCGGCCGCGGACGCCAGTCCGGACGCCGTGGCGTGGCGCAGCCCCGAGCGCGGGTCCTTGACGGCGGTCAGCAACAGGATCACGGCGGCCGTTGCGCCGGAGACGGCGAGCGCCTCGGCCAGGCTGAGCGTGTCGTCGGGGGCCGGCCCGGATGCCGGGAGCAGCAGCAGGCCCAGCCCCGCGACGGTGGCCAGGGTGCCCCGCCACTCGCTGGCCGCCACCCGGCGGCCGGCTCCGCGCGCCCCCAGCGGGACGGCGGCCACGAGGGTGAGTGCGCCGAGCGGCTGCACCAGCGTGAGGGGTCCGTACCGCAGGGCCGCCGCGTGCAGGAGCGCGGCGGCGGCGTTCAGCCCGGCCGACCACCACCAGGCGCCGGAGCCGAGCAGGGCCCTGGCGCTGCGCGCGACGGCGGCGCGGGCGAGCCGCTCCTGGGCGACGGCGGCGGCCGCGTAGGTCACGGCCGAGGCGAGGCAGAGGACGACGGCGAGAGCGGTGGCGTTCACCGCTCGGCTCCTACGGAGGCGGGGGCGGCCGGATCGGCGGCGGTCCGGGGACCGGGCAGCCCGCGCACGGCGCCCGCGGCCGAATCCCCGCCCGCACCGGCACCGGCTCCCGCACCGTCACCGGCACCGGCACCGGCACCGGCACCGGCACCGGCGGCATCCGGCCGCGGGATGAACAGCAGTGCGGCCCCGAGCAGGAGGGTCGCGACGATCGCGTCGAGCCAGTAGTGGTTGGCCGTGCCGACGACCACGACCAGGGTCAGCAGCGGGTGCAGCAGCCACAGTGCGCGCCACCTGGTCGGGCGGGTCGCGGCGATCATGCCGAGCGCGAGCATCAGCGCCCACCCGAAGTGCAGGGAGGGCATCGCCGCGAACTGGTTGGCCATGGTGTCGGTGGCCGGCGCGGCCCCGTAGACGGTGGGGCCGTAGACCTGTCCGGTGTCGATGAGGTCCGCGGCGCCCAGCATCCGCGGGGGCGCGAGCGGGAAGCCGAGGTGCAGGGCGAGAGCGGCCGCGGTGAGCACGGTGAGCACGCGGCGGGCCCACAGGTAGTGGGCGGGGCGGCGCAGGTAGAGCCAGACCAGGAAGAGCGCGGTCGCCGGGAAGTGCACGGCCGCGTAGTACGTGTTGGCGGTGTGCACGAGGGCGTCCCCGTGCAGCAGCAGCCGCTGCACCGCGCCCTCGCCGGGCAGGTGCAGCGCGCGCTCGGCGTCCCAGATCCGCTCGGCGTTGCGGAAGGCCTCTTCGGTGCGTCCGGTCGAGAGCGTCCGGCCCGCCTTGTAGACGGTGAACAGTCCCGCGACGAGCAGCAGCTCGCGTATGAGGCGGCGGCGCGCGGCTCGCCGCCCGTCCGCCACCCCGCCGGGTGTGGTCTGGGAGGTCATCCCCCGGTTGGTCATCCCCCGGTCTCTCTTCCTGCTCGCACAGATCGACACGCCAGTGTATCGATACATTCGCGTATCGATACGCAGGTGTACCGATACGCTCGCGTTCCGGTACACTGCTCGTACCGGAACATGCCGTCGAGACGCCCCCGAGGAGAGCCGCACCCCCATGACGTCGACGCCGACCACCGCGCGCCGCTCCAAGATCACCCCGGAGCGGGAGCAGGAGTTCTACGAGGCCGTCCTGGAGCAGCTGCGCGAGCACGGCTACGAGGCCCTGACCATGGAGGGCATCGCCGCCCGGGCGAGCTGCGGCAAGTCCACGCTCTACCGGCAGTGGAAGACCAAGCCCCAGCTCGTCGCCGCGGCCCTGCGGGCGAATCGGCAGGGCACCCTCGTCGCCGTGGACACCGGGTCCCTCGCGGGCGACCTGCGCGAGGCGGCCCGGATCGCGGCCGGCACCTCGGGCCGCGACACCCGGCTGACGCAGGCCCTCGGACTCGCCGTGCTCAGCGACGAGGAACTGCAGGCCGCCCTGCGCGAGGCACTGGTCGAGCCGGAGCTGGCCGCCTTCGACGCGATGGTGGCGCGGGCGGTGGCGCGCGGCGAGATCGCCGCGAAACACCCCGCCGTGGAGTTCCTGCCGGCGCAGCTGATGGGTGTGCTCCGCATCCGGCCGGTGCTCGAAGGCCGGTACGCCGACGCCGACTACCTGGTCCGGTTCGTCGACGCGGTCATGCTTCCCTCCCTGGGTCTGACGCCACCCCAGGGCCCCTGAACCGGCAGGTCGCCGTCCCGATGACCGGACGGCGACCTGCCCGCGCTGCCTCGTGGGGACGGCGGCAGCGCGCCACCCGGACCGGGCGGCGGTCACTCACGCGAGGAGTGACCGCCGCCCGATCTGTGCGGCCCGGGACCACTCTTCGAGGCGGACGGCGGCGGCCGTCAGCGCACTCCGCCCATGGTCCGCGTGAACTCCTCCGGGTCGGTGTCGAAGCCGTGCAGCCGCGCGTCGAGCGACCAGGCACCCGAGTCGTCCCGGGTGAACTCGGCGACCGTGGCCGCGGTGGCGGACGGGACGGCCGCGAAGTCGCCCTGGGCGAGATCGATGTGGCCCTCGCGGATCCGGACACCGGTCCCCGCGATGTCCCCGAACGTCGTGGGGCGGTCCGCACCGGTGTCCTGGATCAGGACACCGACCACCACCCGGCGCAACTCCGTTGCCATCCGGTCGAGTTCGAGGGTCATCACCTCGTCGTAGCCGAAGCCCTGGCCCGTTTTGCTGTCCCGGTTCAGGGAGATGGTGCCATCGGGCGAACGGCTGCCGAAGTGGACCAGCTGGACGGGCACCCCGTGCAGGTCCGCGGCTCCGTAGACCGCGGCCACTATGTCGAGGTCGTGCGGGGGTGTGCCGGCGGGGCTGGGGTCCCATCGCAGCGCGATCTCCACCTTGGCCAGGCCCTTGCGTACACCAGTCACCGAACTCCCCCTCCGCACTCACGGGTATTGCCCGCCCATGGTCCCACGTGTCCCCCGCCGGAGTCCGAACGACCGTACGTTCCCGGCCAGTTCCGCTCAGGATCCGAGGTCCACCCGTACCGTCTCGACCCATCCCGGCGGCGCGGGAGCGTTCTCCCCGACCAGCGCCGCGATCAGCCGGCAGGACGGGGTCTCGTCCGGCCACGGCGTGTACCCGTCGGTCAGCACGACCACGATGTTCGGCCGGTCGGGCAGAGCCAGCGCGGCGTCGATGCCGACGCGCATGTCCGTGCCTCCGCCGCCGGTCAGGGCCACCTGGTCGGCGCTGGTCACCCGGGTCACGGCGTGTACGTCGGCGTCGCAGGCGAGGACGGCGACCCGGTTGCCGCCGACCCCGACCTCCCGCAGCACGCCGGTGACTTCGGCGAGTGCGGCGGCCAGGTCGTCCGGGCCCATCGACCCCGAGGTGTCGATGACGATCGCGACCCGCGGCAGCGGTCGGCGCAGGCTGGGCAGCACGACCCGGCCGCCGAGGGCGGGGGTGCGGCGCGAGGGGCGGCGGTAGGTGTAGTCCACGGCGCCGGCCGCCCAGGCGGCGGCTTCCCGGACCGCTCCGGACAGGGCCTGGCGCCAGTCGACGGAGGGCTCCAGCAGTTCCTCGGCCCACCGGGCCCAGCCCTCGGGGATCCGGCCCCGGGTGCGCTGGTGGGCCCGTACGGCCTGGGCGGTCTGGCGGCGCAGCGCCTCCGCCTCCACCGGGCCGACCCGGGCGGGGCCGCCGTCCTCACCCAGCTCCCAGGGCATGGGGGTGCCGTGCGCGCCGGATCCGCAGTCCACCCCGTGCGGCGTGGCGGGGATCGCCGGCAGGTAGGCCTCGAAGAGCCCGCCCGTGGCCAGGCCGAAGAGCCTGGGCTCCATCCGGCCCTCGGGCAGCAGGAGCCCGTCCGCGAGCAGGTCGTCGTTGATCTCGCAGTCCTGGGCGATGTTGACCCGGACCGGATCGCGCTGGTCGGCGGCGGGCAGGCGCTCGGCCCGGCCGTGGTGGTCGCGCAGCAGGTGCGCCACCTCGTGGATCCACACTCCGGCCAGTTCGTCGACCGGGGTCGCCTCGACGAAGGCGGGTGAGACGTAGCAGCGCCAGTGCCGGTCGACGCCCATGGTGCGGACGCCGTCCGAGGGGACGACCGTCAGGGCGTACAGGGCGGAGGCGAGGTACGGGCGGCCCTCGGCGGCCTTGTAGCGGGCCGCCAGGAGCTTCGCGCGGTCCAGGCGCACGGCCGGGCCCGCCGGGCTCAGCGGCCGCCCGGCAGGGAGCCGGACAGCTGGAGCAGTTCCACGAAGGCGTCGATGCCGGCGGGCACCGGCCAGTCGAGGTCGCGCATCGCGGCCAGGTCGGCGGCGGCGCGGGCGGCGACGTCGGGCACGCCGGCGTCCACGGCCTTGGCCAGCACCGCCCAGCCCGCCTCCCAGCGGGGGCGGGTGAGCTCGCTCTGCACGGCCGCGACCACGGCGATGAGGAAGGCCAGCTGCCGGTCGCCGCGCTCGGGCAGGGCGAAGGCGTCCGGGTCGGCGAGCACCCGGTCCGGGTCGGGCAGGTCGAGGTGTTCGAGGTACGAGAGCAGTTCGATCCCGGCGGCTTCGCCGACGGCTCCGGTCAGCGCGGCGGCCAGTGCCTCCCGGCCCGTCGAGGCCGCGTACCCGGTGGCCAGCAGCCGCAGGGCCATCTCCCAGGTGCGCGGGGAGGGCCAGCCGCGGCCGCGGGAAGCGGCCTCGGCGGGCATGTGGTGGACCAGGCCCGGCCGGGCGGTGAGGAAGCCGGAGACCGCACCGCGTGCGCGGGCGGCCGAGCCGGAGGCCTTGGCGGGGTCGACGGCCGGGATCGCCACCTCGGGCCAGGTGCCGGCCATGCCGCGGGCCACGGTGCGCGGATTGTGCGTCCAGTCGAGGTGGACGAAGCGGTTGGCCAGCGGGGGGCTGAGGTGCCAGCCGTCGGCCGCGCTGGCGGGCGGATTGGCCGCGGCGACGATCCGTACCGCCGGGGGGAGTTCGAGGCTGCCGACCCGGCGTTCCAGGACCACGCGCAGCAGGGCCGCCTGCACCGCGGGCGGGGCGGAGGACAACTCGTCGAAGAACAGCAGTCCGTGGCCGGTGCGGGCGAGGCGCACCGCCCAGTCCGGCGGGGCCATCGGGACGCCGGTGGTGGCGGGGTCGTCGCCGACGATGGGCAGCCCGGAGAAGTCGGAGGGCTCGTGGACGCTGGCGATGACGGTCTCCAGCTCCACCCCGAGCGCGGTGGCGAGCTGCCGCATGCCGGCGGACTTGCCGATGCCGGGCTCACCCCACAGGAGCACCGGCTGATTGGCCGTCACCGCCAGGGCCAGCGCCTCCAGTTGGGGGTCGGTGGCGGGTTCGCTGCGGGTGGCGCTCAGCCGCTCGCCCAGGGCGTCGGCGGCGGCCAGGGCCCGGGAGGGCTGCGGCTGGGCACTCATGCGTCGTCGTCCTCGTCTTCTTCCTCGCGGTATTCCATGTGCTCGTCGAACCAGTCGGCTCCGATGCCGGGGAACTCCTCGTCGACGCGTTCCCGCAGGAAGGTGAGGTCGGTGCGCTTGTAGCGGCGGATCTCCTGGGACAGCGACATTTCCATCTCGTCGATGACGTCGATCCTGGCACCGGCCGCCAGCAGGGCCCTGACCAGGTCCGGCGAGCCGCCCCAGTGCACCGCCGACAGCAGCGGAGTGCGCTCGTGCTTGTCCCGCGCCTCCAGGTCGAGGCCGGCCGCGAGCAGCCGGGGCAGCAGCGCTTCGTGGTCGAGCAGGTGGAGTTCGTGCAGCAGGCCGCGGCTGCGGGCCTCCCGGATCCGGGGGTCCACGCCCGCGTCCAGCAGCGCCACCACGCCCGGGGTGTCCCCGTGCTGGGCACGCAGGAACAGCTCCCGCTGCTGGTCGCGCAGGGCGCGCGGGAGCCGGCCCTCGCCCGTGGTCCAGGTCTGCTGTACGGCGAAGCAGCCGGAGACCGCGCCGCCGAACGCCCGCATGGCGCGCTCCCGTTGCTGCTCTTCGGGGGTGTGCGGCACGTCGAGGGCGCCGCCCCGCGAGCGCACCTCGTGCCATTCACCGTGGCAGCGCACCCGGACGGGCCCCGCCTCGGCGGGGCCGGGCGGACCCACGGCCGGTCCGGCACCGGGGAACAGGGAGGCGGCGACCAGCGGGTGCAGCTCGCGCGGGGTGATCCGGCCGGTGCGCACCAGTTCGAGGTCGGGCAGCCGCTGCCAGGCGTACCGCGGCAGCTGTGGCACGGTGAGTGCCTCTTCCCGCTCGACGAACCGGGCCCGGAGCCGGTCGGGGCCGTCGGGTTCCAGCAGGAGGTAGGTGCGCCAGTCGGCCGCGATCCGGTACCGCTCACCCGCGCCGGCCGCCACGAGCCGACCCACCTCCGCCGCGAGCCGGGTGAGGTCGACCGGGATCCGCTCGAAGAGGGCCTCGGGGTCCACCGGACGCTGGTACGGCTGCGGGGTGGGCACGGTCAGGTCGCACGCGATGCCCGCGGCCTCGTACGCCGCGGCGGTGTCCCCCTGCGTGCGCAGCAGGTCGATCCGCTCGGCGCGGCCCTCCGGGTCGCCGAAGCGCGCGCCCAGCTCGGACGCGCACCGGGCGTCCCAGAACGGCCGGACCGCGGTCCAGTCCTCGGGCACGAAGCCGCGTCCCGTGTAGCGCTTCCACTTCACCGGGACGACCGGCGCGCAGTGCAGGCGCAGCCGCTGCGATCCCTCGGTCATCAGGGGCGTGGTGACCGACAGGGTCGGGCCGTCGGCGCCGCCGTACGAGGCGAGCAGGATCCGCAGGTCGATGCCGATGGTGGTGCGGCCGCCCAGGACCCGGGGCAGGTGCCAGCGCAGCAGGTCCGGGGCGAGGTGGCGGAGGTCGTCCTCCACGGCCTCGGCGACGGAGGCGCCGTAGCGGGCCGCGACCTCGGGCAGGTCGAAGCCGATGTCCACGCCGGCGGCGGCGCAGGCCGCCCGCCAGTCCCCGGCCAGGCGGTGCGCGGTGGCCTGTTCGATCATCCAGCCGGGTACGGCGTACCGGCGGATCCGCTGCCAGGCCGGGCCGTCCTCGGGCAGGAAGCCGCCGGGCATGTACGGGCTCACCGGTACACGCTGCCGATGGCGCGCAGGTCCGGATGGGCGGCCCGGGCCGGGCGGAGCCGTTCGGCGAAGGAGCGCTTGACCCGGCGGGGCAAGCCGGGGCCCAGGCCGACGTACTCCAGCGGGCTGTCGTCGGGCACCGCCGCGAGCAGGCTTTTCGCACCGCGCCCGGTGAGGCCGGTGTGGCGCAGTTCCAGGCGGCGCAGGGGGCTGCCGGGGAGTGCTGCGGCCAGGGCGTACGCCCCTTCGTCGCCGGGGTCGTTGCCGCTGGATCCGAGGCTCCGCTCGGACATCGTCCGGCCGAGGTCCAGGGCCTCGACGGAGCCGAGGGCGCCGGCCAGGGCGCGCGCTCCGGCGGCGCCGATGCCGTTGCCGCCGAGACCGAGGCGGACCGGGCCCGAGGAGGAGTCGGAGGCCGCGGCGGCCAGGACGGCGGCGCCGTCGTCGCCGAGGTGGTTGGCCGGTACGTACAGCTCGCGCACCCCGGCCTGCCGGATCAGTGCGGCGAGCAGCGGCGCGGCGTCGGCGCCGAGACCGTTGCCACCGAGGAAGAGGCGTTCCAGGGGCTGCTCGCGCTCGAGCAGGGCGTCGAGCAGGAGGCGTACGCCGTCCGCGCCGATCCCGGTGTTGACCAGGTCGAGGGTGCGCAGGGCGGTGTTGCGGCGCAGCAGGGCGGCGAGGATGCGGGCGCCGTCCTCGAAGAGCGGGTTCCGCTTGAGCCAGAGGGCGCGGACGGTGGTGTCGTCGGCGAGGGCTCCGGCGAGGGCCTCCACCCCGTCGGGGCCGATCCGGTTGCAGCCGAGGTAGAGGGTGCGCAGCCCGTGGCCGTCGGCTCCGGCCGCCAGGCTCTCCGCCAGGGTGCGGGCGCCCTCGTCACCGATGGCGTTGGTCCCGAGGAGCAGGTGGGTGGCGTGTGCGGAGGCGGCCGCCGCGGGCAGCAGCCGGGCCGAGCCGCCCGGGCCGAGCCCCTGCTTGCAGAGGTCGACGCGGCCGTCGGTGCGCAGCGTGCCGAGCGGGAAGGCCTCGTCGGCCTCGACCGGGTGGTCCGCCGCGAGCCGGGCGAGGAGTGGGCCGAGGCCCGCGGGGTCGGCCGGCGGCATGTCCGGGTGCTCGATCGCGGGGCACCGTACGGGTGTCGGCTGTGTCATCACCACTCCACCGGTTCCTTCGCCGGTGCCCGGCGTCCATCACGACTTGAGACAGCAAGTAGACGCAAGACCGGTCGGATTCGAACCGACGTCCTCCAGCTCGATGCGTGGGCGCGACGACCTCTGCGCTACGGCCTTGCTGCGGACGATCATACCGTCCCGGCGGCCGAAAATCGATCACCAGTTTGGGCCATCGATCCTCGACTGCTGGGATTTATCTACCAGTTACCGTCCTGTACCGGTTTGCCCGGCCTCGGGGCATTACCGAGCGGCTTGACCTGGGCGGGGTCCGGCTCCACCCACGGGGTGTGGTCGTCGCCGATCCACTCCCCCACCGGCTTGACCCCGGCCAGCGTCGCGGAGGGCGCGAGGTCGGCGGCGGACTCGTCGTAGTAGTCGAACCAGGGCAGCCCGGCCTGGGTGTAGGCGGCCCGGTCCACCGGCGAGGGCGGCGCGTCCTCCCCGGTGATGCGACGCCACTCGGGCGGCGTCACCAGGTGGACGAAGACCCGCGCGGCCGCTTCCTGCGCCCAGGCGGAGAGCGGCCGGTCGTCCTGGTAGACCTCCTGGCGCATGGAACCGCCGACGCCGAGCCCCATCGCGGGAGCCGCGGGCCGCGCGCCCCGCGCCGGGGCCGCCCCGGGGGCCGCCGGGGCCGCGCCCGGAGCCGGGATCCCGCCCGGAGCCGCCGCCATCGGCATGGGCACCGGGCCTGCGAAGCCGGCGAGGCCGCCGACCGCGCCGGGCGGCGGGGTCGGGGGCAGCGGGGCCCCGTACGGCGAGCCGGGGGACCGGGTGGGCGCCGGATGGGCGCGCCGCCACTCCTCCAGCACCGCCGGCGTGAGCGGGAACGCCTGGAGCTGCACTCCGCCGGTGGTCTCCTCGCCGGTGACCTGCCCCTCGACGGTGGCGCCGAGCCCCAGGGGTACGGCGACGAACTGGCGCACCGTCCCGTCGCCCGAGTTGATCCCGTCCAGCCACGGCTGGCGCGGCAGCACCACGTAGTTCTGCGGACCGCGGGCGAGCCGGCCCGTCCAGCGCTCGCCCGACACCGCGCACACCTTGCCGACCCCGACCTGGAGCGCGGCGGGCTCACGGGTACCGGCGAAACTCAGCCACATCGCCTCGCGCAGGTACACGGGCAGCATCACGCCGCCCTTCGCGAGCCACTCCGGCGGCACCGTGTCCGGGTAGTCCTCCACCCTCCGGAGCGGGAACTCCCCCAGCCCCGGCGGCAGCGCGTGCGTGCCCGATTCGGGAAGCCGAAGGGTCCGGATGAAGCGGATCTGCACCCCTTCTCCCAGTAGCAGCGCATTCCCGTCGATCCGTACCGAACCTGTCCCCATGCCCGCCCCTCTCCCGCGTTCTGCGGCTCCGGTCCGGTTCCGCCGCAGAATCTGCGGCCGGTCCGGATCGTTATCCTCAAGTTTTGCTCAGATCTAGTGACGCTGCGGCCGCCAGCTTCCTAGCTTCCTCGTACACGTGTCGTGACGTCCCCCACGCATTCGCGGTTCCACGCGCCCCGGCGATCCCGGGGCGCGTCCCGCGTCACCGAGGAAAGAGTGCAGCAATGAAGGTTCCCCAGGCCGGTGCGGTCGCCGCAGTGATCGCCCTCGCCCTGACCACGTCCGGGTGCGGCGGTGACGACCAGGCCAAGGGGACCCTCTCCATCGGCATCAAGTTCGACCAGCCCGGCATCGGGCTTCGCGAGACCGGTGGCGTCTTCTCCGGTTTCGACGTGGACGTCGCCACCTACGTGGGCAAGGAGCTCGGCTACAAGCCGGACCAGATCGAGTTCAAGCAGGTCTACAGCAACGACCGCGAGCTGCTGCTCCAGTACAACGAGGTGCAGTTCGTCGCCGCGAGCTACTCGATCAACGAGAAGCGCAAGGAGAAGGTCGACTTCGCGGGCCCGTACTTCGTGGCCCACCAGGACCTGCTGGTCCGCGCCAGCGACAACACGATCTCCAAGGCCGAGGACCTCAACAGCAAGCGGCTCTGCTCCGTCACCGGCTCCACCTCGGCGGAGAACATCAGGAAGGGCCTCGCCCCCAAGGCGAGCGTGCTGGAGCTCCCCGGTTACTCGGAGTGCCTCGTCGCCCTTGAGGACAACCTGGTCGACGCCATGACCACGGACAATTCCATCCTGGCCGGGTACGCCGCCCACAAGGGCAACGAGGGCAAGTTCAAGCTGACGGGCCAGAGCCTGAGCACCGAGAACTACGGCATCGGTGTCAAGAAGGGCAACAAGGAACTCCAGACCAGGATCAACGCCGCGCTGAAGAAGATGGTCGCGGACGGGGCCTGGGAAGCGGCCGTGAAGAAGAACTTCGGCGCCGACTACAAGTACGAGCCGGCGCCGGCGATCACCACGGGCAACTGACGCTCGTCGAGGCGGTGGCCGGCTCCGACCAGTCGGCGCCGAAGCGGGCGCTGACGACGTAGAGCCGGTCCCCGTACCCCGCCGTCGGGCGCCCGCTCGATGCCGCTGGCGCCCCGGCACTCGCCGCCGGGCGGGACCGGGTCCGTTCGCCGCCTGCGAGGAGCAGCCTGCCGTACGCGCCGAGCTTGAGGCCGACCTGCTGCGGCCCCTGGCCCCGGGTGACGAACCGGCCGATCCCGGTGGTGAGGTCGGCCCGGTAGACCGAGCCGTCGATCAGCGAGCCGATGCACACCGCCCCGCGGACGGATACGGCTGTGCCCTCGGGCTGGAAGCCGGGCCGGGTCACGACGGTGTCGGGCCGCCGGGCGGCAGACGACGGGCTCTCTCGGCCGGCGGGGCCCGGTCGGCCGGGCCTGGGCGAGCGGGGCGAGCAGACCCGCGCGGCGCCGCCGAGGGCGGCGGCCGCGCCGATGAACCTGCGCCGGCCCAGTGGGAGCCCGCGGCCGGTCAGAGCACCGGGGCCTTGCTGCGCAGCACCGTCAGGAACTCCCGCATCCAGCGGGAGTGGTCGGGCCAGGCCCTCGCCGACACCAGCGTGCCGTCGACCACGGTCTCGGAGTCCTCGAACGCGGCCCCGGCCGCCTTCATGTCCAGCTCCAGCGCCGGATACGCGGTCACCCGGCGGCCGGTCAGGCCCCCGGCCGCGGCGGTGATCAGGGGGCCGTGGCAGATCTGGGCGATCGGCTTGTCCGCGTCGGCGAAGGCGGCCAGGATCCGCCGCACCTCGGGGTCGTTGCGCAGGTACTCCGGCGCCCGGCCGCCCGGGACGACCAGGGCCGCGTAGTCCTCGGTGGCCACGTCGGTGAAGGCCAGGTCCGCCGGCCAGGTGTAGCCGGGCTTCTCGGTGTAGGTGTCGAAGCCGTCCTCGAAGTCGTGGACCACGAACCGCAGCTTCTTCACCGACGGAGCGGCGATGTGGACCTCGTATCCCTCCTCGCGCAGGCGCTGGTACGGATACAGGACCTCCAGCGACTCGGCCGCGTCGCCGGTCACGATGAGGATCTTCACTGCCATGGGCTGCTCCAGGGAGGGCTGTACAGGGGCGGACCGGCCCCGCGGGGCCACCGCTACCCTGCCCGCGCCGCGCGCCCGGCACACACCGGGGTGAGCATGCCGGACACATGGATTTTACCTGTTGGGCACATGACAATGTGAGCCTCGCTCTGCCACCTGACACCCCGCCAATTCCCCGGGCGGGGACGGTGCGTATGGAGAGGTACCCCCACGTGATGAGAATCTCGCGCCTGACTCCCTGGGCTGCCGGCCTCGCGGCCGCCGCCCTGTTCGCCGTCCCGGCCGCCGCCTCGGCGGGCCAGCAGCGGACGGCGGACGCCCAGTCCGCCACGGCCACGGGCGCGGCCACGGCCGCGACCACGGTGGACGATTACTACGCACCCGCCGCGGGCAAGACCGGCGCCGCGCTGAAGACCGCACTGCACGACATCATCCAGACCCAGTCCAAGGTGACCTACGACGGCGTGTGGAACGCGCTCAAGGTGACCGACCAGGACCCGGCGAACCCGAACAACGTCATCCTGGTCTACTCCGGCCGCTCCCAGTCCAAGTCCACCAACGGCGGCGGCTCCAACGACTGGAACCGCGAGCACGTCTGGGCCAAGAGCCACGGCGATTTCGGCACGGCGACCGGCCCGGGCACCGACCTGCACCACCTGCGCCCCGAGGACGTCACGGTCAACAGCACCCGCGGCAACAAGGACTTCGACATGGGCGGCAGCCCGGTCTCCGAGGCCCCGGGCAGCTACACCGACGCCGACTCCTTCGAGCCGCGGGACGCGGTCAAGGGCGACGTGGCGCGGATGCTGCTCTACATGGCCGTGCGCTACGACGGCGGCGACGGTTTCGCGGACCTGGAGATGAACGACAAGGTCAACAACGGCACCGCCCCCCTCTTCGGCCGGATCAGCCTGCTGAAGCAGTGGAACCAGATGGACCCGCCGGACGCCTTCGAGCAGCGCCGCAACCAGGTCATATTCGACAGCTACCAGCACAACCGGAACCCGTTCATCGACCACCCGGAGTGGGTCAACTCCATCTGGTAACCGGAGGGGCAGCCGTGACGTCCTCCGGGGTTGGGCCGCGCCTTGGCCGGGTATTCGCAGGCCAGAGGCTGCGGTCCGCGCCCGGCGGGACAGCACACGGAGGTACGTCGTCATGGACGGAGCCGGACTTTCCGATCACGAGCAGCGCGCCCTCTCGGCGATCGAAGCCGACCTGAAAGGCGACCGGTCCCTCGACCGGCTCCTGCGGTCCGGCCATCCGCGCCGCCGCACCCTGGCGGCCTGTCTGCTCGGCGCGGTGACCGTGGCCCTGTTCGTGGCGGCCTCGGTCACCGTGTCCCAGCCGCTGATCTGGGCCTTCGCCGCCGCCTGGACCCTGACGGCGGTCACGGCCCTGCCGCTGATCGGCCGGTGGGCCTCCCGGCGCTGGCAGCTCCGGGACCGGCGGGGCTGAGCGGAGCGGCGTACCGTCACCCGGCGTATACGGCGACTAAACGGACCGGATAGTGCGTGTAGCCGCGGGCGTCGCCTCCCAAGAAGGTGGAGCGGTCCGGGGTGTTGTACGGGCCCTGCGTGCGCAGCCGCTCCGGCAGGTCGGGGTTGGCCAGGCAGAGCGCCCCGAAGGCCAGCAGGTCGGACATGTACGGCGCCGCCCCGACCCGTCCGACCGGCGCGCCTCCCTGGTCGAGGCCACGGAGACCAGCTGCGGCCTCCTCGTCGAGGTGCGCCGGGCCTGGGGCGAACTGGAGCGTCAGACCCTGGACGGCCTGGACGAGGCCGAACGCACCGAACTGGTCCGGCTGCTGGGCAAGGTGGAGGGCTCCCTCTGCGGTGACATGGTCGCCGACCATGGATGACCGGTCCCCGCGGACGGGCCCTGGGGCGCACTTCGGGTGCGGGGCCACCCTGTCGCCCGGGGTGGCGGCCGCGGCGGCCTGACCCCGCGAGATCACCCCGGCGGGTCCAGGCGGTCGGCGAGAGCGCTGAAGCCGGTCCACGGCAGGGCCGGGGTGCGGGCGTCCCAGACCTTCTGGGACAGCGCGGCCAGCGGCACCCGGATGCCCGCCGCCACCTGGTTCTGGGTCTGCGCTCCGGACAGGTCGCTCCAGACGGCGAGGCGCCCGCCCAGGATCTGGTCCGCGTACTGCGCCGGGACGGGGGTGGTACCGCGCAGGACCAGCGGGGTCCACTGCTCGTAGATGCGCTTGCCCGTGGGGTACGTGAACTGGTTCGGCTCGCCCAGCACGTAGTACAGGTACTCGTCGTTGAGGTTCACGACCTTGCGGCCCTCGCGCAGGTACTCCAGCGGCGGACGGGCGCCGATCTCCTTGCCCGTCCAGTACTCGACCTGGATGTCCTTGGCCGCGCTCGTGACACCGCCGCGGAAGAAGCCGTCGTTCCAGGCCTTCAGCGCCTTGCCCGAGGGCCGCACCGTGTTCGCGCGGTCGTTGAGCCAGCCCGTGGCCAGGTCCTGCACGCGCGCCGTGGGCCCGTACCGCTGCCGGGCCGCGCTCGCGAGCTGCGGGAAGGAGGCCTCAGGGTCGCGGACCACCAGCGCCTGGTACTCGTCGGCGCCCAGGTGCCAGGCCCCGCCGGGGAACAGCGGCCGGTACTCGCGCAGCAGCTCGTCGACGAGCTTCGCGGAGGCGGGGTTCGATATGTCCACCGCCCCCTTCACCGCCCGGCCCTGTGCGTCGCGCAGCTGCAGGCCGGGGTGGGCGCGCAGCACCGCGCCCAGGTGTCCGGGCGAGTCGATCTCGGGGACGACGGTGATGTGCAGGCGGGAGGCGAGTGCGGTGATGGCGCGCACCTGTGCCTTGGTGAGGTGCGGGGTGGAGACGATCTCGGGATGGCTGTCGGACTCGATCCGGAAGGCCTGGTCGTCGGAGAAGTGCAGGCCGAGCTGGTTGAGCTTCAGGTCCGCCATCTCGCGCAGCCGGTCCTCGATCCAGTCGGGGGTGAAGTGCTTGCGCGCGATGTCGAGGTTGAGCCCGCGCTGCGGCTTGGCCGGGCCGTCGCGCACGGTGCCCTCGGGAGCCGAACCGGCGCTCTTCACCGCCTGTTTGAGGGTGCGGGTGCCGTAGAAGACCCCGGCCTCGTCGGGTCCGGCGATCCGCACCCGGCCGTCCTTGACCGCGAGGGTGTACGACTCGGGCGGGCCGGATCCCTTGGCGCCCAGGGAGAGTTCGACGTCTCCGGTGCGCGGCTCCCCCGACTCGGCGTATCCCATGCGCAGTTCACCGGCGAGCAGTTTGCCCTCGTCCGACAGGGCCGCCTTGTCGGACGGCGCGACCACCACGCGGGCCTGCGGGGCGGGCTTCCAGCCGGGGCCCCGGGCGGGTATGTGTTCCCGTACGGCGGGGATGGTGCTCGGGGCGGTGGACAGGGCGTAGGAGGGCGTCGGGGACGGGGCGGGTTCGGTGGGCGCCGCGGACGGGGCCGACGAGCCGGCACTGGCACCGGGTGTCGGGGCGGCAGGGGCGCGGGCCTCGTCGGAGGCGGCCGTGCAGCCCGGGACGGCGAAGGTGACCAGTGCGGCGACCGTGGCCGTCGCTATGACGTGGCCTCTCACGTGAAACCTCGGATTTCGCATCGTGCGCCCGTATCCCCCGTACCAACCTGGCACGAGGGACACGGGCGCGCGACCCGGAGGCCTCAGGCCAGGGCGTCGAGCGCGGCGGCGGCGAACCCGTGGTCCTGGTCCGGGGCCCCGCCGCCGACGCCGATCGCGCCGATCAGGCGGCCGTCGCGGTGGACGGGCAGCCCGCCGGCGATGAACAGCAGCGGCCGGTCGAGGGCGGTGGGCAGCGTGTGGAACAGCCCGCCGGGCCGCACGGCGTCGACGAGGTCGGCGGTGGGCGCGTTCAGCTGCAGGGCCGTGTAGGCCTTGCGGGTGCTGGTCTCACCGGAGATCAGCACGGCGCGGTCGTCGCGGCGGAAGGCGAGCAGGTGACCGCCGGCGTCGAGGACGGTGACGCTGACCGTGGCCCCGGCCGCTTCCGCGGCGGTCCGGGCGGCGGAGACGAGCAGGTCGGCGTCCTCGCTGGTCAGGGGGGCGACGGCGGTACGGAGGAGGCTGGACATGCGGGTTTCTCCTTGCAGGGGGGTGTACGACGGGCAGGTGGCGGGTCAGAGGTGAGCCGGGACGGCGGCGGGCGTCTCGTGGGTCCCGGTCGCGGCCACGCGGCCGGGGCGGTGCGCGAGCCCGGCGGTACGGCGCTCCAGCGCGCCGGATATCAGGGCGAGCACCAGGGCGGAGGCGGCGAGCGCCGCGCCGACCCAGTTCGGGGCGGTCCAGCCGAGGCCCGCGGCGATCACCAGGCCGCCGAGCCAGGCGGCGAGGGCGTTGCCCAGGTTGAAGGCGCCGATGTTGACCGCGGAGGCCAGGGTCGGCGCGCCCGCCGCCTGGTCGAGCACCCGCTTCTGGAGCGGGGGCACGGTCGCGAAGCCGAGGGCGCCGATGAGCACGATGGTGACGGCGGCGCCCGCCTTGGTGTGAGCGGTGAGCGTGAAGACGGCCAGCGTGACGGCGAGCGCGCCGAGGGACACGTACAGCATCGGCATCAGCGCGCGGTCGGCGTACCGGCCGCCGATGAGGTTTCCGGCGACCATGCCGAGGCCGAAGAGGACGAGGAGCCAGGTGACGGACGAGTCGGCGAAGCCGGCGACGTGGGTCATCATCGGGGTGATGTAGGTGATCGCGGCGAAGACGCCGCCGAAGCCGAGCACGGTCATCGCCATCGCGAGGAGCACCTGGACGTTGCGGAAGGCGGCCAGCTCGCGTCGGATCCGTACGCCGCCTTCGGGCCGGGGCAGTTCGGGTACCAGCCGGGCGATGCCGAGCAGGCCGAGGACGCCCAGCCCGGCGACGATCAGGAAGGTGACGCGCCAGCCGAGGGTCTGCCCGACGAGGGTGCCGAGCGGGACGCCGACCACGTTCGCCACGGTCAGGCCGGTGAACATCATGGCGATGGCTCCGGCCTTCTTCTCGGGGGCGACGAGCCCGGCGGCGACGACGGCGCCGATGCCGAAGAAGGCGCCGTGGGCGAGGGAGGCGACGACGCGGCCGGCCAGCATGACCTCGAAGGCGGGGGCGAGCGCGGAGAGCACGTTGCCCGCGATGAACAGGCCCATGAGGAGCATCAGCATCCGCTTGCGGGGGATGCGGGTGCCGAGGACGGTCATCAGCGGCGCGCCGAGGACCACGCCGAGGGCGTAGCCGGTGACCAGGAAGCCCGCGGTGGGGATGGAGACGCCGTACTCGCCGGCGACCTCGGGGAGCAGGCCCATGATCACGAACTCGGTGGTGCCGATCCCGAAAGCCCCGATGGCGAGGGCGAGCAGTGCGAGAGGCATGAGGGGAGGAGCCCTTCAGGGGAGGGGGTGGAGCGGTTCGCGGTGCCACGGCCGCCGACGCGCGGCGTATGTTGCCGCCGCTGTTTACGTGCGTCCACATTAATTGCACACGCGGGATATTTGCAAGCGCGGGCTATTGCGCAGGTGGCCTATCCTGGTGGCGTACGCGGTACCCGCTTCGGAGGAGGAGCCCATGACGGCCACGGACAGCGCGCTCACCGCCCTCTCCCAGGGCTGGTGCGCCCTCTCCCTCCTGCACGGGCGGATCGAGGCGCACATCGAGCGGGAGCTCCAGGCGGGACACGGCCTGAGCGTGCGCGAGTACTCGCTGCTCGACGTCCTGAGCCGCCAGCACGGCGGACCGGGCGGACACCTGCGGATGCACCAGGTCGCCGACTCGGTGGTGCTCAGCCAGAGCGCGACGACCCGGCTGGTCAGCCGGCTGGAGGACCGCGGCCTGCTGAACCGCTACATCTGCGACACCGACCGGCGGGGCATCTACACCGACGTGAGCGAGGCGGGCCTGTCCCTGCTGGCCGCGGCCCGGCCGACGAACGACACCGCCCTGCGCGAGGCGCTGGACGAGGCCGCGCGGAACCCCGAACTGGCCCCGCTGGTCGCGGTGGTGGAGAACACCCGGGCCGGCTGAGGGCTGCGGGGCAAGGCGCATTCCTCGCACTCGTCCATGGCAATGGAGTCGCCAAGTGAGGTGACCTGCCGGCACCTTCCAGCGGATCGCCGGAACGGCTGAGTCGGCTCGGTCGGGCTTCGGTGCGCCAGAGCTCTCCGGCGCGCAAGGCACTCCGAAACGGGGTTGGTCAGCGGGCTGTTGTCGCTGAGCGCCGGGTCGCGGAGGTATGAGAGTGCGGGCTCGGCCACGTCCCCGGAGGCGGGCCGACCTCGGGTGCGACCGGATGGCAGTGTGCGGGATTCTGTTCGTACCGCATACCGGCATCCGGTGGGAACGACGCGACGACATCCACGAAGCCTTCCCCGGCCTTGCCACACATGCCTCATCACACACCGGCACGTTCAACGCGCCTTGGTGAGGACCTCTAAGGCTTGAAAGGGCTCGGGGACGCCGAAGGAGGTGTGGAGCGGGAGCTCGTGGGTGGCGGGGACGCCGACGAGGGCACGGACTTCGACGGTGAGACCGAGGCCCCCGTGGGAGTCCGCGTCGCGGACGGCGTGGTGCTCGGGCCCGGCGTCGGCGCGGAGCTCGGGTCCGGCATGACGGACGGCGACGGCCGGGGAGTCGGCGTAGGGGACCCGATCTCGGGCGGCGCCGCGGGCGGCGCCGGGCGGACGGGAGGCGGCTCGGGGGCGAGCACGAGGTAGCCCACCGCGGCGGCGGCCGCCGCGGCCAGCCCGGCCAGGGGCAGCCCGAGGCTCCGCAGCCGCGCCACGGGGAACCCGGGGAACCGCCGTACGTGCGGCCCCGGCGGATCGGCCGGGCGCAGCTCGCGGACCGTCACACCGGCCGCGCGCGCGTCCAGGGCCTCCCGCAGCCTGCGCTCGACGGGGCGTTCGCCGTACGTCATACCCGTCCCTCCAGAATCCGTTCCAGCGCGTCCAGCGCCCGGCTCGCGTTCGACTTCACCGCTCCCCGGCTGATCCCGAGGGTGGTGGCGATCTCCGCCTCGCTGAGCTCGGCCCAGTACCGGAGCACCAGGACCTGGCGTCGGCGCGGGCTCAACCGGCCCAGCGCGGCGAGCACTTCGCGGTGCGCCTCGTCGAGGACCACGTACGCCTCCGCCGACGGTACGTCTGCCGCCGCGGGCGGCGTCCAGGCCCGGGCGGTCCGCCTGCGGCGCAGGACCGAGCGCGAGGTGTTGACGACGGCGGTGCGCAGGTAGCCGAGGGCGTTGTCCACCTCGGTGATGTGCTCCCCGTGGCGGCGGTACAGGGCGGTGAAGGCGTCCTGGACCACGTCCTCGGCGGTGGCCGGGTCGTCGACGAGGAGCACCGCGAGGCGGACCATGCGCAACCGGTGCGCGTGGTAGAGCGCGGTCACGGTGGGCGGCGGATCGCCCGGGCTTCCGGTCGTGTCGTGGAGGTACGGGTACCCGTACGGCCGGGGCACGGCGGCCGGGGCGGAGCTGTCGCGGCGCAGCAACGACCACAGGCCCCGCCACGCCCGGCCGAAGCCGGGCGTGAGGGGGCCGACGGATGGTGCGAGGTGGAGCACGGTGTTCCTCAGCCGTTGGCGCGGCGCCGCACGGCGTACAGGGTCCCGGCGCCGGCGGCGATGAGCACGGCGGCCCCGGCTCCCAGTGCGGTGTTGGTCGCGGAGGAGCCAGTATGCGCGAGCTCGAACCCGGCGGGCGAAGCCGAGGGCTGGGGGGCGCCGCCGGGAGCCGCGCTGGGGGCGGCGCTCGGTGCCGCACCGCCGGGCACGCTGACGGACGGGCTCGGCGCGGCACTGCCCGGCACGCTGACGGACGGGCTCGGCGTCGCGTCGGTGGAGGCCGTCTTCGGCGCGGCGCTCGGCGAGGCGCTGGACGCGGGCGCCGGCACCGGCGAGGCGGAGCCCCCCACGGCGAAGGCCGGTCCGGCGAGAGCGACGACCGCCCCGGCGGCGGCAGCGCCGAGGGCGGCCCGGCGGACGGTGCGGGGGACGCGCTTCAGGTTCATCACGGTGGTTCTCCACGGTCGGGTCGAGGGAGCCGGATCGCACCCTTCACCCCCGCACGACGCGCGAACCCCGCCGAGGTTGCCGCCGTCGCGCAGATATTTTTTCGACCGTGCCCGAGGAGGAGTCAGCCGGGCGGGAGGCCTGCCAGGGCCGTGCCCAGCGTGGCGATGCCCTCCTCGATCTCGCCCGTCGAGCCCGCCGCGTAGCCGAGGATCAGGCCGGGCGGGCCCGGGGTGAGGCGGTGCCAGGAGAGCGGGTGGGTCTTGACTCCGAGGGCCAGGGCCGCCGAGGCCAGGGCCGTGTCCGCGAAGCGGGCGCGGTCGAAGGTGACCATCAGGTGCAGTCCGGCGGCCGCGCCGTGCACCCGGGCCCCCGGCAGCCGGTCCGCGACGGCGCGGAGCATGGCGTCCCTGCGGCGGCGGTGGCGGCGCCGGACGAAGCGCAGGTGGCGCTCCAGTTCGCCGGAGTCCATCAGCCGGGCGAGCACCAGCTGGGCGAGGACCGGGTTGCCGAGGTCGGCGTAGCGCTTGGCCTCGTTCACGGACTCGCGCAGGCGCGGCGGGACCAGCAGCCAGCCGAGGCGCAGGGCGGGGGCGAGGAGTTTGGACACGCTCCCGGCGTAGCAGACGGCCTCGGGCAGCAGGGCGCGCAGCGCGGGGACGGGAGCCCGGTCGTAGCGGTGCTCCGCGTCGTAGTCGTCCTCGATGACCAGTCCCCCGGCGGCCGCCCAGCCGAGCAGGTCGCGGCGGCGCTCACCGTCGAGCACGACCCCGGTCGGGAACTGGTGCGCCGGGGTGAGCAGGACGGCGCCCGCCCCGCTCGCCCGGAGCGCGGCCACGTCCAGCCCGGCCTCGTCCACCCGTACGGGCACCGTCTCCAGCCGCCCGTACTCCAGTTGCTGCCGGGCCCCGAGCGAGCCGGGGTCCTCGACCGCGATCCGGACCACCCCGTCCTCCCGCAGGACCTGCGCCAGCAGCCCCAGGGCCTGGGCCACCCCCGCGACGACCACCACGTCGTCGGGGTCGGCGCGGATCCCCCGGTTGCGGGCCAGCCAGCCGACGACGGCCTCGCGCAGCGCGGGCGCGCCCTGCGGGTTCCCGTAGCCGAAGTCGGCGGGGGTGAGCCCGGCGAGCACCCGCCGCTCGGCCTGGAGCCAGGCGGTACGGGGAAAGGCGGTCAGGTCGGGTACTCCGGGCGAGAGGTCGATCCGGCAGGGCACGGCCCGCAGGGCGTCCACCAGCCCTCCGCGCGTGGGGGCGGTGGCGGTGGGCCCGGCCGCCGGGGGCGGGGCGGCGACGACGACCGTGCCGCCCCGGCCCCGGCCGGACACCTGACCGGTCTCGGCGAGGCGCTGGTACGCCTCGGTGACCAGCCCCCGGGAGACGCGCAGTTCCGCGGCGAGCACACGGCTGGCCGGGAGCCGACTGCCGACCGGCAGGGTACCGTCGGCGATGGCGGCGCGGAGCCGGCCCGCCAGCCAGTCGGTGCGGCCTCCGGGAGGGGCCTGGCCGATGTCGAGCTGGAGGAAGTCCGATCCGCTTTTGGACCCCTCGTCCCGGCCTTCATTGGACCTGCTCATGGGACCATTGTGCCGCGAGGCTGGGCGCATGAAGACGAAGACACCTTCCACCGCCTTCCGGGACCTGGCGCCCGGTATCACCGGGATGGCGCTGGTCGGCAGCAGCGTCACCGTCTCCCGCTCCCTCGTCGACGCCCCGCTGTTCGCCGTCCAGGCCGTCCGGTACACGGCCGCCGCTCTGCTCCTGCTCGCCCTGGCCCGGGCCGCCCGGGTGCCGGTGCTGCGGCCGCGCGGCCGGGAGTGGCTGTGGCTGGCCGGGATCGCGGCGACGGGACTGGTGCTGTTCAACGTGGCCGTCGTACGCGGGGTCGCGCATGCCGAACCGGCCGTCATCGCCGTCGCGGTGGCTTCCGTGCCGATCCTGCTCGGGCTGATCGGTCCCTTCCTGGAGGGGCGGCGGCCCAGCCGTCAGGTGCTGCTGGCGGCTCCCGTGGTCGTGGCCGGGGCCGTACTGGTCGAGGGGACGGGCCGGACCGACGCCGCCGGGGTGGCCTGGGCCGCGCTCGCGCTGGGCTGCGAGGCCGGGTTCACCCTGCTCGCCGTACCGGTGCTGCGCCGGCACGGCGCGTGGGGCGTGTCCGTACACGCGGTGTGGATGGGGGCGGTGATGCTGGCGGGGCTCACGGTGTGTACGGAGCGGCCCTCGGAGCTGCTGGAACTCGGGGCGGCCCAGTGGGCGGCCGCCGGATACCTCGCCGTCATGGTGACGGCGGTGGCGTTCCTGCTCTGGTACCGCACGGTGGCCGCCGTGGGCGCCGGCCGGGCCGGGCTGCTGACGGGGGTCGCGCCGCTCGCCGCGGCGGGCGCCGGGGTCCTCACGGGCGGCGGTGTCCCGGGTCCGGCGGTGTGGCTGGGCCTGGCCGTGGTCGTCGCCGGCCTCGCGGCGGGCCTGGGGAGCCGGCCCCGTCCCGCGCCCGTGCCGCTCGCGCTCCGCGAGCCCGCGTCCCCTTGAGCACGCCGGTCCTTCTCCCCCGCAGTGTGGCGGCGTGAGCTGCCGGCCCGCACCGACCTGCCGGTCGCCGGGGTCACCCGGCGGTCGGTTACGCGGATCCGGCCTGCTTCAGCCGGCTGTTCAGGCGCCGGGTGGGGTGGCTCCCGTACGGTTCCGGGCCCAGCGGTCGGTGCGCGGTCCGGTCCGCTGGGCCCGGTCACGGCCGCCGGGCGTAGCAGAAGAGATGTTCCTCGGGGCCGGCGAGTGCGTCGGCGGGGAGGAAGGGGGCGATGTGGTGGTGCAGCACCTCCAGACCGCTCTCCGTCAGCCTGGCCAGATGGTCCTCCGTCGAGAGGCTGCTCACGGTGACCTCGTGGCCCATCCACTCGATGTCGAGGCCGCGGATGTCGCCGGGGACCGTCGCCATCACGAAGTACCCGCCCGGCGCGACCCAGGACGCCATCCGGTCCAGCGCCGCCGCGACCTCCGGCTGGTCCATCACGAGCAGCGGGAAGAAGGAGCACACCGCGTCGAACCCGCCCGGCGGGGGCGTGTAGGTGCGCACGTCGGCCTGTTCGAAGCGTGCCTGCGGGACCCTCGCGCGGGCCAGTTCGACCATGGCCGCCGAGACGTCGATGCCGGTCACGGCGCAGCCGGCCCGGATCAGTGCCGCGGCGGTGGGCCGGCCGGTGCCGCTGCCCACGTCCAGCACGCGGGCTCCACCGGGCAGCCGTTCGATGAGCCAGTCGAGGGCGTCGAGCTGGCCGGGCAGCAGCCCGAACGCCTCCTCGTAGCGCTCCCCCAGCTCGTCGAACACCTCTGCCGCCGACTTGCGTTGACCCATCGGACCGCTCCTTCGTCTCCGAGGGGACCACCGTACAAGGGAGGGACGGGGCCCAAGGGGCGGTAGCCGATGTTCAGTTCCGCGACCGCACGGCTGCGGCCGGCCAGAGGGGGAGATCAGGTGGAGGCGGGCACGAGGACGACCGCGGTCCCGTACGCGCACACCTCGGTACCGACGTCGGCGGCGTCGGTCACGTCGAAGCGCATCATCAGGACGGCGTTCGCGCCCCGCGACTTCGCCTGTTCGATGAGACGGTCCATGGCCTGGTTGCGGGTCTCCACCAGGGTCTTGGTGAGGCCCTTGAGCTCTCCGCCGATCATCGACTTCAGGCCCGCGCCGATCTGGCTGCCCAGGTGGCGGGAGCGCACGGTGAGGCCGAACACCTCGCCGATCACCTGCTCCACCCGGAAGCCGGGGACGTCGTTGGTCGTCACGACGAGGACGCCGGTCTGCTGCGCGCCGGGTCCGCCGCCGTAGTCTTCGATACCCATGGCCCCCACTCTCGCCCGGGCCGCCGCCGCCCGCATCCGGAGCGGGCGGTATCAGGGCATTCGGGCGGCCGGGCCGAACTCGTGGGCCACGACCACGGCCTGGGCGCGGCTGGACGGTCCCCGCTTGCTCGGCTTCGCCGGTTCACCGGCCGGGATCAGACCGGCCACGCGGTGGAGCGGTTGCCGAGGAAACGGAAGCGGCCCGAGGCGACCTCGTAGAAGAAGAGGCCGTCGCCCGTGTAGGTGCCGTTGGCCTGCTCGAAGGCGTAGGCCTTGGAGACGCCCTCGTACCTGGTCCCCCGCAGGGTGGGGACGAGGTCGCCGCGGCCGACCTGGGCGCGGCCCAGGCCCTGCGCGCACCGGGCCAGGAGGTGGACGGCGTCGTAGGCCTCGGCCGCGTAGGGCGGGGCGGGGGCCCGGTAACGGGCGCGGAAGGCCGTGTCGAAGGCGCGGGCCGCGGGGGCCGCGGCCGGGTCGACCGCGGTGGAGACCAGCAGCCAGCCCTCGGCGCCCCCGCCCGCTTCCTGGAGGAAGAGGGGGTCGTGGACGGCCTGGGTGGCGATGGTCCGGCCCCGGTAGCCGACCGCGGCCAGGGCAACGGCGAGGCGGGCCGCGCCGGAGGGGCCGCTCCCCGGTCGTCGGACTCGGCGAGCCGGAAGGCGAAGGGCAGGTCGTCGCGGGACGTGAGTTCCTCCACGGCCAGCAGGGCGCCGTCGCGCTGGGCCTTGCCCACGGCCTGGCCGGGGCCGCTCAGGTCGGCCTGGAGGCCGATGGCCAGGATCGGGCGGACGGGGCCGGGACCCTTCTTGTCCGGTGTGGACTCCTTCTCCTTGTCCCGCAGCAGCCAGGCGGCCGTGCCTCCGCCGCCCGCGAGGAGGGCGAGGGCGCCGCCCGCCGCGAGCAGGCTCCGCCGGCGCGGCCGTGCGGGCAGGGATACGGGTACGACTGCCGGGGCCTGAGGGGCGTCCGCGGTCGCTTCAGGCCCGGTCGGCGCCGACGGCACCGTCGTCCGGGTCGGCTCGATGTCGGGCAACTGGAGCATCTGCGCGGAGCGTTCGGCGATCAGCTGGAGCAGTCCGCCGGGCAGCCAGGGGCCGGGGGTGTCCTCGGCGAGGACGTCGCGCAGCTCCGCGGCTGTGGGGCGGTCCCCCGGCGCCTTGGCCAGGCACGCCGCGATCGGGGGCAGCAGCCCTTCCGGGATTCCGGCCGTGTCGGCGGTGTCGTGCACGGTGCGGAACAGCATGGCCTCGGCCGGGCCGGCGCCGAACGGGCGCCGCCCGGACGCGGTACAGCGCCTTGGCCGCGCCCTCGGCGGCCACCTTCAGCAGGTCCCTGGTCTCGTACCCATCGGCGCCCTTGACGGAGGGGCGGCGGCCCGGGTCAGGCGCTGTGCCTGGTCGGGGGTGTGCGGGACGCGGGCCGGGTCGGGGGTGAAGGTGTACGCCGTCGGCAGTGTGCCGGGGGCGGTGGAGGCGGAGGGTGAGGGGGCCGTGTCCGTAACCGACGCCGACGCCGACGGTGCGGGCTTCGGGCTCGCCCCGGTGTCCCCGCCCGACCTGCATCCGCCCAGGGTCAGCATCGCGGCCAGTGCCCCGCCCAACGCCTACGCCATCGTCAACCCACGCCGCATGCACGCCCCCTGAGACTTCGTCGAACCCCCGTGTGACCCTCACGGTAACCGCCGCCGGGCCCGGAGGCCATGAGTACGGGAACCCGGCGGCCCGGGCATGAACAGCGGCGTACGGATTGGGCATATCGGGCTATACGGCGGTGCGCCGACGGCCCGTACCCGCCCGCCCTCGCCATAGTCGTCGGTGGCAGCCGCCTGGTTGCCGCCCCGCGCCGCGCGCAGCCGCCGGGCGGATGTCTTCGTAGAGGAGCCGGCTCATGCTGAAGCCCACCAGGACCATCCTCGCCCTCGCCGCCGGAAGCCTGGTGCTCGGCCTGGTCGGAGCCGGGACCGCGCTCGCCGACGGGGCCTACGGTCGGCACGCCATCGGCAAGGTCGTCTCGAAGGGCCCGCTGAAGGTCCGCAGCAAGCCGACCACCCACTCCCAGGCCGTCGGGCATCTGCAGCCGCACCACAAGGTCGAGATCGAGTGCAAGAAGTACGGGCAGTCGGTCGACGGCAACCGCATCTGGTACCGCCTGCACAAGGAGAACGGCAAGGACGAGCACGACAAGGGCGAGAAGGACAGCTGGCAGAACGGCGGCAACCAGAACGCCGACACGGGCGGCCGCGGGGAGGGCGACAAGGCCTACGGCCAGGAGCACTGGGTCGCGGCCCGTTACGTCAAGAACCTCAGCACGGTGCACTACTGCCGCTGACCCGCGACCCACATCAGGGCCAGGTCAGCGGTCCGGGCGTACGGCGCGCGGCCCCACGCACCGCACACCGTACGCCCGGACCCGTTCGCGCAGTTCGCGGTCGGCCGTGACCACGATGCAGTCGCGCCCCGCGTGGGCCGCGGCCAGCTCGACGATCCGGTCGTCACCGCTCCCGGGCGCCGGGTCCACCCGCACGCCGGGCACGGACTCGACGCCCCGGGCGGCGCCCTCGACGACGAGGATGATCTCCTCGTCGCCGCCCCGCGCCGCCAGCCGGTCGCGCAGCCGCTCGGCCGCGCCCCGCCGGTCCCGCCACCAGCCGTCCGGTACCGAGCCGACGACGTTCGCGGCATCGACGATCAGCACGCCCGTCACGACGGCCGCGCCCTAGAAGTCGCCGTAGTTGACCTGCCAGGTGGGCAGGCCCATCCGGCGCCAGACCGCGACCACCCGGTCCCGGTCGTCGAGCGACACCCGTACCGCGTACCGGTGACGCACGTGCGCGTCGAAGAGTTCCGCCTTCACCAGGTCGTCGCGGCGGGTGTCGCCCGCCGCGCGCATCCACAGCTCGTCGTACGGGACCTGGTGACGCCTCAGCCAGGACTCCGTCTGCGTGCGGAACTCCTCGCTCCGACCCGACAGCAGCACGATCACGTCGCCGTCGGCCCTCCGGAAGGCGTCCAGCGCGTGCCGGACCGGCTCGTTGAGCAGGTCGAACTCGCAGCGCGAGAAGTCGTACGGCCCGCGGTCGCCGGTCAGGGCGAGCGTGCCGTCGATGTCGCACAGGACCGCGGCGGGCAGCGCCGGGTCCGCGACGTACTCCCGCACCGGCGGCACGGCCGTCCCGCCGGACGTGCCGTTGAGCCACTCGGCCGTCAGCCGCCAGCCGCCCTTGCGGGCCTTCTGGTGCTTGTCGGCCAGGACGCGGATGATCTCCTCGCCGACCTGGTTCTCCCGGGCGGCGTCCCGGCGCAGGCACTCCTCCAGCGGGACGTCGGTGAAGTCGTGCACGACGAACGTGGCGAGTCCGCCGACCGCCGCCTTGAGGCGCTTCGGAATGTGCTTGGTCAGGTGGGTGTTGTCGACGACGACGTCGAAACCACCGTCGACGGCCGCGCGGACCGCCGCGTCCTGCACGGCCAGTGCGGTCTGCTCGTGTGCCCAGGAGCGGCCCCGCTCGGGGTCCGGCAGGTCGAGCATGCTCCGCAGGTCGTCCAGGTTGACCCGGCGCATCCGGCCGCCGGACTGCGCCTGGAGGGCGCGCGCCGCGGTCGTCTTGCCGGAGGCCGGCAGACCCGTCATGACGTGCACGACCGGCAGCGGGGCCTCCGGCCGGTCGCTTTCCACGAGCCGGTCCGCGGCCGGTGCGGGCACGCGCGGGGCGGCCTGGCGCGCGGGTGCCGGGCGCACCTCGGCGGGCGTGCTGCCGGGCACTGCTTCGGACACGGCCGTGTTCTCCTCGTCGGTGACGTACGCGTCGCCCGTTTCCGGCCGCACCTGCCGCCAGGAGGTGAGCTCGGTCGGCCGGCCGTCGAGCCGCATGAACATCGCGGCGCGGATGCTCCGGTCGCCCAGTTGCTGGACCGCGCGCGCGAAGGCGCCGCGGTCGGCGGCCAGGTGCGCGAGGCCCGCGTAGGCCTCGTCGACGGCACGCTCGTGGCGGGCCGTCGCGTCCTCCAGGCGGGCGATCACCTCGCGCACCCAGGTGTCGAACTCGTCGGGCACCTGCTCCAGGAGCGCGTCCAGCGGCTTGCCGCCCGAGGCCTCGATGTCGGCGACCGTGCAGTTCAGGCCCTGGGCGAGCTGCTTGGCGGGCAGGCCGGCGAACCGCTGGATGCCGTGTCCGCGCCAGATGTCCCGCTCGGTGACGCCGGTGAGCACCTTGTGCAGGCGTACGTACTCGGACAACTTCGCCTTGGCGCGCACGCCCGAGGCGAAGCGCAGCACGAAGCCCTCCGCGTCGATGCCGGTGGTCGTGGCGCCGCCGGGCAGGGTGTTGGACTCGGTCAGCGCGATCAGCTCGTCGAGCGGCATGGCGGGCCAGACGGTCACGACGGAGCCGATGCCCTCCCAGTGGGGCGCGGCCTCGGCGAGCGGGACCTCGGTGCCGTCCGCCCCGAACGCGGCGAGCAGGACGAGGTCCCGGCGGTCGCCGTAGTCGACGACGATCCGGTTCTGCGGGTAAAGGATCTCGGCGAGGTACGTGGTGCCCGGGCGCAGGGCCGCGGTGTCCTTGGTGTCGAGGAGGCGCTGGGCCCAGGTGGCCTGGGCGCTGATGAAGGAGCCCTTGGAGGCGACCCGCCAGCGGTCCGCGTAGTGGAAGACGACGGCGAGGCTGCCGTCGACCTTGTCGTACACCTCGAACGGCTCGTCCGGGAGGGCGGGGGCGTACGGCTGACCCGACTCGTGCTCGCCGACGTTGAAGAACTTCGGCAGCGGCAGGGCGACGATCGCGCCGGTGGTGTCGTCGGCGACGAGTCCGCGGCAGCGCGTGGTGACCTGGTTCCAGACGCGCTCGTACTGGGCCGTCCTCGAGTACGTGTAGATGGACAGCGGCAGTTCGGGGTGCGACTTGCGGGTCACGTACCCGGCGTCGATCGCGTCCGCCAGCGCCTGAGCGGGCAGCAGGTCATGCAGAGTCAGGTGGTCCTGGCTCATGGGTTCCTCCCAGTTCGAGATGCTGCATTCTCGCCTGCGGAAGGGGCTGTCCGGTACTCGATTACGCCTGGTCGCGCCCCGCGCCCAGGAGGTTGATGTCCCTCGGGCGCAGGATGCGGCCGGGGACCTCGGTGCCCGGTGTGGCGACGGCGATCATGGCGCGGCCCAGTGTCTCGGTGGTGATGACGAGGTCCGGCGCGATCCGGCGCAGCAGCGGGATCAGCGGCGCGGTGACGGCGTACAGGGTCCGGTAGAGCCGGGTCTTGGAAGGCACCCCGCGCACCGGCTGGACGATTCCGGGGCGGAACATGTAGGCCTGGAAGGGCAGTTCGAGCAGGGCGTTCTCGGTCCTGCCCTTCACGCTGGCCCACATGGATCGGCCCCGCTCGGTGCTGTCCGTGCCCTCGCCGGACACGTAGACGAAGGTCAGGCGGGGGTTGGCGGCGGCGAGGGGCCGGGCCACCGCGAGCGTCAGGTCGTAGGTGACGCGCCGGTACTCCTCCTCCTTCATGCCGACGGAGGAGACGCCGAGGCAGAAGAAGCAGGCGTCGTACGCGGCCAGGTCGAGGTCCGGGGCCGAGAGTTCGGACGGGTCGCTTCGGACGCGCTCGCGCAGTTTGGGGTGGGTGACGCCGAGCGGGCTGCGGCCGACGGCGAGGACGCCGGTGACGGAGTCGTCGCGCAGGCATTCGCGGAGCACGCCCCGGCCGATCATTCCGGTGGCGCCGAAGAGGATGACGTTCACATGAAGTCCGCTTGGTGGGTGATGCACAGCTCGTTGCCCTGCGGGTCGGCGAGGGTGGTCCACGCCGAGGGGCCCACCCGGCCGTCGTGGAGGAAGGTCGCGCCCTTGGCGAGCAGCCGGTCGACGACGGTCTTGGGGTCGTCGGAGCCGATGCGGACGTCGAGGTGGACGCGGTTCTTGACCGTCTTGGGCTCGGGGACGAGCTGGAACAGGATCCGCGGGGCGCGTTCCAGGCCTTCCGGGTGGCGGATGGCGGCGCCGATCTTCCACACGAGGGTGCCGTTGTGGGTGGTGGTGTCGGCCTCGCTCGCGTGGCCCGCGGCGATCAGGCCGCGGATGAAGCCCTCGTCGCTCGGCTCCGCCTCCCAGCCGAGGGCGTCGGCCCACCAGTCGGCGAGGGGGTGGGGGTCGGCGCAGTCGATGGTCACCTGGAACGTGTATGCCATGGCGGGACCCTACTGAGCGGCCCCGGCCGCCGCCACAGGAGCGGGCGCGCAGGCCCTGGGCGGGGCCGGGTCATCCGGTCGTCGTCCCCGGTGGGCCGCCCCGTCGCGCGGCGCGCTCGGCCCGGTGGGAGGCGAGGAACGACACGAAGGTCAGCAGCCAGGCTCCGACGGCGATCCAGAGGAGGACCTCGCCGAGCGGGCGCAGCCAGGGCACGTCGGCCGGCTCCGCCGCGGAGAGGCAGGCGGTCGCCGTCATGCCGAGCGGGAAGACGGTGGCCCAGCGCCGGATGTCGTAGTGCGTCCGGGGATGGCGCAGTTCGGCGCCGAGGAGGACGGCGTACCAGACGAGGGAGAGGCCGAGCGTCACCAGCGTGACGATCCGCAGGGCCGTGTGCGCTCCCGCGGTCCATACGGGTGACGCCGTGAGCTTGGAGCCGGCCAGGGCGGAGATGGCGAGCGCGCCGCCCGCCACCCAGTGGTCGCCCGCGCCGCCCACGACCTCGCGGAGGTCGAAGAGGGCCAGGGCCGCCACGTAGAGCAGCAGGCCGAGGCAGAAGGCGGCCAGCGCCGCCCAGGCCAGCCAGTCGTGGCGGCCGGCGGCGGCGAGGGTGGCGGCGAGTACGGCGAGCCCCTGGGTGGCGACGCAGCCGAGGAACACCGCCCCCGGCATGCGCCGCCGCCAGTGCCGTACGACGTGCAGCAGGAGCTCCGGCCAGATCACGGCGGCCAGCGCCAGCAGCGCGGCGGCCGCGGTCTGCCAGCCGAGCAGCGAGATCCGGGTTCCGAGCACGGTGGTGGCGGCGACGGCGGTCAGCGCGCCCGGGGTATCGGCGTCGGCCCGGAACCGCCCGCGGTCCGCCAGCAGCCGGGACGCGAAGTCGACGGCGAGTACCAGCCACAGCGCCGCGGCGATGGCCAGCGCGACCAGCGAGACCACCTCGTGCCCGGTCAGGTGCAGGCCGACGGAGAGGATGCCGGCGGCCATGACGGCGGCTCCCGCCGCCGGCGGGAGTCCGGCACACCGGCCGCGACCAGGAAGAGCGCTCACCGCCCCAGCGGACCCCACCGGTCCGCGCCCCGCCAGCCGACACGCCTGAGGCCGCGTCCCGGAAGGGGAACGGGAACGGGAACCGTCCAGGTGGCGTACGCGTCTCCCGCTCCGCCGTCTCGTTCCCTGCCGGCAGGATCCCGGGCCGGACGGCCACAGGGTCGCCCAAACCATCTGCGCGCAAGATCAACGAACTCTGCGCGCGATGCACAGGCGCGACCGCAGCGCGGTCCTAGGCTCGGGGTGAGACGGGGGCCTGCCGGTCCGTCACAGGGGAACGGACCGGCAGGCTTTCTCCGCGCGCCGTCGGCGCCGCGTTCCGGCGCCGGGGTGGCGTCGCCACCGCTCGGCCGGTGGCCGGAACTCGATCTTGCGATAGCGGTTAGGTCTACCTACCTTTGGCTCGCCCGTGTGGGCACACCCATCCCGCACGTCCCTGCCCGTACCTCACGCCTTGCACCCCGGCACGACTTCGGGACCCGTCCCCGACCGAAGGAGCCCCCCATGACCGCACATCTCGAAAGAAACCAGCCGTACGCCGTCGCCCTGTTCCGTATCGTCACGGGACTGCTGTTCGCCTCGCACGGCGCCGCCTCGCTCTTCGGCGTCCTCGGCGGCGCGCACGGCGGCGGCACGGTCCCCGTCGGAAGCTGGCCCGGCTGGTACGCCGCCGCCATCCAGCTGGTGGCCGGCGCCCTGGTCCTGCTGGGCCTCGGCACCAGGGCCGCCGCCTTCGTCGCCTCCGGCTCGATGGCGTACGCGTACTTCACCGTCCACCAGCCGGGCGCTCTCTGGCCGTTGCAGAACGGCGGCGAGTCGTCAGCGATGTTCTGCTGGGCCTTCCTCCTGCTGGTGTTCACCGGCCCGGGCGCGTTCGCCGTGGACAGCCTGTTCACCTCCCGCGCCTCCGACCGCCGGTCCGACGACGAACGCAGCCAGGAGGCCGTGGCCGCGTGAACGCCTGCGGACACGGCTGACGGCACGACCTAGCGCGACGGCGGCGCGACCAGGCCCATCTCGTAGGCGGTGATCACGAGATGGACCCGGTCCCGCGCGCCGAGCTTGCTGAACAGGCGCGCCACATGCGACTTGGCCGTGGCCGCCGAGATGAACAGTTCCTCGGCAATCTCCGCGTTCGACCGGCCCCGCCCCACCAGGGTGAGGACCTCCCGCTCCCGCTCGGTGATCCCCGCGACCGCCCGGAACCCGCCTTCCCCCGCCGCGGGCCCCGCGCCGGGGCCGGGCCCCCGGACGATGTCCGCGATCAGGCGGCGCGTCACCCCCGGTGCGATGAGGGCGTCTCCCGCGGCGACCACCCGGATCGCCGCGAGGATGTCCTCCAGGGCCATGTCCTTGACGGCGAATCCGCTCGCACCGGCGCGCAGCGCCCCGTAGACGTGCTCGTCCTCGTCGAAGGTGGTCAGCACCAGGACGCGGACCGCCCCCGTCTCCCCGGTGATCAGCCGGGTCGCCTCGATCCCGTCCATGCCGGGCATCCGGATGTCCATCACCACGACGTCCGGGCGCAGTTCAGCGGCTCGGCGGACCGCCTCGGCGCCCGTGCCGGCCTCGCCGACGACCTCCAGGTCGGTGGTGTCGGCGATGAGGACGCGCAGGCCCGACCGGACCAGCGGCTGGTCGTCCACGAGCAGGACGCGGATCGCCCGCGCCTCGGGTGCGCCGGTCATCGGGCCTCCTCCACGGCGCCCGCGTCGACGGGCAGCGGGAGGACCGCCTCGACCCGGAAGCCGCCGCCCGCCCTCGCACCGGCGCTGAACCGGCCGTGCAGCAGGCCGACCCGTTCGCGCATCCCCGTGATGCCGAATCCCGTGCCCCGGGGGCCGCCGGGCGCGCCGCGCCCCTCGTCGACGATCTCCAGCGTCAGCTCCTCGGCCCCGTAGCCGATGGTCACCCGGCACTGCCCGGTGTCCGCGTGGCGGACCACGTTGGTCAGCGCCTCCTGCACGATGCGGTACGCCGACAGGTCTATCTCCGGCGGCAGTTGGCGATCCGCCCCCTCACGCCGGACCTCGACCCGGACTCCGGCGTCGGCGGTCGTGGCCACCAGCGCGTCGAGGTCGCCGAGTCCGGGAGCGGGTCCGAGCGGGGGCTGCCCGTCCGCCCCGCCGGCCCCGTCGGGCTGGGCCTGGCGCAGGGCGACCAGCGTACGGCGCAGGCCCGCCAGGGTCTCGCGGCTGGTGGCCTCGATGGCCCGCAGTGCCGCGCTCGCCTCGGCCGGCTGGGTCTCGATGACCCGGCTGCCGACTCCGGCCTGGATGGCTATCACGCCGATGCTGTGGGCGACCATGTCGTGCAACTCGCGGGCGATGCGCAGCCGTTCGGCGGTCACCGCCTCGGACACCTCTTTGGAGCGCAGTTCGACCGTGTGCTCCCGGCGTTCGCGGAAGACGACTCCGGTCATGTAGACGGCGCCCAGCGACAGGAGGGCGATCAGGCTCGTGCTCATCATGTCGTAGGGCCCGGAGGTCAGCAGCCCGACCGCCGGGGTCTCCACGACCAGCACCATGCTGACGGCGATGACCGCGGTACGGCGCGGGCGGGTGGCGACGATGACACCGAGGACGAGGTCCGACGCCAGGAAGACGAGGAACCGCCCGGGACTGTGGTCCCTGGCCGCCCCCGCGACGAGCATGCCGGCGAAGAGGGTCAGTCCCAGCGCCGCGAGGGGCTCGCGCCGCAGCAGGGCGGTGAGCGGGGTCAGGGCGAGCAGCAGCACTGCCGCCATGAGCGGGCCGGAGGCGTACGGGACCCCGCCGATGAGCAGACCCACGACGAGGGAGTAGAGCCCGGCTCCGCCCCATGCCCGCAGGGCCGTCCCGGGTTCGGGCATCAAGGTGCCCGCTCCGTTCTCGCCGGGCCGACCGCTCGCACCGGCCTTGCTGTTGTTCGTAATTGCCGAATCGTCCATGCCGTGACCGTAGCCAGCCGGCCCGGGCCCGGGCATCGGCCCCCGGATGTACACCCACGGGCCGGTGCGCCCACGGCTTTGCCACCGGCCGTCCGATGTGCGCCGACGGTCCGCCCCGGCAGGCTGGACGCGTGATCGAAGTCAAGGAACTCACCAAGCGTTACGGCGCCGGGGCCGCCGTCGACCGGCTGTCCTTCACGGCCGGACCCGGCACGGTCACCGCGCTCCTCGGCCCCGCCGGGGCGGGCAAGACCAGCGCTCTCCGGCTGATCCTGGGCCTGGAGTCCCCCACGGCGGGGACGGCCGCGGTGGGCGGCGTCCCGCTGCGCGGCCGGCCGCGCAGCCCGCACCAGGTCGGCTCCCTGCCGGCGCCGACCGCCCTGCGCGGCCGCCGCACGGCGGGCGCGCTGCTGTCGGCGCTGGCCCGCGACCAGGGCGCCGGGCCGGGGCGGGTGGCCGAGGTGCTGGCGCAGACGGGCCTGGCGCGGGAGCCGCGGCGGCGCGTACGGACGTACTCCCCGGCGATGCTGCAGCGGCTGCGCATCGCGGCCGCGCTGCTCGGGGATCCCCCGGTGCTGCTCTTCGACGAACCCCTCCGCGGGCTGGACCCCGAGGGTGTGCGGTGGGCGCGCCGGCTGCTGCGGGCGCTGGCCGCCGAGGGCCGCACGGTCGTGGTCACCGGGGAGCGCGCGGGGGAGGTCGCCGGGACCGCCGACCGGCTGGTCGTCCTCGGACGGGGGCGGCTGGTCGCCGCCTTGTCCGCGGACGAGTTCGCCGCCCGGCGCGCCGCGGCCCGGGTCGTGGTGGGCACGCCGCGCGGCGCCGATCTGGCCGCCGTGCTGAGGGGCGGGGGCGCGACGGTCGTACGGACCGGTGCGGCGGGACGCGAGCGGCTCGCGGTGACCGGGATGACGGCGGAACGCGTCGGCGCGCTCGCCACCGAGCACCGGATCGTGATCCTCGAACTCGACACCCGTACCCCCTCACCGGAGGAGGCCCTGCGCGAACTCACCGCGCCCGTCCCCGACTTCCCCGGCTTCCGCGGCTTCCCCGGCGCCGAAGGGCAGCCGATAGCCTGAATGGCATGGATGAGCTCGACGGAGTGGAGATCGTCGCCTCCGCGGACGGCGAGGCGTTCGAGAACTGGCTGGCCGAGCACCACACGCGCCACGAAGGCGTGTGGATCAAGATGGCCAAGAAGAAGTCCGGCATCCCGTCCGTCGGCGATGACGAGGTCGTCGACATCGGTCTCTGCTACGGCTGGATCTCCGGGCAGCGGCGCTCCCTCGACGGGACCCACTACCTGCAGAAGTACGTGCCGCGCCGGCCCAGGAGCATGTGGTCGCGGGTGAACGTGGAGAAGGTCGCGATGCTGACGGCCGCCGGACGGATGCGCGAACCGGGACTGGCCGAGGTGCGCAGGGCGCAGGAGGACGGCCGGTGGGCGCGGGCGTACGAGTCGCAGAGGACGGCGACGGTCCCGCCCGACCTCGCGGCGGCGCTCGACGCGAGCCCCGCGGCCAGGAAGGCGTTCGAGGCCCTCGACAGAACCGGGCGCTACCTGCTGGTCCTGCCGCTGCTCCAGGCGCCGACCCCGAAGACCCGGCAGGCCAAGCTGGAGAAGGCCGTGCAGATGCTGGCGACCGGCGAACGGCCGGGGTGACGATCAGGCCCGGCTCCCCGAGGGGGAGCCGGGCCTGATCATCGAAACCGGGCGGACCTTCAGGAACGCGAGTCGCGGTCCTGCTCGGCACGCTCCGCGTCCTTCGCGGCCTTCTCCGCGTTCTTCTCCTTGATCCGCACCGCTTCCTTGCGGACCTCGGCCTGAGTGGCGCGCTCCCGCTGCAGCCACTCGGGGGCTTCCTGCTTCAGTGCTTCGATCTGCTCGGTGGTGAGCGGCTCCGTGACTCCGCCGCGGGCAAGGCCGGCGATGGACACGCCCAGCTTCGCCGCGACCACGGGACGGGGGTGCGGGCCGTTGCGCCGCAGTTCCTGAAGCCACTCGGGCGGGTCGGCCTGCAGCGCACTCAATTCATTGCGCGAGACGACACCCTCCTGGAACTCAGCGGGGGTGGCCTCGAGGTACACGCCCAGCTTCTTCGCCGCGGTTGCGGGCTTCATAGTCTGGGTGCTCTGGTGCGACGTCATGGTGTCAAGAGTATCGATCGTGTGCGCTACCTCCGACCACGACCGGTAACCTGGCGGGGTGACAGGCTCGGAAGTACCCCATTCGTTCCGGCTCGCTTATGTCCCCGGGGTGACACCCACCAAGTGGATCCGGATCTGGAATGAGCGACTGCCCGACGTCCCGCTGACTCTCGTCGCGGTGTCCCCCACCGAGGCGTTCGGCGTGCTGCGCGGCGGCGGCGCCGACGCCGGCTTCGTACGGCTGCCGGTGGACCGTACGGACCTCAGCGCGATCCCCCTGTACACCGAGACCACCGTGGTCGTGATCCCCAAGGACCACCTCGTGGCGTCGGCCGAAGAGGTGTCCACGGCGGATCTGGCCGAGGAGATCGTGCTGCACCCGCTCGACGACACCCTCGACTGGGAGCGACTGCCGGGACGGCCCGCGATCGAGCGCCCCGCGACGACGGCGGACGCCATCGAGCTGGTGGCCGCGGGGGTGGGCGTGCTCGTCGTCCCGCAGTCCCTCGCGCGCCTGCACCACCGCAAGGACCTGACGTACCGGCCGGTCTCGGACGCCCCCGAGTCGCGCGTCGCGCTGTCGTGGCCGCAGGACGAGACCACGGATCTGGTGGAGCAGTTCATCGGGATCGTCCGCGGGCGGACCGTCAACAGCACCCGGGGCCGCCAGGCGCCCGCGGAGCAGCACAAGGCGACGGCCAAGGCGAAGGCAAAGGCGAAGGCGAAGCGTCCGGACGCGGGCGGGAGCGGCGGCACGCAGCGCAAGACCGCATCCGGAAAGCCGGCCGGCAGGGGCGCCCGCGGCGGTTCGGGCGGCCCCAAGGGCGGCAAGGGCGGCAAGCCCCGCCGCCGGTCGTAGCCGGGGCGGGCAGGCCACGGGCGTTCGCGGGCTGACGGTTCCGCGCGACGGCGTCGCGAAGGGAAGCCCGCGACGGCCGGGGCTGGAAGACACGGAACCCCCAGCGGTGTATGCAGGAGAGATGGATCTCCGGCTGTCGTACGTGCCCCACCCGCGATCCCGGACAGTGCGCCACGCGCAGCTGGCGGTTCCGTTCGTGTTGATCGCGCTGGTCACGGTGGTCGACATCCTCGCTCCGCGCGATGTCCACCTCGGTCCCTTCCTGGTCGCCGCACCGGCCGTGACCGCTTCGTTCGCCGGGCCGTGGATGACGGGGTTCGTCGGGCTGGTCGCCGTACTGGCCCAAACGGTGGTGGCGGCGACGCGCACGACCCTGACCGATCTGAACCACACCTTCCAGATCGTCGCGCTGATCATGATCTCGGTGTTCGTGACGGTCTTCGCCCACCTGCGCGAGGTGCACGAGAAGGAACTGCTCCAGCTGCGGTCGGTGGCCGAGACCGCGCAGGAGGTGGTCCTGCGCCCGCTGCGCGATCGGATGGGCCCGCTGGGCGTCGCCTCGGTGTACCTGGCGGCGGCGGCCGAGGCCCAGATCGGCGGAGATCTGTACGCCGCCGCCCGTACGGCCTCCGGGACGCGCCTGATCATCGGCGATGTCCGGGGCAAGGGGCTGGGTGCGGTCGGGGACGCCGCGCTCGTCCTCGGCGCCTTCCGGGCGGCCGCCCACCAGGAGGCCGGTCTGCCGGGGCTGGTGGCCTATCTGGAGGCGGCGGTCTCCCCGGACCTGGACGACTCCGGCGATCGGGGCGAAAGCTTCATCACGGCGGCCGTCCTGGACATCCCCGACGAGGAGCCCGTGCTGCACCTCGTCAGCTGCGGCCATCCGCCGCCGCTGCTGCTGCGCGACGGCCGGGCCGTCCCGCTGGACGTGGCCCAGCCCGCTCCGCCGCTCGGCCTGGCCGGGCTGATGGAATCCTCGGTCACCGCGCAGAGCTTCGCCTTCGTGGCGGGAGACGTCCTGCTCCTGTACACGGACGGGGTCCTGGAGGCGCGCGACCGGGCCGGCGTGTTCTACCCCCTCACGGAACACGCGGCCGCCTGGTCCGGCCTGCACCCCCGTGCCCTCCTGGACCGGCTGTGCGAGGACCTGCTCGCCCACGCGGCCGGCAGCACCCTCGGCGACGACGCGGCGATGGTGGCGATCGAACGTCTCTCCTAGTTCCGGTACCCCACAATATGATCATGCTGAACATCGGAACGATCGTCATGGGCGCCGCGGACGTCCGGCGGGCGGCGGCATTCTGGGCGCAGGCGCTCGGCTACGTCCCGCGGGGCGGCGAGGTGGACCCCGGCTGGACCGTCCTGGTCCCCGCCGACGGCCGGGGCCCCGGCCTGGCCCTCGGCCGCAGCACCTCGCCCGTACAGGACCATCCGCGCGTCCACCTCGACCTGTACGCCGGGGACGCGGCGGAGCAGGAGGCGGAGGTCGCGCGCCTGGTGTCCCTGGGCGCCCGGCACGTCGACTGGGACTCCTACCCGCAGGACCCGGACTTCGTGGTCCTGGCCGACCCCGAGGGCAACCGCTTCTGCGTCATCGACACCACCCACGGCTGAACCCTCGCCGGACGGCGGCTCAGGCGTCCTCGTCGTAGACCCCTGCCTCCACTTCGAGCGCGAGCTGCTGCAGGACGTCGATCGCGGAGAGGTCCGTCCGGCCGCCGTCGTGCGCCATCGCGAGGCTGGTGAAGGCGAGGCTGAAGCCGGCCACCATGGTCTGCAGTGCGGGACCGAGCGCCTCCGCGACCAGTCGGGCCACCTGTTGGGGAGAGGATTCGGCCGGGACGCTGATGGACGGCAGCATCTCGTTCAGCAGCTTGGTGACGACCCCGGCATCGCGTTCATGGATGTCGTCGTCCTCACCGGCCTCCGCCGCCCGACGGATCTCCTGGGCTTCCGTGAGAATCCCGATGACTCGCTTGAGAACCTCTGCACGCTCCATCTCCGGAGCGTAGCTCCGCGGCCCGCTTCCTGAGGCCCTTCTTTCCTCTGCCTTAACTGGAACCTAAGCTTCGCGGGTGGCGCCCCGAAACGAACGGATGTCCGTTTCGGGGCGGCTAGCGTGCTGACTCGTCCTCCCAACTCCCCAGTAACACAGAGGCAGGCACGCGATGAGCAGGACAAGTGGGCACCGGCGTACGACGAGCCGGGCGGCGAAGGTCACGGGCGCGATCGTGGCGGCGGCAGTGATCGGCGGCGCGGCCTTCGCGTTGACCGGTACCGCACAGGCGAGTTCCGTCGGAGCGGTGTACACGAAATCCAGCTCCTGGAGCGGCGGTTACACCGGCCAGTACGTCATCACCAACAACACCGGGCAGGCCCAGTCGGACTGGACCCTCCAGTTCGACCTGCCGACCGGGGTGAAGGTCGACTCCCTGTGGAACGGTGTCCACACGGTCGACGGGCAGCACGTCACCGTGAAGCCCGCGAGCTGGAACCGGCAGCTGGCGGCGGGAGCCTCCGTCACCGTCGGCTTCGTGACCAGCGGCTCCGGCGCCCCGGGCGACCCGACCGGCTGCCGCATCAACGGGCTGAAGTGCTCGGTGGACCAGGGCGCGACGGCCGGTCCGACCGGGCGGCCCACCGTCCGGCCCACGTCCGCACCCACCTCCGCACCCACCTCCGCGCCCACGGCCACCGCGACCGCGACGCCGACCCGGACGACGTCGCCCACCCCCACCGCGACTTCCCCCGCCACTCCCGGCGCGCGCTTCGCCCCGTACGTGGACACCTCGCTGTACCCCGCGTACGACCTGGTCGACACCGCGACCAGGACCGGCGTGAAGGAGTTCCACCTCGCGTTCATCACCTCCGGCGGCGGCTGCGCACCCCTGTGGGGCGGTGTCACGGACCTCGCGAGCGACAAGGTCGCGAGCCAGATCGGCGCGCTGCGGGCCAAGGGCGGCGACGTCCGCGTGTCCTTCGGCGGGGCCGCCGGGCACGAACTGGCGCTGAACTGCGCCACCGTCGACGAGCTGGCCGCCGCCTACGGAAAGGTCGTCGACCAGTACGGGCTCACCAAGGTCGACTTCGACATCGAGGGCGCCGCCCTGCCCGACACCGCGGCCAACGCGCGCCGCGCCCAGGCCATCGCCCGGCTCCAGAAGTCCCACCCGGGCCTGGACGTGGCATTCACCCTGCCCGTGATGCCCGAGGGGCTGACCCAGCCGGGGGTGGCACTGCTGGCCGACGCCCGGAAGAACGGCGTGCGGGTCGACGCCGTCAACGTCATGGCGATGGACTACGGGCCCGCGTACAGCGGGGACATGGGGCAGTACGCGATCCAGGCCGCGACGGCCACCCAGGCCCAGATCAAGGGTGTGCTCGGGCTCTCCGACGCGGCGGCCTGGAAGGCGGTGGCCGTCACGCCGATGATCGGCGTCAACGACGTGGCGACCGAGATCTTCACCGTCTCCGACGCCTCGCAGCTCGTCGACTTCGCGGCGGCCAAGGGGATCGGCCGGCTGGCGATGTGGTCCTCGGCCCGGGACCGGCAGTGCGCGGCCGGGGCCGTCAACCACGCGGACGCCACGTGCAGTTCCGTCCTCCAGGAGCCGCTGGCCTTCACCAAGGCGTTCGCGGCGTTCAAGTAGCCGCGGGGGACGGGCCCGTCTCGCACACCATGTGCGGCGGGCCCGTCCCGTTGCGAACGGCCGCTACGCGACGACTCGCGCGCGCACGGCGAGGGCGAGCGCCACGTCGAGGCGCGGCGCGGGACGGTCCTCGACGAAGGCCGGCGCCAGCAGCGCCGCCACGGCCGCCTCGTCGGCCTTGCGCTCCCGCGCCCGCTCCGCGAACCGCAGGGCGGCCTCGGTCAGCATCCGCTCCCGCCCGTACGGGGCGTCGTACGAGGCCACGGCGAGTCCGAGGAACTCCTCCTGCGAGCCGGCCCAGGGCGCGGCGCCGTCCAGCCCGTCCTCCGGCACCTCGTCCGGGTAGGGGATGCGGTGCCACGCGCCGTCCTGCCACCAGTAGACGAAGCCGAAGAGGTTGCCGGCCGCGTCGTCGCGCAGCAGGTCCCACGGCAGCCAGTCGGGGCCGCCCGCCAGGAAGTCGATCTGCTCGCCGCCGACATGGGTGTGGCTGCCGTCCGGGTCCTGGCCGCAGAAGACCGCGCGTGCGCCCCCGTCGAGCAGGGTCAGGCGCCACCAGCCGCCCGCGCCGGTGGAGTGGCACCACACGCCGTCGTCGTCGACGGCGTACTCGGACCGGTCGGAACAGGCGGTGTCGATCACGGCCAGGGTCACGGCCCTGGCCCAGAGCAGCTCCGGAGGTTCGAGGTCTTCCGGCCGGCTCGGCGTGTGCATGGTGCGGGTCCCCTCCGGTATGCCCGGCTGTGCGCCGGTCCTGTGTCCGGGACAAGCCTCGCACGGCCCGAGGGAGCCTCCCCACGCCGCCGGCAGGTCCGTACGGGCCGTCCGGCACCGGGACGGCCTCACTCGCCTCGCGGCATGCCGGGTGCACGGCTGACCTGGGCCAGGACCAGGACCGTGTCGTCGACGGGGCTGCCGTGGAGCAGGTTCGCGAGGATGCGGTCGGCCGCCTCCTCCATCGTGCCCTCGGCCCGGCGCAGTTGGTCGCGCAGGGCGTCCAGGCCGGCTTCGATGTCGCGGCCCCTGACTTCGATGAGGCCGTCGGTGTACAGGGCGAGGGTGGCCCCCTCCGGAAGGTCCAGCTCCGTCGTCGTGAACGGGATCCCGCCCACTCCCAGCGGCACGGCCGCGGCGGCGGCCACCGTGTCGACCGTGCCGTCCGGGCGGCGGACCAGAAGCGGCGGATGGCCCGCGTTGGCCATGCGGGCACGCCCGGTCGCCGGGTCGTAGAGGAGGTAGAGGCAGGTGGCCAGCTCGATCCCGGCTTCGTGCGCGCAGTTGTCGAGTTCGGCGAGCAGCGCGCCGGGATCGGTGTGGTGCCGGGCCAGCGCCTTGGCGGTGATGCGCAGCCGGCCCATGGCCGCGGCCGCCTCCACCCCGTGGCCCATCACGTCGCCGACGACGAGGGCCACCCGGTCTCCGGGCAGGCTGATCACGTCGTACCAGTCACCGCCCACCTCCGTGGCATGGCCGGCCGGCAGGTACCGGTGGGCCACGCGCACATACGGTCCGGCCCCCGTGGCGCCGGGGAGCAGGGCCCGCTGAAGGGTGAGCGCGATGTCCTGGACCCGGCCGTAGAGGCGTGCGTTGTCCAGGCACAGCGCGGCGCGGGAGGCCAGCTCGGAGGCAAGGGCGAGGTCTTCCTCCGTGAAGGCGGGGCGGGCACCGGACCTGCCGAACATGGTGACGCCCTGCACCGTTCCCCTGGCGACGAGCGGGGCGATCAGGATGCAGGCCAGCCCGCTGCCCCGCAGCAGCTCGGCGCGGTCCTGGTGGGCGACGGTCCGGGTCACGAACTCCTCGTTGACGGGGACCGAGAGCGGGCGTCCGGTCAGCAGGATGTCGTGGATGGCGGAACCCGGCGGGTAGGTGACGCGTTGCAGCCCGCCGACGAGTTCGTCGGCGGGCGGGGGCAGGCTGGTCCCTGCTCCGATGCGGCGGGTGATCAGCGGCCGCTCCGGGTCAAAGGCCTCCCCCTCGTCCATCCACTCCACGAGTTCCACGACGGAGCCGTCACAGAATTCCGGGACGACGGTCTCGACCAGTTCCCGTGCGGTGACGTTCAGGTCCAGGGTGGTGCCGATCCGGCCCGCGGCCCGGTCCAGCAGGGCGAGCCGTTGGCGGGCCGCCGTGGCCTCCAGAATGGCCTGCTCCCGGTCGGTGACGTCGACCAGCAGCCCGCCCACGCCGGGGCGCGTGTCGCCGGCCCCGCTGAGCGCGAAGAGGCTCACGGACCGGACCTGGTCGCGGTCGGGGCGGCCCGGTGTGCGCAGGCCCACCAGGGCCCCGACCACGGGGCGGCCCTGCTCGGCGACGGTCCGTAGCGTGCGCTCGAACTCGCCCTCGTCGGACGTGAGCATGATCTCCGTCATCCGCCGGCCGAGGTGCTCCGTGATGGGCATGCCGTCCATGTCGGCCAGCGCCTGATTGAGGTGGACGTACCGCAGCTGTTCGTCGAACATGACCAGGCCGATCGGGCAGGTCTCGAACAGTGCGTCGAGGAAGGTCAGGTTCGTCTTCACCCGGTCGAGTTCCGCGCCCTTGCTGGCCAGGCCCATGATCACGGAACCGCCGCCGGGGCCCGTGACGGGGAAGACCCGGAAGCCGCAGTCGAAGACCGTGCCGTCACGGTGCGCGGCAGGCATGCGGACCCGCCAGTAACCCAGGGTCCGGGCGCGCTCCGCCAGCTGCGCGGCCGCGGCCGGACGGCCCGCGGGCGGGTCGGGGAACAGGACGTCGGCCGACGCGGTCAGCACGGCTTCCGGCGGGTATCCGAACAGGGTTTCGGCGCCGGGTCCCCAGTACCGGACGCGGCCCTGGTCGTCGAGGCCGAACACCGCAACGGCCACGTGCTCCAGCAGCGTGCCCGGCTCCGACCACAGGAGGCCGGGAGACCGCTCGCCCCCTGGCGGATCCGTCGGCACCAGACGCCCCCTTTCGGGCTTCCCGGCTTCCCGTCAATTCTGCCCCTTCCCCGTCCGGCGGACCTCCTGTCGGGATGAGGCGCCCGGCCGGACCCGGCGGCGCAGGCGCCGGCGGCCCGTGCCGCCCCCTCGCCGACGCCGTCGGTCGCGGATGCCGCTGTCGATCTTCCATAAGGTCGGACCGCCTCACGGCCGTCGGCCGCGCGCCGGGGCGCGCGGCCGACGGCCGTGAGGCGCCCACCCGGTACCGACTGAGTCGAGGAACGACGTGCTCCTGCCCTTGAACCGACGTCTGGCCCTTGGTGCCGCCCTGCTGGCCGTGGTAGCCGGGGCAGCCCCGGTGAGCGCCGCCCACGCCGCCGGGGCGGCCCGTGCAGCGCAAGCCGCCCCGCCCGCCCCCGACCTCCAGGGCCTGGTCCAGGCGCTGCGGAACACGACCGCCGCCGGGGCGCCGGGGGCGGTGGGCCGGTTCACCGGCCCCGACGGTGTCCGGAGCGAGACGGTGGGCGTACGCGACAGGGCCACGGGTGCGGCCATGAACGCCGGGTCCCGCTTCCGGATCGGCAGCGTCACGAAGACGTTCTCCGCCGTGGTGCTGCTGCAGCTCGTGTCCGAGCAGAAGATCCGGCTGGACTCCCCCGTCAACCACTATCTGCCCGGTCTGCTGCCCGACGACCGGATCACCGTGCGCCACCTGCTGAGCCACCGCAGCGGGCTGGCCGACTACACGGACACCATGTTCGCGCGGACCGTTCCCGGATTCGAGGCCGTACGCACGAAGGTGTTCGGTTACCGCGAGCTCGTGGACCTCGCGCTGAAGGAGCCGAGGACGACCGCTCCGGGCGCCGCGTACGCGTACTCGAACACCAATTTCGTCGTCGTCGGCATGCTCATCGAGAAGGCCACCGGCCACTCGCTGGCCACGGAGTACGAACGCCGCATCATCAAGCCGCTGGGCCTGCGCAACACCTCCTACGTGCACCCCGGCACGCGGATCGACGGACCGCACGTGCGCGGTTACCTGCACCCCGACGAGGCGGGCGCGCCCCTGGTCGACTCCACCGAGCAGACCGTTTCCTGGGCGCAGTCCGCCGGGGCGATGATCTCCGACCCGGCCGATCTGAACACCTTCACCTCCGCGCTGCTCGGCGGCAGGCTCCTGTCGGCCGCGATGCTGGACGCCATGCTCGCCATGGCCCCGGTCGACGCGACCCGGACCCGTTTCTACGGGCTGGGGCTGCGCCGCTACGACCTCTCGTGCGGCACGTCGGTGTACGGCCACACGGGTACCGTGCAGGGTTACTACACCTACGCGTTCGCCACCCGTGACGGCCGCCGCAGCCTCGCCGCCATGGCGAACACCTCGAACAGGGGTGCGGCGAACACGGCTCTGGGCGGCACGCTCGAAGCCGCCTTCTGCGGCAAGCGACCCGCGTCGGCCGGCACGCGCGGCTTCGTCCTCTCCCCCGCCGAGGTCGACCTGCCCGAGCACAACGCGCGCTGAGAGTGCCCGAGTACCGCCGCCCGGTCCGGGGGGTAGCCCGCGGACCGGGCGGCGGGGATCATGAGAGGACGCCGGCCCGCCGGGAACCGCGCCCCGCCACCGAACCCAGGAGATACGTGTGTCCTCCGCGTCGAGTTATGCGTCCGGTGTCTGTGACGTGCCGCTGCTGGGCGACACGATCGGCGAGAACCTGGACCGCACCGTCCGCCGGTTCCCCGGTCACGACGCCCTGATCGACATGGCCGCCGGGCGCCGGTGGACGTACGCGGAGCTGGCCGCCGATGTCGACTCCCTCGCGCTCGGGCTGCTGGACCTCGGCATCGTCAAGGGGGACCGGGTCGGGATCTGGGCGCCGAACCGCGCCGAGTGGACGCTGGTCCAGTACGCCACCGCCAGGATCGGGGCGGTGCTCGTCACCGTGAACCCCGCCTACCGCTCCCACGAACTGGAGTACGTCCTGCGGCAGTCCGGGATCCGGCTGCTGGTCGCGGCGGAACGCTTCAAGACCTCCGACTACGCGGGCATGATCGAGGAGGTACGGCCGCGCTGCCCGGAACTGGAGTTCACGGTCCTGTTGGAGGGGCCCGGCTGGACCTCCCTGCTGGAGCGCGGCCGCCGGGGCGACCCCGCCGACCTCGCCCGGGCACAGGCCTCGCTCAGCCCGGACGACCCGATCAACATTCAATACACCTCGGGGACCACGGGCTTCCCCAAGGGCGCGACCCTCTCACACCACAACATCCTCAACAACGGCTTCTTCGTCGGCGAGTTGTGCCACTACACCGAGCAGGACCGGGTCTGCATCCCGGTGCCCTTCTACCACTGCTTCGGCATGGTGATGGGCAACCTCGCGTGCACCAGCCACGGCGCGGCCATGGTGATCCCGGCGCCGTCGTTCGATCCGGCGGCGACCCTGGCCGCGGTCGCGGCGGAGTCGTGCACCTCGCTGTACGGGGTCCCCACCATGTTCATCGCCGAGCTCGCGGACCCGGGCTTCGCTTCGTACGACCTGTCCAGCCTGCGGACGGGCATCATGGCGGGCTCGCCCTGTCCGGTCGAGGTGATGAAGGAGGTCATCGACCGGATGGGCATGGCCGAGGTGTCCATCTGCTACGGGATGACGGAGACCTCGCCCGTGTCGACGCAGACCCGCGCGGACGACTCCGTCGAGCGCCGGGTGTCGACCGTGGGCCGGGTCGGCCCGCACCTGGAGGTGAAGGTCGTCGATCCGGGGTCCGGGCGGACCGTGCCGCGCGGGGAACCGGGCGAGCTGTGCACCCGCGGCTACTCGGTGATGCTCGGTTACTGGGGCGAGCCGGAGCGCACCGCCGAGGCCGTCGACGCGGCCCGCTGGATGCACACGGGCGACCTGGCGGTCATGGACGAGGACGGCTACCTGAGCATCACCGGCCGCATCAAGGACATGGTCATCCGCGGCGGGGAGAACGTCTACCCGCGCGAGATCGAGGAGTTCCTCCACGCCCACCCGGACATCCTGGACGTCCAGGTCATCGGCGTACCGGACCCGAAGTACGGGGAGGAGCTGATGGCCTGGGTCCGGATGCGCGAGGGCGCCGAGCCGCTGACCGCCGCCGGGGTACGGGCGTACTGCGACGGCCGGCTCGCCCACTTCAAGATCCCGCGCTACGTCCACGTCGTGGACGAGTTCCCGATGACGGTCACCGGGAAGATCCGCAAGATCGAGATGCGCGAGACGGCGGCCCGCCTGCTGGGCCGCCCGTGACAGGAGGCCAGGGCCTGTCTGTCGGTCAGGAGGTGTACACCACGATGAAATCGCCGCACGGGTGGGAGCCCGGCTGTCCCGCGGTCTCGGCGAGGGCCTGGCGCAGGGTGCGCAGATGCGCCGCGGTGAGCTGGAGCGGAGGCTCGTCCGGCTGGTAGGTGGTGCCGCGGGGATAGTCGGTGTCCGCCGTGGTGGTCATCTCGATGTGGCAGCCGAGGACGTGGGTGACCGGCCTGGTCGCGCAGAAGTCCAGGAGCCGGTCCACGGTCTCGGCATACGCGGCCCGGTCTTGCACGTAGAGCCGCCCGGGGTAGAGGGAGTCGCCGGTCAGCAGGAGGCCGGTGTGCCGGTCGTAGAACACCACGGCCGCGGAGTGGTGGCCGGGGCCGGGGACGAGGTCGAGGATCCGCCCGCCCAGGTCCAGTTCGGCCGTACCGTGCGGCCAGCCTTCGAGCCCGAAGTGGGCCGTGACCTCGTCCAGGACGTGGCCGACGACCGTGGTGCCGGGCCTGTCGGTGAACTGCCCGTCGGCCGCGATGTGGTCGCCGTGGCCGTGGGTGTGGGTGACCGTCAGCCCGTACTGCGCGCGGGGGTTGCGCACCAGCCAGTCCTCGATCAGCGCGTCGACCGTCGCGCGCAGCGGGAAGTGGCCGGGGTCGGAGGTGGCGCCGGTGTCGATGAGCAGCGCGCTCTCGTTCCCGAAGAGGAGGAAGAGGAAGGGTGCCTCGTAGTGCACGGACTTGTTCTGGCGCAGGATCACCGTGTTCTCGGTGTACGCGTGGATCTGGATCTCGGGGAAGGGGTCGTGCTTGGGCGACGGCCAGCCCGCGTGCCACACGGTGTCCAGGCTGCCGGCGACCGGGGTGTCAGCAAGGAAATCGATCACGGGTCCAACCTATCGCCACGGCGGGCCCTGGCGCGGCCGTCCCCGTCATGGCGGCTCGTTCCCACAGCGGAGCCGCTGTGGTGAGGATGTCCTGGAGCGGCAGACCTCACCTACAGCAGCTCCGCTGCCTCGTTCACCTGCCTCGGCGAACGGCCCGGACGCCCGGCTGAACGGCGTCGGGCGTCCCGGCTCAGTTCTTGCCGAGGAGGCCGTTCATCCTGGCGATCTCGGCGGTCTGCGAGGTGATGATGGCCTCGGCCATCGTCCTGGCCTCGGGGAAGGTGCCCTGGCCCTGCTCCGTCTTCGCCATCGCGACCGCGCCCTCGTGGTGCTTGATCATGAGTTCCATGAAGGCGGTGTCGAACGCCTTCCCGGAGGACTTCTCCAGCTCGGCCAGCTGCCCGGCGGTCATCATCCCGCCGCCCGCGCCGTGGGCGGAGTGGTCCATGGCGCCCTCGGCGGGGGCCTGCTCACCCCACGAGGCCAGCCACCCGGAGAGGGTCCTGATCTCCGGGTCCTGGGCCTTCTTGATCTCCGCGGCGAGCTGCTTCACCTCGGCCGACTCGGCCCGGGAGGGGGCGAGGTCCGCCATCTCCACGGCCTGGCGGTGGTGGGGGATCATCCCCTTGGCGAAGGCGACGTCGGCGGCGTTGTGTCCGCCCTGTGCGGCGGACGAGGAGGCCGACGGTGCCTTCGGGGCCTGACCGTGGTGCGCGGCGGCGCCGTCGTCTCCCGCGCCGCAGGCGGCGAGGACGAACGAGGCGGCGCCGACGGCCACGACCGCCGCGGTGCGGCGGAAGGCGGTACGGCTGAACGGGGAACGGTTCTTGCTCATGGTGATGCGACTCCTGGGTGCGTGAGGACATGGCGGAGCACGACGGCCCGTGGGGGTGCCGTGCGGACCGCTCTAGATCCGCAGGAGTTGCAGTTCCGCCAGGTCGGGCGGCGCGCGCCCGCTCTCGGCCGAATCCGGCGCGCGGGTGGCGAGTGCCCCGGCCGGGGACGCGCCCTGGAGGGCGGCCACGAGCGCGGGCGGCGCGTACGCCGTGACGATCCCGGTGGCGGCGCAGGTGGCGTCGGCGTGATGCACGAACCCCTGTCCGCCGGCGGTGTGCGAGCAGTCCGCGCCCGCCTGATGTCCGGACCCTTCGTGGGTCGCCGCCGTGGCGTGGGCACCGGACGCGGTGGTGTGCGCCCGGGCGGTCATCCCGCCGGTGCCCAGACCGTGCATGGCCAGCACACCGGCCAGTACCGCGAGCACCAGCAGCAGGCGGCCGGGCCCGGCAGGGCGGCGACGCGTCGGCTGCGGTGCGGGGATCACGCGCTCATCCTACGGCCAGGCTCCGGACGCACCCGACCGGCCCGCCGAGCCGCGCCTGAGCCGCGGCCGACGCGCGGGCGAACCGCGGGCGAACCCCGGCCGTGCCGTGCCGTTCCCGCATGATGAGATCATCCCGATCCCATCCGGCCTGCTCCCGAGCGGATCACGCCATTACGTCCGGCACGTCAACTTCCTTCCGCATATGGCGGGTTACGGTCCGGCCATGGATTCGAACACGCGCAGACCCGCAGCCTTCTCACACAGCCGCCGCACCCTGCTGCGCACCGCCGTGGCCGGTACGGCGGCCGCCGGAGCGGGCCTGGCCCTCGGTCCGGCCTTCCCCGCCTCCGCCGCCGCCCGGGAGCCGGAGACCACGGACCGCCCGGTCACTCCCGCCCAGGCGCTGCGCAGGCTGGCGGCCGGAAACGAGCGCTGGCGGACCGGGGACCAGGAGCACCCGCACGAGTCCGCGGCCGTGCGCCGCCGCCTCGTCCAGGGACAGCACCCCTTCGCGATCGTGCTCGGCTGCGTCGATTCGAGGGTTCCCCCGGAGCTGGTCTTCGACCAGGGGCTGGGCGACCTGCTGACCGTACGCTCCGCGGGTGAGGTGCTCGACGAGGCGGTGCTGGGAAGCATCGCGTACGGGGTCCTCGAACTGCGCATACCGCTGGTTCTCGTACTGGCCCACCAGTCGTGCGGGGCCGTGGCGGCGGCGGTGCACGCCGACGAGACCGGTGAGCCGCTCCCCGCGCACATCCAGTACCTGGCCGACCAGATACGGCCGTCCATCGACCACGGCCAGCACGGCGAGGCCCGTGTGGACGCCACGGTGAACGCACACGTACGGCGCGTCAGCCGCCGACTCGCGGCCGAGCCGGACCTCGCCGGAAAGGTGGCAGCCGGCGAACTGGCCGTGGTGGCCGCCCGCTACGAACTGCGCGACCAGCGCGTCCGCACCCTGTCCTGACCCCTGTCCTGACATCTGTCCTGACGGCTGTCCTGACCCCGGCGTGACTCCATACGGCTCTCTCCCGGCCCTGCCCCGACGGGCAAGAACGTCCGAAATCCGAACAGTCCGTCGGGCAACGGATCAGACTGAAGGGCGCTCTACCCGGATGTGCACCCCAGAGCGGTGCCGCCCGGCGACGCCGCCCGGGCCGAAACGTGACAGAGAGTCATCCTGATCCATGAGTCTGACCAGTACCACGCTCCTTGTCTCCGCCGTGCTCTGCACGGCACTGATGTTCGCCGCCACCGTGTGGCTGTGGCCGCGCCTGGCGCGGCGGAGCGGGCGGGCGGTCCTGGGCCGGATCGGGCTGATCCTCACCGTGCAGGCGCTGCTGCTCGCCTCGGTCGGCCTGACCGCGAACCGGACCTTCCTGCTCTACGGATCGTGGAGCGAGCTGCTGGGCCGCAAGAGCGCGCCGGCGCTCATCGCCCAGGACTCGGGCGATTCGGTCGTGAAGGTCCTCGGCAGGCAGCGGCCGAAGGTCCCCGGCAGCGGGGCACCCCAGTTGAGCGGTGAGATCGAGAAGGTCATGGTGCAGGGCCGGCTGTCCAAGGCAGCCAATCCCGCCTACGTGTACCTGCCGCCGGAGTACTTCCAGAAGGGCAACGAGAAGCGGACCTTCCCCGCCACCGTCGTACTGACCGGCTTCCCCGGGATGACGGAGAACCTGCTGGAGAAGCTCCCGTACCCGAAGACCGCGTGGACGCAGGCCAAGCAGAAGAAGATGCAGCCGATGATCCTCGTCATGATGCGGCCCACCGTCGAGCCGACGCGCAACACCCAGTGCGTGGACGTCCCGGGCGGACCGGCCAGCGAGACCTTCTTCGGCACCGACCTGCCGCAGGCGCTGTCCGGTACCTACCGGATCACCCCCTCACCCCGCGGCTGGGGCATCATGGGCGATTCCACCGGCGGCTACTGCGCGCTGAAGGTCGCACTGGAGCATCCGGAGAGCTATGCGGCCGGTGTGGGCCTGTCGGCGGACTACAAGCCCGAGCTGGACAAGGACTCCGGAGACCTCTTCCACGGCAACAAGGACGAGGAGAAGCGGGCCGACCTGCTGTGGAGCCTGGACCATCTGCCGCAGGGCAACTCCTCCTTCCTGGTCGCCACGTCCCTGCAGGGCGAGGAGAACTACCAGCCGACGCAGAAGTTCGTCGAGAAGGTGAAGGCGCCCGCGCGCGTCTCGTCGATCACCCTCGACCACGGCGGGCACAACTTCATCACCTGGGGACGGGAGATCCCGCCGAGCCTGGAGTGGCTCAGCGGCCGCCTCTCCGCCGAGTGAGGGCGCGGCGGGTGCGGTGCCGATCGGGGGAATCAGGTGTGACCGGATAGGGGCGGACTGGTGGCGAACTGCCCGGTAGATGGGCCTGGCGCAGGGGGCCGGGGTGCGCGAGGATCACGCCCTCACCAGCACCACATCCCGTCACAGGAGGATGTCCATGCCTCGCCGCACACCCCGCGGCCTCACCGCCGCGGCCACCGCCACCCTGGCGCTGGCCACCCTGACTACCCTGGCCGGACCGGCCTCGGCGTCCGGGAACTCCGCTGCCGCGCCGCTCCCCCAGGCCCGCATCTTCATGGTCAACCCCGTCCAGTCCTCGGGGGACCAGACCCTCGTCGACGCCAAGGACTCCGCCGGGGCCGTGCCCGCCTCGGCCTACACCACGGCCGCCCTGCGGGGCCTCGACGGCAGCGGCCGGCTGTCGGGGAAGTGGGCGTACGTCAGATCGGACACCGGCGCCTCGGCCAACCTCGCCGACGTCGGCGGCTACAACCGCAGCGACGACCAGTTCGAGCAGGTCATGGCCTATTTCTGGGTCAACGAGGCGCAGGAGTACCTGCAGTCGCTGGGCTTCGGGACAGAGCTGCCCGGGGCCAACGACCGGGCCCAGCCGGTCCGCATCAACCAGTGGGGGTCCGACAACTCCTTCTTCACCGACAAGAAGAACGAGATCCGCTTCGGCAAGGGCGGGGTCGACGACGCCGAGGACGCCGAGGTCATCGTCCACGAGTACGGCCACGCGGTGCACGAGGCGCAGGTACCCGGCTTCGGCACCTCCCCCGAAGCCGGTGCGATAGGCGAGGCCTTCGGCGACTACCTGGCCGTGGCGGTCGGGTCGCACGCGGCCGCCGCCTACGGCTGGCCGCAGCGGGCGGACCTGGCCTGCGTCGCGGACTGGGACTCGATCGCCTACAGCGCCGCCCCGCACTGCCTGCGCCGCGTCGACGGGAACAAGGTCTACGGCGACCTCGAGGGTGAGGTGCACGCGGACGGCGAGATCTGGTCCCGCGCGCTCTTCGACATCCGCGGCGCCCTGGGCGCCCGGACGGCCGACCGCGTCATCGTCAACGCGCAGTTCGGCTTCGCGCCGGGCACCTCCTTCCAGGACGCGGCGCTGACGACGATCGCCACCGCCGAGCGCATGTACGGCAAGAGCGCCGCCGACGCCGTGCGCGCCGCGTTCAAGGCCCGTCAGATCCCCGGCATCCAGTAGCAGCCGGCCGCTTCCCGGGCGCGGTTCACCACCGCGTCCGGGGAAACGGAATGTGCCATTTTCGGTCGCTGAGCGAACATCGATCACCTGTCTTCGGACAACAAATGGTCAAATCCTTGCTGCATACCTGTCATCTACACGCTCCTTCCTGGCAATCTCAACCGCCTAGCCCCCCACGGCATTTGAAGGAGTACGAGTGACCCCCACGTCCTCATCCCGCACCTCCCGCAGCCGCACCCGAGCGCTGCGCGCCGCCGCCGTCGTCGCCTCGGCGGCCATGGTCGCGATCTCCGTCCAGAGCGGCTCGGCCAACGCGTCGGCCGAGCGCGAGGCGGGAGCGACCTCGCTCGCCCTGACCTCCGGCGCACGCGCCCAGGCGATCACCGCGGCCCAGAGCACGGCGGCCGACACCGCGCGGGCCATCGGCCTGGCCGACGACGAGGGCCTCGTGGCCCGTGATGTGATCAAGGACGCCGACGGTACGGTGCACACGCGCTACGAGCGCACCTACACCGGACTGCCGGTCCTCGGCGGCGATCTGGTGGTCCACCAGAAGAAGGACGGCAGCCGCAAGACCACCAAGGGCATCGAGGCCCGAATAGCCCCGGCCGCCGCCCGCACCTCCCTGAAGGCCGCGCCCGCCGGCGCCCGTCAGGTCGTCTGGGCCGCGAGCGGCAAGCCGGTCTTCGCCTACGAGGCCGTCGTCACGGGCACCCAGCCCGACGGCACGCCCAGCGAGCGCCACGTGATCACGGACGCCGCCACCGGCGCCGAGCTGTACTCGTACGAGGCCATCGACACCGGCACCGGCACGAGCCAGTACTCCGGCAGCGTCACGGTCGGCTCCACGCCGAACGGGTCGGCCTACGACCTGACCGACGGCGGCCGCGGCGGCCACAAGACCTACGACCTGAACGGCGGCACCAGCGGCACCGGAAGCCTCTTCACCGACGCCGACGACAAGTGGGGCGACGGGCTGGTGTCGAACCGTCAGACCGCCGCGGTCGACGCCCATTACGGCGCTGCCGTGACCTGGGACTTCTACAAGTCCGAGTTCGGCCGCAACGGCATCGCCGGCGACGGCAAGGCCGCCTACTCCCGCGTCCACTACGGCAACGCCTACGTCAACGCCTTCTGGGACGACAGCTGCTTCTGCATGACCTACGGCGACGGCGCCGCCAACCAGAAGCCGCTCACCTCCCTGGACGTCGCGGGCCACGAGATGAGCCACGGCCTGACCGCCTCCACCGCGAAGCTGAACTACAGCCGCGAGTCGGGCGGTCTCAACGAGGCCACCAGCGACATCTTCGGCACCTCGGTGGAGTTCTTCGCCAACAACTCCAGCGACGTCGGCGACTACCTCATCGGCGAGAAGATCGACATCCGCGGCAACGGCAGCCCGCTGCGTTACATGGACAAGCCCAGCAAGGACGGCGCCTCGGCCGACTACTGGTCCAAGTCCGTGGGCCGGCTCGACGTGCACAACTCCTCGGGCGTCGCGAACCACTTCTTCTACCTGCTGTCCGAGGGCAGCGGCGCGAAGACGATCAACGGCGTCTCCTACGACTCGCCCACGTACGACGGCTCGACGGTCACCGGCATCGGCCGGACCAAGGCCTACAAGATCTGGTACAAGGCGCTCTCGACCTACATGACGTCCACCACCGACTACGCGGGGGCGCGGACCGCGACCCTGCAGGCGACGGCCGACCTGTACGGCTCGACCGGCGCCGAGTACCAGCAGGTGGCGGCCGCCTGGAAGGCCGTCAACGTCAAGTAGCGCACACCTCGGCCACCGCCCCGGACGTCACGTCGACGTCCGGGGCGGTGGCCGCACCCGCTCCGGGCGCGTTCAGCGCACCGCGTCCGGCCCTGCCCGGAGCGTCCGTCGCGGGGCCTCGAACGTCGTGAACGCGCTCCGCTTCGGCAGCCGGTAGACCTCCCGGCCCGTGACCGCGTTCAGGATCGTGGCGTTGCGCACCGCGCCGATGTCCAGATTGGGCGAGGAGACACCGTGGCTGTGGGTCTCGGCGTTCGCCACGAAGACGCGGCCGGTCACCCCTTCCGCCAGCTCGACGGAATGGTCCAGGCGTACCCGGTGGCGCCCGCGTCCGTCCCGTAGCAACAGGTCCTCGACCGGTTTCAGGAACGCGGGCGGGCGGCCCCGGTAGCCGGTGGCGGCCACCACGAGGTCGGTGGTGTGCTCGAAGAGCAGGCCCGTGTCGCGGTGCCGGCAGGTCAGCACCGCCCGCCCCGCCGGATCCGTGGCCGCCGACTCCACCGTGATGCCGAAGCGCAGCTCCGCCTCGGCCAGTCCGTGCTCCAGCTGGCGGCGGTAGAGCAGTTCGTGGATCTCCTCCAGGGTGTCGGTGGAGATCCCCTTGTAGAACTGCCATTGCTCCCGGGTCAGCCGGTCCCGTACCTCCTCGGGCAAAGAGTGGAAGTACTCCATGTACGCGGGGGTGGTCATCTCCAGGACCATCTTGGTGTAGTCCAGCGGGGCGAACGAGGAGGTGCGCGTCAGCCAGCTCACCGCCGGTCCGCCCGCGAGGTTGCGCCCCAGCAGGGCGGCCGTGACCTCGGCCCCCGACTGGCCCGAGCCGATCACCGTGACCTTCGCGGCACCGTCCACGTCGGACGCCCGGTACAGGTAGTCGGCGGTGTGCAGCAGTCGTGAGGGCGGCAGGCCGGCGAGGGCGTCCGGCACGTACGGGGCCGTGCCGATGCCCAGGACAAGGTTGCGGGCGAGCATCCGCAGGCGTGTGCCGTCGCCGCGCACGGCGTGCACGGTGAAGGTTTCGGCGGCGGCGTCCCAGTGGACCTCCACGGCGCGGTGCGAGAAGCGCACCGAGGAGAGTTTCGCCGCCGCCCAGCGCAGGTAGTCCTCGTACTCACGACGGGAGGGGAAGAAGTTCTCGCGCACCGTGAAGGTGTAGAGCCGGTCCATGTCGTGGAGGTAGGTGAGGAACGACAGGGGATGGCCGGGTGCGACGAGGGTGACGAGGTCGGCCAGGAAGTTCACCTGCATCGAGGCGTCGGCGAACATCATCCCCCGGTGCCAGGTGAGCTCGGGCTGCTCCTCCAGTACGACCAGGTCCAGGCCGTCCACCGTCGAGGCGAGAGCGGCGAGCCCCAGGTTGAAGGGGCCGCAGCCGACGGCCACCACGTCGTGCTCGCTGGTGGGTTCGCTCATCGGGGCATGTCCTCCTCCCGGCGCGGGTGCACGAGCAGCGCGGCGGTCTTGTCAGGGAAAGTGACCTCCCCGGCGTGGCGGAAACCGGCGGCGGCGAACGCCTTCAGCGAGGGGGCGTTGGTCACGTCCGGCTCGGCGACCACCCGCGTGCACGCGGGGTCGGCGGTGAGCAGGCCCTCGGCGAGCGCGCGCAGCAGGGCCCGGCCGAGGCCCTGGCCGGTGCGGCTCGCCTCGCCGATGGCGATGTGCAGGCCCAGGTCGTGGGGCAGGTGCGGGTAGTGGCCGGCGAGGCGGTCCCGCGCCACCCGGTAGATCTCGATGTACGCGAACGGCCGGCCGTCCCGGCCGATCAGGACGGGGAGAACGGCGTCGCCGGCGAGGTGCCCCGCAAGCTCGCGCACCCAGCGCTCGCGGGGCCATGCCTGGTGCCAGAAGGCGTCGATGTGCGGTGACCGCATCCAGCCGTGCACGAGGTCCGCATCGGCTCCCCGGGCCTGCGCGACCCGTGCCGACCAGGGGCCGTCCAGGCGCGGGAGCGGCGGGCCGGGGACGGCGGATCCGACGGCGCCGGGCTGGTCCTCGTCCTGGTGTAACGGCTGCGCCGAGGTCATGCCGTGGCCTCCTGGAGGGGGTTGGGGGCGTCGAGGTACACCGACTGGGCGTCGAGGGGGGCGAGGACCTCGTCGATTCCGTGCAGCCGGGTGAGCAGGTTGCCCTTGCAGGGCAGGGTGTCGGCCTCCAGCCAGCGGCGGGCGAGGCGGTCGCCGTCGGGTCCGGCCGCAACCAGGGCGGGCAGTGCGGCGCGCAGCCGGCCGGCGAGTACGGCGAGCAGCTCGCGCTCGTCGCCGAGGCCGTCGACGGCGAGGCAGCCGATGACCGACAGGGCCTGGTTGCGCAGCAGGTAGTACGACAGCCGGTCGTCGACGAGGGCGTCGTCGACCACGGCCAGGGTGGAGGAGGCCGCGCCGAGCCGCCCGAGCAGACCGGGCAGGTACGAGGCGGCCAGGTAGTAGCCCTGGTTGTCGCGGAACGTGCCGCCGGTCACCCGGCCCCGGCCGTCCAGCCGGACGAGGGTGTTCTGCTGATGGGCCTCCAGGCCGATCCCGGTGGCGGCGTACAGGTGCAGCATGGGGACCAGCACCTGGTCGGTGTAGTCGGCGGTCCACTGCTCGGCGGCGCCGGGGCCGAGGCCGGACACCAGCTCCCCCAGCCTGCTGCGGCCCAGACCCGGCCGGGGTGCGACCAGGCCCACGAGGCAGCGCAGGTCGGCGATGCCGCGGGGCACTTCGCGTACAGCGACGTCGAGGCCGGTCACCTCGGGCCCGTCCGGGCGCCCCGGCTCGTCCACCGCGAGCCAGGCGGGGTCCCGTGTGATGGCGAAGCCGGGGTGGGCGTGGAAGGTGCCGTCCGCGTACCCGGCGTCGAGGAGCCGGTTGATCTCCAGGCCGCGGCGCAGCTCCGTACGGGTGGACTCGCGGCGGGAATTGGTCAGGCGCAGGCCGAGCGAGAGCTTGAGCATCACGTCGGTGTCCGGCCGGTACACGGTGCGCACGCTGGAGGTCGGCCACCACTCGGGGCCCAGTTCGCCGAGCGGTTCGAGTGCGCCGGAGGCGATCAGGGCGGCGGTGCGCGGGCGGTGCAGCAGGTCGCGGGCCTGCCACGGGTGTGCGGGAACCAGGACACGGCCGTCGTCCAGGCGGCGGCCGGCGAGGTCGGCGAGGAGGGCGACGGTGTCCTGTCCGCCCAGGGAGGGGGCCTTGTCCACCGCGTCGTGCGAGACCACCGACTCGTCGGCGGCGAACCAGTGGAGCCGGAAGGAGCCGCGCAGCTCGGGCGAGAAGGCGGCCGCGTCGTTGTCCGAGATGCCGTCGCGGCTCTTCGGCGCGGGGTGGTTCAAGTGGCCCAGCAACAGGGCTTGTTCGGAGTCGAGGAAGCCGTCGGTCCCGGCGGGCGGCTGCGGGTGCGCACGCCGGTCGGAGAGGAAGGACGCGACGCGGCGTACGGACTCGGCGGTGCGTTCCACCAGGTCGGCGACCTCGCCGGCCGGGACGCCGCCGGGGCGGGCCGCGCCGCGTACGGCCGCCTCGGTGGAGAGCAGTGCGACGGCGGTGACGGGATCGGCGCTCGCGCCGAGCGGGCCGCCGGGTCCCTCCAGACGGACGGGGGCGAAGCGGTGCCAGCCGGTCGGCGAGCGGTGGGTCACCTCGGTGACGAGTGCCAGTCCGGAGGCGGGGAGCTCGATCCGCAGCGGGCCGGCGGTGACCGGTGTTCCGGTCTCCAGCAGCCAGCAGCGCAACAGGGCCTCGATGTGAGCGTGTTCGGCCGCGCCACGGGCGTCGGGGCCGTGCAACGGATCGGCAGGTGCGACCGGTGCGGGGGCAGCGGGAGCGGGGACAGGGGTGGAAGCCGCGGCGGTGGTGCTCATGCGGCGCTCTCCTCTACGAGTCGTTCACAGGTGCGGCCGGCGTCGAGGACGATGTCCACGAGGCCGTCGATGTCGTCCACGGTGGCCGTGGGGTTGAGCAGGGTGAACTTCAGGCACACCCGCGCCGGGGAGCCCGGTCCGGCGGCGCGGACCTCGGTGCGCCCGATCAGGGCGCTGCCCGTTTCCAGGAGCCGTCTGCGCAGGTCGCCGTTGAGGCGGTCGGCGGCGCCGGGGCTGCCGGCGCCCCGGTAGCGGAAGACCACGGTGGTCAGTTCGGCGGGCGAGACCAGTTCGAGTTCCGGTTCGGCGATGATGCGGCGCTCGGCGTGCCGGGCGAGGCCGTGGCAGACGTCGACCATCCGGCCCATTCCGGTGCGGCCGTACGCCAGCAGGGTGGCGGCGGCCTTCACGGCGTCGGCCCGCCGGGTGGTCTGCAGGCTGCGGCCGAGCAGGCCGTCGTAACCTGCGTCGGAGTCGTCGGCCGGGTTGAGGTAGGCGACCTCCCGGTCGAGGGCGGTGAAGGCGGTCGTTTCGGACACGAGCAGAGCGCTGGTGGCGGCGGGCTGCCAGCCGGTCTTGTGCAGGTCGAGGGTGATGGAGTCGGCCAGTTCCAGTCCGGCCAGGCGGCCGGCCAGCCGCTCGGAGAACAGGGCGCCGAATCCGTACGCGGCGTCCACGTGCATCCATGTGCCGTGTCCCGCGGCGATCTCGGCGAGCTCCGGGAGCGGGTCCACGGAGCCGAAGTCCGTGGTGCCGGCGGTCGCGACGACGGCGAGCGGCGTCCGGCCGGGGCCGAGTCCGTCCAGGGCGGCGGCCAGCGCCGCCGGCCGCATCCGCCGGCGCTCGTCGGTGGGTACGAGGTGCACGGCCCGCTCGCCCAGCCCGAGGGCGGCGCAGGCCCGTTGAACCGAGAAGTGGGCGAGTTCCGAGCAGAACACGACCGGTCCGGGGAGGGCGGCCACCCCGTCCTCCCGGACGTCGACACCGAGCCGGAGGGCGGCGGCGTCCCTGGCCAGCAGCAGGCCCAGCAGGTTGGACAGCGAGCCGCCCGGGGTGAGGACGCCGTCGGCCCGCTCCCCCAGTCCGGCGAGGCCGGTCAGTACGCCGATGAGCCAGCGCTCGACGGCGAGGGCCGACGGGCCGGAATCGTACGTGTCCAGGGAGGCGTTGGCCGCGCTCGCCAGGGTGTCCGCGGCGACGGCGACCGCCAGCGGGGGCGGCTGCAGGTGGGCCGCGGCGCGGGGGTGGGCCAGATCGATGCCGTGCTCGACCAGCACGGTGGCCAGCAGCCTGAGCGCGGCTTCGGCGCCGAGCCCCTCGGCGGGGAGCCGGGCCGGTCCCAGTGTCCCGGCCGCCGCCGCGAGGACGTCGCGGGGCCTGCCGGCCGGTACCGGTCCCGTGGGACGGCGGGCTTCGCGCACGGTGCCGACCGCGTCTGCCAGCGCGGCGGAGACCCCGGCCAGACCCTCACGGGACCCGGCGAGCAGGGAGCGCGGGTAGGAGGGCGGGAGGGCGAACGGCGCGGGTGGTGCCTCGGTGAGCGGTATCACGCCCTGGCCTCCTCAGGCTTCTGCCAGCGGGTTGGGGTGCGTGCCGTTCGGGTACAGCGCGTGGCGCAGGGCGCGGTCGCCGTACCGGGTGACCACGATCCGGTCGCGGTTGAGCCCGTACCGGGGGATCTGCGGGGTGAGCAGGTCGTACTCGGCGAACCTGTCGGCCAGTTCGGGGAAGCGGCGCTGGAAGTCGAGGATCGTCCGGCGGACCATGCGCCAGAACGTCTTCTCCGGTACGCCGAGCTGTTCGGCGCAGAGCGGGGCGAGGTAGCGGAAGTGGCCGACGAAGACCTGGTCCATGACGTGCTGCTTGATGACGGAGGGGTGCTTGCGGGGCAGGACGTGGTCGTGGCCGTCCGGCTCCGGTCCGCGCTCGGGCACGTCGGTGAAGGACACGCACACGTCGTCGACGAAGTCCTTCAGGTAGAGGCGGGCCGGGACGTCGTTCGCGTCGTAGCCGATGAGCGTGTTCTGGCCGTGCGGGTTGAAGGTGACTCCGTACCGGTAGAGCACGTGCAGGATCGGGACGAGCAGCGTGTCGAAGAGCCGGCGCAGCCATTCCTGCGGTTCGAGGCCGGAGGCGCGGACGAGTTCGGCCACGAACGCGTCGCCGGTGTGGTCGACGTGGAGCAGCGAGGAGAAGGTGCGGACCTTCTCGTCCGGGTCCTTGCGGGCGGTGACCGAGTCCCGCCAGATGCAGCCCAGGGTCTCCAGGTGCTGGTAGGGCGCGTCCTGGAGCGTGGACAGGTAGGGGTGGCGGACGGTGACGGAGGCGACCTCGCCGAGGAAGACGGTCCGGCACTCACGGCTGAGGAACGCGTCGCGCTCCACGAGTCCGCGCAGCCACTGGGTGACGACGGGGGCGCCCATGGTGCAGTGCGGCGGGATGCCGCGCCAGACGAGGGTGTTGAGGATCTTCAGCGGAAGTTTGACGTCGTACCGGTCGGGGCTGGTGGCGTTGGCCATGGTGCGGATGGACTGGCCCGGCAGGTACGCGTCCGTGGTGTCGCCCAGCGGTATGACGCGGCGCTGCGCCACGTCGGCCGCGTGCAGGATCTGGACGGCGTGATCCCACTGCCAGGGGTGCACGGGCATCCACACGTAGCCCTGCGGATCGACTCCCGCCGCCTCCAGGACCGCGGTGAAGCGGGTCCGGGTCTCCTCGTCCAGCTCACGGGCCAGGATCTCCTGCTCGGACAGCTCCGAGGTGCCGCGGAACTCGGCGAGACCGCGGTGTACGGCCAGCCAGCGGAGCCTGAGCGGGCGGGCCGACTCGGGGGCGTATTCCCGTACGTCGGTGGCCGAGAAGCCGATGCGGCCCTTGTTCGCGACGAGGAGGTTGTGCCCCGTCATCCGGCACTCCAGCTCGGTGTGGCCGAGGGCTCGCAGCTCGGCCACGGTCTCGCCGCCGTGCGTGATGCGCGCGGCGTCGACCGCGAGCGTGGCGGACAGCTCGGTGAAGTAGGTGGCGATCGTCGAGGCGTCGCTGCCGAGGGTCGATGCCGCTTCGAGAAGGAACTGCAGGGCGTCCCAGGCCGGTTCGGCCACCGCGTTGCCGAGCATGCTGGTGGCGGTGCGGGTGATGGAGCCCGCGTCGACCCGCAGCCACCCGAACGCACCGGGCGCGGCGCTGAAAGCGTAGGTCGTACCGCTGTCGAGATCGACGCGGTAGCCGCCGTCTCCGGTCTCCTGGGCCTTGAGCATGTCCTCGAAACACCACTCGCCCAGCGCCTTGGCGAGGAGCCGGCGGTTGGCCTCCCGCCAGGCCTCGGGGGCCACTTCGGCGAGGGCGGGTACGGGATGGTCGGGGGGGATGGGCATCAAAGGGCTCCGTGGTCGCTGAATCGGCTCGCCCGGGTGAGGGAGACCCAGACAGGGGCTAGATTAGGTAAGCCTCACCTAACCAACAAGCCCAACTTCCGGCCATCCAGCGCGCATGACGTACCGTCAGCGAATTGATTAGGTTAGGCTAACCAAACCACCCTCTTCTTCAGGATCCTTCTTCGAGGTGATCAGCGGTGCCTTCCTGCCGTCACACTCCCCGATGGACATTCGCCCTGGTCAGCGCCGGTGGCGTGGTCATGACCCTGGACGTGACCGTCGTGAACGTCGCCCTCTCGGACATCGCCCGGGACCTGGATGCCGGGCTCGGCCGGGTGCAGTGGACGGTGTCGGCGTACTCGCTGGCCTTCGGAGCCCTGCTGCTCACCGCGGGGGCGCTCTCCGACCGCGTGGGGCGACGGACCGTGTTCGCCGCCGGGATGGCTCTGTTCACCCTCGCCTCGGCCGGATGCGGACTGGCGCCCGGCACCGGCACGCTCATCGCCGCCCGGGCGGCCCAAGGCCTGGGCGGCGCCCTGGTGTTCGCGCCCACGCTCGCCCTGCTGGCGGCGGCGTACGAAGGCGTCCGCCGCCAGCGCGCGATCGCCGCGTTCGCGGCCGTCGCCTCCGCCGCGGGGGCGCTGGGGCCGGTGGTCGGCGGTCTGTTCGTGCAGACGCTCGGGTGGCGGTGGATCTTCCTCGTCAACGTCCCGATCGGGGTCCTGGTCGTGGCGGGCGCGCTGGCCCGTATGCCGGAGTCCGCCGCACCGCACCAGACGCGCCGACGCCTGGATCCGGTGGGCGCGGCCCTCGGTGTGGCCGCGCTCCTGGCGCTGCACTATCCGCTGGTCACCGGCCCGCAGGCGGGCTGGACGGCGCCGCAGGTACTCGGCTCCGCCGCGGCCGGAATCGTGCTCGCCGGGGCCCTGGTCGCCAGCCAGCGCGGTGGCGACGGGCTGATCGACATGGCACTGCTGCGGATCCGCGCCTTCTCCGGGGCGGCCGTACTGGGATTCCTCGCCCGGATGTCGAGTCTGGGCGTACTCGCCTTCACCACGCTCTGGCTGCGGAGCGCCCATGCCCTGTCCGCGTTCGAAGTCGGCCTGTACCTGCTGCCGCTGACGGGCAGCCTGCTGGTGGCGGGCCTGTTCGTCGCACGGCTGCAGACGGCCTTCGCTCCCGGACAGCTCGTCGCCGCCGGCTTCGCCCTCCAGGCGCTGGGCCTGCTCGCACTCGCCGCCGCCGCGGGGGCGGACGCCGGGCCGGCCGCCACGGCCTGGGGACTGGTGCTGCTCGGCGCCGGCGGGGCGGTCATCTTCCCGCCGCTGATGGGGGTGGCCGTCGGCGCGGTGCCCGCCGATCGGGCCGGGATGGCCTCCGGGCTGACGAACGCCTGCTACCCGCTCGGCACCGCGGCCGGTGTCGCCGTCTTCGGGGCGCTGTTCTCGGCCCGCTTGGAGTCCGGGCTGGGGACCGGCCACGGGTCCGGGCCGACGGCCGGTGCCGACGGCCTCGTACCGGCACGGGCGGCCGTGGAGACCGGGCGGTTCGAACTGCTCGAACCCGCCCTCCGGCCGATCGCCCGGTCGGCCTTCTCCGGCGCCTTCACCGCCGTCTGCCTGGCCTCCGCCCTCGTCTGCGTGCTCGGCGTGCTCGCGGCGCGCACGCTCAGGACCGAGGCGTGCGGCCTCGGCTCCCCCGGGCGCCGCTCGTCCTCGGTGACTCAGACCTCCTGACTCCGGCGCAGCAGCCACACCAGGTACGGGGCACCCACCAGCGCGGTGACGATGCCCACGGGAATCTCGGTCGGCGCGAGCAGCCAGCGGCCGAGCGCGTCCGAGGAGACGACCAGGACGGCTCCCAGGACCGCCGCCATCGGCACCATCCGCGCCGTGCTGTTGCCGACGATGCGCCGGGCCAGGTGCGGGGCGACCAGCCCGACGAAACCCACCGCGCCCACCGCCGCGGCCGTACCGGAGGCCAGTACGGCGCCCGCGCCCAGCACGAGCAGCCGGGCCCGCCCCAGGTCCAGGCCCAGCGCGCGCGGCAGTTCGTCGCCGAGGGCGAGCAGGTTCACCGGCCTCGCGGCGATCACCAGCAGCATCGCGGCCAGCGCCGGCAGGGCGAGCCAGCCGAGGGCGGTGAAGTCACGGGCGTACGTACTGCCGGCGAGCCAGCCGAGCGCGGCCGAGATGTTCATCTGCGCGCCGACGACCATGATGTTGACCAGGGCCATCGAGGTGGCGGCGGCGCCGAGCCCGACCAGGACCACCCGGGTCGGGTCCAGACCGGCGCGTCCTCCCTCCCTGCTCCCCCGGGCCGCGAGGAGCACGAGGGCGAGCATCAGCACACCGCCGATTCCCGCGGCGGCGGGCAGGGCGGCCGTCGGCGCCGAGGGCACGACGAGGATGACCAGGACGGCGCCGAGGGAGGCCCCGCCGGTCACGCCGACGAGCCCGGGCTCCGCGAGCGGGTTGCGTACGACCGCCTGCACGGCCGCGCCCGCCACGGCCAGGCAGGCGCCGGCCAGGGCGGCCACCAGGATGCGCGGCAGCCGGTACGAGACCACGGCCTCGGTGACCTGCCCGGCGGACCCGGCCAGCGCCGAGCCGAGCTCGCTCCAGCCGATCTCGACGTCGCCGACCCGCAGGGACAGCGCCATCGCGACTCCCAGCGCGAGGATCCCGCTCCCGATCGCCACGGTGTAGGCGGGGGTTCGGCGGCCGCCCGAGACCGTGACCGCGGCACCGGTGTCGGCGTCGCCGGTGCTCACCCGGCGCGCGAGCAGCATGAAGACCGGGCCTCCGATCAGCGCGGTCACCACGCCGACCGGGATCTCCGAGGTGTAGACGGCGGACGGCGGCACGGCCAGTTGCGCCGCCGCGTCCGCCGCGAGGAGCACCGTGGCGGCCAGCACCGCCGCCATCGGGATGAGCAGGGCGTGCCTCCGGATGCCCAACTGCCGCACCATGACGGGCGCGATGAGTCCGACGAAGCCGATCGGTCCGGCCAGCGACACCGCGGAGGCGGACAGCAGTACCGCGATGAGGAAGGCGGCGGGACGGATGCGCTCCACGCGTACACCCATCGCCTCGGCCGTCTCGTCGCCCAGCGCCAGCAGGTCCAGCGGGCGCGCCAGCAGCGGCGCCGCCGACGCGCCCAGGGCGACGACCGCGCCGAGCGTCAGCGGCCGCGCGAGCCCGGACTGCATCAGGGTGCCGTTGCCCCAGAAGAACAGTCCCCGGGTCGCCTGGAGGTCGAGCATCTGCAGGAACTCGGCGGCCGCCGTGCCGGCGAGTGCGACGGTCGCCCCGGCGAGCAGGACCCGTCCCGGCGTGAGCACGCCCCTGCTGCTGAGCAGGTAGACGAGGGCGATCGCGAGGAGGCCGCCGAGGAAGGCGGCGCCTCCGGCAGGCAGCGGGCCCAGGCTCACCCCGGTGAACGCCACCAGCACGACGGCGAAGTAGGCGCCGGCGTTGACGCCCAGGGTGTCGGGAGCGGCCAGCGGATTGCGGGTCGCGCCCTGGACGAGGACCCCGGAGACACCGAGCGCGACGCCGACGACCAGGCCGGTCAGCGTGCGCGGCAGGCGGCTGCCGACCAGGACGTCGCGGGTGTGGGGCTCGCCGTGGCCCGCGAGCAGGTCCACGATGTCGCCGATGCCCACCCCGGAGGCCCCCAGACCGAGGTGGACGACGGTGACCAGGCACAGGACGAGCGCCAGCGCGCAACCCACGAGCACGGCACGCGGGCTGCGGCCGAGCGCGGTTGCGGGGGCGAGCGGACGGGCAGGGCGCAGCGGACGGGCGGGGGAAGTCATCAGACCTTCAGAGCCTTGCCGGTCTCGTCGAGGATGTGCAGCGCCGACAGCGGGCCGCCGAACAGCCAGGTCCCGGGGTCGAGCGACAGGACCTTGTCGTTCTTCACGAACTCCAGCCCCTTCCAGACCGCGTTGCCCGCGAGGTCGCCGGTGAACGGGTTGTCCTTCTGGCTGGCGACGTACAGGAAGGTCGCGCCCTGCTCGACCTTGGTCAGGCCCTCGACGCCGACGGTGGTCATGCCCCACGCGTCGGGCTCGCCCTTCCAGCCGTTCTTCAGCCCCGCGAGGTTGAGCACCTGGGGCGCGATGGCGTCGTCGGTGAGCATCCGGATCGAGGCGGTGCCGTTGGCAGTGAAGCCCTGCGCGGCGGCGTACTTGAGGCCGCCCTTGCCCGCCTTGTCCAGCCGCCCCTTGAGGTCGGCGGCCTTGGTGTCGATCTGCCGGGTGACCTCGGCCGCCTTGTCCTCCCTGCCCAACGCCTTGGCCAGTTCGGTGAAGTTCTTCTTCATCGTGTCGAGCTGGGGCTTGGTCGTGTACTTGAACGACACGACCGGGGCGATGCCCTGGAGGGCCTTGAGGTTCGCCTTCGACCGGTCGTCGTCGATCACGATGAGATCGGGCTGGAGCGCCCTGATCTTCTCCAGGCTGGGCTCGTTGCGGCTGCCGACGTCGGTCACGGATTCCGCGAGGCCGGCGCCCTTCGCGGTGATCCAGGTGCCGTAGCCCTTGTTGTCGGCGTTGCCCACCGGGGTGACGCCGAGGGCGACGAGTTCCTCGGTGTACGTCCACTCCAGCGTCACCACCTTCGTCGCGGGCTTGTCCAGGGCAACCTGGCCCTGCGCCGTGTCGACGGTGATCTTGCCGATCGCCTGCTTGTCCGCGGCGGGCTTGCCGCCCGCCGCGTCACCGGCCGTACCGGAACCGCAGCCGGCGGCCGACAGCATGAGCGCCGCGGCCGTACCGCTCGTCGCGAGGGCGCGCAGGATCCTCTGCATGGTGGGACTCTCCTTGTGTGCGGGTTCAGGACGTGGCGGCGGGCTCGGCGCCGGAATCGGCGCCGGCTTCGGCATCTGCGTCGGAGCGCTGCGGGAAGCAGGCGAGGTATCCGGTCCGCGGATCGCGGACGACGGCGACCCGCAGGCCGAAGGCCTGGTGGATGACGTCCGGGGTCAGCACGTCCTGCGGTGCCCCGGACGCGGCGATCGCGCCGTCCGCGACGACGACCACCTCGTCCGCGTAAGCCGCCGCCTGCATCAGGTCGTGCAGCACCACCCCGCAGGCGATGCCGTGTTCCCGGGCCAGTCGCCGCACCACGTCCAGCACTTCGAACTGGTGGCGCATGTCGAGGTAGGTGGTGGGCTCGTCCAGCAGCAGGACCCCCGCGCGCTGCGCCAGCACCATGGCCAGCCAGGCCCGTTGGCGCTCACCGCCCGACAGTTCGTCGAGTCGGCGGTCCATCAGCGGGGCCGCGTCGGTGACGTCGAGCGCCCACTCGATGGATTCGGTGTCCTCGCCGGTGTGCCGGGCGAGCGCGCCGCGATGGGCGTACCGGCCGTGGCGTACGAGCTCACGTACCGTCACCCCGGCCGGAGCGTGCGAGGTCTGCGGGAGGAACGCCAGGCGCTGGGACAGCGTGCGCCGGGCGAGCCGGCGAAGGGGTTCGCCGTCGATGCGCACTTCGCCGCCGATCGGCGGCAGGAGACCGGCCACCGTGCGCAAAAGGGTCGACTTGCCGCAGCCGTTGGGGCCTACCAGTACGGTGATCGCGCCGGCCCGCAGCGTCAGGCTCACCTGTTTCAGGACAGGGCGACCCGCGTGCCCGACGTCCAGATCGTCCGCCACCAGACGGACGTCACCTAAGGACACCACTTGCCTCCCGATCGCCGATCCGACCGCGTCACCATACAACTTAGGTAAGGCACACCTAAAAGGAATGGTCCGGGCTCGGACGCCTTGTGATCAGGTCGAGATCTCACGCACCACCACGCGCCCCCTCGTCGCTCTCACGCCCCCTTGCGCGGGCATCAACGATGCGTCAGGACTCGGCCAGTCGGCGTATGGGTCGCGTTACGGGGTGGCCGTCGGCGCGCGGATACGGGGATACCTTCGAGGTGCGTCCCGGACCGCCTCCCCGCGCCCGGGGCACCAGTCGCCATTCGTGGTTCCTCAGGGAGGGCCCCATGTGTTTGTTCCTGTACGACGACGACCCCGAGCCTGAAGAACGGACCCCGGCCGGGCCGCTGTACGTGCCCGCCCGGCCCGTAGGAGCGCACCTGGTGGTGCGGCTGTTCCGCACCCCGCTGGGAACGCGTACCGCCGTCGGCTTCACGAGCCCGGACCGGCTCGCCGCCGCGCTCGGCACGGAGCAGCCCTGGATACGGCTCTCGGAAGCCGCGCTCCGGGCGATGGCCGAACCGCTCGGAGTGCACCTGCTGACCGTCGACCCGGCCCTCACCGCTCCCCCGGTCGCCGCGGCGGCGGCCACCGTCCCGGTCGGCGTACCGGTCCCACCGGTCCCACCGGTCCCGCCGGTCCCTTCGGCACCCGAGACCACGGCCAGGACGGCCTGAAGGGGATCGCACATGACCATCGCCGTCCTCTCCGAGATGCCGGCCGGTGCCGGCGAACTGTCCATCTGGCCCGCGTCCACGACCCCGCTCCCGCACGGCGGCCTGGCCGTCGGCGGAGTCCCCCTCACCGAGATCGCCGACCGGTTCGACACACCGGCCTACGTACTGGACGAAGGCGAGGTACGCGGGCGCTGCCGGACCTATCGGGACGCATTCCCCGACGCCGACGTGCTGTACGCCGCCAAGGCGTTCCTGTCCCGCGCCATGGTCCGCTGGGTCCAGGAGGAAGGGCTGGGCCTGGACGTGTGCTCGGCCGGGGAGCTGGAGCTCGCCGTCACCGCCGGCTTCCCGCCCGATCGCATCGTGCTGCACGGCAACGCCAAATCGCCCCGTGACCTGGAGGCGGCGCTGCGCCTCGGCGTGGGGCGGATCGTCATCGACAGTCCGTCCGAGATCGCCAGGATCGCGGCCGCCGTCGGCCCCGACGGGCGCCAGAAGGTCATGGTGCGGGTCGTACCGGGGGTCTCGGCCGGCGGCCACGACAAGATCCGCACCGGTACGGACGACCAGAAGTTCGGCCTCTCCCTCACCGACGGGGGCGCGCAGCACGCCGTCAAGCGGATCCTCGGCCAGCCGCGGCTCGAACTGACCGGCCTGCACTGCCACATCGGCTCGCAGATCACCGACGTGAAGCCCTACCTGGTGGCCCTGCGGCGGATGGTGGGGCTGATGGCGCGCATCCGCGACACGCACGGGATCTGCCTGCCCGAGCTGGACATGGGCGGCGGCCACGGCATCGCCTACCGGCCGGGCGAGCCCGTCCTCGACATCACCGCGCTCGCCGGGAGGCTGCGTACCGAGCTCGCCCGGGGCTGCGCCGCCGCAGGACTCACCGTTCCCCGGCTCGTCATCGAGCCCGGGCGGGCCGTGGCCGGTCCGGCGGGGGTCGCGCTGTACCGGGTCCTCGCCGTCAAGCACACCGGCGAGCGGGTGTTCGTCGCCGTCGACGGCGGGATGAGCGACAATCCGCGGCCCGCGCTGTACGGGGTGCGCTACGCGCCCCGCCTGATCGGCCGCGGCTCCACGGCCGCGCCGTGCACGGCCACCGTCGTCGGCCGGCACTGCGAGGCGGGCGACATCCTCGCCGCCGACGTCGAACTGCCGGACGACATCCGCCCCGGCGATCTGCTCGCCGTCCCGGTGGCGGGCGCCTACCAGCTGTCGATGGCATCCGGCTACAACCTCGTGGGCCGCCCGGCGGTCATCGCGGTCCACGAGGGCGCGGCCAGGCTCCTCGTGCGGCGCGAGACGCTGGAAGACTTCCGCAGTCGGGACATCGGCGACTGAGGCCGCGTCCGCGGCGGGATCCGTGATCCCGCCGCGGACGCACGGACGTACGGAGGTGCGCGCACCGGACTCGGTCCCGCTCGGCCCCGCGGATCCCTCGCCCACGGCCCTCAGCGGCCGAGGAACCCCTCCACGAGCGCGGCGAGGGCCTCGGGGCTCTCCTCAGGCGCGTAGTGGCCCGCGTCCGGGAGCACTTCGAGCTCGGCATTGGGGTACCACCGCAGCCAGGTGGCCCGCATGGCCTCGGGTCCCAGCGCCGGGTCGTTCACACCGGCGACGAGGAGGACGGGGACGGGGTGGTCCTTCACGTGCTCGTGGAAGTCGTCACGGGACCAGGAGTCCAGGTACGCGCGGAAGGCCGTCGCCGACGAGTTCCCCACCGAGCGGCTCACCATGGCGTCCAGCCAGGCGTCGTCGCGCTTTCCGCCGGTGGTGTTGTCGATGATCGCCCTGCGGTTGCCGGGGTTCTTCGCCGCACCGGCGAACAGCTCCCACGCTTCCCCTTCGAGCGGGAAGCCGGACGCGGGCACGGGCGAGACGGCGACGATCGAGCGGACGCGCGCCGGGGCGTCCAGCAGCATCAGTTGGGCCGCCTTGGCGCCCATGGAGTGGCCGATGACGGAGAAGGTGTCCCAGCCCAGGTGGTCGGCCACGGCGAGGGCGTCCGCGGCCACCTCCTCCATGGTGAAGGCTCCCTCGGTGTCGATGGCCTCCCCGTATCCCCGGCAGTCCAGGAAGGCGTAGCCGAACGCGTCGCCGTCCAGGTACTCGCGCATCGGGTCGAAGCTCGACCGGTCGCCGAACCAGTTGTGGAGCACGAGCGCGTGCCGGGAGCCGCTGCCCTGCACCTCGTGCGGAATTACCTGTCCAGTCACAACGTCCCCTGCTCGTGAGGTGGTCGCCCGGTCCGGATGCCGGAGGTCACGGGCAATCGAGTCTGGCGACGTCCGCCGGGCCCGGTCAACCGCACCACGCGAACTACCCGGCCCTGAATTGCACGTCGGACACGCCAGTCGGATATGTTTGCCATAAATTCGCGGATTTGTTGCAGAACCGATACAACTCAACCCATGTCGAAAGTGAATTGCGGGCGGCATCGGAGAAAACTGGTCGGCCGTCGCCGCCAGGACCTAGGTCACCGAAAGCAGGACTTCGACGTATTCGACCGACCGTCCCCCACACCCGAACGCGGAGGTAACTCGATGTCCGTCTCAAGGACCGGCTCCCGTAAGGCCCGACAGGCTCAGCACCCTGTTCGCCGCGCCGCAAGATTCCCTCTACCCCGGGCTTTTCTGCTCCTCTTCCTGCTGACCGTCGGCGCCTCGGCCGGCCCCGCCTCGCCCGCCGACGCGGCCGCGCCGTACGGGGTCACGGCATTGGCCGTGGCCGCTTCCAAGGAAGGCGCACCTTATGCCCGCGGCGCCACAGGACCCAAACGGTTCGACTGTTCGGGCCTGACGCTCTATTCCTTCAAGAAAGCGGGCAGACAACTTCCGCGCACCGCGGACCAGCAGTACGAGGAAACCTCGCACATTTCCCGGCGGAACCGCACGCCCGGCGATCTGGTGTTCTTCCCCAGAGGCTCGACCATGGAACACGTGGGCATTTACGCCGGCGACGACAAGATCTGGCACGCCCCCCGCCCGGGCACCCGCGTACGGCTCGAACGGATCTGGAGCGGGAACGTCCGGTACGGGCGGGCCTCTTGACCTCGTGAGGGATGCGGACGCGGCCGGGGCCGCGTCCGCATACGACCTCGTCCCGCCCCGGCAGCGAGCGCCGGGACGGGACGAGTGGGGATCAGGAACCTCAGGTGTTGACGCAGACGTTGCCACCGGCCGGGTTCAGCGCACCGATCACGTTCACGCTGTTACCGCAGACGTTGATCGGGATGTGAATCGGGATCTGGATCAGGTTGCCCGACAGGACACCGGGCGAGCCCGCCGCGATCCCGTGAGCCTCGGCGTCCGCCGAGGCCGAGGACGCACCGCCGAGGACCGCCAGACCGACCGCCAGGGCAAGGCCCGCACTCTTCCACACACGCATCACGTGTACATCTCCTCGCAACTGCCAGCGGCACCGCGGTGCCGCACGGCCCCGGCTGGGGCCGACACAGTTTCTTCGGCAGCCGAGTGCCCCACCGACTGGCTGCGGCCGCCCGGTTCCCTCGAAGGAGTGCCCTTCCCCCCTCTGATCGGCCGTACCGCACCCCTCCACGGCCCAGACCCTGCACGGCAGCCCCGGCTGTCCGCCCGGGTTCGCCCGCACGTTCGGGCAGCGCCCCCGTCCCGTATCGCAGGACAAGGCCGCCCCACTCCCCCTAGCCTGATGGCCGAGTCCCAACTCCCTTCGTTTCACGGAGTATTCGGCGCGAGAGGCCAGGCCAGACATGAGTTCCATCCCCGACCGGTACACGCGTGAGCTGCACAAGAAGTACAAGTACCTCGCCTGCTGGCTCCCCTCCACCCCCCTCGCGCTGGGCGATGTCGGCCTCATCTCGCAGCACAGGTTCAGAAAGGTCACCACGCTCGACGAACTGGGCATCCCGTTCACCAGGGGCGCCGAGAGCAAGACCGTCGATCTCGACTACTCCTCGGCCGACTGTGTCGCGGTGACCGCCGGCACCCGCGTGGACGACCCCGCGGCCGATGTCATGACCAACCTGTCCATCACCTTCGACCGGGGCGGAGCCACGCTCTTCCAGGCATCGGGCTGCGTACAGGAGACCATCGGGAACCTGCTCGCACTCCAGGAGGCGCTTCGCGAGCGGTACGCGAACAAGACGTGGCGCACCGAGTACGTCGTCGTGACCGAGGTCGTGCGCACCGGCCCCACCGCCATCCTCGTCTCCGAGCAGCACGGCGCCCAGATGAACCTCCGGGTTCGCGCGGGCAGTCTGGGCGGACCACTGGCGGTCGCCGGCGCCATCGGGAACTACTCGGTCACCGCCAAGTCCGGGATCGCTGCCAGCGTGCTCGCCCCGGACGGCGCCACCCCGCTGTTCCAGGCCGTACAGCTGCGCAGGAGGCTGGTGGGCCCGCCGGAACTGGTCTTCCGTTCCGACGAGGACGACGACGAGGAGGAATACGAGGACGAGGCAGGCCTCCATGGAGGGTCCGACGAGCCCGTGGAACTGGAGCTCGCGCCCGTCAGCTGGACCGACTGCGTCCCCGCGCAGTCCGGCCCGCTCGAAGACCGAACCGCCCCATGACCGCGCAGCCGCCCCGGGGTGGCGCATCACCCTCCGCCCGCCGGACTCCCGCTCTGACCAGGTGCGTCGAGGTCGCGCAGGCCCTGGCCGACGGCGAGGGGGAACCGGTCGGACCCATGCACCTGCTGCACGCGTCGATGAGCTCGGGCGATCCCTCCTCGCGGTCCCGGCTCGTGATGAAGTCCCTGGCCGCGCACCACTTCCTCACCGAGGAGGCGACCGACGCGGTCGCCGCCGCGGAGGCCGGCATGAACGGCCGGACCCGGGTGGTGCCCCTTTCCCCCGCCGCGTCGGCCGCGCTCGGCAGGCTGGCGTACTGGACGGGGCGGACCGGGGACGGCTCCGCCGACACCGCCCATCTCCTGCTCGTCTGCCTGGAGGCCCGCGCGGACGACGAGGACGTACGCCGGTTCCTCCGCGGGACGGGGCTGACCGAACGGGCCGTGCTGCGCAGCGCCATGACGGAACGCCACCGGGTCTGCGCCCTGGACCGGCAGCCGTCCGACCGGGGGCCGATCCTTTCGCCCGGCCGCCCGGACCGCCCCGCGGCGTACTCCTTCGAGACCCGGGAGCGGCGGCGGGGCAAGCGGACGGCGCGGAGCATCGGCATGCGGTCCGAGAACAGCGGAGTCGCACACATCAGCTCACGGGTGCAGGCCCATCTCATCCGTCTGCACGTCCGGGTGCGGCTCTGGGCCCAGTTGGTGATCCTGTGCACGCTGGCCGCCACGGCCTGGGCCACCCTCACGGTGACTGCCTGGTCCGCGCTCTGGCTCGCGAGCCAGCTGGCCCGGCGGCAGTACCTCTCGCCCGGGGCCCGGCTGGCCGTCGACCTCGCCCTCCTCGTGGCGACGGCGGTTCTCGGCATCCCCTGGTGGCTGGCCCTGCTCGCCCTGGCGAACCGGGTGTTCGACCTGCTCGACGGCCGGCTCCTGCTGCTCCTGGTCAAGAGCGACATGGCCGATCCGGCTCTCACCGAGAAGGACATCAGGGCCGACCGCCGGGAGGACCGCCGGGCGGCCACCTTCTACCGGACGCTGAAATTGACGGGGAAGCTGGCGCCGGAGTGAACATCTCGGTTTTCGATCCGTTCGGCCCGGACGCCGAGGACGGGCTGCGCGACTGGCTCGCGCAGCGCAACCGGCTCGACCACGACGAAGCGATCATCGAGGACGCGATCCCCCTGTCGGGGCTGTTCTCGAAGGGGCTCCGTCCATGGACCCTGCTCGGGCTGCTCCCCCGTTTCGCCGTGTCCTGGTGGCTGGCCCGGGCCGGCCGGTCGGGGAGGACCCGCATCGGGCTGTACGAGTGCGATCTGTTCGCCGCTCTCGAACGCACCCTGTGGTGGAAGGTCCTCGCGGTCCGCTCGGCCGTCGTGGCGCTGACGGTGACGGCGTGTCTGCTGCTGTCCGCTCCCGGCTGGGCCGCGGTCTGTTTCCCGGTGACGGCGTGGGCCCTGACCGGCTGGCGCAGGCCCCTGGCCGGCGCTTCACTCGCCGGCGTCCTCCTCTGGGCCGCCTGGACCGGCCCTGCCCTGCTGATCGCCGCCCTGCCCGCCGCCGCGCTCGTCGCCCTCGTGCGGCTGTCGCTGTCGATGCTGCGGCTCGGCATCACGTCCCAGGCACCCGCCGACAGCCCCGTACGGTTCCTGGGCCGGTTCTTCCTGCTGCGCGCCATGTGGGACAGTACGGCGGCCCGTGTGGTCCTCGCCGTGGACAAGGCGACCCATGACGACCGGGCCCGGACCGAGTGGTTCCTCGGAGACGGCGGCGAACCGCTGCCGGACCGGGTCGGGCCGGTCCTCGTGCAGTGCCGGGCCCTGGCCGCCGTCGCCCGGCTCGAATTCCAGTCGGCCATGGTGCTGTCGGAGGAAGCCCGCGCCCTCGCGGCGGCCGCGCCGCCCGGGATCCGCGGCTGGTGCGCGCTGCAGGCCGGGGACGTCCTGCTGGCCGCGGGTCAGCCCGCGGCCGCGGAAGCGCGCTGGCGGGAGGCCGTCCAGTTGCTGGGGCAGGGCCGCCGGGCCCGTTACTGGGCCGCCGAGGCCGAACTGCGCATGACCGAGGCCCTGACCGCGGACCCGCGGGACTCCGTCCGGTGCGTCGAAGGCCTCCGGCTCATGTGCCGCACCCGCCACGCGGCGATGCGCGCCGGGAACCTGGCCGTGCTGGCCCGGACGGAGCTGCTGGTGCTGCGCCTGATGCACGACGCGGGCAACACGGTCGGCGTGGTGGAACAGCTGATGGGCCAGTACGAGCAGAAGGACGGCCTGGCCGATCTGGGCGCCTCCGTCGGGGACCACGCGGCGCAGGTGCTGCTGCTGGTCACCCTCTACCTGGACATCATCGAGAACCCGCAGGACCATCCCGAGACCGACCGCGTCGACGAGGACGGACGGCACGAGCGCTACGTCTACGCCGCCGGGCTCATGGACAACGTGCTGCGCCACCTGAGCCGGTCGCGGATGCCGCTGCTGGAGTCCCAGGCCTACGCCGCGCTCGCCCGCATCCAGCGGGCCGTCGGGATGCACGAGGAAGCGCTGGGCAACGCCCTGGAGAGCCTGGGCGCCGTCCAGCGCGTCCGCTACCAGCTGCCCACCACCCAGTGGCGGGCGCGCTGGGTCGCCTCCCACGCCTCCACCTACGCCCTCGCGCTGGACCTCGCGGCGGCCGATCCGGCCCTGGTCGGCGAGCTGCTGGAGATCATCCGCGCACAGTCCGTGCCCGTCGAGTCGGACGAACGGGGCAGCCGTCTGCGCGCGGTGCTCGACGCGCTGGTCTCCAGCACGGGCCTGCCGCCCGCGCTCGGCCCCGGCCCCGGTGGCGCGGGCGGGAAGGCTGCGCCGCCGGATCCGCAGTCCTCCGACCCGCTGCTGACCGACCGGACCATCCTGGTGCGCCGCGCCTCCTGGGTCGGCGGTGAGGAGCCCGCGGCCGTCGATCTCGACGGCGAGATCGAGACGATGTTTCCGGGCGGGTGGTACTGGAGTTACGCACGGGTCGGAGAGTGGATCTATCACGCGGTCCGCAGCCCGTCGGGCGACTGGCACGCCCAGCGCACCGTGCACGCGGAGTTCGCCGGTCCCTACGAGGACCTGGTCCGGCACCTGCCCGTCCGGCTGCCGGGGGCGCCCTCGCAGGCGAAGCGGCTGCGGGGCAGCGCCCTGATGCTCGTGGGCGCCGACGACCCGGTGGCGGGAGAATCCCTGACCGCGGGTCAGGTGTGGTCGCGGATCTTCGACGGGCTCGGCGCCGCGATGCTCCCCGAGGTGCTGCGCGAAGCCCTGCGCACGGCCCCGGCGCCGGTGCCGCTGGTGCTGGCGCCCACGGGCGCGCTGGCCCTCGTACCGGTCTGTGCGCTCACGCTCACGCCGCAACGACTGGTCCTGGACGCGGCGCAGGTGTCCTACCTGCCGTCGATCGCCCTGTTGTCGCAGCGGCGGCGGATCACCGTGCGGGACGCTGCGCTCGCGTCCCCCGCACGGGACGATGCGGCGGCCCCGAGGGGCGGCGAGGCGCCCGCGGCCCTGGCCGTCCTGGGGCCGGACCTGCCCCCACACCATCCCGACCAGAAGCTGCGCAGCGCCGTGGCCACCGTCCCCGAGGACAGCGAGGTGGTCGTCGGCCCCCTGAGCAAGGCCGAATTCGCCTCGCTCCTCGCCCGGGAGGGCACGGACGAGGCCGTCCTCTACCTCGCGGGCCACGTGGCCGGCCCCACCCGGAGCGATCCCGGCGGCTCCGGCTTCCAGTTCTGCGACGGCCCCCTGGGGCTGCACGACCTGTACCGGACCGATGACGCGGGGGCGCCCCTCTACCGGATGCCCCGCCGCGTGCTGCTCGCCGCCTGCGCGAGCCTCGGTGTGTACGGGCAGCCGGACAGCGGGTACGCCCCGTCCCTGCTGGACGTACCCGAGTGGCTCGGGCTGGGCGCCGCGGTCGTCCACGGCGGCGCCGAGCACGTGTACTGCACCCTGTTCAAACTCCTGGACTCCCCGACCGCGCAGCGGATCGACCTCGGCCTCGTCGAGGCCCTGCGCCACCATGTCGAACCCGCGGCGGCGCTGCGCGCCGTGCAGCGCGCGGAGCTGCAGCGGTGGCGCGACGGCCGCGGCTCGTTCCCGCTGGCCTTCCTCGCCTACGCGTACGTGGGACTCGGCGAGGGACCGGGCAGGAAACCGGCCGCCGCTCCCCCGGCCCGTCCGGATTCCCGGCGGCGCCGGCGGTCCGAGAAGCCTTGGGAGCCGGAGCGGCCTGCGGTGAGCGCGCGGGCCGCCGCTCCGGGCGGTCCGGCCGTCCCGCCCCGGCCGCCCTCCCGCGTCGTGCACGAGCCGTTCATGATGATGGCCCGGCACGGCCCGGACGAGCAGGAGTTGGCGGATGTGCGGCACACCCGGTTCCATCCGGACGGCCGGATCAGGTTCACCTCGTTCGACGGTGAGGTACACGGTCCCGTTCCGGTCCGCGGGGCGTGGTGGACGAAGGAGACGCTCGACTTCGCCAACTTCCGCTCGGCTTCGGAGACCGAGTGGCGGATCTTCGGGCTGAGCCTGTACGTGACCGACGCCCGGCTGGTGCTGGTCGCCGACGAGCCGGATGCCGAAGGCCTCAGACTCGCGGGCCACATCCGCTATCCGTGGGCCAACTCGGTCGGCTTCCGGCCCAAGCAGAGTTTCCTCAACGACTGCGAAATGGTGGTGGAGATCCAGCAGGACGGCCCGGACGGGAACGACACCTACTACCGGCTCACCCTGCTCTTCGAACGGGACACGGACAGCGGGGAGCTGGCACGGCACCTGGTCCGTCGGCTGGCGGCGCACCACCTCGACCGCGGGATGCTCCCCGACTCCGTACGCCCGGAGTTCGAGGCCCTGCGGGACGCCCCGTCGCTGCCGCCGCCCAGGAAGGGCGAGCACGCGATGTACCAGCCCGCGGCCTTCAAGCGCTACCCCTACGGCGCCGAGTACCTGCTCGGCCGCCCCGTGGAGGACGTCTGGCTCGGCCCCGGCCTGGCTCCGCCCCAGGAAGGGGAGTCGAGATGACCGGTCAGGGCATTCGGAGGCCGAACGGGAGCTGACCGGCGCTCGGCGGGACGTCGACGGACACCGCCGGGAGGCGCGCGCCGTCGCCGTTGGCCCAGTCGGGGCCGGTTTCGGCGCGGCTGCGCCGACGTCCGGAAAGGCCCGGTGGCGGCGGGTGACGCTCTGACCGACGCGAACCACGGCTCGGCGGAGGTCTGTGCATGCCCGGTGCTCCCCGTGGCGGGCCGGCCGCCTACCTCGTGGCGGCGGTCGCGGGCTGCCTCGTCGGACTGGTCGGCGCGAGCTTCCGCTGGTGCCTCGTACGGGTCCAGGAACTGCACGTTTCACTGCTGAGCGCCACGGAGCGCCTCGCCGGGCCCGGCTGGCTGATTCCGGTCCTCACCACGGCGGCGGGCGCCACCGTCGCGTGCGCGCTGGCCCGGCGGGTCCCGCTGGCCGCCGGCAGCGGCATCCAGGACGTCGAGGCCGTGTGGCGCGGCGAGCGGGAGCCACGGCCCTTGCTCTGGCTCCTGCCGGCCAAGTTCGTGGGCGGCGTGATCGCCATGGGCTCGGGCCTGGTGCTCGGCCGGGAAGGCCCGACGGTGCACATGGGTGCGGCGATCGGGGCGGAGGCCGGGCGGCTCGCGAGGATGAGCCCGCGGGACGTCACGGTGCTGCACACCTCGCTCGCCGGCGCCGGCCTCGCGGTGGCCTTCACCGCGCCCCTCAGCGGGGTGGTGTTCGTCTGTGAGGAAGTGGCCAAGGCGGTCGAGGCGCGTGTGGTCCTCCTCACGCTCATCGGGACCGCCACGGCCGTCGGATGCTCCGAGCTCATCGTGGGCGACCGGCCCGTCTTCCGGGTCCCGGCCACCTTGGCCGACCCACCGCTCGCGCTGCTGCCCGCCGTCCTGCTGTTCGGCGCGGCCACCGCGGTCCTGGGTGTGGCCTACAGCCGGCTCATCGTCGGGTTCCTGGACCTCGCCGATCGCGCCACCCGGGTCGGACCGGTGGCCCGGGCGGCTCTGATCGGGGCCGTCGTGGGCCTCCTGCTCGGCATCGACCCGCTGCTGGCCGGCGGCGGGGACGAGCTGAGCGGGCGCCTGCTGGGCGGCGACATGCCCGTGGGCTCCGTACTCGCGGGGTATTTCGCGGTGCGGTTCCTGGCCGGCCCCCTCAGCTACTCGGCCGGCACCCCGGGCGGGCTGTTCGCTCCCCTGCTGGCGCTGGGGGCCCTGTGGGGGGCTCTCGTGCACGGCCTCGCGCTGCCGGGCGACGGCTCCGGCGCCGTGCCCTTCGCGATCGTCGGCATGGCCGCGTTGTTCGCCGCGGTCGTCCGCGCGCCCGTCACGGGCATCACGCTCGTCGTCGAGATGACGGGGACCACCTCGCTGCTCGTGCCGCTGCTCGCCGCCTGCTTCGCCGCGACGCTGACCGCGGACCGGATGGGGAGCCCGCCGGTCTACGACAGCCTGCGCCTGCGCATGGCGAAGTCATCCTGAGACCCCGAGGTCCCGGGGTCCCGGGGTCCCGGGGTCCCGGACATACCCGGCACGGCCCACGGGTCCGCGTGACTCCAGTCACTTCAAGTGGCGGATGGGACATGACTTCCGGGTCGGGGGGCATGCGCGGTGATTGCCAGATCGCCGCGGGTTCGCCGCGGTGGCGAAACCGGAGGTACAGCGCGTCGTGTCGGAGCAAAAGACGATCTACACAGCCGGGACTTGGCGGTCCGCGGCCTCTGGAGCCACCAGGGAAGTCCTGGATCCCGTGGACGCCACCGTCCTCGCCGTGGTCTCGGAGGGCGCCACCGCCGACACCGACGCGGCGGTCGGCGCCGCACGGGCCGCGTTCGACGGCGGGCAGTGGCCGGGCACCCCGGTCGCGGAGCGTGCGGCACTGCTGCGCCGCACGGCCGACCTGCTCCAGCGCGACCGTGAGCGCATCGGTCTCCTGGAGAGCCAGGACGCGGGCAAGACGCTCGAAGAGGGCCGCGCGGACGTGGACTGCGTCAGCGACGCCTTCCGCTACTTCGCCGACCTCGTCACCGAGGAGAGCGCGGGCCGGGTCGTGGACGCCGGATCCCCCGACATCCACAGCGTCGTCGTGCACGAGCCGGTCGGGGTGTGCGCCCTGATCACCCCGTGGAACTACCCCTTGCTCCAGGCCAGCTGGAAGATCGCCCCGGCCCTGGCCGCGGGCAACACCTTCGTGATCAAGCCGAGCGAGCTCACCCCGCTGACCACGGTGGTCCTCATCGAGCTGCTGGCCGAGGCGGGCCTGCCCGCCGGAGTCGCCAATCTGGTCACGGGGGCGGGCGATCCGGTCGGCGCCCGGCTCGCCGCCCATCCCGACGTCGACCTGGTCTCCTTCACCGGCGGACTGACCAGCGGTACGAAGGTCATGCGCGCGGCCGCGGACACGGTCAAGAAGGTCGCCCTCGAACTCGGGGGCAAGAACCCCAATGTCGTCTTCGCCGACGCCTGCGCCACCGCAGACGGCTTCGACACCGCCGTCGACCAGGCCCTCAACGCCGCCTTCATGCACAGCGGCCAGGTGTGCTCGGCCGGCTCACGCCTGATCGTCGAGGAGTCCCTGCGCGAGCGCTTCGTCGCCGAACTCGCCCGCCGCGCCGAGAAGATCCGCATCGGCCGCGGTACCGATCCGGGCATCGAATGCGGCCCGCTGGTCTCCGCCGCCCAGCTGGCGCGGACCGAGTCCTACGTCGCCTCCGCGCTCGCCGAGGGCGCCGTACTGCGCGCCGGGGGCGAACGACCGGAAGGCCCCGGCTACTTCTACCGGCCCACCGTCCTCGACCGCTGCCACCGCGAGATGCGCGTCGTGCGCGAGGAGGTCTTCGGACCGGTCCTGACCGTGGAGACCTTCCGCACCGAGGAGCAGGCCGTCGCGCTCGCCAACGACACCGAGTACGGCCTCGCGGGTGCCGTCTGGTCGGCGGACCGGGACCGCGCCCGTCGGGTGGCCGGCCGGCTGCGCCACGGCACCGTCTGGATCAACGACTTCCACCCCTACCTGCCGCAGGCCGAGTGGGGCGGCTTCGGGAAGTCCGGCATCGGCCGCGAGCTCGGCCCGTCGGGCCTGGCCGAGTACCGGGAGACCAAGCACGTGTACGAGAACCTCGCTCCGCGCCCCGTGCGCTGGTTCGCGGGCTGACGGGGGCAGGAGAGACATGAACACGACCACCACGCACCACGACAACCACGGCGACGGCCACGGCCACGGCCGGGAATTCGACTACGTCATCGTCGGAGGCGGCACCGCCGGCTCGGTGATCGCCTCCCGCCTGACCGAGGACCCCGACGTCACCGTCGCCGTCATCGAGGGCGGACCGAGCGACGTCGACCGCCCCGACGTACTCACCCTGCGCCGCTGGATGGGCCTGCTCGGCGGTGAGCTCGACTACGACTACCCCACCACCGAGCAGCCGCGCGGCAACTCGCACATCCGGCACAGCCGGGCACGCGTCCTGGGCGGCTGCTCCTCGCACAACACCCTGATCGCGTTCAAGCCGCTCCCCTCCGACTGGGACGAATGGTCGCGGGCGGGCGCCGAGGGCTGGCACGCGGCCGCCATGGACCCGTACTTCGAGCGGCTCCTCAACAACATCGTTCCGGTCGGCGAGGCGGACCGCAACGCCATCGCCCGCGACTTCGTGGACGCGGCCCGGGGCGCGCTGGGAGTGCCCCTCGTCGAGGGCTTCAACCGCAAGCCCTTCCACGAGGGCGTCGGATTCTTCGACCTCGCCTACCACCCCGAGGACAACAAGCGCTCGTCGGCCTCGGTCGCCTACCTCCACCCGGTCATGGACGACCGGCCCAACCTGCGCATCCTGCTGGAGACCTGGGCGTACCGCCTGGAGCTGGACGGCACCCGGGCGCGCGGGGTCCACGTCCGTGCCGCGGACGGCACGGAATCGTTGATCCGCGCCCGTCGCGAGGTGCTGGTGTGCGCGGGCGCCGTGGACACCCCGCGCCTGCTGCTGCACTCCGGCATAGGCCCCGCCGCGGACCTGGAGGCACTCGGCATTCCCGTCCTCCACGACCTGCCGGGAGTCGGCGAGAACCTCCTCGACCACCCGGAGTCCGTGATCGTCTGGGAGACGGACGGTCCGATCCCCGAGAACTCGGCGATGGACAGCGACGCGGGGCTGTTCGTCCGGCGCGACCCGGACTCCCCCGGGCCCGACCTGATGTTCCACTTCTACCAGATCCCGTTCACCGACAACCCGGAGCGCCTCGGCTACGAACGTCCGGCGCACGGCGTCTCGTTGACTCCCAACATCCCCAAGCCGCGCAGCCGCGGGCGTCTCTACCTCACGAGCGCGGACCCCGAGGTCAAGCCCGCCCTCGACTTCCGCTACTTCACGGACGAGGACGACTACGACGCCCGGACGCTGGTGGACGGCATCAAGCTGGCCCGGAAGATCGCCGCGGCCGAGCCGCTGGCCGGATGGCTGGGGCGCGAGGTGTGCCCGGGCCCCGAGATCACCGACGACGAGGCGCTGAGCGCGTACGCCCGCTCGGTGGCGCACACCGTCTACCACCCGGCCGGCACCTGCAAGATGGGCGCCGCCGACGACGAACGGGCAGTGGTGGGACCTGACTTGAAGGTGCGGGGCCTCGACGGCATCCGCATCGCGGACGCCTCCGTCTTCCCGACGATGCCCGCGGTGAACCCGATGATCGGAGTGCTGATGGTCGGCGAGAAGGCCGCCGAGCTCCTGGGCGGTGAGGTCCGGTGACCGCGGTCCATACCGGCTCCACCGCTCCCGGCGCGGACGGCAGCCCCGGTGCGGACGGCGGCCCCGACGCCGACGCCGCTCCCGTGTTCTCCATCCAGGGCCTGTGGAAGGTCTTCGGCCCGCCTCGCAAGGCGGCCCGCGTGCCGGGCTCCGAGCACGCCGCGCTGCCGGCCGCCGAACTGCGGGAGCGGACCGGCTGCACCGCCGCCGTCCGTGACGTCACCTTCGACGTCCGCAAGGGGGAGGTCTTCGTCGTCATGGGCCTCTCCGGCTCGGGCAAGTCCACCCTGGTGCGCTGCCTGACCCGGCTGATCGAGCCCACGGCCGGGTCCCTCGCCATCGACGGCGAGGACGTCCTCGCCATGGACCCGGCCCGGCTGCGCGAACTGCGCCGCCACCGCGCCGCCATGGTCTTCCAGCACTTCGGACTGCTGCCGCACCGCACCGTCCTCGACAACGTTGCCTACGGCCTGGAGATCCAGGGCGTGAGCCGGTCCGACCGGCGCGCCAAGGCCGCCGAGATGATCACCAAGGTCGGTCTCGAAGGCCTTGAGGACCGCCGTCCCGGCCAGCTGTCCGGCGGTCAGCAGCAGCGGGTCGGTCTCGCGCGCGCCCTGGCCGCCGATCCTGAAGTGTTGCTGTTCGACGAACCGTTCAGCGCGCTCGATCCGCTGATCCGCCGCGAGATGCAGGACGAGGTGGCCCGGCTCCACCACGAGGAGGGCCGCACGATGGTCTTCATCACCCACGACCTGTCCGAGGCGCTGCGCCTCGGTGACCGGATCGCGCTGATGCGCGACGGGCGGATCGTGCAGCTCGGCACCCCCGAGGAGATCGTGGGCTCGCCCGCCGACGACTACGTGCGGGACTTCGTCCGCGACGTGCCGCGCGAGCAGGTGCTCACCGTACGCAGCGCGATGCGCCCCGCGACGGCCGACGAGGCCGGCGAGGGACCCGCGCTCACCCCCGCCGCCACGGTGGCGGAAGCGATCGAGGCGGTCGCCCGCAGCGGCGGTCCGGCGCGGATCGTCGACGACGGCCGGTGCCTGGGTGTCGTCGACGACGCGGGGCTGCTCGCCGTGGTGGCCGGGCTGCCGGCGGCCGCGACCGGGCGGGGGGTGGCGGCATGACGCGCCGTGCCCGCCGCGCCGTCCCCGTCCGAGGCACCGTCCCCGTCACAGGGAGGTGGCGTGGATGACCGCGACCACCACACCCGTACGGGACCCCGGAGGGCGGGACCGGTCCGCAGGATCCGGACGGACGGCCCGGCCGGGCACGGGCGGACGGCCCGATCGCCCGCGGTCCGCGGCCGCCGGGTCGCCCGGCGGCCGCCTGAAGGCCCTGCTGTTCCACCGCCGCGCCGGCCGCAGGGTCCTGCCCCTCGCCGTCTTCGCCGCGGTGCTGCTCCCGCTCGCGATGGCGTTCCCGGGCGCCGGCAGCTGGCCGGCCGCCCTCGCCGTCGACCTCTCCGGGCCGCTCGGCCGGGCCGGGGACTGGATCATCGACAACCGGGACGGCCATCCGCTCTTCCTCTACTTCTTCGGGCACGTCAGCAATGCCGTGGTGGTGTCCGTCCGCGCGGTGTACGTCGTCCTGCTCGCCGCGGGCTGGACCGGCGTCACCGCCCTGGCGGGCCTGATCGCCCTGCGCCTGGCCGGCGTCCGGCTCGCCGTCACCTGCGTGGCCGCCTTCGCCGCCTGCGGCCTGCTCGGCATGTGGGTGCCCACGATGCAGACCCTGGCCCTGATGGTCGTGGCCGTCGCCGCCTCCGTCGCGGTCGGCGCGCTGCTGGGTCTCGCCGCCGGGTTGTCGCCGCGCGCCGACCGCGCGCTGCGCCCGGTCCTCGACACCATGCAGGTGCTCCCCGCCTTCGCGTATCTGCTGCCGATGGTGCTGGTCTTCGGCATCGGCGTACCGGCCGCCGTGCTCGCCACGGTGGTGTACGCGGCCCCGCCGATGGCCCGGCTCACCGCCCTGGGCCTGCGCGAGGCCGACGCCGGGGTGCTGGAGGCAGCGGCCTCGCTCGGCGCGACCGGGCGCCAGCGCCTGCTCACCGCGCGGCTCCCGCTGGCCCACCGGCAGCTGCTGCTCGGCGTCAACCAGACGGTCATGATGGCGCTGTCGATGGCCGTCATCGCTTCCGTGATCGGTGCGGGCGGCCTCGGCGACCGTGTCTACCAGGCTCTCGCCTCGGTGGACGTCGGTGCCGCGCTCGCGGCCGGCGTCCCCATCGTGCTGCTCGCCGTGGTCCTGGACCGTACGACCGAAGCGGCGGGCACCCGCCTGTCGGTCCCACCGGCGCCCCCCGCCGAACAGCCCTTGCTGAGAAGGGTGTTCTCGGGTTGGTACGGACGGCTGCTCACCGTCCTGGCGGCCGTCGCCGTGGCGGTCGCGGGCCGGATGGCGGGCAGCTCCCTGTGGCCCGGGGCGTGGACCGTGCCGATCGCGGAGCCCGTCAACCGGGCGGTCGCCTGGATGACCGGCCACCTCTACTCCGGGGTGCCCGTCGTCGGCGGCACCGCCGACTGGGCGGCCCGCTTCACCAGCTGGATCCTCGACCCGCTGCGCTCCGGACTGCAGGCCGCGCCGTGGTGGCTGCTCCTGCTCCTGGTCGCCGTACTGGGCCTGATCGTCGGCACCTGGCGCTCCGCGCTGACCGCCGTACTCGCCCTGGCCGCCATCGGCGTCCTCGGCGTGTGGGAGCCCGCCCTCGACACGCTCTCCCAGGTGCTGGCCGCCGTCGCCCTCACCCTCGTCCTGGGCTTCACCATCGGCATCGGCGCCGCCCGCAGCGCCCGCGCCCAGCGGCTGCTGCGCCCGGTGCTCGACGTGTGCCAGACCATGCCCCAGTTCGTCTACCTCATCCCGGTGGTCGCCCTGTTCGGCGTGGGCCGCGCTCCGGCGGCGGCCGCCGCCGTCGTGTACGCGCTACCCGCCGTCGTACGCATCACCACCGAGGGACTGCGCGACGTGAACCCCGCGGCCCTGGAGTCGGCCCGCTCGCTGGGCGCCACCGGGTCACAGCAACTGCGGCAGGTCCAACTGCCGCTGGCTCGGCCCGCGTTGCTGCTGGCCGTGAACCAGGCTGTGGTTCTGGTACTCGCCGTCGTCATCATCGGCGGCCTGGTCGGAGGCGGCGCGCTCGGTTACGACGTCGTGCTCGGCCTCGCGCAGGGCGACCTGGCCACCGGCCTGGTCGCCGGCGCCGCGATCGTCTGCCTCGGCCTGCTGCTCGACCGCGTCACCCAGCCCGCGAAGGAGGCCTGACATGCCGATCCGACACCATGCGCCCGGCCGCCGGGGCCGACGGGCCGCCGCCGTGCTCCCCGCCGCGATCGCCACCGGCACGGCCCTCGCCGTGCTCACCGGCTGCGGCGCGGCCGACATGACGCGCCAGGCCTCTCCGTACGCCGCCGCGCAGGGCGCGAAGACCGTCACCCTGTCCGTCCAGTCCTGGGTCGGCGCCCAGGCGAACACCGCCGTCGCCGCCTACCTGCTCGAACACGAGCTGGGCTACCGCGTCGACACCGTCCAGGTGGACGAGGTCCCCGCGTGGGACGCGCTCAGCCAGGGCCGGGTCGACGCGATCCTGGAGGACTGGGGCCACCCCGAGCAGGAGAAGCGGTACGTCGAGAACAAGAAGACCATCACCCGGGGCGGCGAACTGGGCGTGACCGGGCACATCGGCTGGTTCGTCCCGACGTACTTCGCCGAGGCGCATCCGGACGTCACCGACTGGAAGAACCTCGACAAGTACGCCGACCAGCTGCGCACCGCAGAGAGCCGCGGCAAGGGCCAGCTGCTTGACGGCTCTCCGTCGTACGTCACGAACGACAAGGCGCTGGTGAAGAATCTGGACCTGGACTTCGAGGTGGTCTTCGCCGGTTCCGAGGCCGCCCAGATCACCCAGATCAGGCAGTTCGCGAAGGAACACAAGCCCTTCCTCACCTACTGGTACAAGCCGCAGTGGCTGTTCGAACGGGTCCCCATGACGGAGGTGAAGCTGCCCGAGTACCAAGAGGGCTGCGACGCCGACCCGCAGAAGGTGGCCTGTGCCTATCCCCACACGCCGCTGCAGAAGTACCTCAACACGCGCTTCGCGGAGTCGGGCGGGAAGGCCGCCGCGTTCCTGAAGAAGTTCCGCTGGAGCGTCGAGGAACAGAACGAGGTGGCCTTGATGATCGCCGAGGAGAAGCTGCCACCGGAGCAGGCGGCGAAGAAGTGGGTGGAGCGCAACGAGGCGGTCTGGAAGCCGTGGGTGGGCTGAGGGGCTTCCCTCCCTGACGCGCGCCGAGGCCGCCGCATCCCCCCTCGGGTGCGACGGCCTCGGTGTTCCTGCGGGCGGCTGCGCCTACTGCGCGGACACCTTCAGCAGCTTGTTCGGGGTTCCGCTGCTCGGGTTGCTGATCTTCCCCGCGGTCGCCCCCTCGGTCAGGGCCTGTGCGACCTGCGCGGGCGACGCGTCCTTGTGTCCGGCCAGGTAGAGGGCTGCCGCCCCGACCACGTGCGGGGTCGCCATCGAGGTGCCGGAGATGGTCTTCGTACCGGTGTCACTGTCGTTCCAGTCGGAGGTGATCTCCGATCCCGGCGCGTAGAGGTCCACGACGGAGCCGAAGTTGGAGAACGAGGACTGTGAGTCGTCGGCCGCGCTGGAGGCCACCGTGACGGCCTCCTTGACCCGCGAGGGAGAGCCCTGTCCGGCATCGGAGGACTCGTTGCCCGCCGCGACGGCGAAGGTGACGCCGGAGGCTATCGACCGGCGCACCGCCTCGTCGAGCGCCTCGTCGGCGCCCCCGCCGAGGCTCATGTTGGCCACCGACGGCCCGCTGTGATGCTTCGTCACCCAGTCGATGCCCGCCACGACCTGCTCGGTGGTGCCCGACCCGTTGTCGTCGAGCACCCGGACGGCGACGACCTTGGCCTTCTTGGCCACCCCGTGGGAGGTGCCCGCGATGGTCCCGGCGACGTGCGTACCGTGCCCGTTGCCGTCGTCGGCGCTGTCGTCGTTGTCCACGGCGTCGAAGCCGTGCTGGGCGCGACCGCCGAAGTCCTTGTGGGTGATGCGCACACCGGTGTCGATGACGTACGCGGTGACCCCGTCGCCGCCCGCGTCGGGGTACGTGTACTTCTTGTCCCCCGCCGTCTCCTTCTGGTCGATGCGGTCGAGGCCCCAGGACGGGGGGTTGTCCTGGGTGCTGTTGATGGAGAACTTCTTGTTCTGGACGACCTTGCCCACCGCCGGGTCGGCGGCGAGCCGCTTGGCCCCGGTCTCCGAAAGGCCGGACGCGGAGAAGCCGTTGACGGCGGACGTGTAGGTGCGCTTCAGCTCGCCGCCGTACTTCTTGGCGAGTGCCTGCTGGTCCGCGTTCTTGTCGAGGATGACGATGTAGCTGCCGCTGAGCGCTCCAGGTGCGCCGAGCCCGTACACCGTTCCCTCGGCCGGAGCGGTCGCGCCGGCGAGGGGGGATAAGAGCATGCAGACACCGGTTGCAGTGGCGACTCCCGTGGCTACTGCAAGGATCCGGAAGCCGCGCGAACGGGTGCGTGCGTGCAGTCGAGTTGACATGAAGAGAGTGCTCCTCGTGTTGACGTGTGGGGCGTCAATGCGTGTTGCGTGACCCCTCCGGACCGGAAGATCTCCCGGGGTCAGATCGAAACCCTGACCGATTAACGGAGTTGATTCAAGGCCGCCCCGGCCGTCAGCGTTATTCAACAAGCTTTCTCAAAGAGACCTCCCCGTCGGCCCCCCACAATGGCCACACTCTTCGAACTACCCACACATGGACGACACTTGTCGATGCGTTAGCGAACACCCCACCTCATTGATGTCATGTTCATGACATTCCGCAGCCAGAAAGCAAACCGCCGACCGCCGCTCCGGGCGGCAGTCGGCGGTCGGCTGTGCGGATCAGACCAGCGGAACCGGGTAGGTCGGGTACTCCACCCCGGAGACGTGCTGGACGACGCGGATGACCTGGCACGAGTAGCCGAACTCGTTGTCGTACCACAGGTAGAGGATCGCGTTGTCGCCGTCGACCTTGGTGGCGCCGGCGTCGACGATCGAGGCGTGGCGCGAGCCGACGAAGTCCATGGAGACGGCGTCGGGAGCGGTCGTGAAGTCGATCTGGCGCTTCAGCGGCGAGTGCAGCGAGACGTCGCGGAGGTAGTCGAGGACCTCCTCGCGGGTGGTCTCGCGGCCCAGGCGCAGGCTGAGGATGGCGATCGAGACGTCCGGGACGGGGACGCGGATCGAGCTGCCGGTGATGGGCGCCTTGAGGTCGGGCAGCGCCTTGGCGACGGCGGAGGCGGCGCCGGTCTCGGTGATGACCATGTTCAGCGGCGCGGAGCGGCCGCGGCGGTCGGCCTTGTGGTAGTTGTCCAGCAGGTTCTGGTCGTTGGTGAACGAGTGGACGGTCTCGACGTGGCCGCGCAGGACGCCGTACTCGTCGTCCATGGCCTTCAGCGGCGGGACGATCGCGTTGGTCGTGCAGGAGGCGCAGGACAGGATCTGCTCGTCCGGCTTGATCGTGTCGTGGTTGACGCCGTGCACGATGTTCGGGACGTCGCCCTTGCCCGGAGCGGTCAGGACGACCTTGTCGATGCCCGGACGCAGGTGCAGCGAGAGGCCCTCGCGGTCGCGCCACTTGCCGGTGTTGTCGATGAGGATGGCGTCGTTGATGCCGTACGCCGTGTAGTCGATCTCCGACGGGTCGTTGGCGTAGATCACCTTGATCGCGTTGCCGTTGGCGATGATCGTGCTCGTCGCCTCGTCCACGGTGATGGTGCCCTGGAACTGGCCGTGGATGGAGTCGCGGCGCAGCAGCGAGGCGCGCTTGACGAGGTCCGCCTCGCCGCCGCCGCGGACGACGATGGCGCGCAGGCGCAGGCCGTTGCCCGAGCCGGCCTTCTCGATGAGGAGGCGGGCGACGAGGCGGCCGATGCGGCCGAAGCCGTAGAGGACCACGTCGCGGCCGGCGGCGCGCTCGATCTTGTTGGCGCCGGTGGCGCCGGCGACGGCGGAGGCGGTGAACTCTTCCACCGACAGGCCACGGTCGTCGCTCTTGTACGTCGCGGCGAGCATGCCGATGTCGATCTGGGACGGGCCGAGATCGAGGGTGGTGAGCGCCTGCAGGAACGGCAGGGTCTCGGTGACCGAGAGCTCCTCGCCGGCTATCTGGCGGGCGAACCGGTGGGTCTTGAGGATGCTGACCACCGACTTGTTCACCAAGGAGCGGCTGTGCAGCAGGACCGTTACGTCCCGCTCCCGGTGCAGCTTCCCGATGATCGGGATCATCGACTCCGCGATCTCCTCGCGGTTCTTCCAGTTGGTGAACGAGTCGTCTTTGACAGTCACAGGTTTATCTTTCGAGCTAGGCGGCGCTCATATGCTACCTCCCCGCTTCTCTGGCCACTCAAGGGGTGCCGCCCGCACGCTCCCGCTGATCCCCTCCGCTACGAAATCCCTGGTCAGCTCGGACTCCACCAGGGCTCCAGCCAGGTCGGAGAAGGGGCTGATCGAGGTACGTCCCGGTATCGCGGACGGCCGCGGGCAGCTCCGTCGGGCAGGCTGGTACAGGAGGTGATGGCTGTGGCGCACCATGATCCGTTCCGGCGGCTGCCGCAGGGCGTTCCGGAGGACCTGGGGCCGGCGGTGCTGGATGCCCTGTTCACCCAGTCACCGGTGGGCCTGCAGGTTCTGGACACGGAGCTGAGGGTGGTGCGGGTCAACACCGCCACCCGGGCCATGCACGGCGTGCCTGCCGAGCGGATCCTCGGGCGGCATTTCATCGACGCGCTCGCCGATCTCTCCGTACCGGAGTTCGCGAGCCTCTCCGCACCCGAGGAAGTGGAGACGATGGTCCGCGGCGTGCTGGACAGCGGGGTGGCCGTGCGCGATCGGCTGGTGGGCTACCGGCTCGCGGCCGATCACGGCCGGGAGAGGACGTACTCGGTTTCGGTGTTCCGCCTGCAGGACCCGGAGGGGACGGTCCTGGGGGCCGCCCTCGCGGTGGTCGACGTCACGGACCGGGAAGAGGCGCGGGCCCGGCTGCGCGTGCGGGACAGCGTGCGGGAGAACGTGGGCAAGACCCTCGATGTGATCTCCACCTGCCAGGAGCTGGTGGAGACCCTGGTGCCGGCGTTCGCCGATGTAGCCGTCGTCGAGGTGGTGGATGCGGTGGTGCGCGGTGAGGAGCCCCCGAGCGGGCCGCTCGCCCAGGACGTGCCGTTGCGCCGTGCGGCCTTCCGCGCCCGCGAGGGCCTGGACTGGGCTCAGGCGCACCCGGTGGGCGACGTCCGGAGCCTCCACTCCCCCACTCCCTTCACCCAGACCCTGGCCGATCTCATGCCCCGGCTCGTGCCACTGGGCGAGGACAGCCTGTGGCTCGGGAACGACCCGCCGAGAGCCGCCGCGATCCGCGCGTCCGGAGCCCACACCCTGCTCGTGGCCCCCCTGGCGTGGCGCGGGACGGCCCTGGGCCTGTTGAGCCTCTACCGCACCGCACCGTCCGATCCGTACGACCAGGGCGACATCGGCCTCGCACGCGACGTGACCGCCCACACCGCCCTGTGCGTCGACAACGCGCGGCGCTTCACCCGCGAGCACACCATCGCCGCGACGGTCCAGCACCATCTGCTGGCCGGCCGCTCCTCCCCGCAGAGCACCCTGGAGACCGCGCACCTCCACGTACCCGGCACCGACGGCGGGGGAGGCTGGTTCGACACGATCGCCCTGTCCGGCGCCCGCACGGCCCTGGTCCTCGGCAACGTCACCGGCCACGGCATCCAGTGCGCCACCACCATGGGACAGCTGCGCACCGTGATCCACGCTCTCGCGGCACTGGAGCTGGATCCGGACGAGCTCCTCGCGCGCCTCAACGACACGGCCGCCTTCCTGGCGGGAGAACGCGCCGCTCTGCCCACCGGTGACCCCATGTACCGGCAGCCGCTCTCCGCCAGCTGCGTCTACGCGGTGTACGACCCCCTCACGCGCACGTGCACCTTCGCCTCGGCCGGTCACCCCACACCGCCGGTGATCGTCCACGCCGACGGAACGATCGAAACCGCGGACATCACCATCGGACCCGCCCTGGGCAGCGCGGAGGGTTCGCCCTTCGCCACCACCACCGCCGAACTCACCGACGGCAGCATCCTGGCCCTGTACACCCCCTCCCTCCACTCCACGGACCGCGACGGCGACGGCGACGAGGGCGACCGCGCCCTGCTCCGGGATGTCCTCACTCAGCCCCACCGGACGCTCCAGGACCTGTGTGACGACGCGCTCTACGCCCGCCGCGGCAGCAGCCCGGGGGACGCGGTCCTCCTGCTCGCCCGCACCCACGCGTTCCCCGCCGACGCCACGGCCACCTGGGTCCTCGGCCACGAACTCGGCGAGGCCGCCGCCGCCCGCAGGCACACCCGCCGGAAGCTCGCGGACTGGAAGGTGGACGAGGACACCGCCGCCACCACCGAACTGATCGTCAGCGAACTGGTCACCAACGCGCTGCGCTACGGAACTCCGCCCCTGCACCTGCGCCTCATCAAGGACCGCACCCTCACCTGCGAAGTCCACGACGCGAGCACCGCCACCCCTCGTCTGCGCCACGCCCGCACGGTCGACGAAGGCGGGCGCGGCTTGTTCATCGTGGCCCAGCTGGCCAGGAGGTGGGGCACCCGGTACACGGTCGACGGAAAGACGGTCTGGACCGAACAGGCCCTCCTGCCCTAACGGCAGCACGATGGGCCAGAAGGGTGATGCGGCGGCTGCGCCGGAATGCGGATCGACCGTCCCGTACCGAGGATGGTCTCGATCCCAACCCGTCACGACGTCTGGAGTCGATCCCATGCTGGAGCGCAAGCCGCGCAAGGGCCGTACCGAGGTCACCTTCGTCCTGCCCGCCGACGCCCCGCCCGGGCCGGTCAGTGTGGTGGGCGACTTCAACGACTGGCAGCCCGGCGCCCACCCCCTCGAAGCCCGCAGCGACGGCACCCGGGCGGTCACGGTCACCCTGCCCGGCAAGAGCGAGCACTCCTTCCGGTACCTGGCAGCCGGCGACTACTGGTTCAACGACGAGAACGCGGACACCCACGACGGAGTCAACAGCTGCCTGCGCACCTGACGGACCGGTCGGCCCGTCCCCGTCGGCCCGGCCGGCCCGTCCGGCCGGGCCTTCCGGTCGCCCCCACCTCATAGCGGCGCCCGCCTCCGGGCGCACAGTCCGATGAAGGAGCTCCTCATGGCACAGCCTTCGACCCCCGCCTCTCCGCGCTTTCCCAGCGGGCAGCACGACAGCCGTAGCGCCTGGGCGGCGGGAGGCACCATGTTCGCCGGCGTCCTGCTCCTGGTGGACGGCGCCCTGGCCATCATCAAGGGCATCACCAGCATCGCCGAGGACGAGGTCTACACCCGCCTGGGTGCCTACGTCTTCAAGTTCGACGTGACGGCCTGGGGCTGGATCCACCTCATCCTCGGCATCATCCTCGTCGTCGTCGGCATCGGCGTCCTCAAGCTCGCGGGCTGGGCGCGGGCGCTGGGTGTGGCGTTCGCCGCCTGCAGCATCGTCCTCAACTTCATGTGGCTGCCCTACACGCCGTTCTGGGCGATCATCTCGATCGCCGTCGACGTCTTCATCATCTGGGCGCTGTGCAGCGACACCGATCCCTCCCACGCCGCCACGGCCTGACCCCACGCAGGGCCCGAAGAGCCGGGAGGCCCTCCCCCGGGCGGGGCCGCGTCACCCGAACGGCCGCTCACAACCCGCACCCCGGTCGGCGCGGTGGCCTATTGGGAGTACGCCCAGCGGCCCCGCCCCGGCGTGAGGAGGCAGCCATGTACGAGATGCGTATAGGTCCCGCGTGCACCGTCACCGGCCTCGGCTGGCACGTCATCCCAAGAGCTCAGCACGTTGCCCTGTGCGGCCAGGTCGTCCCCGGCCCGGCCCCCGACCCGGAAACCAGGGAGGAGAGGCACTGCGCGGCCTGTATGGAAGCGGTGCGGCAGGTCATGAGCGCCCTTGCCTCACCACCGTCCCTCGGAGCCCAATGAGTCTTCCGCCCGAACCGCCCTCCCACGCGCCACCCGAAGCGCGCGGGAGGGCGGAGTCCTGATGTACGCGAGCGTCCGCCGCGCACTGACGCGCCGGTCACCGGGGCCGCACCGGCGGCGTCGGCACGTGGGTCGAGGCCGGGATCCGAAGACGAGCCACTTCACCCGCCGGCGCGGTGAGTTGAGCGTGATCGCCCAGGGGGCCCGGCCGGGAGCACGGTGCCCGGCGGCCCCCCGCAGGCCCCGCCTCGCGGGCGCCGGTTCCCCGGGCGGCCGTGTCCGGCCCGGATGGCGATACACGGTGAGCGAGACGAGAATGAGATGGCCGGATGAAGGCGCCCGGTAGCAGACGGCGCCGCCCGCAGCACGGACGGGAACGCAGTGGTGGTCCCGCGGTGCAGTAGGAACAAGGTGATCGCGTATGTGCCGATGGCTCGCCTACTCGGGAACACCCATGTTGCTCGACACCATCCTGTACAAACCCACCCACTCGCTGATCGACCAGAGCCTGCACTCGAAGATGGGTGTGGAGACGACGAACGGCGACGGGTTCGGCATCGGCTGGTACACGGGAGAGGACAGTTCCCCGGCGCTCCTCAAAGACGTCGGCCCCGCGTGGAACAACGCCAACCTGCGGGAAATCGCGGATCATGTCCGCTCCCCGCTGTTCTTCGCCCACATCCGGGCGTCGACGGGTACAGCGGTACAGCGGTCGAACTGCCACCCCTTCCGGCACGGCCGTTGGATGTTCATGCACAACGGCTCCATCGCCGGTTTCCACCTCATGCGCCGGGATCTGTGCCTGCTCGTCGACCCCGCCCAGTTCACCGACATCGAGGGAACGACGGACTCCGAGGTGATGTTCCACCTGGCCCTCACCTTCGGCCTGGACCAGGACCCGCCGACCGCCGTGGCCCGAATGGCCGGGGTGGTGGAGCGCGCCGGGCGCGAACACGGCGTGGAGTTCCCGCTCCAGATGACGGTCGCGGTGACCAACGGCGAAACCGTGTGGGCCTTCCGCTACTCCACCCAGGGCACTTCCCGGTCGCTGTTCTACAGCAGCAAGGTGGAATCGCTGCGCAAACTCCACCCCGATATGACCTTCCTGCAGGAAGTCTCCGACGAGACCCGTCTCATCGTGTCCGAACCCCTCGGCGACCTGCCGGGCGCCTGGAACGAGGTCCCGGAGGGCAGCTACGGCCTCGTACAGCCCGGGGCGGACGCACTGCACCCCTTCGCCCCGATACCCGCGTGACGCGGTGAACGAGCCCCAGGCGGGGCGTCGCCGGCTCCGGTGAGGCAGCGGCGGCCCGCCCGTCACAAGCGACAGGAGACCAGGCCATGCGGGACTCTGTACTCGATCTGGCAGCGGACTACGACTACCCCCTGCTGAACGCGTTCTGGACCATGATGATCTTCTTCCTGTGGATCCTCTGGTTCATGCTGCTCTTCCGCGTCATCGGTGACGTCTTCCGTGACGACGGCCTGAGCGGCTGGGGCAAGGCGGGATGGACCGTCTTCGTCATCCTGGTGCCCTTCCTGGGCGTCTTCGTCTATCTGATCGCCCGGGGGCGCGGCATGGGCGAACGCGAGATGCAGCGGGCCCAGCAGCAGGAGCAGGCCTTCCGCTCCTACGTGCGCGAGAGCGCCGGGCCCACCAGCCACGCCGAGGAACTGTCCAAGCTGGCCGAGCTGAAGAACCGCGGTGACATCACGGCGGCCGAGTACGAGACCGCCAAGGCCAAGGTCCTCTCGACCTGAGATCCGGTCCTTCCTGCCACGGCAATCGCCCGCCGCGATCCCTGTCGCCGCCCGGCCGGGCGGCGACAGCGCCCACCCTGGAGAAACGATGCGCGTGTATCCGCCGATTGCCGAGCACGGCCTGATCGGGGACCTGCAGACCTGTGCCCTCGTATCGTCCGAGGGAGTGCTCGACTGGTTCTGCTCGCCTCGCTTCGACTCGCCCAGCGTCTTCGCCGGCCTGCTCGACCACGGCCGCGGCGGATACTTCGCGATCACCGCGGACGCGCCCGACGCCTCCGAAGGCGAGCCCGCGAGCGACGCCGACGTCATCAACCGCCAGCTCTACCTCGCCGACAGCGCCGTGCTCATCACTCGTTTCCTCACCCACGAAGGCGTCGGCGAGGTCGTCGACTTCATGCCCGTCCACGGACCGCAGGCCGCCACCGACCGGCACCAAGTGGTGCGGATCCTCCGCGTGGTGCGCGGGACGGTGCGCTTCACGCTGGAGTGCCGACCGCGCTTCGACTACGGCCGGGCACCGCACGACCTGACGTGCGACGGCACCACCGCCCGCTTCGACGGACCCGGCATCACCGCGCACCTGCAGGTCCTGGGCCCCGTGGCCCTGGAGACCGACGAGGTGGACGTACGGGCGACCGTGACCCTGGCCCAGGGTGAACGCGCTGCCGTCGTCCTGACGGTCTGCGGCGCCGACAGCCCCGCCCCGCCGCCGCTGAGCGTGGCCGGAATGACGGAGGAGTTCGACGCCGTGTGCCGCTTCTGGCACGACTGGATCGGGCGCTGCACCTACCGCGGCCGCTGGCAGGAGACGGTCAACCGCTCCGCGATCACCCTCAAGCTCATGACGTACGCGCCCACGGGCGCGCCGATCGCCGCCGCGACCATGGGGCTGCCCGAGCAGGTGGGCGGCGAGCGCAACTGGGACTACCGCTACACCTGGGTCCGTGACGCCTCCCTCGCGGTGCGCGCCATGCTCGATCTCGGCTTCACCGAAGAAGCGGGCGCCTTCCGCGGCTGGCTCGAAGACCGCCTGCGGGACGGCGGCGCGCCCAACGGCGAACCCCTGCAGATCATGTACCGGGTCGACGGCGACCCGCACCTGTCCGAAGAAGTCCTCGAACACCTGGAAGGCTGGCAGGCATCCGCCCCTGTACGTATGGGCAACGGCGCGGCCGACCAGCTGCAGATGGACATCTACGGCGAGGCCGTCTTCGCCCTGGCCCAGACCGGCCAGGTCAGCGGTGTCCTCGGCTACGACGACTGGCAGCGCTCCGCCTCCTTGCTGGACTGGCTCTGCGACACGTGGGACCGCCCGGACGAGGGGATCTGGGAGACCCGCGGCGGCCAGAAGGACTTCACCTACAGCCGGCTCATGTGCTGGGTCGCCTTCGACCTCGGCATCCGCCAGGCCATGGCCCACTCCCGCCCGGGCGACCTGCCCCGCTGGACGGCGGCGCGCGACGCGATCATGGAGCAGGTCATGACCCGCGGCTGGAGCGAGGAACGCCAGGCCTTCGTCCAGCATTACGGCAGCCCCGTCCTGGACGCCTCCCTGCTGCTGATGCCGCTCGTCGGTTTCATCGCCCCCAAGGACCCGCGGTGGCTCTCCACCCTCGACGCCATGGACAGGGAACTCGTCTCCGACAGCCTCGTCTACCGCTACGACCCCGCCGCCTCCCCCGACGGCTTGCAGGGATCCGAGGGCACCTTTTCCCTGTGCAGCTTCCTGTACGTCTACGCCCTCGCCCGGGCCGGCCGCGTCCACCAGGCCCGCTACGCCTTCGACAAGATGCTCACCTACGCCAACCACGTCGGGCTCTTCGCCGAGGAGGTCGGCCTCACCGGCGAGCAGCTCGGCAACTTCCCGCAGGCCTTCACCCACCTCTCCCTCATCACCGCGGCACTCGCACTCGACAGCGCACTCGACCAGACCGCACACACCGCTTTGGAGCGCTCATGAGCGACAACATCGAAGAAATGGGCCCCGTCGACTACGTGGTCGTCGAGTTCCCCGGAAACAAGATGACGGGCGAGGCGTTCCCTCTGCTGGTCGACCTCGTGGACAGGGGGATCATCCGCCTCCTCGACCTGCGCTTCGTGAGGAAGGACGCCGACGGAACCGTGACCGCCATGGAGCTCTCGGAAGCCGGGGACGGTGAGGGGACGCTCAGCCTGTCCGTCTTCGACGGCGCATCGTCCGAGCTGCTGGGCCAGGACGACCTGGAGGAGGCCGGCAACGCCCTGCAGCCCGGCAACGCGGCCGCCATCATGGTGTACGAGAACCGCTGGGCGGCGCCCTTCGCCGTAGCCCTGCGGCGCAGTGGCGCGCAGCTGGTGGCGAGCGGCCGCATCCCCGTGCAGGCCCTGCTGGCCTCCATCGACGCGGTGGAGGCCGCCGAGAACGGCAGCCCGCCCGCCACGGAATGACCGGGCGGCATCGGACGTACGCCGGAGGCCGGGACGCTGTCCCGGCCTCCGGCGTACGTCGTGGTCTGCGATCCGGTCGGCACGACCGGAGGGTCAGGCGCCGAGGATCTTCTTCTTCTGCTCCGCGAACTCCGCTTCGGTCAGAAGTCCTTGATCCTTCAGTGCTCCGAGTTCCTTGAGCTGATCGATCTTGCTGCTCATGTCATCGGCCATCGGGGCCGCGGCAGCGGGTGCGGGGGCAGGCGCGGGTGCGGCGGACTGCTGCTCGGCTTGAGCATCCTGCTGGGCCCACCGGCCTCCCTGGCGCCGCGAGACCCGGTTGGAAACCGCCGTCGCCGTACCGGCCACCACGGCGGTGCGCGCTACTCCTCGAAGAAGACCAGGCACGTCGTTCCTCCCTTGCTGACGAGGCGGACCGGACAGCTCGGCTGCCGGTCCTCCGCTTCTCTTCCAGCATCGCACCGACAGAAGGCTTCGCGCGCTCCGGGAACCGGGTGCCCGCGGCAGGGTGCCGCCGTACGGTCCTCGTCGCCAAGGCGCACCACCACGCACCGTAGCCACTGCGGCACTGGCGGTGCCGCAATGCGCGGCGGTTCAGCGGCCCAGGTGCGCGGCCGTATCGGTTTCCGCCCCCCTTTCTGCGGGGCTCGGTTCCACCTGCCGGAGTTCGGCCAGGAGCTGGCTCTGCCCTGCCAGTAGTTCGGTCAGGATGCGCCGGGCAGCGCGCAGCAGGTCTGCGACGTCGCCGCCGGCGAGGGCGTAGTTGACCGTGGCGCCCTCGCGGGTGGAGACGACGATCCCCGAGCGGCGCAGCACCGCCAGCTGCTGGGAGAGGTTGGACGGCTCGATGTCGATCTCCGCCAGCAAGTCCCGTACGGGCACGGGTCCGTGCTGCAGGAGCTCCAGGACTCGGATGCGAACCGGGTGTCCGAGCATCCGGAAGAACTCGGCTTTGGCCTGGTACAGCGGTACTTGCACTCCCACGAACACTCCTGCTGCGTTGCTTGGACCGCGGCCGCGGCCGCGGGGGCATCGAGTCGGCCGGTCTTCGGTGTCCATCGTCGCGTCCGTTGGGGCCACGCATGCCCGAACTTGACCGATTTCGGATGTGCCGAGTTGAAGAAAGCTTCAACTTGTGGGCATGCGTGGGCCCTGATGATGCGGCGTTACAACTCCAGCGCCGACTCGATGCGCTTGAGCTGGTGACGCGCCATGGCCAGGTTGGAATTGTTCTTGTCCAGCACCACGTACAGGAACAGTCCATTGCTCCCGCGGCTCTTGAGCAGCCGGATCAGGTGGTACTGGGAGCCCAGCGTGATCAGCAGATCCTCGATCTCGTCCTTCATGCCCAGCATTTCCATGGTGCGGACCTTCGCCCGGATCACATCGGTGTTGCCCGCCGCCGCGACCGTCAGATCGAGGTCCTTCCCGCCGCCGAGGGTACCCAAGGCCATGCCGCTGGCGTAGTCCACCAGCGCGACACCCAGCGCGCCCTCGATCGAGGTCATCGTCTCCTTCAACGAGACTTCCACATTCGCCATCGCCGTCCGCTCCCTCACTGCTCTCTGTTCACGCCCGGCCCTCGGTTCCAACAGGGCAGGACCGTCTGTCAGATAGAAGCTACTGAGCGTGCACCGCTCTGCACCCGGAATGACGGATTCGGCGGAAACCGACCCCTGCCCGGCTATGATCCGCCCGGCACCACGGCCGAGGTCCAGCCGGGACGAGCCGGGAAGAGACCCAGCGGCCGCTGCGGCCAGGACGTGAAGGGTGCGGCGTACCACCACCCGCCCGCCTTGCCCGCACGGTCCGGCGCGGCTCCCGCCGGCCGCTCCCGCCCGGTCCCGAACGGCGGGGTGTCCTGCCCGCACCGCGCCCCCTCCGGCGGTAGCGCCCCGGTCAGGACGTACCGGACCACGTGCCGCTCCACACAGGCACTCGGATTGTCCAGCGCGGTGTGCCCGTAGCCGTCGAGCGTCAGCAGCCGGGCCCCCGCGAGTTCCGTGACCATCGCCTGCCCCGCCCGGCAAGGGGTCGACGGGTCGTAGACCGCGTTGACCACCAGCACCGGATGCCCGGTGGTCCGGTTCCACGGGCCCGTGTACGGGGCGGCCGCCCGGGCCGGCCACGCGGTGCAGGGCTCGTTGGCCCAGGCCCACCACCGGGCGAGCGCCCCGGCCTGCTTCACGGCCCGCTCCTCCAGCGCGGGATAGTGCCCGGACGAGGCGGGGTTGGGGCTTTCGGCGCACAGCACCGCGAGCGACTGCTCGAACCCCGGATAGCGGGCGGGCCCGGCCGGCGCCGGAGGCTCCGCCGGCACCCGTCCCTGCCACAGCGACTGCAGAGTTCCGGCCGTCCCCGTCCAGCCCGGATGCACCGTGTAGAGCCCGCTGCGCACCTCGTTCACCGCGCGCGCGTACGTCCAGCTCCCGACCGGCCGCCCGGCGAGGCGCTCCAGCAAGGTGTCGTACTTGGCCCGGGTCGCCGCCGGGCTCCCGGCGGAAAACGCACACCGGGACACCGTCGCGCGGCCGCAGTGGTCGAGGAACTGACCGAGGGTGTCGGCGGAGCCGAGGTACGAGCCGAGGCGCAGGAAGGTGTTCAGCTCGGGCTCGCCGTCCGCGCCGCGGTTCACCCATGCCTGCGGGTCGACGTTCCCGTCGGCCACGAGCCGTCCGACCCGGTCGGGGAACAGGTTCGCGTACGTCGCGCCGAGCAGGGTTCCGTACGAGATGCCCCAGTAGCGCAGCCGGTCCTCCCCAGCCGCCCGGCGCAGCAGGTCCAGATCGCGCGCGGTGTCGGCGGTCGAGATGTGGCGCAGCAGCTCCGGCTCACGGCGCTCGCACCGCTTCGCGAGGTCGGCGTACGCGGCGACGTACGCACGCCGCATGCTCCGGCTCCCCTTCTCCCCCGGCTCTCCTCCTGTGGAAATCAACAAGACGAGACGGTTCGCACCGCAGTAGGCTGTTCCCATGTGCGTGCACTACCTGTTCCTCTGACCCCGCTGCGCGATCCGGACACGGCCACCGCGTAGCCGGTTCGCGCTGCCCTTCGCCAGGAAGCAGGTACCACGCCCCAGAGGATTCCCATGCACTCCACCAGTCCCGCCGCTCCCACCGCCGCCGCCTCCACCACACCGGTCTCGCAGCTCGCCCTCACCGACGTCTGCAAGGCCTACGGCGACCGCGTCGTGCTCGACCAGGTCTCCTTGACCCTGCGTCCCGGCGAGAAGGCCGCCGTCATCGGCGAGAACGGTTCCGGCAAGTCGACCCTGATGCGGCTGATCGCCGGGGTCGAGGCACCCGACCACGGCCAGATCACCCGCAGCTTCCCCGGCGGCATCGGGCACCTCGCGCAGACCCTCGCTCTCGGGCCGGACCGCACCGTGCGGGACGCCGTCGACTCGGCCCGGTACGAGCTGCGGACGCTGGAGGCCGACATCCGGGCCGCCGAGGCCGCGCTCGCCCACGCCGGGCCCGCCGAGCTCGACGCGTACGGTGACCTGCTCACCGCGTACGAGGCCCGCGACGGCTACACGGCCGACGCCCGCACCGATGCCGCCCTGCACATGCTCGGCATCGGGCACATCGGCCGCGAGCGGACCCTCGGCTCACTGTCCGGCGGCGAGCAGTCCCGGCTCGCCCTCGCCTGTGTGCTCGGCGCGTCCCCGGAACTGCTGCTGCTGGACGAGCCGACGAACCACCTCGACGAACCGGCCGTGGCATGGCTGGCGGAGCGGCTGCGCGCGCACCGGGGCACGGCGGTCGTCATCACGCATGACCGCGCGTTCGTGGAGGCCGTGTCGACGACCGTGCTGGAGGTCGACCACGATCTGCGGACCGTCACGCGGTACGGGGACGGCTGGGCAGGATACCGGGCCGCGCGAGCCGCGGCCCGTCGGGGACGCGAGCAACGCCACCAGGAGTACCTCGGCGAACTCGCCCGCACGCGGCACCTCGTCGACGCCGCAGGGCACCGGCTCGCCACCACCGGCAAGGACCCGCGGGAGGGCTTCGGCAAGCACCGGCGCTCGCACGAGGCCAAGCTGTCCGGGCAGGTCCGGGCAGCGCGTCGGCATCTGGACCAGCTGCTGCGGGAGCCCGTCGCGGCGCCGCCCGATCCGCTTCGGTTCACCGCGCGGATCGACGAGGACGGCGACGCCCTGCCGGAGGACACCCCGTACGTGGCGGAACTGGCCGCGGTCCGGGTCGGCGGGCGGCTGAACGTTCCGGAGTTGGCGATCGGCCCGGGAGCCCGGCTGCTGGTCTCGGGTCCGAACGGGGCGGGCAAGTCCACGCTGCTGCGGGTGCTCGCCGGTGACCTCACACCGGACCAGGGCACGGTGCGGTGCGGGACATCGGTCGGCTACCTCCCGCAGGAGGTCGCCGTCGATCCGGGCCAGCACCCACTGCTGCACGGCTTCGCCGCCGGACGCCCCGGCGACCCGGAGGAGTACGCAGAGCAGCTCCTCGGCCTCGGGCTGTTCCGCGCGGAGGACCTGCGGGTGCCCGTGGCGTCGCTCTCGATCGGCCAGCGCCGCCGGCTGGAACTGGCCCGGCTCGTGACCCGGCCCGCCGGACTGCTCGTCCTGGACGAGCCGACCAACCACGTGTCCCCGGCACTGGTCGAGGAGTTGGAGGAGGCCCTGGCCGCCTTCCGCGGCGCGGTGGTCGCGGTCTCCCACGACCGCCGCTTCCGCTCCACCTTCGCCGGCCCTGGCCTGGAGCTCCGCTCGGGCTCCCCGGTGGCGGGGTCGGTACGGCACGTCTAAGCGACGTCTAAGCGGCCTCGGGGATGCGCCCCACTTCCCAGAGGCCGCTTAGCTCCTCGCGAATGCCGCCCGCGCGGGAGCGGTCGAGGGGCGGGTGTCAGTGGCCGGTGTCACGCTGAGGTCACAAGCGGTCTACGAAAGGCAATCGCCGTGATCACCACTGACTTCGTCCCCGGCTCCCCCTGTTGGCTCGACCTCGGCGCCCCCGACGTCCCTGCCGCCGCGGCCTTCTACGGCGCCGTACTCGGGTGGGACTACGAGTCCATGGGTGAGGCGGAGGACATGGAAGGCGGGATGTTCCGGAAGGACGGCAAGATCGTCGCCGGGCTCGGAAAGCTCACCGAGGGGGGCGCGCGCTCGGCTTGGATGATCTACTACAGCGTCGCCGACGCCGACGCCACGACGCAGGCCGTCGAGGGCGCCGGCGGCACGGTGCGGGTGGCGCCCAGGGACCTCGACGAGTGGGGCCGGATGGCGCAGTACACCGACCCGCTGGGAGGCCAGTTCGCCGTCTGGCAGCCGGGAACGAATACGGGCGTCGAGCTGGTGGACGAGCCGGGCTCGCTGTCCTGGACCGAGCTGTACACGAGCGACGCCGCCGCCGCGAAGGAGTTCTACGGCGGTGTCTTCGGCTGGCAGTTCAGTGACATGCCGCTGCCGGGCGGCGGGGGCACGTACGCCCTCATCACCCCCGCCGGGCTGCCCGCCGAGCGCATGCACGGCGGCCTCATGGAACTCCCCGGGGAGAACCTCGCCCTGTCCGGCGGACGGCCGTACTGGCACCCGGTCTTCCACGTCACCGACTGCGACGCCGCGGTCGCCAGGGTCACCGAGAACGGTGGCAGCGTGCAGATGGGGCCGGAGGACGCCGAGGGTGTCGGCCGGCTGGCCGTCTGCCTCGACCCGTCGAACGCGGACTTCGTCCTGCTCACCCCCACCCGGAGCTGAGCCCGGCGGGGCGGTTCATCCCGCCAGGAGGAGCAGCGGGGCCGGGCTTCCGTCCGCCCAGCCCTCGGTGATCACGGCGAGCGCGTCGCCCACCGCCGCCCCGTGGAGGAAGGCCGCGCGGTGGCCGCCGACGACCCGGGCGCCCGAGCCGTCCCAGGCGACCGGCACCAGCCGCGCCAGGCCGGGGACGGGCCGTAGGTCGCCGCTCACCGGGACCTGCGGCAGGGGCGGAAGGCTGCGGCCGGACAGCCCGGCGAGCAGCGGGGCGAGGAGGGTGTGGGCGGCGACGAGTGCCGCGTACGGGTTCCCCGGCAGGCCCACCACCCACCGCCCGGATCCGAGTCCCGCGAGCAGCTGCGGATGCCCCGGCCGGCAGGCCACCGTGTCGACGACCATCCGGGCGTCGGCGTCGCCCAGCAGGTGCCGCAGCTGGTCGGTGGTCCCGACGGAGGTGGACCCCGTGACGACGATGACGTCCGCGTCCCGCAGCCCGTGCACGGCCTCGGCGAGCAGCCCGGCCGGGCGGTCGGGGACGTGCTGCACTCCGACGGCCGCGCCGCCGAGAGCGGTGACCAGGGGCGGCAGGAGCGGACCCAGGGCGTCGCGGATCCGCCCGGGGCCGGGCCTGCCGTCGCGGTCCAGCTCGTCACCGGTGACGAGGATCCTGACCCGGGGCCGGGGCCGCACCCGGAGCACGTCGTAGCCGCAGGATGCGGCGAGCCCGAGCAGCGCCGGGCCGACCCGGGTCCCGGCCGGAGCGAGGCACGTCCCCGCCGGGGCGTCCTCACCGGCGCGCCGGATGTGCTCGCCGGGTGCCTGCGCGGGTCCCGACACCCAGCCGTCGCCTCCCGCCGCCCGTTCCAGTGGCAGGACCGCGCGGGCGCCTGCCGGGACCGGAGCCCCGGTGGAGATCTCCACTCCCTCTCCCGGCGCGATGGGTCCGTCCCAGGCGGTGCCGGCCCGGACCGTCCCCCTGATGCGCCAGGGCCCTTCGCCCGCCACCGCGTAGCCGTCCATCGCTGCCGTGTCGAACGCCGGGAGCGGGTGGTGGGTCCGCAGGGCGTCGGCCAGGGTCAGCCCCGTTGCCGCGGCCAGGGGTACCGTGCGGGCGGCCAGTGGCAGCGGCACTTCATGGGCCAGCGCCCGGGCCCGCTCCCAGGGCATCTCCTGCGCGGGTGCGCGGTGCGCGGTGGTGGTGTCGGTCGTCAGAAGCATGGCACCAGCCTGGGACCGTGGGTTTTCCGTTGGCTGCGGGGCGGGTTGCCGTTGTGGACCAGCTTGCTCACCCACTGCCCCCGATCCCTGTGAGCCCTGGTCCTCCCCGTACGTCCGAGATCCTTGTCCTCCTCGTCCCGGCGGGCACCCAAATGTGCGCAACTGCTCCCATCCGGTGTGTCGCCGGAAACGGAGGTACCTCCGGTGCGCCATGTTCTCTCCGTTGGCCCACGTCGCGCACATGCGGCAATTCAGTGCCATGGGGAGGTTTCCGATGGGTGTGAGCGGCGTCGGGAAGGAAGAGCCGGATGACGTGCCACCGACGACAGCCCGAGAGCCGGAGGGAACCGCCGCCGCGCCCGCGGGGCCTCCACCGGGGCCTCCACCGGGGCCTCCACCGGGGCCGACGCGTCCGGAGTTCTGGCGCAGTCCCCTGCGGGGGCCCTGGTTCACCGCGGTGTTCGGGCTCGTCCTGCTGTTCGGGATCACGGTGCTGTTCGTGACGGGCCTGCTGTCGTACGCGGCGTACAACCCCGATCTGGCGGCGGTCAACGACCAGACTCCGGACAAGGGGTGGCTCGGCTTCTACCTGTTCTCCTGGCCGACTTCCCCGTACTGGCTCTACCGGCTGACCCAAGGCGTGCACGTGACGCTGGGGATCGTGCTGGTACCCGTGCTGCTCGCGAAGCTGTGGTCGGTCATTCCGAAGCTGTTCGAGTGGCCCCCGATCCGCTCGGTGAGCCACGCCCTCGACCGCTTGTCGCTGCTCCTGCTGGTCGGCGGCGCCGGCTTCGAGTTCGTCACCGGCATCCTCAACGTCCAGCTGCACTACATCTTCCCCGGCTCCTTCTACACGCTGCACTTCTACGGGGCCTGGGTGTTCATCGGCGCCTTCGTGGTGCACGTGACCTTCCGGCTGCCCAGGGCGCTGCGGGCCGTCCGGCACCGGTTTCAGAAGCCCGCGGCGGGTACCGAGGAGGCGGTCGGTCTGGTCTCGCCGCGGCCTGCGGAGCCGACCATCTCGCGCCGGGGCGCCGTGGCCATGGTCGGGCTCGGGTCGATGACCCTGCTGGTGGTCACGGCGGGGCAGAGCATCGGCGGATGGTGGCGGCAGACGGCGCTGCTGGCACCGCACGGCCGGGACCCAGGCTCGGGCCCGAACGGCTTCCAGATCAACAAGACCGCCGCCTCCGTCGGCATCCGGCCCAGCGACATCGGTCCCGCCTGGCGGCTGACCGTACGCGGCGCCGGACGTCAGGTCGACCTGACGTACGAGCAGCTGCTGGCCATGACGCAGCGCGAGGCGGCCCTCCCGATCGCCTGTGTGGAAGGCTGGTCCACCCCCGACCAGCTGTGGAGCGGGGTCCGGCTCACCGATCTGGCCGCCGTCGTCGGGCTCGGCGCGCACACGCCCGAGGTCCTGGTGGAGTCGGTGCAGCGCGGCGGCTCGTTCCGTTCGGCCGTGCTGCGCGACAACCAGGTCCGCGACAGCCGCTCGCTCCTGGCCGTCCGGGTCAACGGAGCGGTCCTCTCGCCCGACCACGGCCATCCGGCGCGGATCATCGTCCCCGGGGCGCCCGGGGTGCACAACACCAAGTGGGTCACCCGTCTGACGTTCGGAGAGCCGGCATGACCGCTTCGACCGTCTTCCGCCGCCGCTACGGCGCCTCCCCGCTTCACCTGCTCCTCGTCCTGGTCTCCTTCGCCCTCGCCGCCTACGCCGGACTGCGCCTGTTCGAGGGGGACACGCTCGGCGTGGCCCTGTGGTTCGTCGGGGCGGCCCTCCTCCACGACCTGGTACTGCTTCCCCTGTATGCGGTGACCGACCGGGCGGCGCAGGCCCTGTTCCCCCGGGGCCGGGATGACGATCGGCCCGCGCCACGGGTGAGCGTGAACTACGTCCGGGTGCCCGCGTTCGTCTCCGGTGTCCTGCTGCTGGTCTGGTGGCCGCTGGTCTTCCGCCGGGTCGGGCACTACACGGCTGCTACCGCCCTCCCGGCGGACGGCTTCCTGGCCCGGTGGATGCTGATCACCGCGGCCCTGTTCGCGGCCTCGGCCGTGGTCCTGGTCGTACGGACCCGGCACTGGAGCCGCCGCCCCGGCACACGGTCGTGATCACGGCGGGGGGACGGTGCAGGGACAGAGGCCCAGGGGCCCTCGCCTTCCGCGTCAGCCGCTCGCGCGGCGCCAGGGGATCTCGGCCCACACCTGCTTGCCGCCGCTGAGCGGCACCGAGCCCCAGGCCGTCGAAGTCGCCTCGACGATGAGCAGCCCGCGACCGCCGGTCGACTCCCAGCTCACCGACACCGGTTTGACGGGGCTGCGCGGCGACGCGTCGTTCACGGCGATCCGCAGCCGGTCCGCCGACAGGGTCAGATCCATCCCCACCTCGCCCTGGGTGTGCGCGATGGCATTGGTGACCAGCTCGGACACGACCAGCAGAGCCGCGTCGAGTTCCTCCACCACTCCCCACGAGCGCAGGGTGCGTGCGGTGAAGCGGCGCGCGTGCAAGACCGCCTTGGGCAGCCGCCACACCGTCCAGTGGCTCCGCATCGGCCGGCCCTGTGTGCCGTCGTAGCGCAGCAACAGCAACGCCACATCGTCGTCGCGACGGCCCACACCCACGACCAACTCGTCGGCCACCCCTCCGACATCGACCGGGTCGACCGCGGCGAGCACGTCGCACACCCGCCGCATGCCCTCCTCCAGAGGCAGCCTGGCGGACTCGACCAGGCCGTCCGTCAGCAGAACGAGCAGGGTTCCGGGGAGCAGCCCCGCCTCGGTCATGGGGAATTCGGCTTCCGCGGACACGCCCAGTGGAGGCCCGCCCTCCACCGCCATCTCCTCGGCGACGCCGTCGGGATGGCGCACTATCGGCGGCAGGTGGCCGGCCCGTACGACCCTGGCGATGCCCTCCTCCATGTCCAGGTCCACATACCCGCAGGTGGCGAAGAGATCGGTCTCCATGCCGACGAGCAGACGGTTGGCCCGCGCGACCACCACATCGGGCGGGTGGCCCTCCACCGCGTAGGCCCTGACCGCCGTACGCATCTGGCCCATGATGGTGGCGGCTCCCGCGCTGTGCCCCTGCACGTCCCCGATGACGAACGCCACATGACCGTTGCCGAGCGGAATGACGTCGTACCAGTCGCCGCCGACCTCGAGTCCCGCCGTCGCGGGCAGGTAGCGGGCGACAGCGACCCCGCCCGGCAGCTCCGGGAGCTTACGGGGCAGCAGACTGCGCTGGAGCATGGTGGCGAGTTCGCGGCTCGCGTCCAGTCCGTGGGCGCGTACCAGGGCCTGCCCCACCAGCCCCGCGGTCGCGGTCAGCAGCGACCGCTCCTCCGGTCCGAACCGGTGCTCCGCGTCCCACCCCACCAGACACACCCCGACGATCCTGCCCTCGGCGGGGAGCGGCAGCACCGCGAGACCACCGGGCCCGACGCCCAGAAGACCGGGCTCGAGAGCCGCGTCCGGCGGCCACAGACTCATGTGCCCCCCACGCAACGCGCTCTGCAGGGTGGGCAGGTCGCTGAGCGACACATCGGGCCACTCGGACCGCCATTCCGAGCGCCAGACCTCGGGCCAGGCGTCCGGGTCCGGGGGGTCGAGAGCGGTGACGATGAGCCGCTCGGGCTCCAGTTCGCCGACCGCGACCCGGGAGGCGCCGAGCGGCTCGCGCAGGGCGGCGACCACCAGTCGGCTGACCTCTCGGATGGTCGCCGCTCCCGCCAGCGTGGCCGACAGCCGTTGCACGAGGGAGACCTCGTCGGCGCTGGGACGCAGATAGGTGGCATCGGCCACCACACCCAGGACGCGCTGCGGTGTGCCGTCGGAGTCCACCTCCACGCGGCAGCGCAGCCCCAGCCAGCGCAGCTCTCCGTTCGGGCGGCGGATACGGAACGCCAGCTGCTGCCCTGCGGCGGCCAGCCGGTCCGGCTCCACGATCGCCATCAGCGCCGGCATGTCGTCCGGCACGGCGCAGGCGAGCAGGGTCTCCACCTGCCCGTCGAACTGCTCGGGAGGCAGACCGAGCAGTTCCAGCACATGCGCGTGGGCCTCCATGCGGCCGGTGCTCAGTTCCAGGATGAACGCGCCGCCTTGGTGGGGCACCAGGGACTGGCCCAGATGTGCCTGCGGGGCTTTGCGCCCGGCGAAGCGAGCGGCGACCGATTCGAGTCCGGCGGCCACCTGATCGGCGTAGAGCTCCAGGAGGCTGCGGTCGTCGGCGCTGAAGCCGTCCCCGACCGCGCCGGCGACGATCAGGCACCCGAGCTCCTGGTCGCCGTGTCCCAGTGGCAGCGCGCCCAGCGAGATCCTGGCCGGCGAGTTGGGGGCACCGTCCCCGACCCGGGTGGGGAAGTGGTGGGGATCTTCCTCGATGAACGTGGCGAGTTCCTTGGGAGTCAGCCACAGCGGCCGACCGGAGCGGAAGGCATTGGCGGCGGGCGAATGGCCGGCCACGGCGAGGATCGCGGGCAGTCCGTAGAGGACACCTCGGTTTCCGGTCAGCTCGGCCAGATGGAGCTCCCTGTCCTGGTCGGCGACCACGTAGACAGCGGCAAGCTCAGCCCCGCAGAACGCAAAGCGATGTCTGGTCACTGTCTGTATCGCCTCCTCCCGAGGAGCTCCGGCCGACCGCCCTCTCTCCATGCTGTCGCGCCCGGGACCGTTCGGGCGAGTCGGAACGCAGGCCGGGGCGGCCGGTGCCGCCTACGTTGCGTGCACCATGACGTGACAGGGCGGGTGCGGCCACGGTCGGCGTACGGCGGTCAAGACGGCGGGTGCCTGGGGGCCGAACGGGGCTTCCTCCTGGTCGCCGACCTGAGAGGCGCTGCCCACCGAGACAACCGATGGCGCCGCTCTGACGTCTTGACCTTCCGGTGGGCCCGCTCCCGAGGACTGGCTGGTCCCCCTCTTCCCCCACTGCGAGAGGTTCTCTGTCATGCCCATGGTTAGTTCCGGCTTCAGTGTCCTGTCCGAGGACTTCGCCGCCGCCCCGTACCGCTACTTCGCGTGGCTGAGGGAGCACGTACCGGTGCACTACGAGCCGGCGGTCGACAGCTACTTCCTCTCCCGCTACCAGGACGTGAAGCGGGTGCTCACCGACCACGAGGCGTTCTCCACCGAGATGCTCCAGGTGCGCGCCGAGCCGGTGATGCGCGGTCCGGTCCTCGCCCAGATGACCGGGGCCGAGCACACCGCCAAGCGAAAGATCGTCGTCCGGGGCTTCACGGGGCAGGCCCTGCAGGACCAGATTCGCGCCATCCGCGCCAGCGCCGACGACCTCATCGCCCCCTTCCTCCCTCGGGGGCGGATGGACCTCGTCAACGATTTCGGCAAGCCCTTCGCCATCAACGTGACCCTCGACATCCTCGGCCTGGACAAGAAGGACTGGCGACAAGTGGCCGCCTGGCACAGCGGGGTCGCCGAGTTCATCACCAGCATCGTCCTCACTCCCGAGCGCCGCCGGCACTGTCTGGACTGCGCCGAGCGGTTGGAGGCCTACCTCGTCCCCGTCATCGAACAGCGGCGCCGCCACCCGGGCGAGGACCTGATATCGAAGCTGTGCACTGCCGAGTTCGACGGCATCGCCATGAGCGACCGCGACGTCACCGCGCTGATCATCAACGTTCTCGTGGCCGCGGCCGAGCCGGCGGACAAGACGCTCGCCCTGCTCTTCAAGCACTTGATCGACCACCCCGAGCAGATGGCCCGGGTGTGCCAGGACGCGACCCTGCTGCCCGCCGCGATCGCCGAGACCCTGCGCTACACCCCGCCCGTCCAGCTCATCCCCCGCCAGGCGGAACAGGATGCCGTGTTCGCCGGCACCACCGTCCCGGCAGGCGCCACCGTCTTCTGCATGATCGGCGCGGCCAACCGCGATCCCGACGCCTTCGCCGCCCCGGACACCTTCGACATCCACCGCACCGACCTGGGCACCGCCCGCTCCTTCACCGCCGCCGCCCAGCACCTCGCCTTCGGTACCGGACTCCACCAGTGCGTCGGTGCCGCCTTCGCACGCGCCGAGATCGAGACCGTCGCCGCGATGCTGCTGCCCCTGCTGGACCAGGTCCGCTACAGCCCCGGCTTCCACTACCGGGAGACCGGCCTGTACACCCGCGGTCCCGCCTCCCTGTCCCTGGACTTCACTCCCGTCCACGAAGCCGGCACCGGCCACCGCCGGAGCGGGCGGGCGTAGGAATGAGGGGCCGGACCGGCACCACACGTGCCTCGTGACCGTCTTCACGAGGCGGGCACCGGTGTGCGGTGCCTCCGGGCATGGGCTGTCCGGCGCCGGCAACAAGGGGAAATGGGAGACGCCATGGTGTCCGTGGGAGAGAGACTCAGCACCGCGCGAGTTCGGGCCTTCATCGGCCGGGACGAACAACTCGCGCGATTCGGGGAGGCTTTGGCCGGCGATCCGCAGGCGCCGTTCGCGTTCTACGTGTACGGGCCGGGCGGTATCGGGAAGTCGACACTGCTGCGTCGTCTGGCGGACCACGCCCGTACGGCGGGACGACGGCTCGTCGAACTCGACGGCCGCTTCGTCAGCCGGGACCCGGCCGATTTCGAGCGAGCGGCCGGCCCTTTCCTGGACGTTCCCGGCACGGTCCTGGTCGTGGACTCCTTCGAGCACTGCCAGTGGCTGGAGAGCTGGCTGTGGCACCACTTCCTGCCCCGTGCCGCGGACGGCACCCTGGCCGTCCTGGCCGGTCGGCTCGCACCGCAGCCGCAGTGGGCCGCCGACCCGGCCTGGGCCGGACTCCTGCACGTGACCGAACTGGAACCGTTCTCCGACGATCAGGCGCGGAGCCTGCTGGCCGCGTCGCAGCTCCGCCCCGAGCTGCGCAGCCGGGTACTCCGATTCGCCGGAGGCAACCCGCTGGCCCTGTCGCTCGCGGCAGCCGCGGGATCGACAGGGTACGGCGAGGAGGAGATCTGGGCCCCCTCGGCGGACATCCTGCGCACCCTGCTGGCGGGGCTGATCGGTGAGGTGCCCACGGCCGCTCACCGCCGCGCCCTGGAGGTGGCGGCACAGGCGTACGCGACCTCCGAGGAGCTCCTCTCCTCGGTGCTGCCCGAGGAAGACGCCCACCTCCTCTTCTCCTGGCTGAGGGACCTGCCCTTCATGGAGTCCACGCACCGCGGGCTCTACCCCCACGACGCCGCACGCGAGACCCTGGCCGCCGACCTGCGCTGGCGGGCACCCACCGCCTTCGCGGCGATGCGCCGGCGCCTGGCGGAGGAGTACCTGCGCGTATTGCGCGAGGCACCCGAGGAGCGGGTGTGGACCGTCACCGACGAGCTCTTCTACCTCTTCCGGGAGGGCGAGACCCTGGCGCGACTGCGCACCTGGTCCCGCGAGGACGAGGTGCACGACCGCCCTCTGCACCCGGGCGACCTCGCCGTCGTCCTGCGCATGGCCGCGGAGACCGAGGGGGCGGCCTCCGCGGAACTGGTCCGCTACTGGGCGCAGCGCCAGCCGCAGGCCTTCAGCGTCTACCGCCTCGTGAGCACGGGCCGCATCGTGGCGTTCACGGCCCGACTCGCCCTGCCGGCCCCGCCCGACCCCCAGGACCTGGCCACCGATCCCGTCGTCGCCGCGGCGTGGGAGCACACCGCCACCACCGCTGCGGTGAACCCCGGCGAACACATCGGCATCAGCCGCTTCTCGGTCTACCCGGAGCGCTACCAGGTGCCCTCGCGCGTCATCGACCTGAGCAGTTCCCGCGCCCAGGCGGAATCCGCCCGTGCCCGCGGCCGCGCGTACGGCTTCGCCGTCTTCCGGGACGCCGAGACCTGGGCCGAGCGCGTCAAGGGCACACTCGCCGATACCGGGGCACGACCGCGAGTCGGTGAGCACACCTACGGGCTGTTCAGCGTCGACTGGCGCCAGGAACCCGTGGAGACCTGGCTTCGCCGCTTCATGTCGGCCACCGACGTACCTGTCCGGTCGGCACCGTCGCCCGTATCGCGCGCCGCGTTCGACCAGGCCGTACGGGAGGCGCTGACGCACTGGCGCGATGCGGGCGCCTTCGCCGCCGGTGCACTGATGCGCGCCCGTCTCGCGGCCGACTTCGCTGAGCCCGTCGAGGAGTTGCGCGCCTTGCTGCGTAAGGCTGTCGACGACCTCGCCCAGGACCCGCGCGGAGTGCGGGCCCGCGAGGCCCTGACGGCGGGCTACTTCTCCGGTGCGCCCACGCAGGAAGCAGCGGCCCGCCGTCTCAGCCTTCCGTACGGCACCTACCGGCGCCACCTGCGCCAGGGCCTCGACCTGCTGTGCGAGGCCCTGTGGCAGCGGGAACTGCACGGCCCCCTCAAGGATTCGTAGCCGGCGCCCTCGGCGTCCGTGCGTCCGCCGACGCACGGCTGCGCGCGGCCGATGGACGGGTGCGGACAGGACTGGACAGTCCCGGCCCGTTTTCTGCCTGGAAAGTGGACAGCGTCCCGCACGAGTCTGTGCGCCATGAACCTCCCACGCACACCGACGGCCCCGGCGCCGCCCGCACCTCGGCCGGGAGCCGCGCTCGCGGCGCTCGCCGCAGCCCAGTTCACGGTCATGCTCGCCACTTCGATCGTGAATGTGGCGCTTGCGCAGATCGGCGCCGGGGTGGGGCTGTCGGACGGCGGCACCACCTGGGTGGTCAACGCCTACGGCCTGGCCTTCGGGGCGCTGCTCCTGGCGGGCGGCCGGGCGGCCGATCTCCTCGGGCGCCGCCGGGTGCTGGTCCTTGGTCTCGCGCTGTTCGCGGTGGCCTCGCTGATGGCGGGACTGGCCGCCTCCGCGAACGTGCTCATCGCGGCACGTGCCATTCAGGGCCTCGGTGCCGCGGCCATCGCCCCGGCCGCGCTCGCCCTGGCGATGGACCTGTTCCCGCCCGGACCCGGGCGGGGCAGGGCACTGGGGGTGTGGGGCGCGGTCTCCGGCGCGGGTGGGGCGGGCGGCGTCGTGCTGGGTGGCGCCCTGACCCAGGCCTGGGGCTGGCCCTGGATCTTCCATTTCGTGGCGCTCGGGACGGCCCTGGTCCTGGTCGCCGTGGTGGTGCTCGTACCACGGACGGCCGCCCGGGCGACCGGGCCGTTCGACCTGCTGGGCACCGTCGTCGTCACCGTCGCCCTGACCTGCCTGGTCTGGGGACTGACCACCGCACGCGGCGCCGGCTGGACGGACGCCCGGGTGCTGGGCGCGCTCGTCGGCGCCGCCGCGCTCTTCGCGGCCTTCGCCGTGATCGAACTGCGCCGACCGAACGCCCTGGTACCGCCACGCCTGTTCACCACCGGCCGGGTCGCCGCGGGCAACCTGCTGATGGCGCTGCTGGGGTCCGTGTGGATCGCGCTGTTCTTCTTCCTGCCGCTCTACCAGCAACAGGTCCTGGGGTCGGATCCCCTGGTCACCGGAGCCGGTCAACTCCCGCTCGCGGCGGCCAATATGCTCGGCGCGGCCGTGGCACCCCGGATCGCCCGGCGCATCGGCGCCACCACGGCGTTGACCGCGGCCCTGTTCACCGAGGCCGCGGGCCTGCTGTGGCTGTCCCGGATCAGCGCCCACGGCAGCTACGCCACGGACGTCCTCGGTCCGACCGTCCTGGTCGGTCTGGGTCTGAGCGTCGCCTTCGTCCAGCTCACCGCGCTCGCCGTGGAAGGTGTCCCGCCGCAGGACGCGGGGCTGGCCGGCGGCCTGGTGAACACCACCCGCCAGGTCGGAGGTGCGATCGGCCTCGCCGCCCTGGCGACCCTGGCCGGTTCCGTCACCGCTCACGCCGCCGTCCACCAGCCGCGCCTGGAGGCGCTCACCGCCGGCTACCGCACTGCCTTCACGGTCTCGGCCTCGGTCCTGGCCGCCACCGCCCTCCTCGCCCTGTACCTCGCCCGCCGCGCCGGACCGCGCACCGCAACCACCTCCGGCGTGCACGAACCGGTACCCGGCGAGCGGCTCGTCCGCCCGCCTCACGTCGCGGGCTGAACAAACCACCTACCTGACACATCGTCACATCAACCGAAAGAAGTCTCCTGCCATGACTGCCGACAAGCCGTACCTGACCGGTCACTACACCCCCGTCACCAACGAGGTCACCGCCACCGGCCTCACCGTCGAGGGCACCCTGCCCCCCGAGCTGACCGGCCGGCTGCTCCGCAACGGCCACAACCCCAAGCCCGGGGTCACCCCGACGCACTGGTTCAAGGGCAGCGGCATGGTCCACGGGATCCGGCTGCGCGAGGGCCGGGCGGAGTGGTACCGCAACCGCTGGGTGCACACCCCCGCGCTGGAGGGCGCCCCGTACATGACGGAGCAGGGCCCGGACCTGACGGCCAGCGCCGCCGGCACCCACGTCATCGAACACGGCGGTCGCCTCCTCGCCCTGTGCGAGGCGAACCTCCCCTTCGAGCTCACCCCGGAGCTGGAAACGGTCGGAGCCCACGACTTCCGCGGCAAGCTGCGGACCGCGATGACGGCGCACCCCAAGGAGGACCCGGTGACGGGGGAGCTGCACTTCTTCGGGTCCTCCCCGTTCCCGCCGTTCCTGACGTACTACGTCGCCGATGCCAAGGGCGAGATCGTCGACAGCGCCGAGGTCCCGGGAGCGACGGCCTCCCTCAAGCACGACTTCGCCCTCACCCGCAACCACGTGGTCTTCGTCGAGGGCAACGTCACCTTCGACCCGACCGAGCACTCCGGCATCCCCTACGGCTGGAGCGACCAGCAGCTCTCGCGCATCGGCATCATGCCGCGCGGCAGCGACGGCGCCGGCCGCACCCGCTGGTTCTCCATCGAACCGGGCAACATGCTCCACGTCTCCAACGCCTACGAGGACGGCCAGGGCCGCATCGTCCTGGAAGGCCCCACCGTGGACCGCGAGGGATTCCGGCTGTCCTGGAACTGGTGGGTCGGCGCTCCCGGGCGGGGTACCGAGCCGGTCTCCCGCTCCTACACGCGCCGCTGGGTGGTCGACATGGCCTCCGGTACCGTCGACGAGCAGATCATCGACGACCTCGCGGTGGAGTTCCCCACTCTCAACGAGGACTACCTGGGCGCCGAGAACCGCTTCCAGTACGCCATCTCGTTCCCCGACGAGAAGGGCTTCGGCGGCTACGGCGTCGTCAAGTACGACCGCACCAGCGGCGCCCGCCGCATTCGCCAGGTCGGCGACGCCCGCATGCCCAGCGAAGCGGTGTTCGTCCCCGCGGCCGGGGCCGCGGGCGAGGACGACGGCTACCTCCTGACCGTCGTCTCCGACCTCAAGCAGGACGCCTCGCACCTGCTGGTCCTCGACGCTTCCGGCCTCGACCACGTCGCCACCGTCCACCTGCCCCACCGGGTGAGCGCCGGACTCCACGGCTCGTGGATCCCCGACACCTCCCTGGACGGCGCCGAGGGCTGAACCTCCCTGGACGGCGCCGAGGGCTGACCCGGCGACGCGACGAGACCCACCCCTGCCGGCCCGCGAATCCTTCGCGGGCCGGCATCGCCGTATCTCCGCCGGCACCGCGCTCCCCTCCCTCCCCTTCCCCTCCCCCTCCTCGCGGCCTCGGATCCGATCGGTCCTTGAGACGCCGAGGTCACTCTCTTGACCTGTGTGGCCTGAGCCACTAGCTTGCGGTAATTGCCGACCCATGACGACCGGAAGGAGGCGACCGGCGGATGTACACCAGCTCTGATCTTGGTCGCCTCGCCCAGTGCACGGTCTGGGTTCCGGGTCGGATCGCGCACGGCTGCTAGCACGCCGTTCTGATGTGCCCGTTCGCGGCACGTCATGTGCCCGTTCGCGGCACATTCCGGGTTTCCCGTCACACCTTCCGGCACGTCGCTGTTGCGTGCCTTTCTGCGCCCGTTCCTCTCACGCGCGGCGCGTCTGAACACAGAAAGCTGCCTGAAATTGGCGAACATGATGCATCGACCGATCACGCACCGAAACGAAGGCCTGCCATGGTAGCGGCGCGGATCACGGTCAACGGGAAAGAAGCACCGATTTCACCGGCTGCGCCCCACACCACAGCGCTTGATTTCCTGCGCGAGCGCGGCCTCACGGGAACCAAGGAGGGCTGCGCCGAGGGTGAGTGCGGCGCCTGTTCGATCCTGGTGGCTCGCCCCGGAGTGAACAAGCCCACCGACTGGGTGGCGGTCAACGCCTGCCTGGTCCCGGCAGCGGCCCTCGACGGTCAGGAGGTCATCACCTCCGAGGGCCTCGCGACCGCCGGCGAGCCCGGCACACCGGCCACCCTGCACCCGGTGCAGGAGGAGATGGCGGTCCGTGGCGGCTCCCAGTGCGGCTACTGCACTCCGGGATTCATCTGCAGTATGGCCGCCGAGTACTACCGGCCCGACCGCTGCGCGCACGGGGAGCCGGGCGACAGCGCTGACTCGGGCGACGACGCCGACGCCGAGCACGGTCCGAACGGTTTCGATCTGCACGCGCTGAGCGGGAACCTGTGCCGGTGCACCGGCTATCGCCCGATTCGCGATGCCGCGTTCGCCGTCGGTACGCCCACGGACGAGGACCCGCTGGCGCAGCGTCGCGAGCAGTCCCCGCCCGCACCGGTCGCCACCGAATACACCCAGGACGACAGCACGTTCCTGCGGAAGAACACCCTCGCCGAAACGCTGCAGTTGCTGCGCGAGCGGCCCGACGCGGTGGTGGTCGCCGGCTCCACCGACTGGGGCGTCGAGGTGAACATCCGTTCCCGACGGGCCGATTGCGTGGTCGGCATCGACCGGCTGCCCGAACTGCGCAAGCTGCGGGTCGCATCCGACCACATCGAGATCGGGGCGGCGCTGACGCTCACCGAGATCGAACGCCGTCTCGACGGCGACGTCCCGCTGCTGGCTGAACTGTTCCCGCAGTTCGCGTCCCGGCTCATCCGCAACGGCGCGACCCTCGGCGGCAACCTGGGTACCGGCTCCCCCATCGGCGACAGTCCGCCGGTGCTGCTCGCGCTGGAGGCATCGGTGGTGCTCGCCGGCGCCGACGGTGAGCGCGAGGTCCCGCTGGCGGACTACTTCACCGGCTACCGGCAGAGCGTGCGGCGTCCCGGCGAGCTGATCCGCTCGGTACGCATCCCGTTGCCGCTGTCGCCGGTCGTGGCCTTCCACAAGATCGCCAAGCGGCGCTTCGACGACATCTCCAGCGTGGCGGTCGCTTTCGCGCTCGACATCGAGGACGGGATCGTCCGCAAGGCCCGCATCGGCCTGGGCGGCGTGGCCGCCACCCCGATCCGGTCCCTCGCCGCCGAGGCGGCCCTGGAGGGCAAGCGGTGGTCGACGGAGACCGTCGAGGCCGCTGCCCGGGAGCTGCGGGGCGAGGGCACACCGATGAGCGATCACCGCGCCAGTTCCCTCTACCGTTCCGCGATGCTGGGCCAGAGCCTGCTGAAGCTGTACGCGCAAACCACCGAGGCGGTGTCGTCATGAGCCATTTGTCCGAACGCCCCGAAAAGCCTGTCGTCGGCGTCTCGATGCCGCACGAGAGTGCCACCCTGCACGTCACCGGCGCCGCGCTGTACACCGACGACCTGGTCCACCGCACCAAGGACGTCCTGCACGCCTACCCGGTCCAGGTCATGAAGGCGCACGGCAGGATCATCGCGCTGCGCACCGAGCCCGCGCTCGCCGTGCCGGGCGTGGTCCGCGTCCTGACCGGTGCCGACGTACCCGGTGTCAACGACGCCGGAATGAAGCACGACGAGCCGCTCTTCCCCGACACGGTCATGTTCTACGGCCACGCGGTCGCCTGGGTGCTCGGCGAGACCCTGGAGGCGGCCCGGCTCGGTGCGGCGGCCGTCGAGGTGGAACTCGACGAACTGCCCTCCGTGGTCACGCTGCAGGACGCGATCGCCGGCGAGAGCTTCCACGGCGCCCGGCCCCTGATGGTGACCGGCGACGTCGACGCCGGATTCGCCGACTCCGCGCACGTGTTCACCGGTGAGTTCCAGTTCTCCGATCAGGAGCACTTCTACCTGGAGACGCACGCCGCCCTGGCCCACATCGACGAGGGCGAGCAGGTGTTCATCCAGAGCAGCACCCAGCACCCCTCGGAGACCCAGGAAATCGTCGCGCACGTGCTCGGTCTGCACAGCCACGAGGTGACCGTGCAGTGTCTGCGGATGGGCGGCGGCTTCGGCGGCAAGGAAATGCAGCCGCACGGGTTCGCGGCCGTCGCCGCTCTCGGCGCCAAGCTGACCGGCCGGCCGGTCCGGGTACGGCTCAACCGGACCCAGGACCTGACCATGTCCGGCAAGCGCCACGGCTTCCACGCCCAGTGGAAGATCGGCTTCGACGCCGACGGCCGGATCCGTGCCCTGGACGCCACCTTGACCGGGGACGGCGGCTGGAGCCTGGACCTCTCCGAGCCCGTGGTGGCCCGTGCGCTGTGCCACATCGACAACACGTACTGGATTCCCAACGCGCGCATCGCCGGTCGCATCGCCAAGACCAACAAGGTCTCCAACACCGCCTTCCGCGGCTTCGGCGGACCGCAGGGCATGCTGGTCATCGAAGACATCATGGGCCGGTGCGCGCCGCTGCTCGGCCTCGATCCGATGGAGCTGCGGGAGCGCAACTTCTACCAGCAGGGCCAGCCGACGCCGTACGGTCAGCCGGTCGGTCACCCCGAGCGGATCTCCGCCGTGTGGAACCAGGTTCTGGACAACGGGGGCATCGCCGACCGCAAGCGGGAGATCGCGGCCTACAACGCCGCGCACCCGAACACCAAGCGGGCGCTCGCGATCACCGGCATCAAGTTCGGAATCTCGTTCAACCTCACCGCCTTCAACCAGGCCGGTGCGCTGGTGCTGGTCTACAAGGACGGTTCCGTCCTGATCAACCACGGCGGGACCGAGATGGGCCAGGGCCTGCACACCAAGATGCTGCAGGTGGCCGCGACCACGCTGGGCATCCCGCTGCACAAGGTGCGGCTGGCCCCAACGCGCACCGACAAGGTGCCCAACACCTCTGCCACCGCCGCCAGTTCCGGTGCGGACCTCAACGGTGCCGCGGTGAAGGACGCCTGCGAGCAGATCCGCGAGCGGCTGCTCCAGGTGGCCGGCACCCAGCTGGGTACGAACGCCTCGGACGTGCGCATCGTCGAGGGCGTCGCACGCGGCCTCGGCAGCGACAAGGAACTGGCCTGGGACGACCTGGTGCGCACCGCGTACTTCCAGCGGGTCCAGTTGTCGGCGTCCGGTTACTACCGGACCGAGGGCCTGCACTGGGACGCGAAGGCGTTCCAGGGCTCGCCGTTCAAGTACTTCTCCTACGGCGCCGCCGCGGCCGAGGTGGAGGTGGACGGCTTCACCGGCGCCTACCGCATCCGGCGCGTGGACATCGTGCACGATGTCGGCGACAGCCTGTCCCCGATGATCGACATCGGTCAGGTGGAGGGCGGCTTCGTGCAGGGCGCGGGCTGGCTGACGCTCGAAGACATGCGGTGGGACACCGGTGACGGGCCCCATCGAGGTCGGCTGCTGACCCAGGCCGCGAGTACCTACAAGCTGCCGAGCTTCTCGGAGATGCCCGAGGAGTTCAACGTCACGCTGATGGAGAACGCCACCGAAGAGGGCGCCGTGTACGGGTCCAAGGCAGTGGGCGAGCCTCCGCTGATGCTGGCGTTCTCGGTGCGAGAGGCGCTGCGGCAGGCGGCCGCCGCGTTCGGGCCGAGCGGGGTCAGCGTCGAGTTGGCCTCGCCGGCGACGCCGGAAGCGGTGTACTGGGCGATCGAGGAGGCCCGCCGGGGAGCTGCCTCCCAGAACGGTCACGCCGACAACGGCATGGTCCGAATCGACGCGACAGCGCTGAGCGGTGCCTGACATGACGTGGGTCGCCGCGGTCGCACGGTTGCGGGCACGCCGGGAAGCCGGCGTGCTGGTGACCGTCGCGACCGTGCGCGGCCATGCCCCGCGCGACGCCGGTGCGAAGCTGGTGGTGGGGCAGAGTGAGACGTGGGGCTCGATCGGCGGCGGCAACGTGGAGGCCGTCGCGATCGATCGGGCGCGGGAGATGATCGCCGCGTCCAAGCCTGAGCCCGAGCTGATCGATTTCGCCCTGAACGACAAAGTGACCAACCAGCACGGCGTGCAGTGCTGCGGCGGCACGGTCTCGGTGCTGCTCGAACCCCTGCCAGTGGTACGGGCGGTGGCGGTCTTCGGCGTGGGGCACGTCGGGCTGGAACTGGCGCGCATCATGGCACGCCAAGACCTCGACCTCCACCTGATCGACACCCGCTCCGACATGCTCGCCAAGGAGCGGCTCGACGTGCTGGCGGACGCGGTGGCGCAGGTACATGTGCATCACACGCCGCTGCTGCCCGAGGAGGTGCTGGAGGAGCTGCCGCGCGGCACCCACATCCTGATCATGACCCATGATCATGCCGAGGACGCCGCTCTGTGCGACGCCGCCTTGCGCACCACCCACCTCGGCTCCATCGGGCTGATCGGTTCGGCGGCCAAGTGGGTGCGGTTCCGCAAACGCCTCTCCACCGAGGGCGGTCACGACGAGGCCACCATCGATCGGATCAAGACCCCGATCGGGCTGGCCGACATCACCGGCAAGGAACCCGCGACGATCGCCGTGAGCGTCGCTGCCGATTTGCTGCACACCTTCGAAACCGAGGGCGACTGACTCTCCACCCGCATCGACAAGGGTGCCCCGCGCTCGTGCGAACGCACACATGCGCGCGGGGCACCCCTTCGGCACGCCCACGCCCGTCACCCCAACCGGCATCGGCGGTGAAGGAAAGGCAAAAGCCCCAGGTCACGACAAGTGAGTCCTGAGGCTTCCGCGATTCGCTCGATGCCGGTGCGCGGTGAACCAGGTGTTCAGTAGTCGATGCGGTCGGACTTGGCCAGCCACGCGTCGAACGGCGCCGTACGGTTCGGCATGTCCACTCGCTCGATCGTCATCGGCCACAGCTCCGCGGGCCTCTTTTCGAACAGGTCGTAGAACTTGCGGTCGTCGAAACCGGCCACCGCGGCGTCATCCCGATCGGCGGCGAAGAGGATCCGGTCGACTCTCGCCCACAGCGCAGAGGAAAGACACATCGGACACGGCTCACACGAGGTGACCAGCACGCAGCCCTCGAGCGAGAAGGTGCCCAGCATCTGGCAGGCGGCACGGATCGCGGTCACCTCACCATGGGCCGTCGGGTCCAGGTTCGAGGTGACGTTGTTGTTCCCGATCGCCACGATTGCGCCGTCCTTGGCGATCAGTGCGCCGAACGGACCGCCGCCGTTCTTCACGCTGTTGGTGGCAAGGCCGATGGCCTCGTCCATCCAGCTGCGCTCGAGCTCCTGGATGCTCGTTTCCTGGGCGTGCGCGGTCATGGTCACTCCTATGTCGCAGACGGTGGGGATTACCCGAATGCTCTGCCGTGCGGGACACCGCACGGACAGATCAGCCGGGCCAACAAGTGGGTCCCGCGGGTGCCGCCTTGCGACCAGCTCGGTCGGCGACACCCGCGGGTGATCAGCGCGGCGGTGCGCCGACCATGTGCTCCGGGTCGGTGATCGGCTCATCGAGGTCCTGCGTGGTGCGGACGGAAGAAGTCTGAGTTGTCATCAGGAAACCTCTACTGTCCCTTCCGTGCCTGTTCACATGCTGTCAATGCGGAATAGCGCAAGTACATCCGCCAGGCCACGTGGCGGGAAGTCACCGAACCCATGAAGGAGTTGGCTGGCCGACTGACTCCTCTTGTAGAGACGTATGAAAGACAGGGTGCAGTGGATCCTTCGCAGACTCGGCTGAACCACCGGGGCAGCGAGCGGTGGTGAGACGCGTCGTGTCGGTCCAGGGCAGCTTGCCGAGCACCAGGTCGCGGACGATCTCGCCGGCGGCGGGTGCCTGGCACAGCCCGAGCGCTGGGTGAAGTACCACAGTTTCTCCAGGCCGCAGTAGCCCAGGAACTCGGCGGGGACGCCGACCAGGAGGCGCGCCATGTGGCGCAGGGAGTCGATCGGCACGTCCTGGACGGCGGCTCGGATGAGGCCGCCGTAGGCGGCGGATCCGGCCGACGGGCGTGACCGGCATCGGTTCGGTCAACTCGCCGTACTTGATGCCCAGATGCTGCGGTCCGGAGAGGAACATGGTCCCGTTCGGCGCCTCGCGCCGGTCGGCGAACCGGTGCGACGGGTGCGTGTACAGCAGCTCGTGGATCGGCGCCACGTGA